>JAQUYL010000008.1 GCA_028691845.1 Opitutaceae bacterium
GGTAAATCCGCATCTCAGAGTTGCTTTCGCACCGGACGATGCGGTATCCTGGCAGCGTTAGTTCAATCATTGCAGGGGACATGGTGGCTTAATTACCACATGTCCCCAATCTTTGATGAAGAGCCATTCAGATATCGTCCTGCTTGGGACGTGTCGTCCGGATTGTCAGGTTCTGACGCCAAATGGCCGCTTCCGCCGGAAAGTTGGGCGCAAATCTGTGCTTCGTGTTCGCCCTCGTTTTCGACGCCGTTCTCGGTGATCCACGGGAGCTTTCTTAGCTCTGAGCGGATGGCCTCGCTGGGCATCTCCGTGTAAATGTTCGCTGTGACGTTAACGTCGGGATGTCCGAGCACTTCCTGCGTGGCCTTCTGCGCCACGCCATAGCGCGCGGCAAAGGTGGCATGCGTTTTTCGAAACTAATGGGAATGGACAACGTGACCGGCCGAATCGCGGTGCTCGATTTTCGCCCGTTTCAAATCGGCCCGAAAAGTTTCGTAATGGGGGAAAATACCGAAAAAGACTTTTGAATCGGCCTTTTCGTCGCCCGGCTGGATTTTCCTTAATTCGGCCGCCAGCGCCTGAGGCAGGGGAATCGAGCGCGTTTCCTTATCTTTGGTCGTAGCGGTCCGGAAAAGGGCGGAAGCAGCCGTTTCATTGATCCGCAGATCGCGCCAGCGCAGCGCTTCGACCTCGGCTTTTCTTTGGCCCGAATAGAAGAGCATTTGGTAAACGAGGATCCGGGGACCGGAAACGGCGAAAAGGCGGCCCAATTCCTTTTCGGTAAACGCCCTTGCCTGCCGAATCTGTTTTCCCCGGATTTCGACCTGTGAAACGGCTTTTAAGGGATTAGCGCCGATTTTTCCTGCCGAATAAGCCAATTAAAAAAGGCATTTAACGATACCAGATACTCTTTTTTCGTTTTCGCCGAAATGGAGAGATTCGACCGCCATTCGACAAAATCGGCTCCATTTACCTCCGAAAGCGTTTCCCAGCCGATTTCCCTTACTACTCTTTCGATTCGACGGGACGTATCCTTTATGTGGCGAGAGTCCCTTTCTTGGGCCGTTAAATCGGCGACATAATCGGCCAAATGGGCGGAAATGGGCGAAAGCGCCGCCTCCCGGAATGGGCGAGGGGCGATTAATCCCTCCATTTCCCTTTGCTTTTCCAAAACGATTTCCGAAAGCCGTTTTCGGGCGATTGCCTTATCGGGCGTATTTAATGCAACCCGGAACACCTTTCCCCCATTCGTGAGCGAATAACGGCCCACAAAATAACGGGAAACGACCCGTTTCCCCTTTATCTGCCGGCTTGGTCTGAAAACGGTTTGTTGCATGGGGATTAAGTTCCGTGCTGGACGGTGCAGGATTCGAGGTATCGCTGGAGATCCCCAGGCCGGAGGCGAGGGGACCGTTTGCTGACCATGACTACGGGGAATTCCCCTTCGGCGATTAACCGGTAAATTTGCCGGATCGAAACATTCAGCAGTTTTGCCGCCTGCTCCAAAGTGAGCAGGGCATCAATGGTCCTGTTTCCCAAAGTATTCACGGGCTCTATTCGCCGGGTTTGGCCTTTGGTTTCTTGTCTTCGGCCTCGGCGATGGTTTCGGCTTGTTCGTCGGTGATGTGATTAATCCCGAGAAACTCTGACATGGGGTCGTTCTTCACCGCGGCTTGCTGGTAAACCCGGTAGACCTGCCCCCGGGTGATCTTCTTCCCTTCGAGGCGATCAGCCAGTTTCTCGTTTAGAAAATCGGCAATGTCCGCATAACTATATCCCCGAGCGTGGAGCTTAGAAATCGCCTCGATGTAGTCCTCCACGGGGAAATTACGGGCCGTGGTCTTCCAAGGCATCGAATCCGCCATCATCGCCACTGCCTCGGGATGGTGCGGCGGTAGATTCGGCTGCGGGATTGCGGTTTTGCTTTTAAATTTCTTAGTCACGTATGCATAAAAACAGAAAAACAACTACAATTCAACAAAAAACCAGTAACACCTTGCCGTCACTGGTATTCGTGAGATTATCTCCTAAGAATAGAGGTAACTCGAACATGCTTTTGGCCCCGGCAAGTATGCCCTAACAGGGCAAACGCCATACCGGGGGAAGTGTGGGCGGGTTCCCCAGCTTGGGCATGGCTGGACGTCGCTCTCTTACTCCCCTCGAAGAATGAATGCTCCTGTTGGTCGTGCGCGAATTGCCGCCGCGGGACCGGTGCCTCATCACCGCGCAGTGGTTCACGGGCTTCCGCATCTCGGAAATCCTCTCCCTCACAATAGGCTCCGTCCTCCGCAACGGAGAAATCGTAAGCAAGATTGGTGTCGCCCCACGCAACATGAAGGACGCCTAAGGTCGCACAAGATGGATACCGGTGCTGCCGGAACTGCACCGCGCCCTCTTAAGCTACCTGGGTCGGCTGCGCCGGCGCTTTGAATTCAAGCCGGACATGCCGCTCTTCATCAGCCGCGAAGGCGACGAGTCAGGCAACCTGCGGCCGCTCACCCTCGAAAGTGCTAGGCGCATCATGCGCGCAGCGTTCGATGCAGCAGCGAATGAGAACGACGGACGCTTGGGCACGCATACCCTGCGCAAGACCTGGGCGCGGAAGACCTACAAGAACAGTGGTAACGATATTATGATTTTGAAGGCGGCGCTGAACCATAGCTATGTCTCCATCACCCAGAAATACCTCGAGGTCGACGAGGATGGAGTGATGGCCGCGATTGCGAAGTGCGACTTTACGAGGAAGAATGCGTGTTCGCGGATGCCGCCATCGAGGACAATGGCCGACTCGGAACTTCACTATTGCATAATTATTAGCATCTGCTGAAATAGTTAAAGCTGTATGGCACAACGATGTGGCGTGTGGCTTTTTTGATTTTCTCACGCTATGGTCCAGCAGCTAAAACCGCTACCCGCGTTCGTCGTTTTCCTAAGTGGCTATCTGCCGCTAGCCTTACTCGTCGCGGTCCTCGACTGGAATTGGGAAGATCTCTCCTTTAACTCGCCGTGGACTGTCGGGTCTGTTGGCGCAGCCTTCGCACTGTCCTGCATTTTCACGGGACTGCACTTCCGCCATTATGCCAAAGGCGAGCGCCTCAAGGTGCGCTCCGTGCAAGACCGCTCGGTCGAGCTGCTCAACTACGCAATACCGTACATTGCCGGATTTGCCGGGATCGATACCGGCAACTTCGGTCACATCGGCGCCATGTTCCTAGTACTTTGGGTCGTATTCTACGTCACCTACAAAACACACACCGTCGTCGTGAACCCATTTCTGCTCAGCCTCGGCTACCGGCTTTACGACCTCGAGTTCGAATGGCCCGACGGCAAAGTCAGTACGACAATGGCCGTTTCAAAGCTACCGCTCACAGTCGGTACTACCGTGCGCGGTCGAAACATTTCCACTTCCTGCATCATTGTCATCGCTCTGGTTCCCGACGAATGAAACCCGACCGCGTCAAACTCCTCAAAGGCCTCAAGCAACTCAAACTCGACCGCGCCCAAGTCCGGCTTTTTTTGTCCGCCGCTACCTCGTCGACCGCAAGCTTTCTGTCACGGTCTACGAGCCAGAGATTTCCTCTGATTTGGCGGGAAATCTCATCGCCTGCGTCAAGACCCGCCTCAAACGCGCCAACTCCATCGACGACTACGCTCCACTCAATGCTGACGGCGACGACGACCTGCTGGTGGCAGAACCCGCCGCAGTAAATTGGAATATCATCCAAGAACGGCTTGACGCCAGCGGGCGCATAGGAATCAAAGAAGCAAAGGAGGTCACCGACCTGAAGGCATGCGATTTCTTCGTCGCTGAATTCGATTTTAGTAAAGGTACCCCGCTCTATGCCGCCCGCCGCCTTCCCGAAAAGCTCTCGGCGCAGCGACTCAAGTTCGACCAGTGGCTCTTCAAAGGCGGCAAACTCGATGCTGTCGACGAAGGTCGCGTCTTCAACGTCACCCTCGGGGTCGATTTCCTCATCTGGGACGGTCACGTCTTCGTCGCGGAAAAGAAGATCTTCGAGTCCATCATGAATATCCGCGAAGGTATGACCCGCAAACGCGATGAAATGCTGACAGAGCTAGGCGGTCTCAATCGGTTCGACGGCCTCGATCACCTGCGCACTGCCATCGGCGACAATGCCCACATGCTGCGCCGTGCTACGCAAGTGGCAGACGCCCGAAACTGGAGCGACCCACAATTTCTCAACGACCTGTTCGCCGTCGTAACGAAGTATCCTGAGTGGGGAATCCAGGTCAGCGGCGGGAAGATTATCGTCACCCCGGAAAACGGTAGCGGTGTCCTCTCCCTGCTAAATGACGCTCGCGTCGAATCCTTCATTCGACACCACATCTTTGATGCAGTCATCAAGAAACCGATTTAGCATTCTATGGAGAAGCGCATCATGGCGAAACGTAGAGCAAAGCTTTCGGCTGCATTTTCCACCAGCTCCGGTAAGTACTTCGTCGGCGACGTGGTAAAGCTGCTGCGCACCGGCGCCTTGAAGCGTTACGAAGGCAAAGTGCAGCTGATCGTCACTTCGCCGCCCTTTCCTCTAAATCTCAAGAAAAGTTACGGCAACCTCACCGGCGACTCCTACCTGAAGTGGTTCACCGAGCTTGCGCCATTGCTCACCAAACTGCTCAAGCCTACAGGCTCGGTCGTCATCGAAATCGGCAACGCATGGGAATCGTCCCGACCGGTGCAGTCGCTGCTTCCGCTCAAGGCCCTCATCGGATTCCTTGAAAGCAAGGGATCCAACCTACGGCTCTGCCAAGAATTCATCTGCTACAACCCGTCCCGTCTCCCATCTCCTGCCGCCTGGGTCACTACGCGGCGCATACGCGCCGTCGATAGCTATACCCACATCTGGTGGATGGCGAAAAACAATTTCCCGAAAGCCAATAACCGCCGCGTCCTCCGACCCTACAGCAAGAAGATGCAAGCCTTGCTGAAGACGGGAAAATTTAACTCGGGCGAACGGCCCTCCCACCACTGGATCAGTGAGACGGCATTCTTGAAGGACTGCGGTGGCAGCATTTCCCACAATCTCCTCGAAATGGATCCCCTTGATCCTGACCGTGAGGTCCGGCTGCCCAACGCCTTCAGTTTTAGCAACACCTCCTCCAACGACTATTTCAGCCGGGAATGCAAGAAGCGGAAAATCACTCCTCATCCCGCCCGCATGCCCATGGGATTGGCAGCATTCTTCGTCCAGTTTCTCACTACGTCCGGCGACCTGGTCTTCGACCCTTTTGGCGGAACTAACACCACCGGCTACGTCGCCGAGCGCCTTCGCCGTAAATGGCTGACCACCGAAATCTCCCGAAGCTACCTATCGCAGGCCAAACTCCGCTTTACCGATCCCGCCCTAAAGAAAAGGAAGAAAAAATGAGCATCGTCGCCCAACTAATCCAAACAGACCTCTTCGAACGCGACGGCACTTGGAAGACCGGAGAGTTCGTCGGCCGGCCTTTCGCCATCGATTACAGTCGATGCCTCGCCCTCACGGCCGACGCCTGGAAGGAACGGGCCCGCGGCATCCCCCAGAGCTGCTTTCTTCTCGCTTACTACGATAACGAAATCGACCGCCCCGACGCCGCCGAGGCCGTTCTCCTCCGAGTGCTCCGTCCCTCCGCCCTCCCGACCGACCAGCAGGTCATCAGCAGCATGGTGGAGTACTATAAAGACAACATCACAACCGGCTCCGCCAAGAGCTCCCAACTAGACACTTTTACCAAATACGAATTCTCGTTCAGCGGCCTCGAATGCTCAGTCCTTGGCTCGTTCTACCGCGACCCGTCCGGTAAGATCCGCTTCGGCGCCGACCTTGAGAACTTCTTCAGCGCTCACCACTATTCCATCTACAAGCCGTACGCGAAGCACCTCGCCGCTATTGTCAACTACCGCGAGAACGGTGTCACGGGCGGTCCCGGCGACGTCCGCATTGGCCGTGTCCGCTACAGCTCCAGCCGTCGATTTCAGTCCCGCGACAAGGACGAGGTTCCAGTCTATGTTTACTCTCCGGATTTTGCCGGCAAACGCACAGCGCTCTTCGGCATGACGCGCACCGGCAAATCCAATACCTTGAAACGCATTATTCAGGCGTGCGTCGAGATGAGCGACCGCGCTCCTCGCAAGCTCGATGCCGGCACGCCCGAAGCCGCCGCAGAAATACTGAAGCCCTTCACCGACTCGAGTGACCCCAAATATCCTATCGGCCAGATCGTTTTCGACATCAATGGCGAATACGCGAACCCGAACTTGCAGGACTCTGGCACCGCCATCTTCGACATCTACCGTGACCGCACGGTGCGCTATTCCACCGTCAAAAAAGAAGGTTTCCGCGAGATGAAGGTCAACTTCTATACCGAGATAGCCAACGGCTTTGAGCTAATCCGTTCCCATCCCGCCATCGCTGCCGATCAAACCCGTTTTATCTCCAACTTCAGGACAGTTACACTGGAAAAACCTGCCGACTACGAAAGCAACAAGAGCGCATCTACTCGCTATGACCGGAAGCTTGCTGTCTACCTCTGCTGTCTGTTTCGAGCGGGATTCGAACCTCCGGCGGGAATCAAGATTTCATTTACCACTGGTGATGAAGTCTGCAAAGCGATCAATCACCAGTTAAACGCCGCACGCGGCGTGACCCTCGAGGAGGCAGCCAATTGGTGGGATATGCTCTGGGAATCCTACGACACCGCTACTTTTTTTGCTGACTACAAGCGGAAAAAGGGTCGCGAGTGGGCGGACGAGGATCTGAAGGCACTGCTCGTCATGCTCACTCGCAGGCGCAGCCCGGGCGGCGCGGTCGACTGCGCCGGATTTCGCACACTGCAACCGGTAAGGGACCAGCACACGAGCACCGCCCAGAAGCCCTTCGACCAAGACATACTCGAGCTGCTCCGCGCGGGTAAGATCGTCATCGTCGACCTCTCCCTCGGCGATCCGAATCTGCAGGCGATGTTCAGCGAGCGCATCTGCCGCAAGCTTTTTCAGGACGCCATGCAGCGATTCACGGAGACGAAACCGAACAATTTCATCCAGTTCTACTTCGAGGAAGCCCACAATCTCTTCCCGAAGAAAGAGGACCGCGATCTCTCCCAGATCTACAACCGCATCGCCAAGGAAGGCGCCAAGCTGAACCTCGGCCTCGTTTACGCGACGCAAGAAGTCAGCTCCGTCAGTGCCAACATTCTCAAGGCCACCCAGAACTGGTTCATTTCCCACCTGAACAATGAAGATGAAATCCGCGAGCTCCGGAAATATTACGATTTCGACGATTTCGCGGACGGCCTCGTCCGTTTCAGCCAAGATACCGACAAGGGGTTCATCCGCATGAAAACCTACAGCAACCCCTTCGTCATCCCGGTCCAAATCGACCGGTTCCCACCTGAAAAAGCCTCTTGAGATGGGCTATTCAAGTCACAACAACCGGAAGCCTTTCGAACATGCGAGCCGTTCCTCGCACCACCACATCATTAACGATGCGGACGTGCTGGGCCTAGTTCACCGGTGCTGGCTTCCCGGTCAGGAAGCTCTCGCTGATGTTGCCGCGAACGCCACGCCCCAGCAATCCATCGACAACAAGATTGGAGCCATTGTCGCCGTAGACGGCGGCTATACCGAAGTCGTCGCCCGCAAGGAGTACCCCTCCGCTACCATCGCCTTTTTTCAGTTTGGGCTGCTCCTCTTCAAGGTTTCTGATCTCCAGCAACTCTCCGCCCAACCCTTCATTGCACCGGAGGACATGGCCAAACTAAAAAATCTCGAGCGGATCAAACTGGCCCTTCCAACCAAGAACCTTCGCTTCAAGGACGGTACCACCCTTGTCGACACAATCCGCCAGACGATCTTCGAATTCTTTGTCAAGCAGAAGATCGAGGACAGCACCCTGATCGAAACCCTTGCCTGGTTCGTTTTCCAGCAATTCCGGGGTTCCAGCCGTCCCCCCGCGCTCGGCACATTCCACCTTGGCCAAAATCCTCACGCCCGGAATGAGGGAGTGGACCTCAACGAGACGGCAATGCAAGACTTCCACTTCACATGTCCTCGCACCGGGAAGCCCATTTACCTGACTGACATATTTCGCTTCCATGAGGTCATCGACGAAGAGCACGGGGCCTCGGGCATCCTTGGATACCTCGGAAACGTCATCGAGCATCTCTTAATCATCCACCTACTCAAAACATTGCTGGCGCAGCAGCCCTCCGCCCTGAAGAAGATCCTGTTCATCAAGGACGGACCGACCGGCTTCTTCGGCCAGACAGCACGGCTCTTCGAACCAATGCGCCAGCTCGCCTCCCATCTCTGGGACCACCACGACTTCCACCTCGTCGGCCTCGAAAAAAGCGACGCCTTCGTAGAACACGCGCAGCACATCGCCGGCCTCCTGCATCCCTCGACAGCCCTCATCCTGTCCAATTCATACATCTATCGTCACATTCTTCCCGGCAATCCGGACTCCCCTGATCCTTACGGCAGCACTTCCAACTACGGCCACAAGGTCATCTTCAAAACCGCTACCGGCCGGATGCATGTAATTTCCATTCCTTCCCGCCATCTCCACCTGGCTCCAATCGCGAAGGATCTCCCCAATTTTCAATCCATCCTCGCCAACGTTGCCGCTCTCCAGTGCGACATGTACGATTCCGCCATCGTCCCCGTCGCCCTCGTCAACAAACTCGTAAGCCTAGCCGACCACCCGAGCGCTCGTATCCTCCAGAAGTTCGCCGCCTCACAAGTGTCCCGTTAATGCGTATCACCGGTCAAAAACTCAGTCGGGCATGGAACGTGCAAGCTGCGCACGTTCTCTACCATCATGATGGCACCTGGTACCATCATCTTCGCAGCTTTCCCGGCGTTCTCTTCGATCCCTCGGGCTACATCCGGTTCGAAACCGAACGTGAATATCGCATTGCACACGGACTTCAGCACGGTGCCCACTTGCACGTGAACTGTGGAATTCATCGCCTGCCCGGATACGTCAGGATGGCCTAGCAATCACCGATCCTTCTTCTTATAAAGGAACTCCCAGATGTACTGCCTCATCTGAGAATTCGGCGCCTTCGGGTATCAGATGGGTGATCTTCTGGAATATTCTGATCACTGAGTCTCGGTGAACGAATCGTCTTAGACGCAATGCGGCCTATCAGTGAATTTGATGCGTCGTCGTCGACTTGGCGGGCGGTTGAGTTCCGCTTTCCTCCAAAAAGTCGAACTGGCCTGGAACTGAACGTGCAATCTGCCGTTACCCGTATAATGGCATATCCCTCGGGGCCATCACGGCTTAGCTTGTGAGTGAAAACTTGGGGGGAAACTTAGTTTTCACAAAGGATATCAGGGCTAACGCACTTCGCGGGATACTGCTTAATTAGCCAAACCAGCGAATGCGTGGAAACGCTGGGCCGGAATTGTTTCGTGTGCGCAAATCCGTGCGCTTTCTATTTTCTGGATTTCTGAAGCATGGATCTGGCAAGCGCTTCCAGAACATCCGCCACTGGTTCGAGTCCAGTAGCGTCCACCATTTCTCTGAGAGAGGGTGTTTGCACCTAGCTTCCCTCAGCCTACGCCGTACTTTGGCCAAGTCTTCTCCGGAGCCCATTCCAAACGCTCCAGGAATCTCGGGACGAGGAAGTCGAGCCAAGCCTTTACGGCCATAGGCATGTTGTCGCCAAATTGGTGCGAGTTAAAAAAACAGAGATGCGTGAGCTGGCCGGCGCGTGGTGCTCAACGAGCGAGCAAGGGAAGTGATCCGCGACTACATCGCGTCACTCGGGACAATTCCGCCTGCAGGCCAATTTCTCTTCCGGTCGCGCACGGATGCCAATCGCCCCATCTGCCGGACGCAGGCGCACCGACTCCTCAAGAAACTCTGCCACGAGTGCGACATCGACTCGGCTCGGATCAGCACCCACAGCCTGCGCAAATCTTTCGTTCGGGCGGTGTATGATGCCTCCGGACACGACCTCGTGCGGACTCAGCGGATCGGCCAGCATCAATCCCCACTGACAACTGCCCTCTACCTCGAATCCACCCAATCCGAACTGAACGACTTGGTCCTGGGTCTGGGCGCCCCGGCGCCGGCCGCGGCCGCCCTGCATTCCTTCCCGCTCGCCTCATGAGCGCCTTTCGGTCTCCCGCCGGGCGCCGACCCAAAGAGAACATTACCCCTATTAAGTTACATTCGCAGTTTCAGCGAATTGGGCGTTCTGGTGATGAGGTCCATTTCGCTGTGGGTGCAATAGTGCACCGCGCTATGCGAAGACCTATACTGACGTCAGCGGGAGTCAGTGTGGCAAATGTGGGCAAGGACACAGCCCTACGCGGGTGTTTGCGCGCTTGCTTCAGCATGGAGGAAAGTTCTGCATGTCGGCTCGCGATTGAGCCGGGCCAGGCGAAATCGCTAAATCTTACCCTCTATGCTTAAGCTGATTATTCTGACCCTGGTTGTTTCAATTGTGTTCGCCGTCTTGGCGATTCTCAAAGCCAAGTCGGCGGGCGCTGGCACCAAGGCTGGCGTCTACTACCTTAAGAAATCCCTCTTTACGCCAGCCGAGCGCTCATTTCTTGGAGTGCTGGAGCCTCAGCTACCTTCCGGCGTGCGACTTTTCGGCAAAGTGCGGCTCGAAGACATTCTCGGCGTCAAAAGTGGACTTGAGCGCGGCGAACGCCAAGCTGCGAGGAATCGAATTAATCGGAAGCATGTGGATTTCCTATTGGTCCGCGCCAGCGACCTTGCCCCGTTGGCCGGCATCGAACTCGACGACAGCTCACACGAAGAAGAGGAACGTCAGCAACGCGATAAATTCGTCGACTCGGCCTTCGCCAGCGCAGGTCTCCCGCTTCTCCACGTCCCTGTCCAGAAATCCTATAATCCCGCCGACTTAAAGGCAGAGCTCGCCAGCCTCCTCAAACCCTTGTGAAGTTCGAGGAATCCAAAGGGAAATGGCACAACCAACCGAAGGCGGAACATTCAAGGCGCGATGTCACTAAGTTTCTGATCGGTTAATTCGCAATAGTTCACATGCGAGTTTGAATCTATTTTCAGTGCGCAAATCGATGCGCTTTCTATTTTCCTATTTTCCGAAGCAGTGACTTAACAAGTGCTTCCAAAATTTCCGCTACTGGTTCGAGTCCAGTAGCGTCCACCATCTCTCTGAGAGAGGGTGTTTGCACCTAGCTTCCCTCAGCCTACGCCGTACTTCGGCCAAGTCTTCTCCGGAGCCCATTCCAAACGCTCCAGGAATCTCGGGACGAGGAAGTCGAGCCAAGCCTTTACGGCCATAGGCATGTTGTCGCCAAATTGGTGCGAGTTCCAGATCGGGCCAGTGACTTCCAACCGCTCTCTTGCCATAATACAGCCTATCTGTTTTACGAGTGACCGAGGTTATCGTTTATCGGATCTTTCCCGGCTGACCCCAGCCGTTTTGAATCCACGAGCAGGCTTGATGATTCGAAGCATAATAAACGTCGGCATGCATCTTATCCCAGCTGTTTCCACTGCCATGAAAAAGCTCACCCCGTATTCATTGCCGTTGATCCTGTTCTGCACGGTCGGACTGCCGGCCGCCCCGTCTTCCGAGACCGCGAAGGAGGAGGTTGCATTGCGAGACAACCATTTTACACGAATCAAGGAGCGCGGGCAAAAATCATACTATACGCGGAAGTTCGACCTGAGCGGATTGCCGGAGTACCGGCCCGAACCGGTTTCCGGCACGGTCCGCTTCTGCGGCGCCGACTATTTCATCTGGGTAAGCCGACTGTCAAAATACTGGGAAGAAGGCTTCCGCCGGCACCAGCCCAACGTCAAACTGGAGTACTTGAAGTCCAACCAAACGGAGCCATTGCTGTACGGGCTTGCCGATGTCGCATCGTGGCCCCGGCCTCTTGACTGGGGGGAGCGCCAGCAATTTCAGGACAAACTGGGTTATGCTCCTTTGGAAATCCAGTACGCCACGGGCTCATATAATGTGCCGGGCTGGACTCCTGCATTGGCCATTTACGTGCACCGGGACAACCCGATCACGCGGATATCCGTCGACGAGTTGAGCCGGATTTTCGGCGCGCAACGCCGCGGGGGATGGGAGGGGACCCGCTGGCGCAGCAATCTGGCGCGCGGCCCCGAGAGCAATATCCGCACCTGGGGCCAGCTCGGTCTCACGGGCGTTTGGCAAGACCGCCCCATCAACGTATACGGCCGGCCGATCGTCTATGGGATGAACCGGCAGGTGGAACGGAAGATTTTCAAGGGAGGCGGCATGTGGAATGAGACCCTGCGCGAATATGCCCATGATTTCGAACCAGGCACGGCCAAGACTCAAATCGTCTCAGCCGTCGCCATGCTTGCTGACCTCAGCAAGGATCCGAACGGGATCGCCTACAACAACCTCGACGCCACTCGGCCGCCGCCGCCGGCTACGATCAAGCTGATCGCGGTGGCGGAAAAAGCCGGCGGACCCTATGTCGATCTCACCATGGAGACGGTGCAGAATCGTACCTACCCGCTTTTCCTTGAGTTGTACTTCATCATGAAGCGCGAGCCCGGCCGGCCGCTGGCCCCGGCTATCCGGGAATATCTCCGATATGCCCTGAGCCGCGAAGGCCAGGAAGCGGTCGAACGGGACGGCAAGTGGCTGCCGTTGACCGCGGAGGTGGCCCGGCGGGAATTGGCGAAGCTGGAGTGACAGGCCGCATGACCCGACTGCGCGGAACGCCTGCTGCAATTTCCGCCACTTTTCAGGGAATCTTCAAGGATCGCTGCGGCATTCGTATTCGCCGTGGCCTCATTGAATCGGCCCACCCCCCAGGAGCATCTGCCTCGGAGGGAGCGGGCGGCTTCCTGCCTCCCCTCCACGAGCGCCAAGGGACGGACGTTGAGCTGCGCTCCCGGAAAACGTCCGCCGCCGGAACCGGTGGACAAAACAAAGAAAGGAGAAGGGACAGATCATTCTAGCCATCGCCGTCCTCTTTGCTCAAACATTTGCCTCCTTGGTTCCCTCCCCATCAACTTCCGGCAGACGGCGCTCCATGTTCTGGCCGCTCTGGCTGGCCATGCTGGCCTCGATAGTGGCGGCAAAGCCCTCCTTTGAACTGCGCATCACTGCCGCTCCCCCGCTCATTGACGGCCAACTCAATGATGATTGCTGGAGCAGCGATCAGGCTATGATCACCGATTTCCGGCAAGTGGCGCCGCTTGAAGACGCCGCTCCCACCGAGCGAACGGAAGTGCGCATAACGTATGATGCCGACAACCTCTACATTGCCGTTCGCTGCTTTGATCAGGAGGCTGACAAGATCATCGCGAAGGAGATGCAGCATGACCGTGACACGGATTCCGATGACATGGTGCGCGTGGTCCTCGACACTTTTAACCGCCAGAATGATGGCTATTATTTTTCCCTCACGGCCGGCGGCGCCAAGCTGGAGGGATTGGTCAAGGACAACGATACAAAAGTACCCGAATGGGATACCGTCTGGCATGGTCGCTCCCGGATCGCCGGTAAAGCCTGGACCGCTGAGTTCTCCATCCCGATGAAGAGCCTCGCGTTTAATCCAGCGGGAGACTCTTGGGGGTTCAACATTGAGCGGATCATCCGCCGCAAACAGGAAATCGTGCGCTGGGCGGGCTTCTCGCGGGTGAAGGAAGTGACGGCCCTGTCCGACATGGGGGAAATCACCGGGATCACCGGCCTGCGACAGGGGCATGGGCTCGAATTTCGCCCGTTTACCAGCGTCAATTTCGCGCCGCTGCGCTCCCGGCGGAATGATCCCAAATGGGATTTGAAGCCCGGATTCGACCTCACCTGGTACGCCACGCCCTCGCTCGCCGCCACTCTGACCGTGAACACCGATTTTGCGGAGGCCGATGTGGATGAGCGGCAGATGAATCTCACGCGTTTCTCGATTTCCTATCCGGAAAAACGCAACTTCTTCCTGCAGGACTCCTCCCTTTTTTCCTTCGGCGCGAACGGTGTCGGAGACACCTTCCAGCCGTATTATTCCCGACGCATCGGGTTGACCACTGATGGGCGGCCGGTGGACATTCTCGCAGGCGTGAAAGTGGCGGGCCGTCACGGTCCGATCACGATCGGATGCCTCGACACCCAGATTGACGAGACCGAAACGGTTAAATCAAAAAATCTTCTGGTGGCTCGTTCCACGCTTGACGTCTTCGACGAGTCGAATGTCGGTGTGATATTGACGAACGGCGATCCTCGCACCAACGGCAATAGCACGACGGCCGGCGCCGATTTCAATTACCTGAACAGCTATCTGCCGAACGGCAAGTCAGTCGACGCCCATCTTTGGCTCGTCGGCACGGACAGCGGCCTGAATGGAGAACGCGACTACACTGTGGCCGGTGAACTGAACTATCCCAACGAGCCGTTTTCCCTCACCCTCTCCGCCCAGCGCGTCGGCGACAACTATGACCCCGCCCTCGGGTTTTCCCCGCGCAGCGGAGTCTGGTACTTATTGGCCGATGCCAACTACACGGTGCGCCGCGAAGCCGGGCTGGTGCGCGAAATGACGGTACGCCTGGGGCGGGATCTGGTCACGGATCTCGATGGGCATGACCAAAGCTTCAACATCCACATTCCGAGAATCGACTTTGCGAATGCCGCCGGCGATTATATCTTCGTCACCTATTATCCGATAGGCGAGCGGCTTGATGAGCCGTTTGAGATCTACAAGGGAGTCGTGATCACTCCGGGCAACTATCACTTTTCCCGTAAGGTAGTGGAGATTGGCACGACACGGAGGCGCCCTTTGCGATGTGTGCTCAATCTGAAGGATGGCGAATATTACGCGGGACGTATTCGCGACTACAAGGGGAACCTCGAGTGGCGCCCTTCGCCTCATTTGTATATGGGGCTCAATTACACCTTGACGGAGATCCGGCTACCCGAGGGGAGTTTCAACGCCCGGATTGGCAACCTTGCCCTGAATTACGCCTTCAACCCCAGCTTTTCACTCAACACGTTCGCACAGTACGACAATAAATCACGCCTCTTTGGCACCCACCTCCGTCTGAGGTGGACCGTTCAGCCCGGCAATGAAGTGTTCCTTGTGTTGAATCAGAATTACACAAATCCGGAGGAATGGCACCTGCGCCCGGTCGACTCCCGCGTGTCTACCAAGGTGGCGTGGACGCTGCGATATTAGCCACTCAGGGGGGCATGTTCATTTGCCCCTTCCGAGCTTCGAGAAAGGCCGGCCGCTATATTATTATCCTGCTGCCGCCCGATCGGTGGCGAAAGGCACGCGCCCCCCTTTCGGGGATGGCGTGGACTGGGCTCCTCTTCGGGACTGACGGACAGGGCTCCTCGTCACTCCAATTTGCGACGCTCAAGCTCGACGGCCTCGGCCGTCAAGGGAAGATATTTCCCGTGCCGGGCAATCGCCTCCTGGCCTTCCCGACTCAGGATATATCTCATGAATTCCCTCACCTTGGGCTCAAGCGCCTGCCCGGGCTTGCGGTTGATGTAGACATAATAGTTCTGCGCTAGGGGGTAGCTGTGATTGTGCAGGTTCTCGATCGTGAGCTCCACATATGGGCCGGCCTCGATCCGCGCGATCGGAAGCGTTTTCATTTTCGGCTTCCGGCCGAACCGCGAATATCCGAACGCAATGCCGCACGGGTCGTCCGCCATGTCGTCCGTGAACTGATCCTGACGGTAATACTCCTTCCCGTCCGGGGTCACGCCGGTCTCATATTCCCGGAAATCCTCGTTCCACTTGACCCCTCCTTTGAACACGAGCCGTTCGAAGTGGCGGTTGAAAAAACCATTGAGTATCGATCCGTAGACGTGAATGGGCTTGTCCTTCCACTCGCCGGTCAAACCTAGTTGTCCCCAGGTCCGGATGTTCTTCTCCGGCCCACGCGCACTCTCCGGATGCCACTGGGTGCCAATGTAGCCGCCCGTGCGTTGCGCCCCGAATATCCCGTCCAGCTGATCCATGGTAAGCCGGGAGATTGGATTGTCCTCGTGGACGATGATGGCGAACCCGGAACTGAAGGCTCCCGTCGCGATGGAAATTTCCAGCGGAGGATAGTTGTGAACCCGCTCGAAGAGGAAAAGCTCCTGCCATCTCGCACACCGGCTCGGCGCCAGATCCCCCACCCCCAACGCGATGGCGGGAATCGCGGTCAGTGCATTCACCAGTCGGCTCTCCACGACGACCTCCGGCTGGAACGTATTGAATTCCTTGATCCAGGCCTCGCCTAGATGGGAGCCAATATAGTCGGATCCCCACATGCGGAGCGTCCCGATCGCCTTCTGCTCCGGCTTGTACCGCGGCAGCTGCTCCATGCTGGAGCGGAACAGATCGAACGGGTAGGTCGGTTTGACGTCCACGCTGCGCGGTTCATCGTCAACGCCGATATTCACATGCCGGACACGCTCACTGCTTGACGCGTCCACGCTGGGGGGAAGCAAAACGGCCGGCAGGATCAATCCCATCCCGGCAAATACGATCAGACCACGGATGTTTTTTGGGGGGTGCATGCAAAATCAAATGGCCCATTGCTAGCCGTTCCTCAAGGCTGATTGCGGCGACCGGGACGGGAGAGACGGCCTGTCGAATCATGGTTACTGTCTCCGTGTCCGCGGCATGCTGCCATCCACTTCCTTTCAGCGATGGAGCGTGGGGAAATCGGCGCACCTGGTAATCACAAAAGATATTGTCCGGAGACGCGAGACGTCTAGCATTGGGCTGCAGGGTGCCCCCCATATCTGGATCTGCAACAATCCTCGCCCCAACCGTGGCCCGCCCCATTAGTCATGCACCACCAACCAACGGTCATCAAACCGAATGATCTCGCCGACGTTCTGGCCCGAAAGTTCTTCGGCCGGAAAATGATCACGGTGTACATCGGATCGAATGCCGCGGCACCCACCGCCTCAATCGAAGCCCTCACGGCCGCCCTCAAGGCAGGCTCCCCCAAGCTCCCCTTCCTCCGGACGGTCCATCTGCTGCTGCGGGGTCCCGTGCCGTTCGTGGCGGAGGGACTGCAGGATCGGATCATGGCCTATACCATCTTCTCGGCCGGGGAGGTGCGCGATGCGGCCAGGGCGGGCCGCGCCTTCTATCTCCCCGGCACTCTCGGCAACATGGACAGCCTGATCGGCAAGGACCGGCCGTTCATGCCCGATGTGGCGATCTTCAAGGTCCGCCACCACGACCAGACGGGCGAGTACAGTTTGGGCTTGTCGGTCGAGGCCCTGCACACCGCCATCGACCATGCCACCTGCGTCATCGCCGAGGTGGATCCCAGCATGCCATTCACGCAGGGGCAGAGCATCGTGGATGCCTCGTCCCTGGACTATCTAATCCAGGAGGGCATAAAACCGATCTGGGAACTGCCGGCCCCGGATTTCGACCACCTGCCTCCGGCAGAGCGGCGGATCGGCGAGCTGATCGCCGATCATTTCATTCGCGACGGCGCGACGCTGCAGATCGGCATCGGGCATATTCCTGATGCCGTCATCGGAACACTCCGGCAGGCCAGCTTCCGGGACCTGGGCATCCAGACCGAACTCTACAGTGACGGGCTGATGATGCTTCAAAAAGAAGGCATCGTTAACAACAGGAAGAAGAAGCAACACAACGGCTACAGCACGACGGCACTGATCATGGGATCGAAGGCGCTGCACGAGTTTGTGCACATGCGCACCGGCATCCAAATGCGCCCTTGTACCGTCACGAATTCTGCCGAGGTCATCCGCAAGAACAGCCCCTTCATCTCGATCAACACCGCAATGGGGGTCGACCTCTTTGGCAACGTCTGGGCAGATTATGTGGACATCGACCACTACTACAGCGGCGTCGGCGGCCAGCCCGATTTTGTCCGCGCCTTGAATGACCCCGCCTTTGGCGTTCCCATCATCGCAATGAACAGCGTGACACACAATGGCGCGTCCAAGATCGCCCAGCTGCACCCGCCGGGCGTAAGCCTGACCGCCTCGTCCTACGACGGGGTGGCAATCGTCACGGAATACGGGATCGCGGATCTGCGGGGACTCACTGTCGGTGAAAAGGCGCTGGCGGTCGCCAGCATCGCCCATCCGCGCTACCGCGATGCGTATTTGAAATACGTCCACGACGACCCGAAGTTCACCAAGCCAATCCGGCTCCTCTCGGAGAAATTGCCGCGGGGGGTGACGCTGTACGAAGGCCCGATCAAGATCGATGAACCATAGCAGGATGGCCGGCGACCCTCCCCTCTGTCCTGCCGAAGGCACGAAGGGGGTGCGGGACCGGAGCTCCGCCGCTGCATTGGCGATTATCGATGCCCGCGGGGAGGCCTGCCGGATCAATCCAATCACCGCACCTGCTTTTCGTGCAGGATCCGGCGCAGGACGGGACGGATCTGTCGGGCCAGATGCGGATTGGCGTAGCCCACCCAGGAGACTGCCGTAGTGGTGTCGAGAGGCGCGCGCAGCGCCCGGCCTTCGGGAGTCTCCACGATGCCGCCGGCCTCCTGCAAAATCAGCGCGGTGCAAATATCGTAAGGATGGCAGCTGAGCGCGGATTCCAAGCCGAGCTGGCTGAACGCGAAGGGCCGCAGGTCAGCGATCATGCGGTCGTGCCCGGTGAGCAATTCGTAAATCTGGCCGCCCGTCGTGAGGTATTGGTCGTCAAAGATCACTTCGGATCCGCCGCGGTTGAACAGGCCGAGTTTCCGCCAGAGCGTTTCCTCCAACTGCGCGAGCAGCGCCTTGCCGGCCGGGAAGAATTTCGCGAATGAGGCGAAACCGTGATCGAACCGGCGGGCCCGCGACGGGCGCGGGAAAAAGCGCCGCCGCCGGCCGGAGCGCAGATCGCAGCGGGTGGCGACAATCCCCCGGCCCCTCACCGCGCCCACCTGGTCCGAGCATTCCTGCTTGGTCGTGGGCAGTTCGGTCATCACGGCCACCACGATGTCGCCGAGATGGGTGCGCGCGCCGCGCTGTGGCGCAAGGCCGGCGAGGATCCAGGCACTGCGCTTGTCGAACATCAGGTTTCGCGTGCCGTCGATGGGATCGATGATGCACTTGAACACCGTGCGTCCGACCGGCGTGCCGCGCGGGAAGGTGAGCGACGTGCCATCCTCGAGGCCCTCCATCACCACCTGCACCGGCCATTTCTTCGGCCAGTGCGCGCCGAACCACCCGATAATCGCGGCCTCGCTGATCCGGTCCACCCGGTAGATGACGTCGGCGTCGGTCCTGGCCACCACGCGGGCAAATTGATTTCCCTCCCGCGCGCGGGCCGTGAGGAAAGCCTGCCGGATGTGATCCTGCAGCCGGCAGAGCAGCCGGCGCGTTTGCTGCAGTTCAACGGGGGAGAAGGTCATTCGATCAAATCCTGCACCAGCGGTGCGGCCGGTGGTGCGACAGGGGCAAATGTGATGGCGGCTTCGACGAGCTCGCGGGCGCGGGCAAGGCGGGCGGGATCGTTGGCGTGCAGCGTGCAGAGCCTCGTACAGGCGGTGACGGGTTCGCCGATCTTGAGCAGGTCGGAAACCCCGGCGGCATGGTCAATCCTGTCCGTGACGGCAGCGCGGCCGCCGCCGAGCGCCATGACGGCGTGCCCGATCTTGAGGGCGTCGACACCGGCCACATGGCCGCGGGCCGACGCCGGCGCCCTCACCTCGATCCGTTGGCGCGCGGTCGGCAGCAGGGCGTAGTCATCCGCAACGCGCGGATCGCCCCCTTGGGCGGCGCACATGGCGCGGAATTTAGCGAGTGCGGCGCCGGAGGAGAGGGCGGCGGACATTTTCTCGCGGGCCTCTGCCTCGTGCCTTGCCGTGCCCCCGAGGATGAGCATGTGCGCAGTGAGGGCGAGCGTGACCTCCATGAGGTCGGCGGGCCCGCGGTTCTTCAGACACTCGATGGACTCGATCACCTCGGTGGTGTGGCCGGCGGCACGGCCCAGTGGCTGGTCCATTGCCGTGAGCAGCGCCCGCACTGGCTTGCCGGCGGCGCGGCCGGTGGCGACCATGTCGCGGGCCAATTCAAGGGCGCGTTCCTTTGATTTCATGAACGCACCACGGCCGAACTTTACATCGAGAACGAGCGCGTCGATGCCTTCGGCGAGTTTCTTGCTCATAATGCTCGCACAGATGAGCGGGATGCACTCGACGGTGCCGGTAACGTCGCGCAGGGCGTACAGCTTGCGGTCGGCCGGCACGACCTGTGGAGTCTGCCCGATCATGGCGACCCCGGTCTCCTGGAGAATGGCGCGGAATTCCGACACGCTCAGTCCGGTGCGGAAACCGGGGATCGCCTCGAGCTTGTCGAGCGTGCCGCCCGTGTGGCCGAGGCCGCGGCCGCTCATCATGGGCACCTTGAGACCGCACGCGGCGGCGAGTGGCGCGAGAATGAGCGAGACCTTGTCCCCAACTCCCCCTGTGGAGTGCTTGTCGACCTTGGCACCGGGCAGGGCGCGCAGATCAATGACTTCGCCAGAGCGCATCATGGCGTCGGTGAGCCAGGCGGTTTCCTGCGGAGTGAGGCCGCGCCAGAAGATGGCCATGAGCAGCGCCGTGGCCTGGTAATCGGCAAAGTCACCGTTCACGACGCCCCGCGCGAAATATTCAATCTCCTCGCGGCTCAACGTGCCGCCGTCGCGTTTCTTGATGATGATGTCCTGCGGGAAGAACGTCGCGCTCATGGGACCTGATTCAACCCTGGGCTGCCCCTGGCGCAAGGCCCGACCGGCATTCGCCCATCACGTCTTCCGACACCAAGCGGACGGTCGGCTCCACTAACACCGGCACGATGATGAGTTCGTCGAACTGGTCCGGCGACGGAATGAAATCCGGGATGAAACCGAAGGGAGTCACCGCGTACGCGACGGCCTGGCCCGGCAACCATCTGGCCGCGTGCGGTGTGCGCGGAGGCCGCCAGACCAGCTGCCACAACTCGAGTCCGTCCTGAAAACGATGCCAGAAATGGCGCAGGCGTCCCATGCCGGGACATTGAACGGCGGAGGGATTCCCGCGTCGAGCGGGATTGGCCGGGGTTCCTCGCTCCTGTCCTGCCCCCGGGGAGATCCGAACTTGTCACCCAATAGGTGACAAGTCCGCTAAAGGACGGCATACTCAAAGGCGCTCGGATGGGGGGCTTGATCCCGTCCGTCAATCACACGGGAAAGAGGATGGATCCGGCAACGAATGCAACTGTCAGCTGATGGGCGCGATGGGCGGGGGGATCGGCAGAGACGGCGGGGCGGCGAGCGCGTGGGCGACCAGCGGCGTCCGGCGACGGTAGTAGAGCGCGAGGCCGCCCTGATAGAGGCAGGTGGCGAGGATCACGGCGCCATAAAATGCCCAGCAAGCCAGGCGCGCAAAGCCGACCAGGTCGTCGAGGGTCATTCCTCCCTCGCGGAGCAGATCGTCGAGATTGATGCCGAAGAGCAGCAGATTCTGGCGCGCCTCGGGAATGACCTCCTCCTTGAGATAGCCGGCGTCGAAGCTCGCCAGGCGCGAAACCGCATATGCGAGGATGACGCCAAGCAGCATCAGCTGCGCGCGGACGAGCCATTTCATGCCGCCTGCGTCGCGCCGCCGCAACCGGCGGTTGCCCCGCACCTCCATCATGCCCGAGGTGACAGCGACCAAACCCACGAAGGTGCCCACGAGGTCGCCCAGCGGCAGGGTGGCGAGCGTGCAGAGCCCGGCGAAGACGGCCACGCTCCAGCCGTTGAGACGCGAGGTCTGAAGCACCGCGTGAAGGGCCTGATCCGGGGACAGGGCGGGCGTGGGGGGCATCGAGCTTTTATTTTGTCATTCTTCGCGCGATGCGAAACCTAAATCTTTCGCCACCGATGCCCTCCCGTGTAAAAAAGGCCTGGCCTTTCCGAATCGAGTATCCGCCCGAGCTGCCGATCAGCTTGCGGGCGGACGAGATTGTCATGGCCCTCCAGCAGCATCAGGTGCTCGTGCTGGCGGGCGAGACGGGCTCGGGCAAAACGACACAGATCCCAAAAATGTGCCTGGCAGCGGGGCGGGGTGAACGCGGACGGATCGCCTGCACGCAGCCGCGCAGGGTCGCCGCCACCTCGGTCTCGCGGCGCGTGGCCGAGGAAATGGGTGTGACATGGGGCCGCGAGGTCGGCTGCAAAATCCGCTTTGCCGACCAGACCTCACGCGAGACGGTGATCAAGTTCCTGACCGACGGCATGCTGCTGGCGGAACTGCAGGGGGACCCGTTTTTGGGCGAATACGATACGATCATCGTCGACGAGGCGCATGAACGCTCGCTCAACATTGATTTCCTCCTCGGCCACCTGCGGCGACTGCGCCAGCGCCGGCCGGATCTCAAGATCATCATCACTTCCGCGACGATCGACACGGAGGCTTTCGCCAAGGCGTTTGGCGGCGCCCCGATCATAGAGGTGTCGGGTCGGCTCTATCCGGTGGAAGTGATTTATGCGCCGATCGGGGGGACGGACGACGCGGAGACTGATGACGCCGGTCCGGGATCGGAGAGTCCCGCCGCCACCACGGCCCCGTCGGGCAAACCCCAGGGGCGGCGCGGACCGACAGCAGCGCCCGGCGGCAAAGGCCGGCCGGACGATTACACCTACATCGACGCGACAGTGGAGGCGGCCGAACGGGTGCTCAAGGAGAGCGACCAGGGCGATGTCCTGATTTTTCTCCCGACGGGAAGGGACATTCGGGAGGTCTGCGATTCCCTGGATGGGTGGACCAAGGCCAAGGCACGCCACTTCAAAACAAAGGTCGACCTCGTGCCGCTCTACGGCCGCCTGACCAATGCCGAACAGCAGCGGGTCTTCGCCCCGTCCCCGCACCGAAAAGTGGTCGTCGCGACCAATATCGCCGAGACCTCGCTGACGATTCCGGGCATCCGGTTTGTCATCGACACCGGCCTCGCGCGCATCAGCCGCTACGCCCCGCAGAGCCGCACCCGCCGCCTGCCAGTGGAGGCCGTCGCGCAGAGCAGCGCCGACCAACGCAAGGGCCGGTGCGGCCGCGTGAGCGACGGCGTCTGCATCCGGCTTTATGCGGAGGCGGATTACCTGAACCGCCCTCGCTACACCCAGCCGGAAATCCAGCGAAGCAACCTGGCCGACGTAATTCTGCGGATGAAGGCCTTCGGCCTGGGCGAGATTGAGGACTTCCCGTTTCTAAATGCGCCGCCGGCCAAGGGCATACATGCCGGCTACGCGTTGTTGCGCGAACTCAGCGCCACGGACGAAGCCGGTGGGCTCACCGAGTTGGGACGCGAGCTGGCCCACCTGCCGGTCGACCCGACCGTGGGCCGCATGATTCTGCAGGCGCGCCGCGAGCACGCCCTGCGCGAGGTGTTGATTATCGCCGCCGGCCTGAGCATCCAGGATCCGCGCGAACGACCGCTCGACGCCCGGGCCAAAGCTGACACGGCGCACCGGCGATTCACGCATCCCGACTCGGATTTTCTCACGCTGCTCGCCATCTGGGAGGCCTATCACGACGAGTTCGAACGGATGACCCTGGGCAAGCTGCGGCATTTCTGCACGGCGCACTACCTGTCCTTCACCCGCATGCGGGAGTGGCGCGATATTCACGCCCAGCTCGTCGAGGTGCTCGAGGGACGCCAGGGCTACGCCATGAGCTCAATCCACGACGGCGCCCGGAAAGGACTGAGGGTCGACCTGCAGTTCGGCACGCCGGCCTATCGGGCGATCCACCGGTCGATCCTGGCCGGCCTGCTGGGCAACGTGGCCACGCGGGCGGACGACGGCACCTATCTCGCCACGCATGATCGCAAGGTTGCCGTCTTCCCCGGGTCGGCGTTGTTCGAACGGCCGGAAATCAAGAAAATGCAGCCGAGCGGGCCGGCGCCGCACGCAAAGGGCCGGGTGGCCCGCTGGCTGATGGCCGCCGAAATCATGGAAACCGGCCGCGTTTACGCCCGGACCTGCGGCCGCATCGATCCTCGCTGGGCGATCGAACTCGGCGCGCACCTCCTGCGCATTGCGCACAGCGAGCCGTTCTGGAGCGTGGAGTCGGGCCGCGTGCTCGTCAAGGAGCGCCGCCGGCTCTACAATCTCGAGCTCGACCTGCGGGCGGTGGGCTACGGCCGGATCAATCCGGCCCACGCCACGGAGATCTTCATCCGCGAGGCGCTGGTAAATGAGACGATCACGTGGCCGTTCGATTTTCTGGCGCACAACCGGCGCATGCGGGAAAAGACGGAGGCGATCCTGACGCGGACGCGCAGTTCGGGCTACATGAACCTCGATGAGATCGCCTACCGGTTTTACGCGGCGCGGCTACTGGTGGAAGGGGGAGATCATCGCGAGGCCGGCTCCGGGAAACCGGAAGGTGCGCCCGCAGCTTCCGTTTCCGGCGCCGGGCCTGCCACCGGGACAGGCCACTGCGGGATTTCGTCGGTGCCGGAACTGGTCGATTACGTGCGCACCCGGCAGCGGACCGAACCGAGGTTTCTGTTCATGTCGGAGGAGGATTTGCAGCCGCCGGCCGATACGGCACCCGATTCGGCGGCCTATCCGAACGCCCTGCCGCTGGAAAACCGCGTGCTGCCACTGACCTACGCCTACCGGCCCGGCCGGGAGGAGGACGGGGTGACGCTGCGCGTCGGCATGGAGGCGGCAGAGAGCCTGACACCGGCAGCGCTCGACTGGGCGGTGCCCGGGCACCTGCGCGAGAAGATCGAGATCATGCTCAAGGCGCTGCCGAAGGAACTGCGGCGCACGCTCATTCCGTTGACGGAAACGGCGCAGAATCTGGCGGCGCAGCTTCCCCTGCTCGGCGCCCGGCCCCGGCCGCCGACCCTCGCGGAGGCGCTGGCCGAGCTGCTGTCGGCCCGCTTCGACACCCGCATCGACCCGGCCCTGTGGGCGGACAAGCCCCTGCCGGATCACCTGCGCGTGCGCGTCGAGGTGGTGGACAAGTCCGGCCGCATCATTGCAGCCAGCCGCGACCTCGCGACGGTGAACGCGGCGCTGCGTCTCACGAAGCGCGAAGTCAGCCAAAAGGCAGAACGCCAGGAAAGCCAGGCCTGGCGCGACGCGCGCGCACGATGGGAGACGGCGGCATCGGCGGAATGGAAGTTCGGCGACCTGCCGGAGCAGATCGTCGTGTCCGAGCATCAAGGCGTGCCGGTGCTGGCCTATCCCGGCCTGCAGGCGACGGCGGCAGGAGTAGCCGTGCGGCTTTTTGCCAAGGCGGAGGAAGCCGAAACCACGAGCCGGGGGGGGCTGGCCCAGTTGATGGAGGAACAACTGCGCTACGAAATCGGCTGGCTGGAGAGAGACCTGCGCGCCCTGCGCGGACTCGGCCCATTGGCCGTAACGCTGGTGCCGGTGGCGGCCATGCAACAGCAGGCGCTGGCGTCAATCGTGCGCTGGCTGTGCGCCCGCGAGGTGAAGCCGCTGCAGGCCGCATTGTTCACGGCGCGTGTGCAGGAAGCCCGGCACGACCTGCGGGGCCTCGTGCCGAGGCTCCGCGACTGGCTGCAGGAGATTTTCACCCTGCGGCTGGCGCTGCAGACGCACCCGCAGCCGTATCCGGGCATGGCGGATGACCTGGCCGCCCTGCTGCCGCCGGATTTTCTGCAGCGCATGCAGTTCCCGCGGATAAGGCACCTGGCGCGTTATTTGCGGGCGATGCAGGCGCGGGCGGATCGCTGGCGACGTGATCCGGCGAAGGACGGGGCACGGGCGGCACAGGTGGCCCCCTACCTGGCGGCCGTCCGAAAACTCGGTGACCGGACGGGAGAATTCCGCTGGTTGATCGAGGAGTTCCGCGTGAGCCTGTTCGCGCAGGAGCTGGGCACGGCGGAGCCGGTATCGGCCGTGCGGCTCGACCGCGCCCTGGCGGAACTCGGGGGGTTGCCGGCGGCGGGACCGGAGCGGCTGAAGGAATCGCGTGACAAACCCGCCCCGGCGATCCTTGTTACGCCCAAAGGCAAGCGGGTGCTCAAGAGTTTTGGCGCGCTCGGTGCGCTGCCAACGGGCGAATGAAAGCACCTTTGGGGTTGCGATGCCCCACCGCATGCACTATGGTGACACTAGGTTCACCAGTTCCTCCATCATGAATACTCCGATCTCCACCGTACTGGCGTACAAGGGTGCTGCGGTGCACCAAGTTCCAACGAGTCTCACGATTGCCGAAGCGGTACACGAAATGAACCGCCAGGCCATCGGTTCGGTTCTGGTCATGGCCGACGACCGGATCGCGGGCATATTCACCGAGCGCGACGTACTGAGGCGCGTGGTTGTGAGCGATATTGATCCGAAGACCACTCCCGTCAGCAAGGTGATGACCCCGCAGGTCATGACCATCAATCCCAGGGTCACCGTACAGGAAGTGATGAATGCGTTTGCCGAAAAGCGCATCCGCCACCTTCCCGTGGTGCAGAATGGACAACTGCTGGGCATCATCTCGATTGGCGACGTCTCCCGGTGGGCGGCGAACGCCCAGCGCGTCGAGACCGAGCAACTGCGGCAATACGTTTCCGGCGGTCAGGACGCCTAAATGCCCCCCGCTGCCACGTCAGCGCGGCCGATTCACCTTACGGCCGGCCGGCGGGCACAGGCCAGCGCCGCCCTGGCGGCGAACGCCCGGCAGGGAAATGGACCTCCACCGCGGCGGCCCGACGCGGCCAAAACGTCGTTGTCGCCCGCGATCCGATCGCGTTTGCTCCCCTTCTTACATCCGCCACCTTCCACCGATTCCATGCCCTATCGCATCGCCAAAATCTTCAACATCGAGTGCGGCCACATCATCTCCAAGCACCCCGGCAAGTGCCGCTTCCCCCACGGCCACAGCCACCGGGTCGAGGTCGTTCTCGCCGCCGACACCCTCGACGCGCATGACATGGTGTGTGACTTCCAGGCGGTGAAGCAGATGCTGCATGACTTCCTTGATGGCTGGGATCACGCGCTCTGCCTCAACACCGACGATCCCCATTTCGCCTTCTTTTCGAAAAACTACGGCGCGCACATCGTTCCGTTCGGGCACACCGATCCCACCAGCGAGGTGATGGCCCGGACTATTTTCGCGGAACTCAAGCGCGCCCTCGCAGCCGCCCAACTTGACGCCGCGTTCCAGCCCCCCCTCCAAGCGAACGTCCGAGTCGAACGCGTCCGGATCACTGAAACCGAAACCAGCTGGGCGGAGTATTCGGAGTAGGGCCGGCCGAACGCCCCGGACGGCCGCCTCAGGGGATTTTCAATTTCATCCCGATCTTGAGCGGGGAGTCTGCGCTGGCCAGCTGGTCGCGATTGGCGGCCAGCACGTCGCGCCACTTTGAACGCGAACCATAGTACCGCAGCGCAAGGTTCATAAGCGTATCGCCCGGACCGATTACATGGATGCGCCCCCCTCTGGTCGCGGAGGGGGCCGGTCCCGTCGCGACGGCCGGAGCCGGCTGGCCCGGCGAGGCCTCGCGGCGGGAAAGTGCTCCGGACCCGGAAGCAGCCACCGACGGCGGCTCCCTGCGGGGGGGGGCGGACAGCACAGGGGCGCGGGCGGCCGGACGGCCGGGGACAGTTGATCGCGCATGCACGGTTGGCACGGCACCGGTCAATCCTCCGACTTGGAAGGTGACGGCGGCCGGTTCTTCCGCGTCCGCCTCCGCGGCCGGAGCGGAATCCTCCCCCACGGGCGCCTCGGAGACAGAGTCCGGCGACATGACCGCCAAGTCGCCGCCCAATCCGCCCTTCATGGCGACGATCTGCCCTTTGAGCATTTCGTTCTCCTGCTTGAGCCGGTCGATGGCCGCCAGCAGGTCAAGCCGCTCGAACTGGCTGTCCAGCGGCTGAGCCGGCAGCGTCCGGGCGAATTCGCGCCGGGCCGTGTCGATGCGCTGCTTCACCAGCGGGGTCTGCGGGCTGTTGGGCCGGAGCCGGACGTATTGATTAAAATGGTAGATGGCCAGGATGGGGTCCTTGATGTGCTGCAGGTAGAGCAGCCCCACTTCGAGGTGCGATTCCGGGGCGTCTTCGCCGCGCCGGGCCATGACCCGTTGAAAGGCGACGAGCGCCTCCTGATTGCGGCCGGCCTTTACGAGTGCCTGCCCGCGGCGGAAGTCCGGCTCGTCCATTTCCGAGGCGACGGCCAGCCGCCGGTTGCCTTCCGCGCAACCAGCCAGTCCGCCCAGCCCGAGCAGCCACAGGCCGCCGGCAAAAAGCAGGAACCAAAACGCGGGGAAACGGCGCAACACGGTTGAAAATTGATTGAATGGGCGAATACGGGCACTACGTTTGTACCTGCTTTCACCTAACTCAAGTATTTGATGTCGCTGGATTCATTATCAATTCTCGCCAAGGCTCGGGCCTGCCTGGCGGTCGAACGCGAGGCCCTCGAAGCGACAGCCGACGCTCTCGACGAAAATTTCGTGACCATCGCCCGAGTCGTGGAAGAAACGGTCCGGGTCGGCCGCAAGCTGATTTTCTCGGGCATCGGCAAGTCCGCCCACATCGCCCAGAAGCTCACGGGCACCTTCAACAGCACGGGCCTGCCCTCGTGTTTTCTCGATGCAACGCAGGCGCTGCACGGTGATCTCGGCCTGTGCGCCGCCGGTGATCTGGCCATCCTCCTCAGCAACAGCGGCGCCACCGAGGAGCTGCTGCGGCTGCTGCCCCTGTGCGAAAAATTCGGCCTCAAGACCGTGGCGCTGACCGGGTCGCCCGACAGCGAGCTGGCGCGCGGCGCGGACTACCGGCTCATTTACCGGGCGCCGCGCGAAGCCTGTCCGCTGGCGCTGGCCCCGACCGCCAGCACGACCGCCGCCCTCGGGCTGGGCGACGCGCTGGCCATGGTCGTGCTCGAGAGCCGCGGCTTCACCCGGGATGATTATGCCCGGCTGCATCCGGCCGGCACCCTGGGCATGACCCTGCTGCTGCGAGTGCGGGACATCATGCGCACCGGCGAGGCGTGCCCGGTACTGCCCGAGACGGGCACGACGCAGGAGGCCATATTTGCCATGACCGGGGCCAAGGCCGGAGCCATCGCGCTGGTCGATCCCGGGACCGGCCTGCTCAGCGGCATTTTCACCGATGGCGACTTCCGGCGCAGCGCGCTGAACGGCGGAAATGATTTCCTGAAGCAACCGGTCGCGCACTTCATGACCCGCCATCCAAAGACGATCGCCGCCGACGCGCTGGCGGTCGAGGCGCTCAAGATTTTCCAGCAATTCAAGATCTCCGACCTCATCGCCCTCGCGTCCGACGGCCGGCCCGTCGGGCTGATTGACGTGCAGGATTTGCCGAAGCTGAAGATGCTGTAGCGACTCTCCTCCGGGTCGCCCGCATGGGCAGGTGCGGCTGCGTCGGCACGCCCCACCTGACGGTCGCCCTGCTGGGAAGAGCGGCCGGGCGCGACCCGCTGGCCCCGGCGATCCGGCACCGGAAATGACCGTCTGACTTTCGCCAAATTTCTCCTCGCGGTCGGGTCAAAATCACTAGAATGGGTGCATTCCCCATGGCCACCCCTGTTTTCCATTACGAAGAACCGTTCCCCCTCGGCGCCGACGGCACCGAGTATCGTCTGCTCTCCCAGGAAGGCATCAGCACGGCGCTTTTCGAAGGCCGTGAGATCCTGAAGGTCGCTCCGGAGGCGCTCGCGTTTCTCACGCAGCAGGCCTTCCACGACTGCACGTTCATGCTGCGCCCAAAACACCTTCAGCAGGTCGCCGCCATTCTCGACGATCCCGAGGCCTCCGCCAATGACCGCTTTGTCGCGCTGGCGATGCTGAAGAACGCCGAAATCTCCGCCCAGGGAATCCTGCCCTTCTGTCAGGACACCGGCACGGCGATCGTGATGGCTAAAAAAGGGCAGCAGGTCTGGACCGGCGCCAACGACGCGGAGTTCATCTCCCAGGGCGTCTACGAGTGCTACACCAAGGAAAATTGCCGTTACTCCCAGACTGCGCCTCTCGACATGTGGCGCGAGACCAACACCGGCACAAACCTGCCGGCGCAGATCGACATCCATGCGACCGAGGGTGCAAAATACGAGTTCCTCTTCATCGCAAAGGGCGGCGGATCGGCCAACAAAACCTACCTGTTTCAGGAGACGAAAGCCCTGCTCAATCCGAAAAGCCTCGAAAAATTCGTCGCCGAAAAACTGTCCTATATCGGCGCCGCCGCCTGCCCTCCCTACCACTTCGTGATTGTGATCGGCGGCACCAGCGCGGAGGCCTGCCTCAAGACGGTCAAGCTCGCCTCGGCCAAGTATTACGATCAGCTGCCGACCACCGGCAACGAGCACGGACGGGCGTTCCGCGACCTCGCGCTGGAGGCGCAGATCCTCAAGCTGGCGCAGCAGGGCGGCATCGGCGCGCAGTTCGGGGGCAAGTATTTCGCGCTGGACGTGCGTGTCGTCCGCTTGCCGCGCCATGGCGCCAGCTGTCCCGTGGGAGTGGGCGTATCGTGCAGCGCCGACCGCAACATCCGGGGCAAGATTACAAAGGAGGGCATCTTCCTCGAACAGATGGAGGCCAATCCCGGCCGTTTCATCCCGGCCTCCCTGCGCACGCTGAAGGACGAGAACATCGTCCGCATCGATCTCACCCGCCCGATGGCGGAAATCCGCGCCCAGCTCTCGCGCCATCCGATCACCACCCGCCTCTCGCTCAACGGCCCGATGATCGTCGCCCGGGATATCGCCCACGCGAAACTCAAGGAGCGCCTCGACGCCGGCCAGGGGCTGCCGCAATACATCAAGGACCATCCCGTGTATTACGCCGGCCCGGCCAAGACCCCGAAAGGCTACGCCTCGGGTTCGTTCGGTCCGACCACCGCGGGACGCATGGACAGCTATGTCGACCTCTTCCAATCACAGGGCGGCTCGCTGGTCATGCTGGCCAAGGGCAACCGCAGCAAGGCGGTGACGGACGCCTGCAAGAAATTCGGCGGATTCTACCTCGGCAGCATCGGCGGCCCCGCGGCCCTCCTGGCCAAGGAAAACATCAAAAAAGTCGAGGTGCTGGAATATCCCGAGCTCGGCATGGAAGCGGTGTGGAAGATCGAAGTGGAGGATTTCCCGGCATTCATCCTGGTTGATGACAAGGGCAACGATTTCTACGCCAGCAGCTGCGGGGTCCGGGTGCCCGGCAAGAGTTGATTCGCCTCGCCCTCCCGGCCGGACAGGCTGCCCGCCGGCGCCGCCCCACCCCCGGGGCAGCGATGATTTTCTCCCCGGCACCGCTCCCCCGTCCCGCTGCCGCCCGAGCCATGTACCTCTCCTGACGGGCGGCATCAACGAAGCGCCGCAGCTGTTCCGGCAGACGGATTTTTCCGGCCAAGAGGAGAAAGCGCGGACGCAATCCTTTTCGATAAAAATTAGCGCGCGTTCTAAAAAAAAATTCCCCTCTGAAATCCGGAAACCGGTTTGACTTTGCCGCCAAGAGTTTCATCCATTTAATCCGGTTCCGGGTTTGTTCCCGCCGCGTGGCGGATCTCTCACAATCGCGTCCTTGCCGCGACGTGACGAGCAGGCTCTTTCACGTAGGGTTAATCGCCCTAGTGTGTGAGAGTTTAGCCCGCCGCGAAGCGACAAGCCACCCCTCGGGAGATCGGCCTCGCCCGCGAGGGCCACGAGGGGAATGGACTCCAAACCGAAAAATGCGGAGGTTCCCCCCCCCGGTCCCTGCTTCATCATTTTTGTATCATTCTCCAGTTTTTCGCCAACCCACCTTACTGTCATGAATCCGTCCGTGGACGACCGTCTTCAAATTTCGACCCCGGTATTTTCGCTGAGCAGGGCGATCCCCGCTTCCGCGCGCCAGGTTACCAAGCGCGACGGCAGCCAGGTCAAGTTCGACCTCAACAAGATTAGCCGCGCGATCGCACTCGCGTTTTATGATGTCAAAACCGACGGGGCGGAAAACCCCTATCGCAACGACATGCTGGCATTGTATGGCCTTGATGCCGACGCCTTCCATGCCGTCACGAAAATTTCCGACCAGGTGTCCAAGGGGCTGGAACTCTATTACCGCGACGGCCGGCATCCGACGATCGAGCAGATCCAGAACATGGTCGAGATGACGATCGTGATGGCCGGCCATTGGGAGGTGGCCCGCGCCTTCATGAGCTACCGGCTCACGCATGCCGCGCGCCGCCTGAACCGCTACGGCGACAGCGGTCTGGCCGACTACATCGCGATGGCAAAATACGCGCGCTACCGCCCCGAGCTGGGCCGCCGCGAAACCTTCGCGGAAGGGGTCGTCCGCGTCCGCGAGATGCACCGGGTTTTCTTCGCCGACAAATTGGAGTGCGCGACGCCGGTCGAACTGCCCCCCGAGGTATCGACGCTGGCCGACGGCAACGCCGGCCTGCTCAAGGGCCTCCTGGCAGACACCACACTCGAAGATCTTATCGAGGAGGCATTTGCCAAGGTCGCGGACAAGACGGTGCTCCCCTCCATGCGGAGCATGCAGTTTGGCGGCAAAGCCATCCTTAAGAATGAGGCACGGCTCTTCAACTGCTCTTTCTCCAACCTCGACCGGGTGGATTTTTTCCGGGAGTATTTTTGGCTGCTTCTGTGTGGCTGCGGGGTCGGTTTCTCCGTGCAGAAGCATCATGTCGCCCTGCTGCCGCCGCTCCCCAAGCGCGGCAACGAGTTCGACATGGAAGTCGTGCACCACGAGGTGGCCGACACGATCGAAGGCTGGGCCGATTCGCTCGACGCGCTGATCCGCTCCTACTACGACGGCCGGAAGGTTGAGTTCAATTTCGCCAAAATCCGCCCGCGCGGCACCCCCCTCAAAACCAGCGGCGGCAAGGCTCCCGGCCACATGCCGCTCAAGCTCGCGCTCGCCAAGGTGGAGGAAATCCTCACCAATGCCAGCGGCCGGAACCTCCGGAGCATCGAACTGTACGACATCTGCATGCATGTCGCCGGCGCCGTCCTGAGCGGCGGCATCCGCCGTTCCGCGACCATCTGCCTCTTCTCCCCTGACGACGAAGAGATGATGGCGGCCAAGACCGGCAACTGGTTCGAGAAGAACCCGCAGCGCAGCGCCTCCAACAACAGCGCCGTCCTCTCCCGCAACGAGAACAACCGCGAGCACTTCCGCAAGCTCTTCGCCGCCCAGAAGGAATTCGGCGAGCCCGGCTTCTACTTCTGCGACAATCCCGATGCCGGCGCAAACCCCTGCGTGGAGATCGGCCTGCTGCCGGTCATCGAAAATGTGACGCCGGAGATCGAGAGCAAGCTTTACGCCTACGGCTACAAGGGAGACCTGCCCGCGACCACCCGCCTCTCCGGCTTCCAGATGTGCAATCTGACCACGATCAACGGGGCGGCTTGCGCCAACGAGGAGGAGTTCTACAAGGCATCCATTTACGCGGCCACCATCGGCACCCTGCAGGCGGCTTATACCAACATGCCGTACCTCGGGCCGGTCACCCGCGTCATCAATGAAACCGACGCGCTGCTCGGAGTCTCGATCTGCGGATTCATGGACAATCCGCAGCTTTTCTTCAATCCGCTGACGCTCACCAAGGGCGCCCGGCTGGCGCGGGCGACCAACCTGCTCGTGGCGAAGCTGATTGGCATCAATCCCGCCGCCCGCGTCACCTGCGTAAAGCCCGAGGGCACCGCGAGCCTGCTGCTCAACGCCGCCTCCGGCATTCATCCGCACCATTCCCGCCACTACTTCCGCCGGGTCCAGGCCAATCGCAAGGAGGCCATCTATCTGCATTTCAAGGCGATGAACCCGCAGATGACCGAGCCGTCCATCTACCGCCCCCATACGGACGATTGCATTACCTTCCCCGTGGAGGCGCCAAAGCATGCCCTCCTGCGCTCCGAGCTGACGGCGATCCAGTTCCTGGACCTCGTGAAGCTGGTGCAGCAGGCGTGGGTGCTCAATGGCACGAGCGAGAGCAACCGTTCGCCCGACGTGCTCCACAATGTCTCCAACACCTGCACGGTGAACACGGACGAATGGGACAAGGTGCGCGAATTCATCTGGGCGAACCGCCGGTTTTTCACCGGCATTTCGCTGCTCGCCGCGACCGGCGACAAGGCCTATGCGCAAGCCCCGCGCGAAGCGGTCGTCAGTGAGGGCGATGTTGCCCGGTGGAATGCGCTCCAGCCCAGGGAAGTGGACTATACGACGCTCCACGAAAAGACCGACGAAACCAAGCTGAAGGAAATCATCGCCTGCGCCGGCGGCGCCTGCGAACTGAGCATCTGACCGCTGGAGGGGCCCGAAGGCCTGTCTGATTTAACGCCGGACGCCGGGGCACTCCCCCGCTTCCGGCGTTTCTCTTTTTCAGCCCGACGGGGAGGCGCCCGGCGGCACGACCCAGGCGCTGATCGGGTGCGCCCGGCCGCATTCCGGGCAGTTGATCACGTCGTATTGGGCTCCGCAGTGGGGGCAATGGCCTGTCGCAAAGATATCGAAGGACTGGCGGCATTGGCCGCATCGCCACAGGGCGCCGACGGGAGGCGCGGTCTGGCAGGCGGGACAGGCAAATCCCTCGTGACGCGGCGCGGCGGCTATCCTGGCAAGGGAGCGCGCTTCCTGCAGGCCGCCCCAACAATTGAGCAGGATGAAGCCGGCGATCAGCCCCATCCAGATCGACTGCTGCAGCACGGCCACCGCGATCACCAGTCCCACCCCCAGCAGGCCCACGACGCTTGCCGCCAGCAGGCTCCGGGCGCGTCCGAGCGGAAACCACAACAGTGAGCGCAGGATCTGCCCCCCATCCAGGGGATAAATCGGCAGGATATTGAAAATCAGGAGACCCAGATTCATTAGCGCGGCGTCCCGCAGAAACGCGTGGGCGTTGGGATTGACCGTCGCCCAGCCCCACCTTTGATCCAGGATGGCCACCAGCCCGAAGAGGACGAACAGCGCCACGTTCACGAGTGGTCCGGCCGCTATGCTCCAGAGCGTCGCCCCGGGCCGCGGCGGCGGGGACACATACGCCACCCCGCCCAGGGGCCAAAGGACGATCAGGTCCGCCCGGCCTCCCACCTGCCGGCAGGCCAGCGCGTGGCCGAATTCGTGCAGCAGCACGAGCCCGAACAGGGTCAGATATTCCACCAGGTTCCAGACGGGCGAGGAATAGCGGGACGACCGGCTCGAGATCTCGAGCATCGCGACCAAAAACCAGGACCAATGCAGATACACATTGATCCCGGAAAATTGGAACAGCCGGAACGACCCCTGGTGGGATGGTGTCATGCGCGAGTCATACCAGCCGCCGGCCCGGCGGCAAGGCCCGGTCATCCGCCGCCGGCTGAAACCGTCCTGATGCTGGGCCGGGTCATGGCGAGCGGCTCCAGCACCTGATCGAGCACGTCGGCATCCATGAGTCTGCGTTCGAGCACAATCTGCCTGAGCGTGCGGCCGGTGGCCAGCGCCTCCTGGGCCACTTTGGACGCGAGATCGTAGCCCAGATAGGGATTGAGCGCCGTGGCGAGCATGAGCGAGCGGGCGACCAGCTCCCGGCAGCGCGCCTCATCGGCTTCGAGGCCGGCGATTCCTTTCGCGGTGAAGGCCCGCACGCCGTTGGCCAGGCAATGGATGGATTCGTGGAGGCAGTGGGCCATGAGCGGCATCGTGGCGTTGAGTTCAAAGTGTCCCTCGCGCCCGCAGGCGACGACCGTCTGCGCGAGACCCTGAACGTAAAGGCCGACCTGCACGAGCATCTCGCTCATCACTGGATTGACCTTGCCGGGCATGATCGACGACCCCGGCTGCGTGGCCGGCAGTTTGAGTTCGGCTAGGCCGGCGCGCGGGCCGGAACCGAGCAGGCGGATGTCGCCGGCGATCTTGGTCAGACTGGCCGCAATGGTGGCCAGATGGCCCGCCACCTCGACGCAATCGTCCCTGCCGCCCTGTGCCTCGAAGTGATTGCGCGCCTCGCGGAACGGCAGGCCGGTTTTTTCCGCGAGCAGCCGGCACGCAAGCGCCGGAAATTCGGGATGGCAGTTGAGGCCGGTCCCAACGGCTGTTCCGCCCAGCGCCAGTTCGCCGAGAGCGGCGACCGCCCGGCGGGCGCGCTCCACGCTTTTGCGCGCCTGCGTGGCGTAGCCGGAAAATTCCTGCCCGAGCGTTAGTGGCGTGGCGTCCATGAGGTGGGTGCGGCCGATCTTGACGATGTGGCTCCAGGCTGCCGCCCGCGCCTCGAGGGCACCGGACAGCTCCTCCAGCGCCGGGATGAGCTCCTCCTGCAACGAGAGTGCGACACTGACGTGCAGTGCCGTGGGGATGACATCGTTGGACGACTGGCCGAGGTTGACGTCGTCATTCGGATGCACCGGGTTTTTTGACCCGACAGGCTGGCCGGCGAGCTGACTGGCGCGGTTGGCGATCACCTCGTTGGCGTTCATGTTGGCCGAGGTGCCGGAACCGGTCTGGAAAATATCGACGGGAAAGTGTGCTCCCATCCGTCCGTCAGCGATTTCCTGCGCGGCATGCTGGATGAGGCGGCTCTTTTCGGGTGCCAGCAGGCCGAGCTTTCCATTCGCCTGCGCGCAGGCGAGCTTCACCAAGCCGAGGCTGCGGATAAAAGGCCCGGGCAGCGGCCGGCCGCTGATGGGGAAGTTGAGCACGGCCCGTTGTGTGGAGGCGCCGTAGAGCGCTTCGTCCGGCACCGGAAGTTCGCCCATGGAATCGCGTTCGGTTCTCATGACGGGCATGATAAGCCCGATTGTTCCCCGTGACAAAAACGAAAAACCGCCCGGGGGGGGCGGACAAGACGGACCGGTGGGCTGGCGTGGTTCGAGAGCGGTCAGCCCGGACAGCGGCCACCGCTGTTGCCGGCTACAGCTTGAAGGAGAGACGGTCCCCCCGGACATTCAAACGGCTGATCTGGTCCGAGATGTCGGTTGTCGCCAGGCGGCGGGCGTTGCGCTCGCGCACGAGCTCGGGGGCGGCCGGTTCAGGCCTGTAGGCCTGCCTGGAGGAAAGATCGACTGGAATGATGCGGCTGCGGCGGGAGAAATTGCTGGCGACGTTCCTGAGGTCGATGGCGTGAACCGAGGAGCGCTGCACCCGGGGCGTGGAGACAACGAGGTCATCGTTGAGCAATCCGACCATCAATTCCGGATCAGCCTGTTCGAGCCGCTGGAGATTGGCGGCGATGAAGCGGGCGGAAGGAGAGTCGGACGCCGCCGCCGGCCCGGTGTCACTCCACCGCGTGACGTCTGCCGCATCCGCGACGGGAGCAGGAGCCGCGGCCGGCTCAGCCTTCGTCACGGAAACACGGTCGTCAAAGCGCACAGCCTCAGGCTGGACCTCCGCGGCAATCGCCGGGGCAGCGAGCGGGGACCTCCGCAGGGTTGCGGACAGCGCCGGCGCGGTTGATACGGAGCTGGCTGCCGCCAAAACGGGCTGGGTTTCGAAACGGGCCGACGGGGAGGGGGAGTAATATTTCAGCGAAACGAAAGTGAGGGCCAGGACCGCCGCGGCGCCGACGGGCAGGCAGGCCGCGGGCCTCAGCAGGCTGCGGCTGAATCCTTGCCACCAGCGCTCCTTCTTGACGAGAGCAGCGAGTTGCTTCTCGCGGAGCTCGCGCTCAAAGGTCGTCCAAAATTCCTCAGACGGGCGCTCGGCACGTTTCAAGCGCAACAGGTCCTCCACGGTGATTTTGGGACGTTGATCGGGGCTGGGCATAGTTGGCGGAATCAGCGAAGGTATTTGCTCAGTTCGCCTTGCAGAAATTGTTTGGCGTAGTGCAGCCGCGAACGCACGGTACCTTCCGAGCAAGCCATGATTTCGGCGATCTCCGCATGACTGAGTCCATCAATTTCGAATAAAGTGATAACTGTTCGATGCTTGATAGACAATTTCTGCAGCGCTTCGTTCAATTTTTCATGTAGCTCCCGCATCTGGGCCTCACGGTCGGCTCCCTGTTTATCCGTCAGGGCATTAATAATTTCCGGATTAACCTCGCCTTCATTCATTTTCTCCAGGCTGAAAAAGGAACGCAGGCGGTTGCGCCGGAGGTGGCTGAGGGTCGAATGGACGGCGATCTTGTAAAGCCAGGTGAAAAAGGAGGACTGACCCTGGAACCGCTTGATGGACTGGAATGCCTTGATGAAGGCTTCCTGCGTCAGGTCCGAGGCATCCTCCCGGTTGGAGGTCAGATTGTAAATCACCCCAAAGAGGCGCTCGCGATATTTGCGGATGAGCTGATCGAACGCCGATACATCACCGGCCTGAACCTGGCGCACAATGACAAGATCGGCATCCGCCTCCTGCCGGCGTTCCGGAGAGGCGACAAGGGGTTTGCCCAGTGTCTTGGTCAGGTTCACGCAATTCGCAGCATACGTGGCGCCGGCAAACAGGCAAACGGAATCTGACAAAACTGACTCCGAAGGGAACTTTTTGCACGACTACCTTTCGCCCGCGCCTCCCCGGCATTCGCAACCAAAGCCCGGTTGGCTGGTCTTTTGGGAGCGCGGCTCCCTGCTGTCGCGAGCAAGCTCGTCCCACCCTTTATCGCACCAGGCCGAAGCCAGCTTTCGGTGCATTGGACCCAACGCAGAAAAAATCCCCGGAGCCGGCGGCGGGAAAGACTTCAGCGTTCAAGCCGGCCGCGGCCCGACGGGGGGCGCCTGCAAGGCCTTCACCTGCGCCTTCAGCAAGTCGCCCAATTGCAGCAGCAACGGCACCGGGGAAAGCACGGCATGCGGCGCGAGAGCCTGCTCGGCAGCGGCCAGCTCGCCCTCGATGATGCGGACAATGGCCGGACCCACGCCCAGTTCATGCATCCGCTGTTTGCTGGCGGCCAGGGCGCCTGGCGTGCCTTCGCGCACTGCGGCAATGAGAGCCTCGCGCTCCTTCAATGCGAGCCTTTCGAGCAGGATCATGAGCGGAAGAGTGAGCTTGCCCGTGGCCACGTCAGTGCCGAGGGTCTTGCCCGTCCGCTGCTCTTCGCCCAGAAAATCGAGCAGATCGTCGTAGATCTGGTAACCGATCCCCAGGTGGCGGCCGAAGCGCGCCGCAGCCTCGACAAATTCCGACCCGTGCCTCGAGAGGCGGCTGCCGAGATAACACGAGGAACGGAAAAGCTCGGCGGTCTTGAGATCGATGATGCGCCAGTAGTCCGCCATCGACAGGCTGAACTCACGCCGGTGCAGCGTCTGCATGATTTCGCCCGAGCAGACCCTGCGGGTGGATTCGGACACGATGCGGCACACCTCCGTGGTGGGAAACTGGGCCGCAATATGCAGGGCCTGCGCAAAAAGCGCATCGCCCAGCAGCACGGCGGCATCGGAGCCATACGCCCGCGCAGCCGTCTGGCGGCTGCGCCGGATCTCGGCCCCGTCCATGATGTCGTCATGCACCAAGGTGGCGAGGTGGACCATCTCAATGACTCCCGCCGCCCTCACCAGGTCTCCGGACACCACGCCTTCACCCTGCCAGCCGCTGAAAAAGACCAGGGCCGGACGCAACCGCTTGCCGGTGGTGTCGAGGCAGTAGGCCGCCATGTCGCGGATTTCCGGCTCGAATCCCTCCACCTGGCTCCGCATGAAGTCATTCAACGCCGCCACCTGGGGGCCGATCCTCCGGAATATCGCGCTGAAATCACGGGGGGCGCCAGAATCTTTGGAGGGGTGGTCGGTTGACCCGGACATGGCGAGGCACGCTAGGAAGCTTTGCGGAAATGGCTAACAAAATGTGCGGCCGATCTTGCCAGAACCCGTAGTCGTGCCGTTAGCTCCGTGTGTGTCCGGCCAGGATAATCCGTTGATTTTGGCGGCGTTCATCGCCGCCGGCGGCCTCTGCGGCAAATGGTGGCTCGACGACTACCGCGCCGCCCGGCGGGGAGCGCCGCGCGATCGTCCTCTCCCGGGGGCGTTGCCGGCGGAGGCACGGGCAAATCTCGTTGCCATCGCCGGCGCGCTGGGGCTTCTCGCCGCTGAAACCGCGGGGGAATACGCACTGGGCATCAGCAGAGAGCAGAGCCGCCTGACGGTGCTGGGAGGAGCCTATACGCTGGCGGCCGCGTTCGTCGAAGAGTTGATTTTCCGCGGCTATGTGGTGGTGGAAAACCGGGGCCGGCGGGTGCTGGTGGCGGGCATCGTGGCCGCCTCCGCCGTCTTCGCGCTGCTGCATCCATTTTTCTGGAGCTGGGAGGATGGCCGCCTCGCCCTGCACGGCGGCACGAAGGCGTGGTTCAGCACGGCGGCGGTCTTTGCCGGATCGCTGTGGTTCTACACCGTGCGTTTTTTCGCTCTCAATCCCCGGCGGTCGCTGGTGCCGTGCATCGCCGCCCATGGCGCCAAAAACCTGGGTGTGTTTGCCATCAAATTGGCGCAGGGCTTCGTCACCGGCTGGTGGTAGCGGCCACATCCGCATTCCTCGGAGCCAGCCCCGGGGCATTCTCAACAAAGTCCATTTGGGCCTGTTTTGCGGTAGCGAGCATGTTCACTCCAAGCCGAAGCCGGCTTCGGCGCATTGGACCCGTCGCGAAAAAAAGGCCGCACGTTTTTGTCGTGCGGCCCGGTTTGCGGCAGGGAATGTGCGGCCTTACGGGACTTCGTACCCCTGCACCAGGCAGATGCCGGTCGTACTGTTGTTGCCGCGGACTATGGCCGTGTAAGTGCCGGGCGGCAGGTCGATGAGAATGGCGGCGTCCTTACTGCCGCTGATCAGCGGAGTCGCTCCGGAGCGCACCGCCGCATCGGTGACGAGCGCCGGATCGTTGCCCTTTTCCCAATCGTCATTTTCCCGCACGGGCACCCACGCGCTGCCCACCATCCGGACGAGCTCGAGCGTGGGATCCCCCAATAGTGATCTTCTCCAGTTGGGATTGTCCGGGTCGACATCCGTTAGCCCCGGGCCGACAGCCTGGATCAGCACTTTCTTCGACATGGTGCCGTTGATGATGAACCCGGCGATGAGTTCGTTGCCGGCCCCGTTGACAAAGCCACGGGTGGAAATGGCGCTCACCTTCTGCGAGGAGAACGGCGCGAGCGTGTCCAGATCGTAGACGGACACGAGCGCGTTGCCTGTCGTGCCGCCAAAGCCGCTGACCAGCGCAGTGTAGGCGCCGGGCTCCAGCACGGTGTCAATGGCCGCATCGCGCAGCGAGCTGTGGTTGGTGGCGATGCGCGTGCTGCCGCTGTATAGCTCAAGCTGCGGGTCGGCCAGCGAACTGGGGATACCCAGCGTGGGGCCGATACCCTGGACAATCAAATGCTTCGCGACGGTCCCATCCACGACAAAGCCGGCGATGAGGATATTGGCGCCCGAGCCGACATAGCCGCGGGTGGAGAGACCGCTAAACACGCCGTCACTGAAGGTGCCGCCCGTGACGGGCGCGCCGGTGAAGGCCGCTGTGACCGAGCCGGTCAGCTGGCCGGTGACCAGACCGGTCGTGAGATCGATCGTGCCCTTGACGGTGTTGCCCCCGGAGGTGGTAATGGTGAACGCACCGGTGGAGGAGTCCACCTTGCCGTCGCCGACATCGGTGTACGCGCCGTCGCTGACGTAGAGCATGATGGACGCATCGGCCGCCACGATAGCGGCAAGCGTGCTGGCGGGCCGGTCGGTGAGGCTGCCGGTCAGATATCCCGAGCCGAAGATATTGTTCGCAAAGGCCGCGGGATTGAAGCCGATCAGAATGAGCCGCCCATTGTCGAGCATGCCGCCGTTAAGGCTGTAACCGTCGGAACCCGCGACGCTGATCAGCGGCCGGCCGGCGCCATCGTTCTGGCTGAAGCCACCGTCCCCGTTTATCGTCATGCCCGGGTAGTAGAAGGTTTTCGCGACCCCTCCAGTGGAGTGGCCGATGAACGTGGCCTTCCGGCCGCCCACGGTGACGCAGGCGAATCTGCCCTTTTCTGTCGGGCCTAGGTTGTATTCGCCGGTGTAAACCGCATCGGCATTGGCCGCACTGACCGTCAGCACGGTGATCGTGTCCGAGGTGGTCATGGTGCCGGCATTGTCGGTCGCAACGGCCGTGAGGCGGTAGGTGCCCTCGGATGTCGGGGCCCATCCAACCCGGTAGGGCGGGGAGGTGAGCGCCGTTCCGATAACCTGGCCGTTGATGTAAAACTGGACCGATTTGATGGGGCCATCGGCGTCGCTGGCGATGGCGGACAGATAGTTGCTGCTGTTCACACGCACGGTACTGCCATTCGCGGGCGCGGTGAGGCTGATCGAAGGCGCGCGGTTGACGCTGACGGTGACTGTGGCGCCCGCCGACGTGGTCACGTTGCCCGCATCGTCCGTGGCCTGGGCCGTGACGGTGTAGGTTCCCGAGGCGGAGGGTGTCCACGAGGCGGAATAAGGCACCTTCGGGGCCGTGCCGATGAGCGCGCCGCTGGCGAAGAACTGCACCTGCTGGATGGTCCCATCCCGGTCAGCCGCCGTCGCCGCGAGCACAATCCCGGAGCCCATGCTAAAGCTCTGCCCGGCCGCGGGACTGTTGAGCGAGATCGTCGGCGGGAGGTTCGTGGTGATGATCACCTGCACCGCCGCGCTGGTGGTGAGATTGCCGATCTTGTCCTTCGCAATCGCCGTGAGCGCATAGACGCCGGAGGAACCCGGGGTCCAGATGAACTTGTACGGCGCGAGCGAGCTGGTCCCAAGGGGCTCCCCGTTGGCGAAGTATTCCACGGAGTCAATCGAACCGCCGCTGCTTGAGGCCGTGGCGGTCAGATTGATCGGGGTGCCGACCGTGTAGTAACTGAGGCTGGCCGGGCTGCTGATCGCCACCGTGGGGCCGCTGGAGCTCGGATCGACCGCCGTGACCGTCACGGCCGCGCTGGTGGTTACGTTGCCGTCGTTGTCCGTGGCCTTGGCGGTGATGCTGTAGGTGCCCAGGCCGGTGGGCGTCCATGTGGCGTTGTACGGATAAACCGCGTCCGTGGCGGCACTCTGGCCGCTGACGAAAAACTGCACGCTGGTGACGTTGCCGTCGGGATCGGCGGCTGTGGCGCTCAGCGAAACCGGCGTGTTGACCGTGATCGAGGCGCCCGCGGTCGGGGCCGTGACGGATACGGTCGGAGGCAGCCCGATGGGCGCACCGCCGCCGCTGCCGCCGCTGGTCACGCTCACCACGACGCCGGCGGACATGCCGGACCCGCCCACACTGTTGGTGGCCATCGCCTTGATTGTGGAAGGCAGGGGCACGCCGTTGTCATCGAGCTTCAGCGTCAGCGTGGCCGTGATCATGTACGTGGAGCCGGTGGTGGGCGTGGTGGCCTCGCCCACGAACAGACCATCGACGAAAAACTGTACGGATGTGATCGGATTGCCACCTGGGTCGGTGGCTGTCGCCTTGATCTGGGAGGGAGAGCCGCCGGTCACGGTGGCGCCGGCCGTGGGAGTGGTCACCGTGACGGTGGGCGGCGCCGCCACCGTCACAGTGGTCGGTGCAGGCGTCGTGCTTGGCACTGTGCTCGTTGTTGAGGCAATGACGTTGTTCTTGTCGTCGTAGGCGAGGGCAACGAGCTTGTAAGAGCCCACGACCGTCGGATGCCAGGCGAACGTATAGGGATAGCTGCTCTTCGTGCCAAAGAGCAAACCGTCAAGATACAATTCGACCTTGCCGATCTGGCCGCTGGCCGGCGGATTGGCATCCACAGCAATGCTGATATTGGAGGTCGAATCGGTGGGAATCGTTACAGTAGCGTTGTCCGCGGGCGAACTGATGACACATGTCGGCCCCGTACCGATCGGCGTGACCATGTTCAGCGTCTCTGTGGCAGTCCCGGCTAATGAAATCAACTTGTTGTCACTATCATAGGCTTGTGCCTCGATGGTATGCGCAGCGGGTGCCGCGGGTGGCGTGTAGATGATCGAATAGGGATAAGTCGAATCAGAGCCAATCAACACGGCATCCGCATAGAAATCGATCCGCTGCACGAACGCGTTGGTGCCAGTCATGCTCAAGGGTTGTGGGGTAGCTGTCGCCTGAATAACCACGGATGATCCATTGGGCACCAAGGAATTATCCACCGGACTAATAATCTTTGTTCCCGTGGCAAAAAAACGTACCGCCAGAGAAGTAGCGGTGTTGGCTCCGTCCGTTGCCGTAACCGTGAAATAATACACCCCGGGCTCGGGAGGGGTCCAACTTACGGCGGCTTTAACTCCTGCAAGGGGTGCTACCGCAGGTGAGCCAAGCAACGCGCCGTTGACGTAGAATTTGTAAGTGAAACCGGCTGCAGGTGCAGTCCCAACTGCGAGTGCCTTAATGGTAATAGAGAGAGGAGCAGCAGGGTTATAAGTTTCGTAATTTTCGTTGGGAGTAGATCCTGCCACTGTGTCAACATCGGTGATGCTGACGGTCAGGATCGGCGACTGCTGGGCCAGCACCGGGAGGGCTGAGACCGCGAAGAGCAGGGTCAGGAGGGTCCCATAGCCGAGGGAGCGGAAGATTGTTTTCATGGGCGGACCGGTTTGATCGGACTGGTGTCGCATGGCGGCACACCGTGATTATTTGTTGGCCCCCTTGGATCCGGGGCGGGTCAGGCGGAAAAAGGGCTTCCCCCCCGGCGCCTCGCCAGGCTTGGCGGCGGGAGCGGCGGAGACGAAGGGATCGGAGCCGTCGCGGAAACCGGGCAGTTCCTCGCGCCTCATCTCGAGCTGCCGGACGCGGCCGGATTCAAAGACCTGCTCAACCGTGGCCCCCTCGGCGCTGACCGTCCTCGCCGTGATGAAGATGATGAGATTGGTGGTCAAGGCGTTCGTGGAGTCCGAGCGGAAGAGGCGGCCGAGGCCTGGAATGGAGCTGAGCACCGGGACTTTCTTGAATCCCTTCGTGGACTGCGTCGTGAGCAGGCCGCCGATGCCCATGGTGAACCCGTCCTTGAGCGAAACCTGGGTCTTGGCCTTGCGGGTATCGATGACCGGCACGGGAATTCCCTTCATGTCGACGTCGCGCGTGGACTGGCTGACCTCGGGCTCAACCGTGAGCTTGATGAAGCCCTGGTTGTTCACCTGGGGCGTGACCCGCAGGATGATGCCGATGGGCTTGTAGTCGAAACCGGCCAGCTCCAGGGTGCCGGTCTGCTGGTTGAAGGTATAGCGCGGCAGGGGGCGCTCCGTGCCGACGTTGATCGTCGCCTCGGTGTTGTTGAGGGTGACGATGGTGGGATTGGAAACGATCTTGGATTTCTGCTGGGCCTGCAGCGCGCTGAGCACGATCTTGAACTGTTCGGCCGAAAAGACCGCATTGAGGGTGCGGGTGGTGCCCCCGGTGTTGGTCAGGGTCTGGAGGATGCCCAGGGCGCTGCCGATGTCGCTCGTGGTGCCATTCGTCGAGCTGGAATTGATGTCCATGGAGGTGCCGGTGGTCGAGGTCGCGGTGATGACGCCGTTGGTGGAAGTGACGCTGCTCGTGTTGGTGGGGTTGCTCGTGTTGGCGGTGCCGAGGGTCTGCGTCGTCCCGGTCGTCGTCTGGTTGTCGAGGGTGTTGCCGCTTTCGAACTCCTGGCCGCGGTTGCGCGTGAATTCCCCGGTTGGCGTGACGCCCGCGGTGTAGCCCGCCAGCGAACTCCAGTTGACCCCGATGTCCTTCACGTCGCTGTCGGTGACCTCGACGAACTTCGACTCGATCATCACCTGATCCGTCGCCTTGTCTAGCGACTCGATGATCGGGCGGATCCGGTTCATGCGCGAGGGCCGCTCGGTGATGACGAGGGCGTTGCTGCGTGCGTCGATGACGATCTTGCCCCCCGCCGCGGAATCGACGAGTGCGTCTAGCGTGGGCTTGATGTCGCCCGCCTTGGCGTAGTTGAGGATAAAGACGTCGGTGGCCACCGGTTCCTGCGTCAGGAATTCGTTGGAGATGATCTTGATGATGTTGCCCTCCTCGGTGAAGGTGTAGTTCACCGGAGTGAGCACGACCTGGAAAATCTGGCGCCAGGTGACGTCGCGCAGCTTTATCGAGGTCTTGCCGGTGAGCGTGTCGGGCACGACCAGGTTCAGTTCGAAGAGATCGGCGACATTGCGCAGGATCGTCTTGATGTCCTCGTCGGGAAAGTCGACCGACAGGGTGTCCTTCTCGCGGATGGCGCCGCTGCCTTCCGGCTCGGAGCCCTCGACCTGCACGGCGGGGGGCTCGGCCGGCTTGGCCGCGGCGGGCGGAGCCGCCTGGTCGGCCGGTTGCGGCTCGGCGGGTGCGGCCTGGGCCGCGACGCGGGCGACAAGTGCGAGGGCAAAGAATGCGGAGAGTAGAAAACGGGTGCTCATGGAGCGGTTCCTCATTTGATAGGCCGGGTATATTCCTCGCGATTGAGACGGAGGGTGAAAGTGGTGCGATCGATGGCGGTGATTTGAAGCTGATACACGACGCCCTCGTAGGTCAGGGTCAGCGAATCGCCGGCCGTGGTCTTTTTCTCGCCAAAGAACAGGTAGGCTCTGCTGCCCATGAACACCGCCTTGGGCTTCAGGTTCTTGGCGATAGCCATCAGGATGTCGCGTTCCGTGCGGGGTCCGGCCGCCACGGGGGGAGTGTCGGCGGCGCCCTCGGTGGCGGGCGCGAGGTCAGCCGGGGCCCGGCTGATGCCGGCCGCGGCCGCCGCCTCGACGAAGCCGGCCGGGTGAAAGGGATCGAGCAGTTTCGCAGCCGGGACCATCTCCTTCGGCGCGAGCATTTGCTTCGCGGCGTCGATCCGGGCCTGCCGCATGGCGGGCGTGACCACGGAGGGCGCGGCCTCCGGCTCGGCGGCGGCCAGCCGCACAGCGGCCGTCAGGGCGACGGTGAGAAGCAGGGCAGTGAGGGTATGCGGGCTCATGGCTGACCGAGAAATTCGAGCGAGATGTTCACGGAAATCCGGTCGGTGGCGGGGGCCCCGTCGCTCCCGCCCCCGAGCACCTTGCTCAAGGCGACCGTGTTGAACCGGCAGAACAACGGCCCGTTTTCCAGGCGTTGGATGAAGTTGAAAACCTGTGTGAAGCCGCCCTCGGCCGTCACGGTGAATGGCACGCCGATGAAGGCGGTTTTGGGCGCGCCCTTGGCAGGGGCGGACACGGCCCCCGGCCGGGCGTCGACCAGCTTGACCCCGGTCTCGGCCTCCAGCTTGTAGAAATACTGGAGATTGGTGGCGAGCTCCCCGGCCCGGACGACCCGTGACTCGAGCTCCTTGCCGGCAGCCTGCAACGCCGAGACCTGATCGGGCAGGCTGGCCGAATTCCTGACGTTCGAGAGGATCTTCGCCGCCTCCCCGGCCCTCTGCACGTTGAGCTGCTGGGTCGTCGTGATCTTGTCGCTGCGAAAGTAGAACAGCACGCCGCAGGCCACGGCCACGGCGCCGCACGCAAACCCGATGGGCTGTTTCTTGATCAGGGCGAGAATGTCTTCACCGGTGAGGGCCATGGCTATTTCTTCTGCTCCTTCCCTTCGGTTTTGAAACGCATCACGATCTCAAAGGTCAGGAATCCGCTCTTGGGATCCTTCGCCAGGTTCGTGAGGTTGATCTGGTCAAATGCCGCGGCCAGCCGCGGGTGGGAGTGCAGCGTGTCAATGAAGCGCGCCGCAATGCCGCTGGCCTGGTCGGCGGAGCCGGCAATGGCGCCGCGGAGGACGGCCAAGGCATTGCTGGAAGAACCGGCCGGGTTGGTCCGCAGATCAAACAAATCGATGGCGACCTCCTTCGGGATGACCTGCCCCAGCAGCACAATGAACTCGGTGGGGCCGAATTTCTGGCGGATAAACGCCGCGGCTTCCTGCAGCTTCTGGTCCTCCTCGACGAAGACTTTGGAGAGACGGAGGGCCTCGGTGTTCTGCTTCGCATTGCTGTCGATCTGGCTCTGGGCCTCGGCGATCTGCTCGTTCAGGCTGTAGATGTCGTATTCGCGGAAGCCGACACAGAACACCAGACTCGCGGCCACGACGATCGCCGCGGTGTTGACGAAGAAGGCGGTGCGGATGACCTTGGTGTCCGGCAACTGCTCATAGTTGCGGAAGTTCGGGTGCCAGGGAGGTATGACCTCCGGCTGGGCGTCACTCTTTTTTCGGGGCAGCTGCAGCATGGGGGGAAGAAGCCAGGAGGGAGAGCAACCCGAGCCAGCGTTCATTCAGCTGGCTGGTTTGCACGCCGTCGGCGAACTTGATATTGAGCGATTCGAGCCAGGGCAGAAAATCCATTTTCAACGGCGTCACCCCGAGGGCGCCCGCGATCGTCGCGCTCAGCCAGCCCAGGTTGACCGGTAGCTGCGAGCAATGCACGTGCGCGATGGATTGGCCGGTTTGCACCTCGTAAAAACCGATGGAGGACTGCAATTCCTTGAGCAGCTTTTTGATCAACTGGCCGCCCATGCCGGTGAAATCAAAGGTGTTCGAATAAAACAGCTTTTGGGCCGACTCCTCGTCCTTGAGGCCGAGTTCCTTCTGCACCACCGGAATCATCTCCCCCACTCCGGTGGCGATGGGTCTCGTGACATCCACGCCGTCGGCATTCAGGATGAAGCTGTGGGTGCTCTGATCGCTGATCTCCAGCATCAGCACCGGCTCCTTCGTCTGCTTGAATTTGAGATAGTTGATCAGCCCCCCGAACATGGCCACCGTGGTAAGCTCGAGCCTCTCGGGATAGATGGATGCTTCGAGGAGCTGATCCTGCGCCGACAGAATGTCATCAGACGGCAGGCCGCAAAACAGCGCCTCCTTCTGCATCCTGGCAGGATCCATCTCCGAGCCATCGGCGGGATTGAGCACCTTCATCGTGTATTTCTCCGGATCGATGCGGAAAGTCTGGGAGAAAATTTCGTTGAGGTAGGCGGGATCCTTGGCGCGCTTCGGATCGAGGCTGTGCCTGCGTACCACACGCTTGGGGGGGTAAATTCCGCAAATGGCGCGGGCGTAGCCACCCTTGCTGCCCTGCAGCGTTTTTATCACGCCGGCAAACGCCTCTTTGTCCCCCGTCGGTATGTCATTTATCTCCTCAATGAGCGTGGTCGAGTCCACAGCGGAGTGGCGGGCCAGAAAAATCGTCTGTTCGCCTTGGTCGATGACATACCCCTTAGTTTTTGCCGAGAAGAGCATGAGGGAAACTACGGATTGGGTGCTAGGTGAGCATTAACCGCCGCGACGCGTTCAAACTTACATCGCGCACATAAAAGCTGAACCATCGGATTTACACAGATGGCTATATCTCAACTCCTTGTTTCCTGACAAGACCAAAAACCTGGGAGCGCCGTTATAAATCGCGGATTCCCAAGTTCTTTACAGCCGTTTTGTGCAAACGGGCGCCTCCACGAAAAACAAAAAACCCGCCGCTTGTTTCGCAGCGGGTCGCCAACACCCCAGCGTTTCTGCGCCGGTTACGGGCCTACTTCTGCCATGTACGCTTCTTGTGGCGGTTCGACTTCAAGCGCTTTCTGCGCTTGTGTTTGTTCATCTGGAGACGGCGTTTCTTCTTAAGGTTGCCCATAATTATTGGTCAGTTGCTTCGGCGGAAACCTGCTGTGCGCACGCGCCGGTGTAAAGCATTTTCCCGAGATCGCCTCCTCCGCTCAAACCTCGCGCCATTCTCCGGCGCCGGCTGAACGCAGATCGTCCGGCGGCAGACAATCCTTCATCCGTCGACAGGCGGGGCGATCGGCCGCCGGCACCGAAAATCTCCCGGGAAAGTGATCCTACCCGCCCCTGGCGGCGGGAACTCCGGCAGACTCCAGCGACAAAAAGCCCCGCGGGCGGAAGGCCGGCGGGGCGGGGACAAAGGGAATGGTGTGCGCTTATTTCTTGGCGAAAATATATTTCGCGACCTGCGATTTCCGGCGCGCCGCCGTGTTGCGGTGGATCACCCCGGACTTGACCGCCTTGTCCAGAGCCGAGCTGAATGCGCTGGCCGCCGTGCGCGCCACCTCGGCGTTGCCGGCGGCGCCGGCTGTTTCCACGTTTTTGGCGAGGGTCTTGAGGCGGGTCTTGGTGCCTTTGTTGCGCGCAGCCTGGCGGATGGACTTGCGAGCGTTCTTCGTCGCGGATTTCGTATTGGCCATGAGATTAGATGGAGAGGGGCGAAAGACCCAAAATCCTTGCGGCGAGTCAAGAGCTTTCTCCCCCGGTGCCCCGCCCGGGGATTTTTCCGCCCCCCTACCGCCCCGGGTTTTGCCCCTGAAGAATCAGAAGGAACCGCAGCGGCCGCCCGGGGCGCATCCCGGGATCGCGCGGAGCGGATCAAGGCACGAATTTCCGTCCAGGCCAATTGCTTCGCTTGATCCGGAGCCGGGAAAAGGAACTCGCAACGTCCTGTCACCTCGTCCAGCTTTGATTGCTAATCGATTGTGACTTCCGGCTTCTCCGATCCTCCCATCAGAATTCTTGTGGTCGACAACAGCGAACTCGTTCGCGCCGGCCTCAAGACCCTGCTGGCCGACCGCTTGGACGGCCGGGAATTTACCGTGGTGAGCGAGGCGGATACAGTGGCGGCCGCCATCACCGCCGCCGACCGCTTCGAGCCGGATGTGGTGCTCGTCGATGTCCGCCTGCCCGACGGATCGGGTTTTACCGCCTGCCGTGAAATCCTGACCCGCCGCCCGCAGACACGCGTGGTCGTCCTTACCTCGTTCATCGACAATCAGCTCATTCACGAAGCCATGCGCAGCGGCGTCCACGGCTACTTGCTCAAGGATATCAAAATCCAGAACCTGCGCCAGGCCCTCACCGAGGTGGCGGGAGGCCGGCACGTGTTCGATCCCACGGCGAGCACGCAATTGCTGAATCTCGTGCGCGCGGGCGGGCCGCACCCCGAAGCGGACCGGGTCGAGCTCCTTTCCCCACAGGAGCGCCGGGTGCTCGCGCTGGTCGCCGAAGGCAAGACCAACAAGGAAATCGCCGCACAGATGAAGCTGAGCGACAAGACGGTCAAAAACTATCTGAGCCGGGCTTTTGAAAAGCTGCACATTACGCGCCGGGCGCAGGCTGCCGTTATTTTCGCCGGACATAAATCCCGTTCCGACCGGCTCCCGGCCGCATAGCCGGCCGCCAGTCGCCCCCCTCTGCAGTGAAAAGCGCGCGGCCTCCGGGGAGATCGCGCGCCTTTCTGAAAGATCTTAGCTTCGGAGCCGATAAGCCGGATTCTGTCTCCCGCCGGAGCGGGAGGGCCTTCATTTCTCTCAGGTCCGCCGAGGCGGACCAGTCGCGCCGGGCGATGCGGTTGTCCGCACCTGCGACCGGCGGGATGCGACTTACCCGGGACTATCCGGCGGGCCGCCGAGTCCCCTATTCAGTCTTGCACCGGATTGGGTTTTTCGTGCCGCCGCCGTTGCCGGTCGGCGCGGTGGGCTCTTGCTCCACCTTTTCACCCTTGCCCCGCAGTTGCCCGCGGGGCGGTTTGTTTTCTGTGACACTGTCCGTCACGGCGCCTTGACGCGCCGTGCCCCCTCTTTCGATGGGAATCCTGCCCTCTGGTGTCCGGACTTTCCTCTCCGTTCGAAGAGCGCGGCTTTACCCGCGCATGGCTGGGTCAAAGAACAGAGCGAAGACCTGGCTCCGAAACTAAGACTCCCAATAGACCACGCGACTGCATTGGTCGCAAGTGGTAACTTCATTTGCCTTTCGGGCTTCCATTTCCACGTTGGCTGATACCTTCAGGTGGCAACCACCGCACCGGTAATCGTTTATGGGCACACACACCGGCAGGCCCGGTTTGCGGGCCAGCCGGTCGTAAAGTTTCAGCAGTGACTCCGGCACCTCCGTTCTCGCGGCGGACACGGCCGCTTGGGCCGCCTTTGCCTCCGTCTGAAAAACCGTCTCGCGCTCCCGCAAAACACGAATGCGCTCCTCGTGCCCGGCGATATTGTTCTTCAACACGGCCTCGGCGGCGGCAAAGCGCTGCTTCGCCTCGTCGATGGCATACATCACCTTCAGCTCCTCCTCCTCCAGCGCAACGATGCCCGCCATGGTCGTCTCGATCTGGTGCGTCAGCGCCTGATATTCGTCGTTTTTGCGCACTTCCATCTGCTGCGTCTTGTAGCGGGCCACCTGCTCCTCCGCGCTCTGTATGTCGGTCTCCAGCAGTTTCTTTTTTGCTTCAAGTTCCTTCATCTCCACCTTGGCCGCTTCGATGGCGGCGCGCTCGGCGGCGATTTTCTGCTCAACCGCCGCCAAATCGCGCGGCACCGCCTTGAGCTGGCTTTCCGTTGCCAGGAGATGCTGGTCCCTCTCCTGTAACACGAGCAGTTTGTCCAATCCCATTACGGCCATGGCCTCACTCTGCGGCCCAGGGGCCGCCGCGGTCAACGGAAAGTTTCCGGTCGGAACGGCTGCCGCCGGCCGCCGCGAGGCTCAGATATAGTACATCGCCTCGGCCGCCTTCGTGGTCAGCTTGTCGAGGGTCACGCTTTTTACCCCCGCCTCGAATTCCGCCTCCAGGCTCCGCCACACCTCGCGCACGCGCCGGCCCGACTGGCCGCCGCCGAGATCCTCCGGCAAATCCAGGATCCCGCCGTCGATCAGCTTCATGATATCGTACACCGAGATGTCTTCCGGCGGCCGGGCAAGGGCGTAGCCGCCCTGCTTGCCCCGCCGCGCCGTGACCAGATCGCCGTTCCTCATCTCATTCAAAATCTGCCCCAAATAGTTGACGGGGACCTCTTCCATTCGAGCCAAATCCTCGATACGCAGCAATTCCTCGCTGTCATAGCGCTTCGCCAACTGGGCCAGCACGCGGCAGGCATAATCGACTCGATTTGAAAGTTTCAATCCATCAGCCAGTTAGCGCATATTCTTTGGCTGGCAACTAAAAAACACAAATAGGGCGATTTTCGTCCAGAATAGCGTTGTCCAAACCGTCGTTTTACGTAATGGTTTAGCTTTTAAATAACTTTATACATGGCCCAGAACGAAGACGCGAAGAACCACTCCAGAATTGAGTCCGCCGCCGCCGAATACGACGCCTCCAAAATCCAGAAACTCGAGGGACTAGAGGGGGTGCGCAAACGCCCCGACATGTATATCGGCGACACCGGCGAACGTGGTCTGCATCACTGCGTCTTCGAGGTCATGGACAATTCGGTGGACGAGGCGCTGGCCGGCTACGCCTCGCAGATCACCGTCACCGTCCACCTCGATGGCTCGTGCTCGATCGACGACAACGGCCGCGGCATCCCTGTCGATCCTCATCCCGTGTACAAGATGCCCGCGCTGGAGCTCGTGCTCACCAATCTCCACGCCGGCGGCAAATTCGGCAAGGGCGCCTACCGGGTCTCGGGCGGCCTGCATGGCGTCGGCGCGAAATGCGTCAATGCCGTCTCCGAGTGGTTCGAGGCCGAGGTGCGTCGCGGCGGCAAGGTCTACCACATGCGTTTCGCGCAGGGCAAAACTGCGCAGAAGATGACGGTCATCGGCGAAACGAAAAAAACCGGCACCAAGATCACCTTCAAGCCCGACCCGGAAATCTTCACCACCACGCGCGAATTCCAGTACGACCTCCTGGCCCGCCGTCTGCGCGAGCTCGCCTTCCTCAACCCCGGCCTCGTCATCGACCTCGTCGACGAGCGCTCGCAGAAGAGCGATAAATTCCTGTTCAAGGACGGCATCGCCGAGTTCGTGCGTTTCCTCAACAAGAACAAGACCGTCCTGCACGACAAACCCATCGTGATCAGCGACACCGTGCCCGACGAAGAATCGGCCAGGGCCGGCACGGTCGTCGATGTCTGCCTCCAGTACAACGACGGCTATGCCGAGCAGGTCTTTGCCTACGCCAACTCCATCTACAACCTGGAGGGCGGCACGCATCTGTCCGGCTTTCGCACGGCGCTCACCCGCGTCGTCAATAATTTCGCCAAGGCGGAGGGCCTGATCAAGGAAAAGGACCCGTCGATCTCCGGGGAGGACGTGCGCGAGGGTCTCGTCGCGGTCGTCTCCATCAAGGTGTCCGAGCCGCGTTTCGAGGGCCAGACCAAGACCAAGCTCTCCAACTCCGAGGTCGACGGCATCGTCCAGAAGATCGTCGGCGAAAAACTGAAGTTCTTCCTTGAAAAGGAAACCGCCGTCGCCAAGCGCATCATCGGCAAGGTGCTCATGGCCGCCCGCGCCCGAGAGGCCGCCCGCAAGGCCCGCGAGACAATCCGCAAGGGCGCGCTCTCCGGCGGCGGACTGCCCGGCAAGCTCGCCGACTGCTCCGAACGCGACCCGGCGCTGACCGAACTCTACATCGTTGAGGGCAACTCCGCCGGCGGCTCCGCCAAGCAGGGCCGCGACCGCCGCTATCAGGCCATCCTTCCGCTCCGCGGCAAACTCATCAACAGCGAGAAGGCCCAGCTCGACAAGGTCCTCTCCAACGAGGAAATCCGCACCCTCATCACCGCCGTCGGCACCGGCATCGGCACCGGCGAGGACGACGACACATCCTTCGATGTTGAGAAGGCCCGCTACCACAAGGTCATCATCATGACCGACGCCGACGTCGACGGCTCGCACATCCGCACCCTGCTGCTCACATTCCTGTACCGGCAGATGCGCGGCCTCTTCGACCGCGGCTTCGTCTACATCGCCCAACCGCCGCTCTACCGGATCAAGCGCAAGAAGCGGGAGAAATACATCGACAACGACGAGGAGCTCAACCGCATCCTCCTCGAACTCGGCTGCGAGGATATTGTTCTGGCGCGCAGCGCCGATCAGTCCGTCTTCTCGCCCACCGCCGTCGAGCAGATCGTCGAGATGCTCGCTTCCCTGGAAAAGCTTGGGGCGGGCATCACCCGCCACGGCGCCTCGCTGGCCGAGTACCTCGACCTGCACGACCGGGCGACGCACGAGCTGCCGCGCTATGTCGCCCGCATCCGCGAAGGCAACAGGGAGTCGCACCGTTTCCTCGCCGACGACGAGACGCGCGCCGCATTCATCAGCGAGATGGGCATGGATGCCGATCTGTCCGACCAGGAGAACGGCAACGGCTCCACCCCGCCGGCGGTCGCCCGCCGCGTCACCATCCACGAGATTTTCGAGTCCAATGAAATGTCGAAGCTCCTGAACCTGCTCGCCAAGAGCGGCCTCGAAATCGGCCAGTTCACTCCGACCGAGCAGGCCCGCTACGTGATCACCGAAAACGCCGGCACGAAAAACGAAAACAGGACCGACCTGTTTTCGCCCCTCGAAATCATCGCGCAAATCCGCGCCAACGGCCGCAAGGGCCTCTCGATCCAGCGCTACAAGGGCCTGGGAGAAATGAACCCGGAACAGCTTTTCGAGACCACGATGGATCCTGAGAAGCGCCGCCTGCTGCGCGTCAGCGTCAACGACGCCGCCAAGGCCGACTCTCTCTTCACGCTGCTCATGGGCGACGAGGTGCCGCCCCGCCGCCAGTTCATCGAGGACAACGCCCTCAATGTGAAGTATCTCGACGTGTAAAAGGAAGGAGCGAGCAGTGGGCGGCGTGTAGCAGGCATATCTGCACGACGATCCCCGCCGCATCCGCCGCCCGGTCCCCTCCTCGCCACCCACTGCCCGCCACCACCCGCTTTTAGAAATGTACACAGCTTCTGAAAAACTTTTCTCGGCCAACATCACCGACATCATGCAAACGGCCTACATCGACTATTCGATGTCGGTCATCATCTCGCGTGCCCTGCCCGATGCCCGCGACGGCCTCAAGCCCGTCCAGCGCCGCATCCTCTACGCAATGTTCCGCGAGGGCCTGCTCCACAACCGCGCGTTCGACAAGTGCGCCGGCGTCGTCGGCGAGGTTTTAAAAAACTACCACCCGCACGGTGACTCTTCGGTCTACGACGCGCTCGTGCGCCTCGCGCAATCGTGGGTGATGCGCTATCCGCTCATCGAGCCGCAGGGCAATTTCGGCTCCGTCGACGGTGATCCCGCGGCCGCCTACCGCTACACGGAATGCCGCCTGTCCGAAATCTCCGAGGAACTGCTCAAGGACATCGAGGAGGAGACTGTCGACTTCGCTCCCAACTACAAGGAGTCGACAACCGAGCCCTCGGTTCTTCCCTCCGGCCTGCCCAACCTGCTGATCAACGGTTCGACCGGCATCGCCGTGGGAATGACAACCAACATCCCGCCGCACAATCTCGCCGAAATCATCGCCGCCACCTGCGCCATCATCGACCAGCCCGGCATCAGCGTCGACGAGCTCGTCCGCTACATCCCCGGCCCGGACTTTCCCACCGGCGGCATCATCAACGGCCGCGCCGGCATCAAGTCCTACCTCACCACCGGCCGCGGCATCGTCCGCATGCGCGGCAAGGCCCACACCGAGGAGCTCAAAAACGGCATGGAGCAGATCGTGATCACGGAAATCCCGTACAACGTGAACCGCTCCACGCTCGTCACGCGAATCGCCGATCTGGTCACCGACAAGGAGATCGACGGCATCCGCGATATTCGCGACGAGTCCGATGAGAACACGCGCGTCGTCATCGAGCTCAAGCGCGGCGAGCAGGCCCAGATCATCATCAACCAGCTTTACAAGAAGACCGCCCTCGAATCCTCCTTTGGCGTCATCCTGCTGGCCCTCGACAAGAAGCGGCCGAAGCAGATGAACATCAAGGAACTCCTCGAGTGCTACATCGACCATCGCCGCGATGTCATCACCCGCCGCACGGAGTTCCGTCTCCGCCAGGCCGAGGAGCGCGCCCACATCCTCGAAGGCTACAAGATCGCCCTCGACAACCTCGACGACTTTGTCCGCATCATCCGCTCCTCCTCCAACCGCGACGAGGCCCGGCAGATGCTGATGGCCAAGTACCCCCTCTCCGAGCGTCAGACCAACGCCATCCTCGAACTCCGCCTCTACCAGCTCACCGGCCTGGAGCGCGACAAGATCGAGACCGAGTACCTCGACCTCCTCAAGCTCGTCGAGGAATACCGCGGCATCCTCGCCTCCGACGCCAAGCTCCTCGCGCTCATCAAGACCGAGCTACTCGCCCTGCGCGACAAGTACGCTTCGCCCCGCCGCACCGAGGTCGTCGACGACGCCGGCGAGCTGCGCATGGAGGACGTCATCCCCAACGAGGGCTGCGTCATCACCGTTTCCCACCTCGGCTTCATCAAGCGCACCCCCGTCGCCGCCTACCGTTCCCAGAAGCGCGGCGGCAAGGGCGTGATCGGCGCCGAGACCTACGAGGAGGATTTCGTGGAAACGCTGTTCACGGCGTCCACACACGACTACATCCTGTTCGTCACCAGCACCGGCCAGTGCCACGCGAAGAAGGTCTATGACATCCCCGAGGGCACCCGCACCTCGAAGGGCAAATCCGTCTCAGGCTTCCTCCGTCTCGCCGAGGGCGAGAAAATCGCCGCCCTGCTGTGCGTGCCTGAATATTCCCCGTCCCAGTATGTGATCATGGCCACCAAGCACGGCCTCATCAAGAAGACCCGGCTTTCCGAATACGAAAACGCCACCCGCGAAGGCGGCATCGCCGGCATCAAGCTCGTCGACGGCGACAGCCTCGTCGGCTGCGTGCTGACCAACGGTCAGAACGAAGTCATCCTCGTCTCCCACAAGGGCCAGGCCGTGCGCTTCTTCGAGGGGGCCGCGCAGGACAACCCGCCCGCCGGCGGCGCACCGGACGACGCCGGCGAAAAACCCGAGGGGCTGCGCGCCATTGGCCGCAATACCCAGGGCGTCACCGGCATGCGCTTCAAGATTGCGGGCGATTACCTGGAGGCCCTCTGCGTGTGTGATCCGGCCGCCCGCCTGCTGGTCGCCCGCGAGGACGGCATCGGCAAACGCACCCCGTTTGAGGAGTACCGGCTCATCCGCCGCGGCGGCACCGGTGTCATCGCCATCGACCTGCCGGATGACGGCTCGGTCAGCGTGGCCGGCGCGCTCAGCGTCCACGACGAGGACGAGATCATGCTCCTCACCGCCAATGGCCAGAGCGTCCGCACCCGGGTCAGCGAGATCCGCGAAACCGGCCGCGACGCAAAGGGCGTCACGCTCATCCGGTTCGAACCCGGCGACAAGCTGCTCTCCATCGCCCGCGTGGTGGAAAGCGACGAGGAGCTGGAAGCCCAGGAGGAGGAGGCGCCGGCACCCCCGGCCACCTCCTGAGATCGCGGTCTTGAAGCCGTCGTCTTGACGGCACCTTGTCGGGCTTCATTCGTCAGGGCCGGTCCACTTCTTTCCTTGCCATGGTTTCGCCCCCAACCTGTTCTTTCGGCAACGCGTAATCCACATGGCCACCCGGCTCTCCCAACTTCTCGAACCTGCGCGCATCCAGCTGAACCTCCAGGGCAACAAGCGCACGACGGCGCTCAATGAGGTGGCGCGTCTCCTCGAACACCACCCCGATGTGGTCAGCTTCCAGGGTTTTTACAACGAGCTGCTCGCGCGCGAACGCCTCGACACCACCTGCCTGGGCAATGGCATCGCCCTGCCGCATGCGCGCACCGATCATGTGAAGAACCTCGTGCTCGCCGTCGGCCGCAGCCCGGGCGGCGTATTTTTTGAAAACAGCCAGCAGACCGTGCACCTGTTGTTCGTCCTCGGCACGCCCAAGTCCAACCCCGGCGACTACCTGATGCTCGTGGGCGCGCTTTGCCGCCTGATCAAGGATGACGCCAACCGCGACGCCCTCCTCGCCGCCCCCACCCCCGAAGCCTTCATCCAGACGATCCGCGAGCTCGAGGCCCGGGTGTTGAAGCTCGCGCCGGTGTGAGACCGCCCCTCCGGTAATACCGGCCGCGGACGGTCCGCTGCGCCGCAGGCTTGCTTCACGCCCCGGACTGCGCACACCATGGGGCCTGTCCGATGATCCAATCCTTCATCTTCAGCGAAGGCCGTCTCGTGGGCCGCGATCTCGAGCTTGAGGCGCTCCGGCTCGTGCGCGCTGACAAGGGGCTCATGCTCTGGGTGGATCTCGCCAACCCCACCGACGACGAAATCAAGGGGATTCTGGAAGGCGTCTTTGCGTTCCACCCGCTCGCCATCGAGGACTGCGTCACGCCCAGTTCGCTGCCAAAGGTCGAGGATTACGACGATTACCTGTTCCTCGTCATTCACGCCGTCGATTTCACCCGCACCGACAAGTTTTCCACGACCGAAATCGGCCTCTTTCTCGGCAGGGATTTTCTCGTCACCTTCCACCGTCAGCCGCTCGTCTCCGTCCAGACCATCATCGACCGCGTCACCAAGACCTCCGGCGTGGTCGCGCGCGCCCCGGATCGTTTCACCCACAACCTGCTCGATCTGCTCTCGGACAGCTACCTGCCCGCGGTCAACGAACTCCGCAAGGAACTCGAGCACATCGAGGAGACGGTCCTTTCCCAGTCTTCCGCCGACTTCACCGCCCAGCTGGTCCAGGTCCGCAGCGAGATCTACCACCTGCGCGAGATCATCAGCCCCCAGTGCGACGTCATCAACCGCCTCGCCCACGGCGAAAGCAAGCTGGTCCGTCCCGTCATGCTGCCCTATTTCCGCGACCTGCGGGACAAGCTCCACCGCATCGACGAGACCGCCGCCGGCCACGCCGAGCAACTGCTCATCTCCTTCGACCTTTACCTCAGCAAGTCCGCCTTCGAGACCAACGAGGGCATCAAAATCCTCACGGCCCTGACCGCTCTCACCGTCCCCGCCACGGTCGTGGGCACATGGTATGGCATGAACTTCGCGCACATGCCCGAATTGAGTTCCCCATTCGGCTATCTCACGGCCACCTTCTTCACGGTTCTTTCGACCATCGGCATGTGGGTGTGGTGCAAGCGGCGGAAGTGGATCTAGCCCCCCTGCGCCCCGCCCGATCACCGGTCTCCGCCTGCCATGATCACCACCCTCGTCTATCGCGACAGCCGCCTCGCGGCGCACAATCCGCCGTATGAGTCGCTGGCCGCGCTGCGCGCCGATCCCGGGGTGATGCTCTGGGTCGACCTCGATCAGCCCACCGACGAGGAGGGACGGCTCGTCCTGGAATCGCTGTTCGCCTTCCATCCGCTGGTGATCGAAGACTGCTTAAGCGAGACCCGGTTCCCCCAGTACGAGGTATACGACGACTACCTCTACCTGGTCATGCACGCGATCGATTACTCCCGCACCGAAAGATTCACGACCACCGAACTCGACCTCCTGCTCGGACGGAAATTCCTCGTCACCTTCCACCGCCGGCCGCTCAAGCCCGTGCAGGCCACACTGGACCGCTGCCTGAAGAACCCCGCCAACCCGGTGCGCGGCCCTGACCGCCTGGTCCACACCCTCCTCGACTACATGACCGAGGCCTACAAGCCCGTCCTGGAGGATTTCCGCGCCGAGATCACCGCCATCGAGCAGGCTGCCTTGCGCGAGCCCGGCAATCTGCTGCCCCGGGTGCTCGCCGCCCGAAAGGGACTCGCCACCTTCCGCCAGCTGGTGCGCCCGCAGCGCGAGATCGTCAGCGAGCTGGCGCACGGCCGCACCGGTTTCTTCCGCCCCACCCTGCTGCCTTACATGCGCGATCTCGCCGAGGAACTCGCCCGCTTCGAGCGCATGGTCAACGCCTGGGCCGAACAGGCCATCCTCGCCTTCCGCGTTTTCCTTAATCGAACCGATCACGAGGCCAATCTGGGCATTCGTGTCCTCACCGCCCTCACGGCGCTCACACTGCCGGTGCTCGTCGTCGGCAGCTGGTTCGGCATGAATTATCAGCACATGCCCGAAATCCCGGGACGTTATTCCTATTTCGTGGCACTTGTCCTCACGATCGTCAGCACCGTTGGCATGCTCGCGTATCTCCGGCGCAAACGCTGGTTCTGAACCGGCGTCCCGTCTTGCCCGCCGCCGGATTTGCTGGCAGCTTCGCGCCATGGTTTCCGTGCCGCGCTACAATGTGCTCGGGGTCGGCGTGTCGGCCCTCTCCCTCGACGCGGCGCGCAACCTCGTGCTCGCCGCCCGCGGGCCGTCCCGCCGCGGTTATGTGTGCTTCTGCACCGTGCACGGGATCAGCGAGGCCCAGCGGGACGCGGCCCTCCGCACCATCTACAACCGGTCCTATCTCTCCACGCCTGACGGCATGCCGCTCGTCTGGCTCGGCCGCTGGCACGGACATGCCCAGCTTACCCGGGTATACGGCCCCGACCTGATGCTCGCCGTGGCCGATGCTGGCCGGGCTATGGGGATCAGGCACTATTTCTACGGCGGCCTGCCGGGCCGGGCCGGGCAATTGCGCGCGGCTCTCACCGCGCGCCTGCCAGGCCTGCAGGTGGTGGGCACGTTCACGCCGCCCATGCGGCCCCTGTCTCCGGCCGAATTTTCCCGCCTGCAAGCCGACGTCGCCCGCACACGCCCGGATCTCCTCTGGGTCGGCATCAGCTCGCCCAAGCAGGAACGCTTCATGGCCGAAGCCTGGAACCAGCTCGACGCCGGACTTCTGCTCGGGGTCGGCGCGGCTTTCGACATTCATGCCGGCCGCGTGCGCCAGGCGCCGCGCTGGGTGCAGCGCAGCGGGTTCGAATGGCTGTTCCGGCTCGCGCTGGAGCCGCGCCGGCTCTGGCGCCGCTACTTGCTCAACAACCCGCTCTTCCTGCTCCGCACCGCCGCGCAACTCGCCCGCTTGCGCCGCTATCCGTCCGACTGGTAGGGCGCGAACTTGGTCGATCCGCCTCCTACCAGAGGTTGCTCTGCTGCAGCGCAGCACGCTTTTCGGTGTCCAGCGTGCTCATCTGCAGCAGCCACGGAATCGTCGCCCCCGCCAGCTCCGGCAGCTGCAGCAGCCATTGCAGCAGCACTGCGCCGCCCAGGGCATCGTAGAGCGCCGAGTGATAGTCGCGGCGCCCCGGCGGACAGTGCCGTGCCGCCAGCTCATCGAGCCTCGCCTGCAGCCCCTGCCGCACAATCAGTGTCTCCAGCCGCAGCGACATCACACCCGGGACCAGTTGCTCGAAAAGCCGCGCCGTATCGACCCACGGCCCCCACTCGGTCGCACTGCGCCCGGGATGGGCAAAATCCGGCCCCGTGCGCGGATAGGGCCAGACCGATTTGATCAGGGAATTCTCAGCCGAGGCATAGTGGGCCGCAAGCAGACCCCGCGCCCGCAGACCCGCAAAATATTCCCATTCATCGCTGAAGGGAGGTTCACCGGCGAGCCGTTCGGGCCGGAGCCCGTGCACTGCGGCATCCTCCTCGGTGATCCGGCCCGTGGGGTGGCACAACCGCCCCCGGGTCTCGGCGATTTCGCCGTCCCGCAGGGTCACCACACCAAACTCCAGGACACCCGACAATCGGCTCCCTTCAAAGTCCACGAAGAAGAGAGGTGTGTCATTCCAGTGCATAGTCATTCAAAAGAAATACACGTCCAGCGTGAACGCACGGAAATTCTTTCACCCGCCTCTTTCCGGGCCGTCTGCGCGCCCGGGCAAGGATCCCGCCGCGCGCCCTATGGCGTCCAGAACGTCAACTAATAGTTGACGTTATCCGGGCCGCCCCGGTCGGCGGCGCCGCCGCGTCTTCCCCTCGTAGTCCGCGGTGATGACAGAAGTGAACCCGCCGCGCGCCTGCCATCGTGAGACGACCGTCAGGCGCCGCGGCTGCAGCACCGACACAAGATCCGTGAGAATCCGGTTGGTGACCGCCTCGAAGAAGATGCCTTCGTTGCGATAGGCGTGAAAGTAGAGCTTGAGCGACTTCAGCTCGACACACTTCCTGTCCGCCACGTAGCGCACCAGAATCTCCGCGAAATCCGGATGCCCCGTAATCGGACACAACGAGGTGAACTCGTGGTGCGTGTGTTCGATGAGGTAATCGCGCTCCGGCGCAGGATTCGGAAAGATCGCGAGGATTTTTTTGTTGGCCATGACGGAAGAAAGTACTGAGCAGCGGGCGGCGGGTAGCGAGTAGAAATTCAACGTGGCGCAGCCAATGCCTACTGCTCGCTACACACTCCTCGCCACCTCCACCGTCATGTCGCAGTCTCGGTGAAGCGCTGCTCCCGAATGACGGTGACCTTGATCGTGCTTGGATATTGCAGCTCCTCCTCGATCCGGAGCCGCAACCGCTTGGCCAGCTCCTTGGCCTGCTCGTCGGTGACGAGACTGGGCTGCACCACGACGCGCACCTCGCGGCCCGCCGAAATGGCGAAAGCCTGCTGCACCCCCTCCATCGAAAGGGCCAGTTTCTCCAGCCGGCCCAGCCGCTCGATGTAGGACGTCATCGCCTCGGCGCGGGCACCGGGCCGCACTGACGAAACAGTGTCGGCCAGCATCACCAGACCGGCGTAGATCGTCTCCGGCTTGACCTCCTCGTGATGCGCGGCCACGGCGTTGACCACGATGGGGGTCTCGCCGTAGCGTTGGAGAAAATCGGCGCCAATGATCGCATGGCTACCCTCGAATTCGCCATCGATCGCCTTGCCGATATCGTGCAAGAGACCGGCGCGCTTCGCCACATTGGGGTCCAGTCCGACCTCCGAGGCGATCATCGAGCAGAGCTGCGCGACCTCGACGGAATGGTCGAGCACGTTCTGGGTGTAAGAGAAACGGAAGTGGAGTTTGCCGAGCAGCCGGATGAGTTCAGGATGCAGCCGGCTGATCTTGAGCTGCTGCACGGCGTCCTCGCCAAGCTGCGTGACATGGGAATCCACCTCCTGCCGGGCCCGGGTGACCGCCTCCTCGATGCTGGCCGGATGGATGCGCCCGTCCTTGATCAGACCCTCCAGGGCGAGCTTGGCGATCTCGCGCCGCACGGGATCGAATGACGAGATTAGGACCATCAGCGGGGACTCGTCGATCAGGAGCGTTGTCCCGGTGGACGCCTCGAAGGATTTGATGTTGCGGCCTTCGCGCCCGATGATTCGCCCCTTCATTTCCTCGCTAGGCAGCTGGACAATGGTGGACGAAATGTCGGCGTTGGGCTTGCTGGCCAGCCGCTGCATCGTCAGAAGAAGCACACGTTTGGCCTCGGCCTGCACTTCCTGTTCGGATTTTTCGAGCAGCCCGTGCCGGAGCGTCCGCAACTCCTCCTGGCACTCGAGCTGCACCTCCTCGCGCAGTTGTTTCTTGATGCCTTCCGCATCGGTCTGGGCCGCCCCTTCGAGCCGCTGGCGCAGGCTTTTGGACAGATCCCGCAGGGCATCACGCGCCTGCTTTATGGCGGTGGATTCGCGCGCCAGCCGTTCGCCGCGCTGCTCCAGCTGGTTATCCAGCAGGGCCAGCGACTCCTCGTGGGCACGGATTTCGCGCAATTTAACCTCCATTTCGATCTCCCGCCGGTCGTACTCGCGATTGACCTCCGCCTGGCGTACGCGGATTTCCTCCTCGGCCTTGGTTCTGACTTCCTGCGCCAGCAGCGCCGCCTCGCGCTGGGCCAGTTCATGGTGCGCCCGTGCCTGCTGTTCCGCCGCCCGGCGGCTCTGGCGCGTCAGGATTAGCGCGAGGAGCATGCCGAGGCTGGTACCCACCAGCGCGGCTACGGAAAAAGTCCACCAGAGCGGTTCGCCGGTGGCCATCGCAAGTATCACTTCATGTGCCTGATATGTTAGCAAAGAGACTGCACCTTACCCCTCTTTATGTCGTTGGCAACCTTTCTCCCGCAACGCCTCCCCCTTCATGTTTTGCCCTCTTCCGGTGGCGCGGAGAGGGAGCGAAGCCCCTTTGTACCGGCCGCCGCCGGCCACTGCTCAACGTGCCGGCAGCGGTTCTTGAAAAACGGGCAGGGTGCGGTTGAGCACGTACTGCATGCGATTGAACGCCGCCCCTTCATCGTCCGGCACCATGGTGTGCACCACGACATAGGCCCACCGGTGGCTTTGCAAATGGCGCAGGCGGTCCAGCGATGCATAAAGGACCCGTGCCGTGTTTGAAGCCACCACTTTGTCGGCCCCGACAAACCAGTAGGCGAAAAGCGCGGTCGCCTTCGCCGTCCGGCCTCCGGGAGTGCGGACTTCACGCTCGAGGCGGAGCACGGTGGCGGGCACCGTGACATCGCGGCGCCCGGGCCAGGTAAAAGTGTGCGCCTGACGGCCCGCGATCGTCCATCCCTGGCCCACCAGACACAATTCCGGCCGGTGAATCGAAGTCCGATCACGCCCGCTCAGCACGATCGAGAGAAATACCCATTGATCCGGGTCCAGCCGCGAAAAATAATTTTTGCGCGAATACCCCGTGTCAGGAGGCAGCACCTGCCGCTCAATATCCGTCACCTCGGCCTCGCGCCCGAACCAGTCGGAACCAATCACGCCGGGCAGCGCGACCGGATTCACCCCGTCCGCCGCCAGCTTGACGCCGACTCGCGGGTTCACCTGCGCAAGGTCGAGCCGGTGCGCCGCAAGGATGACCAGCGCGCATCCCGCTGCGACGATCACCGCCGGGACCGCCACCGTCCGCCCGGACAAAGTACCACTGAATCCGTTACCCTCCGCCTTGGCGTCAGCCGGCGCAGCGTCCCGCGGAATGTCCCCGGTAGAGTGGCCTTGCGGCGGACCCAGCCAAGACGGTTTGTCAACTAATAGTTGACGTGTTTCCGGGGTTGATCCGGAGGAATTCGTCCCCGTGGGCTGGCCCGGCCCGGGTTCCGGCCACCGACGCTGCCAGAGGCTGGTGGCCGCGAGAACACCACCGAGCACGATCACAAACACGATGAAACCGGCCCACTCGTGCACCCACACGCCGGCCTCCTGCCCGAACCACTGGCCCGCAAAAATGATGGCGGAAATGCGCACCACGTTGCCCAAAAAGGCCAGCGGCAGGCTCAGCAGGAGAATGACGCACCGCCGCCACCAAGCGCGGAAGTTGAGATACCCGACGAGCAGCGACAGTGCGATCAGCGCCATCAGCGAGCGCATGCCCGAGCACGCCGCCGCCACGTCGTACTGGTAGGAACCATCGGGAGAAAGGAGCTGGGTGCCGTTGCGAATGACCTCCACGCCGCAGGCCCGGGCCAGGTGGTAGCTCGTTTCGATGACCCCGAGGCGCAGGTGGAACCCGAGCGTGTCGAAGACATCGACCGGCACCGCCAGTAGCATGAATCCCAAGGGAAACGCCGCCGCCCGCCCCCACCGTCGCCCGCCCCCGTGCGCCAGCACCCCCCAGGCCACCAGCAGGAAGCCCACGATGGAGATGCGCGTCTGCTGCATCGCGTATCCGAGCAGATGCACCACCAGGCCTCCGAGCATGGCGGCAAGCGCGGCCCCTCCCACCTCCCGCCTCCCGCCTTCCGTCTCCCGCCTCTCGTTTTGGAGGTTCCGCCAAAACAGCCATCCCGCCAGGGCCAGGATCAACCACCCATGCTCGCACTCCGACGGTGGATTCCACCATTGGAAGCCCCACCAATAGAACAACGACCGGGTGGGAATATAGCCCCGTGCTGCATTGCCGAAAAACTGGAACACGGGGAAGGCGACCAGCGCGCACACCGCCGCCGCGATCCATGCGGAGGGCGGTGCGATTCCTGACTTGGCCACGGGGGGGCTTGCCATGCCCACCACAAAAGCAAGATAACGCCTGAATGCCAAGTCCCTCCACGCCTGCGCCCGACCGCCGCCCGCGGCTGCTGGTGGTGGAGCTTTGGGGCCTCGGTGATCTCGCGCTGGCCGTGCCGTTCCTGCGTGAGGCAGGGCGCCACGCGGAGGTGACGCTGCTGGCCAAATCCCACGCCGCTCCCCTGCTGCGCCGCTTCTGTGCGGAGATCGAGCACATTTCCTTCACGGCGCCATGGACGGTTTTTCGCGGCAAATACCGACTGCACCGCTGGCCGTGGAGGGAGATGTGGCGGATCACCCGCGAACTGCGTTCCCGACGCTTCGATGTTGCCGTGTCGGCGCGGCGCGATCCGCGCGATCATGTGCTGATGCGTCTCGCCGGCGCCCGGCGGCGCCTCGGTTTCCCCCGTTTCGGCTCATCCCTTCTGCTCACGGAGCCCCTCAGCCCACCGGCGCACCCGCACCGCGCCGAACACTGGCGTTCGTTGGCCGAGACGCTCGGCTGGGAGCTGGCCCCGGTAGCGCCGGCACCGCGCCGCGGCCGCCGCGCCGTCATTCACACGGGCGCGGGCCAGTCCACGCGCCTCTGGCCGCTGGAACGCTTCGACGAAATCGCGGCCCGGATGCGCGCCGCCGGGTGGGAGGTGACCCTGCTGGACGATTCGCTGCGCGATCTCGATCAGTTGCTCGCTCGTCTGTCTGCTGCCGATCGTTTCATTGGCAACGATTCCGGCCCGGGACATCTCGCCGCCCTTCTCGGCGTGCCGACATTCACAATCTTCGGCCCGCAGTTGCCGGAGCTGTTTGCCCCGCAGCATCCGCAGGCAGCGTGGATTGAAGGCGCCCCCTGTCCGTACAAGCCGTGCTTTGATTTCTGCCGTTATGCCGAACTGCACTGCATCCGCAACCTGACCACTGACGCCGTCTGGCCGCGCCTGGCCGATTGGCTGGCGCGCGGCTAAACAGACATCCAACGCCCAAGCACTGGCAGGCGGCGAAGAAAGAGATTGGCTAACAATCGCCATTCGCCCGGGCCGCCAGTTCGCCAAACCCAGGACGCCGCCTTGCCGAGCGAGCCAAAGCCCCGGCCCTCAATCTCGCGCGCATACCAAATCCGGGCAGCAAGCTGCCGGCGCACGGACCGGCTGAATCGAACCGAATGCCTGTGCCAGATTCTCCGCTGGCCTCTGAGCACGGCTTCCGCACGGGTGTTTTGGCGCAATGCAGGATCCTGTTGAAAGACGTGCACAAGCGGCGCCGGCACGTTGGGCACGGAGGCCAAGCTCCAGTGCTCGACCAAACGGAGAAAATAATCGGCATCCTCCCCGGCGAAGAACTCGGCATCAAACCGGAAGGAATCCACCCGTTGATGAAAAATGGCCGGAGCGGCGGCCTGCGCGCGCACCAAGAGGTCCCCGCCGGCAAACCGTTCCTCCCGGCACTGGCGCCGGCGGACCCGCATGCCGGCGTGGTAAGCCAAGCCACATAACACCAGGGGCGCGCCGGTCGCACGCGCCAGAGCGAGCTGCCGGGCCAGTTTCATCGGTTCATAGGTATCGTCGTCATCGAGGAAAGTCACCCACTCGCCAAGCGCAAACCCAAGTCCCGTGTTGCGAGCCGAGGCCCCATTGCACGGGTCGGCATTGACAAGGTAGCGCAGGTGGGGGTCGTCCCGCCAGGGAGCCAGCGCGACGGTCGTGGCGGCGCGGTCTGCGGGAGGATTGTCGTCCACCACTAGCAGCTCGAAATCCGGATGAGTCTGTGCAAACACGCTCGCCACTGCCCGTGGCAGCAGATGCGGCCGGGCCCGCGTCGCCATGATCACGGTGATTTTTTCACCAGCGCTCACGGTCCGTTCTTTAGTCTCAGATAACATTGCTGGAATTGCGTGAAGCCAGGCGCGCCCCCCGGCGCCCGGCGCACGGCGCCACGCCAAGCGGCAAGCACCAGATCTTTCACTGCGCAAGGCGACCAGTGCCAGTTGCGCAAGAACCGCCAGCAGTTGCCCGGCAGATGCCGCAACGCTCGCCGGCAGTGCGGCAGGTGAAACACCATGTAAAACACGTTTTGCATGCCAACGCATTCCCGGTAATAGAAACTGCGGTGATCCGCCTGCCCGGGCGGAGGATAATGCATCGCCTGCGCCGCCGGGACAAAAAAACACGGGAAACGTGCCGATAACCGCATGGCGTATTCAAGGTCGTCGCCCTGATACCACATGTCCTCCCGCGGCAGGCCGACGGTCTCGATGGCGGCACGGGATACCAGCATCACGGGCCACGGGGCCCAGCTAAAGCGCACCGGATCGGTGCCGCATTTGCGCAGGTATTCCTCGGGCCGCAGCGGTTGGCGTTTGATGACCCGCCACTTGGCCGGCTCGAGCAGCCCCGGGAACCAGCCGATGTTGCCATTCTCGCGCAGGAGCATCGGCACCGCCGCCCCACCGTGCTCGCGGGCCAGCACCGCCCGGAGCAGCGCCGGCGCTCCAGGCGCAACCAGGGCGTCATCGTCGCACACGAGCACGTAGTTTACCGCCGGGTTGCACAAGGTCGCCAGCATGCCATGCGCGACGCCACCTCCCACCCCCAGATTTCTCCCGGGCTCGAGCAAGGTCACGTCCGGCCAGCCAAGCCGCTCGATCTCCTCCTGGATCGAGCGGGGGGAGTTGTTGACCACAGTGATTCCGCCCTCGATGCCGCCGCATTCCCGCAGGCTGGCCAGCAGGCGCCGTAGCAGCGGAAGACGGTCGAGGCTGGGAACGATAGCGGCAATCATGCGGAAGTCCTCTTTGGTTAGGCCTGCCGTGCCGGCACGGCAACCAAGTAGTTGGATTGCACCGGAAGGACGGCTTGTGCCATGCTCAACCAATGGACGAACCGGCACTGCAGCAGCATCTCTCTCCTGACTGGCTGCCCATCCTGCTTGCTCAAGCAACGGGGATTGCCTGCGGACTGGTGGGCGTGTGGGTAAGTTCGACGCTCGTGTCGCCCGAGATCTATGGTGCGTATGGCTTGTTTCTCACGTTTACGCCGCTGGCGAGTTTGCTCACCCATGCCGGCATGATCAAGCACGCAAGCCGCAACTGGCCGGACACGCTTGATCAGCAGGCCTATCTCGCCTGGTGGCTGCGCGCGACGCTTCGGTCCGCGGCATGGCTGGCGGTCGTTGTGCTGCTGCTGGCGCTGGCCGCAGGATTGGCCGGTAATTTCGGTCTGGCCATGATCGTCCTGACCGTCTTTCCGGCGAGCCTGGCCGGGGCCTACGCGCTGGCGTTCCAATCATGCCTGCAAAGCATACGGCGCTATTGGGCCGACTTTGGGCTGACGGCGTTCTACGCGCTGACTCGCACCTTTCTCCCGCTCCTGGCGGTGGTGCTTCTGAGTGCGAGTTTCCCGTCGCTGGCCAGCGGCTATCTGCTGCACGCCTGCGCCACCGCCGCCGCTGGATTCATCGTCCTGCGCGCCTACGCCCGACCGGCTGCAGGCACATTCTCCGTGCCCGGGGATCTGGGCGCTTATCATTGGGGATTCGGCATCAATGGCATGCTGATATTCATCAACGCCGGGCTCGTGCGCTGGACCGCCAGCCTGTTTTTCGATCAGGCCACAGTGGGACACATCACGCTGGCTGGAAACATTGCCATGGTTCTGCCCAACGTTTTGGGCGGAGCATGCAACCAATATTATTATCCACGGCTGCTCGCCCTGCATCAACAATCCCGCTCCGCCGCCCTGACCAAGCTGGCCGATCGCGCCCTGTTGATGCTCCTGGTGATCTGCGCTGTGGCCTTCGCCGCCCTTGGCTGGGTGCTGCCGTGGCTGCCGGGCCGGCTCATCGATCTGCAATACGCCTCCTGCATTCAGTACGTGCTGCCGCTTTTCTCCCTCGGCACACTGCTGGGCGGGTTGAGCCTCCTGCAAACGGAGCTGCTGGTGGCCGAGGCGCCGCAGTCTGCCTGGAAGATCGCGGCGTGGACCAGCGGCGCGTTGGCGGCGGGACTGCTTCTGTCCGCCGCTCGGCACTCGACCGAGGGCCTCCGGCTTTGGTTGCTGGCTTCACCACTCGTGGTGCTGCCATTGGGCCGTTGGTTCACACGAAACGCGCTCAAACATAGAGCGGCCGGCTGAACCCCGCAGCGAGGGATGCTTGTCACCAAACCGGAAAAGAGATTCATACGCGATTCCCGTGAATCCCATTTGGAAGAAACGCCTGATCGCCAGTTTTTGCTCCATTTTCGCAATATATGCTGGATTTCAGATCGCAGATGGCAGCATAGGATTGCTGGCATTGCTGGGGGCCTTCCTTGTCCTCGCCTCGCTGCAACGATGGACAGGCATTCGTGCTGAGACCTGGATACTATGCAGTGTGTTAATCGGTTATATCGTGGGAAACCGCGGTTTCGCGCAGCAATTGCTGCCAGGCACCCTGCCTTTGCTTCCCGCCGAGGCGGCTCTGATGAGCTGTGGAGTGATAGTTCTGGTGCGGGGAGCGATGGCGCGGCGCTTCCCGATCGACAAGGACTCGTTGAGTCTGGCAATTCTGGCCTGGATGGTGATCAGCTTGGCTCGCCTGCCCTGGGATATGCGCACCCATGGTTTTATCGCCCTGCGTGACGCGGCTACGGTTTACTACGCAGCTTTCTTCTTCATCACCGTTTATGCCGCCCGGCAAGTGACCGACCAGAAGGCCCTCGCGGCCGCCTTGACGATCGCACTGGGACTGCTGCCGCCGCTGTTCTTTCTAAGCAACGCCCTGCCCTACTTCTTCACGCATCAACTGGCCTTGAACGGCGTGCCGCTAATTGTCATCAAGCCCGATTTGGCTTCGACTTATTCCGGGGCCGCCTTGCTCTGGTTTTATTTCCGGCAGCGGGCAAAACAGGGCGCGGCTTGGCTGAACCTTGTGTTCTTCCTGGGGAATTTCGCTCTTTTCGCCTACGCTATCGGCCGTTCCACCATTGTGGCGATGATGGGGGTGTGCTTGTTGCTGTTCTATGCCCGGGAAGGCCGCTTTGTGCTTAGATTCGCCGCGGTGGCCGTGTTGGCGATGACGATATCCGTGGCTGTCGCCATCTTCCAAGACAGGGATTTGAGCCAAACCCATGCTTATGGCTTCCTTGAAAAAGCCCGCTCGATCCTCGATGTAAGCGGCAGCGGAGCCTATCAGAGCAGCGCGGCCCTGTCTTCCCCGGACAACAACCGCTTCCGCCTGGTCTGGTGGCGCCAAGTGTTGCAGGAGACCTTCGCAGGCGGACCCATATTCGGACTGGGTTGGGGTTACGATCTGGCCGCTGGTTTTTCGCGGGAATATTTCGGCCTCGAAGACGAGTCCTTTACGGTCCGCAGTCCGCACAATATTCTCATCACGTTGTTTGGCCGTTCAGGGTTCCTGGGTTTGGCCTCGTTCCTCGCCGTTGTCGCTGCCGGCGCGGCGCAAGGATTTGGCGCGATCCGCCGACATCGTGACTCCCCTGCCTATGGAACCGTAGCGCTTTGGACGGGGGGCGGACTTTACTTTGTTTGCGCGTGTTTCGGCGTCGTGCTGGAGGGACCGATGGGGGCGATCCCGTTCTGGATCATCCTGGGACTGGCCCAGCAGGAGGCGGAGACGGCCGGCCGCCATGCTACGGCGGCCGGCGCCGCTTCGCTCGGAAACGACACTGCACCGTTGCCAGCGCCGGCCGGACGGGTATACTGACACTTAAATTTCGTGAATCTGCCGTCGCGCCTCGATCCATCCCATCTTTTCAAACTCGCCACCAAGGAGCGTTCCGACTGGATCACGCCGGTCTGCCTGACGGTGCTGGCGGTCATCGGGGTCTTCTTCATCTACAGCGCCCAACTGGCGACGGGACGCGGCCAGTGGTCGCAGCAAATCGTGTGGTTCAGTGCGGGCGCGATCCTCTACCTCGCCATCGCGCTGCTCGATTACCGGGTCTGGCTGCGCTGGTCGCACTGGGTTTACCTCGCCAGCCTGCTCCTGCTCGTGCTGGTGCTGATTCCGGGCGTGGGCAGCGCCCACATGGGGGCCCGGCGCTGGCTGGACCTGGGACCGGTGACTTTTCAACCGGCGGAGGCGGCAAAATTAGGCTGCCTGATCATCACCGCCGCCATCCTGACCGGCGCGAAAATCGGCACGGTGCGCGACTCAGTGCAGACGCTAGGGAAATTGGCTCTTGCGGTGGGGGTCCCTGTTCTCTTGATACTCGCGCAGCCCGATCTGGGGTCAGCCATGGTCATACCCCCGATGGTCTTTGCAATGTTGTATGTCTCCAATCTTTCGCAGCGCTTCTTCGCCGCCGCCCTGGGCGGCTTTTTGCTGCTGGTCGGCATCATCGCGCTCGACACATGGAACTATTCCAAGTTCTTGGAGAAAAACAACTTGTCGCCATTGTCAGATCGGGGAGCCTACGAGGCGCACTCCTGGCTGCCACTGCGTGATTACCAGCGCAATCGCGTCCTCGCCTTTGCCGCGCCCGACAAGGTCGATCCGATGGGCATCGGCTGGAACCAGCGCCAGTCGCTTATTTCCGTCGGCTCAGGCGGGCTGACCGGCAAGGGTTGGACCGAAGGCACCCAGGCCAAGCTCGGCTACCTGCCGCGCGGCATCGCGCACAACGATTTTATCTTCTCCGTCATCGCGGAGGAAAAAGGATTTTTGGGAAGCATCACAATTATCGGTTTCTTGGGAGTGGTTTTGTGGAACGGAATACGAATCGCCGGCCTGGCACGCGACCGCTTCGGCATGTTGCTCGCCATCGGCGTCACCGCACTCACTGCAGTGCACGTCTTCGTGAACATTGCCATGACCATTGGACTGCTGCCGATCACCGGCATACCGCTTCCCTTCATTAGCTACGGCGGCACCTTCGTGCTCAGCTGCTGCTTGCTGCAAGGACTGGTCCAAAGCGTCTATCGTTTCCGGAGGGATTTCTAACCATGAACCCCTTTTTACCCGATATGGACCGCTCTGCCGGAATCTCCTGCGCGCCGCATGCCAGCCCGGAGTGCCCCGTGAAAACAACCCGGGACATAGCCCACCATGAGCGAACAACCATCCACCACCGGCGCCAACCAGGACGCCGCCCAGAAATATGACGCCGAACTTGCCAGCCCTCCTCCGTCGCAGGCGCGCCACCCCGTTTCACCCGAACAGCTTCGCGCCCAAGCCCAGGAACGCGCCGCCCAGCGTCCTCTCCTGCAAAAGATCCTGAGCATTTTCCGCAAAGAAAAAGGCTCTTTCCGCGAACTCGTCATCAACTCCGAACCCTTGGAAAAGCGCGTCGCGCTGCTCCAAGACGGCATCCTCGACCGCTTCGAGATCGAACGTGAGTCCGACAACCGGATGGTGGGAGGCATCTTCAAGGGCCGGATCAAAAACCTCGATCCCGGGCTGAAGGCCGCCTTTGTCGACATCGGTTATTCGAAAAACGCCTTCCTTCACTACTGGGACATGCTCCCTGCTGCGGCCGACTCCTCGGTCGAGGTCGTCCGCGTCAACCGCCGGAAGGACGGCGGTGCCCGCCCCCCCGCGCAGCCCACGGTCAAGGACATCCCGAATCTCTACCCGTCCGGCACTGACATCGTCATCCAGGTGACAAAAGGCCCCATCGGCACCAAGGGCCCCCGTACCACCACCAATCTCGCCCTCCCGGGCCGTTTCCTTGTGCTGATGCCCTTCTCCGACCAGTGCGGCATTTCCCGCAAGATTGAGGACCCCAAGGAACGGCAGCGCCTGCGCCAGATGCTCAACGAACTCACCATCCCCGAGGGCATGGGCGTCATCGTCCGCACGGCAGGTGAAAACAAAAAAATCCGCTACTTTGTCCGCGATCTCCACCTGCTCCTCAAAAAATGGGATGAGATCACGCGCAAGATGGACTCCGAGCGCGCCCCCGCCTGCCTCTACATGGAGCCCGACATCGTCGAGCGTACCGTGCGCGACTTCCTGACCGAGGAGGTCGACCGCGTGCTCGTCGACAGCGAGGAAGACTATCAGCGCGTGGTCGATCTCGTCAGCCAAATCTCAGGCCGTTCCCGGTCCAAGATCGCTTGTTACAAGGATTCCATCCCGATCTTCGAACGCTTCAACATCGAGCGGCAGATCGAGCATACCGGCCAGCGCAAGGTCTCCCTGCCCTCCGGCGGCGAGATCGTCATTGATGAAACCGAGGCCCTCATCGCCATCGACGTCAACACCGGCTCCCACAAATCGCGGTCCGGCGACGAAAAGAACACGATCTTTCAGGTCAATATGGAGGCCGCGGTTGAGATTTCCCGACAGATCCGCCTGCGTAACATCGGCGGCCTCATCATTCTCGACTTCATCGACATGAAGGAGCGGCGTCATCGCAATGCCATCTACGACAAGATGGTTGAGCTCATGTCGGAGGACAAGGCCAAGACGCACATCCTGCCCATCTCGTCGCTCGGCATCATGCAGATGACGCGTCAGCGCCAGCAGGAGTCGCTCGCCTCCAACCTTTACACCAACTGCCCCTACTGCCACGGCCGCGGCATCGTCAAGTCCGCCACCACCATGTCGGTCGAGCTGCAACGCAAGCTTTCCTCGATCGCCCGCCGCCTGCAGAGCCGCAAGGACGGCAAGGAATACGCCCTGCGCGTGCTCGTGCATCCCTCGATTCTCGATCGCCTCCGCAGCGAGGATACCGACCTGCTGGTGCGCATGGAGAAGAGCTACGGTGTCAAGCTCGCCTTCCGCGCCGACCCGAACTACCACGTCGAAAACTTCAAGATTATCAACGCCGTCACCAACGAGGAATACCGGTAGGCGTGATTTGATAAATTGATACCGGTTTCGCCCGCCCCCCCGGCGGAGGCATTGCCCGGGGGGGGTTGATTCCGGGGCATCCCCGGGTTGGCGGGCACCCTGAGGGTTTTCCGGGAATCGGCGCCGGCCCGTTCCAGTCGCCGCCCCGTTGATCGGGACCGAACGCCCGGGGAACGCCGTGCCCGCGGCGCCTGGCAAAGGCGGCGCCTCGCTCTCCGAGCCGGCGAACTCGAGGCCGAAATCGCGGGAACTCCGTCGTCCCATCGTTGCTCAGCGCGCGGGCTTCCCCCGCGTTCATCACCGTTTTGTGCGGAGATCGCCGTCTGACGAAAGATCCCACTTGCATATAAATATCATCCGGTGCATGTAGCCATCCTCCACCAATGACCCCGGCTGAAAAACAGCAAAGGCAGGAGCGGTTCGTTGCTGCCCACCGCGATGGCGGCCTGCCGGTGACCCACCAACGGCGCGCCGTGTTTGCGGCGATCCTCGAGCGCTCGGATCATCCCACCGCCGAGCAGGTTTACATGGCGGTTCGCCAGGACCTGCCGCAAATCTCCCGCATGACCGTCCACCGGATCCTGGGGACGTTCGTGTCCCTTGGGCTCGTGGCCAAGACCTGCCATCCCGGCTCCGCCGCCCGCTTTGATCCGAAGGTCCATCCGCATCACCACCTGGTGTGCATGGACTGCGGCGCAATCCTCGACCTCGAGGATCCATGCCTGGACAAGATCCCGTGGCCCAAGGTGAATTCCCGCTACTTCACGATCCAGGGCTACCAGATCTATTTCCGGGGCCGCTGCGCCCGCTGCGGGCAGGAGGCCCGACGATCTTCCAAGATAAACACCGAACACAGGGAGAAATCCGCACCATGAATGAAAACAGCCAATGCCCGGTGACGGGCAACGTTCGCCGGCAGCCTGCCGCCGGTGGCACCTCGAACCGCGACTGGTGGCCGAATCAGTTGAAGCTCGAACTGCTGCACCAGCATTCCAGCAAGTCCAATCCGATGGGCGAGGATTTCGACTACGCAAAAGAGTTCAAGAGTCTCGACTACGCGGCGGTGAAGAAGGACCTGGCCGCGCTGATGACCGACTCGCAGGACTGGTGGCCGGCCGACTTCGGCCATTACGGCCCGTTGTTCGTTCGCATGGCCTGGCACAGCGCCGGCACCTATCGCATGGGTGACGGTCGCGGCGGCGGCGGCCGGGGCCAGCAGCGCTTCGCCCCTCTCAACAGCTGGCCGGACAACGTCAGCCTGGACAAGGCGCGTCGCCTCCTTTGGCCGATCAAACAGAAGTATGGCCGGAAGATTTCTTGGGCCGACCTGATGATCATCACGGGCAACGTCGCCCTGGAGACGATGGGTTTCAAAACGTTCGGCTTCGGCGGCGGGCGGGCGGATGTCTGGGAGCCGGATCAGGATGTCTATTGGGGCGCCGAGAAGGCCTGGCTGGCTGACAAACGCTACGCCGGCGACCGGGATCTCGAAAATCCGCTCGCGGCGGTGCAGATGGGGCTCATCTACGTGAATCCGGAGGGCCCCAACGGCAACCCCGATCCGGTCGCCGCGGCGCGCGACATCCGCGAGACTTTCGCTCGGATGGCGATGAACGACGAGGAGACGGTGGCGCTGATTGCCGGCGGCCACACCTTTGGCAAGACCCACGGCGCTGGTCCCGCGTCTCATGTGGGGCCGGAGCCGGAAGCGGCCGGCCTTGAGGAGCAGGGCCTGGGCTGGAAGAACAGCTACGGCACCGGCAAGGGCGCCGACACCATCACCAGCGGCCTGGAAGTCACCTGGACCACCACGCCCACGAAGTGGAGCAACAACTTTTTCTGGAACCTGTTTGGCTATGAATGGGAACTGACAAAGAGCCCGGCCGGCGCGCATCAGTGGGTGGCCAAGGGTGCGGGAGCGACGATTCCCGACGCCCATGATCCATCGAAGAAGCATGTGCCGACGATGCTGACCACCGATCTTTCGCTGCGATTTGACCCGGTCTACGAGAAAATCTCGCGGCGCTTCATGGAAAATCCGGATCAGTTCGCCGACGCCTTCGCCCGGGCGTGGTTCAAGCTGACCCACCGCGACATGGGGCCGCGCTCGCGTTATCTCGGACCCGAGGTTCCCGCCGAGGAGCTGATCTGGCAGGATCCGATCCCCGCCGTGGATCACCCCTTGATCGATGCACCGGACGTCGCCTCGCTGAAGGCGAAGGTGCTCGCTTCCGGCCTGGCGGTTTCGGAGCTGGTCTCCACGGCCTGGGCATCGGCGTCCACCTTCCGCGGCTCCGACAAGCGAGGCGGCGCGAATGGCTCCCGCATCCGCCTGGCGCCGCAGAAGGATTGGGAGGTCAACCACCCGGACCGGCTGGCCAAGGTGCTCAAGACGCTGGAAGGCATCCAAAGCGCGTTCAACCGCGCGGCAGCCGGGGGGAAGAAGGTCTCGCTCGCCGACCTGATCGTGCTGGCCGGATGCGCCGGGATCGAACATGCCGCGAAGAACGCCGGTCTCACGATCACGGTCCCCTTCACGCCGGGTCGGATGGATGCCCTGCCGGAGCAAACCGACGTGGCCTCCTTCGCCGTGCTCGAGCCGATCGCAGATGGCTTTCGGAACTACCTCAAGGGACAACCCCCGATGCCGGCCGAAGCGCTGCTGGTCGACCAGGCGCAATTGCTGACCCTGACCGCCCCAGAAATGACGGTGCTCGTGGGCGGCATGCGCGTCCTGAACACCAACTTCGGAGGCACGAAGCACGGGGTCTTCACCAAGCGACCGGAAGCGTTGACAAACGACTTCTTCGTAAACCTGCTCGACATGCGCACGGAGTGGAAGCCGCTCGCGCACGATGCCGCCGTCTTTGCCGGGCACGACCGGAAGACCGGTGAGCCCATGTGGACCGGCACCCGTGTCGATCTCGTCTTCGGTGCGAACTCCCAACTTCGCGCCCTGGCCGAAGTCTACGCAAGCGCGGATGCCCAAGAGAAGTTCGCACGTGACTTCGTTGCGGCGTGGAACAAGGTTATGAACCTCGACCGTTTCGATCTCGACTGAGCAGCACCGCTCCTATCCCAAACCACGGCAAAGTATCATGAACACGAAGACCAGCATTGAATTACTGAACCAAGGCGTCGCCGACGAACTCCAGGCCGTGCATCAATACATGTACTGGCATTTTCACCTGGATGACCAAGGCTTTGGCCCGCTTTCCACCCTTCTCAGACGGATCGCCATCGAGGAGATGGGCCATGTCGAGCGCCTGGCCGAGCGCATCCTCTTCCTCAAGGGGGACGTTCAGATGGTGCCGGCCGGGCCAGTGGAACCGATCATCGAGCCGGGAAAGATCCTGGCCAAGGCCGCGCAAATGGAGCAGGCAAGTGCGGCGAGTTACAACCAGGCCGCGATCAAGTGCAGCCAGAACGCCGATGCCGCCTCCAAACAGGTCTTCGAGTCGCTGGTGAACGACGAAGAGCGCCACTTCGATCAATTCGACAAGCAACTGGAGAACATCAAGCGCTTCGGTCCCAACTACCTCGCCCTGCAGTCCTTCGAAAAAGGACCCGCCGACTCAAAATCGTCAGCGGAGTAATCGGGTGGCTCCCTCCGCCCGCTGTTCAATCCTCCGCTCCTCGATCGCGCCCTGATCGAGGACGCCGGTCGCTCGCGAACCGGGGAAAGAGCTCCGGCGTCAAGTTCGCCTTCGGCGCCGACCCGAACTACCACGTCGAAAACTTCAAGATTATCAACGCCGTCACCAACGAGGAATACCGGTAGGCTGGGTCGATTGGTTAATGCTGTTTTGGAGACCCGGCCGATCCAGCCGGGTCTCTTGCCTGAATCTTTTGCCCACCCAGCCACCATGCCGGCCAAGCGTGCGTTCCTCTATATACTCAAGTGCGCTGACAGCACCTTCTACATTGGCACGGCAAAGAACGTGCCCAAACGGCTCGTGCAGCACAACTCCCGCCAGGGCGCCAAGTATACGCGGTCGCGGCTTCCCGTGCGGTTGGTCTACGTGGAGGGGCCGCTCAGCCTGACCCGGGCGCTGCGGCGCGAATTCCAGTTGAAGCAATTGACGCGCACCCAGAAGCAGGCGCTGATCTCGGGCCGGCTCATCGTCAAGATGCCGCGCTGAGGCCCGCCGCAAGCATGCGGTTTGCATGTTTCCGCATGCAAACCGCTTGGTGAGTCGTGCAACGCCGCCTACGCATCGGGCTTTTTGCCCGGCAGCGTCACATTGACCGGACTATTTCCCCGACTTCCTTCCCTTCCCCTTGTTCTGCTTCTCGGTCTTCTCTTCCTCGGCCTCCTTCTTTGCTTTCTTCGCTTTCTCTTTCCCCTCCTTCTTCGCCTTCTCGGCCTTCCTCTCCTCCTTCTGTTTCTCCTTCTCGGCCTTGCTTCCTTCACGCTGCCTGTCCTTCTCGGCCTTCATTTTCTCCTTCTGTTTCGCCTTCTCGGCCTTTCTTTCCTCGCGCTGTTGCGCCTTCTTGGCCTTCTCGGCCTTCCTCTCCTCCTTCTGTTTCGCCTTCTCGGCCTTGCTTCCTTCACGCTGCCTGTCCTTCTCGGCCTTCATTTTCTCCTTCTGTTTCGCCTTCTCGGCCTTCTTCATTTCGTTCTTCCTAGCCTGTTCGGCCTTTTGCTCCTGCCCCACGACATTGGGGGGAGTTTTCTCGTCTGCCGCACGCACAAGCAGCGGAGAACCCAACATGACTGCGCAAACCGCGAATGGGATGAATTTGGATTTCATGGGATGATCGTGGAATGTCTGACTGAGCTTTGCAGTAATGCCGATCCATTACAGGACTCGACATTTTCGTATATGACAGAGTTTGGCCCGGATGGCGATGCGATTTCAGTGGCATACTTATCCCGGAGCACGTCACAAATTGCCCTGCCCGGTTGTTTGCCGGGATAGGGCACCGGGGAGCCACAGCGTGGGCGGAACTGGATTCCCGGGCTGCAGGCGTAAAAATCCAGTTAATATCCGCCGAGTGCCGCTCTTGCGGAAAGATGCGCACGGTCGTTTGTGAACGTTTTGCCAGCCAACTGCGTCTTTCTATGCGTAGCTTCTATGGTTAGTTGGTATAGGGTAAAAGAGCTACAGGGCCGTCTTTAGGGGTAGAGGCGGCCCCATTTTTTTCTTCGCAGATTTCCCGCTGCCAGTCCCTGCGAAACCGTCGGGCCGGGGCGGAGTCCCCGGAGCCACGCATAACCGAAAGACAGGGTGAGCGAAGGTGCAGGGTATTCGCCGCGGTCGCTGACCGGGGTTATGATCCGCGCATGACATAGCCCGCTGCCAAGGAAACGGACCGCGACGCCCAGGCTCAGAATGGGCCTCTCCGCCACGCCGCCGTCCTTCACCCTGCGAAGACCCCCTCACACATTGCGGACAATCCGCCCATCGATCCGGCTGTCCACATCGGCCACGTACACCTGAAGGTTGCCTATCTCCCGCGTTCGCTGGATTTTTGCTGCAGCGTCCTCGGCTTTCAGCTCAGGCAACGCTTTGTTTCGCAGGCCGCGTTCCTCGCCGCCGGCGGTTGCCACCATCATCTCGGTCTCAACGCTTGGAAAAGCCGCACCGGCAAGGCCCGGGAACGACGGGACTCTACCACGTGGCGTTTCCCTAACCGAACCGGCCCGCGCTGGCCGACGCATTCCGCCGCCTGCAACACGTCGCGGTTCCGCTAGAGGGCGCGGCCGACCACGGTGTGAGCGAGGTGATCTCCCTGCGGGATCCCGATGACAGCGGCGTGGAACTCAACTGGGACAAACCCACGGAGCAATGGCCCCACGCGGCGGATGGCAGCCTGGCCATGTTCACCCGCCGTTTGGATCTGGCCGAATTGCTCCAGGCAAACGCCAGAACCGTGTGATCGGCGTCGAGCCGGAAATTATTCCAGCTTCTTGAGCTGCTCCCGCACGACCTCGGGCGGCAGCGGCAGGTACCGCCCTTCGCGCTGGATGCAGTCCTGGCCCTCCTGGCTGAGGATGAAATGCATGAACTCGCTTACCTTCGGCTCTACGGGTTTTCCCGGCTCGCGGTTCAAATAAAAGTAATAGTGGTTGTAGAGCGGATAGGTCAGGTCGTGAATCGACTCGAGGCTGCGCTTGACATAAGGCCCGCCGTCATAGGCCTGGATGGCCAGCTCCTTCAATTCATCCCCCATCGACAGCGGCGAGACGTAGAACATCGCATAACGGTCCCTGGCGATCGCGCGTCGGACTTGCGAGCTCCAGGTGTTAATTTTCCCGTCCGGCGTGATGTAATTGGTGTAGGCTTGGTAGCCTTCGGCGAACTGGTAGCTGCCCCGCAGGACTTTCATCTGGAATGAGTAGGAGGCCCCCGCCGTCAGGTTCTGGCCGCCGGTGTGGATCGGCTTGTCCGCCCATTCACCGGTCAGGCCGAGCTGACCCCAGGTGCGGATGTTTTCCTCCGGCCCGCGGGAGTACGGGTATTCGGTATGCCAGACGCTGCCCACATAGCCGCCCAGCCGCGCGCCGCCGAAGACCCCGTCGAGCTGCTTCATGCTGATCTGGGTGAGCGGATTTTCCCGGTTGACCACGATGATGGCGGCCGGCGCCCAGCCGTAGACGTCATAGGACCCGGTCACGGTCGTGATTTCCGTGATCGGATAATGGTACACCTGTTCGAACACCAACAGGTCCGTCAACCTCGCCTGGTAGCACATGGCCAGGTCGCACGAACCGCCGGCCAAGGCTGGAATCGAGATGGTCGCCGTCGGCAAGTTGTACTCGATCGTGATGCCCGGCTGGAATTTCTTGAAGTCCTCCTGCCAATATCCCCCAAGGTAGCCGTCCTTGAGGTAGTTGTTGCCCCAGATCCGGAGTGTGCCGGTCAGTTGCTGCTTGGGCACATAATGGGGCATTCCGCTCAGATCCCAGCGCTTCTTGCCCTTGTAGCCGCCCACGGAGTGATCCTTGCGGAAACTGGTGACATTCTGGGTCCAGATGCTGACGCCCGCGTTTTCCGGTTCCTTGCCGTTGACCGGTTGGGCGTCCGCTCCGAGCAGGGAGCCGCCAAGGGGGAGAGCCAGCAGCGCGCAAAGCAGCGCGCGTTTGTTCATGGTTGGGTTTCTAATCATTTCTATTGATGGTCAATTTTTCTGGGGGTTTCGGGATCGGCACGGACGACGAACAGCCACGAGACGTTCGGCGATTGCCGCGGTGGTGAATTTCGGTGAACTGGGCGAAAGGTCACGTATCCCTATTTTGACCCTAACGTAAATTGCAGCTTGGGCCATCGTGAAATTACCTGAAATGCGTTCTAGCCATAAGAGAGCGCGGAAGGTCCGCCGAAATAAGAGGGGAATTTTTTAATCCGGCTGATCTGGTTGTCCGAGGCGCACCTTGCCGCGTTTTTGCGCGCGCCCTATCCTGCCACCTTGGCCGCCGCGATGAATTTCTCCAGTGCTGCGGTCGGGGCCGTGGCGCGAAAGACGGCTCCGACCACCAGTGGCTCCGGGGCCGGGCGCAAGGGGATCAGCTTGAGCCGCGGGCCGGCCAGAAAGACGAGGCAGCTGGGCATCAGGGCCACGCCGCGGCCGGCCTCCACCGCCGCGATCATGCTCGTCACGCTGTCCAACTCCTCCGCCACCCGCAATCCGGCCCCAAACAGGCCGGTGAGCTGCTCGTGGTAATCGGGATAGTCGGCCCGGGTGTAGGCGATGAAAATCTCCCGCCCCGCCTGCTCCCGGGTGAGCGAACGCGAGCGAGCAAGCGGGTGCCGCGGCGCCACGGCCACGCACAGCGGATAGCGTGCGAGTTCGACCACGCGCAACCCGCGCAATTGCTTGGGGCCGGGCCGCACCATCAGGGAGAGGTCGATCTTCTTTTCGCGCAACTGCGCGAGCATCTCTTCGGTGGTCAGATCATGCAGCAAAACGCGGACGCGCGGCAGCTCCTTTTGGAAATTGCGCAGCGCGACCGGGAGGATCTGCACCGTCAGCGACGGCGCGTAGCCGACATGCAGCTCCGCGTGGGCGCCACTCGCCGCACTCCGCACCGTGGCCACCGCGGCCTCGGCGCGTTCCAGCACCGCCCGGGCCTCGCGCAAGAAGGTCCGTCCCGCCTCCGTCAGCCGCACCGACTGGGCGCCGCGTTCCAACAGCAGCACCTGCAGTTCGTCCTCCAGGTCGCGGATCTGCCGGCTCAGCGCCGGCTGAGAAACATGCAGCCGGCGCGCGGCCCGCGTGACATTTTCCTCTCCCGCCACGGCGACGAAATAGCGGAGATGGCGGAGTTCCATGGGAGGGCAGCATGCCTTTGGGTTATGGTGAGGCAAGCAACATGATATTATCCTTAAGAGGCGGGCGCGGGTATGCTCGGGCCATGAAAATTATTCGCCGTTCCGCCGAACGCGGCCACTTCAACCACGGCTGGCTGGACACCTACCACACTTTCAGCTTCGCCGATTACTACGATCCGCAATGGCTGGGGTTTCGCAGCCTGCGCGTGATCAATGATGATCTCATCATGCCGGGCATGGGCTTCGGCACCCACCCCCACCGCGACATGGAGATCATCAGCTACGTCCTCAGCGGCGCGCTCCAGCATAGGGACTCGATGGGCAACGGTCGCGTCATCCGGGCGGGCGAATTCCAATACATGGCCGCTGGCACGGGGGTGCAGCACAGCGAGTTCAATCCCGCGCCAGACGAGGCCACCCGTCTCCTGCAGATCTGGATCCGGCCGGACCAGCACGGCGTGGCCCCGCGCTACGCCGAGAAATCGCTCGCGGGCGCACCGGTCGGGAAACTCCATCTCGTCGCCAGCAAAACCGGCCGCGAACACTCGATGGCGATCCACCAGGACGCCGATCTCTGGTACGCCCGCCTAGAAGGCGGCCAGCTGGTGAGCCATCCCCTGGCTGCGAACCGGCATGCCTGGCTCCACGTCGCCGAAGGCGAGGTGACCGTCAACGGCACGAAGCTGACCGGCGGCGACGCCCTGGGGGTGAGCGCCGAACCCTCCCTGAGAATTGCCGCCACCGGACCCGCGCAAATCCTCCTTTTCGATCTCCACTAGACTCCCCCCACTCGCTAACCAAAGAAAACTCATGAGTACTGTATCCATCGTCTATTATTCGGGCACCGGCCACACGACCAAGTTGGCGGAGGCCGTCGCCAAGGGCGCCGCCTCCATCGCCGGCGTGAAGACCAATCTCCTCGCCATCAACGCCGACAACATCACCAAGGGACGCTACCAGAACGCCGCCCTCCTCGCGCAACTCGACGCGAGCGATGCGATCATCTTCGGCAGCCCGACCTACATGGGCGGCCCCGCGGCCCAGTTCAAGGCCTTCGCCGACGCCATCAGCGAAAAATGGTACGTGGGTGCGTGGCGCGACAAGCTGGCTGCCGGCTTCACCGTCTCGAGCGGGCCGAGCGGCGACAAACTGAGCACTCTCCATTACCTTTTCACCCTGGCGATGCAGTTGGGCATGATCTGGATCGGCCAGCCCGAGCTCCCGATGAACGACAAGGGCATCAACCGCCTGGGCAGCTACAGCGGGGTTATGGCCCAGGCCGGGCAGGAGCCGACCGACGTCGCGCCCAATGCCGCCGACCTGCTGACCGGCGAACTGCTCGGCCGGCGCGTCGCCTCGTTCGCGGAAAAACTGAGAAAGTAAACGTGATTCCCGTGCGCCAGCAGAACGGAATCCCGCGCACCCGCAACCGGCAGTCGATCAACGCGCCTGGTCGCATCTCGAAGGCGCCGGCGTGAGGATCTCGAAATGCAACCACGGGGGAGTGATGCTCTCCAGGTTTCGCGCATCGGCGAAAAACGGGAATACTTTTCCGGGAGGTTGCGGCAGCCAAAGCTCGGCCTGGAAAAGATGCGTCGTCATGATGGATAACTTAAAGAACCCTGGCGCTCTTTCGATTTCTAAAGGCCCGTCGGAGTGCCTGGACGCCAAATTTCGTTCCGGGGAGACGAACTCAGCAAACCAGGGAGCGGGGATTGGCGGCGTCTCCTCCGCGCGTCCCTCGCGCGGGAGCGACCCGCTGACGAGAATGTTGGCTATTAGTTGACGTGAGTCTGCGGCCGTCACAGGGCCAACGACCGGGTCAGGGGAAGGCGTAATTGTCAACTAATAGTTGACATTGACGGCACTGCCCGCCGCCCACGGACGGGACGAGCAACCGCCGGCCGGCGAACGGCGCCAAGATATCGATTCGCTTGCACGCCGGTATCGGTTGCGGGAAAATCAAGAACTGACCGGAGTGACGGACGGACGATTCCCGCCGGTTGCCTCCGGTCTCAACCGTCATGCGGCTCGTGCCCATCCAGATCGAATGCCAACCCGGTTCCCAAACCGAGGAAACTCCGCTTCGCCTGTGCGTGAAGGAGCGCTGGCTCGACGTGATGGAGATCTGCGACCGTTGGTATGAGAAGGGAACCGACCCGGAGTGGCCGGAGACCGATCACTTCAAGGGGCTCGCCAGCGAGGACCATGCCTGCCACATTAAGCGTGATCTGGAATGCGATGAAGGCTTCTCCTGCGCCGCTGGTAAACCGCGCCAGGGGCGCGACATGGGATCGGGCACCCCGTGGACAAATGGTCGCGGTGCGAAACACCATGATTCCCATCCATAAGTTCCTCAGCCGCCTCCGGTGGGACCGCGGGTTCGCCCGGGGCCGGATAGAGATCGGCTATCTTGACCGCGTACAGCAACGGATCATTCGCGTGCCGTTCCAGGAACTGCGTTTCCCGGAGGACCAGCACCACATCTTTGAAATCGTGGACGCCGGGGGCATAAGCCGTCGCATTCCCTTCCATCGGGTGCGGGAAGTGCGCCGCGATGGACGCATCATCTGGCGCCGACCGGACTTGAGCCGCTTGCGGCCTTATAAACAATTCCCCGAACGATAACAAAAACCAGTGGCGAACACGCGCAGGCTGTGTGCTTGGAGTCTTTCGTGGCTAAATGTCCGTCCCCGGTCTCCACTTTCGCCTCCCACCAAAATATAATATGGAAATCCCGCCGCAAGCGACGGGGAATGTCACCGCCTTCAACCCCGGCTTGGAGCCACCGCCATCTCGAACGTGAATCCTTCCGACGCTTCCCCGTTGCTGAGGAATTTGTTTCTCCTCGACCCTGCCGTTGCCTTCCTGAACCACGGCTCGTTTGGTGCCACGCCCCGGCCTGTATTTGAAAAATACCAGGAATGGCAGCGGGAATTAGAACGCCAGCCGGTGGAATTCCTGGGGCGGCGTTTTGCCGGTCTGATGCAGGCGGCCAGAGCCGCATTGGCGGATTTTCTCGGGATCCAGGCCGGCCACTTGGTCTTTGTGCCGAATGCCACGACGGGATTGAACATCATCGCCCGCAGCCTGCGCCTGGGGCATGGAGACGAAATCCTCACCATGGATCACGAGTACGGGGCCATTGATCGCACCTGGCGGTTCATCAGCCGCAAGACCGGCGCCAGCCTCCGGGTCCAGTCGATTCCGCTGCCAGTGACCGGCGCCGACGCGGTCGTCGCGAGCATCTGGGCCGGCATGACCCCGCGCACCCGCGTGCTCTCCCTGAGCCATATCACCTCGCCGACGGGCCTGATCCTGCCCGTGCAGGAACTCTGTCGTCGCGCCCGGAAAGCTGGGATCCTGAGCATTGTCGACGGAGCGCATGCGCCCGGGCAGCTTCCGCTCAACCTCGCCGAAATCGGCGCCGACTTTTACTCCGCCAATGCGCACAAATGGCTGTGCGCGCCCAAAGGCTCGGCCTTTCTCTTCGCCCGTCCTGAGGTGCAATCCCTACTTGAGCCGCTGGTTGTTAGTTGGGGCTATGAAGCCTCCGTCCCAGGCCCGTCGCGGTTCATTGATGAGCAGCAATGGACCGGGACCCGCGATATCGCGGCTTATCTGACCGTGCCGGCCGCCATCGAATTTTGCACCAGTCACGATTGGGACAACGTCCGCCGCCACTGTCACGCCATGCTCGTTCAGGCTCGCGACCGGATTGCCAGCCTGACCGGCCTGCCGCACCTGTGTCCCAATTCGCCGGAATGGTTCATGCAGATGGCGAGCCTGCCATTGCCGCCGGTTGATGGGCCGCGGCTCCAGGCGCAGCTTTACGAGCAATATCGGGTGGAGGTGCCAGTCATCGAATGGCAGGGTCGGTCATTGCTTCGTGTCTCGATCCAGGGATACAATACGCCAAGGGACGTCGAGCGTCTGGTCGCAGCCTTGCGCGTGTTGTTGCCGGGTCCGGCCGCGTCCAGCGCACGGTGATGACAGATGACGGACCGCTCCCCGGCCTGCCCCGCATCATGGCCCGGTTGCTGCCTGTCATGACCGCCTGCAGCGGACGTGCTTTTTTGATGCGGTGGGCATCCTTCGCTTTTTTGATCCGCCATCAGTGACAGACTGGGGAAAAATGAAGCAATTGATCCGGTCCCGATCAATTGCCCGCTTCATGCGTTGGTTTTCCACGGACGCCACCGCCTGGCCAGCCGGCCGCCTCATTGTTTCAGCCGGTTTGCGCCAACCCGAAGTATTTGCGCTTCAGCAACCGCCACGCCGTCACAAAAAAGGCCGTCAAAGGAACGGCGAGCAACATGCCGAGCACGCCCCCCAGCGCCTGGCCCCAAAAAAAGACCGCGAAGATGATCGCGACCGGATGAAGCCCGGTTTGTTCGCCCATAATACGGGGTGTCAGCAGCCAGCTTTCGACGATTTGCACGGCGACAAACACGCCAAGCACGATGGCCATGAGTCCCCAGCCGCCTTGGGGCTGCAGCAAGGCCAGAGGCAGCGCCACGCTCAGTCCTAGGATCGAGCCGAGGTAGGGAATGATGTTCAGCAACCCGATGATCAGGCCAAGCGCGAGACCGAAACGCAACCCGGCGATTGAAAAACCGATGGCCAGCAGCACTCCCATTATTAGCCCGATCAACAATTGCCCCCGAAAGAACGCCACGATTATGCCGAGAAACTCGCGCAGCAGGAAAACAACGTCCTCGCGATGCTGCGGGCGGAGAAAACCCAGATTGTCGTCAATCCGGCGCACCGGATCCGCGTCGCTTGATAGCAGGAAGAAGAACAGGTAGACTGGAATAATCGCAAACGCAGCCACGAAGCCAAAAAGGCCGAATAGACCGGCCCCGGCCTTCTTCAGCGACGGAGCCAGTTGCGCAATGACGTCCTGCGCTTGCTGGGCGAGGGAATTCACGAGGGACTGGACGGCCGGGCTCTCCAAGTAGCGGCGCGCGACCGCAAGCCATTCGGGGAAGTTGGCCTCCACCCAGCCCAGGGTTCTTTCCCATAACACTGGCAGATAGGCGAAGAAGTCGATGATCTGTGACAATACCGCAGGCGCGACGGCAAGAATGAGTGCCGCTGCGGCCATCGACACGAGGCTGTAGAGCAATATCACGGCAGCCAGACGGTGTCCGCGCAGGCGGCTTTCAAGGAAGGTTACCACCGGCTGTAAAATCACACCCAGGATCCCGGCGATTGCGAGGGGCCAGAAGACGAGGGAAAATTCGCTCAGAAAGCGTCCCAGCAGGGCGATTGTGATCACCCCAAGCGCGGCAATTACCAGCAGTGCCGCGAACGAAATGGCGACCGCCGCAATTCGGCGCTGGGACGGAGACAAAAACGGGGCATCATCCGGCGTGCGCATGCAGTCGAGGTAAAGACCGCCTTGGTTCTCAAGCCAGCACAAATAACCCGGGTGAAGAAATCCCGGGCCTGCCATATACTCGTATGCCCAGGGGACTTCCTCCATCGAGTGCCCCCGCAGGCGGATCCCATCTCAGCCGCGGTCATGCCTTTGGCGTGCCGGCGCCAGCCAAAACTTCGCCTGATGAATTCGTCGACCGCAATTCTCCCATCGCCTTTTGCGTTCCATTGGAAGATTGCGGGGTAACGGCGGTTTGATCGTTGATTATTTCCGGAAGATTTCCGCCAAAAACCGCCGGCGAGCCGGTGAATATGTGCTTGGGTGGAACGGTCAACCTCCGACCGATCTCCAACAGCGAACGCTTGGTATCGAAATTGATCTTCATGCCATGATCGAATTCCACATCCGCTTGGTCGCTCACAATTGCCGCCAGATGATGAATCGCCCCCGTATCTGGAGGGATCAATCGCTCGAGATCGCGCGAATTACCGATATCGCACGCCACCGAGTTAACACGAGAGTCTGCTTCAAAGGCATGGACCTTGGCGACGTCAACCAGCAGCAAGCTGAGCGAGTCGCGGGATTCGGCCTTTTCCAGGAGGGCCCGGGCTCGCCCTGATATTCCGATGACTTCGTGCACTTCCCAGCCCGAATGACTCACAGCAGGCCAGGAAACCCGATCCTCCTCCCGGAAGGCAGGCCCGCCAGTGCGCTCGCTCCTCCTTCGCCTCCCCTTTTCATCCTAGGATGCTGTTGTGGCACCAACAGCCGGTGCCGCGGCAAGACGCTTGCGCGCAAGCGCGATGTAAGTTTCGGCAGATTCGATCCCGACAGCGCGTCGCCCCAGCTTTGCTGCGGCCATGAGGGTGGTGCCACTTCCCAGAAAAGGATCGAGAACGAGGCCGGATGGGTCAGTCGACGCAAGTATGATGCGCTCGAGGAGCGCGATGGGTTTTTGCGTGGGATGCTTGCCGAAAGCCTTCTCATCATGCCTGGGAGCCGATAGTGCCCAGACGGAAGCAAGTGCGTCCCTCCTCGGTCCCTCGTTATTCCCCTGCCCTGGTTCGCCGTTTCCATGTGGAATCTCCCGGTCAGGATCAAACTGAGGTCTCCATACGTCTTTCATCTGTTTGCCGCCGTTTGTCTGCCGCATGACGTCGTAGTGGAAAATGTGTTTGCTCTGCTCGCTCTTGGCGGCCCAGAGGACGGTTTCGGTGGAGTGCGTGAAGTGACGGCACGAAAGATTGGGCGGCGGATTGGGTTTCTCCCACGTGATCTGATTGAGGATTTTCATCCCCAGTTCCTGCATCGCATGACCAACCGAGAAGATGACGTGATGCGTGCCGCTGACCCAGAGGGTACCATTGGGCTTGAGGAGGTCCCGACACCGGCGGAGCCACTCGCGGTTGAAGTTGTGGTTTTCCTCGGGACCGCGGGACTTGTCCCATTCGCCTTTGTCCACCTTCACCATGCGGCCGGCATGACACGTAATGCCGCCGTTGGAGAGGAAGTAGGGCGGGTCGGCGAAGATCATGTCGAAGCAGCCATCGGGGTGCTTTTGCAGGATGGAGTCCATAACCCCGAAACAGTCGCCATGATAGAGGCAGAGGCCGCGGGCGTCGTCGCGCCAGAAGAGCTTGCTCGGTTGCAGAACGCCCGGACCATCGGCTACGACGCCGTCAGTGGGGTTGAAGATGTCCCCGCCGCTAATCGGGCAAGTTAAAGTTTGCTGGCGAAGGAGGGATCTGGTCTGGGCGGCCGGGTCTGCGCTGGGCAGCTTGCGGGACTTTTTTGAAGTCACGCAACGATCGGATCTCCGACCGCTGGAAGGATCAAGATTTATTTGACGGGGATCGCAGAATTCTGCCGGGCCCGGGTTGAGCACTCATCAAGTGCGGCGGCCCTGGCAGGGTCGTGAAAGGAATGGCTGCCGCAGCCGTCCAGTGCCGGGTTGGAGACAAAACGGGATGACATCCCGCGTGCGCATGCGATTGAGGCAAAGGGGCAGTAATTAAAGGAGGCCACCTGTCCAGCTCAGGCAGCAGTATGACCGGACTCACCTTTTCGAGCCACCCCCAGTGTTAGTCTGGGAGGCTGTTGATCCGCTACCGTTTACTGAGCCAGCGTTGGGGTTAGTTTGGCCGGGTTGGGCGTAGGTTTTGGTGGGGACCTGGTGGCGGAGGGAGCGTTAGTTCACCATCATTTACCCATCAGAACCCGGCAAACGAAGTTCGACTCATATTATGGCCATTGCCATTGATGAATATCGCAACCGTTGAAAAATTCGCCGTTTGCCCGGCAAGAGCGTTCCTTGACGTTACTTACGAAATTGGTGCTCAGGGGGGGACTCGAACCCCCATGCGGTTAGGCACAGGCTTCTGAGACCTGCGTGTCTACCAGTTCCACCACCTGAGCAAAACTAGGGGCGGTAAACACAGCCTGTCGTCCCGGCCGGCGCAAGAAATTTGTTTCCTAGGGGGCGGGAGTCGAAAATGACCCCGGCCAGTATCCGTCCACCGGCCCGGGGAGGACCCGCCGTCATGCAGGTTACACAAGGTAGGCCGCAAGATCGGGAATCTCCTTCACGCGCCGGCCGTTCCGACGGCGTTCGAAATAGGGATCGGCCGGTGGCGCCAATTCCTCCGGCGTCAGCTCCACGTCCTCCTCGCCTTCGATGTCCTCCGGCGTCAGTTCGACCGGTTCGTCGAAATATTCCGACACGCGCCGCGCCTCCGGCTCGAGCACCAGCGCCGGATTGTCGATTTCACCTTCCCGGGGCTGGAGGAAATGACATGGGTAATGCTGGCTCTGGAAATGCTTGAGAAAAGTGCTCAGCCATTTGTTCGCCACCCCGACGCGCCGGGTGACAAAAACCACATCGGAAAAATGCACGCAGGCATCGAACCAGGGCAGCAATTTCGGATTTTTCTCGGCCAGTCCGCAGTCCACGACACACATGATGCGCGCCAGCCGGGCGCCCTGCCGTTCGATCCACGGCTTGAGCGCCTCAAGCTGGTCGACCGGATTGCCTCGCGGATCGGCGAAAAAGAAAACGACCGCAAAGCCGGCCCCTTTCACGGCCGGCAGGTCCGGCGGCGTCCAGCGCCAGCGTCGCACCTCGGCCTGCTTGAGCGCTGCCAGCCGGGCATCGGCGGCGTCCGCCGGTTCGCCCTCCGCCAGCAGAACCAGCGCACGCTGGTCCGGCTCCAGGCCGTTTTCGATCAGGTCGCTCACGAGTCCTCGCCGCCCGGAACCGGGCGTGCCCAGGATAAAATAAACCAGTCTGTCAGCACTCTGCATGGCCCCACTACAAACACGAAGTGCCCAAAGATTCAAACCAACTCAAAAACCGGCGGCCTCATCGGGCCGGCCGGTCAAAACTTGAAGGTGCGGTTTTGGGCGTTCTGCCGCTGCCAATGGTCGACGAGCACGAGTGCCGTCATCGCCTCCACGATCACCACCGCGCGCGGAACCACGCAGGGATCGTGCCGGCCCCGGCCGGTCAACTCGGTGGCCCGACCCTGCATATCCACCGTTTTCTGAGGCTGCAGGATCGTGGCGGTGGGCTTGAACGCCACCCGAAAGACGATCTCCTCGCCGTTGCTGATCCCGCCCTGCACGCCTCCCGAATGGTTGCTGGTTGTGCGCACGCGGCCGTCGCGGCTTTCGAAGGGGTCGTTGTGCTGCGAACCGCGCAGGAGCGCCCCGGCAAAGCCGCTGCCGATCTCAAATCCCTTGGTGGCCGGCAGCGACAGCATCGCCTTGGCCAGGTCGGCTTCCAGCCGGTCGAACACCGGCTCGCCGAGCCCCGGCGGCACGCCGCGCACCCGGCACTCGATGACCCCGCCTACGGAATCGCCCTCGCTGCGCACCTGCTTGATGCGTTCGATCATCCGGGCAGCAGTGCCGGCGTGGGGGCAGCGCACCGGGCTGGCCTCCACTTCCGCCAGGGTGGGGAAAGCCGCCATCGCCGGCGCGGCGATGTCGTGGATGGAGGTCACGAAGGCCCGAATTTCGACACCCCCGGCCAGCAGGAGAATCTTCCTCGCCACGGCGCCGGCCGCGACGCGGCCAATGGTTTCACGGGCCGAGGAACGGCCGCCACCCCGATGGTCGCGGATGCCGTACTTGGCCTGGTACGTGTAGTCGGCGTGCGACGGGCGGAATTTCTCCCGCATCTCGTCGTAGGCCCCGGATCGCGCGTCGGTATTGCGCACGAGCATCAAGAGGGGCGCGCCGGTGGTCAGGCCCTCAAACAGCCCGGAAAAAATCTCCACCTGGTCGGCTTCCTGGCGCGGGGTGGTGATCTCGCTCTGGCCCGGACGGCGGCGATCGAGCTCGGCCTGCACGTCGGCGACAGTGAGAGGCAGGCGCGGCGGACAGCCGTCGATGACGACTCCAACGGCACCGCCATGGCTCTCGCCCCAAGTCGTCACACGGAAGAGTTGACCAAAGGAATTGGGCATCGCGCAGGAGATTTGGCCCCAAGGCCGCCGGCAAGCAAGCCCCGAGCGTGGCCCGACCCGACAAGGCCTGGACGGCTTGATCTGCCTGCGGGGGTCGCCGAGACGGTCCTCCCGACAATAGAAAGACTGTTTACAAATTCGACTATCGCCTGCCATGCTTGCCTTCGCGATGCCGTCATACCCGATCGATTCCGGTCCGAGTCTGCCCCGCGGCTGGCGCATGATTCTTGCCTTGGCCGGAGCCTTGATCGCCGGAGATGTGCTTTTTAGCCAGGGTCAGTCCGCCACGACTGCACCCTCGCTGGCGGCCGCGCTCGGCGGCAACCCGGCCGACGAACCGGCGGACGTCAGCTTCAAGTTTCGCGATGAGTCCATCGACCAGGTGCTTTCCATGCTGGAGAACCTGACCGGACGCTCGGTCATGCATCCGCAGCAGCTGCCGCCCAACACCTACACCTTTACCACGCAACGACCCCTCACGCGCAGCGAGGCCATCCGGGCCATCGAAACGATGCTCAACATGAATGGCATCGCCGTCGTGCCGCTCGGGGATAATTTCCTCAAGGTCACGCCCGTGCAACTCGCCCGCACGGAGGCGCCGCTCATGATCGACGGTTCGACCCTCGGCCTGCCGCCCAGCGGCCGGATCGCCGCCAAGCTCTTCCAGCTGAATTTTCTGCGCGCGAGCGAATTCGTGCCGATGATCACGGGCCTGTTGAATCCCAACCTGGCCAGCCCGCCCGCGGTCTTCGACCGCGCCAACGCCATGCTCGTCACCGATTCGGTGAGCAACCTACAGCGCATCGAGGCCCTGCTGCAGAAAGTCGACCAGCCGGCAACGGCCGCCCTGGCGCCACGGTTTTATTCGCTCAAGTATGCCAAGGCCAGCGACACGGTGACCAAGATCCGCACGATCTTCCAGAGCCAGCCCTTGCAGGCGCAGCTCGGGGCCGCCACCACCTACAGCGCCGACGATCGCACCAACCAGATCATCGTGGTCAGCGATCCGCGCCAATTTGCGTTCTTCGACGAGCTCATCGCTCGGCTCGACGTCAAGGCCGACCCCAACACGCGCAACGAGGTCCTCCCGCTCAAGCACGCCACGGCCGCCGATGTGGCCCAGCTCCTCGCGCAGATCATCGCCGGACAGAACAATGCCGCCCGTTCTTCCGGGCAGGATACCACCGCCCAGCTCCGCGCCGGCCAGCCGCCAGCGACGAACGCCCCGGGGTCCACGCCCGCCGGCCAGGCGGCCCTCGCCGCCCTCGGGGCCGAGTCGACCAATCAGTTCAGCAGCGTCGTCACGGTCCTGGCCGACGCCCGAAGCAATTCGATCGTCGTCTCAGGCACGGTTGATGATCTCCGACTGATCCGCGGCATCATCGACAAGATCGACGTCCTGCTCGCCCAGGTCCGGATCGAGGTGATCATCGCTGAGGTCACCCTCACCGACGCGGACAAGACCGGACTCAGCGCGCTCAATCTCACCGTCGGCACTGATCCTGCACGCGGCACCCGGATCACTAATTTCACCGGCAGCGTCGCCGGCTGGGATGTCACCTCAGGCGTCGTCAACCCGCTGGCCTTCCAGGCGGCGCTCAACAGCGCCGGCACGCGGAGCAACGTGAAGATCCTGTCCGCGCCGACCATCACCACCACCCACAACAAGCAGGCGCAAGTCGTGGTCGGGCAGCAGCAGCCCGTCGTCACCGGCGTAATCTCCACCCCGAGCGCCACGACGACCACCACCGGCCTGACGACCAGCTCGCAGGTCACTTATAAAAACATCGCCATCGACCTGAAGGTCACTCCGCTCATCGGCGACGACGGCAGCGTCCAGCTCACCATTGACCAGACGGTCGACGATGTGCTCGGCAATGTCACGATCGACAACAACAGCCAGCCGATCATCGGCCATCGCCAGGCCACCTCGTTCATCAACGTGCAGGACGGCCAGATGATTGTGCTCGGCGGCCTGCAGCGCACAAAGAACACCGCCGACCGGAACAAGATCGGGCTCCTGGCCGAAATCCCGATTCTCAGCCACCTTCTCGGCGCCCGTGAAAACACCCTCGAACGCACCGAACTGCTCCTCTTCATCCGCCCGCATGTGATCAGGCCTGGGGAGACAACGGGCGACACGACCAAAAGCATCGAGGCGCTTTCCAACCAGGATCAGGTCAGGCAGTTCCTCACGGATCCCTCGAAGACGGCCAAGGATAGCCTGATCGACAAGCTCAAGTAAGCGGTTCGCCGACCTCCCCGCCATGTCCGCGCCCGTCATGGAATTACTGCCCGCGCCCCTCGCCGGCCTCCTCACCGAGGAGCAGCGGCAGCGGCTGTGCGAGGCCCCGCGCGACAAGCGCCTCTCTCTTCTTGCCGAGCTGCTGGCCCTGGAGGATAACGCCGCCCTCGACGAACTGGCCCGCCTGGCCGGCCTCGACGTTGCCCGCGACCTCAAGGCCGACCGCGCCGCCCTCGGCCTTCTGCCATCGCGCCTGGTGCACGACTACCAGATCCTCCCTCTCGCCGTCGCCGAGACGGCGGCCGGGACCGATTCCCAGGCCCCCTTCCCCCTCCCCCGGCAGCCGCTGCATCTGGCCTCCGCGTGGCTGCCCGACGCCATCATGAACGATTGGATAGCCACGTTCACGGCCCGTCCCCTGCACTGGCACCTGGCCACGCCAGACCGGGTGCGCCAGCTCATCATCGAAAACTACGGCGTCGGTTCCGGCAGCCTCGAAGACACGGACGACTCCTATGTCGCACCCCAGGCCCAGGAACGGGCCGAGGAAGAGGCCGATGAGGAGGCCGCCGTCGTGCGTTTCGTGAGCGATGTCATCGCGCAGGCCGTCGAGGATCAGGCGACCGACATTCACTTCGAGCCCCAGGAGGGCCAGCTGCGCATCCGTTACCGCGTGGACGGTCTGCTAGTGCCGGTGCCGCTGCCCGAAAACCTGCTGCGCTTCCAGGACGCCATCATCTCGCGCCTGAAGATCATGGCACGGCTCAATATCTCCGAACGCCGCCTGCCGCAGGACGGCCGCATCAACTTCAAGGCCAGCGGTTCGTCGCTCGACATCCGCGTCTCCACCATCCCAACCATCTACGCCGAGAGCGTGAGCCTGCGCCTGCTCAACAAGAAGAAGGAGGCCTATTCGATGGAGCGCCTCGGCATGAGCGTCGAGGAGCAGGCCCAGATCATCCGCGTGCTCGACTATCCGCACGGCATCATCCTCGTCACCGGGCCGACCGGCTCGGGCAAGTCGACCTCGCTCAACGCGTTTCTGCGCAAGATCAACTCCACCGATATGCGCATAGTCACCATTGAGGACCCCATCGAATACGAGGTGCCTGGCGCCAACCAGATGCAGGTCCGCCCCGAGATCGGTCTCACCTTCGCCAACGCGCTCCGCCACGTGCTGCGCCAGGACCCCGACATCGTCATGGTCGGCGAGATTCGCGACCTCGACACCGCCGAGATCGCCATCCGTGCCTCGCTTACCGGCCACCTCGTGCTGTCTACGCTACACACCAATGACGCGCCCGGTGCCATCACCCGCCTGATTGACATGGGCATCGAGCCCTTCCTTGTCGCCTCGGCCATCGAGCTCGTCATCGCCCAGCGCCTTGTGCGCCGCCTGTGCACGCACTGCTGCCGCCCCCAGCCGGTGAGCTCCCTCAAGCTGCGCGACGCCCTGGCCATCCTCGGACTCGATCCCGCCGAGGCCGACACGGTCAAGGAACTGCAGGGACCCGTCGGCTGTGATCGCTGCCGCGGCACCGGCTATCGCGGCCGCATCGGACTATTCGAGATATTCCGCCTCAACGATGACCTGCACGAGCTCATCCTCAAACGGGAGAGCACGCACAACCTGACCAACTGCGCCCGCCGGCACGGCATGCGATCGCTCCAGCAGTCCGGCTGGGAAAAGGTCAAGGCCGGCTACACCACGTTCGACGAGGTGCTGCGCGTCATCACCGTCACTGACAAATAGGGCGCCATGCCGCATTTTAGCTACACCGCCCGTAATCGCGCCGGCCAGACCTTACCAGCGGTGATTGAGGCCCCCTCCCGCAAGGAGGCCGCCCGTTTGCTGACGGCTCGCGGCCTGCAACTGCTGTCCCTGACCGAGACCACGGCCGATGTCCGCCCCCTGAAAGACGGCCCCCCCGGCCCTCCGCCTGCGCCAGGCGACGCCCTTGCCCGGCCGACCCCCCGCGCCACCACCGCCCCGGGACTGTCCCGCAAGCTGCGCCTGCCCTTCCTCCAGACCCTCTCCGATCTGACCTCCAGCGGGCTTTCCGCCGGCGAGGCGGTGCGTCTGCTGAGCATCCGCCTCAAGGAACCGGAGCTGCGCGCGCTTTGCACCGGCCTCTGGGAAAGGCTGGGCGAGGGCCTGCCGCTATCCCGAGCGATGGAGGCCTACCCCGGGGTCTTCGACAGCCAGACCACGAATCTCATCAGCGCCGGCGAGGCCACCGGCAACCTCAACGAGGTGCTCCAGCGCCTCATCCAGCATTTCGCCGAACAGAAGGAGATGCGGCAGAAAATCCTGGCCGCCCTCGCCTACCCGGCGTTCATCTGCGCGATGGCGGTGGTCGTCATCCTCTTCTTCATTTTCTTCCTGCTGCCGCAGCTGCAGAAGCTGCTGAGCGCCCTGGGGGGAAAACTGCCGGTCGCAACCAAGCTCCTGGTCGGCCTGTCCGACTTCCTGATGCACTACGGCCTGCTGGTGGCCATAGCGGTGGCGTTTGGGGCCGTGTCGTTCTGGCGCTGGCGGCGAACGGAGGCGGGCCGCGAGACCACGGATCGCTGGCTGCTCCGGCTGCCGTTCACCGGCGCGTTCATCACCGGCTCCACCATCCTCAATTTCAGCCAGACGCTCGCCGTGCTGCTGGAAAACGGCGTGACCACGGCCGAGGCCCTGCGCATGACCGAACGTACGCTCACCAACCGCACCCTGCAGCGCGCCTTCACCGCCGCCACCGCGAGGGTGCTCGAGGGCGAGAGCCTGTCGTCATCGCTCAACCAGACCGGCTGCTTCCCGGATCTGGTTCTCGACCGCCTCACCGTCGGCGAGAACACGGGCAACCTCGTGCCCAGTCTGCGCGACATCGGACGCACCTATCAGAAGGAACTCTCGCGCCAGCTCCAGATCATCACCAATGTGGTTTCGAGCGCCGTGCTGATGTTTGCGTTCGGTTTCGTGGCGTTCATTGCCTACGCGATCGTTTCCGCCGTCTTCTCGCTCAGCGCGAGCTTCAAGTTCTGAAGCCCGCGCGCGCAGGGGGGCCGGCGGGCCGGGACGAGCCTCCCCGGGGCTTGTCCCGGGGAGTAGCGCTGGCAAAAAGGCGACCGGCCGCCGCGTCAGTGGATGTCCGCGTGGTATTCCTGGAGGGATTTGACGCCGGCGCGGCCCGTGCGGTATTCGGCGATGCCGACGACGGCGGCCCGGGCCGCCGCGGTGGTGGTGATATAGGGCACCTTGTATTTGATCGCCGCCTTGCGAATGTAGGCGTTGTCGGATTTTTCGGCCCGACCGACGGGCGTGTTGATGATGAGCGCGATTTCCCGGCTCGTGATCTCATCCACGATATTCGGACGCTGGAATTCGTGGAGCTTGTAACTGCGCTCGCTTTTGACCCCGTGGCGGCTGAGGTACGCGTGCGTGCCGTCCGTGGCCTTGATCCGGAAGCCCAGTTCCTGGAACCGACGGGCCGCTGCGAGAATCCGCGGCTTCTCGGGGTCCGTGACCGAAATGAAGACGGTGCCGGCCGTCGGCAGCGACGGGCTGGCGGCCTCCTGCGACTTGAAGTAAGCGAGGCCGAAGGTCGGCGCCATGCCCAGCACCTCGCCGGTCGAGCGCATCTCCGGGCCGAGCACGGGATCGACCTCGGGGAACATGTTGAACGCCATCACCACCTCCTTCACGCCAACGTGCGGAATCTTCCGGCGGCGTAGGCCGAGGTCGTGCAGGCGCCTGCCAAGCATGAGTTGGGTGGCGATATGGGCCATCGGTACGTTGCACACCTTCGAGACGAGCGGCACCGTGCGCGAGGCGCGCGGGTTGGCCTCAAGCACGTAGACCTGGTCCTGGCAGATGGCATATTGGACGTTCATCACGCCGCACACATGCAGCTCACGGCTGATGCGGAGCGTGTAGTCCTCGATCGTCTTCACGTGCTTCGCCGGCAGCGTCACGGGCGGAATGGCGCACGCGGAATCGCCGGAGTGAATGCCGGCCAGCTCGATGTGCTCCATCACAGCCGGAACGAAGGAGTCGGTGCCGTCCGCCAGCGCGTCGGCCTCGGCTTCGACGGCATTCTCAAGGAACCGGTCGATCAGAATGGGGCGGGTCGGGGTGATATCGACGGCGCGGGCGACGTAATCGCGCAGCATATCCTCGTCGTGCACCACCTCCATCGCCCGCCCGCCGAGCACGAACGAGGGCCGCACCATCACCGGATAGCCGATGCGCTGGGCGATTTCGCGCGCTTCCGCGAAGTTGCCCGCCATGCCCGATTCGGGCATCGGGAGGCCCATCTTCTCCATCATCTGCCGGAAACGATCGCGGTCCTCCGCAATATCGATTGTGTCGGGGGTGGTGCCAAGCACCTTGATGCCGTTGGCCTCGAGTTCCTTGGCGATGTTGAGCGGCGTCTGTCCGCCGAACTGCACCACGACGCCCTCGGGTTTCTCCTTCTCGTAGATCGCCAGCACGTCCTCAACCGTCAGCGGCTCAAAGTAGAGTCTGTCCGACGTGTCGTAGTCGGTCGACACCGTCTCGGGGTTGCAGTTGACCATGATGGTCTCGTAGCCGGCTTCGCGCAGGGCAAAGGCGGCATGGACGCAGCAGTAGTCAAACTCGATGCCCTGGCCGATGCGGTTCGGGCCCCCGCCGAGCACCATCACCTTTTTGCGCGTGCTGGTCGCCACCTTGTCCGGCCGGTTATAGGTCGAGTAGTAATAGGCCGCCTGCTCGACGCCGCTGACCGGCAGCGCATCCCACGCCTCGACCACGCCGAGCTTCCGGCGCTGGTCGCGGATTTGCGCCTCGGGCACACCGAGGATCTCCCCGAGGTATTTGTCGGCGAAACCGTCCTGCTTGGCGCGCCGCAGCAGGGCGTCGGGCAGCGGACCACCCTTGCAGGCGAGGATCTTCCCCTCGAGCTCAACCAGCTCCTTCATCTGCTGGATGAACCAGGGCTTGATGTGGGTCTTGGCGTGGAGCGCCTCCACCTTCGCCCCCTGGCGCAGCGCCTCATACATGATCCACTGCCGCTCGCTGCTCGGCTCATTGAGCAGCGCCATCAACTCGGGGAGGGACCGCTGGTGGAAATCCTTCGCGAAGCCAAGGCCGGAACGCCCCTTTTCGAGCGAGCGGATGGCCTTCTGGAAGGCCTCCTTGTAGGTTTTGCCGATGCTCATCACCTCGCCGACGGCGCGCATCTGCGTGCCGAGCTTGTCCTCGGCCCCCCGGAATTTCTCAAAGGCCCAGCGCGGAAACTTCACCACCACGTAGTCGCCCGACGGCGTGTACTTGTCCAGCGTGCCGTCGCGCCAATAGGGAATCTCGTCGAGCGTGAGGCCGGCGGCCAGCTTGGCCGAGATCAGCGCGATCGGGAAGCCGGTGGCCTTCGACGCCAGCGCCGACGACCGCGATGTGCGGGGGTTGATCTCGATCACGACCACCCGGCCGGTTTGGGGATCGTGGGCAAGCTGGATGTTGGTGCCGCCTATGACGCCGATGGACTCGACAATGCGGTAGGAGAACTCCTGCAGCTTCGCCTGCAGCTTCGGGTCGATCGTCAGCATCGGCGCGACACAGAAGGAATCGCCCGTATGCACGCCCATAGGGTCCACGTTCTCAATGAAGCAGACGGTGATCATCTGGCCCTTGGCGTCGCGCACGACCTCCAATTCCAGCTCCTCCCAGCCCTGCACGGACTCCTCGATGAGAATCTGGTTCACCATGCTGGCGGCGAGACCGCGGCTGGCCACCGCACGCAGCTCCTCCACATTGTAGACGTGGCCGCCGCCCGTGCCACCCAGGGTGTAGGCGGGGCGGATGACAACCGGATAGCCCAGCCCGGCCGCGACCTTCTCCGCCTCCTCGACGCTGAAGGCCGGCGAGCTGCGCGGCATGTCGATGCCCAGCTTTTTCATCGTCTCCTTGAAGATGATGCGATCCTCTCCCTTCTCGATCGCTTCGGCCTCGACGCCAATGATGCACACGCCGTATTTGGCGAGCACGCCGGCCTTGGCGAGCTGCGACGAGAGGTTCAGCCCGGTCTGCCCGCCCAGGTTGGGCAACAGCGCATCAGGCCGCTCCTTCTCGATGATCTCGGTCACGGACTGCACCGTGAGCGGCTCGATGTAGGTGGCGTCGGCCAGGCCGGGGTCGGTCATGATCGTGGCCGGGTTGGAATTGACCAGCACGATCCGGTAACCGAGCGCGCGGAGCGCCTTGCAGGCCTGTGTGCCGGAATAGTCAAATTCGCACGCCTGGCCGATAATGATCGGGCCGGATCCGATGATCAGAACGGTTTTAATGTCGTCGCGTCTTGGCATAAATCGTTGTCCGCGGCTTGCACCGCGGTGAAAGGAGTTAGGTTTGGGTCGACGGCTGCACTAATACAGAAAAGGACCGCCAACGCCCGCAGCTTATACGGGTGCCTTTCCTCGCGGCGCAATCGCGAAAGCCGTTTTTTACAAACGAGAAACCGGCCGCCTGCGGGGGCTCCGGAAGGATCCCCGGTGCCGCGCCCTCACGATGGGGCGGTGCAGGGCACGGCCGTTTGACGTAACCCGGCAATTTGCGGAATCGGCAACGCCCGACAAATGTCAACTAATAGTTGACGTAAATGCCGAGACCTTCCGGAGCTTTGTCACCCATTAGGTGACAAGTACGGACACCCACCCCCCCGCGAGGACAAGGGCTGCCGATCGTGGTCAACGCTTGATCTCGGTCGAGGAGACCTTGAACGAGGCGTTGAGCAGCCGGGGGTTGGTGCGATCGACGGTCAGGGTGAACTGCTCCAGGCCGAGGTAGGGCGAACGCTTCGAGAGCTCGTCATTGAACCGCATCAGGGATTCCAGCTCCACTCTGCTGAAGCTGATCTGCGTGGTGTGGAAGGTGAATTGTTGCGTATGCACCGAGATCGGCGAATCGATCGTCGGTGTGAGTCCGACCTGCCGGGCGACCGCATCGAGCTCTCCCTGGAGACGCGTCGCATCCAGCGTTCTCCCAGGGTCGAGGTTTTTGACCGCCGTTTCGGCCTGCTGCTCGATGGTGGCACGGTCCCGCAGCAGCCGGGTCTGGCCGGCCAGTTCGGCCGCAGTGCTGCGCCAATCCACGAGGAACACCCGTCCGCGGCCGGCCAGGCTCACAAGCCAGAGAAAGGCCGCAAGCCCGGTGAAGAGCAGCAGCAGAATTTTCTCCCGCAGTGCCCGGGACAGGAAAAAGGTCTTCATGACCTGCCTCCCTTCTGCAGGGCTTCAGGCTTGAAGACGACGGTGAGCGTGAAGGTGGTCTGCCCCTCGCGGGTCAGGAGGTTGCTGACTTCCACGCTGGCGACGACATCGCGCAGGGTCCGGAGAGAGGACTGGTAATTGCCCACATCTGCGGTGTTGGCGGTCCGGGCACTGACGACGAGCTTGTAGAGCCCCTCGGTGGTCGCGTTGCCGAACCAGATGGTCGCCGGTCGCTTTCGATTGAGATAATCGAGCATGTCGAAGGGTGCGAGCCGCCGAACTGACAGCTCCCCAACCCGCTGGGCGAGTTCCCTGGCAGTTTGAATTTTCTGCACCCCGGGCGCCTGTTTCTGCACGGTGGCTTTGCGGGTCTTGAGCAGCAGGGGGCCCAGTCCGTGGCTGCCGAGACCGAAACCGAGTTCGAATATGAACGCGGCGGCCAGCCCGAGGACGCAGGCGGCAAATACGCGCCAGAGCACCAGGTCGCGCGCCTTGTCCCGGGCGCGCACGGCCAGCACTCCTTTGTCGCGGACATCCAGCGTGGCCAGTTGCGCGGCGTCCAGCTCGACGACCAGCGGCGGGCTCCCGCCGGCACCCGGCGTGGTCAGCACCAGCGAGCCCTCCCTGGCGCCGGCCGCCACGGTGGTCGCTCCCTCCAGCCACCGTTCCGCCTTGCCCGCCTGGCCCAGGCGGCCGGCCAGCCCGGCGGCGAAATCCGCGCGCGGTCCGGGCGCCACCACGGGCGCGGCGTCCTTTCCGTCCGACAGTTCCATCTCGCGCGCCAATGCTCCGGCTGGCAACGGCTCCTTCCCATCCCAGGCAAGGCCAGCGAGTCGGAGACCGTTGGCGTGCAGGATCGTCGCCGCATGTTTCGGCGGCACGGCAAGCAGCGCGGCAAACGCCGGCAGCACCGCCGCGGCCTCGGCCCAGCTCCCAGTCTCGTCCGTCGTGAAACGCCTCCGGTAGGCCGCAAAAACCAGCGCACTCGCGCGATCGGGCGCCGGCAGGAAGCCGTAGTAAAGCTGCGCCACCGGGAAGGGCGCGAGGCCCTCCAGGGCGAGCTCCACCTGGACTGCGGCATCACCCTCCGGGGCGAGCGGCACCCGGCGCACGAAAAAGCGGTCGGCAGGCAAAAGCACGACGCGGGGGACGCGCGGCGGGGGCTTGAGTGCATCCGGTAGTTTGAGTGGCATCACAGGGCGGGGGACTCGGTAGGCAGGGAAAGGGGCCGGTCGGCGTCTTCCTGAATCTCCAGAATTTTGAAGGGATAATTCAACTTAATTGGAGCACTGGGTTCGGACACCGCGTTCGCCGGACTGGCGGCCGCTGGAACCGGGCTGCTGGCAGGGGGGGGGGCCGAAGGCGGCGGCACCGGCCCGACGGCCGTGGCGCCGCCCGGCGGAGCCACCACGGCGCTCACCCGGAACGACGCAGCCCCTTCCTGCACAGTTATATTGATGCGCAGGGCACGTATCTGGACATCCAGACTGCTTCCGGGTGCGCTCGGACCCAGCAGTCCCAATGCTTCATTGAGAGAGCGGAAATAAGGTGGCACACCCGGGGCCCTCGGACCCTGCTGGCCGGTGAGATAGCTGTTGATGAGGCCGGCCTGGCTGCTGTCGAACCCGGCAATGGCCATGGTGGCAGGCCGGGCAGCGTTGAGATTGGCCCCGGCGAAATCATACAACGACACGTTGTCGGCGAACGTACGCCAGAGACCGGTCGGCTCTCCGTCCTGATCGTAGAAGTAATCGCGGGCCACGGCGATTGCAGCCAGTTCATGAAAGGAGCGCAGGGAGCGCTGCGGCGGCTGGTACGCCGGATCGGCGCTCTCGTAGACATGCGGATCGGTGTCAAAACTGGCCGCGACGTAATTGGGACGCATCCAGGCCATCAGGGCGTCGGTGATGCGCTCGGCGTCCCGCTGGGGCACCCCGAAACTCTCCAGCATCACCTGCATGGTGGTCTGGTTCAGACGGGGGAGGGAAATCCTGCCGCTTTCATCCTCGTAAGCGATCGCGACCGTAACGCCGTGACGCGGCGTGTAGCCGGCATAATCGAGCGGCTGGTCCCAGCCCTGGGCGGGGGCGTAGAGCCCGCCATCCACTTCCATGAATTCGGCGAGCACCGCCAGGGTGACTTCCAGCGCGGAATAGGCGTCGGCCCGCAGGCGGTTCTGGTCCGCGGCCCGGACCTCGGCGAGCAGTTCGACGCCGGCTTTCTCGATGAACCGCGATAGCGCCAACGAGGCAAAAAACAGCATGACCAGAACGAGCAGAATAACGGAACCGCCGGAGTTGAACCCGCGCCGGAGCCGTCCGCGCGGAAGGAGCGCAGCAGTCAGGGACGGGGTGGCAGGCGGAGGTGGCATGTCAGTAGCAGGGTAATCCCTCGCTGGTGAAGGGCAGCGTGATCGCGGACTCGCTGGCGTAGGTATCGTATTGGAATCTGAGCCGCAGGCGGGCGGGCAGTTGCCACTTCCCCTGTGAGTCCTTTTGGAGGCTGGTTTGATTCTGCCAGGTTTTAAAGTCAGCGTTGTAGTAGTCGTAGGTCAGCGCCGTCACCAGCGGCGAAAGCACCATCGTGCGCGGCGGATCGTCATGGAAACGCGTCTCGAGCCGCGAATGCCAGTAAAGCACCAGCCCCTGCCCTTCCGCGGCCGCCAGTGAGCACTCCACATCCGGCAGCGGGCGGTCCGGCCACGGGAGCACCCGCGCCCCCGATGGCAACAGGAAGGTGAGCACGGTCGCGGTCGCCGCGCCGGCCGAGGGTCGGACCTCCTGCGGCGTGAGGAGACTCGACGTGGAATCAGCACCGCCGCTGGAAAAAGGAGCCAGGGCCGCGGAGCGCAGCAGGCCGTCGAGATAGCGCGTGACGGCGCGCACATGCTCGTCAAAGAGCCGCCGGTCTGTGTTGCGCCCCCAGATTTCGCCCATGGAAAAGACGAACGTGTTGACCGCGAGCAACAGTATGGAAATCAGCGCCAGTGAGAGGAGCAGTTCCAGCAGGGTGAATCCGCCCCTCCGGCGGGAACAGGAAACCCGTGTGCGGGCACCATGGCGCGACCCCGGACGGCGGTGGCAGGCGGCGGGTGGCGGCGGTGAGAACGTGATGCTTCCGACGCGGTTCATGGGGACTGGCGCTTGGCGAGGCGGTCGCGGGCATCGCCCCGCAGCTTTTCCCGGACGGCGGGGTCGGACCAGGTGGGCCGAAGCAGCATGAGCACCTGGTCATAGGTCCGGGGCTGCGATTGATCGGCCTCGGGCACCTCGCAATGAAAAGCAACCGTGAAGAGATCGGCCACGGCGGTCTCCTCGATTTGAGCACGCCATTGGCCGGTGCGGCCGTTGGGCAGGACGAAATCAGCGCCCTGCTCCGCCTTCGTGCGATCCGGTTGCGTCAGCAGCGCGGCCCGCATCATGCGCACGGTCTCGTCGCGTCCCTGGCGCCGGGTCATCGTATCGTACCCCAGCAGCACGTTGACGTAGGCCGTGCCCAGCACGACGGCCGCCAGCGCAAAGATCGCGAGCGCCACGAGCACCTCCAGCAAGGTGAAGCCCGGGGAGAGGCGCCGTTGCCGGTTCGCACGGCTGGAATCGGGCATCGAAGATCGCCCTCTCATTTCTTCCCCTCCAGCCTCGGCGCACACGTCCACGGATCAATGGCGAGCACATGAGGCGGAGCATCGCCCGTCTTGATCTGCACCCGGAATGCATCGCATGTGCCGTCGGAATAGAACTTTACCAGCGGGATCTCGGTCATCTCCACGAGATACCCGCCAAGCAGCACGGTGTTTCCCTGGCGCGGTTGCAGGAACTGAAGCGAGGCCTCGGTGCCCAGCGCTTCCGTGCCAGTGGAGGCGCCATCGGTCCAGGTCAGGATCCCGTCCCTGGCGTCGAAGCGGAGTTGCACGGTGCGCTCGCTGGTCAGGGCCAGCTGGCGGGCGGCGGTCACGGTCCGCCAGAAAACCTCCTCGGCAGCCGGGTGGGACGCGGTGCGGAAAATTGCCCCGGCACCGGAAATCAGCACGGTGCCCAGCATCGCCATGAGCGCGATCGCGAGCAGGATTTCGAGAAGAGTGAAGGCGCCGGAAATCGCAGGGCGAAGGTCGCGGGCCGGGCCGGGCCTTCGCCATGCCACCTGCGACTTTCGACGGCTCCACATCACCAGTTGCCGATGTCGTCGTCAGTTCCGTCGGTCTTGTCCGGGCCCTTGGACCAGAGGTCGAAGCTGTTTTTGTTTTTCACGCCGGGATAACGGTATTGATAGGATTCGCCCCACGGATCCTGCGGCAGCTTGTTGCCGGGCGCGTCGAGATAGGGTCCGCGCCACCGGTCGGTCCTGCCCTCGGGTGGAGCCAGCAGGGCCGGCAAACCCTCGGCCGTCGTGGGAAAGTCGCCGATCGCGAAGCGGTATGCATTCAGCGGCGTCTTCAGGGTTTGGGTCACGAAAATCTCCGCGATCCTTGTCCGGCTTTCGCCAAAAATGCTGCCAACGTTGGTGATCAGGAGCGTGGCGAGCAGGCCCAGGATGGCGAGCACCACGAGGATCTCGAGCAGCGTGAAGGCGCGCCGGCCGCGCCGGGAAAGATTCGGGAAAGCGAGCATGACGGGGGCATGATACGGATGGATCAACTCCTGTCGAGACACCGCGGCGCGTCGTCCCGCGGGTATTGCGGCGGCAGGCGGGGCTTGTGCATTTACAGCCTCTTTCCATGCTGCCGCCATGAGCCCCTCCCCCCTCGATGCTCCGGCCACTCCTCCCGGTCGGGATTTCCCGGGCGCGGACCTACTGGGAGGTCTTGCGTCGAAGAGGGCCCCTCTGGCCGTGCTCTATCAGGCGGCCTTCCCCCCGCCGATCGACGGAATTCGCAAACCAATGAAGCCGGGCGGCTACTCGGACAGCGGCGCCGACCTCGCCTTCATCTTGCGGACCGCAGGATATCCAGTCGTCACGCCGGTCGCCCACCCTGAACCGCGCCGGGATTTCGACTGGGTTTTCCCGGATCTTGAGTCCGGCGTGCGTGCGGCGCTGGCGGCCGGTGCGCAGATTCTCTGGGCCAACACCGTGCTGTTCGAACGCCATCCGCTTGAGGCGGTGCTGCGGGAAGTGTGGGTCGTCGGGCAGGTTCCGGAGCGAGTGCAGCGGCATGATGACAAATGGCTGACCAATTCCCTCCTGCGCCAGCACCATTGCCCTGTGGCCCGGGCGGCGCTTATAGGCCGGGAGCCCGGCGCCGGTGTGACGAGCCTGCGCGAGCTGGCCAGCAGATCCTGCCTCGCGGAACAGGGCCTGGACTTTCCCCTGGTGGTCAAACCGGTCCGAGGCCGAGGCAGCCAGGGTGTGGTCAAGGTGGAATCCCTGCCCCAGCTCATCGCCGAAGCGGACCGGCTTCTATCGATGACGGTCAATGTCGATGCCCAGGAATTCCCGGTCTATGGCACCCGTTTGATCGTGGAGGAGTATCTTCCGGGCGAGGAAGTCACTGTCACTGTGATGCCGCCGGGAGCGTACGAGATCGGCGGGGAGGAACGGACCTGTCCGGTGCCCTGGGCGCTGCCGCTTGTGCGGCGCTTTAATCACCTCAACGGCATAGCGCCCTACAACGGGGTGGTCGCCGTCATTCACAACAGCGCGGTGGTCGATCCGGGGGAACTCGACTCCGCCCTGGCTGCACCCCTTCTCGCGGCTTGCATCAAGGCTGCGGAGATCGTCGGGGCGATGGCGCCGATCCGAATCGACTGCCGGGCCACCGCCGCCGGCGACTATCTGATCTTCGATCTGAACATGAAGCCGAACATGACTGGCGCAGGCCGCCCCGGTCGGGATGACCAGGACAGCCTGACGAGCATGGCCGCACGCGCCATCGGATGGTCCTACCGGGATCTGCTGGAGAACATGCTGCGGCAGGCATGGAGGCTGCGGCCGTAAGAGAGCCGCCCCAGATCGCTGACCGGGAGCCAGGAGGTCGCGAGTTCAAATTCGGGTTTGGGTCCAAGCCTCCCATGCTGGCAGCGGAACCGGCCGGCCATGGCCCTGCCAGCATGGCAGCAACCGTCGGGGAAAAGATGCGGCCGGGGTCAATCCGCCCGGAAGGCATCCGCCTGCTCCGAAAACTGTTTCTCCAGGCTGCCGCACACCAGTTCGCACAACTTCCTGACTGTGGGATCCGCCACCCGATAGAAAACCTGCGACCCCTGCTTGCGCCGATCCAGCAGGTGCGCCGCCGTCAGCGTGTGCAGATGACGGGAGACGTTCGTCTGGGTGCCACCCGTGAGCTTGACGAGGCCGTTGACGCTCAGTTCCCCGGAAAAAAGTATCTGCAGCAACCGGAGACGCATGGGTTCGGCCAGGACCGCGAAACGTTGCGCCACGAGCTGCCGGGACTCATCGTTGAGCTCCCGGTATTTTTTTGCGGAAACAGGGAAACAGAGGCTTGACATATTTTTGTCTATATGCACATATGCGCATGTCCAACTAAACGGTCAAGCCGATTTTTCCATGAAAACCGATTCACTGGTCCGCCTCCTCGCCGGCACGGTCGTCCTCATCGGGACGGCCCTCTCCTGGCTCGTCAGCCCCTGGTGGCTGCTCCTGCCCGCCTTCGTCGGCGCGAATCTCATCCAGTCCGTCTTCACCGGCTTCTGCCCTCCCACCCTCCTCCTGGCCAAAATGGGCTGGGTCGACGAAACCGGCGTCATCCACTGGGGCGGCATCCGGAAGCAACCGGAGGCCCGGCCATGACCCATCCTGCCATCCGCTTCGTCCTCCCGATACTGGCCGGCGCCGTCCTCGGCGCTCTCCTCGGCTACTTCGCCCAGTGCACCTCCGGCACCTGTCCGCTCACCTCCACCTGGTGGCGCGGCACCCTTTACGGGGCCGCCCTCGGCCTGTTGCTCTCGTTCTCCGCCCGTTCCTCATGAACCAATCCCCTGCCTCCCCTTCCTCCGTCCGCCGGCACCGGCGCTGCGCGGTCGCGGCGGCCCGGACCAGCGATGGTTTCCTCTCCCGCTGGATCGTTGCCACCCTGGCAGTCTCCCTCCTCGCCGCCGCGCCGCTGCTCCGCGCCGAGCCCTGGACGCTCGAGCGGGCGCTCGACACCGCGCAGAAAAACAGCCCCGACGCCCTCGTGGCCCAGCAACGCGTCGAAGGCGCCCAAGCGCTCGTCGAGCAGGCGCAGGCGGCCTGGCTGCCGCAAGTCATGCTGGCTGGACGCTACACCCAGACCAACACCGCCATGGCCGGCTTTGGCGCCATCCTCAATCAGCGCGCCTTCAGCTTTGGCCTGGATTTCAATCATCCTGGCAGGATCGACGACCTCAACGCCACCGGCACCGTTGCTTATAATATCTACAGCGGCGGCCGGGCCACGGCGGGCCGCACCGCCGCCCGGGCCGGAGCCCTCGCCGCCGGGCACGACCTCCGCGCCATCCGCCTGCAACTGGGCACCGAGGTCGTCCGCGCCTACCTCAACATCCGCAAGGCCCGCGAGGCGGTGGCCGCCGTTGAGGCCGGCGTCAGGGCCTACGAGGCAGCCGTCGCCAACGCCCGACTGCGCTTCGAAGCGGGCCAGGTGCTCAAGGCCGACCTGCTCAGCCTCGAGGTCCAGCTCGCCCAGACCCGCGAGGCGCTTTCCTCCTCCCGCCACGGCGCCGCGCTCGCCGAGCAGGCTTTCACCTATGTTCTCGGTCTTGACGCCACCAAGGAGCCGGTCGATCTCGCCAGCAACGACGCCTCCCTCGCCCGCCTCGCCGTGCCCGACTCCCGTGATTTTTCCAACCGGCCCGAACTGCTCGGCCTGCAGGAGCGCGTCCGTGCCGCCGAGGCCATGGTGACCGCCGCCCGTGGCGGCCGCCGGCCCACGGTCAATGCTTTTGCCAGCTACCAGTACGACCAGGGCTGGCAGCTCAACCGCCATGCCGACGGCTGGCTGGCCGGCGTATCCGTCGACCTCAACGTCTTCGACGGCGGACAGACCTCAGGCAAGATCCGCCAGAGCACGGCCGAACTCGCCCAAGTGAAGGAAATGCTTCGCAAGGCGACCCTGGGCATCGGCTTGGAGGTGGAGCAGGCCCGCCTCGCCTATGATGACGCCAATGAGCGCCTGGCCGTCAGCGGCCGTGCCATCGAACAGGCGGAGGAGAGCGCGGCCCTCACTCGCGCCCGCTTCGAAAAGGGCGCCCTGCTCACGGCCGATCTCATCGGCGTCGAAGGCCGCCTGATCGAAGCCCGCATGCGCCGCGCCGTCGCCGCAGCCGATGCCAGCATCGCCCTCGCTGATCTGCGTCGGGCGCTCGGCCTTGCTCCGCTCGACCAACCTTAACCCATCCTCTTTCCGCATTATGAAGACGTCACTCCTCCTGGTTCCACTTTCCACCCTGGCCCTGCTGGCGGGATGCGCCAAACATTCCACCCCCGGCGAAGCCGCCGCATCCCTGCCCCCGGCCACCGTCCGCATCGCCACGGTCCAGGCCGAGACAGCGCCGGTGATCACAGGGGTGACCGGCACCATCCGGCCCGCCCAACGGGCCACGATCGCCGCCAAGGTAATGGGGACAATCCAGGACCTGCCGGTGACCCTCGGCCAGCACGTCCGCGCCGGCGACATCCTGGCCAGGATCGCCGCGGACGAGATTTCCACGCGCGTACTCCAGGCGCAGTCACAGCTCAACCAGGCCCGGCGAGACCTCGACCGTGAGCGTGATCTCCTCGCCAAGGGAGCCAGCACAGCGGACATGGTCAAGGGACTGGAAGACCGCTTTGCAATGACGCAGGCCATGGTCCGCGAGGCTGAAGTCATGCTCGGTTACACGATGATCCGCGCGCCATTCGATGGAGTGGTGGCCCGCAAATTTGCCCACGCCGGCGATCTCGCCGCTCCCGGCATGCCCCTGCTCGAAGTCGAGGGCACCGACGCCTTCCAAGTCGAGGCCGGCATTCCCGATTCGCTCGTCTCCGGTCTCTCCGTCGGCACGACCATCACGGTTGAAGTCCCCGCAGCGAACGCCACCTTCAGCGGCAATCTCGCCGAGGTTTCCTCGGCGGCCGATGCCTCGGCCCGCACGGTGGCGGTGAAGATCGCCGTCCCGGCCGGCACCGCCGTCCGCTCCGGCCAATTCGCCCGCCTGCAGGTGCCCGGCGAGTCCGTCCGCGCCCTCCTGGCCCCGGCTGCAGCGGTGACTTCCTACGGTCAGATGCAACGCGTGTTCATTGCCGCGGGCGACCGCGCGGAACTCCGCCTGATCAAGACCGGAGCTGCGCATGGCGACCGCATCGAGATCCTCGCCGGCCTAGCCGAAGGCGAGAGGGTTGTCGTCAGCCCGCCGACCGGACTTCGGGAAGGCCAGCCGCTGGAGGTCCGGCCGTGAGCGCCCCCCACTCCTCGCCTTTCCCCGATCCGGCGCGCTATGGCTTCGCCGGCCGCCTGGCCGCGCGGTTCATCGACTCGAAGCTGACCCCGATCCTTGTCGCCGCCTCGCTCCTGCTCGGCGCGTTCGCAGTCCTCATGCTGCCGCGCGAAGAGGAGCCGCAGATCAAGGTGCCGATGGTCGACGTAATGGTCGCCATGCCCGGCGCGAGCGCGCACGAGGTAGAGAACCGCGTCACCCGGCCGATGGAGAAGCTCCTCTGGGAGATTCCGGGCGTCGAATACCTCTACTCGACCGCCAGCCCCGGCGGCAACCTCACCATCGTCCGCTTCAAGGTCGGCACTGATCTCGAGACCGCGATCGTCCGGCTCAATCAAAAGCTGCAGACCAATTTCGACCGCATCCCGATCGGCGTCAGCTTTCCGCTGATCAAGCCGCGCACGATTGATGATGTGCCGATTGTCGCCCTCACGTTCCACAGTGCCCGCTACGACCATTACACCCTGCGCCGCATCGCCGTGCAGGTTGACGATGCCATCAAAGCCATCCCGCAGATCGCCGAGACCACCATCATCGGCGGCAACCGGCGGCAGGTTCGCGTATCGATCGACCCGGCGCGCCTCACCTCGTACAACCTCAGCGCCTCGTACCTCGTGCCGATGCTCCAGCAGGCCAACGCGCAGGCGCACACCGGCGCGCAAGCCGTCGCCAACCAGGAGACCCTCCTGCAAACCGGCACGTTCTTCCGCGACGCCCGTGATGTCGGCGCCGTCGTTGTCGGGGTGGCTGATGGCCGGCCCGTTTACCTGCGGGATGTCGCCGCCATCACTGACGGCCCGGAGGAACCGTCCAACTATGTGCTGTTCGGGATGGGCGCCAGTGCCCAAACCCGTGCCGATCCCGGCGTCGCCGGGGACGGCGATGCCCGCCAGGAACAGGCCGCGGTCACCCTCAGCATCGCCAAGCGCCCTGGCGCCAACGCCGTCGAGGTGGTCGCCAACGTGCTCAGGATGGCCGATTCATTCAAGGGCACGCTAATTCCCGCCGATGTCACGATGTCGGTGACGCGCGATTACGGTGCCACCGCCAGCGAGAAGTCCAATGAACTGCTCCTGCACATGGGCCTGGCCGTCTTCGGCGTGGCCATCCTCATCCTGCTGTTCCTTGGCTGGCGCGAATCGATCGTGGTGCTTCTCGCCATCCCGGTCACGCTCGGTCTCACCCTGCTGGTTTTCTATCTCTACGGCTACACGCTCAACCGCATCACGCTCTTCGCGCTGATCTTCTCCATCGGCATCCTGGTCGACGACGCCATCGTGGTGGTCGAAAACATTGTCCGCCACATGGGCCTGCCCAGCTGCCGCCGCAAGCACCTCCTCCAGATCGCCGTCGATGCGGTGGACGAAGTCGGCAATCCAACGATCCTCGCCACCTGGGCGGTGATCGCCGCCGTGCTGCCGATGGCGGCCGTCAGCGGCATGATGGGGCCCTACATGCGCCCAATCCCGATCGGTTCGAGTGCCGCCATGCTTTTCTCGCTGCTCGTGGCCTTTGCCGTCACGCCGTGGGCCGCGATCAAGGTCCTGCGCGGCCATGCCCGGCACAACGGTCACTCCACCGAATTCATCGATGCGCCGCTCACCGAGGAGGAGGAGGCCGCCGACGAAACCATGCCCGACACGCTGTTCACGCGCCTCTACCGGCGGTTCATGGAGCCGCTGCTCGCGCACCGGAGCTGGCGCTGGGCGTTCCTTGCCGTCGTCGCCGGGCTCACCGTCGGCTCAATGGGCCTCATCGGCATCGGCGCCGTGAAGGTCAAGATGCTGCCCTTCGACAACAAGTCGGAGTTCCAGGTGATCCTCAACATGCCGGAGGGCGCCACGCTTGAGCAGACGGCGCGAGTCGCCCGGGAGATGGCCGCCGCAGTGCGCACCGAACCCGAGGTGCGCGACTACCAGATCTACGTCGGCACTGCCTCGCCGTTCAATTTCAACGGCCTGGTGCGCCATTACTTCATGCGCCGCGGCTCCAATGTCGCCGACCTGCAGGTCAACCTGCGGACGAAGCACGAACGCTCCGCACAGAGCCACGACATTGCCAAGCGCGTCCGTCCGCGCCTCGCCGCCATAGCCGCCAAATACGATGCCGCCGTGGCCGTCGCCGAGGTGCCGCCCGGCCCGCCCGTGCTCCAGACCATCGTCGCCGAAATCTACGCTCCGACCGAGGAGATGCGGATCAAGCTCGCCGCGCGGGTGCGCGAGATAATGCGGGGCACCGATGGCGTCGTCGACATCGACTGGTATACCGAGGAACTGCAGCCGAAGATCATCTTCCACGTCGACAAGACCAAGGCCGCCTTGCATGGCCTCACCGAGGCCGCCATCGCCCGCACCGTGCAGATGGCAGTCCAGGGCTACCCGGTCACGCTCCTGCACGAACCCGGCCACCGGGAGGACGTGAACATCGTGCTCGAGATTCCGCGGGCTCTCCGCGCCCGGCCCGAGGATCTGCTGGCCTTGACCGTCCGCTCTGAGATGAACCCCCAAGCCCCCCTCGTGCCGTTGAGCGAGCTTGTCACGGTCGAAAAGACCCTGGGGGAGCGGAACCATTACCACAAGAATCTCCAGAACGTGACCTATGTCACCGCCGACGTGGCGGGCGCCATCGAGAGTCCGGTCTATGCCATCCTCAGGATGAACCGTGCCCTCGCCCAACTGGACGGCCGCGAGTTCGGGGGCACGCAGCCGACGGTCAAAATCCATAATTCCACCATGCCCTTCGACGACCGCGAACCCGCGATGAAGTGGGATGGCGAGTGGCAGGTGACGATCGAGGTGTTCCGCGACCTCGGTCTGGCCTTCGGCGCCGTGCTAATTCTGATCTACATGCTCATGGTCGGCTGGTTCAAAAACTACTCCACCCCGCTCATCGTCATGACCGTGATCCCGTTTTCGCTCATCGGCATCCTGCCCGCGCACGCCGCGATGGGAGCGTTCTTCACCGCCACCTCCATGATCGGGTTCATGGCCGGGGCCGGCATTGTGGTGCGCAATTCGATCATCCTCGTCGATTTCATCGAACTGCGCCTCGGTCACGGCCGCTCGCTGCGCGACGCCTGCCTCGAGTCCGGCGCGGTGCGCTTCCGGCCGATGATGCTGACCGCGTTCGCCGTGGTGGTCGGCGGCCTGGTAATTCTCGCTGATCCAATCTTCCAGGGCCTGGCGATCTCGCTGCTTTTCGGCGCCATCGCCTCGCTCATTGTCAGCCCGCTGGCCGTGCCGCTCATCTATTACATGACGCACGCCGGCAAGCACGCCCAACCCCCATCGTCTACCGGCGGCGACGGCCGCAGTGAAACGTCTCCATGAACCTGTTCCTCCTTATCCTCGCGCTCGTCATGGTCGCCTTCGTCGCCCGCCAGTTCATCGCCGCCCGCCCCGGCCTCGCGCCCGCCGCCGCGCAGACCGCCCTCCACGACGGCTCCGCCGTGCTCGTCGACGTCCGCGAAGCTCCCGAGTGGGCCGACGGGGTGCTCAAGGGCGCCGCGCTCCTGCCGCTGAGCGACCTGCGCAGCGGCCGCCGGAGCTGGCGTCCGTTCCTTGAGAAGAGCCAAGGCAAAAGGATCCTGCTGTATTGCCACTCAGGCACGCGATCCGGCATGGCCGCCTCCACTTTGCGTGGGGAGGGCTTCGATGCCGTCAATCTCGGCAGCTTCGGCGGGCTCGTTCGCGGCGGACTGCCTGTGCGCAAGCCGTAGCTTTCCCCTCTGAACGACGACCTCGCCGACAGCCAAACCGATCCCTTCTCCACCAATAAATTCGCTCAGCCAGCCGGGTGGGCAGCTGACCGCCTCCCCGCCACCCTCTGCTCATCCCGACCAAGCCAGGGGGGCCAAGCCTCCCGGCTTAGGCCCTCCCAATATATCCCCTTACCCCGCCAAACTGAGGCTGCCCGATTTGAGGGACACAGCTCACAAGGATTTGAGCGCAAGATCCGCAAATTGCTGCGCTATGTCATGAGTCGCGCCGGTCAGGACGTCCTGCAATGCGCCAGCAGGTGCCTTTCCCCTCCCACGCAGGCCGCCCAGAAAAGCCTGAAAATACTCGAACAAGGCGGCGCCAGCCGTGAGGTGCGGCTCTTGACACCCAAGGGGGGATCGCGCGAGTGTCTAAGAGGAAATTGAGCCCCCCCCGGCAGGCCGCCACCCTTCCACTGAGGAGTGCCGGTCAAGACCGGAAAGAAAAGAAATAATACCCCGATGATCGCACGACCGTTCACCGCCTTCGTGGTCGCCATAGCGGCCACTCTTGCCACCAACCTGCCCGCGGACCAACTGCCCCGCTACGTCAAGAAGACTAACGCGCGCGGCACAATCCGCATTTGCGGCGACATGCAGGGGGGGCTGCTCAAGCTACTGGAAGACGCCTTCGTCAAGATCCACCCGAACGTCCGTTTTTCCGAGATTCCCGGGGCCAGCCAGCTCGCCGTACCCGCCATGGTCCTCGGGGTCGCCGACCTAGGCATCGCCGGCGCGCCGGCGGAGCCCGCCCAGCTCTACCTTCTCGACAAGGTGGGTCCGGCCCGGCCTGTTGAGATCTCCATAGCCGGCGGGTCATTCGACGTCAGGGGACGAAGCGCCGTGCTGACCATTTACGTCCACCGGACCAATCCGCTCGATAAGCTGACCGTGAGGCAATTGGAGGGAATCTTCGCCGAGGCGCGCAACGCCGGCTGGAAGGATAATCTCTGGAACGACGCCCAGGCTCGCGGTGCCGAGGAAAACATTCGCACCTGGGGGCAGCTTGGCCTGACGGGCGAATGGGCGAACCGGGAAATCCACACCTACGGCCTGTCGTGGGGTGGCGGGAACATTTTCATGAGCCGGCTTCTGACCGGGGATTCCGGCAAGTGGAATCCCACTTTCCGGTCGTACAACATTGAGGGCTTCGCCAGTGGCAAGGCCCTGATGCCACAGATGATGGCCGACATGTCCGCCGATCCGTCGTGCATCGGGTTCACGCTGATGATTTTCGCCGCGGGGCACAACGATGTGAAGCCAGTGCCTCTGGCCTGGAATGAGCAGGGACCATATTTGCTGCCCTCCAGGGAGACCCTGGCAAACCGGACCTACCCCCTCAACCGGGACATCTTCATCTATGCCTGCGTCCCGCTAGACCGCGCCAAGTCGGAATTCCTGCGCTTCATCCTCAGCGCCGAAGGGCAAAAGATCGTGGCCGACCACGGTATATTCAACCCTCTGACCGCCGGCGCCATCCAGGAGCAGCTCAGGAAATTCGAGTGATTTCGCCGGCGTTCATCTGAACGCGCGTGCCGGCCCCGGTAGTCCTGTGGACTGACTCGACTTTCCGGGCCAGGGGCAGGTCGCGCCCACCAGCTGCCGCCCTCACCCCCGAGGGCAGTGTGGGCGGCCCCCCCGGGCCAATCACGATCGCAAGCACTGCGTGGCGCGGGGGAATCACTCCGTCTCGTCAGTGGGAACAATGCCCTGCGCCGTGTGGCGGGCGTGACTTGGCAACTGCTGAAAGCGCGAGAGCATGAAAACCAGTCCCACGATGTACAGGACCGCGGTCGCCCAGAAGACCGAGCGCAGGCCCAACGCCCCACCAATAAAGGCCCCCGAGAGCGGCCCTATCGCATTTGCCAGGGAGATCGCAGTCGCCCCGAGTCCAAACGCGGCGCCGCGCCGGTTGGCCGGCACCAACCCGGCCAGCAGTGCGTTCGCTCCGGGCATCAGCCCGCCAAGGAACAATCCAAGCACGATCCGCAGCGCGAAGAGCTCGGCGGGGCTGTGCACGAAAGCCTGCGGCACGCAACTGAGCGCAGCGCCAAGCAGGCACACAGGGAGTATCCGGCGGTGACCGAAGCGATCTCCGATCCGCCCTGCCAGCACCGCGGCGATTGCGCTGGCGATGCCGGTGCCGGCCAGAATCACCCCGGCCGTGCTTGCCGCGTTCATCCCGTTTGCGAGTTCATTGATAAACAATGCCAGAATCGGCGTTACGACCGTATTGCCATACTGGATGAGGAACGAGAGACCCATGACCAGCAGCAGACCCGGAACGGACAGCAGCCGCCGGCTATTCGCGAGAACCCCCGGACACGGGACATTGGCGGGCGGCGGCGTGAAGGATTCACGCACGAACGCGACGACGAGCAGAAATGCTGCAAACATGAGCCCGCCAGCGGCGAAGCACGCAACGCGATAGCCCAGCCGATCCGCAATGAAACCACCGATGAGCGGTCCCAGCGACGTGCCACCGTAAAGCGCCACCTGCATGAGCCCAAGCGACGAGCCCAGGCGTGCATGCGGCACCGATGTCGCCACAAGCGCGTTGGATGCCGCGACCGTGCCAGTGAAGGCGCCCTGCAAGAAGCGCAGCACCAGCAATTGCCAGGGGTGGTGCACCAGGCCCATCAGCCCCAGCGTGATGCTCGCCGCACCGATTGACCGCAGAACCATGATGCGTCGCCCGTGACGGTCGGCAAGGCTGCCCCAAAACGGCTGGGCGACCGCCATCGTTATTGCGGCTGCAGCACCAATGACGCCCGCCCAACGTGCTGCCGCAGCATTGTCCGTGATCCCAAGATCGCGCACATAGAGCGGGATGAAGGGAAACACGAAACTGAATGCGATCATCACGCAAGTCTGCGCAATGAAGAGTGATACAAGATTGGCTTTCCAGGCGGTAGGCATCATGGGTGATTTCACCCACTGGAGGAAGATGCCTCCCTTATCCGGTGTGTCTAACGTAAATTCCGACCCGGCGTTGAGACTTAAATGACTCGCCTTTCCTGGAAAAAACGAATCCCACCTGTAATTACATTACCTACAACACAATTACATAGAATGTATGAGCTGGACTTAAACCTACAATCTTCAGGTTGTGATCTGCGTTTTTAAGGCTGCATCTCAACGACTAACACATTTTCAATGCTATAATGGGTTGGGATTCGGCAATTTTTTACAATTCTCGACACAGAGAATTTCGCAACCGCTTGTTAAAACGAAGCTTAGGGTGCGCTGTTTGATCAAGGTTGGGTCCAGACAACTCATCACCAGGCCCTAAAATGCGAGTACATCCATCTCATTGGATGTCTTGACATCATTTGTCAGGACCAATTCTTGTGGACCTTTTTACGAACAAAAAAAATCAACCCATAAAGACGAGACACAATACTGCTGAAGACAGAGTTCGGCTTCATCGGGAAGCCGACCGGTCGGAGTATTGTCAAACTGTTCTTGGGAAAGAACATCTACGAGGCTTGCCTGTTCACTGCTGGAGCGCAGCGTGCAGCGATTTGTAAATGAAAAAACCATAACCCCTGGGAACAAGATGCAACTGGCCGTGGCGATGCCTGCCTCCGATTATCACCGCCGCATCTGTTCCTTCAAGCGCAACAACTTCCTGCCTTTACCGTCGTCCCTACCTTACACCAAATGATCACCTGGCAAACAGTCCTAAATATCTTCGAGGGCGTCTCCTCGCTCTTTGCGGTACACCCAAAACTGGCGCTGGCCCGTCTCGGCCTCATTGCCCTGGGCTTCCTGCTCATGTACCTCGGCCGCAAGGGGGTGCTTGAGGCGCTAATCATGATCCCGATGGGGCTGGGCATGTCCACGATCAATGCCGCGGTCATGTTCTTTGACCCGCTCAACCTGCACGGCGGCGTCGGCACCCTCTTTGTCGAGCCCCAGGCAGGCGCAACTCCCGACGCGATCCGCAACGCCGCCGACCTGATGACCATCCTTCAGATCGACTGGCTCCAGCCCATCTATACGTTCACGTTCAGCAACGGCCTCATCGCCTGCCTGGTGTTTATGGGCATCGGCTCGCTGCTCGACATCGGCTTCATCCTCGCCCGCCCCTACACGAGCATGATCATCGCGCTCTGCGCCGAGCTGGGCACGATCCTCACCATCCCGATCGCCACCGCTTTCGGCTTCACCACGAAGCAGGCCGCGGCCATCGCCCTGGTCGGCGGTGCCGACGGCCCAATGGTGCTCTTCTCCTCCCTCAAGCTCGCCCCCGAGCTTTTCGTCCCCATTGCCGTCGTTGCCTATCTTTACCTCGGCCTCACCTACGGCGGCTATCCCTACCTCGTGCGCGCCCTCATCCCGAAGCGCCTCCGCTCACTGCCCATGCAGCCACCGAAGAACCAGCGCGAGTTCAGCTCCTTCGAAAAGATGATCGTCGCCTCGGTCTCCTGCGTCGTGCTTTCGATTCTCCTCCCCGTCGCCGCCCCGCTGATCTTCAGCCTCTTCCTCGGCATCGTCATTCGCGAGTCCGGCATCAAGGCCTTCCAGGATCTCATCAGTGGCCCCGTCCTCTACCTCTCCACCCTCTTCCTCGGCCTGATGCTCGGCGTCCTCTGCGACGCCAACACCATCATGGATCCAAAGATCCTCCCGCTGCTCCTCCTCGGCTGCTGCGCCCTGCTGCTCTCGGGCATCGGCGGCATTCTCGGCGGCTACCTCATGTACTTTGTCAGCGGGGGCAAGGTGAACCCCGTGGTGGGCATCGCCGGTGTCAGCTGCGTTCCCACCACCGCCAAGGTCGCCCAGAAGATCGTCTCGAAGGACAACCCCTCCGCCGTGATCATGCCGGCCGCCCTGGGCGCCTGCATCTCCGGCGTCATCACCACCGCGATCATCACCGGCGTCGTCTGCAGCATCCTCGGCAAGCTCGCCAACTGACATATTCCCTCATGAGCCCAATCCCCCTCACTCTCTGGACCTACGCACTTTCCATCGTCTTCGCGATGTCCGTCGCCGCGGTTATCCACGGTCTCGGCTACTTCGTGAAAGCCCTCCGGCTCGACCGCAACGAGGCACCCCCCGACGCCTCCGTCCCCACCGCCGACACCGAGCGCGAACAGCAGGCCCTTGCCGTCGCGATCGCGGTGACCCATCACGCCAAGCGCCGGCCGCAATCCTGACCTCCCAACCCAACCCCTCCTTGCCCATTATGAAAAAAATCGACTTCATGCTCACCACGTTCCGTGACGGCTTCCAGTCCGTCTTCGGCGCGCGGGTCTTCTCCAAAGATTATCTGCCTCTCGTGGAATATGTCGCCAACGAGTGCGGCATCACTCACTTCGAGGCAGGTGGCGGGGCGCTTTTTCAGTCGCAGTTTTTCTACGCCAACGAGAACGCCTTCGATGTGATGGACGCCTTCCGCGCCGCCGTCGGTCCCAAGGCCAATCTCCAGACTCTCGCCCGCGGCATCAATGTAGTCGCCCTTAAGTCCCAGCCGCGCGACATCGTCAAACTCCACGCCGTCCTTTTCAAGAAGTACGGCATATCGACTATCCGCAATTTCGACGCGCTCAACGACGTCCACAACCTGATCGACTCCGGGCGCTTCATCACCGAGGCCGGCCTCAAACACGAGATGTGCGTCACCATGATGGAGCTGCCCCCGGGTTGCTCGGGTGCCCACGAGGTGGACTTCTACGAAAAAAACCTCCGCGCCCTGCTCGACGCCGGCATCCCCTATTCGTCCATCTGCTTCAAGGACGCCTCCGGCACCTCCCGGCCGCAGAAGGTCCACGACACGATCAAGATGGCACGCTCCCTCCTCGGCAAGGACGTCCGCATCGTCTTCCATTCGCACGAGACTGCCGGCACATGCGTTGCCGCCTACCTTGCCGCCATCAATGCCGGCGCCGATCAGGTCGATCTCGACATCGCCCCGATCTCCGGCGGCACCAGCCAGCCCGACATCATCACGATGTGGCACGCCCTCCGCGGCACCGAGTACACCCTCGATGTCGACATCAACAAGATCATGCAGCTCGGCGATCGCTGCAAGGAAGCCCTCAAGGACTACTTCTTCCCTCCCGAGGCCATGCGCGTGGAGCCCCTCATCCCGTTTTTCCCGATGCCCGGCGGCGCACTCACGACGAATACCCAGATGCTCCGCGACAACGGCCTCATGGACCGCTACCCCGAGATCATCGCCGCCATGGGCGAGGTCGTGAAGAAGGGCGGCTTCGGCACCTCCGTCACCCCCGTCAGCCAGTTCTATTTCCAGCAGGCGTTCAACAACGTCATGTTCGGACCCTGGAAGAAGATCGCCGATGGCTACGGCCGCATGGTCCTCGGCTACTTCGGCAGCACCCCCGTCGCTCCTGATCCCGAGGTCGTGAGAATCTCCGCCGCGCAGCTCAAGCTCCAGCCCACCACCGACCACCTCACCGTCATCGAGCAGGACCCCAAGCGTGGCATCGCTGCCGCCAAGGACCTGCTCGAAAAGGAGGGCCTGGCCACCACCGACGAGAACATCTTCATCGTCGCCTCCTGCGAGGAAAAGGGCATCGCGTTCCTCAAGGGCAACGGCACCATCGGTGTCCGCAAGAATCCCGCGAAGTCCGAGACCGCGCCGGCGCCCGTCGCCAGCTCCACGCCGGGCTCGACCGCCCCCGTCGCCTACGACATCGATCTCAACGGCCGCAACTACCACGTCATCGTCGACGGCGCCACGGCGCTCGTGAACGGCACCAGCTATCCCTTCGGCGTGAAGGAATCCGCCGTACCCGCCGCCGCGGCGCCCGCCACCGGCACGGGCACTGGACAGCCGGTCACCTCCCAGCTTCCCGGCCTCGTGCTCCGCATCGATAAGCCGGTCGGCAGCCGCGTGAAGTCCGGTGACCCCATCCTCATCCTTGAATCGATGAAGATGGAAATCACCATCGGCGCCTCGCACGACGGCATCGTCGCCGAGATCCTTGTCGCCCAGGGGGCCCTCGTCCAGGCTGGTCAGATTCTCGCGATCATCCGTTGAGCAGCGCTCCGGCAACTCAAACCACGGTTCACCAAGTCAGCTCAACGCCGCAGGCAGGACCATTATTCCTGATTCAGTCTCACGATCGGGGTTGGCCGCCGCCACATGATGGCGATAGCGCCCACCCCTGATGCTTGGATGCTTCCGGTTTAACCTCTCCTGTGGCCGTTTCCTTCACTTTGCCTTACTCCATGAAAGCATCCCTTACCCTCGCCACAGTCGATAGCGCCCTTGGCGATATACCGTTGTGGCTTACGATGCCGTTTGCCCTGCTGCTGATCCTGATCGCGGCCATGCCGCTCTCCCCGGCACGGATCAAACATTTCTGGGAAAATTATTATGCACATACCGCCATCGCCCTGGGCGTAGCGGTCGCCTCGTACTACCTGTTTTTTATATCAGGCGGGGGCGTGACCGTGCTGCACACGGCGCAGGAGTATTTTTCCTTCATCTGCCTGATCGGTTCACTGTTTGTCGTCGCCGGCGGCATTCATATCAATGTCAAAGGCGGGGCGGCGCCGCTGGACAACGTCGTCTTCCTTGCTGTCGGAGCCGCGGTCGCCAACCTGATCGGAACCACCGGCGCCTCCATGGTGCTGATCCGGCCGTTCATCCGGATGAACAAGATCCGGATCAGCGCATACCACATCGTCTTCTTCATCTTCATCGTTTCCAACTGCGGCGGCGCGCTCACGCCAATCGGCGATCCGCCGCTCTTTCTCGGCTATCTGCGCGGCGTGCCGTTCTTCTGGCTGATCAATGAAGTGCTGGTGCAATGGCTCGTCACCATTGGCATGATTCTGGCGGTATTTTTCGTCATCGACCGGCGGGCCTACCGGCACGTGGCGAAAACAGCGCGGGCCAAGATCGAAGCACCGGACACCTGGCGCTTCGAGGGCGGCCTCAACGTGCTGCTGCTGCTGGCCATCATCGGCGCGGTCTTCCTGCCCGAGAGATTCTTCCTGCGCGAAGCCGTGATGCTCGGGGCGGCGGCGGCGTCCTGGCGGCTCACGCCGCCGGTGGTCCACGCGGAAAACCATTTTTCCTTCGGCCCGATCAAGGAGGTCGCCTTTCTCTTCTTCGGCATCTTCCTCACCATGATGCCGGCGCTCGGCTATATCGACCGGCACGGCGACGAGTTCGGGGTCCGGAAACCGCTTCAATATTATGTGTCGGCCGGCAGCCTCTCCGCCGTGCTGGACAACGCGCCGACCTACGCCACGTTCCTGCGTCTGGCCGAGACCACGGCCATGAAAGAGCGGCCGGAGGATTTTCCCGCCAACCCGAAGGGGGAGGCCGAGATGGTCGCCGGCTTGCGGTCCAGCCGCGCCGGCTCCAACCTCATCATCGCGGTCAGCCTCGGCGCAGTCTTCTTCGGCGCCATGACCTACATCGGCAACGGTCCGAATTTCATGGTGAAATCCATCGCCGAGGGGGCGGGCATCAAGGTGCCGACCTTTTTCGGCTATATCTTCAAATATAGCCTGCCTTTTCTGCTACCGATCCTGCTCTTGAGCGGCTGGCTGTTCCTGTAGGCGGCGGGATTCATGCTTCTCCGCAGGCCCCGTTCGCGGCGCCTGCGGTTTCATGCAGCCCTGGACTGTGCACGGACTCTGCACCTCTGCAGCTTCCGCCTTGAAACCCTCCCTCATCTCTCTCGCTTGGGAAGCATCTTCCCCTGCCGGGCTGTGGCAGCACAAGGGGGGCGTGATATTGCATATCCCGGAAGCAGGCGCGTCTTCATAAACAGGAAAAGTTCAGAGCTGGTTGATGATTTCGACCAGCTCGCCCGGGCGGCGGCTTCCTCGATCAGGGTAACGGTGCCAAAGACAAGAGACGCCGGTCAGGCAACCGCAGGCCCGATCCCTATATCAGACTGTGTGCACTGCTCCGGGTTTGGTGAATACCAATTGGGCGGTGACGCTGCCGACGGACAATCCCAGTGTGACAGCCAAAGCATTCCGGTAGGCGTTGAGCTGCGCGGAGTGGTGAACTGCGGCTTGTTCGACATCGGCTGCCGAAGACACGGCGTCTGTCTTGAAATCCACAATCTCCGCCGACACGGGATTATTGTTGCCATCAAGATGCACCACCACGCGATCAATCTGGCCACTGGTCAGGCGACCTTCCTGGAGCAGTTCAAATCTTTTTTCCCTCCATAGAAGGACTGGCGTTGCGGGCTTCTTGAAGATCTGCCGCAAGGTTGGCGATTCAACACACTGCAACACCTCCTGTACGGCCTCCGCGGTGGCGTTGACTCCCAACGATTGAACAAGTTCGCGGTCCTTCTCTCCCATGCCCGTCAGCCAGTCGATTTGCTCAAGGAGCCTGTGAACCTCGCTGCCGAGCTGGTGCCCGCGCTTTTCATCGGGTTTGAAAAGGTGTGCCCCCCTGACGACGATTGGGATCGTCTTCGAGGGCCGCACCCGCTGAAAGCGTTTCCCCTCCCCCTGCTCAGCAGCCGGCAAGGAGTGAAGCTCCGGCTCAGTGGCGAATTCCTCCTGGAGATGGGTTGTCTGGTACCAAGCCGGGTCCCCCCGTTGCCACGCTATTTGGAAATTCTCCTTCCCGATTGAGCCTGAAACTGGATTTTCCACCCCAAGAGCCTCATCAAGCAATTTATAATAGTTCGGAGATGTTGAATCACCAGCGGGAAACGTGATGAGATAAAGTCCGCGCTTGGCCCGGGTCATCGCCACATAAAGAAGGCACAGCGCCTCATAGGCCCCGTCTTCACGCCGATCGCGATCAAACTGCGCCAGCCGTGCCTCGACATTCAGCAAGTCACGCCGCGGCAAATCGAAGATCCAATCGATCTGCCCTTCATCGTTGCGAAACACATCGACCGTGGAGTCACCCTCGTTGCGTTCGAGGAGGGTATTGCGTTTCAAGCACGGCAGGATGACCATATCCCAATCAAGTCCCTTCGCCTTGTGGATGGTCAGGATGGGGATGACACCTTTGGCACCTTCGCTGCTGCGAACCGCATATTGCCGCAGGTGCGAGAGAAACTTGTCGGGGGATCCCTCTCCTGTTTTGTCGAACTCGCGGGCTGCGGTGAGAATCTGCCTGGCGCGCAACCGGGTGAATTCGTCGATGCCGTGGCCTGCCTGCTGCAATGCAAGAATCCACGCGCGGATGGTTGCCTCGAATCCGAAAGTCGCGAACTGGCGCAAAGTGTCCGCAACGAACTCCGGCGGTTTGCCAAACAGAATCCGGCCTGGCGTCATGCCGATGTGCCGCTCGGCCAAGGTGTCGCCGGGGTGCGCCACGTAGGTCACCATGGATTCCACCAGCGCACCGAGCGGATTATCCGTGCCCGGGTAAACGTCGGAACTAAGTGCGGTTTCCGGGCCTCCTGCCACCTTAAGGTACTCGTGGAGGCGGACTGCTTCCTCATTGGTCCGGACCAATATGGCTGCGCTCAGATCGCGCTTCGTCGGCTCAACCGACTTGAGCAGCCGAAGGGTCGTTTCAAAACGACTCTCCTCCTCCTCTGTTTCGGCATAAAGAACAGCGGCGTGGCCCTGCACCTCCGCCAGCCTGGAATCCGGCTTGTGATTCTCCCACCCCCCACCCCATCTCTCCGCCAGGTCTTCACCGAAGAGGCTGTCTATCGCCATCCTGGCGCTGAACGTCGCGTTCACCAGATCCAGCACCGGCTGGCAGGAACGCTGGGACGTTCCCAATTGGCGTGTCTTGATGGCGCCAGCATAGTGCGTCGCAAGTTGGCTGAACAGCCGGTCGTCGCTCTGCCGCCACATGTAGATGCATTGCTTCGTGTCGCCCACCGCGAAGAATGAGCGCTCCAGCGGGTCTTCCTGCAGCACTTCGTCGACCAGTTCATGCACGGCCCGCCATTGGCTGTAGCTTGTATCCTGAAACTCATCCAGAAGCCAATGGTCGAACCGGCCATCGAGCCGGTAGTCGACCAACTGCCGCTCGGCTTCGGTGACCCGCGCCTGCAAGGGAGAAAGATTGCGGTCGGCAAGCAACCGGGTGAGGTCGGCGAAGGTGAGCCAGCCATTGCGGCGCACCTCACGGTCGTAGTTCTCCTCAAAGAGATAAAGGAGCCTGTGTCGCCCAAGGGTGGACTCGCGGCGCTGGCAGATTTCGCCGTCAAAAACGGCAAATGCGACTTGCCGGCATATTTCCCCAATAGCCGGAGGAATCATGAACTTCTTGCCCCATGGCCCGATCGTGGCCGTGCCGGAGGCAAGGTTTCCATAGCATTTGAAGAATGCCTCGATGAAGTTCGAAAGCGGCTTGTCCATCGCCTGCGGTGGCCGCCAGTTCGCAAGTTGCCGGAGAAATTCCGCCGTCTTCTCCCTTTGGTTGTTCGTCATTTTGACGCCCGCAAGCATCGCCTGCAGCTCTCCCGCCGCCCGCGCGAAATCGAACGCAATGGGCTGCCAGTCGCGCCGCTTTGGCCAGAGCGGCTGCCCGTTCCAAATGCCCTCCTCCGGGGCTTCAAGGAACAACCCATGCAGGGCGTTGACGGTCGATAGGATGGTCGCATTCACCGACTTCTCATCGCGCCCGAACGTGGCCTGCTTGTAGGCATGCCAGAAGTCCGGGAGCAGATCGCCGGCAGGGGCGCTGGTTTCGACCAGGTTCCGTGCGCAGCCCTGCACTGCGGCGTCTTTCTCATAGCCATCCAGCAGCCGGGGAACTCCATCGAGTCCCAGTTCGAACGGAAACGAGCGTACGATGCGTCCGAAGAAACTATCGTAGGTCGAAAGTTGCAGCAGATGCAGGCTGTGCAGGAGCAGGCTCAGTTTCTCCCTGTACTGGGTCATCGTCGCATCGATTGCCAGGTGTTGCGATAGCCGGGCCGCTCCCTCCGGCGTAGCTGCCGCCTCGGCAAGGCGGGAAAAGATCTTCTCGAAGAATTCGCCGGCAGCCTTCCTGGTGAACGTGAGAGCCAGGATTCGCTCGGGCTGCACTCCATCCATAAGGAGCCTCAAGTAGCGCGTCGTCAGTTGCCACGTTTTTCCGGTCCCCGCAGAGGCCCGTATCATCTCATGAGTACGCATGGCGGGTCTCCGGTTAATTGTTTTCCGCCACTATGGCGGACTGATCGACATCGCAATCGATGCTCCCAGGGAAAAGCCGGGCGAATTCGTCCCAATCCTCGCGAATGGGGGCTGGCGGCCAGAACCGGCCTGCCTCGATTGCCTTTGCCACAGCTTGGGCTGTCGCAAGAGCCGAGGACAAAAGGTCTGGAGTAAAATCGTTCCACACGGCAATCGCAGCATCCTCCTGCACCTTGGGCAGGTTAAAATAGGCGCAGTGCACCTTGGGCGCGTCCGGATATTTCAATCTGGCCACCTCCAGATAGAGGGGCAGCTGCACATCAGTCCAACGCTTCTTCCCATCGGGGAGCACCGATGCAGGCAGCACAAAGGCATCCTTATCACTTCCCCGAAAATTGCCCAGGTGCGCTGCCTCGGGAGACTTTGCTTTATCACCTGTTTTGTAGTCAACCACCCGGATGGCCCCCGATTCCTTGTGCCGGTCGATCCGGTCAATCCTTCCGGCAAAGGTGACGCCGCCGATTTCCAGCTTCCAAGGGAATTCTGCTTCGATGACCCGCCATCCTGCCTCACGCTCCTGCGCCTCGATCCGGGCTACGGTCTTGAACCGTGCCAGGGCTGCCTCGATCTGCAGCCGCACGGCAAACGACAGGTTCCTGCCATATTCTTGCCTCACAAACTCCCACGTCCTGGTTTCCAAATGATGGAAAATTACGCTGCGGTCAGTGGCCTCGGCCAACGCAAGATCCTTGAGTGCCGTCAATGGCTCGTGACAGAGCGTCCCGAAGTTCATCGCGTCCATCTCAACCTTGTCCGCCACCTGAGGCTCCATCCCTAGCACCTCCTTCAGATAATAGCGGAAGGGGCATTTGAGGTATTCGCGGACCCGTGAGGCCGACATCGGCTTCCTTTGCGGCGCTTCCCTTGGCACGGTCAGCCGCCAGGCGACAGTGCGGGCAGGCTGGCTGTGCGAGCATTTCATTTCCGCGAAAAGGGCGTTCGCCCGGCCAAGAAGTTCGTCGTTCTGGCACTGGAACAACAACCGCGAAGGCAGTCTTGGAGATCCGTCCATCGCCCGCTTGAAGACCACCAGGTCGACTTGGCCCCGATCCCGGCGCGCCTGCAGGATTGCGTTCAAGAGATATGCGTCACGGGCCTGGCGATCACGATTGGTCCTCAGGTTGAGAAAAACACGCAGACTCTCGGGCAGGAACGCATCACCGATAATTGATTCCGGGACCGCCCCCTCGTTTACTCCGAGAACCACCAGGTGGGGACTGTCTTCGAAAAGCAACTCGAGCCATCCCTGGAGAACCCATGAATCCGCAGGCCGGTCAGGGAACACCTGCTCCTCGTCCAGTTTCCTTGCCAATAGGCAGGGCCACACCTCAGCAGGCAAATCCGGGAAGCGGGTTTCCAACCTCCCCATCCCCCTGATTACGTCGGCTAGGGAGCTAGCCTGTTCATGCAGGGCGGCCTCCGCGGGCACAGCCATGTTGAATTTCACCTCGGAAAAGATCGCGTCCAATGCCTGCGCCAGCCCCGACGAAAATGGCGCTGCATTCAGCGCGGCACGTAGTGAAACAAGGAAATCGACTGTTGATTTCAGGTTCTCCCTGCCAGCGACGCCGACATGCGGCACTGCATCGTCGATTCTTCCCGGGAGGTGCTGCCCAGCCAGTTCGTCCAACCCGGCAAGCAACGTGGCTTGGCTGCACCTGGTTAGCCCCCTAAGCTTAAGGGAGTCGGCAAGCAGGGGGTGCCGAAGGAGTTCCACTGCCGTCTTGTAGCGACTGGTAGCTGCAAATTCCAGCAGCAGCCCGACAAGAGAACCGACGGGAGTCCTGGAAAACGGGAACCCTGCCGGGTCGAATCCGTTCTCCCCTGCTTCCGCCAGAGCTGACGTCAGGACCGGGATGGCCGTTGGGTCGCCAAAGCCCAAGGCGAGTGTGCCACGAGAGGAACGATAAGCTTTTACGAGTCCCTGGATTTTCTCTGCGGCGTGCTCCGCATCCGCAAATAAGTGGAATTGGGAACGTGGGGACACCAAGCGCAGCGGCCGGGCGCAAAAGTGCCCGGGATCGGGCCGTCCCCAGGCATCGAAAAACGTCTCATTTTCATCTCCGAAACTCCAAATCTCGACCCCCTTACCGGCAGCCTCAAATTGTTTCAATACATCGATGGCCAGGATATTGAGATCCGCCACGGCCACAACGACGACCCGGGAAACAGGCGGCAGGGAAACCGGCTGGGCCGCAAACCGTCGCTGAGCGGCATATAGGGACATCAGCCCCTTTAATCGAAGCGACGCCTCCCACTTTGCTTCAAGACCCGCGAGAGCGGCCCAGCGCTCGGGCTCCTTCATGGGCTCGCCGGCAATCCGTGAAGCGACCGCGGAAAAGTCCAGTCCGTTCTCAGCCAGAGTGGCCTGCAGGTTCCCGAGCTGACAGGCCAGCCCCACAGCCCATCGTGCATGACGGCTCTTCAATACCGGAGGCACGGGTGATTCCGGGTCGAAGACAAAGAGAGGATGCAATTCCTCGACCGGCACACTCAATAAAATCTCCACCCAATGGACGAACATCTCATCGCCGGATGCAATGCCAGTAGCCGGCAGTCCAAGATGCAGCAGTCGTTGTGGTGTCACAATCTGCGGAGGGAGAACCCCGCGGCCGTCTTTTGCCGCCCTGAGCGCCAGACCGTCGAGCAGCCGGCGGCCCGCCGATTTTGTGGGCAAAACCACCATTATGTTCGATAGATCCCATGGAAAATCCGTGGCCAACGCCAACAACCGTTCGACTACCTGCGGCATGAGGTGGCGCTGCCAGGGGAGGATCCTTGAGCTGGGCATGATTGGAGTGGAATCGGATTTGGTCTGCATGCCAAGATAGCAGACAAGGTCGGACAAATGCAGTCTTACGGTAGTGTGCCGGATGGTCCCGGCCATCACCATTACATCGCTCCCTCCAAGGCCTGTCTTCGAGGAAGCCTTTTTGAGCGGGCGCTGTCGGAGCAGCGACGCCCGGCGGTGCGTTCCAGGGCGGAAGACTGCCGGGACGCAGGGGAACAGGCCTTCAACTGTGCTGTTTCGAATCGTTTTGTCGGCATGTTTGCATCTCCCAAGTTGCAGACGCGTCCTTTTCAAGATGCTGAGCCGCCTGTTATGTTGGCAGCCCACACACTGGGTGCCCTTCCTAAACACCTCCGCCAGCGATTGGCGCCCTCCCAAGATTGTTCCAATGACGCAGTTTCGAGCACAAACGATTTTTGCATTACCACTGTCAGAGTAGTTTAACAAGAAATGGTATTGTATGAAATCACGAGAGTACCCCCTCGTCTAATTTCCGAGCCGGATGTCTCCGCAGACCTTTACCCCACCCCATCCCATCCCGGGCGATGAGCGCAAGATTACTCTGAGCGGCAACGCCCGCTTCTGAACGAAGATGACCAACCGGAAGAGACATTCTCGGGGCCTCCCGTTGGGTCCCTCTTGAGAGGGAGCGCAATCCCCAGACAGACCATTTCATTCCAAGATATGAATACTAATAAAACTGCCCGTTTGCTCGTACTCAGCAGCTTATCGCTGCTCGCCATAGGATGGTTTTCCATTTCAGCCGCAGCCCCGGTGGTATTGGATCCTGATCTGCCCTCCTATGAACCGCGTCCGTTCACAGTGCCAAAGGACGCTGGTTATCTGCGGCCAGACGGATCCATCTTCATTGCCGGGGCAGGGGCGTCGAAGAAAGCAACCGACAGCCTGACGGCCCTTTTTACCAAGACACATCCTGGGACAAGGTTCACCACCCAGATGCCCGGAAGTTCCGTCGGACCTGCTTCGATCCTGTTTAACCTGTCGCCTTTCGCGGTGATGAATCGCGAGATGATTCCGGCAGAAATCGTGCCTTTCGAGTACATGTACCAGCGGCAGCCGATGGGAATCCGAATTGGGAGAGGTTCGTATGAAAAGCCGGACTACAGCACGCCGGCGGCCTTCTGGGTGAACAAAAAGAACCCCCTTGAGAGACTCACCGTGGAGCAAGTGGCACGCATTTTTACCGCCGGTGGCGGCAAGGGCGATATCACGACATGGGGGCAATTGGGTCTGACTGGCGAATGGGCGAGGCGGTCGATACGCGTCATGGGCCCTCTGCCAACCACCGGAGTTGCTATCTGTATGCGAGTTTACGAGTTTGGAAATTTCCCTTACGTCGAACGCTACGAAGGGATGAAAAGTGCGGATATCGGCAGACGAGTGTCGGAAGATGTTGCTGCTCTCGGTATGGCTGACTTGTCCCATCGCCCGACGGAACCGGACGTGAAGATTGTCGCGATTGGGGAGACCGCCGACGGCTATTTCTCCAGAGCCAGTTACGAGGACGTGCTGGCCGGACGGTATCCTTTCACGCGCTATCTCTATTATTTCCTCAACCGCGACCCCAAGCAGCCGCTGGATCCGTTCGTGAAGGAGTACTTGCGCATGGTGCTTTCCAAGGAGGGGCAGCAAGCGCTCTGCAGCGAGCCCAATGGATTTCTCCCGTTGTCTGCCAAGGAGGTTTACGCGGAGTTGAAAAAGCTAGAGTGAAGATGGCACGTTTTTTTGGAGATAAGGATTATTAGGAACACCCCTGAACAAACTTCGAACATGATCTCCCCAAAAGAAAAAATGTTATTGCGTAGCTTTGCTGTCTTCAGTGCGGCTACTTTTGCCGGTCTCGTATTCGCGCAGATGGGCGCCCGCAGTCCGGAGGAGGAGGTGGTGGAGATGGATGCTATTCACGTCTCGACCACGCTGGGCAATTACGCCGAGACCACCGCCGCTACTGGAAGCAAGATCTCGATGGAAGTAATGAACATGCCCAGCACCCTCCAGATGCTCAACGCAAGCTTTCTGGAGGATCGGAACGCGGAGAGCCTCGAGGACGTGTACAACTACGTGCTTGGCCTGGCGCGCATGAGCGGGGGCGCGACCGATTTCACGCTGCGGGGTTTCTCGTCCCAAGGAGCGGGGTTGAATCTCCACAACATGCAGACCGACGGCCTGCCGGGGCTCACGACGCGCTTCGGTTCGCCGAACACGGCCAACATCGAACGGGTCGAGGTGCTTAAGGGACCCTCATCGTTGCTGTACGGGCTCGTCACCCCGGGGGGCATAATCAACCTCGTGACGAAGCGGCCCCAAGAGGCCTTCCATGGGAAAGTCTCGGCTTCGATCGCAACCTACGCTGGTTTCATCAGCTCATTCGGGGACGAGACGAGCTACAAGGGCACGGTCGACGTCACCGGGCCAATCGACCGGAACAAGCACTGGCTCTACCGTATGATCTTCCGGGTCGACGACCTGGGTTCGTTTCGCAGAAACAACTATGAGAAGAACCAATACTACTATCCCTCGCTCACGTACGTTTGGGACAAGAACACGCGGCTGAACCTTCAGGTCGAGGTTCTGCGGCAGAAACGGCTGGCCGATTACATCGGGATACCGGTGCCCTTCAACAACCTGGCCTACCTGCCCTCGTATGACAGCAGCTACAGCAACCCGGACGACAATGAGCGCGACCTTGGCGAGGCGCTCACGGTGACGTTCGATCACAGGTTTGCCAATGACTGGATGCTGCGGATAGGCGGACGCAGCTCCAACAACCGGAACAGCAGACGCCAGCTCGATTTTGCGTCGCTGAAGAGCGTGCTGCCCGTCCAAAACTCGACGTTGACCCGAAGATACCGGCGGTTTGAGGGAAACAACAATCGCGTTAATTTCCTTGATATAAATGCCTACGGAGACGTCGGCCCGCAGGGGTTCAAGAACACGCTGCTGGTTGGCATGAGCTACGGCATCGACCTCGTGGGGTTGACCCGCTTGGCCCACGGGCCAAATGTGGCGGCGATTCCCCTCTATCAGATCCCCGCGGCGGTACCGTATCCAGCCGACGGCACGGGACAGTCGAAGACGCGGACCGAATACGGCATGTATAGCGTCTACGCCTCCGATCACATTAAAATCGGCGAGAAGCTAATGCCTTCGTTCGGGTTCCGCTACGACTACCAGGACGGCAAAACGGCCAACTTGCTCAGCGCAACGAACCTCAGCAAAACCACAAGCGCCGCCGTGCCGAACGCGGGGGTCCTCTATCGATTCACGAGTGAACTCTCGTCGTACGTCAGCTATAGCTCATCGTTTTTTCCCAACTCGCTGACCTCCTACGACGCAGACAACAACCAGGGTTTCGACCCACAAACGGCGACGCAATGGGAGATCGGAACGAAGGTAACTGGTCTGAACGGAAAGTTGAACGCGACCCTCTCGGCCTATGCCATCCGAATGAAGAACGTCCTTGAGGCCACGGGCAATTACAATGCCCAGGGCAATCCGATCAGCCGGCTTGACGGGGAACAGGAAAGCCGGGGAATCGAACTCGAGACGACTTGGCTCGTGCTCCCGAACTGGCAGGTGAAGGCGGGGATCTCCTACTTGGACGCCAAGGTGAGCCAGTCAAACAATCCGACGCTTGTGGATACGCGGCTCACCAGCGTGCCGCGGACGACCGCCGACTTTTGGACGCGTTACAACGTGGCCGAGGGTGCCCTGAAAGGCTTCGGGATCGGCTTGGGCGTAACCTACCAGGGGCCCTATCCGACGGAAATCACCGGCCTGTCGCTGCCGGGCCGAACGCTCGTGGACGTCGCGCTCTACTACCAATGGCGCCGTTACAAGATGGCGCTGAATGTCGCCAATGCGCTCGACGCAAAATACATCGCCAACCTTTCCCAGGACCTCAAAGGTGTCTGGCCGGGCAACCCGAGGACGATAACCCTTTCGATTGAGGCTCCGTTCTGAACGGGCCGCCGCCGTGCCCGTTCCGTCGATCCCGGCCTGCCCATTATGGGCTCCGAGTCTTCAGGGTGCCGGCGTGGGCCCCGTGCCTGCGCCGGATGTGGCTGTTTTGGCGGAAGCAATGGCCGTGCTGGCGGCTATTGCACATGATCCGCATGCCGCCGGCATAGCCAGGGGGGGGATTTGCCCAAGGAATACTTGGGCGTTCTGTGCCGATTGCTCTAGATCGAGCCAAGGCGTGGGATGAACCCACGTTGGAAAACGTCACGAACCGCCATTCCCCGCTGTCTCGAGTCGTCTACCTTTACGTCAATTAGCCTCCGGCAATCTCGGTCGATCCGCCCGTTCAGGAATTCCTCCGCTTGGTCTTGATCCGAGAAGACCAGGTTACTGCAGTCCAAGAAGGATGCCGGCCTCCCCCCCAGGGAAGAGCGCGGAATCAATTAGCCAGATAAGAACAGGGGATGCTGCCCAGCCGGCTTCATTTCCCGCTCCGGTCGTATCCGTCCTCCCTCCGTCGGAAATGCGCATACCGCAACCACCCCATCCAACTAGAACACACACCAAGACAAACACTCCAGGTGGCTCGAAAAGTTGATGCCGGTCAATCGCCATCGCCGCCCACACCTTGGCCGCAGCGGAGGACGCAGGCCGAGGGGAAGAATCTGGGGCTTTCTCCTTCGGGATGAGGAAATGGATGACGCTGCTGGAATTCGCTGAAACCGGCTTGTGCTGCAATCCAGTTCACGAAATCGGCGGCGACGGCTGGGGCCTCAGCTCGCCCCGCAGCCCGCCCGCATCATGTGATGCTGATCACCAGCACGACGAGATCGACGATGAACAGCAGCACGATGGTGGCCTCGAGGATTATCATCCAGCGATTCGTCTGGTCCTGCTCCAGCAGCTGATAAAGGTCGTTGAGCGTCTTGAGCTTGCCGTGGATCGTGCGGTGCCAGTCGCCGAGGTGAAAGCGCAGCGAGAGCTTCTCGTAGATCCGAGCGAGATGCCAGTCGCCGAAGAATTTCGTGATGTTCGACATCTCGTCGTTGAACCGCGCCATGTCGATGCGGATCTCGCGCATTTCGCGCAGAATGTCGGTGCGCGAGCGCAGCCGTTGTTCGCCGAGATCGCGGTAGGAGCGCTCCAGCACCGTGTCGAGCCGGCGGTCATAGACCTCGAGCTCCGCGAGCTGGAGGTTCGCCAGTTCCATGATGTAGAGCGTCTCGTCGAAATCGCGCGGCTCGTCGATCAGCAGCGCCGCGTCCCAGTCCACGACCACGAGGTCGTCCTCATAGTAGCTGAGATAGCGGGCGGTGGACTCGTCGGATTCCTGTTTGGACAGGCGCTCCATGTCCTCCTCCTGCGTGAGCAGCGCGGCGACCTGGCGCCGGTGGGATTGGAGCCAGTGCTCGGCGCTGATCCGCGCGCCGTCCCGCGCGAGCAGCGGCGAGGCAATGCAGAACGCCGTGTAGGCCTCCTCTTCGGCCAGCTTCTGGTTCGGGCGCACATAATATTGGATCAGCTCGGCGACCACGTCCTCGGCGAGCTTGCGGACCTCGTCGTGCAGCTGCCCGTTGTTGAATTGCAGATCGTGGAAGACCACGAAGTCCTCGACATGCTCGACGGAGAACGGTACGCGCACGGTGATGCTGATCGCGCCAACCGGCAGCAGCTTGATCGCGCGCTGCACCCGCACGGCCCCGAACGGGCCGATGCGCTCCACGGGAGGCAGAGTGACCATGAGCGGGCGCTAGAAGAAAAGCTGGCGCGGGCTGCGTTTGCTCGTGTCGATGGCGAACTGCGCGACCGGCTGGCCGAGCAGTTCGCGGATCGGCTGGCGCGTCATCTCATAGGCGACATCGAACGCGTAGAGGTAAACCACCTCGCCTGAGTATCGGTGCACCTTTTGGAGGGCAGGTTCGGGCTCGTTCAAGCGTGATGGGTCGGTGATCGCGCTCATAACGTAGATAAACTATCCCACGCCGGAAGGGTTGTCGAACGGGGAATTGATCAACCGGGCAATATTCTGAGTAATTTGTATTAAGAAATTAGCCAAAGCATTGGTCGCCAAAGTAGGAAAATGGACACTGGTTTCGTTCGACCGTTGCCAAGGGATCCGCGTTGCCCGGCTGGCGTGACCGGATCGGGGGGCCAACGCAGCGCCTCGTCGTTGGCCGACCAGCCTTGCCCGAACCGACCCAGAGCATTTTACCATTCCGTGGGCGCGCACAATTGTAGCCGGCCTCGTTGCGGCCGGTCGGAAGGCGGCACCGGGGTCGCCGACCCCGGCGACAAAACATATCGATCTAAACCGAAGATGCTCCGGGTGCTAAAAGGAGATTGCGCGGCCGAGGGGTGCTTCGCCGAAAGCTCACTCCAGTTTCTTCAGCCCTTTCCGGACGATCTCGGCGTGATTCTGTATCGGAAAACTGGACCAAGGTTGTGTTAGTGGCCGGGCCTGGGTAGACATCCAAATCCCATCCCCATGCCTCGTAAAAAGTGTTCGGAAGAACAGATCATCTATGCGCTGCGTTCCGTGGAAGGCGGTGCCAAGATCGGTGAAGTATGCCGCCAACTCGGCGTCAGCGAGCAGAGCTATTTCCGCTGGAAGCGCCAGTATGGCGGCCTCGGAGTCAGCGAACTGAAGGAACTCCGACAGCTCCGCGAGGAGAACAGTTCGCTGAAGCGCTTGGTGGCCGACTTCAGCCTGGACAAGCGGATGCTCCAGGAGGTGCTGGCAAAAAAGTCTGAAGCCTGCACGCAAGCGCCCGATCGCCGATTGGCTAAGGGAGACC
>JAQUYL010000009.1 GCA_028691845.1 Opitutaceae bacterium
ATCCAGCGCCGTGCCTATGGCTTTAGGAACTTTAACAACTACCGCCTGCGCGTCATCGCCCAGTGCGGCTGACTTATGAACCTCCACTCCCTTCAACCCACTCCCCAATCTTTGGTGTAGACCCGAAGTGATGAGCGTACTTGGGGAAAATCCCATCTTCAGAAGGAAAACAGCCTCATGAAAATTGGTCGGGGCGGCGAGATTTGAACTCGCGACCTCCTGGTCCCAAACCAGGCGCTCTACCAGGCTAAGCTACACCCCGTGTATGCACGGGCATGGCAAGGCGGAATCTTCGCCGGAGTCAATGTTATCCTCCAAACAGACAGCCCTTTGCTTGCAACTGGGGTGTGAATAATCTCTGCTTGCTTCGCCGGGCAACAAACCCTACACATAACAATCTCAACCTTCTAAACATGGACACACTTTCCCGCGACAGCAGCAGTTCCAGCAATATTGTTCCCATCGCCGGCGTTTTCGCCGCGGTGATTGCGCTTATCCTTTCGATTGTGGCGCTTGTGCAGGTTTCCGGCCTCAAGAAAACCGTAGCAGCCCAATCCGATACCATCGCCAAGATTCCCGATCTGGAGAATCAAGTGAGGACCACCGCCACCAAGGCAGAAACGGATTTGAAGAATCTCCAAGCCGGCATACAGGGCGCATTCGACAAAGTCGGAGCCGAAATTGGCACGATCAAGGACACCATGGCCAAGCTGCAGGAAGCAGCCAAAAAACCAGCGGCAGCACCTGCAGGCAAGAGTGGCGCTGTTGCAACCGGAGTAATGAATGCTGACGGGACCTACACTATTGCTGCCGGTGATACTTTTGCCAAAGTTGCGCGCAAATTCGGCGTGCGCCTCGACTCCATTGAGGCCGAGAATCCAGGGGTTGACCCCGCTCGTCTCAAGGTGGGCCAGAAGATCCGCATCCCGAAGAAATAATTCTGCCGGCAATACCTTTGATGCCTCCATGACCTTGTGTCGCGGAGGCATTTTTTTTGACCACCCCCCCAACCTCAGCGTGCCATGGGAGAACCATCAATTCGACCCCAGCGCTGGCACAAGCTCGGCGCCACGATGCATGCGACCACGCGCATTTTTGACATCCAGCGCGCGCATTATCGTCATCCGGTAAGACAGACGGAAAAGGATTTCTTTGTCGTCGATGCACCCGATTGGGTGAATGTAATAGCGCTTACACCCGAGCACCGGCTCGTGCTTGTTCGGCAGTTCCGTTTCGGCATCGATGCCTTTTCCTTGGAGATTCCCGGAGGCGTGATGGAGCGAGGGGAGGTCCCCTTGGCGGCGGCAGTGCGTGAGCTGCGGGAAGAAACCGGCTTCACGGGAAGTCGTCAGCGCCTGCTCGGTAGCGTTCACCCCAATCCGGCGATCCAGAGCAATTCCTGCCACCTTGTACTGGTCGAGGAGGCCTGCCGCACTGCGGCGCTCGAGTGGGATCACGATGAGGAGATTGAGGTCGTTACACTGCCGGTTGAGGAGGTTTACGCCCTGGCCCGGAGTGGTGGCATAACCCACGCCCTAGTGCTGGACGCGTTGTTGTTGTTTGCCCCGGAATGGGATCGTCTGCGCCGGAGCGCCGTTTGACATCACCCTTCCACCGGCTTTACTGGCCGCGGGACATGGAAACCACGATTGCCGCACCTGCCTTTGCCAATTCGCCCGAGGTCATCGGGCAGGAGGTCGGCGATAAGCTGCCTGCACCGCTTGAGGCGGAGATTCGCGCGATTTACCGAAACAGTCCTTTTTACGGATCGCGGTTCCCATTGCATCGCAACCCACTGCAGTGGGAGTGCTACCGCGAGATTCCCGTGCTGACCAAGCAGGAGATCGTGGACCGGGGTTCCCAGGCTTTTTTCGCCGACTACCGGGAGATTGAACGTGGATTGCTGGAAAGGAAATACGAATACGAGCATACATCCGGCACGACATCCGGTCCGATGACGGTGATCATGGAGGATGGCTGGTGGAACGCGCAGATGCGTCGCGCCTACTTGGCGCATCCGCAACTCGCCGCATATGTCGATCGGCCTTATCGCAAATGCGTCCTCGCGCCGGTGGGTTGCTCGAGCAACCTCTGCCCTTATGAGGATCACCCCTTCCCGCACCGCTATTTTGATGGCACCGTTTATCTGAATCTGTCGAGTGACCCATTTGCCTTTCCCGAGGCCGAATGGGATCGCATTGTGATCGAATTGCAGGCCGTGCGGCCCGAGGTGATGGAAGGCGAGCCGGTCTATCTGGCGTTACTGGCACGGGCCGTCCGCAAACGGCAGGTATCCGTGCCCAGCCTGCGTACAATCATCCTCACATACGGCAAGGCCAGCCGGCAACACGGTCACCGGATAGCAGAGGCCTTTCCGGCGGCGCAGGTCGATCTTTATGGTTCGACTGAAGCGGGCTACATCTTCGTTGGAGACGCATTCCAGGGCAACTCGCAGGTCATCGACGACAACGCCTTTGTCGAGCTCGTGCCTTGGGGTGAAGGACTGGATGATGTCTTTCAGATCTACGTCACAACGCGCAACCGGAGGGCGATGCCGCTCTTGCGCTACTATACGGGCGATGTCGTGCGCCGCACGCCGACCGGCTACCAGTTGCTTGGGCGTGAACGTGATCTTTACGTCCAACCCAACGGCTCGCTTGTGTCGGCACACGAAATTGACATGTCATTGCCAGCGAATTTTTCGTGCTGGCATTGGAGTCTGGTACAGACCTCGGATGCGCGTTGGGACTTCCAATTTGTCGCCGATATGGCCGCGCCAGCAGGGATGGACCAAGCGCTGTCGGCGGCGCTAGGCGGTCAGGCGCGGGTGAACCTGTTCCGGCGTAAATTTATTCAGCCTGCTCCAAGCGGGAAGTTCTCCCTGCTCAAGCCACTGATTGTCTGATGATTGGCCTCGAAATCGAGATCCATAACTTATAATTGCACTTAACATAAGTTAGTAACACTAATAATCACGTGGCAGTGGTTGTTTCGCTTGGCGGCAGCCTTTACTTTCCGAGTAGGAATTGGTTTATTATTTACAGTCTAGTCATTTAGACTGCTCTGGACACTGCGTATTCCTTCCCAGCGATGAACCTATTCGGCTCGCTATTTACATCCACCATTGGTCGGAAATTCCTCATGGCCGTGACCGGCGTCGTGCTGGTCGGCTTCGTCACTGGTCATCTTGTCGGCAACCTGCAGATCTTTGCCGCGCCAGACAAAATCAACGGCTATGCACACTTCCTGCAGTCGCTCGGCCCGGTCTTGTGGGCCGTGCGGCTGCTGATGCTGACCTGCGTGGGCATCCACGCGTGGGCGGCGATCACGCTGTGGCTGGATAGCACGGCGGCACGAGGTACCGAGCCTTATGCGGAGACGAAGTGGCTGCAGGCGCTGTGGGCCTCGCGCTACATGCGTCATACTGGAGTCGTGGTTATCGCCTTTTTGCTCTATCATCTGGCGCAGTTTACCATCGGCGTGAACCGCGGTTTCTTCGTTGGGCAAGCGTTCAAGACGCGGATCCACGAGTATGTGATGGCGTCCGACTTTCACCTGATCGGATTCCCTGTAGTCGCCAGCGGACAGGCTGTGCACGATGTGTACAGCATGGTCTTTCTCGGCTTTGCCAATCCGTACGTATCAATCTTCTACATTGTCGCCGTTGGCCTGCTCGCGATGCACCTATGGCACGGCGTGGATTCGATGTTCCAGACCTTCGGCTGGCGCAATGCCAAATGGTCAGTGTGCCTGCGCCGAATTGCTGCTGTTTTCAGCCTACTCTACTTCCTCGGCAGCCTGACAATCCCCGGCGCAATTCTCACCGGCGCGGTGGAACCCGCCTCCGGAACCTACGCTGCCCAGCAGCTCGCCGCGGCTCCCTCGTCCCTTGTCGTCCACCGCTAATCCCTCCCCACCATGGCTCAACTCGACTCCAAGATTCCATCTGGACCCCTTGCCGACAAGTGGCGCAAGCACAAGGTGGAGAGCAAACTCGTCAATCCGGCAAACAAGCGCAAATATGAGATTCTCGTCGTTGGCGCCGGCCTTGCTGGATCGTCGGCGGCCGCAACCCTCGCCGAGCTGGGCTACAAGGTGAAATGCTTCGTCTTTCACGACAGTCCGCGACGGGCCCACTCCATCTCCGCTCAAGGCGGCATCAATGCGGCCAAGAATTACCAGAACGATGGCGATTCGGTCTACCGGCTTTTCTACGACACGATCAAGGGCGGCGACTATCGCTCCCGCGAGGCCAATGTCCATCGCCTTGCCGAAGTGTCGGTTAACATCATCGATCAGTGTGCGGCGCAAGGCGTGCCCTTCGCGCGCGAATACGGCGGTCTGCTCGCCAACCGCTCCTTCGGTGGAGCCCAGGTGAGCCGGACCTTCTACGCGCGCGGCCAGACCGGCCAGCAGCTCCTTCTCGGCGCCTACTCCGCCTTGAGCCGGATGATTGGGGCCGGGGGAGTAGAGCTTTTCTCCAACGAGGAAATGAGCGACCTGGTCGTGATCAACGGTCATGCCAAGGGAATCATCACCCGCAATCTCAACACCGGCCAGATCCGCCGTTGGTCAGGGGACGCTGTCATCCTAGCCACCGGGGGCTATGGCAACGTCTACAATCTTTCCACCTACGCGCGGCAATCCAACGCGACCGCCATTTGGCGCGCCTATAAGCGCGGCGCCTGTTTCGCCAATCCCTGCTTTACCCAGATTCACCCGACGTGCATTCCCGTCTCCGGCGACTACCAGTCGAAGCTCACGCTCATGTCGGAGTCGCTTCGCAATGACGGCCGCATCTGGGTGCCTAAAAGGAAGGAGGACTGCAAAAAGGATCCCGGCACGATTGCCGAGGATGACCGTGATTACTATCTCGAGCGCATGTATCCGAGTTTCGGCAACCTGGCCCCGCGTGACATCTCCTCCCGCGCTGCCAAGCGCGTATGCGACGAAGGCCGTGGCGTTGGCGAGACCGGCCTGGGCGTCTACCTCGATTTTTCCGACGCCATCAACCGTCTCGGGGAGAACGTTGTGCGGGAGCGCTACGGCAACCTTTTCGACATCTACCACGAGATCACCAACGAGAATGGCTACAAGACCCCGATGCGCATCTACCCCGCGATGCACTACACGATGGGGGGGCTGTGGGTGGACTACAACCTGATGTCGAACGTTCCCGGCCTTTACGTGCTCGGCGAGGCCAACTTCTCCGATCACGGTGCCAACCGCCTCGGTGCCTCAGCCCTCATGCAGGGGCTGGCGGACGGATATTTCGTCATTCCCAACACGATCGGAGATTACCTGGCCGGCCAGAAGCCCGGCTCACGACCCCCGGCAGACGCGCCCGAGTTCAAGCAGGCTGAGGACAATGTACGCAGTATCATTTCCCGGCTGCTCTCCGTGCCGGGCAAGGAACCGGTCAGTCATTACCATAAACGCCTGGGGCAGATTATGTGGACCTACTGTGGCATGGCCCGCACCAAGGAGGGCCTGGAAAAGGCCCTGCAGGAAATCCCGAAACTGCGCGAGGAATTCTGGGCCAATGTCAAAGTCCCCGGCTCCGAGGCCACCCTCAACCAGTCGCTGGAGCGCGCCTGCCGCGTGGCCGACTTCTTCGAGCTTGGCGAACTCCTGTGCCTCGACGCTCTCACTCGCGAGGAAAGCTGCGGCAGCCATTTCCGCGAGGAATACCAATATCCCAACGGCGAATGCAAACGCGACGATGAGAAGTTTGCACACGCGGCCGCCTGGGAGTACCAAGGCGAGGGCAAGCCGCCCCTCCGCAACATCGAGCCGCTCAATTACGAGTCCGTGAAGATGAGCGTGCGCAACTACAAATAACCGACTTTTCCACGCCATGGTTGCCGAATCATCCACCAAGACGATCAGTGTCACCCTGCGGGTCTGGCGCCAAGCCGGCCCCAGCCAACCCGGAAAGTTCGTCGAATATCAAGCGAAGAACCTCAACCCGAACATGTCGTTCCTGGAGATGCTCGACGTCGTGAACGACGAGCTCACGGTGAAGGGCGAGGAGCCCATTGCGTTTGCCCACGACTGTCGCGAAGGCATTTGCGGCACGTGTTCGCTGGTTATCGACGGCAAACCGCATGGACCGCACCGCGCCGTGGCGAGCTGCCAGACCTACGTGCGCAGCTTTGCCGATGGCGCTGTGATCACCGTCGAGCCGTTCCGGGCGAAACCATTTCCGGTCATCAAGGATCTGATTACCGAACGCTCGGCCCTCGACAAGATCCAGCAGGCGGGCGGCTTTATCAGTGTGCGTACCGGTGCGGCCCCCGATGCCAACTCGATCCCCGTGGCGAAGGATGTCGCCGAGCTGGCGATGGATGCCGCGCAATGCATCGGCTGCGGCGCGTGCGTGGCGGCCTGCAAAAACGCGAGCGCGATGCTCTTTGTCGCGGCCAAGGTGTCGCACCTGGGCTTGCTGCCCCAAGGCCAGGTGGAGCGCGGCCGCCGCGTCCTGGCCATGGTCCGCAAGATGGACGAACTCGGCTTCGGCTCCTGCACCAATCAGTATGAATGTTCCGCCGCATGTCCGAAGCTCGTCTCGCACGATTTCATCGCCCGGATGAATCGCGATTACATCTCGGCGCTTGTGCACGAAACGTTTGCGCCGGCCTCGCCCACAATGAGCGGCGGCGCCTGATCGAGCCGGGGGCGTCTGCCCGCAGGGAGTTTGTTTGCAGACGGCGCGGTGATACGCGCCGTTTCTGTTTTTCGCGCATTGTGGCCGATTCCCTGCGACTTTCCGCGGGACCGCGTGTTTTCAGGGTATGAACAATATCCACGCCATGAAAGCACTCGCCACCCTCCTCCTTGTCGCCGCGTTTCTCGTCACGGCTTTGATTGCGAGCGGCTATAGTCCGGATGCCGCCGACTTTGTTTCCATTTTCTTTGCAGCCGGCCTCTCCGGCTGGACCTTACAGGAATATAGCCGAAAACCGCGGCCGCTTACGGCCGTGTCGCGGCCCATCACCCTGCCGGTATCGAGGCACGCCCCGTCCCTTGCTCCGGCTTCCGCTCATCGGGTGGCGGCCTGAAGCAAGCCGCATCCTCCCTGCGCAAGGCGGCGTCCTGCTTGACTGGAGCCGCCTTTGCCTTTTCAGGAAAAAACAGGCGAACAGATCAGGACTGACTACGCTATGGCTTGTTGTTCGCCGCAGAGTCGCCGATTTCAAATTGGGCGGCAGCACCCACGGCGGCCAGCAGAAGAGTGGCCGGCAGCATCCAGGGATTGTTGTCCACCAGAACCGGAATATGCGCGGGGTGCTGGAGGTAGAAATACCAATCGACCCGGTTGGTGAAATATGATCCGGCCAGCATGACCCGGAAGGCTCCCAGCAGGGCAGTCGCCAGAAGCAACCCCACCCGCTGGAGTTTCACGGCGAGGATCCCGCCGATCACGCCCAAGGCCAAGCCGCCGAACTGCGCCACCATCTGGTGCCAGTTGGCCAGCAGCAGAATTCCCAGGGTGAGTCCGAAGAGGAAACCAGCCAGAAATACTCCGGCTAGGAAAAGCAGATAGGCCAACCCGGCGCCGAGCAGCGCGCCGACGATCATTCCCCCGATTTCGCCCGGCCAGCCCAGCCCCAGCTCACTGCCCGCCGCCTGGCCGAAAATCGATCCGGCCAAAGCGCCTATCAGGGTCAGGGTCAGCTTGAACAGACGGTATCCAAAAAAACAGTCGAGCAGTCCCCAAGCAAGGACCGCCACGGTCAGCCATGGGTAAAGCTCGCCATCGATTTCCACGCAGGACCACTAGCGGCGGCGCTGCAGCCTTGGCAAAGTGAATCTGCGCTTGGCGGGCCAGGCGCCCCCTAGTACATCGCCAGCGCCCGGGCGCTTTCGATGACGACCCAGGCGGTGCCAAAGGCCGACAGCCAGAAAAAGGCGAGCCGGAGAAGACGTCGGAGGCGCAGACTGCGTTCATACCGGTCGGGATTGTGCCGCCGGAAGCCGCTGTCCTCCAGGAAACTGACGAACTGGGCCCGGCGCGCATAGCTGGTCTTCAACCGCCGGTCGCTCCGTACCCACAAGCGAATCGGGATGCGATTCAGCAAGTTTTTTAGAGCACGGATCATGATTGGCGTTTCATTCCTGGAAATAAGATCTTTATTTCAAGGGCAAACTGCATAACTGGCACGTTTCACGCACTTTTTTAACATGCATCATTTTCGCTACGTCGGGCAGAAACTACATTGCGAATCAGTCGATCTCGCGGCCGTGGCCCAGCTGTACGGCACCCCCACCTACGTCTACAGTGCGCAGACCATGGCGGACAACTTTTCCCGGCTGGCCCAGGGGTTGGCCGGTCTGGAGGTGCAGCAGTGCTACGCGCTGAAGGCAAATTCCAACCTCGCGTTGTTGCGGCACCTGGCAAATCTGGGTGCGGCGTTCGATCTTGTCAGCGGGGGTGAGATCCGCCGCGTGCTGGCGGCGGGCGCCGATGTGAGGAGCAGCGTCTTCGCGGGGGTGGGCAAGACCGAGGCAGAGATCAGGTTCGCGCTTGAGCAGGGCATCTTCGCCCTGCATGTGGAGAGCGAACCGGAACTGGAGCGCATCAACCACATCGCCGGAACGCTCGGGGTCAGGGCTCCGATTTCCATTCGCGTGAATCCCGATGTAGACGCGAATACGCACGCCAAAATCACCACGGGCAAGAGCGACAACAAGTTTGGCATTCCGCTGGCCCAGGCCGCTGGCGCCTATGAGGCCGCCGCCAAATTCAAGCACATCGAGTTGCGTGGAGTGCAGATGCACATCGGCTCCCAACTCACTGAGGTCGGTCCGTTCGTCGAGGCCGTCGAGAAGGTCGGCCCGTTTGCCGCGCAGTTGAAGACCCGTTATGGCATCACTTATTTCTCCATCGGCGGCGGCCTGGGCATCGTCTACCGTGATGCACTGGCCAGCGGCGATCCGGCATGGTGGGCCGCCCTGCCGCCCGCCCATCGCCCATTGACCCCTGAGGCCTATGGCGCGGCCCTCGTGCCGCTGCTTCGGCCACTCGGGCTTAAGGTCCTGCTCGAACACGGGCGCTACATCGTGGGCAATGCGGGTGTGCTGCTCTCTCGCGTCGAGTATCTTAAGCGCGGGGCCAGCAGGAATTTTCTGGTTCTGGACGCGGCCATGAACGATCTGGTGCGACCGGCCATGTATGAGAGTTTCCATGAGGTCGTGCCGCTGCAGCGTGACACCGCCCGGCCCGCCTTGGTGGCCGATATCGTCGGGCCGATCTGTGAAAGCGGAGATTGTTTTGCCAAGGCGCGTCAGATTCAGCAGGTGGGCGAGGGCGAGCACGTGGCCTTTATGAGCGCTGGCGCCTATGGTTATACCATGGCAAGCCGCTACAATTCACGGCTGATGCCGGCCGAGGTCCTGGTTCAGGGCAGCCGGTTCGAACTGGTCAATGCGCGGGAAACATTTGAAACCATGATCGCGGGAGAAAAAATTCCCGCCTCCTTGCGCCATTAGCAGCTGGCGGAACCCGACTGCAAACGCACCTGACGGACGAACCGGAGCCGGCCGCCCTTCGCGGCCGGTTCGCCCCCGTGAGGAGGATGGGCCGTCATGCGGTGCGCCTCACCCGGGGCACTTCGGGAAGCGCGGCAGGGCGGATGGCACACTACGAGATGGATTTCTCCGACAATCCGGTCCACCGCGGCGTCGCCCGGGACCGGCGGCTGGATCCGACACGCCGGGATTCGAGGCCAGGCTTCAGTTGAACCCTCAGACCGATGCAGCGCGCCGGCCTGCGCGGGGCTCAGGGTTCCTTGACCTGATCAATGGCGACGACCTTGCCTCCGCGGAAGGCGACGCGGATTTTCTCCTCCATATGCCTGCGATAGACATCGGTGTAGACTGGTTCCCAGTAGACGCGATAGAGGCGCACCGCTGGATCAAAATACATCCAGCGATGATAGCCGACGTGGGCCATGCCTTCGTAGCGGTCGAAATAGGTGTTGTAGATCCAAACGGTGGTCTGGCCTTCGCCGGTCTTGCGATTGCGGACCTGATCGGGTGCGCCAAGCGCCATATAGACCATGTCTTCGTTGAAGCCGAGATCAACCGTGCCCTGCTTGATCTTGGCCTGAGCTCCGGCATCCAGCTGGGTGAAGACAGTGGATTTTTCCTTGATGCGGCTGTCGATGGTGCTGCACGCCGAGAGCGCAAGCACAAGGAGGGAAAGAACTAGTGTGCGCGTGGTCTTCATGAGGGGAAGGAACTATAAGGTTAGACGAATAGTTGACGGTAATGTTTCAATTAGTTGGATCGGGCCTGCTCATTTTTACGGGGGAATGTGGCTTGGGGAGGCATGCAAGAATGGCGCCAGCGGCCAGACGCTGTCGGCGCAGGGGAGGGTATGGTCCTCATTTGTGCGCCCCTGCCCTTGTTGAGTAATCTGGGGCATCCGGAACGGTGCCTTGAAGTCATGAACACCCCGCACCTGACTTCGCCGATGGGGATGTTGATCCTCGTTGGAGTCCTGCTGATGTGCTGGAATGTGGTCATCGGCGGGCAGCTTTTCTCCAAGAGTTTGCGCGGTTTCACGATTATTAAGTTGGGACTGGCCGGGTAGGAAGGCTGGCTGATGGCTGGAGCTTTGCTGCTTCTGCCTTTGGTGATTCCGGCCGTGTTGATCCGGGTTTTCCTGCCGGAAAAGACACCGGTCGCGGAGCCGGATTGGGCGCGGATCGTTACAGGCGCAACCTCCGCAGGCGGAGTGCGTTGGTCACAACGGAAATAGAACTCAGACTCATGGCGACTCCAGCAATCATGGGATTGAGCGTCCAGCCCGTCAGTGGATAAAACACACCCGCGGCCACGGGCAGGCCGAAGCCATTGTAGAAAAACGCGAGAAAAAGGTTTTGCTTGATCGTGCGCAGGGTGGCGCGGCTGAGATGCAGGGCCTTGACGATGCCGTGCAGATCCCCGTGGACGAGCACGAGGCCCGCACTATGCATCGCAACATCCGTGCCGGTGCCCATGGCGATGCCGACCTCGGCGGCGGCAAGGGCCGGGGCATCATTGATGCCGTCACCGGCAAAGACGACGCGCTCACCGCGGGCGCGGTGCTCGCGCACCAGCTCCTGCTTGCGCGCCGGGGAGACCGCTGCATGAAACCCGTCAAGGCTGAGCTGGGTCGCCACAGACTCGGCTGTGGCGGCGCGGTCGCCGGTGGCCATCACGACCTTGAGCCCCAGCCTGTGCAACTCGACGATGGCGGCTGGGGTGGTCGCCTTGATGGGATCGGCCAGGGCGATGGTGCCGGCGTATTCTCCATCGATGGTTACGCCTGCGAGCGTGGCGACGGAGAAGGGGGAAGGCGTCCTGCCCGTCAGGTGTTCCGGCGTGCCGGTGCCAGCGCGCCCTACCTGGACGCGGTGGCCGTTGACGAGCGCGCTTATCCCGAAGCCTGGCTCGGTGGAAAACCCGGTGGCGACCTGCACGGCTAGTCCACGCTCTTCGGCTGCGGCGACAATGGCGCGGGCCAGCGGGTGCTCACTGGGCCTTTCGGCTGCAGCGGCGAAAAGGAGCAGGTCGTTTTCGGTGAATCCGGCGGTTGGAATTACGGCGACGGCGCGCGGCTTGCCTTCGGTGAGTGTACCGGTCTTGTCGATGATCAGGGTGGTCGCCTGCGCGAGGCGTTCCAGCGCAGCCGCGTCCTTGACCAGCACGCCGGCCTGTGCGCCGCGGCCGATCCCGGTGACCAGGGCCACGGGAGTGGCGAGCCCCAGAGCGCAGGGGCAGGCGATGATCAGCACGGCCACGGCATTGACGAGCGCGTATATCAGTTTCGGCTCCGGACCGAGCAGCAGCCACAGCCCAAAGGTGGATGCGGCGATCACGGCGACGCCCGGCACAAACCAGGCAGAAACCCGGTCGGCAAGTCTCGCGATGGGGGCCTCGCTGTTCCGCGCTTCCTCGACGAGCAGGATGATCTGGGCCAGCAGCGTGTCACGGCCGACGCGTTCGGCCCGGAAAAGAAACGATCCTGTGGTGTTGAGCGTGCCGGCGCTTGCGGGATCGCCCGGGTGCTTGCCGATTGGCACCGGCTCCCCGGTGAGCATGGATTCGTCGACGTTGCTTTCGCCTTCCGTCACGATGCCGTCGACCGGCACCCTTTCCCCGGGGCGTACCCGGATGATGTCACCGGGCGCAAGCTCAACGATCGGCACATCCTCCTCGCGATCACCGCGCAGACGCCGGGCCGTTTTAGGCGCGAGGTCCATCAAAGAGCGGATGGCGGCATCGGTGCGGGCATGGGCGCGCTGCTCAAGGATCTGGCCGAACAGCACGATGGTGGTGATGACCGCTGCGGCCTCGAAATAGAGCGGCACCCCATGGGGGCCGCGCAACGAAGCTGGCAGGACGCCGTCGAACAGCACCGCCAGGACGCTGTAGAAATAGGCGGCGCCCGTGCCCGTGACGGTGAGGGTGAACATGTTCGGGTCGAGTTCGCGGATCGACTTCCACCAGCGGCCGATGAAAAGCGCCCCGCACCAGAAAAAAACGGGCGTCGTGAGGACGAGCTGCACCCAGGCGGAGACCCGCGTGTCGATCCGGTGAAACAACTCGGGTGTGATCATTTCGCCCATGGCCAAGGCAAGGACGGGCAGACTGAGGGCAAGGGCGATACGGAAACGCGGCCACAGGTAGCGCTCATGCGGCAGACCCATGTAGACCGGTTCGTCTGGCGGCGGAATTTCGGCTGGCACCGTGATTTCGCGCGGATCCGGTTCAGATTGGGTTTGCATCGGAAGTTTGAATCCCGTCCACCGCCCCCTGGCGCAAAGTCGGTCCGAAACGGCCGGACTCAATGACGCGGTGAAGCTTTCGGCCCGGGGAAATCTCGCGCTATTGGTTCTTCCCGTTGTGGCAGTCGTTGCAGATCACGCCGTCGGGAATGTCCCCGCCGGGGTGCTGGAAGGAGAGGCCTTTCAACGAAAAGTTGGCCAGCTCCTCGCCTTTGCCCTGGGTGACGATGCTATGGCAGGTGGTGCAGTCGCTGGCGGCGATCATGCGGCTGGGATCGCCGACAGCTTCGTGCTGGTTGTCGTGACAGCGGAAGCAGCCGGGGAAGTCCTTGTGCCCCTTGTTATCGGGATACTTGCTCCAGTCGGCCTTCATCTCCGGGAAGAAGTTGGCGCGGTAGATTTCCGATGTCGTGGTTACAGCCTGGTCGAGGCCCGGCCGGCCGGCGTATTCTTCGCGCAGGCTGGCCGTGATTTTGGCGATGGCTTCGTTCTCGCTGGCATATGTGGAGGTGAGCAACTCGACGGCCTGGCGCTTGATGGCCGGGAGCTTCGCGTCCAGACGGCCGAGTTCCAGGGCCTGGTCGACCGCGGCGTTGGGCGTCTGGTAACGATGCGCCGGGCGATTATGGCAATCGATGCAGTCCATCCGCCGAATCTGATCGGCGGGCGGTTCGTCCTGATAGTCGGGGGAGCGATAGACGGTCGTCTTCCCCTGGAAGCTGGTCACGCGGACCCACGGAATCCTTTGACGCTGGGGATCGCTGGCAAAATATTCCACTTTGTTGGCGGCGCTGGTGTGCCAGTGGATGCCGCCCACCGGGCCATGCAGGTCAGAGCCGCCACCAATATGGAGAAGCATGCGGACGGTGTGGGGGGTGCTGGCCTCGTCGGCCAGGTAATGAGCGTAGGTGCGGTCAAGGTTGCCGGTGTATTTTTCCGGCCAGTGGCATTTTTCGCAGGTGTCCTGCGCCGGGCGCAGGTTGTGGACGGGTGTGCCGATGGGGCGGCTGTATTTGTTGAAGGCTACCGAATACAGTTGGTAGGAGCCGCTGAGCTTGGACTTTACATACCATTTCGCGCCGGAGCCGATATGACACTCAACGCATGCGACGCGGGCATGGACGCCGCGCTGGTAGGTGACAAATTCCGGTTTCATCACCTTATGGCAGACCTGCCCGCAAAACTCGACCGATTCGGTGACATGATAGGTTTGATAACTGCCCATGGCCGTCAAAAGCAGGAAAGCCATGGCGCCCGCGCCAAAATAGATCATGACTTTGCGGTCGTGCGGACGTTCGAAATCGATGTAAAGACGCGCGGGCGGCGCATCAGGGTAACGCTTGAGTTGGCGATGTTGGATCCATGCGCCCACAACGAACACGACAAGACCGAAAATAAGAAAAGCGGGTGCGACTACGTAGCTGAGGATGCCGATGTAGGGGTTGTGGCTGCCGCTGAATAAGTCGATGGCGAATAGGAACAGAAAGGCGAACAAGCTACCACCGCCAATGATCACGCCGGTAAGGCTGATCCAGTTGCGCCAGAGTGCGTGGCGAGAAGGGGAGGCGGGATCAGGCGTGGGGGGAAGGGGATCAGGCATGGCCGTGTGTTAACCGATTCGTTGAGCGACCGAACAGGGCGAGGAAGGCGAGCGATTCGATGGGAACTGCATCATGTTACTGGGGGCGGGTCAAACCAGACCCTGGTGCGTGGGGCATCAGAATCGCAGGAATAAAAAGGGGCGGGTGCACAACCCGCCCCAGGAACGATGACGGAATTTATTTCTTAAACGAACGGATAAGATCGACCAAAGCCTTGGTCTCGTCCGCCGACAGTTTGTCTTTGTATCCAGGCATCAGTTTTTTCCCCTCCTTGGTGACGCCCTGGTTAATGTCGTTGAGCAGTTCCTCATCCTTAAAGGACTCCTGCACCTTCGCATCGGTGTAATCCTTGGTCTTGAGTTTCTTGCCCATGGCGGTCTTGCCCGAGCCATCCGCACTATGGCATTTGGCGCATTGGTTCTTCCAGTTTTCCTTGGCATCGGCCGCGAAACCGATTGCCGGGAGAGCCAGCAGCGCAAGAGCCGCTGCGAGCGTACGAACATTGAGTTTATAGGAGCTCATATTTCAGGGTTGTTTGTGGGATTAACAGGATAGACCCGTGGTCGTGGGGAAAATGGATGGATGGGCAGGTTAATATGTCATAAATGCACCCGCGTCATGCCAGCGCCATGCCTGGCACTGTTGAACAGGACGGCCTTTTCCCAGCTTGATTCAGGGCTCATGGACAGTGCGGGGAGGTCAGACGATCAGGCGCGGGATGGCGTGGGAGATCATGCTCACTGTCGTTAGCTTCATGATAGGACAAGGCGGGGAGAACATGCCACGCAAAAGTTGTGGGCCAGTGCGCACATATTGCCGGGGATGGGCGCGTCGCCATCAGTCCTTGATCGAGCCTTCATGGGGAGGGGGCGAGGCATGCGGTCCGGCGGGAGGCATGGACAGGCTGCGGCGGCGCCAGAGATAGAAGATGGCCGGATAGACAAGCAGTTCCATTGCCGTGGAGGTGACGACGCCGCCGACCATGGGCAGGGCGATGCGCTTCATCGTGTCGGCGCCGGTGCCGTGGCTCCAGAGGATAGGCAATAGGCCCGCGATGATGACGGCCGCGGTCATCGCCTTCGGGCGAACCCGCTTGACGGCGCCGTGGTAGATGGCGTCGCGGAGGTCCGCGGTCGTGCGGAGCCGGCCCGAGGCCTTCCAGTTCTCGTAAGCCAGATCGAGGTACAGCAGCATCACGACGCCGGTTTCTGCGTCGAGTCCGGCCAACGCGATGATGCCGACCCAGACCGCCACGCTCATATTGTAGCCAGTCAGGTGGAGCGCCCAGAACGCGCCGACCAGCGAGAAGGGCACGGCCAGCAGCACGATGGTGGTTTTGATCCACGATTGTGTGTTCAGATAAATGATGAAGAGGATGAGCAGGAGTGTCAGCGGCACGACGATCAGCAGGCGTTGCTGGGCGCGCAGCATGTATTCGTATTGGCCGCTCCAGAATATACTGTAGCCGGCCGGCACCTTGATTTCACCCTGCTGGATCGCGTCGTTGATCGTCTTTTTGGCCGTCCGCACGTAGTTGCCGATGTCGATGCCCTGCACGTCCACGTAAATCCACGCGTTGGGCATGGCGGCCTCGCTCTTGATGCCCATCGGGGCGGCCACGACCCGCACTTTCGCCAACTGGATCAGCGGCACCTGCGCCATGAGCGCCGGCGTGCCGCCGGCCGCGCCCATCGCCGCACCGGTGCCGGCGGATTTGACGGGAACCAAAATCTCCCGCAGCGCTTCGAGGTTCTCGCGGTAATCGCGGTCGTAGCGCAGGATGACGCCGTACCGCTCGAGGCCCTCGACCGTGGTGGTAAGGGGCATGCCCCCGAGGGCAACCTCGAGCACATCCTGCACTTCGCCGACTGTCAGGCCGTAACGGGCGATGGCCCCGCGGTCGATGTCGAACTCAACATAGTTGCCGCCCATCACGCGCTCGGCGAACACGCTGCTGGTGCCCGGCACTTGGCGAATCATGCCCTCGATCTGGCCGGCAAGGCGTTCGAGTTCCTCCAGCTTGGGCCCGGCGACCTTGATGCCGACAGGCGTCTTGATTCCCGTGGCGAGCATGTCGATGCGGGTCTTGATCGGCATGGTCCAGGAGTTGGTCAGGCCGGGGATCTGCACGGCGGCGTTCATCGCCGCCGTAAGCTCCTCGATGGTTCGCCGCCGGTGGGCCACGACCTTTCCGGTGTCGTCCTTGATGCGCACGACCGGCCATTCCTCCTCCGGTTTGAGCATAATCGTGGTCTCGATCATGTCCATGGGCGCGGGATCAGTGGCGGTCTCGGCACGGCCGATCTTGCCGAACACGTGGTGCACTTCCGGGAAGGAGCGGATGATCTGGTCGGTCTGCTGAATGATTTCGCGGGCCTTCGTCGGGGAAATGCCCGGGAAGGTCGTCGGCATGTAGAGCAGGTCGCCCTCGTAGAGCGGCGGCATGAACTCCGAGCCGAGATTCTGGTAGGGAAACGCCTGGCCGAGTTTCAGGGCGACTTCCTTGGCGTGGCCGTCGGGCAGCACGCGGGCCACGATCGCGTTCCACGGGAAGAAAACCCAGCCGACGACGACGGCGGCGGTGACTATGACCGCCCAGCGGAACTGGATCATCAGGTCCAGCAGCGGGTGATAGAGCCAGACAAGAAAGCGGTTGACCGGGTTTTTCTCCTCCGGCGGGATCTTCCCGCGGATGAGGAAGCCCATGAGTACCGGCGCGAGCGTGATCGAGAGCAGCGCCGCCGCGCCCATGGAATATGTTTTGGTGAACGCGAGCGGCTTGAACAGTCGGCCCTCCTGCGCCTGCAGCGTGAACACCGGCAGGAACGACACCGTGATCACCAGCAGCGAATAAAACAGCGTCGGACCGACCTCGACGGAGGCGTCGCGGATGATATCCCAATGCGGCTTCCTGCCCCCATCGCGCTCAAGGTGCTTGTGGGCGTTCTCGATCATGATGATGGCGGCGTCGACCATCGCGCCGATGGCAATGGCGATGCCGCCGAGCGACATGATGTTCGCGCTCAGGCCCTGGCCGAACATGATGGCGATCGAGGCGAGCACGGCGATGGGCAGGATGACGATCGCCACGAACGAGCTGCGCAGGTGCATCAGGAACAGCAGGCACACCAGCGCCACCACGAGGCTTTCTTCGATGAGTTTCTCCTTCAGGGTGCGTACCGCCCGCTCGATGAGCGCCGTGCGGTCGTAGGCGAGGGTGTAGGTGACGCCTTCCGGCAGGCTCTTCATCGCCTGATCGAGCCGCGCCTTCACCGCCTGGAGGACCTGGCGCGTGTCCACGCCGTAGCGCACCACGACGATGCCGCCCACCGTTTCCCCCTCACCGTTGAGTTCGGCGATGCCGCGCCGCATGTCAGGGCCGAGTTGCACACTGGCCACCTCGCCCAGGAGGATCGGCGTGCCGCCCGGGCCGCGACCCACGGCGACCTGGCGCAGATCCTCCACGCTCTGCACGTATCCCTTTACGCGCAGGATGAATTCTTTTTCTGCCATTTCGAGCGATCGGCCGCCCACTTCACCATTGCTCCGCTCGACCGCCATGGCCACGTCGCTGATCGACAGGTTGAAGGCGTGCAGGCGGTGCGGATCGACCGTGATCTGGTATTGTTTTACGAAGCCGCCGACCGAGGCGACCTCGGCCACCCCGTCCACACTGGCCAATTGGTACCGCAGAAACCAATCCTGCATCGAGCGGAGCTCGGCCAGATCGTGTTTCGGCGAATTGAGCGAATACATGAACGCCCAGCCCACGCCGGTCGCGTCCGGTCCGAGCTGCGGCGTGACGTTGCGCGGCAAACTACCCGACAGACCGCTCAAGTATTCAAGCACGCGGCTCCGCGCCCAATACGGATCGGTGCCGTCCTCGAAGATCACGTAAACGAACGAAAATCCGTAGAACGAATAGCCGCGCACGACCTTGGCCGATGGGACCGAGAGCATCTTGGTCGTGATGGGGTAGGTGACCTGGTCCTGCACGATCTGCGGGGCCTGGCCGGACCACTCGGTGTAGATGATGACCTGCGTGTCGGAGAGGTCGGGGATCGCGTCGAGCGGGATCTTTTTCAACGCATAGACGCCGCCGAAGATCAGCGCGGCCGTCGCGGCGAGCACGAGGAACTTGTTCTGCAGCGAAAACTCAATTATACGCTTCAGCATAGCTGGAGACGGTCAGTTGATTTCCTCGCCGCAGGTGGGCATGGCGGAACCGTAGAAGGGGTTCCGGAGTTCGGCGGTACGCTGCAACCAGCGGCCCTTGACCACCACTGGTGCCATCGGGCACTCGAAAATGTGCAGCCCCGCCGTGTGATGCAGGTGGCCGGCGCGGGTGAGGTCAGCAACCGCGGTGCTCAGCGGCGCGAAGTCGCGCCGGGCGGTCTGGAGATCGATCGCGTCCGCCGGTGCGCCCGAGTATTTCCCCAGCGGGCCATGGACAGCCTGTGCATCGGTCCTCAAGTAGGCGGCCAGCGCCGCCCGCACCGCCGGCAGTTGCTTGTGGTAGCCGCTCAGATCGTCGGTGGCTAACGCCGCCGCGGCGTCGGCCAGAGCGAAGGCGAGATCGGTCGTGGGATTTTCGTCCTGCGTCGCGCCGGTCTCCGCTTGGGCCGCCGGATTGCCGTCGTCATAGACCGGAACGAGATCCATCCCCATGGAGTCCTTCCCGGGTTTGGAGTTCGTCTCGCCCGATATCATTGTGGATTGGTAATACTTGACCTTGCGCGCGTCTGGCGCCGGCCGGCGTTCGGCTGCGGCGGCGGCCGGAGGCTTCCCCTCGGACGCAGCCGGCGTCGATTTCAGCATCTTCTGAATCGCCTCGCGGAGCTGGCTTTCGGAATCGAGCATGAACTGTCCCGAGGTGACGATGCGTTCACCGGCGGCCAGTCCGTTCCGCACCTCATAGCGCCCGCCTTCGCTGCGGGCGCCGGGTTGCACCTCGCGCGGCTCGAACGAGCCGTCGGGGAGGGCGATGAACACGGTGTTGCGCTCGCCGCTCCGGAGAATCGCCGTTTCGGGCACGAGCACCGCGGACTCGGCGAGTTGGGCTGAAAAACGCACATCCACAAACATGCCCGGACGGAGGAGTCCGTCGGAATTGGGCAGTACGATGCGCGCCGTGGCCGCGCGGGTTTGTTCCTCGACTTGCGGCAGAACAAGCGCGACCTGGCCGTTGAGTGTACGGTCGGGCCCGTAGGTCACGTGCACGGCTGCCGCCTGGCCCGCCCGCACAAAGGGCAGGTCGCTTTCGTACACCTGGGTCAACGCCCAGACGGTGGAGAGATCAGCGAGCCGGTAAATGCGCTCGCCGGGCTTTATCATCTGCCCGGCGACAGCCATCTTTTCGATGACCACACCGTCGGCCGGCGAGCGGAAGACGAAAGTGCGGCGGGCTTCGCCTGTGCGGACGACTTCGGCCAGGAAGTCGGCCGGCACATCGAATAATTGCAGGCGGGCAAACGCCGCGCGGGTGAGCGGCCCGCCGCCGGCGCCCTCGCTGCGCACGGCGAGGAGGTAGTTGAGCTGGGCGTTGTAGAGATCGGGGGAATAGATCTCAAAAAGCGGGTCGCCGGCCTTCACTGACGCCCAGGTCGCGTCGACATAGAGTTTGTCGATCCACCCCTCGTATTTTGTAGTAATTTCCCGGATCCCCTGTTCGTTGAAGGCGATGGTGCCAACCGTCCGGATTTCGCGGCGTACCGGTCCACGGATGGCCACGTCGGTCTTCAGGTTCATCCGCTGGATCGTCGCGGCGTCGATCTGGATGGAGATGGCGGCGTTGGCTCCTGCCTCGTAGACGGGCTCCATTTCCATGCCCATCGAGTCCTTCCCGGGTTTCCCGCTGACTTCGCCCGGCATCATTGTGGATTGATAATATCTGATCTTCCGTTCCCCCGCACTGGCGTAGGCGGGCGCGTTGGCCCGGACCGGCTGGAGCTTCATGCCGCAAATGGGGCAGTCGCCCGGCGTGTTGCGGATGATCTGCGGATGCATGCCGCAGGTGTAGAGCTGTTTTTCGGCGGCGTGAACCAGTGGCGCCAGGAACCAGCCCGCCGTCAGGCCAAGCAGGGCAATGGTCAGCCACGACTGGATGCGAATCGGAAGGGGGAGGGACAATTTCATGAAAGGGGGAACAGTTTAGCGAGCGGAGATGACCTGCTCTGCGAGCAAAGGCGGTGCCTCCGGAGCGACATCGGCGGTGAGGAGCAGAAGATCGGTGGCGGCGGTTTCGCGGTCGCGCAGCGCCGCGGCGCGTTCCTGGCGCATGCGCAGCGCCATCAACCGCGTTTCCGGAATCATCGCCGCTCCTGTCATGCCCGATTGGTAGGCGGCTTCGACAGTGGCAATGGAGCGGTCAAGATTGGGCAGCGCCGTGCCGTCGAGGTAGATGATCATGCGGTCAGCTTCGCGCACTATGTAGAGCATCTGGGCAAGTTCGGCCGCGAGGTTGATCTGCTCGGCGCTGAGGCGTGCGGCGGCGGCATCCCGCCGAGCCCCGGCGGCCGCTATGGTGGCGGCAATCTTGGCGCGCCAGATCGGCAGCGTGACACTGGCGGTTGGCCGCGCCATGAGCGGATTGGCCTTCAAATCGACCATGGCGCCGAGGGCAAAATCCGGCGTGCGCGACGAGCGCGCCACTTCCATGCCTGCCATGGCCATGTCGACCATCGCGCGCATCCGGCCCAGTTCGGGATTGGCGGCTTGAGCCCGCCGCCATAATTCATCCTCGGGGGGCAGGGGAGTGACCGTCAGCAATGCGGTTGGCCAGGGCGGGTCGATATCGCTTGGGGCTAGTCCGAGGGCGGATTTGAAACGGACGCGCGCCGCGGTGCGACGGTCAGAGAGAGTGGAGATCTCGTTGCGCACTTTCGCGATTTCATTGGTGAGGCGCACCTGGGTTTCGAGCGTGCTCATGCCGCGGCCGGTGGCGTACTCGATGTTGGCCAGGGCGAGCCCCTGATCGAGGGCAGACAGCGAACCTTCCCGCAGTCGGGCCATCTCGTCCACGTAGGCGAGTTCGATCCATGCTTTGCGTACGTCGGCCGCGGTGCGCAGGACAGCGGCCACATAGGTGCGGTAGGAGACGCCGCTCGTGGCGGCGGCCTCCCGGCCCATGGCGGCCCGTTTGCCCTGGGCCATGAAGTCGAACATCAGCCCGGGCATGAACGACATCAGGGTGCCGGCAATGTCGGCCTGGAGCGTGAACTGCGGATCAGGCAGCGCTCGCGCCGCCGTGATCACCTCCACGTCCGCCCGCCAATCGTAATAGGCGGCCACGACGGCAGGATGATTGAGCAGCGCATAGTGTACGAATTCTGCCGGTGGGGAATCCGGACTCAGTTCCGGCAGGGCCGGATTGGCCCCGTCCGCGCGCAGTATGCCGCCGACACGGTGCATCTGTTCGCTGGCTGAGTTCTCGACCGAGCTGGGCGCGCTCGCGCAACTAGCGAGCAGGCCGCCCGCCAGAATCGGCGCAAGGAGTATGGGACAACGTGCGCGCATCGCCGGGGTCAGTTTTCTCCGGCTTTGGCGGCGGTGGCCGCCTCGTCGATTTTCGCGAGGTATTTGGCCGGATCCTTCTTGAATTTCGGGACACACATCTTGCAACAAAAACGGACCAGACGGTCGGGCTTGCTTGCCTCCTTGTGGATGAAGTCAATGGGCTCGCCCATGTCCCCGACCAGTTCGTCGCCGGAAACGACGCAAGTCTTGAGTGGATAATCCGCCTTGGCCTTGGCCAGCCATGCGGAATCGTAGGTTGCCGGCGTTGCCGCGGTCTGGCACGTGGAAGGACAGCCTTGGTTGTCCGCGGCGCGGAGCGGGAACCCGATTACTGCAACAAATCCGAGTACAATAGATGCGTGGGAGAATCTCATAAGGACCATTTTTGTAGGGTTGTGGGAGGCCGCGCGACGTGCGGGGCTGTTGCCAGGCCATACACCGGCTTGCATCGTATCATTCAGACTTTTACTTTTTCGATCTGATGCCCAATCCGGCCGGATTTTGAGGGATTTCTAGGCGCAAGGTGTATATTTGCTAAGAAGTACATGAACTCTTCTCGTGATCCCCTCTCGGTGATTCTGTCCGGTTGGCGCGTCGCTCCGCCTGCCAACCCGGACTTCCGGCCTGCCGTATGGCGGCGTATTGGTGCGCTCCGCTCGCGGGAATCCTGGCCCGCCTACCTGCGGGCCCATGCTGCGCTGTGGACGCTGATGGCGGCTGTCGTACTGAGCGCGGCCGGCTGGACTGGACATGCGGCCGCGCAAGCCCGGATGCGGGCCGACCGCGAGGCCATTGTCGCCAGTTACCTGGTCGATCTCGACCCGCGGGTGCAAGCCTCGCTCAAACCCTGATTTTCCATGAAATACCTGCTTGGCACCATCGCCCTCCTAGCCGCGGCGGCGGCGGCAACCGGGTTTGTCTGCTACCGCATGGGCTGCGATCCAGCGGTGCATGAGGCGGCCGCCAGGGGGGACGCGATGGCCTGGTTGCGCACAGATTTCCATCTGACGGACGCACAATTTGCCGCGATTCGCCAGCTGCACGAATCCTACTCCAGTGTCTGCGACGAACACTGCCGCGCCATCCGCGAAGCCGCGAAGGCGCGCGATGCCCTCAAGGCGGCACGGCCGGACGGCACGACCGCCATCGCCGCGGCCGAGCACCGGGTGCAGGAGCTCCGCAGCGCGTGCGAGAGGGCTATCACGCGGCATGTCGAGCAGGTCGCGGCCCTGATGACACCCGCCGAGGGCCGGCGCTACCTGGCCCTGGTGCGGCCGAAAATCGCCGGCTTTGATCACGCCGCGACGCCCGATCTTCACCTCAACCACCACTAATAGCCAGCCCATGGAAGCTGACGCGGGCGCCGGCCCGACAGATGAAGAACTAATGACCCGCCTGCGGGACGGAGCTGATGAGGCATTGGCCCCGCTGATGATGCGTTGGGAACTGCCGGTGAAACGATTTGTCTTCCGGCTCGTGGGGAACACGGCCGAGGCCGAGGATCTGGCGCAGGAGGTGTTCGCGCGCGTCTACACCAAGCGGCACACTTACCGGCCTGGGGCGAAATTCTCCTCCTGGCTATTTTCCATTGCCGCCAATCAGGCGAAAAACCGGCTCCGCTGGTGGAGCCGGCGCCCGACGCTTTCACTCGATGCCTGGCTGGACGCGGGTGGCGAGGTCACGGACGAATCGGCCGCCGGAGCGCCGCCTGGGGCCGGGATCGAGCGGCACGAGCAGGCGGCGGCTGTCCAGGCTGCGGTCATGGATTTGCCCCTGGATCTCCGCACCACGCTGGTGCTTTTCGAATACGAAGGCCAGTCCATGGCCGAGATTGCAGCGGCGCTCGGGTGCACGCCCAAGGCCGTGGAAAACCGCCTCTACCGCGCCCGGCAGGCGTTGCGGCGCACGCTGCTGCCCGGCTCCTGACGGGCTCCGCCGGTCAGCCCTGGCTGGTCAGGTGCGCGGCCGCCAGATCACGTATCCTGGCGCGGACGCTGCGCAGGCCGTTGAGGCGCGTCGTGGACAAGCTGCGGCTGAGCCCGAGGTCGTCGAGCAGCTTGGGCTCGACCGCGACGATTTCTGCGGGCGTGGCGCCCGAGTAAAGATCGCACAGCAAGGCCAGCAGCCCGCGCACCAGTGGCGAATCAGCATCGGCGCGAAAATGGCAGCGTCCGTCGCGCAGTTCGCCCACCACCCAGGCCTGGGAAATGCAGCTATGGACACGGTGCGCCTCGGTCCGCTCGTTCTCGGGCAGCGGCGGCAGGCGACGGGCGCGATCGACCACCGCGCCGAGGCGCTCTTGCGCGTCTTCGATGACGGCGTAATCATCGATCAGTTGTTGTTGGCGTTCTGCGAGGGTCATACCCGGACCGTGTTGATCGGGGTGGAGGCGGCAAGGCTAAGACGCCTCCCTTCACCTGTCGGAGTGCGGAGAAGGCAATAATGTTATTCATCAAGTCAACTATTAGTTGACGAGACTTGGTGCGGGTCAGTCGAGGGCCGACACGAGGATCTCCTGCAGTTCCTCCTCGGTGAGGGGCAGAGGATTGGCTTTCATGCTGCTGGCGTGGGCGGCCTTCGTGATCAGGGTGGGGATGTGTTCGGGGCCGAGGCCGTAGCTGCGCAGGCCGGGAATCCCCAGTTCAGTGACAAGTTCGCGCACCCATTGCACGCCATCGTCGGCAGTGGCCGTGCCCCGGGCTGTCAGAAGCCGTGCTGCCTCGGTGTAGCGGCGTTCGGTCTCGCCGCCGGTCAAGCGGGCACGGGCCGCCCGAAGATTCGTCTCCATGACGTGCGGCAGCAACGCAGCGCACACGGCGCCGTGCGGAGCCGGAAGCATGCCGCCAATGGGTGCGGCAAAACCATGGGCGGCGCCCAGACCCGCGTTGGCGAGGGCCAGGCCGCCAAAGAGGCTGGCGAGCGCCATGTCTTCGCGGGCCGCGAGATCATGACCTTCGTGAAACGCCCTCCGCAGGGAGCGTGCCGCCCGCCGGATGCCCTCGGCACACAGGCCGTCGGTCAGGGGATTGGCGCGGCACGACACGTAGGGCTCGATCAACTGGGTGAGGGCGTCGAGGCCGGTGCTGGCGGTCGACGCCGGAGGCAGATCATACGTCAGCTCGGGATCGACAAGCGCAAGCCGCGGCAGCATGAGTGGACTGCGCAGGCTGACTTTGACCTGATGCGAGGGAGAGGTGAGGACGGCATTGCGCGTGACTTCGGCCCCGGTGCCGGCGGTGGTAGGAATGGCGATGCAATGGGCCGCCGGCCGGGTGAGAGGTTGGGAGCGTCCGATGACTTCGAGGTAGTCGACGAGATTGCCTCCATTGGTAAGCAGGGCGGAAACGGCCTTTGCGGCGTCGAGCGCACTGCCGCCGCCGAACCCGACGACAAAATCGCAGCCGGCGGTCCGGGCACTGGCGGTGGCAGCCACGACGGCATCGATCGTGGGCTCTCCGGCGATGGGGCAGGTGGTTGCGGCGATCTTCTCCGCGGCGAGCACGTCGAGCAGGCGCCGGGCTCGTTCCGGATCCCGGCCAGTCACCACAAAGGCATGGCGTCCAAACTCCCGCGCAGCCGCTCCGACTTCGCGCAGGATACCGGCCCCGACGATGATACGCGTGGTGGTGGCGAATTCGAAACGCATGAGGTGTGATTATCTTCGATCGATTATGGCGAAGGGCGAAGGGTCTGCTGCGGCTGGCCGAGACACGGCGACATCAGCCAGGCCACCCGGTTCGATCGCCGTGCTCGGCGGTGGGGGGGCGCGAAGACAAAGGAGGGTGAGCCTTCACCAGCCGGAGTCAGCAGGATGGATGTTGGTGTAGGTCGCCCGCGTGCGCGGCGTGACCATCATGGGTTCGGTCACTTTGAGCCAGTCATGATAGTGCGCCGTAGCCTTGTGTGCGGCGGGTGCCTCTGGGGTGCGATAGACCTCGATCAGCACGAAGCGGGTGGGGTCGTCAGTCTGTTGGATGACATCGAAGCGGGCGACGCCGGGCTCGCGGATGCTGTTGCGGGCATTCTCGATGGTCGCGGCCTTGAAGGCACCGATGCATTCGGATTTCACGTGGATGTGGACAATCAGGACAAGCATGGCGGGAATCCTTTCTAGCGAAAGATTGCGGCATCACGGTTGAGGGAGCGCAAACCCCAAAGGGGAAGGAGTTCACATGGGAAACGCCAGGGAAAGTGCAACCTGTTGGGTGTCACTTCACGAAGCAGCATGGCCCAAACGGGGCCATTGTGTCGGCGTTTCCCGAAGGACAGGCTGCGATAGATGGATGCGCCGGCGTCCGGCGAAAGCAAAAGGGTGGGCGAGCCGCCGCTCCGCGCCTGGCGGATTTCGTCTTGGATTCGCAAGAACGCCCCGGGTTCAGGCTGCGGTGGCGAGCGGCGGCATGGGGCAGTCAAGCGCCGCCGCCACCACGCGCAGCAATTCATATTCGGCAGGCAGGATCACGCCGTCGGCGCTCACGACATTGGCGCCGGCCGTGAGCAGGCGCTGCTTGATCGGGCCGCTGGCGCCGGTCAGACGATCGAGCGCGGCATCAAACCGAGCCATGCTGCACACGGCGGCGGGCAGCAGATCGAGGCGGCCCGGCAGCATGCGCAGTTGATCGGCGCCGGCCGCGATGGCGCGGACTGCTTCGGCCGGATCGTCGTTCGAGGCATGGGCCAGGGTCGAGAGGACAACCGCGATGTCGCCGGCCACGGCTTCGAACGACCAGATTTGCGCGTTGGCGGCGGTCGGCGCGCGGCCTTGGGCCACCGAGCGGCGCAGAAGGCTCTTGAGCGCGTATTCAAAGGTCGAAACATGGCTGTCGGCGTCGACCAGCCGGTCAAACAATGCCGTAAACCTGGTCAGTGCCGAAGGCGGCAACTGACGCAAGGCCGGCAGGGCCAGCTGCACGAGCGGCAATTTGTGCCCGGGCCATAGGTGGCGCAATGCGGGGGTCAACTCATCGATGAGGCGGAGAAATTCTCCGCCCGCCATGCTGGCGATGAGGCTGCGCTGGCGCTCCCTCAGGGTGTCGCCGGTGTCGAGGAGCAGGCCGGCGATGAGCGCCGGGGCGGCGGCAGGAGATTGCGCCGCCTTGTGCAAACCGGAGGGAAGCGAGGACAGGATTGACTGCGCGTTTTCGACCTGCTCGGGGGCCAGCGTCCCGATGGAGGCCATGGCCGCGATCGGGGAAAGGACTGGCGGCACGCGAGCGGCCGGCGGCACCACACGGTCTGGCGCCAGGTTGCGGGAGAATCTTTCCTGCTCGGCGTCGACTGACCCGGGCGGCTCGATAAACTTGCCATCCCACTGCGGATCGACGGCGCGGAGGCGTTCCTCGAGCGGGGGGTGGGTGGCCCAGAGACCGCCGAAGAACGAGGTGAAGCCCTGGGCGAAAAGGAAGTGCCCGAGTTGCTCGGCGCCAGGGGATTCGAGCCGCGAGCCGAGTGCGTAGCCACCGATTTTCCTGAGGGCGCCCGCGATGCCGGCGGGGTTGCGCGTGAACTGCACCGACGAGGCGTCGGCGAGAAACTCTCGCTGGCGCGACACGGCGGCCTGGATCAGGCGGCCGAAGAAGTATCCGACGTAGCCGATGATGAGCAGCGCCACGCCGAGTGCGACGATCACAGCGATGCCGCCGCCGCTCTTGCCGCGACTGCGGACGCGTCCACCGGCCAGCCCGCGCAGGATGCCGCGGCCAAGGAGGCCGATGACGAGGATGCCGAAGATGATGGCGGCGAGCTTGACGTTCAGCCGCATGTCGCCGTTGAGGATGTGGCTGAATTCGTGGCCGATGACGCCCTGGAGCTCGTCGCGGTTGAGTTTCTCCAGTGTGCCGCGGGTCACGGCGACGACGGCATCATTCGTCGTGAGGCCGGCGGCAAAGGCGTTGATGCCCGGCTCCTTGTCGAGCACGTAGACGGCCGGGACGGGGACTCCGGAGGCGATGGCCATTTCCTCGACGACGTTGAGCAGCCGGCGCTCGCTGGCTGCGGCGGTGCTGGCGTCAAGGCGGCGGCCGCCGGCCATTTCTGCGACAGCGCCGCCTCCCTGGCGGAACGACATCCATTTGAAGGCGGAGGCGAGGCCGACGACAGCCGACACACCGCCGGCGATCAGCAGGAAAAGCTGGGGATCCCAAGGGTTGTGCGATACGGAGGGGACGGCCCGATTGTAAAGGGCCTGGCGGCGCGCCCCACCGGAGTAGCTGCCGGCCTGGTCAAGGATGAGCCAGGCGGCGAGGTAGCTGGCCGTGATGGTGCCGGCGAGCGCCAGGGCGAAGTAGAAGACCAGCCACTTCGTTTTCTGGCGGGCGCGTTCCTGGGCTTCGAAAAAATCCATGGCGCACAATAAGGAAGAGGCAACCGCCGGCCCGGGAAGCGGATCACCCGGAGGGTTCTGCCTGCCGTTTCAGCTGAAACTCACCTTTGGCGCGGCGCGCTCGGCGGCGTTGTCGATCTGGAAGAGCTGCGCCTCCGCGAAGTTGAACGCGCCGGCGATGAAGTTGTTCGGGAACGTCTCACGCGACGTGTTATAGACCATGACGGAATCGTTATAAGCCTGGCGGGCGAATGCGATTTTGTTTTCCGTGGAGGTGAGCTCCTCGGTGAGTTGCATCATGTTCTGGTTGGCCTTGAGATCGGGATACTGCTCGGCGACAACCATGAGGCGCGACATTGCGCCGGCGAGGCCGGTCTCGGCGCCGATCAGGCTCTTGACGGTGCTGGCGTCAGCCGGGTTGGCGGCGGCGGCCTGGGAGGCGGCGAAGGCGATGTTGCGGGCCTTGATCACATCCTCGAGGGTGCTGTGCTCGTGCTTGAGGTAGCCCCTGGCCGTCTCTACGAGATTGGGGATGAGATCGTAGCGGCGCTTGAGCTGCACGTCGATCTGGGCGAAGGCATTCTTGAACCGGTTGCGGAGTGCAACGAGGCGGTTGTAGGCGCCAGCCACCCAGAGGGCGACCACGGCGACCCCGGCAGCAAGGGCGAGAAGGACGATGAGAGCGGTTGACATGGCGGTATGATATTGAACGTAACAAAGTACAGTTTGTCTCATTCCGGGAGAATGCGCGAGTTCTATTCCATCGCCTGCCGGGCGGGTGCTGGAGTCCGGCCCCGGGGGCGGCCGCTCCCGACTTGGCGGCTTGCATCGACGGCAGGCCGGCTGCACGATGTTTTCCCAAAATGATGAAGCTGCGTTTTGCATGGATGCTCGTTGTGCTGACCGGAGCAGGGTGGGCTGACCGGATTGCCGGGCAGACGGCGGGACCGAGTCCGCTGGTGGGGACCGGGGCGGCGGCGGCGGTGGTGCCGGGGCGTTGGCTAGCCCACGAAGCCTGGGCCAACGACGCCTTGCGGGCGGGCTTTTCAGCGACGGCGGCGGCGATTTACCGGGAGATTTTGGCGGAACCGGCTTTGCCCGAGGAGTCGCGCCAGAGGATAACGCTGGCCCTGGTTTCGGCCGCACTGGAGCAGGGTGATACGAAAATAGCCGAGGAAACATTGCGCAGTTACAATGGACCGCGCGACACGGGCTATCAGCTTCGCGCCGGCCTGCTGGCGGCGCATTCCCGGCGTACGGCGCAGGCCCGGGTGGCCATCGAGGCGGCGGCCGGCAACGTGGACGATCTGATGCCGGCTGAGCGCGGCTGGTGGTATTACCTGCAGGCACTGGTGGCGGATCAGGAAAACGCCTCCGGGCGTCGCAACAGCATGTTCGACCAGGCGATCAAATCAGCGGTATCGGAACTGCAACGAGCGCGATTTACCCTCGGCCTGGAACAATCGCAGTTGATGGCCGGGCAGGCCAACGAGCAGCGCTTGCAGACCTTGCGCAACAACATGGAGCGGATTCAGGGCACCAGCCTGGCTTACGATTTTGTCCGGGCCTATGCCGCGGAACTGGTGTCGCTTGGGCGCAAGGGGGAGGCCCAAAGCGAGATTCAAAAGCAGCTCGCCGCCCTGCCGGCCTCGCGGCGCGATACGGCGGATCAACTGCGGCTGCTGCTCGGGTTGATCGCCGGCGAGGACAGCGAGGCAGGACGGCAGGCCTTTCGGCAGCTGCTGCGCGAAGGGCAGAAGCCCGGCACCCAGCGCATTGCGCTGTATCTGCTGGCGCGCGGGGCCGGAATACCGACGGAGCGTGAACAGGTGCGACGTACCCTGGACGAACTCATCGGGGCCCCGTCGCCACACCCCGTCATCGAGGATCTGCTGGTGGTCCGGGCGCAGCTGGCGCTAGCCGACCGGCTCTACGATCAGGCGGAAGAGGATGCGCGGATGCTGCTTGAGCGCTATCCGGGATCGGAGCGCAAGGCGGCGGCGTTGGGCGTGCGTGTGACCGTGGCATGGGAGCTGAAGCGATACCGCACGGCGGCGGAGGCCATCACGCAGCTGCGGGCGGTCCTGCTCCCCGGGCGCGAACGTTCGGAACTGGGGGTGCTGCTCGCGGAGGCATATTTTCGGGCGAAGGATTTTCGCAACGCGGCCGATGCCTACGAGGCGGCCTTGAGCGAGGAGCCTCTGGCGGTGGAGCCGGGCAAGCTGCTGTTTCAGAGGGTGCTGTCGGAAATCCGGGCCGGCCGGCTGGACCGCGCCCAGGCCCTTTTGGATGAGACCGCGGCAAGTCCGGTCTTTGATCCCGTGAACCGCTGGCAGGCGGAGTGGAATCTGGTGAAGGAGATGCAGCTGAGCAATCAGATGGAAGCTGCGTATGCGCGGGCAAACCACCTGCTGGATGGCGCCGGTCCTGCCATGCCGCCGGAGTTGCGGACACGGATGCTCTGGCTGCGGGCCAAACTATCCTTTGAGGCAGGCAAGTTGCAGGCAGACCCGGGCCAGCTGCAAACCACGTTGCGGCTCGTGGATGAATTGCAGTCGGCCTTGCAGAGCGGTGCCGCCACCGTGGAGCCGGCGCTTCGCAGCGAAGTGCTGAGCACCGCCCAGTTGCTCAAGGCGCAGGCACTGCTCACGCTCGGGCGAGACAGCGAGGGAGGGGGGCTGCTCGACCAGCTGCGCACAGAGTACCTCGGCTCCAGAGCGGCGCAGGAATCCTACATCGTGCAGGCGGCGCGTTTCTCCCAAAAGGGCGATGTGGTGGAGGCGCAGCGACTGCTGATCAAGCTGGTCGACGAACATCCCGCGAGTGAATATGCGCCGCTGGCACTTTACGAGGCGGCACTGGTCGCGGAGCGGCTGGGACTGGACCGCAATCTGAACGACGCATACAAGCTTCTGGAGCGGCTCTGTCACGACTACCCCAAGAATGAATTCGTGTTTTATGCGCGCCTCAAGCAGGGCGACCTGATGCAGAAGCTGAACGAGGCGGGGGTGGCGCGACAATTCTACGAGGATCTGATCAATAATTTCGCGCAGCATCCGGAGGAGGTAAGGGCGGAACTGGCCCTGGCGGCGTGCCTGTACGGGCAGAGCGCGAGCAGCGTGACCAACTACGAGCGGGCGACGGCGATTTTCGAGCGGTTGCGCGATCGGGTGGATGCGCCCGTGGACCTGCGGGTCGAGGCAGGCTACCGATGGGGTTATGCGCTGGAAAAGCGCGGGCAAATAGAAAAGGCCCAGGTGGTGCTGTGGTCGTTGGTCGACACCTTCCTGCTCGACGCGGAGGCGGCGGCGAAGCTGGGGGCGACAGGCCGCTGGTGGGTGTCGAAGGCCCTGCTCGAACTCGGCCAGATTCACGAGGATCTGAAGCAGCTGGACGAGGCGCAGCGGGCCTACGCGCTGATCAGCGAGCGCAAACTCGGCGGCGCGGCCTTGGCGGAGGCGAAGCTGGCCCGATTCCGCACGACAGCCGAGGTCCGGTAAAATTGCGGATTTACGCGGAATGAACATGTGGCATGATTCAAATAAATGAGCGTATTCAGTTACAGCGTGTTGGCGAAAGGCGGGCCCGTGATGTGGCTTGTCCTCGGCCTGGGGGTCGCGGCGCTGCTGATTTTTTTTGAGCGGGCGCTTTATCTGCACCGGGGGCAGATTCGTTCGACGGAATTTCTGAACGGCATCAAGAATCTGCTCAGCAAGGGGCGCCTGATGGAGGCACTCACATTGTGCGAGGAAACCCCGGGGCCGATCGCAGCGGTGGTGAAAGCCGGTCTCAGGCATGCGCGCGCCGATGAGCAGGCGATGAAGTTTGCCGTGCAAGATGCGGCGCTGACGGAGATTCCCGTGCTGGAGCGGCGCATCGGTTCGTTGGCCGCCATTGCCCAGGTGGCGCCGCTGTTGGGCCTTTTCGGCACGCTGCTGGGGATGATCAAGACATTCTGGTTTTTCAACCAGGGAGGAAACTACGCGACGCCGGTGGTGCTTGCCGGCGGCATCTGGGAGGCGCTGCTAACCACCGCGGCGGGACTTGCCATCGCCATTCCTACGCATCTGGCCCGGCATTTTCTGACGGGGCGGGTGCGGGCGCTGGTGCATGACATGGAATGGGTGGGCAACGAATTGATGCGCTTCCTGTTGCGCGAGTTTCATGATCGCAACGGGGCGGCTGCGTCCAATCGAAATACCCATGATCACCCGCCCGCTCGACCTTGAGTCGCGACTGAGCCCTCCGCCGCGGAATTTCGATCTCGCCTTCTGGCTGAGTGGGATCCTGATCGCGCTGTTTTTCGGTCTGCTTGGATCCCGTTTTGTTCTGGCGCCCGGGCTGCTGGTAGGAGCGGGTGACGGCAGCTTCCAACTGCCGCAGGTGAGTGAAGCAACGCAAAACGCGAGCGCCGCTTCGGTGATGGTGACCTTTCGGCGGGACAACAACCTGCTGTTTGAGGACGGAGTCTACGCGCTGGCTGACCTGCGCAAGCCGTTCGAGGCGTATGCCCGTCGGCACCCCGGGGCCGTTTTGCTGGTGCGCGTGGATCGGCAGGTGTCGGTTCAGGCCCTGTTAAATTTGATTGATATGGCGAAGGCGGCGGGGTTTCGGAATTTTGTCCTGCCAACTGATGACAAGACCGTCCTTGAACCGGGCCAGTCTCGTTGAGCCAAGAGGAGCCAAGGCATGCGCATCGGACGCTGGCAGATCAAACGGCGGGTGATGGCGGGAGTCTTTGGCGGCGTACTGGTGACGCTGATTTGGCTGCTCTGGACGCGGCAGATGCGCCCCCCTATGACCTCGGCGCCGGACCGACTGCAGCCGTTTGTCCAAGTGCTGGGAGGGGGGGGGCGTGCAGCGGATCAAATTCTCAAAGAACGCACGGAATTCTTTGATCCCACCCCTTTGTTTTATCCGACGGAGAAAAGCTATGAGCAACGTGAGTTGCCAGCCTCGTTGCGGCCTCAAACCGGAGAGGTTTTCGAGATGTTTCCCGAAATACTGAGCTTTGGGGAACAAAACATACCGGTTTGGGGAGCGGCCTCGGTCCAAGCGCCGAAAAGACTCACTGACGTCCTAGCTCAAGGAGCACAGGCTCCGTTTGCAGGCTTCGAACGCGAAGACGTGCAAATGCCACCGTTGCCAGAGCGGGTTGCCCAGATCGAAGTAACGGCACTCTTCGACGGCAAAGTCGTTATAAATCAATCTATTAGCGATGAAATCAAGCCTCCAAGACGCGATATTGAGCCAGTCGAGTTTTTAGTGGCGATCAATCCTGCCGGTTTTGTGGGCGAATTAATGCCGACATCGGGCGCCGCGCCGGAGGACGTAGTCAATTTCTTCTCGGACTACCTAGGGAAAGATTTCCATCTCGGCTTGCGCCTGCCCCCTGGGACTTATCGGGTGATGATTGGCCCTTAGGATTTTTCGAAGAAATGCAAGTTTCTAGTTGACGGCCCATTTTGGTGGCTTTTTGTTGGCCGTTCTTTTCCATTTTTGGCCTACGCCTCGGTCTGCCCAGATAGCTCAGTTGGCAGAGCACCCCCTTGGTAAGGGGGAGGTCGACGGTTCAAATCCGTTTCTGGGCTCCAGGCCAACGTCGGCGGCTGTACCGACGTTAATCAAGGTCAACAACTACCAAATCCACACCTCCAACTCCACATGGCTAAAGCAACATTCGAACGCAAGAAACCGCACGTCAACGTCGGCACGATTGGACACATCGACCATGGCAAGACGACGCTGACTGCCGCAATCCTGGCAGTCCAGGCCAAGAAGGGCCTGGCTGAAATCAAAGCGTATGCCGATATTGCCAAGGGCGGCACTGTTCGCGACGCCACTAAAACCGTGACCATCGCGGTCGCGCACGTGGAGTACGAGTCGGACAAGCGCCACTATGCGCATGTCGATTGCCCGGGTCACGCGGACTTCGTCAAGAACATGATCACCGGTGCCGCGCAGATGGACGGGGCCATCCTCGTCGTGTCCGCCGCCGACGGCCCGATGCCCCAGACCCGCGAGCACATCCTGCTCGCCCGCCAGGTCGGCGTGCCGAAGATCGTCGTCTTCCTCAACAAGGTCGATCTGATCGACGACAAGGAGTTGCTGGACCTCGTGGAGATGGAAATCCGCGAGCTGCTCACCAAGTACAAGTTTGACGGGGACGCCGCCAAGATCATCCGCGGTTCCGCCACGGCGGCCCTTGAGGGCAAACCCGAGGGCCAGGCGGCGATCCAGGCTCTCATGGAGGCGATCGACAGCGAAATCGCCGAGCCCCAGCGCGAAATGGACAAGCCCTTCCTGATGTCCGTCGAGGACGTTTTCTCGATTACCGGTCGCGGCACGGTGGCCACGGGACGAATCGAGCGCGGCGTCTGCAAGCTCAATGAGACGGTCGAGATCGTCGGCTTGCGCGAAACCACCACGACGGTGATTACCGGCATCGAAATGTTCCGCAAGCTGCTCGATCAGGGGCAGGCGGGAGACAACGTCGGTCTGCTCCTCCGCGGAGTAGAAAAAGACGGGATTGAGCGCGGCCAGGTTGTGGCGCACCCGAAGACAATCACTCCGCACACCAAGGCCAAGGCCGAGATTTATGTTCTCGGCAAGGATGAGGGTGGCCGCCATACGCCGTTCTTCGACGGCTACCGTCCGCAGTTTTACTTCCGCACGACGGACGTTACCGGCGTTGCGCACCTTCCGAAGGGCGTGGAAATGGTCATGCCCGGCGATAACATCAGCATCGAGGTCGAACTCATCGCGCCCATCGCCATGGAGAAACTACAGAGGTTCGCCATCCGCGAGGGCGGCCGCACCATCGGTGCCGGCCGTATCACCGAGGTGATCGCATAAACAACGGAGAACGCTTTGGACCGCGCGCCGGGGCTCCGAAATCGGGGCCTCGGCTGCGTCGTCTAAAAGAAATAAACACAGGGGTGTAGCTCAATTGGTAGAGTAGCGGTCTCCAAAACCGTCGGTTGGGGGTTCGAGTCCCTCCGCCCCTGCCAGCGCAATTTAAATATTATGGCCAATCCTTTTCGCAGTGCCCGCATCTTCTTCGGCGAGATGGTGGCCGAGTTGCAGAAATGCAGCTGGCCCACCGGTGCCGAACTCAAGGACTCCACGATCGTCGTCATCGTCGGGTCGCTTCTGCTCGGCCTTTTCACGAGCATCACCGATTTTGCCCTCTACAACGTCGTCGATGCCGTGACGACGATGGTGACCCGCTAGCGCACCCTTTAATCCATGCCTCCCGAGACCGCCACCCCGACCGGCGCCCAGTGGTTCGCGCTCCACACCCTCTCCGGCCAGGAGCAGAAGGTGAAGACCTACCTCGATAAATTCAAGAAAGCCGAAGAACTCGAGGACTTCATCTTTGAGGTGCTCTTGCCCACCGAGACGGTGTCCGAAGTCAAGGGCGGCAAGAAATCCACGAAGGTCCGCAAGCTTTATCCCGGCTATGTCTTCATCAGCATGCGGCTCTTTGACGCGGACGGGAAGGTCAACATCAAGCCGTTCTATTTCGTGAAGGACGCGGCCGGCGTGATCGGCTTCGTGGGCGGCGATAATCCCGCTCCGCTGCGCCAGACCGAGATCGATGAGATCAAGACTCGCGTCGCGGCGGCCACCGGCAAGGAGATCCCGAAGGTCTCTTACGATGTTGGCGAGGAGGTGAAGATCACCGACGGTCCCTTCACCAACCTCACCGGGCGCATCGACGAGATCGATCCGACCCGCGGCAAGCTCAAGGTTTCCGTCTCCATTTTCGGCCGCTTCACGCCGGTCGAACTCGAATATTGGCAGGTGCAGCGCGCCGCCGAGGCGTGATCTATCCTCCCCGTTCACTACATTTTAACCAACCCTCCTCATGGCCAAAAAGATTCAAGGCTACATTCGCCTCCAACTCCCTGCTGGCGCTGCCAATCCGGCGCCCCCGGTCGGTCCCGCGCTCGGCGCCCAAGGCGTCAATATCATGGCGTTCTGCAAGGACTTTAACGCGAAAACGAAGGACCAGGCCGGCATGATCATCCCGGTCGTCATCACCGTTTACGTCGACAAGTCGTTCACTTTCATCTGCAAGTCGCCCCCGGCGGCCGTACTGCTTAAGAAGGCCGCCGGCATCGCCACCGGTTCCGGCAAGCCCAACCAAGAAAAGGTCGGCAAGGTGACGCGCAAACAGATTCTTGAAATCATCAAAATCAAAAAAGCCGATCTGAACGCCCGGAGCGAGGACGCCGCCGTCCGCATGATAGCCGGCACCGCCCGCAACATGGGCATCGAGGTCGTCGACTAATTTCCCCTCAACCGCAACCGCTCACCGCGGGAGTCCCCTCGGGGACGTTCGCACCGCAAGGAGTAGTCCATGGACAAACGCAGCAAACGCTACCGCAGCGCCATTCAGGCCGCTGATCTCACGAAGGAATATCCACTCAAGGAAGCCGTGGATATTCTGGCCAAATTCCCGAAGACCAAGTTCGACGAGACCGTCGAGCTGTCCTTCCGCCTCGGCGTCGACCCGGCGCAAGGCGACCAGATGGTGCGCGGCACCACGCCGCTGCCCAACGGCTCCGGCAAAAAGGTCCGCGTCCTCGTCTTCACCGAGGATCCAGACAAGGCCATCGCCGCCGGCGCCGACTTCGCCGGCCTCAAGGATATGATGACAAAGATCCAGGAGGGCTGGATGGACTTCGACGTCGCCATCGCGACGACCGCGGCGATGAAGGAAGTGCGTTCGATTGCGCGCGTCCTCGGCCCCAAAGGCCTCATGCCCAACCCGAAGTCCGGCACCGTCACCGACGACATCGCCGCCGGCATCAAGGCCGTGAAGGCCGGGCGCGTGGAATTCAAGATGGACAAGACGGCCGGCATCGGCGTCGGCGTCGGCAAGCGCTCGTTCACGCCGCAACAGATCCTCGAAAATGCCGCCGCGGTGCTTGATGCCGTCGGCAAGGCCAAGCCCAACGGCTTCAAGGGGCATTACATCAAAAGCATTACGATTTCATCATCGATGAGCCCCGGAGTGAAGATCGCATCGAGCGAGTTCAATAAATTCTAAGCGGAGACCCCGTCACCATGAGAGCAGAAAAGAAATACCTGATCGACGAGGTCACTGGACACCTCAAGAAATCCGACTATGTCATCCTCACTAATTACAACAGGATGACGGTCGAGGACGTGGCCAAGCTGCGCGGCAGACTCGCCCCGCACGCGGCCGAGTTCCATGTGGTCAAGAACAGCTCGCTGCGCATTGCGGCCCAGGCCCTCGGCCTGCCCGACTTTGACAGCGCGCTCACCGGACCGACCGCCGTCATCGTTGGCGGTCGGAACTCGCCGGGTGTCGCCAAAGTCATTAAGGACTTTTTCAAGGAGACACAGAAGGTCGAGGTCAAGGCCGGCGTGCTCGGAAACAAGCTGATCACGCCGAAAGACGTCGAGAAGCTGGCCGATCTGCCGTCCCTCGACTCGCTGCGGGCGCAGCTGCTCTGCCTGCTCAGCCAGCCGGGCACCATGTTCGTCCGCGTGCTCAACGCCGTGCCGCAAGGCATGGTCAACGTCCTCCAGGCGAAGGTTCGCGCCGCTGGGGAAAAGGACTAACTGTTCGTTCCATTCCTTTCACCGAATGGCCGCGCGAACCAGCGGCTTTCCGGAGAAAACACCATCAATCGCTGCAGGCTAGGGGATACGTCCCTTAAACGTGCTTCCGGTTCGAAGCCGCTAGCCGCGGCAGGAGATTATTATGAGCAACATCACCAAAGACCAAGTCATCGAGTGGCTTTCCAGCCAGTCGGTTCTCGAAATTGCCGCCCTCGTCAAGGATCTCGAAGGCAAGTGGGGCGTTAGCGCTGCCGCGCCCGTCGCTGTCGCCGCAGCTCCCGCTGCCGCCGCCGCCGCTCCCGCGGAGGAAAAGACCGAGTTCAACGTCATCCTCGTTGACGCCGGCGCCAACAAGATCGGCGTCATCAAGGAAGTCCGCGCCATTACGGCCCTCGGCCTCAAGGAGGCCAAGGATCTCGTCGAGGCCGCCCCGAAAGCCGTCAAGGAGGGCTTGGCCAAGGCCGAAGCCGAGGAAATCAAGAAGAAGCTCGAGGCCGCCGGCGCCAAAGTGGAGCTCAAATAACCGCTTGGCGATCCCACGCCTGCAGTTTCCAGCCATTTCGGGACAGGCCGTGTCTAATCGCGGCCTGTCCTTCGGCTTTTCTCATCACTGTTCTTTTGCAGCCCGCCGGGGTCATGCGCCCGCGCCTTCCCCGGCCGGTTACGCCGCCGCGGCGTAAACCGAGTTTTTCCCTTTCTCTTCAACTTAAACGGGAGAGCCCATGCCCGACCGCAATCACACCGACCGCATCAATTTTGGCCGCCTTCGCGAAGTCATCCAGCCGCCGAATCTAATCGAGATCCAGATCAATTCGTATCTGGATTTTCTCCAGAAGGGTGTGCCCGAGAAGCAGCGCAAGCCCTTCGGGCTCGAAGCGGTGTTCCGAGAGGTTTTCCCCATCACGTCCTATGATGGACGCCTGACGCTCGAATACGTTTCCTACACCGTCGGGGAGCCCAAGGATTCGGAGATCGAGTGTCTCCGCGAGGGCATCACCTACGCAGTGCCGCTCTATGTGAAGCTCCGGCTGCGCGAGGAGGACTTCATCAAGGACGAGGAGATTTTCATGGGTGACATCCCGATGGTGACCGAGCGCGGCTCGTTCATCATCAACGGTGCCGAGCGGGTTGTCGTCTCGCAGCTGCACCGTTCGCCCGGCATTTGCTTCGAGGTGGCCACCCACCCGAACGGCAAGCTGCTCCACTCCTTCCGCATCATCCCCGACCGCGGCACCTGGCTTGAGGTCCAGTTCGACAACAACGACCTGCTCTACGTCTATCTCGACCGCCGCCGCCGCCGCCGCAAATTCCTGATCACGACGCTGCTCCGCTCCATCGGCTATTCGAGCGACCTCGATATTCTCAATCTCTTCTACGAGCTCACGGAGCTCAAGGTCAGCAAGGCGCTCGACTTGGAGAATGTTTCGACCTTGGTCCTCGTGGAGGATGTAATCGATGCCCAAAAAGGCGTTGTCCTGGCCCGCGCGTTCGAGCCGCTGACCAAGCAGATCGTCCGCACCTTCGAGAAGCACGACATCTCCTCGATGCGCGTCATCGACACGACGGTCGACGAGGGCGCCATCATCCGGGCGCTCAAGAAGGATCCGACCCGCAACGAGGAAGAGGCCCTCAAGGAAATCTACAAGCGCCTCCGCCCCGGCGAGCCGCCTACCACTGCCAACGCCAAGGCCCTGCTCAAGCGCCTGTTCTTCGATCCCAAGCGCTACGACCTCGGCCGCGTCGGCCGCTACAAGCTCAATCAGAAGCTCAATCTCAAGGCCGCGTTGGAGAACCGCATCCTCACCGCTGAGGATGTCACCGAGGCAACCAAATACCTCGTCCGTCTCAAGCGCAACGAGGGCATCGTCGACGACATCGACCATCTCGGCAGCCGCCGTGTGCGCACGGTGGGCGAGCTCCTCGCCAACCAGTGCCGGGTCGGCCTTTCCCGTACCGAGCGTCTCGTCCGCGAGCGCATGACCCTCTACGACCAGAGCGTCGATTCGATCACTCCGCAGAAGCTGATCAATCCGAAGGCCCTGACCACCGTGATTCGCGACTTCTTTGCGCGCAGCCAGCTCAGCCAGTTCATGGACCAAATCAATCCGCTGGCCGAGTTGACGCACAAGCGCCGCCTTTCCGCCCTCGGACCCGGCGGTCTCAACCGCGAGCGCGCCGGCTTCGAGGTCCGCGACGTGCATCCTTCGCACTACGGCCGCATCTGTCCGATCGAGACGCCGGAAGGCCCGAACATCGGCCTCATCAACTCGCTCTCGACCTACGCCCGCGTCAACGAATTCGGCTTCATCGAGGCGCCCTACCGCGTCGTCGAGAGCGGCCGCGTCAGCGACAAGGTTGTCTACCTCACCGCCGACCAGGAGGAGGGCAAGACCATCGCCCAGGCCAACTCCGAGGTTGACGACAAGGGCAACTTCATTGGCAAGGTCACCGCCCGCAACAGCGGCAACTTCCTCGAGGTCACGGCCGACGAGGTCGAGTACATGGACGTGTCTCCGAAGCAGGTCGTGTCCGTTGCGGCCGGCTTAATCCCGTTCCTCGAACACGACGACGCCAACCGCGCGCTCATGGGCTCGAACATGCAGCGCCAGGGCGTGCCGCTGCTCCAGACCGAGGCGCCGCTCGTTGGCACCGGCCTCGAGTCCCGCCTGGCGCGCGACTCCAAGACCGTCGTGGTCGCCGAGGCCGCCGGCATCGTCGCTTCCGTCGACGCCAAGCGCATCGTTGTCACCAAGGACGGCGAAGTGCCGCGCAATCTCGACAAGCATCCGAAAGGCGACCCGAAGAACGACCTGTATGTCTACGAACTGCGCAAATTCATGCGCTCGAACGCTGGCACCTGCTTCAATCAGAAGCCCATCGTCAAGAAGGGCCAGAAGATCCGGGCCGGCGAGGTAATCGCCGACGGTCCCTCGACTGCGCGCGGCGAACTCGCCCTCGGGCGCAATGTTCTCGTCGCATTCATGCCGTGGAACGGATATAATTTTGAAGATGCGATTCTGATCTCCGAAAAAGTCCTCAAGCAGGACATTTTCACCTCGATCCACATCCAGGAATTCGAGGTCACCGCCCGCGACACCAAGCTCGGACCTGAGGAAATCACGCGCGATATCCCCAACATCGGGGAGGAGGCCCTCAAGAATCTCGACCACAGCGGCGTCATTCGCATTGGCGCCGAGGTGAAGCCCGGCGACATCCTCGTCGGCAAGATCACGCCCAAGTCCGAAACCGAGCTGGCGCCCGAGGAAAAACTCCTCCGCGCGATCTTCGGCGAAAAGGCCGCCGACGTGAAGGACACCTCTCTGGTCGTGCCTTCCGGCGTCGCCGGCATAGTCATGGACGTCAAGGTGGCCATGAGCCGTCTTGAGGCCGATCGCGATCGCCTGTCCCCCTCCGACCGCCGCCGCCAGGTCAAGCAAATCCAGGAGGACTACAAGACGCAGATGGACAAGTTGCGTGAGGCACTGACCGAGGCGCTCTCCAATATTCTTCTCGGCGAGAAAATTCCGCTCGACGTGATCAACGGCCAGAGCGGGGAGATCATCATCCCCGCCAACCGCAAGATCACCAAGACGCTGCTGCGCAAGCTTGCCGCCGTAGCGAAGCACATCGAAATCGATCCTTCGCCGGTGCGCATCAAGATCATGGAGATCATCGGCTCGTTCCAGTCGAAGTTCGACGAGGTCGAAGGCGACCGCGAACGCAAGATCGGCAGCATCGAGTCCGGGGACGAAGCCAGCGCCGGCGTCATCAAGCAGGTCAAGGTTTACATTGCCGAGAAGCAAAAGCTCGAGGTTGGCGACAAGATGGCCGGCCGCCACGGCAACAAGGGCGTTGTTGCCAAGATCGTGGCGGAAGAGGACATGCCGTTCCTTCCCGATGGCACTCCCATCGAAATCTGCCTCAACCCGCTCGGCGTGCCTTCACGCATGAATGTCGGCCAAGTGCTTGAAACCCACCTCGGATGGGCCTGCAGCCGGATCGGCCTTAAGGTTGCGACGCCCGTGTTCGACGGCATTCCCGAAAGCAAAGTGCGGGGCTATCTCAAGGAAGCCCGACTGCCTTCCACCGGAAAGAGCTCCCTCCACGATGGCCGCACCGGCGACAAACTCGATCAGGAGGTCGTGGTCGGCTACATCTACATGATGAAGCTCAACCACCTTGTTTCGCACAAGATTCATGCCCGCGCGGTCGGCCCCTATTCGCTTGTCACGCAGCAGCCGCTGGGCGGCAAGGCGCAGTATGGAGGCCAGCGTTTCGGGGAAATGGAAGTGTGGGCGCTCGAGGCCTACGGTGCGGCGCATACGCTGCAGGAGCTGCTTACGGTCAAGTCTGACGACGTCAACGGACGCACGAAGATCTACGAATCGCTCGTCAAGGGCGACAACACGCTCTCGGCCGGCACCCCCGAATCCTTCAACGTTCTTATCAAGGAAATGCAGGCCCTCGGTCTCGACGTCCGCCTCGGCCGTCGTTCGACGCTGAGTGAAGCTCTGGGCGGCACTGCCCGATAAGCCCCGGTCCCCCGCGCAACCTTTAACGATATCCAGAGAGAGTCACCATCATATGAGTGCTGAACAAGTCCGCGATCAGGCACGCAGCGAACACGCTCGCGAAGAAGTCAAACAGGTTCTCGGCTCGGACGAGAACCCGTTCGACAGCGTTTCCATATCCGTCGCCGCACCCGAAACCATCCGCTCGTGGTCCAAAGGCGAGGTCAAGAACCCCGAGACGATCAACTACCGCACCTTCAAGCCCGAGCCAGGCGGCCTTTTCTGCCAAAAGATCTTCGGCCCCGTGCGCGACTACGAGTGCGCTTGCGGCAAATACAAACGCATCAAATACAAGGACGTCATCTGCGATCGCTGCGGCGTCGAAGTGACCGTCGCCCGCGTGCGCCGCGAACGCATGGGCCACATCGAGTTGTCCGTGCCTGTCGCCCACATCTGGTTCCTCAAGTCAATGCCCAGCCGGCTCGGTCTGCTGCTTGACATGACCGCCCGTTCGCTCGAGCGCGTGATTTACTACGAGAACTATATGGTCGTGGATCCGGGCAAGACGCCGCTCGAGCCCAAGCAGCTCCTCACCGAGAGGGAATACCAGCAGGCCATCGACGAATACGGCGCCGGCGTCTTCGTCGCCAAGATGGGGGCTGAGGCGGTGCGCGATGTGCTCGTCAAGATGGACATGGAGGCCACGGTCGTCGAACTGCACGAGACGATGCGCGCCACGCGTTCGAAGCAGATCAAGAAGAAGCTCTCCAAGCGCCTCAAGGTGCTGCAGGGTTTCATCAATTCCAAGTCCCGTCCCGAGTGGATGGTGCTCGAGGTGCTGCCTGTCATCCCGCCGGACCTGCGTCCGCTCGTCCCGCTCGAGGGCGGCCGTTTCGCCACCTCCGATCTCAACGATCTCTATCGCCGCGTCATCAACCGCAATAATCGCCTGCGGAATCTGATGCAGCTGAAGACGCCCGACGTCATTATCCACAACGAAAAACGCATGCTGCAGGAGGCCGTCGACGCGCTGTTTGACAACGGCCGCCACGGCCGGCCCGTCACCGGTGCCGGCAACCGAGCGCTGAAATCGCTGTCCGATATGCTCAAGGGCAAGCAGGGCCGCTTCCGCCAGAACCTGCTGGGAAAACGGGTCGACTACTCGGGTCGCTCCGTCATCGTCATCGGCCCCGAGCTCAAGCTCCACCAGTGCGGCCTGCCCAAGAAGATGGCCCTGGTTTTGTTCGAACCTTTCATCATCCGGCGCCTCAAGGAGCTCGGCTTCGTGCACACAGTGCGCGGCGCCCGCAAGATGATTGAGAAAAAGTCGCCCGAGGTTTGGGACATTCTCGAAGAGGTCACCAAGGGGCATCCGGTGCTGCTTAACCGTGCACCGACCCTCCACCGTCTTTCGATCCAGGCCTTTGAGCCCGTGCTTATCGAAGGCGAGGCCATCCGCATCCATCCGCTGGTCTGCACCGCCTACAATGCGGATTTCGACGGCGACCAGATGGCCGTGCATGTGCCACTTTCCCTCGAAGCCATCATGGAGTGCAAGCTCCTCATGATGTCCACGTCGAACCTCTTCTCGCCGTCCTCCGGCAAGCCGATCCTCACGCCGTCGCAGGATATCGTGCTCGGCGCGTATTACCTCACCATCGAACCCCGGCGCAAGCCGGCGAAGACGGACCGCGTGCCGCTCTTCAGCGGCCTTCAAGAGGTGCAGAATGTCCGGGCTGACGGCGCCCTCAAAGTGCACGACTGGGTCGAGATTCCGAATCCCGATTTCGGCAAGGACACGGTTTTCGGCAACAAGGAGCGCAAGATTTTGCGCACGACCGTGGGCCGCGTGGTGTTCAACCAGATTTGGCCCGCCGGCGTCGGTTTCATCAACTTCCCGGTCGCCAAGGCGAAGCTGGGCGACCTCATCCTCAATACCTACAAGGTCGCGGGGCCGCACCTCACCGTCGAGGTGCTCGACAAGCTCAAGGAGCTTGGCTTTGCCACCGCGTTCCAGGCCGGCATCTCCATCGGAATCGACGACATGATCATTCCGGAGAACAAGAAGGAGATCGTGAACAGCGCCCGGAAACGGGTCGACGAGGTCGAGTCCCAGTACAAGAAGGGCATCATCACGTCCGGCGAGCGCTACAACAAGATCATCGACATTTGGACCAGCGCCACAGACCAGATTGCCAAGGCGGTGTTCGCCAGGCTCGAGGGCAACGAAGGTCGGCCCGAGGTGAATCCCGTCTACATCATGATGGACTCGGGCGCCCGCGGCAATCGTCAGCAGGTGCGCCAGCTCTGCGGTACACGCGGCCTCATGGCCAAGCCCTCGGGCGAAATCATTGAGCGCCCGATTCTATCCTCGTTCCGCGAGGGCCTGACGGTGCTCGAGTACTTCATCTCCACCCACGGCGCCCGCAAGGGTCTCGCCGACACCGCCCTCAAGACCGCGGACGCCGGCTACATGACCCGAAAACTCTGTGATGTGGCCATGGATTGCATCATCTCGGAGGAGGACTGCGGCACGCGCGAAGGCATCTGGAAGAAGGCCATCTACGAGGGCGACAACCTCCTGGTCAGCCTGGCCGAGCGCATCATCGGCCGCTGCTCCACCGACGACATCAAGGATCCGCTCAATCCCGCCAGCCTCTTGGTTGAATCTGGCGGCCTCATCACCGAGGAGATTGGCCACCGGATTGAGGACAGCAGCATCGAGCGCGTCAAAGTCATGTCTCCGCTCACCTGTACGAGCGACTACGGGATCGACGCCAAGTCCTACGGCATCAATCCCGCCACGAACAAGCTGGCCAAGATCGGCGACTCAGTCGGCATCATCGCCGCTCAGTCGATCGGCGAGCCCGGCACGCAACTCACCATGCGTACCTTTCACATCGGTGGTGTGGCGAGCTCGGGCTTCAAGAATCCTGAGATCAAGGTCCGCAACGCCGGCATCGTGAAGTACCGTGGACTGCGCCTGGTGCAGACCGCCGATGGCTTTGACATCGTCCTCAACAAGACCGGCTCCCTCCAGATTCTCGATGAAGACGACCGCGAGATGGAAGCCTACCCGATTGTGGTCGGCACCTTCCTCTCGGTGAAGGACGGCGACGCGGTGAACAAGGGCCAGACCATCGCCCAGTGGGATCCGTACAATATTCCGGTGCTTTCTGAGAAAGCCGGCTCACTGTCATTCAAGGACATGATCCCCGGCGTCACGGTGAAGCGCGAGCTTGACGAATCCACCGGCCGCATTGCGACCGTGGTCATCGAGCACAAGGAAGACCTTAACCCCCAGATCGAGGTGCGGGACGAGACCGGGAAGCCCGTGGCCGCTTACGCAATCCCTACCGGGGCGCAAGTCGTCGTTAACGAAGGCGACATCATCCAGCCCGGCGCGTTGCTTGCCAAAACGCCCCGCCAGGCCTCCACCACCAAGGACATCACCGGCGGCCTGCCGCGTGTGGCCGAGTTGTTCGAAGCCCGCCGCCCGAAGGAAGCCGCCGAGATGGCCCGTATCGACGGGGTCGTGCATTTTGAAGGATCCCTCCGCGGCAAACGCCGCCTGATTGTCCGCAACGAGGAGACCGGCGCCGAAGAGGAGCACCTTATCGCCCACGGCAAGCACATCATCGTGCAGCCCGGTGACGTGGTCCACAAGGGCCAGCATCTCACCGATGGTTCCTCAGATCCGCACGAGATCCTCGAAATCCTCGGTCCCAGCGCGCTCTATGATTTCCTCATCGGCCAGGTGCAGGAAGTCTACCGCCTGCAGGGCGTCTCGATCAACGACAAGCACATCGAAATCATCATTCGCCAGATGCTCCGCAAGGTCCGCATCACTGATCCAGGGGACACGGACTGGTTCTGGGGCGAACAGGTGGATCGCACCTCGTTCCTTAAGGAAAACAAGCGCATTGATGCCGCCGGTGGCAAATCCGCCGAGGCCGAGCCGATCCTGCTAGGCATCACCAAGGCCTCGCTCGAGACGGAAAGCTTCATCTCCGCCGCATCCTTCCAGGAAACCACCCGCGTGCTCACCGACGCTTCGACGCTCGGCAAGGTCGATCACCTCAAGGGGTTCAAAGAAAACGTCATTATGGGTCACCTGATTCCCGCCGGCACGGGCCTGCCGACCTACAAGAAGCTCAAGGTCACGCTGCCGCTTGGCGGCGAGATCCCGCTGGAGGAGCCGAAAGCCGCCACCGAGGCGAGTTAGGCAGCACTCCCGCAATCGGGAGATTCCTTGCGCCTGCTCCGCCGGGGGCGATTCAATGCAACTTCAGAGCCGCAGAGGCCATGTCTCTGCGGCTCTACCATTTGCGAGTGGTGCAGCGGGGGCGCTGACTATGTTCCCCCATGGGTCAGAGCGGCAACTGAATCGCCGGGAAGGTTCCATCAGGGGCCGGCGGAAGGCCGGTTTTGCGCTTGAATTTAGAGTGAATTTGCTGATGTTTATGTTTCCTCCCGCCAAAAAAGCGCCAGTAGAGCCTAGCTCCTGGTGCTTTGCGCCCGGCCTTCCTCCCAAGGCCGGGCGCTTTTTTAGCACGTCTAAAAAGCGACTTTGTTGCCGCGCTGGAGGGCCAGGAAAGGAGCCCCGAGATATCTAAAATGAGGCCTTGGCTCGTTCAGCGGGCAGGGGAGATTTCCGGGTTGCCATGAGCCTGATATTGTCGCGGTCTGACAAGCTACGTACCTTCATTAATCATGTTTGGCCATCTGCTGGTTACAAGATTGGGAGCGATTGCTCTGCTTGCGGTTTTCCTGTCGGCGACCGCGGTTCGTGGCCAAACGGCGGAAGCATCCCTGCCTCCGATGCCGGAAGATCTGCTGCCGGGGCTGCACGAGATCATTAAATCGGCGCTGCAGCAATCCCCCCCTATCCTCAAGAAGAACATCGAACTGATCCTGGCGGAGGCTTCCAGCCTGCAACAGGCCTCGGGATTATGGCCCAGTCTGGGCAGTGATGCCTCCTATGGCGCCAACCGGGCAGTGTCGGTCAATCAAAACAATTCGTCCAGCAGCATCCAAAGCGGCTTCAATTTCAATCTCTGGTTCAATCAGCCCCTTTACCACTGGGGCACGTTGAAGGACCGTGCGGAAATCGGCAAAATCGGCGTGAAACTCGCGGAAAGGGACTATGCTGATGCCGCCCAAGGCCTCATCAATAGTCTGCGCGGCCAATATCTGGGATTGATCATCAACAAGGTTTCCTTGCGCAACGCGCGCGTTGCGCTTCAGCAGGCCGAGGCCAGCTTAAAGGTGGAAGAGGAGAAGCTTAAGGCCGGCCAGATTTCACCCAACGCGATTGGCCCGGCAAACCTTCAGGTGGCGGAGATGCGCTTGCAGTGCGACCGGGTGGCGGAGGCTTATGAGCAAGCCAAGCGCAATTTTGTGCGTCTGTCCGGGTTGAAGAGTTTTGATGAAGCCAGTCTGCCGGAAACGATTCCTCACCCGCTCCTTGCGGCGCCACCGGTCGCGGCGCTGATCTCGCGCTTTCTGCACGATGGCATCGAGAAAACCCGCGAAGCCCGGGCGTTTCAACTAGCCATCCGGAATGCGGATCTGGAATACCGGATCGCGAAATACGGCCTTTATCCCAAGTTCAACCTGGGGGCCAGTGTCTCCCAGTACATCAATAGCAACATCTACAATGACACCGTCACGCAAGAAACGATCTTGACGGAGCGAGTGGGCCTCAATGTGGGCTGGACCATCTTTGACGGTTTTTCCACCCGGGCGAACAAGATGTCGTCCCTCGCCAGCAAGCGCCTGGCCGAACGAGGTTATCAGACTTATCTCGAAAGCAAGGCGGACCAGGTGCGGGATCTCGGGAGGCAGATTGATTTCTCCTGGCGGTCCCTCGATCTCATCGGGACGCGGCTCAGTATGTCGGAGGGCTCTCTCAAGCTGCTGCAGGACAACCTGGCCCTCGGGCTTGCCTCCGAGGTGGAGGTCGCGTCAGCTGCCTTGGGCCACTACCAGTTGGAACTCAGCATGCTCAATTCGCGCATCGAGTGCTTTATGCGTTGGAGCGAATTTGTTTCGTTGCTGGGCATCGATCCGGCTTTGAATAATCTTCCTTCCCGCTTTCTTGACCATGGCAATTAACTCCAGCCCGCTCGGGCTCAAACTTGCGGCAGCCGTCGTGGCGCTGGTGGTGATCGGCTCCACGGTGCTGTATTTCATGCGGCCGGTCGCCAAAGTCGTCACCGTTACTGCCGGTCGCGCCGTCAACGCCGTCCCCGGCAGTGTCACAGTTACGGCCATGCGGCAGGCGGAAATCAAGACCGAGATCGGGGGCCGCATTCTGCGGAGTGAACTCGAGCCCGGCAAAAGCTTCCAGGAAGGCGATTTCATGGTGCAGGTTGACACGCGCGACTTGGAACTGGAGATCGAGCGAACGCAAAACGACCTGGAGACGCTGAAAAACCGTCTCCAAGTCGGCTCCCAGATCACCCTCGAATTGGCCAACGGCAGGGACGAATTGGCCAACAAGGAACGCCTGTTCAAGCTCGGCAACGTGTCTGAGGCTGAGTTGATCCGCCAGCAGCGCACGGTCGAGCAGATTCAGCAGCGCCTGGACCTGGAAAAGGTGGACAACGAGGGGCGCACCAAGGAGCTGGAAAACATTCTGAGGGTCAAAATGCGGCAAAAGGAGAAGATGATGATTGCGGCGCCGTTCGACGGGGTGGTCGACCTCGTCTTCGCGCACAAAAATGATCTTATCGGCAACAATTCGCCCATCGCCTCCTACATTAGCACAAGCCGCTACGTCGAAGCCAAGATCAGCGAGGAAAATTCCGCCGGAGTGCAGGTTGGTCAGAAAGCCCGGGTGCGTTTTCTCAGCTACGGATCCAGGACTTTTGAAGCCACGGTCAGCAAAAAGCTGCCCACAGCCGACGCGGATACCCAGCGTCATGTGGTGCATCTCGAGGTGAGGATTGCGTCCGAATTGCTGGTGCCTGGCCTGACAGGGGAGGTGAGCATCATCCTTGACGAGCGTGATTCACCGACTCTCGTTCCGCGGCGCGCACTGCGGGGCACCCAGCTCTATGTTGTCACCAAAGGACGCGTGGAGTCGCGCCAAGTCGAGCTCGGCTATATCAGCCTCACGATGGTCGAGGTGCGCTCCGGCGTGAAGCCCGGCGAACACATTATCGTCGACAGTCTGGAAGAATTTCGCGACGGCCAGCGCGTGCGGACGACGACGGCCGCCGAGTGACGGTCGCGGTCCATTGGCTCCTCTCACCGCACCGTACGTCTCCCGCTCATGTCTCCGAATTATCGAATAGCGTTCCGCTTCCTGACCGCGAAGAAGCGTTCGATGCTGATGAGCCTGGCCTGCATCATTCTGGGCGTCGGCTTATTCGTCGTCACGCAGGCCACGACGAGCGGCTTTGAGAAGTTTTTCATCAAGACGCTCCTGGGCACGGATGGTGCCATCAAGATCGAAGACCGGATTCAGGACACCCTCCGGTCAATGGAGACCGGCGCTGGATCCCACTTTCTGATCTCGCAGCGCGGCGAGGGGAAAAAATACATCGAAGGCATCGAGGAGCCGAAGCTGATCATCGACGGGCTCAAGCGTTTCAGCAACGTTTCCGGCACTTCCGTGGTGCTGTATGGCTCCGCGGTCATCCGCAGCTCGTTCAAAAACGAATCGGTTAAGATTTACGGCATCGCGCTCGAGGATCACCTCGCGGTCTCCGATCTCGGCAAGCAGATTGTTCAGGGCAAAATCGACGATTTTCGCAATGATCCCACCGGCGGTGCCCTCGTGGGCATCAAGATCGCCGAGCGGCTGCAGATCAACGTGGGCGATTCCTTCCAGGTGGAGTCGCGCGGTCAGCTCCGCCGCTACCGGGTCCGGGCCATTTACGAAACCGGCGTGACGGACATCGACAAGGTGCGCCTCTACCTGAACCTGGGAGAAGCCCGCTCGTTGTTGAAAAAGCCCACCGGCGCCTCGTATATCCAGGTCGGGCTTTTTCAGCCAGAACGCGCCGTGACCGATGCGACGCAAATGGAGGAGGTCCTTCAGCACAGCGCGACCCCGTGGCAGGAGCGTGAAAAAACCTGGCTGAACGTCTTTCGCGCCCTGCGCTTCTCCTCGGGCATCACCGTTTCGGTCTTCACCCTCATCGCCGGACTCGCGATGTTCAATACGTTGGCGATGATCGTACTGGAGAAGACCAAGGAGATCGCAATCCTGCGTTCGATGGGCTACACGCGACGCGACGTCTCGCGCATCTTTCTCTGGCAGGCGATGATCGTGCTGATGATTGGCACGGTGCTGGGCTGGCTCCTGGGCGCCGCCGTCACCTACGCCGTATCCCGGACGCCCATCAGCATCCGTGGCATCTTTGCCACCGACACCTTCATCGTTGAATGGTCCGTGTGGCACTACCTTGCTGCGACCGTCACTGCCGTCGTGATGGTCATGACGGCCAGTCTCATACCCGCCCGGCGCGGGGCGCGCCTCGAACCCGGCGATGTGATTCGCGGAACCGCCCAGTGATCCCATCATGGCTGATGCCCTGAACCACATTGTTTTGCGCTGCCAGGGGCTCCACCGCCATCTCGGGGTCGGAGAGGGAAGGGTGCATGTGCTCAACGGGGTTTCCTTTGAGGCCAGGCGGGGCGAGGTCTATGCCATTGTCGGCCCCTCCGGCTGCGGGAAGAGCACCCTGCTTTATCTGCTCGGCCTGCTCGATCATCCTGAACAGGGTGAAATCTGGATCAATGGGCGGCTGATGTCGCACAGTACCGACGAAGAACGCACCGCCGTCCGGGGCGAACACATCGGTTTCGTTTTTCAGTTTCACTTTCTGATGACGGAGTTCACCGCCCTGGAAAACGTCATGATGCCCATGCGCAAGCTCGGCCGCCTGACCGAAGCGCAAATGGACGATCGGGGTCGGACGCTGCTCTCGTCCGTCGGTCTCGGGGATAAAACACACCGGCTCGCCACCGAACTCTCCGGCGGGGAGCAGCAGCGCGTGGCCATTGCCCGCGCCCTGGCCAACCAGCCAGCGATCATACTGGCCGATGAGCCCACGGGCAACCTCGACCAGCGCAACTCCACGATGGTTTTCGATCTGCTCACGCGACTCGCCAAGGAAAACGACCAGGCGGTCATCCTCGTCACGCACAATCCCGAGATTGCCCATCGCTGCGACCAGGTCCGGACGATGCGCGACGGCGAATTCGTCTGACGGTCGGTTCGGGGAGGATTTGCAGACAAAAAGTCCGGGGCGGGGCTGTCTTGCGCCCGGTTGAAGAGGGCGGGCATCCCACCACCTGGGGAGCCGGAACCCGCCCGCAGGGCCCGAGTCGCGGTGGATAACCGATGGGAACCGAAGATGAAATCGCCCCGGTCGTACCGAATCCAAGGAATCATAAAAGGATCTCAGCGTCCGCTGGAAATTTTGTTTTACATGAATTGAGTGCGTCCTTTCCTTCAGTTGCCCCCAATCCCCCCGCCGTGAACCAGCCCTGTTCGCGAAAAACTTTTTTCGCCAGATTATGTGGCTTGATTGCCGCTGCCGTCGCTTCCCCGCGAATGTTCGCTCGGATGGGCGTTGCCTCCTCCGGGACCGCGATCCGGCGGCCGGTATCTGTCCGGCCCGACGGGCGGGCGGTGCCTAGAAAAGAGGGTACCGTCTAATCCGCTGCCCGTCCCGTCTGCGCCAACACACGACGGCATATGTCGAAAATTTTCCCGAGGTCCGCCAACACTCTGCCGCTGCAGATCGTTGTTTTTTTGATCGTCCTCGGCACGGTGATGGTGGCGGCGGTAACCTACTACAGCACTCCGAAATATCTGGACGTGGGCTATCAGCCCATCCAGCCCGTGCCATTCAGCCACGCCTTGCACGCCGGGCAGATCGGCCTTGACTGCCGCTATTGCCATCTCGGCGTGGATCAGGGGCCCGCCTCCACCATACCGACCGCGCAGACGTGCATGAATTGCCACAGCCTGGTCAAAGCCCAGAGCCCGTTGCTCGCCGTCGTGCGCCAGAGCTACCAGACCGGCGCACCCGTGCCGTGGGTCAAAATCCACGTCGCGCCCGAGTATGTCTATTTCAATCACTCCGTTCACGTGAACCGCGGCGTCTCCTGCGTTGAGTGCCACGGGCGCATCGACGAGATGGACACCGTCTACCGGGAGCTGGCGCACAGCATGGCATTCTGCCTCGACTGCCACCGCCAGCCCGAACGATTCCTGCGCGAGCCCAAGGACGTCTACAACCTGGCTTCGTCCAGCCTCGCCGGTCAGGGCCGCCTCGCCGAGGCAAAAAAAATTGCCCAGGACTGGAAGGTGAAGCCGCCGCAAAGCTGCTCCGGTTGCCATCGATGAATCGCCGCGCCCAACTGCCTGCTCCCATTCCGGCCGAACACGCCGGCCCCAGCTATTGGCGCAGCCTCGACGAACTGGCCGCCACGCCCGGTTTTCGCGAGCAGCTCGAGCGCGAATTTCCGGCCGGCGCTGATTCCATCGACGGGGTGGACCGCCGGCACTTCATGAAAATCATGGCGGCCTCCTTCGCCCTTGGCGGCGTAGGGCTCGCCGGTTGCCGCCGTCCCGAGATCCACATTTTGCCCTATGGCAAATCGGCGGAATTCACCGTGCCGGGCCTGCCGCTCTATTACGCCACCGCCATGCCGCTGCGTCGGATGGCCCTGCCTCTCGTCGCCGAGACGCACCAGGGCCGGCCGACCAAGATTGAGGGCAATCCGAGCTACACCCCGCACGGCGGGGCCACCAGCCTGCTGGCGCAGGCTTCGGTCCTCGATCTTTATGACCCCGATCGCGCCACCGTGCATACGCAACGCGGTCAGCCGATCTCGGCGGAGGAAGTCCGCCAGAGATTGGCCTCCGTGGGGGAAAAATATGCTGCCCGCAGCGGCGAAGGCCTCGCGTTTCTGGCCGAGACCTCAGGTTCGCCGACGCGCGCCCGGCTGATCGACAAGCTAAAGGAGAAGTTTCCTCGTGCCGTGTGGGCGGAATACGAACCTGTGCAGGACGAACCGCCGCTTGCCGCCGCGCAGGCCTCCTTCGGCCGAAATGTTCGGCCGCTCTACCGCTTCTCCAGGGCGAAGCGGATCGTCAGCCTTGATTGCGACTTCCTGAGCGCCGAGGCCGGCAGCCTTTATTACGCCCGCGAGTTCGCGAAAGGGCGGCGGGTCGTGCGACGGGACGACCCGATGAACCGTCTTTATGCGGTCGAGAGCAATCTGACGCTCACCGGCAGCATGGCCGACCACCGGCTCCGTCTCGCCAGCAGCCACCTGCTGGCCTTTGCCGCCGCGCTCGCGGCCAAGATTACCGGTGACGCGACGTTCGAACGGCCGGTGCCGGGACTGGACCTCGCGCCGGATTGGATTGCGGAGTGCGCGAAAGACCTGCGGGAAAATCGGGGGGAGAGCCTGGTCGTGGCGGGCGCGCATCTGCCGGCGGGAGTGCACGCGATTGTTCACGCGATCAATCACGCGCTGGGCAACATTGGCACGACCGTCGATTTCGTCGATGCCGCTCCCTCGGGCGCCACCTTAATCCAGGGCCTCGCCACGGCCATCCGGAGCGACTCGATCAAGACTCTGGTCGTCCTGGGCGGCAATCCGGCTTATAACGCCCCTGTCGACCTCGCCTGGCCCGTGCTGCAAGGATCCGTGCCGGAGGTCATCCGCTACGGTTACTACCTGGACGAGACGTCGGCGCTCGCAGGCACGCACGTGGCCGCGGCGCACTACCTCGAATCGTGGGGCGATGCGCGCACGGTAGACGGCACGATCGTGCCAATCCAGCCGATGATCCTGCCGCTGTTTGGCGGTCTGACCGAGATCGAGGTGCTGGCGTGTCTTTTGGGCGAGGAGACGACTGATCCCTATGCGCTTGTTTTTGCCACCATCGGACGGTTGACCCGCGGCGACACCGACAAGGCGTTCAAGAAATTCCTGCACGACGGCCTGCTCGAAGGCTCCTCCCACGAACGGGTTGCGGTGACCTTCCGTCCGGCGCAGGCCGCAGCGCTTTATCGCGAGCCGCCGCCGGTTCCCGCCTTTTCCAGGGAAAATCTCGAGGTGCGTTTCGTGCCCGACCACAAGATCGACGATGGCCGCTTTGCCAACAACGGCTGGCTGCAGGAGTGTCCCGATCCCATCACCAAGCATGCCTGGGATAACGCCATTCTCGTCAGCCCGCGGCTGGGCGAGGAACTCGGCATCACTCCGAAGGGCGCGCTCAACCAGATCGTCCGTAAGGAGGAGGCCGAGTTTATCCTGGGCAGGGAAAGCGCTCCGGTTGGCGAATTGACCCTGGACGGCCGCCAGCTGCGCGGTCCGTTGCACATCCAGCCCGGCCTAGCCAATTATACCATCATCCTCCCGTTGGGCTATGGTCGCACGGTTACGGGCCGCATTGCCACCGGCGCCGGATATAGCGCCTACGCCGTGCGCCCGAGTGCGGCGATGCATGTGGCCGTCGGCGCCACCCTGCGCGTGCTTTCCGCCAAACGTGTCCTGCTGGCCAACACCCAGGAGCACTGGTCGATGGAAGGTCGCGATCTCGTGCGCGAGGCCAACTACGGCGAGTTCCAGGAGAATCCTGCCTTCGTCAAGGGCATTGGCATGGAGTCGCACAGCCCGCCGATCTACGGCCAGGAGGGCGCGAAGCTTACACCGGCACAGAAAGCAACCGAGTTGCCCCGGGGCAATTCACTCTATAAGACGCCGGAGTTTGACGGCCTCCAACAATGGGGCATGTCGATTGATCTCAATACCTGCATCGGCTGCAACTCCTGCGTGATCGCCTGTCAGGCGGAGAATAACATCCCCATCGTGGGACGCGACCAAGTGCGCCGCGGCCGCGAGATGCACTGGATCCGCCTCGATCGCTACTACTCGGACGGCAAGGCCGACGCGAGTCCGTTTGGCGGCCAGGGCAACGGCAAGATTCCCGAGGATCCCCAGGTGTCGCTGCAACCGATCGCCTGCGCGCAGTGCGAGCTCGCCCCGTGCGAGATCGTTTGCCCGGTCAATGCCACGGTGCACGATCCCGAGGGCCTCAACGTGATGGCCTACAACCGCTGCGTCGGCACGCGGTACTGCGCCAACAACTGTCCCTACAAGGTTCGGCGCTTCAATTTCTTCGATTGGAACAAGCGTTCGATCGACCAGCTGTACCTGGGGCCGCTCGGCCCGTCCGGCATGCCGGAGCTGGTCAAGATGGTGAAAAACCCCGACGTCACTGTGCGCATGCGCGGCGTGATGGAGAAGTGCACCTATTGCGTTCAGCGCATTCAGCAGGCGAAGATCGCCCGGAAACGCCAGGCCGGGGCCTCCGGCGATGTGGTCGTGCCCGATGGCGCCATCAAGACCGCCTGCCAGCAGGTGTGTCCGGTGGAGGCGATTGTGTTCGGCAACCTCCTCGACGAGCGCAGCGCCGTCGCCCGGGCAAAGGCCCAGGAGCGCGATTACGCGCTGCTGGGCTACCTCAACATCCGCCCGCGCACCACCTACCTTGGCAAGCTCCGCAATCCGAATCCACGCATGCCCGACTACAATGCGCTCCCGTTGAGCCGGCTGGAATACAACAGGAAAAACCATCCGTCCGGCGGTGGTGAGGCCGATCACGAAACGCCGGCCAAGGGAGGGCACGAAGGATGAACTCCTGCTGCAGGACATCTTCCTGCCTTCCGAACCGATGGGCGTCGGTGTCCTCCCCGACGCCTGTCGCCGATGAGGACATCGGCGACCACCTCACAGATGGAGGGGGCAACTCCGTCGCCCGGGCCCGGACGCAAGCGGACGATGCGGATGTCGTGCGTCTCTCGTCGAGAGGAGGCTGCGCATGAGCGCGCACCCCGATTCGGCCGCGGTTGGCGCTCCCGCCGTCCTTGCGGAGGTGAAGCCGGCGGTGCTGCCGAGGCCGGTGCTCGTGGCCAATAACCGCAACTACACGTGGATTACCGACAAGATCTGCAGCCTCATCGAGGGGCCGACGCCCACTTGGTGGTGGGTATGCTTCATCGTCGCGATCTTCGTGGCGTCGTTCACGATAGCCGGCTTGACGTATCTTGTCGGGACCGGCGTCGGCGTCTGGGGCCACCGCAGCCCGGTCAACTGGGCGTGGGACATCGTCAACTTCGTCTTTTGGATTGGCATCGGTCACGCTGGCACTCTCATTTCCGCCATATTGTGCCTGCTGCGCCAGAAGTGGCGGACATCGATCAACCGCGCCGCCGAGGCCATGACGATTTTCGCGGTGGCTTGCGCAGGCCTCTTCCCGCTGTTCCACGTCGGTCGCGTGTGGATGGCGTGGTACCTGTTCCCGATTTCGAACGCCAACGCCATCTGGCAGAATTTCCGCTCACCGCTGGAGTGGGACGTTTTCGCCGTGTCGACCTACGGCACGGTGTCGGTCTGCTTCTGGTATGTCGGCCTCATCCCCGACCTCGCGGTGCTGCGCGACCGGTTTACGCTCGCCGGTCACAATCTCCGCGCGTGGCTCTACGGCCTGTTCGCGATGGGCTGGCGGGGTTCGAACCGCCACTGGCGCAACTATGAGATGGCCTACCTGATTCTTGCCGGCATCTCGACTCCGCTCGTGCTCTCGGTGCACACCATCGTGTCGTTCGATTTCGCCGTGTCGCTGCTCCCGGGCTGGCACACCACGATCTTCCCGCCGTATTTCGTGGCCGGCGCCATCTTTTCCGGTTTTGGCATGGTGCTCACACTGATGCTGCCGCTGCGGGCGATCTACCACCTTGAGGACCTGATCACGCAGTACCACATCGACAATATATGCAAGATCACCCTCGCGACGGGTACGATGGTCGGCTACGCGTACGCGATGGAGTTTTTCATCGCGTGGTATGGCTCCAATCCCTACGAGGGCTTCGCTTTCATTAACCGTGCGTTCGGCAACTACGCCTGGGCCTACTGGATCATGATCACCTGCAATGTGATCACGCCGCAGTTCTTCTGGTTCAAGGCGGTCCGGCAGAACACGACCCTCGTTTGGGTGCTGTCGATCTTCGTCAACGTTGGCATGTGGTTCGAGCGCTTTGTGATCATCGTCACCTCGCTGGCCCGCGACTTCCTGCCGTCGAGCTGGGGCTACTACTCACCCAGCATCGTCGAGATCTTCACCTTTTTCGGCACCTTCGGTGTGTTTTCCACCCTGTTCCTCCTGTTCATCCGCTTCCTGCCCATTATGCCGATGGCCGAAATCAAGGCGGTCACGCAGCAGGCGGACCCTCATGGGGGGGGCGACCGCCATTAACCGCCAGCCGCCATGTCCAAAGCATACGGGATCATCGCAGCCTTCGACGACACGCGGGAGATATTCCAGGCGTGCGAACAGGTGCGCGACGCCGGCTACACGCAATGGGATGCCCTCACCCCGTTCCCGATCCACGGTCTCGACCGGGCCATGGGACTGCGCCGTTCCAAGGTGCCCCGCCTTTCCCTCATCGGCGGCATCGCCGGCTTCTGCACGGGCATGGCGCTCATCTGGTGGACGGGCGCGGCGGACTTCCGCCTAATCGTCGGCGGCAAGCCCTACTTCTCGCCGATGTTTGCCTTTCCGATCTCCTACGAGCTCTCGATACTTTTCACGGCTTTTGCCACTATCCTCGGCATGTTCTTCCTGAACCGGCTGCCCATGCATTATCATCCGGTCCTGAAGCAGCCGCAGTTCGCCCGCGCCACCAGCGACCGGTTCTTCATTGTGATCGAAGCCACCGACCCGAAATTCGACGCAGCCCGCACCCGCGCGCTGCTGGTGCAGGCGGGCGGCAAGGACATCGTGGAAATCGAGGGCTGACGCCATGCGGCACGCCTACTACACGCTCGTCTTCCTCGTTGTGCTCACGGTGTCCATCCTGGGCTTCCGGGGCCTGCGCTCCACGCGTCCGCCCATCGAGGTTTTCCCCGATCTGGACCGGCAGGCAAAATACCGGCCGCAGGCGGAATCGGTTTTCTTTGCCGACGGCCGGACCGACCGTCCGGAGCCTTCGGGCACGGTGGCGCGCGGTCGCACCGTCGCGGCCGATCCCTCTTTCCTGCGGGCTGATGATTTCCTCTACCGCGGAAAATCAGGCGATGGTTCGTCCGCTCGCGGCTTCCCGGTGCCTGTCACCGATGCGTTCATCCGGCGCGGTCAGGAACGGTTCGCGATATACTGCCAGCCCTGCCATGGTGCGCTGGGCGATGGCAACGGGGTCACCCGGGGTTACAACATGAACCCTGCCAGTTTCCACGATGACCGCTTGCGGCAGATGCCCGAGGGGGAACTCTTCAACACCATCACCAACGGCAAGAACACCATGATGTCCTACGCCGACAAGCTGACCTCCGAGGATCGCTGGGCCGTGGTTGCCTATCTGCGCGCCTTGCAGCGCGCCGCTCATGCCACCCTGGCCGATGTGCCGGCCGAACACCGCAGCAACTTGAAGTGACATGAGCGCGCCCGTTCCCCCCCCTCCCGCTCCCCGCTCCGACCAGGCCCTCTATGTCGGGCTCGCCGGCATTGCGACCACCGGGTTCGGCCTGATGTTCTCCCCGTTGAAGATGGTGGCGTTCGCGTGGCTCGTCGGCGTGATGTTCTGGACCGCCATCACCATTGGCATGCTGCTGTTGGTTCTGATCCACCATATTTTCGACGCCAGCTGGTCCACGATCATCCGCCGGCAGTACGAGCACTGGCTCTCTGCGTTCAAGTGGCTCGCGCTGCTCTTCCTGCCGCTGCTGGTGCTTTCCTGGATGCCCAGGCATAGTGGCCTGGTCTGGAGCTGGATGGACCCCGCCACTCCACTCCCCGGTGGCCACGGCACCGTCGGCACCGACGTGCTCTACGTGAAGAAATCTGCGTTTCTGAACCTGAACCTGTTCACGATTGCGACGATCGCCTTCTTCGCCGTCTGGGTTTTCCTTTCCTGCAAACTGCGCAAGCACTCCTTCGCACAGGACGCGGACGGCGACGCCGTCTGGACGCTGAAAAACCGCTGGTGGGCCGCGGCCGGCATACCACTCGCGGCTCTGTCGCTCACCTTTGCGTCCATCCTCTGGGTCAAGAGCCTCGAATACCACTGGTTCTCAACCATGTATGGAGTGTGGTTCTTCTCCAACTGCGTGCGCGGGGCCCTTTCGATGGGCGTGCTGATGATGCTCTGGCTCTACCACCGCGGCGATTATGCCGGCCTTCTCAACCGGAATCACCTGCACAGCATCGGGCAGCTCGTGTTTGCGTTTACGGTGTTCTGGGGCTACGTGTCCTTCTCGCAGTACTTCCTCATCTGGAACGCCAACATACCCGAGGAGACATTCTGGTACAACCTCCGCGAGCAGGGCGACTGGTACTGGGTGGGGATGCTGATCCTGTTTGGTCACTTTTTCGTGCCGTTCCTTTACCTGCTTTCCTATAAACACAAGGTTGTCCACGCGTGGATTCGCCCGATCGTGATCTGGGTGCTCGCCCTCATCTTTGTCGACATTTGCTACAACATTTTGCCCGCGATCAAGGATGCCCGCGGCGATCCCCTGCCGTTCCTCTCGCTGACGCTTTTGTGGTCGCTGACGGCCGTAATCGGCGTCGGCGGCATTTGCGTCTGGGCCTACTTGCGGAGCTTCCCGACGACCAAGCTTATCCCCATCCGCGACCCGCGCATTGCCGAATGCCTCGTCTACCACGAATCGTCCCATGAGTGATCCGAATGATATCATTCCGCCCGGTCGCACCCCCGTGTTCACCACGCTGCTGGTGCTGGCCTGTTTCGCGGCAGTCGGGTGGATCGCCTACCGGATCTATGCGCCGACCCGGGCCGAGGTCGCCCCCAATCCAGCCGACTATCCGGCGGAGCAGCGCTGGCGCTACACTCCCGCGGGTCGTCAGCAATATCTCGCCGACCTGCGCGTCCGGGAGCAGGTGGCGGCCACCACCTATGGCTGGGTGGATCAGAAGGCCGGCGTGGTGCGCATCCCCATCTCGGAGGCGATCAAGCTCACCGTGCGCGATCAGGCGGCCTCCCCCTGAGCGCGATTGTGCCGATGACTGAGACTCCTCCCTCCCAGCGAGCCGAGCAGGCCGGGATCGACGCCTCCACCAAGGTGCCGGTTGCGGTCCTCCTCGTGTGCGCGCTGCTCTGGCTGGTGTCCGGCAGCGCGCTGCAGATTCTCGCGTCCATCCAGGCGCACTCGCCGGCCTTCCTCTCGAACTGCGAGTGGTTCACCTTCGGCCGCGTCTACCCGGCGGCGCAGAACGCGCTGATCTACGGATGGGGCTTCAATGCCGCCTTTGCCGTCAGCCTTTGGCTGATGGCGCGCCTCTCCTGTGCCGCCCTGCGCCACGGCGGCTGGCTGGTCGCCGCCGCCGTTTTCTGGAATGTCGGCGTCAAGCTCGGTATGCTCGGCATTCTCACCGGCGCCTCCACCTCGGTCGCCCTCCTCGAGATGCCGCGCTTTGCTGTGCTGTTGCTGCTGGTCGCTTACAGCATGGTTGCGGTCTGGGGCGTCGCCAATTTCTCGCAGCGCAACACCGGCCATGCCTACGCCTCCCAATGGTACCTGCTGGGCGCGGCGTTCTGGTTCCCCTGGCTCTACATTCTGGCGCAGGGCATGCTGTTCGTGGCCCCGGCCCGCGGCGTCATGCAGGCGATTGTCGGAGAGTGGTATGTACAGGGCCTCTACGGCCTGTTCTTCATACCGGTCGCACTGTCCTCCGCTTACTACTTTGTCCCGAAGATCCTCGGTCAGCCGATCCGCCACTACTTCCTCGCCCCCGCCGGCTTCTGGTGGCTCGTGACGGTGTTGCCGCTGCTCGGTGGCAGCCGGCTCGTGGGCGCGCCGGTGCCGGTCTGGGTGCCGACCACAGGCGTGGCGGCTGGCTTCCTCCTGCTGGTCGGGCTCCTCGCCGTGGGGTTGAATCTCTTCGGCACAGTCGCCGGCAGCTTCGATCGCGTGCGCGCCAGCACGACGCTTTCGTTCGTCGTCGCCGGCGTCGCGTTCTTCCTGCTCTGGGGCGTCCTGCAGTGTGCCACCGCGCTCCGCAGCGTGGCGGCCCACCTCCCGCTCACCCTAGCACGAGAAGGTCAGGATTGGTTGTTGTTCTACGGGGTGTTCAGCATGGCGATGTTTGGCGCGATCTACTTTCTTCTGCCGCGACTGCTGCTGCGCGCATGGCCGTCCGCCATGCTCGTCTGGACCCATTGGGTGGCGGCCGCGCTCGGCGTGCTGATGGTTGCCGGCGTGCTGATTCTCGGCGGCTGGCGCCAGGGGGAGCTGCTCAACAATCCCGCCGTGCCGTTCACCGAGGTCGCGCAAGCCGTCTCTGCCTGGCTGGCGGCGCGCAGCGTCGGACTGATGCTGCTCGCGATTGGGCACATCGCGTTTCTCTTGAATCTCGGCTGGATGCTTTGCGCCGGCCGGGCGGCCAATGCCGGCGGACTTATCCCCCCGCCGGCGGAGCTTCCTCTGGCGAAAGAACCCCGGTGGCAGGAGTCCCAGACATGAATAACGGACTGGCCCTCTTCCTCGGCGTCGCCGGCGTGTTCGCCTTCTCCTGGGGCGCGTTCATCCTGCCCGCCCACTGGCAGCTCGGCCGACTCGGCCAATACCGGGACCCCGTCGACGAGACGCTCCACCCGTCGGCTGCTCCCGGTCTCGCCGCGCAAGGCGGTGAAGTGTACGCCGATCTTGGCTGCGTCTACTGCCACACGCAACAGGTCCGCCAGACCACGCTGACTCGCCTCAAGGAGGGTAAACGGGCGGCGTTCAATCCTGACTTCGAGCGCAAGTGGGCCGGCGACGCCAACCAGCCCCGCCCCAGCTACGCGCGGGACTACATCCAAGACCGGCGCGTTTTCCTCGGCCAAGTGAGGCTCGGCCCCGACCTGCGCAACGTCGGCACGCGATTCCCCGACGACCAGGCGCTTTACAAGCTGCTCTTTGAACCGCAGGCGGTGACGAAGGACTCCCTCATGCCGCCGCACGCGTTCCTCTTCGAGACGCGCCCGATCGTCGGCGAGCGCTCCGCGAAGGCCCTCGCTGTGCCGGCCCCGCCCGGTTGCGAGGTCGTCCCGACGCCGCGCGCCGAGGCTCTCGCAGCCTACCTGCTCAACCTGAAAGACACCTACGACTATCCCGAGGAGCGGCGGCGCAACATGCTGCCCTCCGCGGCCATCCTGGAGGGAGACAGATGAGTGAACCATTTCCTCCCTCCCACGCGCCCATCGAGAGGGCGGCAGCCTCCGACGACAGCCTGCAAAGGGCCCATGCGCAGTTGCTGCACTACCGGCCGCAGCTCACCCGCGGTGTTCTGCTGTCGATCGGAGCGCTCATAGCCGTGCTGCTGGCCGCCACGCTCTATTTCACGCACAACGCTGGCGGATTCGATCCACTCGTCGCCAACGAGGACGTCTGCCCGCCGAAAGGCGGCTTTCAGGCGGTGACCGGGCCGGTGACGCCCGCCTTGCTCGGCAAGCGTGTCTACCTCGCCAACTGCATCCAGTGCCATCAGACGACCGGCCTTGGCGTGCCCGGCACCTTCCCGCCGCTCGCCGGCTCCGACTGGGTGACCGGGCCCGAGGAGCGCATCATCCGCATCGTCCTGCAGGGCGCCAATGGCCCGATCACGGTCGCGGGGAAGAATTTCAATGGCGTCATGACGCCCTTCGCCCCTGTGTTGAAGGACGACGAGATCGCCAATGTGCTGACCTATATCCGCTCGGAATGGGGCAACGCCGCTCCCGAGGTCAAACCAGAGACAGTGACCCGCATCCGGTCGGAAACGGCAGGCCGCACCGCGCCCTGGGCTCCGGCCGAACTGCTTGAAATTGGAAAGTAGGACAGGACCAGAAACGAAACCGGATGGATATGTGCCTGCGGTATCGGCGCCCGTCCATTGCCTCACTGCCGTCGGTGAAATAATTATGCAAGGCGGCAGAAAACGGGCAGACGCGATGCCTCATCGGTTCAGCCGGCATACGGTAAAATTCAGTCCGGACGGGTCCGAAGCCCCAAGCCGGAGAATCCCACGATGGTTTGTTCAGTCTGTCATGCCAACCCTCGGTGGCAATAAAGACAGCCGTGCCCAAAGCGGTAAAACACAGCGCAAGCCCGCCCATCAAAGTCAGAAGGGGCCGGCCGGATATTTCTGAAGATCGGGGGCAATCATGCTTCAGGCTGGAATGGGTTGCTCCCTTCACGGCTTGCCTGGCGCCCGCCTAAGGTCGGCCGAAAGGCATGCCGCCGGGCAGGCCCTGCATCATCCCACCCAGGTCGAATTTCTGGTAGCCGGCGGGGAGGGCGAAAAGGGAGTCCGGCTGCGGCGTCTTGTCCACCTTGGTCGCCTCGAGACGGAAGGTCTCGTTGCCCTGGGCATCCTTCTCGACCACCCGCAGCGGAAAACCGGCGACTCCCGCCAGCGCCTGCTCCCATACTGACTGGCTGGGTGTATTGCCGCCCATCGGACCGCCGCCCCCTCCAAGGCCAGCGAAGGAACCGAGCCCCTCGGCTAGCCAAATTTCGGTGATTTTGCCGTCGGCCTTGAGAGTCAGGATCTGGCACAGATAGCCGAGAACCTGTCCGGTCCGGCCGGTCTTTTCGAGTTTACCCTCCGGGATCTGTCGCTGCGCCGCCTCGACTGCCTCCTTGATCGGCATGACCATGAACATCTGCTGCTGTGGCATCAATACAGTGACTTCGCGCTGGGCGAGATCGATGATGCTGCCGATCTTCTGCCCTTTGCTGACGGCCATGTCGATCCGCTGCTTCTGGCCTTTCATGGCCAGATCAAGTGTGTGCTGGCTGTCTTGGCCGGTGGTGAGAGTCAGGGTGATTTTGCCCTCAAAGGGAGCGGCGGCGAACGCGGTCTGAACGAGCAGAGTGCCGCACAAGGCGATGATGACGGGGATGCTTTTCATAAATCTCACCCAGTCTAGCCGCCGATCCATGCGGGGCAAGCCGGGGTGCTGCTGCGAACTGCGTTGCGTGGTGGCGCCGGTTTCTGCGACCATGGGACACCATGGCCTCCGACTTTAAACTCACGCGTCCGGTGGAATTTCACGAGACCGACACAGCGGGCATCGTGCATTTTTCGAATTTCTTTCGCTACATGGAGGCATGCGAGACCGCCTTCTTCCGCGCACTCGGGCTTGTTCCCTTCTCGTCCCAACCGGAAAATCTCTATGGGTGGCCGCGAGTGCGGGCCCGGTGCGACTACCATGCGCCGCTGCGTTTTGGCGATACCGTCGAGATCCACCTTTATGTGAAGGAAATCCGTACGCGCTCGATCACCTATTTCTTTCGTTTTCGCAAAGTCGGCCCACCCGGTGTGAAACCGGAACCAGTGGCGCGCGGTGAGATCACGGCAGTCTGCGCTACCCTGGACCGGACGACCGGTCAAATTGTGTCGCGACCGATTTTACCTGGCATCCTCGCAAAGCTGCGGGAGGCGCCAAAGTCAACCTGGGCCCGATAAGCCGCTGACGACGCAGCTCCTGTCCTCACAGGAGAGGTCGAAGGACGGTCCAGACGGTTTCCGCCACTGCGACGTGTCCTGCTGCGGTCGGGTGGATGCCATCATCCTGGGTCAAATGCGGCACACCGCCCACTCCCTCGAGCAGAAAAGGGATCAGGACCGCGTGGTTTTTCTCCGCCAAGGCCGGAAAGATGGCGGCGAAGGCACGGGTGTAATCCGGGCCCAGATTGTGCGGCATCTGCATGCCGGCGAGGAGGCTCCTGACCGCGGGATATTTCTTCCGCACGCCGTCGATGATTGCCTGCAGGTTGGCTTGTGTGGTTCCGGGCGCAATCCCGCGCAGACCGTCGTTCCCGCCGAGTTCGAGCACAAACAGGTCGATGCGATGCCGCAGGATCCCTCCGAGCCGGCGCATCCCGCCCGCCGACGTCTCGCCGCTCAGCCCGGCGTTGACAACGCGCCAAGGCAGGCCGGCGGCGGACTCGGCCCGCATCCAGCAGGCGATGGTGCGCGCCTTTCCCAACGTATCGGCCATCGATCCCGCTTTGATCATTCAGACCTTGGACAACCTCTTCGCCAAGGCGTCGTTTGTGGTGGAGTTCATGGCGATGTTCACTGTGGGGACGGGCGTCATCGTGCTGGCGGTTGCAGTGCTGACCGGCAGGCACCAGCGCATCCGCGAGAGCGTGCTGCTGCGCACGCTGGGGGCGACGAAGGCGCAGGTGGGCCGCATCATGCTCGCGGAATATGCCGCGCTCGGCGCGCTGGGTGCAGCCACCGGCACGCTGCTGGCGCTGGTGGCCAACCTGCTGCTGACCGACTTCGTGTTCCATGGGCCCTCAGCCGTGTCGGTGCCGGTGCTGCTGGGAGGCCGGCTGGCGGTGACAGCCGGCCTGCTCGCCAGCCGCGGCATCAGCGACTACCCACCGCTGGCCGTACTGCGCCAGGAGATCTGGAGCGGCGCGAGCCGCCGAGCTTTCATTCCTTGCCAAGCGCAAGCGCCAAGGCTGTGATGCCCCAGTTCAACCCATCGCTTTATGAAGGTCCTCGGCATTGATATTGGCGGATCGGCGCTCAAAGGAGCTCCAGTGGACACCCAAACAGGGGAGCTGCTCGCCGAGCGCTGCCGGATCGAAACGCCTTCGCCGTCCACGCCGGCGCGCGTGGCGAAGGTCGCAGGGGAGATCGCCAGGCATTTCCATTGGCGCGGCCCAGTTGGCATCGGGTTTCCCGGAGTGGTCATGGAGGGGAGAATCATGGCTGCCGCGAACCTGCATCCGGCGTGGAAGGGCGTCGATGGGGTGAAGCTGTTCCGCCAGGCCACGGGCTGCCGCGTGAGCGCGCTCAACGATGCCGACGCGGCGGGGCTGGCCGAAATGCGTTTCGGCGCCGGAAAAAAGTGCCGGGGCACGGTGCTGATGTTCACCCTTGGCACCGGCATCGGCACGGCGCTGTTCCACCGCGGGATGCTTTTCCCGCGCACGGAGCTCGGGCATCTCCCATGGAAGGGTCGGGAGGCGGAAGAGCTGGTGGCGGCTGCTGTGCGGAAGAAAAAGGGTCTGTCCTGGCACCGGTGGGGCCGGCGCGTGGACGAATATTTGCAGAAGATGGAATCGCTGTTCTGGCCGGATCTGATCATCATCGGTGGCGGGGTGAGCGCCCGGCACGAGAATTGGTTCAGGTACCTGCATCTGCGTACGCCGGTCGTGCCGGCGAAATTGCGCAACGACGCCGGCATCGTGGGCGCCGCACTGGCGGCTGAGATGGTTGATTGAAGCGCCGAGGTTTGCCGGAACAATGGTGATGGGTTTTGAGGGCAAGCCTGGCTGCCGCCCATTCCGATCGGGGTGACCGCTGGGATGTCAAAATAGGCCGTTTATCACAAATCTGCAGGGGGGGGTCCGGGAACACGGAGAAGGAGAGCACAGCAATGGGTCGGAATTCATTCACCCGGCGAGAGAACGTCCTCCAGGGGCATGGGGCCGGTTGGATCAGCTCCTCGGTGCCGCCTTTCCGCAAGCCTTGATAGGTTGCTTCCCAGCAGCCGCTTACATTCTTCAAAATAATCTGTAACCTTAAGCCATGCGGCCGTGTTTTAAGAAAATGTACTTTGTGATTTTGCGGCGGCCATCCGTTGAAGGTGGGATGGTCTTCAGGGGGAAACCGCCTCAATTCATGTTCCATTGTCCGGGGCTCGATTCCCTTGGACACCCCTTTCGGTCGTCAGTTGTGTTGCAGAGGGACCCAAGAATAGGGTCCCTCTGTTCTGAATCCAAGGATTCCGGGGACGGCCTTTGGATTCAGGCTTTCGCTAGTGGGCTGATTCCTGCAGACTAACAAAGACAATTATGCCAACCGTTTCCAATCCTGCCGAGCCGACTTCCGCTTCCTCAAAAAAGTCGCGCAAGAAATCCTCGCGCCGCACCCTTTGGCTTGTTCTCACCGCGGTCGTGGTGACTGCTGGCGCGGGAACGGCCGCTTATTTCAAATTCAAGGGGCCGAAACCGACGCCGGTGACCACGGATCGGGCCATCATCAAAACCATCACGCATCTGGTGACCGCCACCGGCAAGGTGCAGCCTGAAATCGAGGTGAAGATCGCGCCGGAAGTCACCGGTGAGATAGTAGAATTGCCCTTGCGCGAAGGCGCCGCGGTGAAAAAGGGCGACCTGCTCGTGAAAATCAAGCCCGACAACTACCGCTTTCAGTTTGAACAGGCGGAAGCCAACGTCGCCTCGGCCAAGGCAGCTGCGGCTGACGCCAAGGCCAGGCTGGTCCAGACGGAAGCGGACTTCAGGCGCAGCCAGGATCTCTATGCCAAGAAGCTGGTTTCCGACGCGGATTTCGCCACCGCGACCGCCACCTTCGAAAGCGCGCAGGCGGGCTACGAAAACGCCATCGCCAACATCCGGCGGGCCGAGGGTTCGCTCGCCCAGGCGCGCGATCTCCTCAACAAGACGGTAATCTACTCGCCCATCGACGGCACCGTCAGCTCTCTTACGAACGAGGTCGGCGAGCGGGTCGCCGGCACCGGGCAGTACGGTGGAGCCGAGGTCATGCGCGTTGCCGACCTCCAAAACATGGAAGTCAGGGTGAAGGTGAATGAAAACGACATCGTCAACGTCAAGATCGGCGATCACGCCGTGGTCACGATCGACGCCTTCGTCGGCCGCAAGTTCGCCGGGACCGTCAGTGAAATCAGCAACTCGGCGCTGGCCACCTCCACCAGTCAGACCGGGCTGGCGGCGTCAGCGTCCGACGAGGTGACCAATTTCCTGGTGCGCATCCGGATCACCGATCGCAACGTTCCGCTTCGCCCGGGGATGAGCGCAACCGTCGACATCGAGACCGATACGGTGACGGGCGTCGTCGCCGTGCCCATCCAAAGCGTGACCGTGCGCGCCGAGGGCGGCAAGACCACTGAGGAGATTCAAAAGCAGCGGGCCAAGGAGACGAAGGAGCGCACTGGTAGCGACATCGATCTGGCCAAGGAGCGCGAGGAGTCCCGCCGCAGCCGCGACAAGCTGCAGCGTGTCATCTTCATCAAGCAGGGTAACACTGTCAAAATGCAGGGCGTGGAGACCGGCATCGCCGACAACACCCACATCGAGATCAAGAGTGGCGTAAAGGTGGGCGATGAAATCATCGCGGGCACCTACGCCGCCATCAGCCGTTTGCTCAAGGACGGCAGCCGGGTCGTCATTGAGAAACCCAAACCGGAGGGGAAGCCGTGATGCATGGATCCGGCTGGCAGATCCGCCAGGGCTGAAACCCGAACTCTTCTGTGATGACTCCCGACATCCCCATCGCCGTTCCCGGCGCCGCATCCCCCGCCCGCCTTCACCGGCCGCGCGGCGCCCTTGTGATCGAAATTGAGGGCGTGACCAAGTTTTATCACATGGGAGACGAGGTCGTGCATGCCCTCTGCGGCGTGGCGCTCAGGGTCCACCGCAACGAATACATCGCCGTCATGGGGCCTTCCGGCAGCGGCAAGTCCACGCTGATGAACATGCTCGGTTGCCTGGACACGCCCACCGACGGGCACTACCAGTTCAACGGTCGCGATGTCTCCCATATGACTGACGACGAACTGGCTGAAATCCGCAACCGCGAGATCGGCTTTGTCTTCCAGACTTTCAACCTGCTGCCGCGATCCACTGCGCTGCACAATGTTGAGCTGCCGCTGATCTACGCCGGCCTGCCGCACGATGAACGGCGCGAGCGCGCCATCCAGGCCCTGCACAACGTCGGCCTGGGCGACCGCATGTTTCACAAGCCCAACGAACTCTCCGGCGGCCAGCGCCAGCGCGTCGCCGTCGCCCGCGCCCTCGTCAACCGTCCCTCGATCATCCTGGCCGACGAGCCCACAGGCAACCTCGACTCGAAAACGGGCGAGGAAATCATGCAGCTTTTCGAGCACCTCTATGAACAGGGAAACACCATTATCATCGTCACCCACGAGGAGGATATTGCCCGCCATGCCCGCCGTATTGTCCGCCTGCACGACGGGCTAATCGCGAGCGACATCGAGGTGAACACCTGATTTGCCCCCGGGGGGCCGTCCCGGGGCGCCCAGCCATGAGCCGGTTTTTCTACGAGTTCGCCGAATCCTTCCGCATCGCACGGACGCAGATTCGCGTGCACAAGATGCGTTCCCTGCTGACGGCACTGGGCGTTATCATCGGCATTGTCGCCGTCACCCTCATGGGCACCGCCGTCGGGGGCATTGACGCGACCTTTGAAAACAGCCTCGCGATGCTCGGCGAAGATGTTCTGTACGTGACGAAATGGCCGTGGGGACCGGTCGAGGACTGGTGGAATTACCAGAACCGCCCTCCGATCCGGGTTGAACAGGCCGAGCCCCTCAACCGCATCATCGCTGCCACTCCGAATTCGCTGCTGGAATTTGCCGTGCCTGTTTCCGGCCGATCCAGCACGGTGAAAAGCGGGGACGTCCGGATGAGCCGTGTGCAGTCTTTCGGCACCACCGCCGAGTACTCCCGGCTGAGCAACGTGGATTTTCGCGAAGGACGGTTCTTCAACGCCAGCGAGGACAGCGCTGGGCGCGCCGTGTGCGTCCTGGGGTACGATGTGGCCGACATGCTTTTCCCCGGCCGGTCGGGGCTGGGGGAAACGGTGCAGATCGATGGCAATCCGTTCACAGTCATCGGGGTCATTGCCAAGCAGGGTGAATTTCTGGGTCTGTTCAGTTTCGACCGGCAGGTCATCATGCCGCTCAACGCTTTCAAGAAAATGTTCGGCACACATGTCCATTCCCAGCTTCGCGTGAAGATGCACGACAAGCTGCGCCTGGCGGAGGCACGGGATGAGCTCACCGGCGCCATGCGCCAGGTGCGCGGCCAGTTGCCGGGCGAGCGCGACAACTTTACCATCAATGAGCAGCAAGCTTTCAAGGCGCAGCTCGATCCGGTCAAAAAGGGCATCACAGCGGCGGGCCTTTTCATCACCGGATTGTCCCTTTTTGTCGGGGCCATAGACATCATGAATATCACCTATGTAAGTGTGAAGGAACGCACTCGGGAGATCGGCACGCGCAAGGCGCTCGGGGCCCGCCGCCGTACCATCCTTCTGCAGTTTCTCATCGAAGCCGTTTCCATCTGTTTGATCGGCGGGGTGGTGGGGATGTTCGTGGCGTACGGGATGTTTCTGGGCATTCACTACAAGATGCCCGGCTTCCCGGTGGTGTTCTCCCTCGATCTTGTGCTCATCAGCATGCTCGTCTCGGTGGGCACCGGCGTCATTTCGGGTTTCGCCCCCGCGTGGGTGGCCTCACGGCTCGATCCAGTGGACGCGCTGCGCTACGAATGACGACGAAAGGCTGAATGCAAAGTGGAGAGTGCGGAGTGCCAAGGCCGGAATGCTCAGCACGGATCCAGTCCCATGAAACACGACAAACTGAAACTGCAAACCCAGGAATCCGCCTTGCGGGTGATCCGGCTGAGAGAGGTCCTTCCGCGTTCGATGGCGGCGGAAGTCTTCACTCGCAAAGTGATCCATCCTGCGACTTCGATCGCGGCCAACTATCGTGCGGCTCGCCGAACACGGTCGCGACGGGACTTTATAGCCAGGATGGACATAGTCGGAAAGGAGGCGGATAGGACGGCTCCCTGGACCGAATTGATCGCACAAACCCGCTTGCTGGCCGCAACAAAAACGAGGGCGTTTCAAAATGAAACCGAGGCGCTTACGGCCATCGCCGTCGCCTCCATGCGTGCTGCCCGCTTGCACGCCGGCACTCCGAACTCCCAACTCTGCGCTTCCTGATGCCTCTGTCCGAAATCCTCCATATGGCGATCGCCTCGCTGGGCGCGAACAAGCTGCGTTCGTTTCTCACCATGCTGGGCATCACCATCGGCGTGTTCTCCGTCATCGGGGTCATGACGGCCGTGCAGGCCCTGCGCGGTTCCATCGAGACCGGCCTCAGCTTCCTCGGTTCCAACACATTCCAGTTTGCCAAGTATCCGACGGGTTTTACCGACGACCACGATAACCGCCGCCGCTACAGGCTGCGGCGCGACATCACCCTGGCTCAGGCCATGCGCTATCAGCGGATGATGGCGGGCATTGCCAAGAACGTCTGCCTAAAGACATTTTATAACGAAGGGCAGGCGCAGGCGACTTATGCCGGGCGGCAGACCACTCCCGACGTCACCCTGGGCGGCAGCAATGAGTATTTCCTCAACGCCAACCAGTACAACATCGACGTGGGACGCAATTTTCAGGCCGACGACATCGAGCTCGTGCGTCCCGTCATCATCATCGGGCAGGATGTCGTCCAAAAGCTTTTCCCCGCAGAATCCCCGCTTGGGAAAATGATCAAGATCCGCGAACGCACTTATGTCGTCATCGGCACGTATGAGAAGAAAGACACGTCTTTCGGCCAGAGCCAGGACAACATCGCGATGATTCCCATCACCCGGTACATTGCCGATTACGGCTCGCAGGATCGCTCCATCAACCTCGCCACCGAGGCTTTTAGCCAGGAAGCCTACTATGCGACGCTCGACAAGGCCGTCACCGTCATGCGCATAGTCCGCGGCCTCCAGCCCGAGGAGGTAAACGATTTTGAGATCTACTCCAACGAATCGCTCATCGCCGCCTTCGCCAAGGTGGCCGACGCCGTCACAAAGGGATCTTTTGTCATCAGCGGCATCGCCCTGCTGGCCGCGGGCGTCGGCATCATGAACATCATGCTCGTGAGTGTGACCGAGCGCACCAGGGAGATTGGCGTCCGCAAGGCCATCGGTGCGCGCCAACATTCCATCCTGACGCAATTTCTCACCGAGGCGGTGACGATTTCCCTTGCCGGCGGTCTGTTGGGCATCCTGCTCGGCGTAATCGGTGGAAACGCGGTGGCCATGTTTTTGAAGGCGAGCGTTGTTTTCCCGTGGCACTGGGCACTGGTCGGCGTAGTGGTGTGCTCCGGCATCGGCGTCGGCTTCGGATTTTATCCCGCGTGGAAGGCCGCCTCGCTCGATCCCATCGAGGCGTTGCGCTACGAATAATCACTGTTCGCTGGCGACGGCCGGACCCCGCCCCAGGTTCTGTCCCGTCCGGCGCCGCGCCGGCAGGTTTCAGAATGTCACATCAAGGGTGACATTTTCTCTTGGTCGGGCCGCGTCCCGCCGCAAAAAACGAGGCGAATTGCGGCTGACCGCTTCTGGCCTTGGCCCGCGGAAGGACTTCGCTAGGGTCGCTTTGCTACTGTGAGACTGACGATCAAACTCAACCCCGCCTGGCGTTGCAGCCTTTCGGCCGATGATCGGCGACTCTGGTTGCTGCGATCTGCCGCACTGAGAATCGATCTCTCTACCAATCCGCTCTGGCTCGTGGAGATATACCACAAGCGGCTGCTGTCCATCCTAACCGCACTGACCCTTGTGTTTTATCTTTCGACCACTGCTGGCCTGTATCTCTGGCTGGCGCGCAATCCGCACAACCAGGTGGAGTGGGGCGATCTCGCCCTGCCGTGGCACTGGCGCGACCTGCGCGCCAGACTCGGCGACACGGCCATTCTCGATGCGCAGGAAAACCTGGAACAGCGGGACTATGCCTCGGCCTATTCGCATCTGCGCGGCGGCCTTGCCCGCTCGCCCGGAAATGCCAGGGGGCGGGTGCTGCTGGCGCAACTGATCGCGGGATCTGATCCACTCCGCGCCCTCGAACTCATGGAGGAGGGGTTGCCCTATTCGGCCCACGACATTGGGTGCCTCCGGGAACTTGCGAGCCTCTACCAGCAGCATCAGGCGCTCACTCGGGGGCTGGCCGCGTTTGACCGCTTGTTGGCGTCACCCGGACAAGGAGCGCTGCCAGAGGACGCGCGGAACTTTCTCGTCAATACCCGGGCTGAATTTCTGCTCGCCGCCGGTCGGCCGGCCGAGGCATTGCAGACGTTGACTGCGAGTGAGGCGCCGCCGCCGGCCCACCCGGAAGCCGGGTCAGCCCGGCAACTGATCATGATTTCCGCATTGCTGCGCCTCGGACGTGCCAAAGAAGCGCGTCCGCTGCTGGAGCAGGCGCTGGCTGGTCCGGGGCCGGCCCGCCCGGAGGTGATCCGCCTTGAAGCCGAATTCTGTTTGGCGTGCAACGACGCCGATCACCTCGGCAGCGCGCTGCGGCGGCTGAAGGCTGTCATGCCGGCCGATGATCCACAACCCTACCTGTTCGCTTTCAGTTGCTGGCACCGGCTCAGGCGGCCCTTGCTGCGCGAGGCCGCCGAGACCGAATTCTACCAGTATTTTGGCACGAATGAACGGGCCCTGCAGCTTTTCGCCGTCTTGCTGGGCAGCCTTGATCTCGACGACACCATCAGGCGAGTCCGTTCCCGGGCGATGGCGGCAGGCTGGAGCGGCTTTGCCTATCAGGTGCACCTTACCGAGGCGCTGCTGCGCCGCGGTGATTTTGAACAAGCATCCCGGCTCCTGCGTGAATGGGAGGGGAGCACGGAAAAACTCGCCGCCCCCCAGCGGTTCTATCCCGAGTTCGTCAAACGCCTCACGCGGGTGGCGGCCACCGGCACCGACGAGCAGGCTGAAGCTTTGGCGCGTTTGCTCGCGGAGAACCGCGCCCTGATCCAGCCCGCCCTCTATGAGTTGACCGTCGGATTGCTGATGCAGTGGGGCCGGCTTGAGTTGAGCCACCGCGTGCTGCACCTGGCCCTCGCCAGTTATCCATACAGCGATCCTTTGCTCGCCAGGCAGGCCGCAGTTGAGCAGCGCCTTGCCGTCGCGCGACCGGCCGAGGCGGCTGTGGCTGTAAGCGAACCGGCGGTCACGCCGTTGCCCGCCACCGCAAAAGAGGCCTTGGCCGCCTTGGATTCATTGCTGCAACAGGATTCACTCGGTGCGGCACGTGATTTGCTGGGGCGCATCCGGCGGGATAATCCCGCCTGGCTACCCGACCAGGAGGCCCCACTGGCAGTGCGTGAAATCCAGCTTTTGCTGTCCGCCGCCGATGCCGGGGCCAGCCGTGCGCTGATACGTCAGTACCTGGCCCGCCATCTTGGCGATGATGACGCCGCGCTGGCCCTGGTCACGCTGGCGCAGAATCTGGCCGCACGACAGCGTACGGCCGAGGCGCGCCTGCTGCACGACGAGATCCTGACGTCGTCCGGCACCGCGCCGCGAGTTGCCGCCGCCTTGCGCTCTCTGGGCCTGCCCGATGATTTGAAGGAGGAGCTGGCCGGTCGCGAAACCGCCTTGCGGGCCCTCGACCGCTGGCTCGATGCCGGCCAGTGGTCGCAGGCTGAACGGTTGTTGGAACGGCTGCGTGGCTCCCCGCCGGATTGGGCGGCCGAGGCCCGGATCGACCTGAGGGCGCGCGAGGTGCGGTTGCGGCTCGGACTGGAACAAAAGCCGGCGGCTTTGCTGGCTTTTCGGGAAATCGTTCTCCCGTCCGGGGCCGCACGCTTTGCGGCGTTCCGTCTCGTGCGCGACTACAGGGCGAAGGGCGAACCGTTGCGGGCGCTGCTGCTTGCCGAGGAAACGGTCCGCCTTCTGCCCGGCGACAAGGCTGCGGAAAAGTTGCTCCAGGAAGCCCGGGCCGGCCTGCCACCGCCGGAACTCCCTCCCGAACCGTAAGTAGGTCAACTAAACCCGATGGGCGGAAGCCTTGGGCGGCAGTCTTATTCATGAGGTCGCCGGCCAGCGAGCCTCCTTAATCGATTTGATCTTGGCTCCGCTCAGAATTGGAGAATTGCGCGATGGGACACTGTGAACTGCTCCCCAAACTCGCGGAATTTGATTTTGCGAGCGCGTCTCGGGACCGGCTGGGGAGGGGGTTACGTCCCTTTGCGCGGGAGGATGCGGGCCGGTGCTTCGAGTTGACCGCGGGTGACGCCGAGCTGGTTGAGGAGCTTAAGCTCGCGCCAGATTTCCGCGCCGCTGATCTCCCCGTCGAGCAGCTGGCGGTAGCGCATCACGGTGCGGCGCAGTTCGTCCGCTCCCTCGTTGAGGAAATCGATGCGGAATGAGCGCGCCCCGAGCGCGAGCAGGTGGGACACAAACTCGGCTCCAGTCTGTGCGCGGCTGTTGTAGACCGTGTTGCGACAGCCCGCGTCCGCCTTGACCGGATGCTCGGCACCGATGCGGTCGCGCAGGCGCAGGTCGTGCCGGTCGCAGGGTCGGCCGCAGTCGTGGTAGTCCTTGCCCGAAGTGAGGAAGGCGCAGAATACGCAATGCTCCATGTGAAACATCGGCATGTGCTGGTGGATGGTGATGTCGAACCACCCCGGTGGCGCGCTTTGCAGCAGGCCGTCGAGCTGGGAGATGTTCAGATCATAGCTGGCGGTGACGCGTTCCAGGCCGTGATGGCGGATAAAATAGTCGGCACTCCAGACGTTGGCGACATTCAGCGAAAAATCGCCGCGCCGGCGGTCGCCGGCAAAAAAACGCAGATGATCGTGGTTGCGCACGAGGTAGCCGTCCGCCGCCGAGGAGCGCACCTGTTCAAGAATCCATTCGTCGCCGGGTTTGTGGATGCGCGGAGGCGCAACCCATATGGATGACTGAGGCTGCCCTGAGTTAGCGGGCGCGTGGCCGGCCTGCAGCTCGCGGAATCGGGCCACCGCGGAGCGATAGTGCTTGGGGTCCTCAAATTCGCAGTAAATCGTGCGCGCACCAGCGGACCAGGCCGCCTCCAGTTGATCCAACTGACGCATGACGACGATGAGCTCGGGTGCGCCTTTGCCGCTGCCGGGATCGGGCTCTCCCGCGCCACTCCCGGCGCGGGACGCTTCGCGCGCGAGCCGGCTGGCTCCCGCGGGGGCGGAATTCAGCCGCCAGCGTTTGGGGGCGGCCCGCTGGGCTTCCAGATCCGCCACGGCCCGGCGGCGCAGGGCATTCAGTTCGCGCACGGGCAAGATTACTTGGCCCTCCAAATGGCATTTGAGTGAAGCGAGCTTGAACGGGGTGCCACCGAGGCGGCCGAGTTGCTCGGTCAGGCGCTCCACGGTCAGGGGCTGGGTGTCGGCGGGAGTGAGCGGCAGGGCGGACTCGGCTTGGGCGACATGGCCCAGTTCATCCCGGCCGATCAAAGTGAGAGGTGTGCCCGCGCGGCCATGCACTTCGAAGTTGAGGTCGCGGCGGAAACGCGGCGGCCCGTTCGCATAGGTCTGGCGCAGCCGGCGGTCGAGCTCGGGATCGTTGGTCTTCCAGACGCGGTCGCCGATATGAAGGCGCGAGAAATCGATGTCACCGCGGCCAAAGCGCAACACGGCCTCGCCGTTGCGCGGTTCGACCTGATAGACGCGGCCGCCTTCCTCCTTCTCGTCGGGCCGGCCGGCATCAAAGACGATGCCGTCGCCCGGCTTAATCGGGCTGGCGAGCCTGAGCGACACGCTTTCACCGGTGATGCGGCTGACAAGGCCGAGAAAGACCCCGCGCTTGGTGCCGAACCGCGCATGCACGAGCTCCTGATTGTTCGTCCCGCCGAACCAGCCGGTGTACAGGCCGCGCGAAAAGCCCATTTGCAGATCGTAGTCGAACTCTTGATGAAGCTCGGCAAGGAGCTTGGTCTCCGCAGCGGCCGCGGTTTCGGTGCCTTGCGCGGAATTCGCCCGCTGGTCGCTTTCAACTTCGCCCATGATACGGTCGAGCGCCCGGCGGTAGGCGCGGGTGATGTTGGCCACATATTCCGGGCTTTTAAGGCGTCCTTCGATCTTGAGGGAGGCGACGCCGAGGCGCACCAGATCGGGCAGGACATCGAGGCTGGCCAAATCCTGCGGACTGAGGAGGTAGCGCCGGTCGCCGAGTTCTAGCAGGCGGCCGTCGACGACCAGCTCGTATGGCATGCGGCAGGCCTGGGCGCACTCGCCGCGGTTGGCGGAGCGTCCGCCGAGCGATTCACTTGTGAGGCATTGACCGGAGTAGGCAACGCAGAGCGCGCCATGAACGAAGACCTCCAAAGGCAGGGGCGAGGCGCCGGGCGAGAGGCGAGAGGTTCCGGTCTGTGCCGCCTGGATGGCGGCGATCTCATTGAGGGAGTTTTCCCGGGCAAGGACGACGAGCTGCGCACCGAGGTCGCGGGCAAAGTCCACGCCGGCCGCGCTGGTGATCGTCATCTGGGTCGAGCAGTGGATGGGAAAATCCGGCGAAAGGGCGCGAATGAGACGGCAGATGCCGACGTCCTGCACGATGGCCGCGTCGGCGCCGGCGGCGATGATGGTCTTGAGATGAGCCTCCGCCTCGGCGAGTTCGTCGGCAAAGACAAGGGTGTTGAACGTCACATAACCGCGGACGCCGCGTCGGTGGAGAAACGCCATCAGGCGGGGAAGGTCGGCGACGGTAAAATTGTGCGCCCGCATGCGGGCATTGAACCGTTCAAGTCCGAAATAGATCGCATCGGCGCCGTTTTCGATGGCGGCACGCATACACTCCCAGTCTCCGGCGGGAGCGAGAATCTCGGGCCGGCGCAGCGGATTGGCCAGCCCGGCGCCGGCAGCGGTGGAGTGGGCAGCAGACGGCATGGCGGAACGATGCGCCGGACGGCGGGTATGGCAAGGACCCTGAGGCTCACTTGTGCCGGCCGTGGCGAATGATGTCCCAGATCACATAAAAGCCCAGCATGGCCGAGATCAGGTAGCCGAAGAGACCGAGGGCGGGATAGCCGAGAATGCTGGGTTCGATCCCCGTCGTGATGATGAGCGACGAGCCGATGATGAGCGAACCGATGACGACGCCAAGGGCGATGCGGTTCGCGGCGACGCGCATGGCCTCATCGATTTCCTGAAGGCCGTGATGTTGCAGGTTGACGGTGAGATTGTCGTGCTCGAGCCGCCGCACGAGCCGATGCAGCTCGGCGGGGAGTTCATGCAGCCCGGTCAGGCTGTTGCGCAGCAGTTCTTGCGTCCGGCGGAGAATGGTGCGCGGACTGTGGCGTTCGCGATATACCTCCCTGAGCACGGAGCGAGTGTGCGCGCGCAGGTCAAACTGCGGATCGAGCGTCCGCCCGACCTCCTCGATGGCGAGCACTGCTTTGGCCATGAGACAGTAGTCCCGCGAAAGGTGGATGCCCTGCCGGCCAAAAATGAACAAGAGCTTGAGCATGGCCCGGCCAAGCTGCGGCCGGCCGAGATCGAAATTCAGGTCCTCGCGCAGGGTCAGCGTGACCTCTTTTTCCATGGTGCGGAGATCCGGACGGGCATCGGGCGGGGCCAGATCGGCGGCAATTTGCACAATGCGCTCGGCGTCGTGCTCGACGGCGGCCACCCAGAAATCCGCCAGCGCATAACGGTAGCGGCGGGTCAGATGGCCGGCGAGGCCCCAATCGAGAAAACTGAGCCGACCGTCATCGGTCACAAATACGTTCCCTGAATGGGGGTCGGCGTGGAAAAAACCGGCTATCAGCACTTGGCGGATCAGCGACTCCGCTCCGTGGATGGCAAGGGTGTGCAGTTGCTCCGACGGCACCGGCGTGGTCTCCCTCACGGGATGGCCGTTCACCCGTTCCATCACGAGCACTCGCCCGGTGCTGAGCTCGTGGATCACTCGTGGGGCAAAGACGCGGTCGGGATGCGGATTGAGCGTGTTGAAATACTCCTGATTGCGCGCTTCGTTGCCGAAATCCAACTCGCGCTGAACACCCCGGCTGGCCTCAGCCAGGACGGCCGGTAGGTCGTAAGGCCGGAGTGCGGTGATGTGCTGATGCAGTTGTCCCGCCAGCCAGGAGGCGAGATCGAGGTCGGTTTCCAGGATGCGCCGGATGCCGGGTTTTTGCACCTTGATGGCGACCGCCCGGCCGTCGCTGCGCAATCGGGCAAAATAAACCTGTGCGAGCGAAGCGGAGGCGATGGGCGTCTCGTCAAATTCGGAAAAAACCTCTTCCAGCCGGCAGCCTAGGTCCTCCACCAGCACGGACCGCAATTCCTCGAAGGGGCGGGGGGTTACCTGATCCTGCAACTTGCGCAGCTCGAGGATGAGCGGGTGCGGCAGCACGTCGGGCCGCATGGACAGGAACTGGCCCAGTTTTACGAAGGCGGGTCCCAGTTGCTCCGCAGCCAGGCGGATGCGCTCATAAAGAGTGCGCGGCGGCCCGGGCTGCGGAACAAATCGCTGCCAGATTCCAGCCGGCAAATCGATTTGGCCGAGCAGGTCGGCAAACCCGTGGCGCGCGATGACGGTGAGGATTTCCTTGGCGCGGACGGCGTGGCTGAGAAGCTCAAAAGGCTTCACGGTTCATTCGCTCGCGAGGGGGCCTCGGCCAGCTTCGTTTCGAGAACCTTCACCCGTGCCTCGAGTTCGGCCAGCCGCTTCTGGGTGGTCTCGTCCTTCCGGGCCACGGATTCCTTCAGCTTCGAGCTGAGATCGGCGGCCAGCTCATCGAATTCGCGCCGGCCCTGTTCGGCGATCTTCTCGGCCATGATCCGAGCATCGTCCGCCTTGACCTTGCCTTGACGGACAAAGTCATCGAGGGCGGATTCAATTTTTTCCTTGGTGACGACAGCGGCGCCCACGCCCGCGAGCAGAGTCTTTTTCAGGAGGTCGATCATAACAAAAACGCACCGTAGAGGTGTCCGGCGTTTGCGGCAAACGCAAAGGCGCGGCACCGGGTCGTTTTTGGGAAGATGATCGCATTCCTGTCTGGCCGGACAAAATATGGCCGCAAACCATGCCGTCAGGAGTGACCGCGAACCTCGGAACAACTGGGGAAGGGATCCATGGCATGTGACACGTGATCCGGCCCGTGATTGCTCCCCGGGGCGGATCCGTCGGGAAGGGAGCGGCTCGAGCTGCTGATAACGACCAGGGAGCGATTGTCCGCCCCGTCCCGCAGTCATGTTTTCTTAATCGCGGTCGGAATGGTCCGATCGGACGGACCGACGACAGCTTTTGCCGCCTCGGCAAACAGACTGGCGCCGCGGCTGAGGTGCCGGCGGCGGTGCCGCACCATGCCAACCTCGCGCACCGGACCGCGTCCGGCAAATTTCTTGAAGACCAGCCCGACCGGATCGTTGGCACTGTGCGCGCTCAAGGGCAGTATCGTCACTCCCATCCCCAAAGCCGTGAATATTTTCACCGTGGCGATCTGGGCGCAGCTGAAGCCGATCCGGGGCTCGATGTCATTGTCTCCGCAGAACTGGCGAATTTTAGCGGTCAGACTGGAACCTTGGCCTTGCATGATGAAAGTCTGGTTATGCAGGTCAGAGGCTTGAACGACGGGGAGCTTGGCCAGCGGATGGCTGGCGCCGACTGCGAGCAGGAGAGGTTCTACAAAGAGTGGCTCGACATGGAGTCTGGCGTCACGCGCTGGAAGCGTGATGAGCCCCCAATCCAGTTCGCCCTCCAGGGTGGCCTCGATGATGGCATTGTGGTAATCCTCCCGGGCGGTCAGATCCAAAACGGTGCCTGTTTCACGGCAGTACGCCAGAACGGCGGGGAGAAAGAATGTGGCTATGCTCGGGACTGCGCCGACCGCAACGTGTGGACAACTGGTGTCCTGCTTGATCTCCTTGGTTACGTTATCGATGTCCGTAACTATCTGGCGTGCAGCATTCGCCAGTGTGTTCCCGTGTTCGGTCAGTGAGACTTTTCGGCCGAGTCGATTAAATAGTTTTTGTCCCAGCTCATCTTCTAGATTCAAAATCTGTTGGCTTAGAGACGGTTGCGACACATTGCAGCGTTTGGCTGCCTTTGTGAAATTGCTCATCTCAGCCACAGCCAAAAAGTAACGAAGTTGGTAGGCTTCCATAGAAAATACCTATTAAACAGATAGAAACTAAGTATTTTGGCTATTAAAAAACAAGACTATACTTCCCGCGTCGTCCAATAGGACGGCATTAACCTAAAACAGAAAATAATCATGAATACCGATAAAGTCATTAAAGTGCTCCCCGGGGTAGTTGCCCTTGGTGGTATGACTTATCTTGCATCGACCGACCTGCCAGCCCGCTATATATTGGGAGCAGTGCTGGCGGTTAGCTACGGTGCAGTCATCGCCCTTCTGGCACTCACTGCGGCCGATTATCACGTTGGCGGCAAGGGCTCCAGCAGCCGGTAAGACGGCCCCGTTGTTCCTTCCTGAGGCCGGGCGCGCAACGCCCGGCCTCTTTTTTCCCAAAAAAAAGGGGCGGACATGAATTGGCGCAGATTAGACAAAAACGTCCCACTGGTGACGCTTCCCTGTAACACACCGCAATCCGCGGGGGTGCCCTCACCGGAGTATTTATCCACCAGTCTGCGCTCGTGCACGAAGGTTCGTCTGGCCTCAATGCGGGCCTCAATTTCCGCGCTGCTCACCCCATGGGCAACCTTTGCGGTCCATGCGGCTTCCTCTCCCTTTGTTATTTCTCGCAGCTCCGGGAGACAGCCGTAAGTCAGGGGCTTTCTGGTTTTGGGGCAGGCGGAGTCTTGTCAGGGGCACATGGGGGCGGCTGCAGCCATACGAGGGTGGCGCCCCAGCCGCCGGAGTGTTCATCGCCGAGCGTGAACCGGGCTACACGCGGTGAGCGCCGCAGGCAGGCATGCACCGTTTCGCGCAAAGTGCCCGAGCCCTTGCCATGCACCACGCGTACCCGCGGCCAGCCGCGTTTCTGGCATTCGGTGAAATAATCCTCCAACAAGCCGGCCACTTCGGCCGGTTGAAAAGTATGCAGGTCGATTTCGTCCGTGATCGGATAGGGTACAGGTTCCTCGGATTCATCTCCGGGCATGGGTGAATAATTTACCTGGCGGCAGGCTGAGGCGACAAAAAACCCGCCCCGGTTCGCGGGGCGGGTCTGGACACAACACCGTGGGAAAAATCAGGATTTTGCTCCGTGTTTGTGGCGGGCCGCAGGGCGAAAATCATCATGAGTCGCGAGGGGAGCGGGCAGGGGATCGGGGGCGACCAGATGGTGGTTGATTGGCAGGGCCATGGTGGGGACCACTGGTCCGGTGGCAGCCTCGCGCATTTCGGTGAGGCTCGATTGAATGTTGGCTTCGAAGGAAGAAAGGCGTGTCGCCTGGACAACAAACGCGGGTAGGGTCACGACATTGTCAGCGGAATTCACGCTGGCCGCGGAAGCGATGCCCGCGCTGGTGAGAGCGAGGGTCGCGAAAAACGTGGAGAGGGTGCGGTAGGTTTTCATGGCATTCCTTTTTTTGATTTGATTGGTATTTGCACAGACCATGCCAGCAAACGTAACAGCTCCGCAAAGTGCTGTTAATAAATGCAAAACAATGCTTTCGTCCGTGCGAGCCGCAGGCCGGAATGATGCGATTGTCGCGATGGCGGTCTTGCTTGGTCCCGCAAGTGGGACCGGAAGCCAGGTCTTTCTTTTTCCCGTGGGAACGGCGCGGCTTTGGGGCAAAGAAACAGTCGCGACTCTTGGGCCATCTCACAGAGACTTGCCCCTGGTCGCCCTCTACCAAGTTCCCCGATACATGCTTCCCCCTGCCGCTACGAGGGTAGTGGCACCTGCGAGCATGCAGGACCTGAGTGCTCAGCCCGCAGGCTTATCAGGCGGCGGGGTGCTGGGCGGCAGGGGGGCAGGAGTCGAGGCATCTTGCACATTGGGAGAAGGAGGCTGGGGCGGCTTGGGCGGGTCTTCCATTGCGTTACGGATCTCCTCTTCAACACCCGCCGCCGCCTTCTTGAATTCACGGATGGATTTTCCAATGCCACGGGCGAGTTCCGGCAGCCGGTTGGCGCCGAACAGCAGCAAGGTGATGACCAGGATTAGCAGCAGCTCCGGACCGCCGACCCCCTCGACAAATGCCTGCGGGTAGGTGTGGGGAATCATGATGAAATTAGACGAAAAAACAGGGGAAAGGTCACAACGAAAAATCATCATTTTATGCATTGAAGGCCGCAACATGATCCGCCCGTGACGGCCATTCTGCACAAGATGCCGTCAGATTTGTTTTTGACGGATGAGCCATGTGGCCGCGATCGGCCGGGCATCTTTGATTACACCGCCTTCGCCTGCCAAATCTGTTGCCTCTTGGCCGGATCGGCACCGGCGGAGGTCTGCGAAACTCGCCGATCCATGATGCTCACTGCAGGCTGATCTCGACGGTGAATTTCTGGGTCTGGCCCGGGCCGACGTGATGCAGGCCCACCTTGTTTTCTGGACTGTTGGGCGGTCCCATCCAGGGCTCGATGCAGTAATACGGCGAAGTGTCCTCCGCCGTCCAAGTGACCACGGTCGCATCGCGGGCGGTCGTGTTGGTGAAACCGGTGTGGAACCGCAGTCGATCGCGGGAGGGCGTCTCGGTAAGTTGAAACGTGTGGCCGCGCAGTCCAGTATGAATGGTGTCGATGAGTTCCAGGTTGGCGAGGGACTCACGCGACACCAGCCGGGGCCCGTCGATCAAGCGGCCGTTCTCGTGGTGCTTGTAGGTCTTGGCCGCGGGGATCTCGATCACGTAGTCGTCGCGGGTGAAGCCGCTGCTCCAGGGCACGGTGAAATAAAAGTGATGGCCCGCCGACCACGGAATAGGTGCGGGGCCGAGATTGGTCAGTTGCAACTCGACGAACATACCCAGCGATTCAAACCGGTAGCTCACGACAAATTCATAGTCGTAGGGGTACGCGGCCTTGGCTTCGTCGCCCGGCACGAATTGGGCCGAGAATCCACCCTCATCGAGTCGAATCACCCGGAACTGGCCCTGCCGGGCGAGGCCGTGCATGGGCATCGGACGCCGGGTGCCGGTTTCATCCCGCCAGAAATGAATGTCGCCGCGGTCGAATGTGCGGCCACAGAACGGGAACAGGACTGGGTTTCCTCCGCGGATGTGATGAAAATTTTCAAGGGTCTTGAGCTCTGGCCAGTAAAGAATGTCGCGCACGGAGCCATCGCCGAGCGTGACGTTCCAGTTCATGATGCGCGCGCCTCGCTCCGGCAGGGCGAGAAAGGTCGATGCGCCCACCTGCCACTTGAGGATCGTGTGCCCGAGATACGGGATGCGTTCCATGAGGGGATTGGTATGCAGAAAATCAGCGTGGCGCCAACTCAAAGTCCGGGACACTGCGCTTCCGGGAAGCGTTTGCCTGCCAGCGACGAGTCCCTTGATCGATCCTGGGGCAGATGCCCCCGGAGTTGCACACGCGCAAGCGATGCACCCCATCGCGGATGGTTCACCGGTAGCGGGAGGGGAAGGTTCTGCCGCTTTGCAGGCTCACCGTGCTTGCACCAAACTATTATCCCCCTATGCTGGAATAAATTTATGCCCAAATGGATTCCTCCTCTCCTGTTTCTGCTGGCCCTCCTGTCGCTGGGCGCGGTGGAACCGGTCGTGCCGGGAGGGGGAGCGGCGCCGGTCCCGAATAAGGAGAAGACCACGGTTTACGTCATACCCGTGCGCACCGAGATCGCCCGGCCGGTTTTCTACATGCTGCGGCGGGGTCTGAAGGAAGCCATTGATCACAAGGCCGGGGTGGTGGTGCTCGACATGCAGACGCCCGGCGGCGCGCTGGACGTAACGCTTGAAATCATGGAGGCGCTGGGGAAATTTCCTGGTGATACCATCACCTTTGTGAACAAGGAGGCGATGTCCGCCGGCGCCTTTATTGCGGCGTCGACCAAGGAGATATATTTCGTACCGGAAGGGGTCATTGGCGCGGCCGAGCCCGTGACATCCACGGGTCAGGAGGTCGACGCGAGCATGAAGCGGAAGATCACGAGCTACCTCAAGGCGCGCATCCGCGCCACGACCGAGGGCAAGGGCTATCGTGGCCAGGTCATTTCCGCGATGATGGACCCCGACTATGAATTGAAGATCGGTGATGCGGTCATTAAATCCAAGGGCGAACTGCTTTCCCTTACGGCGACCGAGGCCAGCAAAACCTATGGTGAACCGGCCCAACCGCTGCTGGCCGCGGGCATCGCCAAGGATATTGACGACTTGCTGGGGAAGAAGTTCGGCTCAGACGGCTACCAGATGGTGAACTTCCGCGTGACGTGGTCGGAGGATCTGGCCGTGTGGCTCAATACGATCACTCCGATCCTGCTGGGACTGGGGCTGCTGGCGTTGTTCATCGAATTCAAAACGCCGGGCTTCGGGTTGTTTGGCATTAGTGGCATCGTGCTGCTGGCCATTGTGTTTTTGAGTCAGTACGTGGCTGGTCTCTCCGGGCACGAACCGGCGCTGTTCTTTGCCCTGGGGCTGTTGATTTTGGGGTTGGAGGTATTTTTCTTTCCCGGCATGGTGCTGCCCGCTCTGCTCGGGGTGGTGCTCATGCTGGGGGCGTTGCTTTGGTCCATGGCTGATATCTGGCCGGACCAGCCCATCACGATCGCCGGTTCGGGGGATCTCTTTCTGAGGCCCCTGCTGAATCTCGGTGCCGGCGTCGGCCTCGCCCTGCTGCTGGCGCTGATCCTGATCCGATATCTGCCCAGGGAATGGTTCTGGGACAAACTGGTCCTGCATGGCAGCGTGGGAACAGCGGCGCAGCTGGCCGGCCAGGCTCCGGAGGCGGCGGATGGGGTCGATGCGCTTACCGGCGCCGAGGGCGTGGCGGTCACCGGACTTTTCCCCAGCGGGGAAGTGGAGATTTTCGGGCGGCGTTACCAGGCGCGGATCGATCTGGGTTCGGCCCAAGCGGGCACGCCGGTCGTGGTCAAGGGACGGACCGACTTCGGCCTGCTGGTTGAAAGGAAGCTGTCATGAGTAACATCATCCTGCTGTTTGCAGTCGGCCTGGTATGTTTGTTCTTCGAGGTCGTTGTGCCCGGGGCGGTGCTGGGTATTCTTGGTGGTATTTTCATGCTGGTCGGCTGTGGCTTGGCTTTTGCGGAGTTTGGCGCCATGGGCGGTGCCATCACGGTGGTTGTTGCCCTCGCCCTGCTGGGCGTGACCTTCTACGTCGAATTCGTGCTGCTCCCCAAGACGCGGCTGGGAAAGAAGATGTTTCTGGAAAAATCGGTCGCCGGAGTCAGCCAACCCCCGCATGCCCACCCCGACCAGGTCATCGGCCAGGGCGGTGAGGCGGTCACCACGCTGGCCCCGTCGGGCTACGTGGTCGTGGCCGGCCGGAAATACGAAGCTTTCTCACAGAGCGGCCTTGTCTCCAAGGGGACCGCCATCACAGTCACGGGCCTGGACAACTTTCGTTTAATCGTCACCAAATCATGAACCTTCCCATAATTCTCGTCGTCATCATCGCGGTCGCCGCGCTGATCCTGTTCGGCATCATCATCTCGTTTTTCAGTGTCTGGCTGCGGGCGCGACTGGCGGGTGCGCCAGTGAGCATGATCAACCTTGTGGCCATGCGGTTGCGGCAGGTGCCCTATGCCATGGTCGTGGACGCGCGCGTCACGGCCAAAAAGGCCGGCATCGAAATCTCCAACGACGACATCGAGGCGCATTTTCTCGCGGGCGGCAATGTCATCCCGACGGTGCAGGCGCTCATCGCCGCGCAGAAGGCGGGAATCGAGCTCAACTGGCAGCGGGCCTGCGCGATCGACCTCGCCACCAAGGGCTCGGGCAAGTCGGTGGTCGAAGCCGTGCGCACATCGGTGGATCCGAAGGTCATTGACTGCCCGAATCCGGAGAGCGGCCGCACCACCATCGACGGCGTGGCGAAGGATGGCATCCAGGTGAAGGTGAAGGCCCGCGTGACGGTGCGCACTCACCTCGACCGTTTCGTCGGCGGGGCCAAGGAGGAGACGATCATCGCCCGCGTGGGCGAGGGCATCGTTTCCACCATCGGCTCGGCCGAAAACTACAAGATCGTGCTCGAGTCGCCCGACAGCATTTCGAAGACGGTGCTTGCGCGCGGTCTCGATGTCGGCACGGCGTTCGAAATCCTCTCCATTGACATTGCCGATGTGGACGTGGGCGAGAATGTGGGCGCGAAGCTTCAGGAGGCGCAGGCCGAGGCGAACAAGAGCATCGCGCAGGCCCAGGCGGAAATCCGCCGGGCGGCCGCCGTCGCCGTCGAGCAGGAAATGAAGGCGCGCGTGCAGGAAATGCAGGCGAAGGTCGTCGAGGCCGAGGCGCAGGTGCCGCTGGCGATGGCCGAGGCGTTCCGCGCGGGCCGGCTCGGAGTCATGGACTACTATCGCATGCAAAACATCCAGGCCGATTCCGACATGCGGTCGAGCATCGCCCGGCCGGACAAGAAGGCCTGACGTTCCCTGGCTCGAGCCACCTCCTTCGATCATGGACTGGGTTTTTGACCATCTGCAGGTGATCATCGCGATCGCCGGTGCGATCGCCTACTGGATCCTGCAGGGCAGGGAAAAGGAGGGCGAGGAAGACGAGGCTCTCCCTGAGGCCCAGGGAAAGACCTTTGCGGACCCTGAACTGGCCGAGCGTACCCGCAGGATTCGCGAAGAGATCCAGCGCCGGATCGAGCAGCGGACAGGGCATCCTCCATCACGCTTGCCGCCGGGACCCTCGCCTGATGCCACTCCGCCCTTCGTGCTCCGGCCGCCGGGGTCGATGGAACCTCCCCGGCCGGCTGCGCCGCCCTTGCGGCCGGTGATGCTCGACAAGCAACGTGAAGCCGAGATCCTGAAACAGCAGGCCGCGCTGCAGGAGAAGCTGGCGGAAGTTGAATGGATCAAAACTACGGCACGACACCGCGGTGAATTCGAGCGCGCGACAAGCGAGACCGAGGCACGGCCGGTGGCGCGCGCGGAGGGGCTTCCCCCTCGCGGCACATTGCGCGATGATTTGCGCGATCCAGCCAGCCTGCGCCGGGCCTTTCTGACGCGCGAGATTCTGGGGCCGCCGGTGGCACTCCGGGAATGACGGCGGCAGGCCGGCGTGGCCCGTCAACTCGTCCGGGCTGCTGCCAGAGCCGGGGATTCAGGCTTTGACGCTCGTCTCAGTGCGCGTCAGCGGGAGGCGGTCCCATGATAACCTTATGGCGGCAAATTCCCGCTGGCTGGCCGAGAGTCGGCGTGCGGGATGCGGTGCGGGGCTTACTGGTAAAGCCAGTATTTTCGACTTTGCTGCTGGAAAATCAGATTCTTGGCCCGCCAGTTCCGCAGAAAGCCTTCGACGTCGACCCGTGCACCATCGCGTTTGAGCGCGTTCCACCAAGCGGTCGAACCCACGTGGATGTTTAAAGTGCGTGCCCGGACCGGCGACAATTTTGCATAGGGGTTTTGGGGGGCATAGCGGCAGGCGAGGCGCATCAGGTAAAAGCTAAGTTCCGTAGGTCGCCAATCATCCCAGTCGATCACCTCCACATAGACGCCAGTGGTGGGCTTGTTGTCTCCATTGGGGGCAGAAACCTTGACGAAATTGAGGCCGGGCAGCTTGAGCGCTGCGAGATCCTTTATGAGTTGATCGGGTGTGCGCCCCCGGAACGACAGGCCGCGGAACGGATAAGAACGGCCGATCCCGTGCGTAAAGCCGCTCTGTTCGCAACCGAGACCCACCATGGCGTAGCCCATCACGGCGGCGAAGTCCTGCACATAGGGCGACGTCGGGACGTAAGTGAGACCGGTTTCGGGCCAGCGCATCGAGCGCCGCCAGCCGCGCATGGGGATGACGGTGAGTCGGCCGCGGGCACGCACCTTGTCGGGGACGGCGAGCACGCCGGGGGCATCCTTGGCCATCCGTGCGAGTTCACCCAGGGTCAGGCCATGCACGTATGGCACGCAAAACGCGCCCACGCCACTCATCCATTCCCGGTCGAGCAACGGGCCGTCGACCTTGAGGCCGCCAAGGGGATTGGGCCGGTCGAGCACCACCACTTCAACACCGGCAAGGAAGCACGCCTCCATGGCATAACGCATGACCACGTTGTAGGTGTAGGAGCGGACGCCGATGTCTTGAAGATCAATGAGGAGCGCATCGAGGCCCTTGAGTTGCGCCGGCGTGGGCCGGCGGTTCACGCCATGCAGCGAATAAATGGGCAGGCCGCTGCGCCGGTCGACGGTGTCGGCGACGTCCTTGCCCGCGCCTTCCGCACTGTAGAGACCGTGCTCGGGGGCAAAGAGGGAAACTAGCCGGACATTGCGGGCGCGGCGCAACACCTCGACGGTGCTGACGCCCAGGCGGTTTACTCCCGCCGCATGCGTGAGCAGGCCAATCTTTTTGCCGGCGACGGGGGCGAAATTCTGCGCTTCGAGCACGTCAATGCCGAGCATGACCACGGGACCGGCTGGTGGCGCGGGCGGCGGCAGACGGAAGGGCTTCGTCGCACCGGTGGCCTGGTTGGCCGCGCCGGGAGGAGGGGCGGCGCGGGTGGCACAGCCAACCGCCAGGACAAATGCACCAACCATCAGGGTTCCAAAGGTGATCTTCAAAAGTAGGGCAAGGGGCGGGCGCAGCAGCATGCTGCGTTTTTCTTGGGCGGCGGCGCCGAGCTTGGCGAGGAGAAAGCGCAGATCGGGGGCATCACAGTTGTTGCGACAGGGCGGCCGCCAGCAGTTCGGCGGTGCGACGCAGCGCGTCGGACAGCGGCATGCCCGGCGGGGTGATGGCGTGAAGCGAGTCGGCCGCCGGCACCCCGAGGCTGCCGGCGAAGACATGGGCCTGTTTCCCCATGCGTCTGGCTTCGGCGTAAATTGAACCGGGGCCCTTGCCGGAAAGTGAGCTTTGATCAAACCTCCCCTCCCCGGTGATTACCAAGTCGGCGGCGGCGATGCGCTGCGACAGATCGAGCCAGCCGGACACGAGGTCGAAACCGGGCAGCAATCGTGCCTGGGCGGCCGCCATGAGACCGAAGGATATCCCGCCGGCAGCACCCGTCCCGGGAGTGGTGATAAGCTCGGGCGGCTGCGAGCAGTATTCGCAAAGCCGGCGTGCCATGGAGGCGACGGCGGCCTCAAGCCGCGGCAGATCCCCGGCGCGCAGGCCTTTCTGTGGTCCGTAGATTGCCGTGGCGCCCTGCGGACCCAGCAGGGGATTCGACACGTCGCAGGCGATGAAGACGGGAGGAAGGGAGGGGGATAATTTGCCCTCGATGCGCGCGATTTGCTCCCACGTCGCGGGCACGGGTGGAGAGATGATCCCGCCGGTCGTGGTGCGAAACTCGAAACCAAGCGCTGCTAGGGCGCCGAGGCCGAGATCGTTGGTGGCGCTGCCCCCGATGCCGAGCAGAATGGCTGAACTCTGGCGTTCAGCGGCCGCGCGGATGAGCTGGCCCGTGCCGAACGTGGTCGTATGCCAGGGGTCCCGCTGCCCGGGTGGCAGCAGCGCGAGACCACTGGCGCCGGCCATCTCGACCACCGCCAGGGTGTCGGCGTCCGCCAGCGGAATGCTGGCGCGGACCGTGGCCGGCAGCCGGTCCGCCTTGACCAAGCCGAGAGGAGCCTCGATCGAGCCATTGCGCGGACCGGACACCTTCAGCACGATTCGCTGGCCGCCGGCGGCATGGGTGAGAATATCACCGAAGCCTTCTCCGCCGTCGGTGAGCGGGCAGAGATCGCAGTGCCAGTCGGCATGCTTGGCCGCCAAGGTGCGCGCGGCCACTTCGCATGCTTCGCGCGCCGTCAGCGCATCCTTGAATTTGTCGAAGGCAAGTAGGACACGCATGGGCTTCACGGTTTTTCAAAAATGGAAACGTTAATCGTGGAGGTCAACCCGGACCGGGATTTGACTTAGGCTTGCGCGGCAAGGGATCGACGGGCTGTGGCTGCGCGGGCCAGGTTTTCGAGCACGGGCACGGTGCCGGCAAACGCCAGGGATCCGTCCGTCATGCTCTGCCCATGCACCAGCTTCTGGCCTTCCTTATGGTGCTGGCGACCGCCGACAATGTTGCTCTCGATCATGACGCCAATGATGGCGCGCTGCCCGGCGCCGACCTGGGCGGCGGTGGCGGAGGCCACCTGCACTTGCTGGTCTGGTTTTCTGGCGCTATTTGCGTGGCTGCAATCGATCATGACTACGAGCGGCAGACCGGCTTCGCGCAGCAGGAGGACGGTTTTGTCGACATGCCTGGCGGAATGGTTCGGGCCGGACAGGCTGCCGCCGCGAAGCGCGGGGTGTCCCTGGTTGCTTCCGGTTGTGGTGAGGACAGCGGGCGCGCCTTCGCGGGTGAAGGAGGGGAAACAATGCGGATGCGCAGGTCGACGGTTGACGAGTGCATAAGGAGTCCGAGTGAACGCGGCACATGCGGAAAATGCACGGAGATTCTGCGCGCCATCGAAGTCCGGTCCGCCCGGATATTTGTCATCTATTAGATGACAATGGCTCGGATATACTCTGGAGATGATGTCATTTATCAGATGACAAATCTTATGGGCCGGGCCGGGCGGCATGCGGTGGAGGCGAATTTCCGCCGTGACGCGCGGGGCGAGTGCGGCCAAAAACTGCAATTATGATTGCATGCACAAAATTGGAGGCGGGTGTTTTTGCGCTGTATCGGACGTTTCAGGGACCCTGCCTTGCCCAGCCGACCGCTGCCACCACCCTTTCAGTATGATCTTTTGCTGCCAGTCCGGTTTTGAAACCATGCAGGCCAGGGAACTGGCGGAATACGGTCTGACGGCAGGCGAGCAGGGACCGGGGTGGGTGAGGGAGAGATCCGCCGGATCGCCACCGGCAGCCGATGTAACCCAAAGGGAGTGGGTTTTCCCGCACCGGATCATGCTCGCGCCGGTTGAACGGCTGGGAAAGTCGGTGAATGCGCTCGCGCAGCAACTGGTGGATGATTTTGCAGGCGGGCTGCGCGGCGAGCGGATCGATGCGCCCTGGCCGTGTGTGTTCGCCGCGGCGGATGGCATGCCGGGATTGAACCGGCGGGCGGCGGCGGTGGAGGAGGCGTTTCATCATTTACTGAGAAAACGGCTGTCTCGCGTGGCGAAACTGGCCGGGCCTGAACTGCCGCGCGGAAGCGGAACGGCACGGGGCTGGTTTGTGTTTTTTGTCGATTTCGGGCGGGTTCTGGCATCGCGAACCGCCTGGCTCGGCGGGCAGCGGCGCATGGCGGACGATCCGCTCGCGCCGTCGCGTTCCTACCTCAAGGTCGAGGAAGCCTACGGCGTGCTCGGTCGCGAACCGCAGGCGGGCGAGGTGGTCGTGGATCTCGGCGCAGCGCCAGGAGGATGGAGTTACAGCGCGGCGAAACGGGGTGCGCGCGTCGTCGCGGTGGACAATGGCCCGCTCAAAGGCGGGGCGCTGAATCATCCGCAGATCGAACATCGCCGCGAGGACGCGTTCAGATTTCATCCGGCGAGGGGCGAGCTTTTCGACTGGCTCTTTTGCGATCTGGTGGAGGAACCGCATCATGTGTTACACGACATCGTAGAACCCTGGCTGGTGGGCGGCTGGTGCCGACGGTGGGTCATCAATCTCAAGTTCGGCCGCGTGGATCCAATCGCACTGCTGCGAGAACTCCGCGCGCCCGGCTTCCCGCTGGCCCGGCCGGGGACGCGCTGGCTTTCTCGCCATCTATACCACGACCGGGAGGAAATCACCTTGGTAGGAGAAACCAAATATTCATGAAATCACCGATTTTGGACAAACCACGCGAGGTGGCGGTCTGCGGCTGGCAGGCGGTCGCTGCGCTCATGGAGCGGCATCCGGATGAAGTGCTGCGGCTGTTTTTCGATGCCCCTACGGGCCGACGGGCGGGCGGCTTCTGCCAGCTGCTGGCACGTAAGAAAAAAGTCTACCGGCAGGTGCCCTCCGCGGAGTTGGAAAAGGTTTCCGGGACCATGCATCACGGCGGTATTGTCGCGATCATTGCCGGGCGGGCATTGCGACGTGTGACCCGCGAAACCATCGAGGGTTGGGCCCGGGCGAAGGCCCCGCTGCTGTTGCTCGACCGGGTGAGCAATCACCACAATCTTGGCGCGGTGGTGCGTACTGCCGCGTTTTTCGGGGTGCGCGCCATCATCATTCCGGATCATCCGCAGCAGGCGCTGCCGGGCGAGTCGACCTATCGCGTGGCGGAAGGAGGCATGGAATTTGTCGACTTCTACCGCGTGCCGGCACTGCCGGCCCTTGGGGTGGAGATGAAACGGCACTTCTGTCTCATCGGCACCAGCCTGCGCGGCAACCAGCTTTCGCCCCGCGAAGTGATGCAACGCGGATTGCCGCGGCCGCCGGTCATCATCCTCGGCAACGAGGAAAAGGGCATGTCCCCCGAAATGACGGCGGTGTGCGATCGTCTCGTGAAAATTGCCGGAACGGACACGATCGAATCGCTCAACGTGTCTGCGGCAGCGGCCGTGCTTTGCTGGGAATTCTTCGGAAAACACTGACGTTCTTCCAATTCGCACCGGGTCGGTCTATTTTGACTTTATCTTTCCGGACCCGGCGCCAAATTGTTATGCGGCTACCCGCCCGAGGCATGCCCCGCCTGCCGAACTGTATGCCCACCGCATGCAGAACGACACGGGTTCCAACCTGCTTGCTTTATTCTCTATGAACCTTGGTCTTGAGGGGAAATCCGTTATCGTCTGTGCCTCCAGTGCCGGTCTGGGGAAGGCGACTGCACTCGAATTCGCCCGGGAAGGGGCGCGCGTCATGCTGTGCAGCCGGCGCGAAGCCGAACTCAGGCGCGCGGTCGCGGACATCAAGACCGCCACAGGCTACGAGCCCCGCTACACCGTCGCCGACATGACCAAAGACGCTGATATCATCCGCCTGGTCGAGGCGACGGTGCATGCATTCGGTGGCGTGTTTGCCTTGGTCAACAACAGCGGCGGTCCCCCGGCCGGTACGTTTGACCAGTTCGACGACAAGGCCTGGCAGGGTGCTTTCGAACTCAACCTGCTCAGCTATATTCGCAGCATACGCGCCGTGCTGCCGCATCTGCGCCAGGCCGGCGAAGGACGCATCGTCAACTTCACCTCCTCCTCGGTGAAGGGCCCGATCGAAAATCTGATCCTTTCTAACACGTTTCGTACCGGAGTGATGGGCCTGACCAAGACCCTTGCGGGCGAGCTGGGGCGCGACCGCATCCTCATTAATGTCATTGGGCCCGGCCGGATCAGCACCGACCGCTTGGAGCAACTCGACCAGATGCGCGCCCAAAGGACCGGCACAACGGTGGAAGCGGTCCGCGCCGCCGCCTGCAAAGCCATCCCGCTGGGGCGCTACGGCACGCCGGAGGAATTCTCAAAACTGGCCGTTTTCCTGGCCTCACCGGCCAACTCCTACCTCACCGGCCAGACGATCCTCGTCGATGGCGGCATGACCAAGGCCTATTAAACTCATGTCTGCAGAAGCTTCTCCATTTCAAGGCGTGATTCCGGTCCTCCCCACGCCGTTCCACGACGACGAAACCCTCGATCTCACTTCGTTGGAGCGAATCGTCACCTTCGCGGTTGAGCAGGGAGTCAACGGACTCACATTGCTCGGCGTTCTGGGCGAAGCGAATCGTCTGACCGGGGCGGAACGGACCCGGCTGATTCGCGTGGTCGTCCAAGCGGCTCCCGGGCTTCCGGTGATCGTGGGCACGAGCCATGCCGGCACCGCCGCCACGATCGCCCTCAGTCGCGAGGCGGCCGACCTGGGCGCCGCTGCCATCATGGTTGCGCCGTCAAAACAGCCTGCCCCGAGTGACGAAACGGTGTTCGATTATTTTCACCGTGTGGCGGAAAAGACCAGCCTGCCGATTGTCCTGCAGGACCATCCGCAATCGACTGAGGTGCACATGCCCGTAAGCCTCATCCTGCGCCTCGTGCAGGAGATCCCGGCCATCGCCTGTATCAAGGCGGAAGCCACGCCGAGTCCTTCCAAGATCGCCGCGCTCCGCGCCGGCCTCATCCAGTCGGGCCGGCCGGTCACAATCCTGACTGGATTGGGCGGTCTGTACGGATTCTTCGATCTCGAGCGTGGTTCGGATGGATTTAACACCGGGTTCGCCTTCCCTGAGGTGCTGGTGGCGATCATGCGTTGTGCCCGCGCCGGGGACTGGGATGGCGCCTATCGGATATACCGGCGCTACCTGCCGTTGATCGTGTTTGAACAGCAACCGGGTCTGGCGATCCGCAAGGAAATCCTGCGGCAACGCGGCCTGTTATCGTGCGGCCTGGTGCGCCATCCGGGCGCCAACATTGACCCCGCCACACAGTCCCAGCTCGGTCATCTGCTCAGCCGTACCTTTCCTTGCCAGGACCTGACCAAGCCAGTGCGCATCGAGGTTCACGATGTGATCTCGCCGGCAGGAACCTGAACAATCAATGGCGTGATGCCCCGCTCCGAGCGGTACCACGAGGATTTCCCCAATAGCACTCCCATCCTTGGCAATCCCGAACTCCCCCCGATCCATGAACGGTGCAATATTCCCCTCCATCCATTTAGTGTGCAACGGCAGAAGGCAATTGAGGTCGAGCCCGGTCAGTCCAATGCGCCTCCGATCGGGTGTTTCTATCATGGCCGCGCTTGCTGCCGCAGTGACGATCGGCTCGATCCGAATCCAAGCCCAGGCCCCGGCAGCGGGGATTGTGATCGATTCCCTCGATCTCCAGAAGAAGCGAAATGAAATTGTCGCCGCGAAGGGCAAGAAAGTGTTCTATGCGAACAAACGATTCGACCTGGACAAACTGCCGCACTATGTGCCGGAGCGGCAGGTCTTCGGACTAATCCGCATGTGGGGGCTGAATTACATCTGGGATTCCCCGCTGGCAAAATACTGGGAGGAAGGCTTCCGCAAATTCCAACCGGGAGTTGCCTTCGAATACCACATGCCGACAGCTCTGACGTCGACGTCGGCGCTGGTCACCGGGGTGGCCGATATCGGTGCCAATCGGAAGATGACGTTTACGGAAATCCTGCAATTCGAACGGATGTTCAGCTACGATCCGTTCGAGATCCCCATGGCCACTGGCTCACTCGACGTGACGGGGTATTCCGACGCCATGTGCATCTTCGTCAACCAGGACAATCCGATCTCCCAACTCACGCTCAAACAGTTGGACGGGATCTTTGGGGCGGCGCGCGAGGGCGGCTTTGTTAGGAACACCTGGCATCCGGAGTTTGCGCGCGGCCCGGAGGAAAACATCCGCACTTGGGGCCAGCTCGGACTGACGGGCGAATGGCAGGCCAAATCGATTCATCCGCACGGCGCGGTCATCAAGTATGACACCGCCACGAAATTCGCGGATGCCGTGCTGCACAGCAGCGACATGTGGAATGAAAACACCCGCATGCACTGCAACACCCAGCTGGCCGATGGCACATGGGCGAGCTGGGCCGCCCAGATCGCCGATGGGGTGGCGGCTGATCGTTATGCGATCGGTTATACCGGGCACTTCTACAACAGCCCGAAATTAAAAGTGGTCGCGATTCAGTTCAAGGACGGCGGCCCCTACGTCGAGCCTACCCTTGAGTCGGTCCAGAGCCGGGAATATGAACTCTTTCAGGCGAACTATTGGTATCTGAACCGTCCTCCCGGGCAGCCGATCGATTCCAAGGTCAAAGAGTACCTGCGGTATGTTCTGAGCCGGGAAGGGCAGGAGCAAGTGGTAAGAGACGGCAAGTACCTGCCGCTGAATGCCACCCTGGTGCGCGAAGCATTGCAGAGCCTCAATTAGGGGCGGTCTTGAGGCACCAGTCTCATGCCGCGTCTCAGTTCCACCTGGTCTGGACGGGACTGCCGGGCCGTGCGCGGCTCCTTCAATCTAGGTCCACGGTGCGCCTCAACTGATATTTCCGGCCGTCGGGATCAGACCGGTAGATGTCCACTGAGGCTCGTAAGTCTGTAATCCGGAATTTTAGGAAAGTGCTGGGCGGACCCGTGTCCCCGGCGCCGCGGGCATGAGAGAAATCATAGTTTTCCCGCAGTATTGGTGTTTGTCGAACCGCCGGACTACAACCGCAACACAGCCACGTGCTTGCGCACCCAGCGGAAATCCGCCGCTCCCCATTTAGTTGACCTTATCGCCGGGAAATAGGCTCAGGAGAGTGGTTGGGCTGAGGGGACTCCGCGCAAAGACAGGGCGGGGATGACCATTCGTCAGCGTGAGCACGGGGCGAGTCTTATCTCCCCGGCGGCCAGACGGTGCAGGAAGAGCGCGGCGATTTGCGCTCGCGGCACGAGGCTGTCGAGCCAGCAGATTTCGTCGGGACTGTGCAGGCGGTCGCCGCGCACGCCGAGGCCATCGAGATTGGGCAGGCCGGCGGCGGAGAGCAGATTGCCGTCGGATCCGCCGCTGACATGCTGCCACGAAAAATTGAGGCCGAGGTCACGCCCGCAGGCCTGCCAGGCGGTGAAGAGGTGTTCCTCGGCCGGGGTTGCAATCTTGGGAGGACGGGAAAAATGACCGGAGATTTCGACCCGGTAACCGTCGCGGGCGTTGAGGGGGGCGGCGAGTTCCTGCAGGCGGCGCAACATGAGGGGTCCGTCGTTTGCCTGCGCGAAACGGATGTTGATCTCGGCCTGCGCGCAGTCAGGAACGATGTTGACCGGGCCCCCGCCCTTGATGTTGCCGATATTGACCATCACGTCCGGCAGCTCGCGGTTAAGCGCGTCGACTTGCGGAAGCAGTTCGCAGAGCTCGAGGATGGCGTTGCGTCCCTCGTCCCGGGCCTGGCCGGCGTGGGCCGCGCGACCATGGCAGGTGATGGTGAAAGTGCCCGTGCCCATGCGGGACTTGACCAGGTCGCCATTGACGCGGGCGGGCTCGAATACGAGGGCGAATCGATGGCGCCGGGCGGCGTCGGCGAGGACCGGGGCCGTGGCGGGTGTGCCGATCTCTTCGTCAGGACTGAGCAGCACTTCATAACCAAGACGCGCCGCGTGCGGGGTCTGTTCGAACGCCTGCAGTGCCGCGAGCATGACGACGAGGCCGCCCTTCATGTCGGCCACGCCCGGTCCGCGCAGGGTGTTCGCATCGACCGGCTCGCACTGCTGGAACGGATGCTCGGCTCCGTAGACAGTGTCGTAGTGGCCGCTGCAAAGAAACCGGAGAGGAGCGGCGGGACGCACGTTCACCGACAGCGCCCGGGCGGACGTGCCCTCCAGCGGCACCCGTTCGATGATTGCATCGGGCAGCCGGGCGAACTGGATTTCCAGCAGACCGAGCATGATGTCGAGCCCGGTGAAATTGTCGCTGCCGGAGTTTTGGTTGCACCAGCGGATAAGCAGCTCGCGCAACTCAGCGGCACGCGAGGGCAGGGCGGCGATGGAGGAGGGAAGAGACATGAGCGGCGAGCAGTTAGGCTGCGGGCGTCCGGGGAGGCAGCGAGGAGCCTTTACTCACGTCTAGCGAAATCCAGGCTGCAGGGGAATCACGATTTGCAAAGCCGGACCGGGTGATTCAGGTTGATGACGTGAGCGAAATGCAGGCAGCCTCCGCCGGCGCGCCGTGGCGGCAATGGGGGACGGACATCGACGCCCAGTCGGTCGCGCAGATGCGCGAGGCCTGCGCCCTGCCCGTGGCCGTGCGCGGGGCGCTCATGCCCGACGCCCATGTGGGCTACGGTTTGCCGATCGGCGGGGTGCTCGCCACGGACGGGGCGGTGGTCCCGTTCGCTGTCGGCGTGGACATTGCCTGTCGGGTCAAGCTCTCCGTGCTCGACCTGCCGGTGGCCTGGTTGCGCGACCGGGCGGAGCGGCTGGCGCGCGCCCTCGAGCAGGAGACGCGCTTTGGCGTCGGCGCGGAATTCAAGCATCCGCGCACACATGACGTGATGGACGAGAATTGGGGGGGGAGCCCCGTGACACAGGCCCTGCGCGACAAGGCATGGCGGCAGCTCGGCACAAGCGGCAGCGGCAATCATTTCGTGGAGTTTGGGATCTTGACCGTGGAACACGGCGGATTCGGGCTGGAGCCGGGGTCATATCTGGCGCTGCTCAGCCACAGCGGCAGTCGCGGCACCGGCGCGGCGGTTTGCGATCACTACAGCAAAATAGCGCAACGGAAGCGGCCCGGGCACGGCCGGCTGGCCTGGCTGCCGCTTCGCGAGCCGGAGGGGCGCGAATATTGGGCCGCGATGGAGTTGATGGGCCGGTATGCCTCGGCCAACCATGCCTGCATCCACGCGTGCATCACCGCCCATCTCGGCGCGCGAGTCCTCTGGCAGGTGGAAAATCACCATAATTTTGCCTGGCGGGAAACGCACGACGGCCGTGACGTTATTGTCCATCGCAAAGGGGCGACGCCTGCCGGGCGGGGCGTGCTGGGGTTTATCCCCGGCTCTATGGCTGCGCCGGGCTTTTTGGTGCGCGGCAGGGGCTGTGCCAACTCGCTCGACTCGGCGGCGCATGGCGCCGGCCGGCTCATGAGCCGTACACAGGCAAAAAAGACCCTCGACTGGAAAACGGCGCATCGCTGGCTCGACGCGAGGGGAGTGCAGCTGCTCTCCGCCGGCCTCGACGAGGCGCCGATGGTCTACAAGGACATCCATGCAGTCATGGCCGCGCAGAGCGATCTCGTGGAGACGCTGGCGCGGTTCGATCCGCGGCTGGTGAAGATGGCCCCGCCCGGCGAGCATCCGGAGGACTGATGCTCTCTCTCGGTTATATCCGGATTCCCGCATGCGCGGCGGCTGGGAGCCTCACGCCGTGAGGTGGCTGGATTTTACATCCACATGCCGGTGCTGGTGCAGCTGCCATGAGTTCCACAGGTTGTGCCAAAGAACGTAGAAAGTGGGGCCTAGGGCGACGAGCGGGCTGGCATAGGCCAGCGCCAGGTAGATGGTGAGGGTTGTGTTTTTCTGTCCGAGCGACTGGCTGGCTTCGCGCGGAAACTCCCGTCCGCCAATCATCCGGCCCAGCGCAAAATTGGCCGCGCACACGAGCAACGTTACGGCGCCGATCGCCACCAGCTCGGCGAACGGCACGGTCGTCTGCCTGCGCAGGAAATCGGAGGCGTTGGCGGTGATTAGAAATAACGCCAGCACCCAGGCCCCGAAGGTCACATTGCGCAGGCGTCCCGGCCATTCCACCGCGCGCGGGTGAACAGTCCGCAGGAGCCATGCCACCGCCGCCGGTGCAAAGACCACCAGGCCCACGCTGCCGACCACATGCCCGAAAACGTGCGGGGTTGCCTGCCCCAGTACGTAGGGCAGCAGCCCGGGCATCACCGCGGCAATGACGAGGTTTGTGAGCACAAAGGCGGCTACCACGTAGCTCACCCGGCCCCGAAGAAAATCCATGACCACCGGTGCCGCCGTCGCGGTCGGCGTGATGCCCGCGAAAAATGCGGCGAGGGCCACGTTGCGCCCCCCGATGAACCAGCCGAGACCCCAGCCCACCATGCCCATCACTAGGTTGGCGACGAGCAGTACGCCGTGGCTGCGATGCAGCATCGAGCGCGAAAGTTGCGTTTGCAGAAACACCGCAAACAGCATGCCGATCACCAGCCAACGGATTGCCCACGCCGCCGCCTGCGCCTGCGGGACGAAGGCGCCGGCGACCATGGCGGAGAGCAAAGCGAGTGTGCGGAGAATGCCGGGTTTCACAAATGAAGAGCCGTGAACAAAGCCAACTGCGCCCATAACGCAAGGCAGCGGGCAACCCGGCCCGCGCTGGGTTTCCCGCTGGGATGGGCGGATTACTGAACCGGCATGACTAATCAACCCACCCATCCGATACAGAGTCTCCCGGTTTGCCCGGCATCGGCACCCCGAGCGGCCGGGAGGAGAATGTCATCCATTAAATGACAATTCTTCCGCTGCTTGTATCATCATTTATCATCTATTAAATGACAAAACTCGGGCGCGTCAGTGCGGTTTGAATGTTGTCTGTTAGGTGACATTTGCGGTTGCCGCATTACGGCCGGACGAAGGCCCTTTCAGTCAGGCGGGCGGAAGTGCCCCCGTGGAGGGGCGGGGTCCGGCCTCAGGCCGAGCGTTCTTCCCAGACTTGCGCGAGGTGCAGGAGGGTTATTACGGCCCGGGCCATGTCCTGGAGGCTCACCCATTCGCGCTGGCTGTGCACCTCGTGCATGCCGCAGAAGAGATTGGGCGTCAGCAAACCCCGGGCGGTGAGATTGGAGCCGTCGGTGCCGCCCCGGATGGCTTGTGAAGCCGGCGTCAGCCCGGCGCGGCGGAGAGCCTCCTGGGCGAACTCCACCGGGCGCATGTCGTGCTGGAGCCAGTAACGCATGTTGCGGTATTGTTCGTTGAAAGTGAGCTCGAGCCGCGCCCGCGGTTCGGACGCGCGCAATTCGGCGACGATCTTTTCGAGCAGGGCGCGCTTGGCGGCGAGACCATCCAGCTCGAAGTCGCGCAGGATCATCCGCACCGTCACGTGCTCCGCGGAGCCGGCTGATTCCACCGGATGAATAAATCCGTCGCGGCCGGCCGTGCACTCCGGCGACTGGTTCGGTGGCAGGGCGGCCAGAAAGCGCCCCGCGATCCGGAGTGCATTGACCATCACATCCTTCGCCCAGCCGGGATGCGCGGCGATGCCGTGAATCTCCAGCACCGCGGCATCGGCGCTGAAGGTTTCGTAATCGATTTCTCCGGGCAGTTCGCCGTCGATCGTGTAACCGAAATCTGCCTCGAGCAGGGCGAGATCGAGATGCTTCATGCCGCCGGCGATCTCCTCGTCGGGATTGAAGCAGAGGCGGATCACGCCGTGCGGGATTTCCCGGTGGCGGAGCAGATGGCGGGCCGCCGCCATCACCGTGGCCACGCCGGCCTTGTCGTCAGCGCCGAGCAGGGTGGCGCCGCTCGCCGTGATGACATCTTGGCCGATGGCCGCGCGCAGATGCGGGATCGTCTCGACGGTAAGCCGCTGCTTCGGATCGTCCGGCAGAACGATCGGACAGCCGTCGTAGGCGTGGTGGACGATGGGTTTAGCCGCGCCCGGCAAATTGGGCGCCGTGTCGACGTGCGCAAACCAGGCAAGCCGCGGCACCGCTGCCTTGCGGGTGGTCGCAGGGACGGTGGCGAGCACATAGCCCTGTTCGGTCAAGGTGACATCCGTCGCGCCCATTTCCGTGAGTTCCGTCACGAGCAACCGGAGCAGATCCCACTGTCCGGGAGTGCTTGGCGTCGTAGTCGAATGCGGATCGCTGCGGGTGTCGATCTGCACATAGCGCAGGAAACGGTCGAGAAGATCGGGGGTATCGATTGGCATGACGACACAGTTGCGGTACGCGCAGCGCCGGACAACCCGAATTACGCCACCATGCGTCCGGGAAAAGGCGAAGAACGCCCGGTCTGCCGTCGGCCATTACGAGGGGACGCCGTCCCGCGAGAGCGCACGACGCCGCAATTGACCGCAGGCGGCGTCGATGTCCGGTCCGCGCGAGCGGCGGAAGTGGGTGACGATGTGTTGCGCACGCAGTTCGGCCAGGAATGCCGCGGCGGTGGCAGGATCGGAACGCTGGTAGACCTGCCCGCTCAGGCTGAGGCCGGTGGAATTGTAATGCAGCAGGTTGACATGCATGCGCCGGTCGCGCATCAGCGCCGCGAGGGACCGGGCCTGCTCCAAGGAATCGTTCACGCCCTTGAGCAGACAGTACTGGATCGACACTGGCCGGCCGCGCCGGGCTTGAAAACGATCGGCTGCCGCAAGGATCTCGGCCACGGCAAACCGGCGGCCGGCGGGCAGCAGCCGGGCGCGGGTGGCGTCGTCCGGGGCGTGCAGCGAGATGGCCAGATTGACGTTCAGCCCGGTGGCATCGAGCGCGTCGATGCCGGGCACGAGCCCGACGGTTGAAATGGTGATCTGCCTCCAGCCCAGTCCGCCGAGCCCGTTGCTCGCGATGCGCCGGACCGCTGCGAGAACCTGGTCGATGTTGAGGAGGGGCTCGCCCATGCCCATGAAGACAACCGTCTGCACCCGCCGGCCCACGGCGCGCGCCGCGCGGCGCAAGGACAGGAACTGCTCCACCATCTCGCCGGCCGTCAGGTTGCGTTCGAAGCCGGTCCGGGTGGTCGCGCAAAAATCGCAGCCCATCGCGCAGCCGACCTGCGAAGAAAGGCAGCCCGCCACGCGATCACTGCGGGGGGCGGGCATCAGCACGGACTCGATGGTGTGACCGTCGCGCAGGCGCAGCAGGAGTTTTGTCGTGCCATCCTCCGCCACCTGACGGGCGGCCAGAGTGGCAGCAGGCGGCGCGTCTCCGGTCTGCAGTCTCAGGGTGAGCTCCTTTGGTAGGACCAGAGTGGTCCAATCGATTACGCCGTCTCCCCGATAATAGGCCCGCAACAGGCGCGCGGCGTGGACGGGTTTGCACCCCCATGCCGCCAGTTGCTGTTCGAGGTCGGCGGGACTTAAATCGGCAAGTGCAGCGTTCACTCTCCGGATCCACGCAGGGATTTTTCCAAAAGCCAAGCCGGAGGTGCGCCGCCGCAAGCCCGGGATCAGAATTGCTCCCAGTGCAGTACTTCCGCGAGTGGCCGGTGGGGCGGTTGGCGGCAGGGCGAAGAAGCGTAGCCGATCGCCAGCATGGCCACGAGCTTGAAGCCGGCGGGCACGCCAAAGTGGCGGAGAATGTCGCCGGCATATGTCTTCTTGTCTCCCGCCACCCAGCAGGATTGCAGTCCCAGCGCCGTGGCCGCCAGGAGCGCGTTTTCCACCGCGGCGGCGCCATCCTCGAGGTAGTAGGTCGTATCGCGGGCGATGACCACGATGCAGGCTCCGGCCTGAGCAATGAACTTCCCCGCGGTGGAGATCTTCGCGAGGAAATCGCGATCCGCCTGGCGGGTCGCCACGATGAATTCAACCGGTTCCTCCTTGCGACCGGAGGGAGCGCGTCGGCCGGCATCGACCAGTTGCTCCAGCAGTGCGCGCGGCACGGGTTGAGTCCGATAATTGCGGCAGCTGTAGCGGGTGTTGATGCATTCGATGGCGTCCATACCACCATTCACAGCGGCGTCGGCCGGTCTGTCAACAGAGGGCAGGGAACGTTGTCCACTGGGGCCGGTTTCGATCCGGCCTGCGGCGCCCCTGCGGGAGCGCCGTCACCGTGACGCCGGTTGATCACGAAGCGGGGCCATTTCGCCTCCGCCCTGTGCGCATGGGATTTTCCCAAGTGCCTATGGCACGGGTGCGGCTGGCGGCTGGTCGAGGCCGCGGCGCACGAGCAGCGGCCTGATGTCAGGCTCGCCGCCGGCGAAATTGCGGAAGAGGGCATTCGCCTCCGCGCTGCCGCCGCGCGACAGGACCTCCTGGCGGAAACGGTCGCCGTTTGCACGCGTGAGGCCGCCATGCTGCTTGAACCATTCAACGCTGTCGGCATCGAGAACCTCGGCCCAGATGTAGGAGTAATAGCCGGCGGAGTAGGCCGGGCTGGAGAAGATGTGCGAAAAGTAGGTGCTGCGGTAGCGCGGAGGGACCGGGGCGAAATCCATGCCGGCCTGCTGCAGTGCTGCAGCCTCAAAGTCCAGCACGTTGCCGGGCACCTCCTTCGCTTTGAACTGGTGCCAGGCCTGATCGAGCAAGCTGGCGGCCAGGTATTCGGTGGTCATGAATCCCTGGTTGTACTTTCCGGTGGCCAGCATCCGGTCAAGCAGCTCCTTCGGCATGGGGTCGCCGGTTTGATAGTGCCGGGCGTAGTTTTGCAGCACTTCGGGCCACACGGACCACATCTCGTTGACCTGTGAGGGATACTCGACGAAGTCACGCGGCACCTGCGTGCCGCTGAAACGCGGATACTTCACGTTCGAGAGCATGCCGTGCAGGGCGTGGCCGAACTCGTGAAACATCGTCCGGACCTCATCAAAGGTCAGCAACGCCGGTTCGCCGGCGGGCGGCTTCTGGATGTTCAGGTGATTCGCAATAACCGGTTTGGTGTCCAAGAGTCCGCATTGATTCACGTACGCGTTCATCCATGCTCCGCCCCGCTTGGACGGGCGGGCGAAGAAATCGGTCAGAAAGAGGGCGAGCGGCTGGCCATCGGAGTCGAGGACCTCAAATACTCGCACGTCGGGCTGATACACCGGCAGGTCGGAACGTTCCTTGAAGGTGAGTCCGTAAAGCCGGTTCGCGGCATAAAACACGCCGTCGTGCAGCACGTGATTCAATTCGAAGTAGGGCCGCAGATGGGACTCGTCGAAGGCATAGCGGGCGCGGCGGACCTTTTCAGAGTAATAATCCCAGTCCCACGGGGCCAGTTGGAAGCCGGCCTGCTCCTGGTCGATGATGGCCTGCATGTCCGCAGCCTCGCGGCGGGCGTTGGCCACGGCCGGTGGCGCCAGCTCGGCGAGCAGCCGGTTGACCGCCCCCACGGTGGCGGCGGTCTGTTCTTCGAGCACGTAGGCGGCGTGGTTTGGGTACCCAAGCAGGACGGCGCGCTCAGCCCGCAGCTGCACGATACGCAGGACAATGGCTCGGTTGTCGAATTCGCCGCCATGGCTGCACCGGGATACCGAGGCCTGCTGGATCCGCTCGCGCAGGGCGCGGTTTTCCAGGGAGGCGAGCACGGGCTGCCCGCTGGTGTTGAGGAGACGGATGACGAACTTGCCGTCCTGGCGATCTGCCTGGGCGGCGGCCTTGGCCGCGGCGATTTCGTTGGCGGACAGGCCGGCCAGCTGCGCGACGTCGTCCACCACCACGGCCGAGGCGTTGGTTTCCTTGAGCACGTTCTGGGTGAACGTGGTCTGCAGGGTGGCCAGTTCGGTGTTGATGGCCTTAAGCCTGGTCTGATCAGCCGCGGAGAGCCGGGCGCCCGCGCGGACGAAATCCCGGTGGTAGCGCTCGAGCAGACGCAGCGATTCGGCATCCAGCCCCAGACTGTTGCGCTCGTCGTAAAGAGCCTGAATGCGGGAGAAGAGGGCGCCGTTCAGGTGGATGGCGTCCCTTTGCGCCGCGAGCTTGGGGGCGGTTTCGCGTTCCACTTCCTGCAGGGTCGGATTGGTATTGGCTCCGGCCATGTTGGAAAAAAGCCGGTCGACCCGATCCAGCAGCGAACCGGAGCGTTCGAGGGCGACAATGGTATTGTCGAAGCTCGGCTTCTCCGGATTGCCGGCAATGACCGCCACCTCCTTCAGTTCGTCGCGCATGCCTTGCTCATAGGCAGGGGCGTAGTCCTCGTCCCTGATCTGGTCAAAGGGTGGCATCTGGTAGGGCAGAGTGCTCTCGACCAGCAGGGGATTTGCCCGGTCTGCCGGGGCAGTAGCCGGCTCGACGGCGGAGAGGCGGGCTGCGAGGATCAGGACGGGAAGAATCACGCGGGAGAAGCGGTCCGGCAGGAAAGGCAGAAATGTGCAGCAGGGAAGCGACGGTCGGGGCATGATTAAGAAAAAAAGTGGTTCAAGTTAAGACGGCCCAAGGGCGCCGGGAACGGATTCTATGAAGCCGGTCCGGTAGTTTTCGTGTAGGTCGCACGTTGGATTAAAATCGTGCCATGGCAAGACGAGGGTGACTGGGGCTTCCTGGCGGACACACCGCAGGGCGGGATCGGTACGGGTGGTTGCGGCCGGGCTCGGCGTCCGCCCAAGGTCGTGATCGCATCTGGCCTGCCCAGCCCGGCTCGCCCTGCCTGGCCGGCGCTTAATTGAAGAATCCCAGCATGCTCCAAGACATGCGGCAGTATTCACAACCGCACGAGCACTGGCTTGCGCACCCGTCGGGGAACCATCGCTTCACTCTCTAACAGTCAAAACATCCCGCTCCCGCCGGACGGAGACCGCCGGGTCGGAGGCGGATTCGATTGTCGTGACGTTCCCTCGCGCGATCGTCGGCGTTGGCCGGCGCACCGTCAGGTGGTGACGAAATCAATCTCCTTCGGTTTCACAGCACTGGCATAGTCATCGTAGGCCATCTTGATGACCTCGGTATGCGTGCCGGCGTTGAAGGCGATCTCCGACTCCGCAGCCAGATCAGCGGCCACATAGACGGGAAGGCTGTACAGGTTGCCGAAAGGCGGCATGGCACCGATTTCGCAGTCGGGGAAAGTGCTGCGGAACTCTTCTTCTGAAGCCAGTTTGATCTGATCGGTTTCCAGCAGTTCGCGCAGATCGGAAAGCACCAGCTTGCGATGCGCCGGCAACACGACCATGGCCATGGCGCCGTCGATCTTGACGATGACGGTCTTGGCAAAGTCACGGCCCGAGACGTGCACCGATGCTGCGACTTCCGGAGCAGTAAAAGCCGGGGAATGCTGAATGGTCACATATTTGATGCCGCGGCTGTTCAGGAATTCTTTCAGCTTGGTTGCTGGCATAGACCGTCCTCCTGGTTGGTGGTTATTGGTGATGATATTTGTCGACAGGCCCTGGAGTTCAGGGCTCCCGTCGCCCACAAGTGTGAGTTTAGCTTTTCAGATCCGGATGTAAACACAGTTCCCCGCCAGGCGCCGGGGTGGGCGCAGCTTGGCTTATGGTCGCCTGGCGGATTCGTCCTTCCGGCGACCCACGGGAAAAGCACTCCGTGCGCTGGCGCGCACCGACAGCGGTGTGATCAGCCGAGGCGCACGGCCTGGCGCCGTCCGTCCCATTGGCCCTTTCCCCCTTCGAAAATCCCGGCGATCTGACCGCCGCAGGCTTTGCAGCGGTTGCCGGCGAGATTATATTCGCCGATTTCAAACCAATTGCGTTCGATGAGGAGGGAGCCGCAGTCGGGACACCACGTGCTGCCGCCGGCCCGATCTTGGACGTTTCCGGTATAAATGAACCGTAAACCCTTGGAGCGCGCAATCTGTCGGGCGTGCAGTAGGGTGTCCGGCGGCGTACGCGGGGTATCGAGCATCTTGAAATCAGGATGAAACGCCGTGAAATGCCACGGCACGTCAGAACCAAGCTGGGCGGCGAACCAGTCGGACGCCCGATCAATCTCGGCGGGGCTGTCGTTTTCCCCGGGAATCAGCAGCGTGGTGACTTCGAGCCAGACGTCGGTTTCGCGATGGAGGTAGGCGAGGGTATCGAGCACCGGCTGAAGCTGACCCAGGCAGAACTGGTGGTAGAAATCCTCCGTGAAAGCCTTGAGATCCACGTTCGCCGCATCCATGGCGCGGAAGAACTCGGGCCGGGCCTCGGCGGTGATGTAGCCGGCAGTCACGGCGACGGTCTTGATGTCCTGGTCACGGCAGGCGCGGGCGACGTCCAGGGCATACTCGGCGAATACCACCGGGTCATTGTAGGTAAACGCCACCGACCGGCAGCCGTGGCGGCGTGCGGCCGCGGCGATCGCTTCAGGCGCCGCAGCGTCGCTCAGCCGGTCGAATTCCCGCACCTTGCTGATGTCCCAGTTCTGACAAAACCTGCAGCCAAGATTGCAGCCAGCCGTCCCAAACGACAGCACGCTCGTGCCCGGCAGAAAATGGTTCAGCGGCTTCTTCTCGATCGGGTCGATGCAGAATCCGCTGCTCCGTCCATAGGTGGTGAGCACCACGGCATCGCCCGTCCGCTGCCGGACAAAACAGAATCCGCGCTGCCCCTCTGCTAATCTACATGAGCGCGGACACAGGCGGCATTCGACCCGGCCGTCGGGCAGCAGAGCCCACCAACGGCCCGGATGGTCGGATTGGCGCAGTGGTGCATTCACAATGGCTAGTCCCCGGTCCCGGTGTTCGCCGCGTCCACAAAACTGCAGGCTGTGAACCGCTGAATCGAACAAGGCTCATCGGGATTGATGCCGGCCTTGCGGCGGGCAACCGCGAGTTGCTGCTCAACAGTGTCAATGCCTGGGATGGCCGGCAGCAGCACGCCTTTACGCCCATCGCTGGTTGCCACCACCACGCCATAGACGGCCGGATTCAACTCCTCCGGCGACGCCACGGCCTCCGGTTCTTCCAGGACCGTCACACCCAGCCTCAAGCGGGAGAGCTCCGCGATCCGCACCGGTTGAAAACGGGGATCGTGGAAAGCTGCGGCTGCGGCATTCCGCCAAGTCTCCTGCACCAGATCATCCTCCACCGGCAGGACAGTGCCCACGCAGCCGCGCAGTTCGCCGGTGGCGGTGCGCAGAGTGACAAAAACCCCGCGCCGTTGCGCCAGTTCACCGACGGCGTGGTATGGCGATGCGGGTGCCCCGCCTTGAAACTTCGCTTCGATGGCGCGCCGGGCGACAGCCGGCAGCTCATGCCAGCGGGAGACGGCCCCGTCTTCGGTCAGGGTGTCTTCGTTCCGGCGTCGCCCCGGCTCAAAGAGAATCGCGACGCCGTAGCCGACTCCGAACGGGCCCTCGTAACTCAGCACTTCATGCCCGTCCGTATGATAGCCGGCCACCGCCAGCGCCACGACGGTGGAGTCGACCGCATCCTCCGCCGCCAGCTCCTGCAAATCGGGATCGATACGCGGCACCTCGGTGAAGGCGCCCTTCCGCAGCAGCGCTATGAAGGTCTCGTCAAACCGGTGCGCCTCGCGGTGATAGCCGCTGGGGGCCGAGTGGGTCAGACGGTGGCTCATGTCGCCGCTGGCGATAAAGGCGATCCGGCGGTCCAGGGCCTGCGCCGTGACGGCAATGGCCTGGCCGAGTTCGTCGAGCCCGCCCTCACCCGGGTAGTTCAGGCTCAAGATCACGGTGGGGCCCTTCCATCCCGCTGCGATGAGGTAGCACAGCGGCACGGTTGCGCCATGATCCAGCGGTTCGCCGGCAATGGCCCAGATGCGGAGTCCGCGAAGCTTCGCCTCCGTGGCAAGACGGTCAGCGAAGGTCCGATCCAGCGGCAGATCCACCCGGTCGGAGGGCGAACCGAATCTCTCGAGGGACCCGCGCAACCGCGGGGTCTGCCAGAGGCCGAAGGCGCCGGACTGCCGGGGAGAATGAGGCGAGATGAGCACCAGGGTATCCGGTTGCGCGTTCATGGTGTGCCTGGCGACTGTCGTCATGGCGTTGGCCGTGGCGCGGACGTGGGCGAGGTGTTCTCCTCCCACGCCGGGGACAAGAACCGGGGCGTGCGGAAGCAAACCTGCGAAAACTATGGGACGGTCGGTCATTTGGACCCCCTTTTCTATAATATATGAGGTAGCTCGGCGTTCGCCAAGCAGAGTTTGCGCGGAGCCAGCGATACTTCCAAAGTAAGCGTCCGGGTTTTCGGCGTTCACACGCCGTCGCCGCCCAGTGGGACCACATGGGCCTGCGGAACCTGCCGGTCGATGGCCTCCCGGGCCAGATTGTACCAATGCCGGCAGCGGTCCAGAATAAGGCTGTCGGCCGTGGCCACGATCTCATCGCTGTCGGCGAGAACGGCATCGGGATCCGGCACGAGTTCGATCTGCCACGGCCAGCCGCGGCGGGCGGCGAGGTCCGCCATGATCGTCTTCAGCCGGCCGCTGTTCGAGACAGGTCGGTCGAGGAGCCAATGCCACGAGGTCGAACCGCAGGCGGCCGTCATGCCGCCGAGCAATTCCAGCGCGGGCAGGGTTTCAGCGACCTTGCGATAGGTGCCGTGCATGCTGGCGATGTCGCGATAGGTCCCGTCGCCGGCGGCCAGGATCACTCCGCCGCCAAGAGCCACCTCGACGGTCGTGAGCACATTATAGCCGTCGAGCCACAGCGTGCGACCGGCCAATGCGTCGGTCGCCACGCGGCGGGTCTGCCGGTCGGCGCGAAGGGCATCAGGGCAGGCGCACCGCTCGACGGCCTCGCGTTGTCGTGCCGTGAGTTGGTGGCGGTCACCGACGAGCTTCAGCGCGGACTTGGCCGCATAGTTGCGGCTCAACAGCCAGCACAAGTCTGCCGTCGCCTGCTGCAGAGTGGGCCAGGCGGGCGGGGCGAAAAGCCGGGCGTCCTCCGGATGCGGACCGCGATGAATGCGTGAATCGGGCACGCTTCACCTCGCGTTCCTTCGGTTCATCGCGCCCTCTGGTAGGTGCCCATCAGTTGCGCCTCGGCCAGGACGTGGCCAGCAATCGCGCGCAGCACGGCGGCCTTGGTTGCCCGGGGCGGCAACAATAACCTGGCGTCCAAGGCATAGAGGCGGAAAAAATAACGGTGTGGTTTGCCGGTCGGCGGATATGGCCCTCCGTAACCGACCTTCCCGAAGTCGTTCATTCCCTGCTTCGCGCCATCGGGGAGCGTGTCGCGCGGGGCGACGTGCTCCGGCAATCCGTCCGCCGTCGGGGCCAGGTCGTAAATCACCCAATGCACCCAATCACCCGCCGGAGCATCCGGATCATCACAGATCAGAGCAAAACCCTTGGTTCCGGCGGGAGCGCCGTTCCATTGCAAAGGCGGCGACACATCGGCGCCCTCACCGGTGTATTTCGCCGGAATCGGTTGCTGCGCGGCAAACGCTGCACTCGTCAATTTCATCACACTCTTCTCCTTTCCAGAATGGCCCGCTTCGTCGGCCCGCAGGCATCCGGTCGCGCAGACTGTTGCGGCCAGCCAGGGCAAGCACCGGCACCAGATTGCATTCATGATTTTAGCCGTTTGCTGCGCACTGGGCCCGACGGTGGCCGGGCCTCTCAGGTTTTGTAGCCGATTTGACGCAGGAAGTTTTTGCGCCAGGCGATGTCTGCTTCGCCTTCCACACCCTTGGGGGATGAACCGTCGATCACGCCGAGGATGCCGCGGCCTTGTTCGCTCACTGCCACGATGACCTCGGTGGGGTTGGCCGTCGCGCAGAAGATGCGGCACACCTCCGGCACGGTTTTCAGGGCGTTGAGCACGTTGACGGGGAAGAAGCCCTCGCCGAGAAAAACGATGAAGGTGTGGCCGGCACCGAGGCTCAGCGCGTTTCTCTTGGCCAATTCGGTCATGGCGGCATCGGTGCCCGACCAGCGGACGAGGCATTTCCCCGAGGCCTCGCAGAACGCCAGGCCAAACTTGATGCCCGGCACGGCGCCCGCCAGCGCCTCGTGCACGTCCTCGACCGTCTTGATGAAATGGGTCTGCCCGAGAATGAAGTTGATGGCTTCCGGTTTCTCTATCCTGACGGTCGTCAGTTGCATCGTCGGTTTCTTTTCTTTGGTTGGTGTTGACCCCTGCCGGCGCGCCGCGGCGCCTACTGCTGATAGTGTGATTTCACCGGCCGGGAAGTAAACGGCGAAAACGAATTGTTTGACCTGAGCCGGTGCCCTCCGATCGCAGGAATGATGACTGCTGGAGAGGCTGTCAGGATACCTCAGAAATTGCCCGATTCCCCCGGCGGCGGGATTTTCCAGTAAAGCACTCCGTTGGGCGTGGCCCGGCTTCCACTCAGGGAGCGACGATTACCGGCAGTCCGACCCACGCGACGTCGAGCAGGGTCAGCGCGTCCCAGTTGGCGAGGCGGAAGCAACCATGGGACTCGGTGCGCCCCACCTTTTCGGGATCCGGTGTGCCGTGGATGCCGTAGCCCGGCTGGTCGAGGCCAATCCAGGCAACGCCCACCGGGTTGTTGGGGCCCGGCGGCACGACCAAGCGCCGGGCCAGCTGCCGGCCTTCCTGCGACTCGGGAAACACCGCCGGGTCGAAGGTGTAGTCCGGGTTTGGTATGATTACCGTCACATGCAGTTCCCCAACCGGGCGCTTTTCGACATTGCGCGCAATACTCACCGGAAAGTGAACGATCAGTGCGTCGTTTTCGTCGCGCGCTTCGAGGACGTTGTCCGCCAGTCGCACATACAGACAGACGGCCTTCGTGCGCGGTGAGACAACCCCGAGTGCGGGCACGGTCAGCTCCGTGCCGGGGATGATCTTGTCCCAATTCACGTCCGGATTGAGCTGAAGGAGCAATTTCGGATGGGCGTGCGCACGTTCAGCCACCAGTTCGAGTACGGTCTCATAGTCGAGCGCGCTTTGCTGCGACTTGCCCAACCAGGTTGGACTTAGCGGCTGCAGACGCGCCAAGTCCTCTGCGGACACCACATACTGGGTTAACGGCGGGGCTGCGAGTTCGAGCCGGGGGCGCGTGAGGTCGTCCAGCCGCCCGGTCACGCTCAAGCCCTCGTTCTCCTGGAAAGCCCGCAGTGCCCTCACTGTCTGGACGCCGGCGATGCCATCAATTGAGCCGCAGGAATACACTTGCCGGGCCAGCGCGATTTGTGCCTCGAACCACGAGGTCACAGGTCGCGGGTAAACGTCGAACTGCAGGGGCGCGGCGGTCGTTTTCGACAGCGCACCCGATCTGGCTTTGCCGGCGGAGGCCGGAGTTGGGCGGGATTTCCCGTCCGTCCCAGCCTTCGGTCCTGGTTGGGCGGCGGGGTCGACGGCCGCGGCGGCTGGCGGTTTGGCCCATACCGTCTGTCTGCCCTCCTTGGATTTGGTCATATGACGCGTGACAAACAGGGAGAGGAACATCACCACGGCGCCGGCAAGCAGTGTCAGGATTATAAGGCGGCGAAACGCCGGAGGAGGCGCTGGGGGCGGGAGAGACATGGGAACGGGACCAATATAATTATGGATCCATGACCACCGTCGTCGAGTCGCAGACGACCGTTCCACCGACTGCTGGGCAGATTTCAGGCTGCCCGGGAGGCTAAAACTCGGCCAGCAGCTGCCTCAGTTCGGAAATGATGATGGGTTTGGGCAGGACCAGGTCCACCTTCAGTTGCAGGTAGACATCGTTTACGTCCTCGTCGATTTCGGAACTGAAGATGAAAATCTTGCCGCGAAACGCCATGCGGCGCAGTTCCCGGACCACTTCCAGACCGTTCATCTTGGGCATGTGGTGGTCGCTGATGAAGAGGTCGAATCCCGCGGGGTCCTCCTTGATTCGGGCGAGGGCGGCGGCGCCATCCGCGAAACTTTCCACGGTATGCCCGTCGCGACCCAGTGAATGCCGGACAATATCGCAGAGTTCCTGCAAGTCGTCCACGTGCAGAATGTGCAGGGTCTTCCGCTGAGCCGCACTGGATTTTTGCATGGGGATTGGACTGTTCATTCGGAACTAGATATGGCCAAAACCAAAGAATTGCACGCACGGTCTATCGACGGGCGGTCAAGAAGATGTGAAATGCACTCCTGGACCCGCCTACGCCTTGGCCAAGCAGCAGTGCTTGTATTTCTTGCCGCTGCCGCACGGGCAGGGGCTGTTGCGGCCGACTTTGGGATGGGTGGATTTCACCGGGGCCGGACCTTGGCGGACCGGGCGCACGAAATACCACGTGCCGTTTACTTGCTTAAACTCGGACTTCTCGTGCATCACCTGCTCGCCCCCTTCGGCCTGATAATAGGCCGAAAAATCCACGTAGGCCGTGTCGGGATTGGGGCCGGCGTCGTGCGCATGGATGACCAGGCGAGTCCAGACGACGGGGGAGGAGGTTTCGGGTTCTTCAACGTAAGGCAGGTGCGCCGTTGAAAGGTAGGTGCGGTGCAGATGACGAGCATGCCGTATCGCATGGGCGGTAAACCGGGACCGCATGAGCAGCTCCGCATTGGCCGCGGGACGTTGTCCGGCGATGATCGGCTCGCAACAAGCGGCGAACGTTTGGCCGCTGCCGCAAGGGCAGGGGGAGTCGGGTTGCGGGGGCGCGAGGCCGGCGGGCTGGTTCGTCATGCGCGCAGTCCTAGACGAGCGCAGAGGCAAGGCGAGCCTGAACCCGAGGACGGCCGCCGTTGCTGGCGGATTTTCACGAAGAAGGGCATGAATGAAGCGTCGGGTGGGAGTGACACGGTTCACTCCCTGTGCCCTGTGGGACTCGCTGGTTAGTCCTCAGCCGGCTCGCAGTCGAGAAGAGGGGCGAACCAGTGTCCGGTCGCGCCAGAATTAGGATCGGGAATTCAGAAAATCATAGGATCGAACATTCCCGGGTTTCTGAGAACCAACTTTTCAGCGGGGTTCGTAATCGAGATAGGGAGCCAGCCACTTTTCCACGGCGGCGAGGGGCAGCCCCTTGCGTCGGGCGTAGTCCTCGATCTGATCGCGGCCGAGTTTGCCCACGGCGAAGTATTTTGCCTCAGGGTGATTGAAGTAATGGCCGCTGACCGCGCTGGCCGGGTGCATGGCGAAGTTCTCGGTCAAGGTGATGCCGGTGGATTTTTCTGCGGCCAGCAGATTGAATAAAATCCTTTTCTCGGTGTGGTCCGGGCAGGCGGGATAGCCGGGAGCGGGACGGATGCCGCGGTATTTCTCGCGGATGATCTCCTCCGTCGTGAGCCTTTCCGACTTCCCGTAGCCGCACAAATCGCGCACCTTCTTGTGCATCAGTTCGGCGAGCGCCTCGGCCAGCCGGTCGGCGAGCGCCTTGGCCATGATGGCCGAGTAGTCGTCATGCTTCTGCTCGAATTCCCGGGCGAAATCATCGACGCCGTGGCCGGAGGTGACGGCAAAGCCGCCGAGGTAGTCAAGACGGCCCGAGCCTTTCGGGGCGATGAAGTCGGCCAGGCTGTGGTTGAACTGGCCGGCGGGCTTTTCGTTTTGTTGGCGGAGGAAATGAAACGTCGTCAGGACGCGCGAGCGCTGCTCGTCGGCGTAGACCTCGACATCGTCGCCCACGGCGTTGGCGGGCCAGAAACCGAGGACGGCCTTCGCGGTGTAGCGTTTTTCCGTGACGATGCGGGCGAGCATCTTCTGCGCATCGCGGTAGAGCGACGAGGCCTGTTCACCGACAACTGCATCCTTCAGAATGTCAGGGAAGCGTCCCTTCAGCTCCCAAGCCGAGAAGAACGGACCCCAGTCGATATAGGAGACGATTTCGTCGAGAGAAAGAAGGTGGGAGGCGGGAGGCGAGAGGCGTGAGGACGGAACGGACGAGAACACTCGGGTGCCCAGAAATTCCGGGCGAGGAATGTCGACCGTGGCCCAATTGGTGGGCTGGCACCGGGCGCGGACCTCGGCGAGTGGCAGCAGCTTGCGCGCGCCGCGGCGCTCGGCGAATTCGGTCCGCTGGCGCTCCTGCTTGGCGCGCATGTCGGCGACAAAGGCCGCCTTGGTGCCCGGGTTGAGCAGCTGGCTGACGACGCCGATCACGCGGGAGGCGTCGAGCACGTGGACGACCGGCTGGTCGCATTCAGGCGCGATCTTGACGGCGGTGTGCGCGGCGCTGGTCGTGGCGCCGCCGACAAGCAGCGGCAGCGCGACCTGCTGGCGCTGCATTTCTCGGGCGACATGGACCATCTCGTCGAGCGAAGGCGTGATCAGGCCGGAAAGGCCGATGACGTCGGCCTGCTTTTCGCGGGCGGCGGCAAGGATCTTGTCGCACGGCACCATGACGCCGAGGTCGACGACCTCGTAATTGTTGCAGGCGAGGACGACGCCGACGATGTTCTTGCCGATGTCGTGCACGTCGCCCTTGACGGTGGCGAGGACGACCCGGCCCTGCGGCCGCGCGGCGACGCCGGTCGCGGCGAGCTGCCGCTTCTCCTCCTCCATGAAGGGCGTGAGGTAGGCGACGGCCTTCTTCATGACGCGGGCGGATTTTACCACCTGCGGCAGGAACATCTTGCCCGCGCCGAAGAGATCGCCGACGGTGCGCATGCCGTCCATGAGCGGCCCCTCGATGATGTCGAGCGGCCTCGGGTATTTCCGCCGCGCCTCCTCGGTATCGGCGTCGACATGCGTGTCGATGCCCTTCACGAGGGCGTGCTGTAGGCGTTCCTCGACCGACAGGCTGCGCCATGCATCGGCGGTGGAAGGTTGGAGGTGGGAGGTGGAGGGTTTGGCGCCTGCGGTTGCTTTTATTTCGCCGGCGAACTTGACCAGCCGCTCGGTGGCGTCGGGGCGGCGGTTGAGCAGCACGTCCTCGACGAGTGCGCGCAGGTCGGCGGGGATCTCCGCGTAGACGCCGAGCATGCCGGCGTTCACGATGGCCATGTCGAGGCCCGCCCGGATGGCGTGGTAGAGAAACGCCGAGTGCATGGCCTCGCGCACCGGGTTGTTGCCGCGGAAGGAAAAGGAGACGTTGGAGACGCCGCCGCTGACCTTGGCTCCGGGGAGCGTCTGCTTGATGAGCTGCGTGGCCGCGAAGAAATCGACGGCGTAGTTGTTGTGCTCCTCGATGCCGGTCGCGACCGTGAGGACGTTGGGATCGAAGACGATGTCCTCGGGCGCGAAACCGATCTTCTCCGTGAGCAGGCGGTAGGCGCGGGTGCAGATGCGGATCTTGGCGTCGCGGTCGGCGGCCTGGCCCTGCTCGTCGAAGGCCATGACGACCGCGGCCGCGCCGTAGCGTTGCACGAGGCGGGCCCGGCGGAGAAACTCGGCCTCGCCGTCCTTGAGGCTGATCGAGTTGATCAGACCCTTCCCTTGGAGGCATTTCAGGCCGGCCTCGAGCACGCTCCACTTGGACGAGTCGAGCATGATCGGCACGCGCGAGATCTCGGGCTCGGCACCGATCAGGTTGAGAAACTGCACCATGGTGGCCTCGCCGTCGACGAGCGCCTCGTCGACGTTGATGTCGAGGATGTGGGCGCCACTCTCCACCTGCTGGCGGGCGATCGCGAGCGCGCTGTCCCAGTCGCCGGCCTTGATGGCCTTGGCAAATTTCGGCGAACCGGTGATGTTGGTGCGCTCGCCGACGACGATGAACTGGGAGGCGGAGGCCGGGACGGTGGTGCTCACGGGAGACGCGGGGTCAGGCGATGGACAGTGGCTCCAGGCCGCTGAGGCGCAGGGCGGAGGGGAGCGTCGGCAGCGGGCGCGGCCGGTGCGCCTTCATGGCGCGGGCGATCTCCCCGATGTGCTCCGGCGTGGAGCCGCAGCAGCCGCCGACAATGTTGAGCCAGCCGTTGGCGGCGAACTCGGCCAGGATGTGCGCCATGTCGCAGGGCGTCTCGTCGTAGCCTCCGAAGGCATTCGGCAGGCCGGCGTTTGGATAGCAGCTGATGAAGCATTCGGCGCGGCCGGCCAGCTCCTCGATGAAGGGGCGCATTTGCCTGCCGCCGAGCGCGCAGTTGATGCCGACGCTGAACGGGTGGGCGTGCCGGACGGAGTGGTAGAAGGCGCCGACGGTCTGGCCTGAGAGCGTGCGGCCGGAATTGTCGGTGATGGTAACGGAAATCATCAGCGGCAGCGCGGTGCCGAGCTCGTCGAACAACTGCTGGATGGCGAAGATCGCGGCCTTGGCATTGAGCGTGTCGAAGATCGTCTCGACGAGCAGCAGTTCGGCGCCCCCGGCGACAAGGCTGCTCGCCTGCTCGTAATAGGCGGCGACCAACTCGTCGAAGGTCACGGCGCGAAAACCGGGCCGGTTCACGTCGGGCGAGAGCGAGGCCGTGCGATTGGTGGGGCCGAGCGCGCCGGCGACGAAGATGCGCCGGCCGAACTGCGCCTCGCCGCGGCGGGCGGCGCGCACGCAGATTTCCGCCGCAGCGCGGTTCATGTCGGCCACGAACGGCTCCATCCGGTAGTCGGCCTGGGAAATGCGCGTGCTGTTGAAGGTGTTCGTCGAGACGATGTCTGCGCCGGCCTCGATGTAGCGGTAGTGGATGCTTTCAACCAGGTCCGGCTGCGTCAGGCAGAGGACGTCGTTGTCGCCCTTCAGGTCGTGGGGGTGGTGGTGGAACCGGTCGCCGCGAAAGGCCGCCTCGTCGGGCTTGTGCGCCTGCACCATGGTGCCCTTGGGACCCTCAAGAATAATGATGCGCCGGGCCAGCAGGATGCGCAGTTCGGCGGCAGCGGAGATTTGATGAGTGGAAAGGGCGGGCATGAAAATTATCGTATATTTATATCAGGATACGATGATATGATATTTGCAAGACCGGGATTTAAAGGTAAACAACAATGCGGCGGAGGGGGCACAACGCAAGCGGCGGCGAAGTTTACACTTGCCGGCGGAAAAGCGCAGGATGATTGATTAATCGTCTGAGGTTCTTTTTCAGCCAGATCCAAAGGATCAGGGAAGGCCGTGAAATTCGGCAACAGTAGCGCTGCGGTAACGCATCACAAACCCTTACCGCGCCGGCAGGCGGCGCGGGCAAAGTCAATCGACCGTCGGTGAAGACGAAGGGGGAGGCAGCGGCGACGACATGGGTCGTCCCGCGGGAAATGCGGAGTCCGAATATCTGACTGCGGAGACTCACCACGCCGGCGCGGATGCGCGTGTCGGCGACAAACCTTCATCGCATCAATGAAGGGTGGGAGTGGATGCGCGCGGCTCGCCCCGTGCCGGTCTGCTCTTGCCGACAATCCGAGCCAACTCATGCATTCACGAAAGTCATCTGTGCACGGGCCGTTTCTGGTCGCGTGCCTTCTCGCCGCCGTGCCGGCGGTTCCAGCCTCAGCCGGCGCAACCTTGCCGCAACTTCCCTCCGTCGTCGTCACGGCCACTCGCACGCCGCAGGTCGTCACCGCACTGGGCAGTGCGGTGGATGTAATTTCAGCGGCCGACTTGGAGCGCCGGCAGATCTCAACGCTCGGCGAAGCCTTGGGCGGAGTCGCCGGGGCTCCCCAGTTCGCCTCCGGACAGGCGGGCGCGGCGACATCGCTATTTCTTCGGGGCGCCAATTCAAACCAGGTGCTGTTTCTGGTCGATGGCATCCGCTTAAGTGATTCCAATACCGACTATGCGGTCTATCTGGGCGGGGCCGGCGTTTTACGCTGCGACAGCATTGAGGTGGCGCACGGTCCGCAAAGCACGCTCTGGGGCGGCGAGGCCGTCGGCGTCGTCGTCTCGCTGCAATCCCGGAGAGGTGCTGGCGCGCCCACGGGAGACGTCGCCGTGGAAGCCGGCTCGTTTGGCACGGTGCAGGGCGCGGTGAACGCTCAGGGCGAATGCGGCCCGTGGGCTTTCAATCTGTCCGTCGGTGGCGGCCATACCGACAACGAGCGGCCGAACAATGCCTTCGATCGGGTGACGTATGCGTGGCGTGTCGATTGGAAAATCAGCGATACGGTGGCGGTTGGGACCACCTGGCACGGCTTTAACGGCTGGTACGGAGATCCGAGTGATCGTTTCATAAACGACCCGGACAACCAGGAGCGCGAAAGCAATCAGTTGGGAACGGTGTTTGCTGACTTCACACCATCGGCAGCGTGGACGAGCCGCGTGGTTCTCGGCGGACAGGCCCGGCGGTTTGTATCGGAAAACCCCACGCCGGGGTGGCCGACGCAGATCACCGTGGTGAAAAATCAGCGCGGCGTGCTCGACTGGCAAAACACAGTACAAGTCGATGGATACAACCGGGTAACGGCCGGATTCACCTCGGAGGTCAACCGCACCCGCAACACCGGTTTTGGGGACATCAACAAAAGGCAGACCCTGCTGGCGTTCTTCGCCCACGACGAATGGACCCCGTGCGACAATCTCTTCCTGACAGCCGGCCTGCGCAGCGACGATCATGACACCTTCGGCCGCGCGACAACCGGCCGCGTCACGGCGGCTTGGCTCACTGCGGACGCACGGCTGAAATTCCGCACAAGCTACGGCACGGCATTCCGCTCGCCAGCCTTTCTCGACCTCTACGGCGTGAGCCCCTTCTACCATGGCAACCCGGATCTGCGACCGGAACGGGCGCGGGGCTGGGATGCCGGAGTGGACTACTATCTGCCGGATAATCGCGGCACCCTGGGTGCGACATGGTTCGACACGCGCTACCACAATCTCATCGTCTATAATTTTGCGGTGTTTCCCGGCACAACAGCCAATGTGGAGCGCGGACGAACCCAGGGGGTTGAACTCGCCGCTAGGCTTTCGCTGGCCAAGGGCTGGGAAACCCGATTGGTCTATACTTATCTCGAGGCTGACAATCTCTCGCAGCGTACGCGCCTGCTCCGACGGCCGCGCCATGCCGGCTCGCTCGACCTGTGGCATGATTTTGGCGGTGGATTCAGCACGGGCTCGGGGGTCGTTGTGGTGGCGCGGCGTCAGGACATCGATGCCCAGACTTACGCGACGATCGACGCCCCGGATTATGCTGTGGCCAGACTGTATGCGGCCTGGCGCTGCACCGACCGTTTGACGTTCAAGGCTCGGATCGAAAACCTGCTTAACAAAAAATACGAGGAGGTGATCGGTTACCCGTCGCTCGGGTTTGGCGCATTCGGCAGCGCGAACTGGAGATTCTGAGCCGACAACCTGCAGTGAGGTGAATGTCGCTACTGACGGCTTCCGCTGGTGCGGGCACTAGCGCCGCCACTCGGTGTCCCTGCCTTGCGAAGACTGTCGGTTTGAGGACACGATCTCGAGGATCCATGCCCGGTAGAGCCGCGGGCCTGGTGGAGGCAAGCTGCCGCTATCGCGCACGCAAAAAACTGACCGACGTCCAGCCACCGCCCCTGTTGCGCTGTAATGACAGTGACGCCTGCGATGAACGCGGTCTGGAAGGCGGAGAGAGGCAGGCGGAGACTAAACGAAATTGCCAGCCGACAAGGACGAGCGTCGCGGGAGTTGAGCCGTTGTCTGTTCCGTTTGCCGAACGGACGGGGTCCAGGCAACAATCCAATGATGGAGAAGAGGCATGCCAGCGCTCGGATCGGATCAGCCGGGGCTACGCATGCGGCGGAACCTGCTGTGCTAGGCGTATTGTTGGAGGCCTGCTCCGGTCAGGCGATAGAGGCGCCAGTCGCTCATCTCGGCAGCGCCGAGTTTCCGATAGAAGCCCTTGGCGGGCTCGTTCCAATCGAGCACTGCCCACTCGAAGCGCCCACAACCGCGCGCATTGGCAAGTCGGGCGACGTGGAGCCACAGCGCCTTGCCCACACCGCGGCCCCGTAGTTCCGGGCGGACATACAAATCCTCGAGATGAATCCCGGGTCGGGCCAGAAACGTGGAATAATTGTGGAAAAACAGGACGAAGCCGGCGGGTTCGCCATCCCAGAAGGCGAGGGCACTCTCCGCCACGGGGCGATGATCGGCGGGGAAGAGGGTGGCATGAAGGCGCGTTTCGGAAGCCTCGACTTCGGGGAGCAGTTTTTCGTAGGCCGCGAGTTCACGGATGAAACGAAGCAGCAGCGGGACGTCGGCGGGGGCGGCGGAGCGGATGTAGCAGGCCATGGGAGGAGACAGACAATGGATAGCGCGGAAGGTTTCCCACGCAACTAATCCTGCGCTGGCTGGAAGCCCATCGTCCCGTGCTGAATTCGACTGCGGGTTGGCATTTCAACTGAGGCACTGATTCCGGGGCATCCTACCCGACCATACGGTTGCAGGCAGTTACAGCTCGTGTTGCGCAAAGTAAAATGCTGTCTGAGCGGTCCGGCACCTGGCTCCCGGAGGCAAGGACTACGATCGACGTGAAACGTGAAGCCCTCGTAAAGATCCCGCCTCCACTGTCTGAACATGGAGCAAAACCGATTGACCGCAGTCAAAGGTGGGCAGTTAATAACCAATCATTCCAATGAATGCATTCCCACGTGTCTCTGTTCCGCTCAACCGGATTCTGCTTGCCAGCCTGGCGCTGGCCGTCGGGGCGGTCATGTCTGGTTGCTTCGCCGTGGCAGCGGGCGCCGGAGCGGGAGCTGCGGTGGCCTACGCCAAGGGCCGGCTCGAAACCAACCTAGCCAGCGATTACAACAAGGTATGCAAAGCCACCCAGCAGGCGATTACCCAGCTGGAATTTGCCAAGATCAGTGATAAGAAGGATGGCCTGAAGGCTGAGTTCTTAGCCCGCACGGCTCTGGACAAAAAAGTCCAGATCGACCTCACAAAGGCAGGCGACCGATTGACCAAGGTTGTGATCCACGTCGGCCTTTTCGGAGATCAGGAGATCTCGCAGGCCATCCTGGATAAGATCAAAGCCAACCTATGACCGCGCCCTGACGGCGCAAGGGATCAGAGAGGAAGCAGTAACAGCGCGTTGCCATCGGGATCGGTAAGATGCTGCGGCTCGCTCTGTCCGGCCCGGGCGATCCGGATTTCCGCAAGTCCGAGGGCTTGGGGCGGGTTGGAACGGCGGGCGTGTCTCCATGTGTTCAGTCCGAAGTGATGGTGGTATCCATCGGCGGCGACGAACAGCGCGCCAGGGCGGTCATCCTGCCGCACGGCAAGTCCCAGTGCGGCGACATAAAAATCGCCGGCGTTTTCCAGCGATTGCACATCAAGATGCACGTGGCCGATCACGGCGTTCCGCAGGGGCTCGGCGGGTGGCATATCCGTGGGCATAATCATTAGCAGATCGCGCACATCGAGCGGTTTGGTGAACATGGCGATTTTGTCTCCCCGGCCTTCCGGCCAGCTTTCCCTTGGCCGGTCCGCATAGATTTCAAGACCATTGCCCTCGGGGTCGGCGAAATAGGCGGCTTCGCTCACCCCGTGATCGGAAAGTCCCCGCAACGGCCAATGGTGCTGCGTCAGGCGCACGAGCACTTCGGCGAGTTGGGCGCGCGCAGGCAGCAGTATGGCAAGATGATAGAGGCCGGCGGCGTCGGGCGGACGCGGTTTGGCCTCGGGGGCCTCAATCAGGGAAAGCAGGGGTTCCCCATCTGGTCGGCTGGACAGTCGCAATTCCCGCGGGCCGGTGCGTTGCGGCCACAGCCCGAGTGTTCCGGCGTAAAAATGTTCCCCACGTTCCAAGCTGGCGATCCGCAATGTGGCGCGTTGCAAGGAGAAGGTGGCGGATTGCGCGGACACGAGGATAATCAAGCCAGAACGGGTCGGAGCGCAAGAACCGGAGTCGGCGTTGCGAGATTGCAATATGCGCCGAGTACGCTGATATGCAGGTTTTCATCCATCCATGTTGCGCAAGTTGATATCGAAACTCAGGCACTCGCTCTCCAAGGGCGGCAAGGCCAAAACTCACAAGACCAAACCGGCGGCAAAACACAGCGGACACCCAACCGTGGCCCGGGCCGAACGACAGCGTCGGGCGCGCGACCGAGGGCGCCCGGCCGAACGTCCGGCGCATGCCCCGAAATCATCCCAGGCCAGGACGACGCACCCGGTTAAAACCGGTAAAGTCCCGACGGCGGCGCAGCACCACCATGTCGCCCGTCCCCATACTGCAGCCGAACCGCCCGCCCCGGCGCGTCCATTGCCCGAGGTGCCCAAGCTGAAGACTCCCTTCACGGCGCTGGGCCTGGGCGACCGGCTTGCCTACGCCGCGCAGCAGATGGGCTACGTCGAGCCAACGCCGATCCAGCAGCAGGCTGTCCCGTTGGTGCTGACGGGCCGCGATGCCATCGGATCGGCTCAAACCGGCACGGGCAAGACCGCGGCGTTCGCGCTGCCGATCCTGCAACGGCTGGGGCGGCACGGTGCGTTGCGCTGTCTGGTGCTCGAACCCACGCGCGAGCTCGCCCTGCAGGTGGAGGAGGCGTTTAAGAATTTTGCCAAATATACCGACCTGCGCGCCACGGTGGTCTACGGGGGCGTAGGCTACGGCAAGCAGCGCGAGGACTTGCGGCATGGCATGGATATACTTGTGGCCACACCGGGCCGCCTGCTCGACCTCATGGAGCAAGGCGACGTGAATTTGAAGGGCATCAACGTGCTGGTGCTCGACGAGGTCGACCGGATGCTTGACATGGGGTTCCTGCCCGACGTGAAGCGCATCGTGCAGAAATGCCCGCGGGAGCGGCAGACCATGCTCTTCACCGCCACGCTGCCACCGGAGATCGAGCAGCTGGCCGGCTGGGTGCTGCGCGATCCGGCGACGGTCTCCATCGGCCGGCAGCGCTCGGCCGCGGAGACGGTGGCCCATGCGTTTTATCCGGTCGTTGGCGCACAAAAATTTGATCTGCTGCAGCACCTGCTCCAGCAGACGAATTATGAAAGCGTACTCATCTTTTCACGGACCAAGGCCGGGGCCGACTACGTGGCCAGCCGGCTCCTCCGGGCCGGCCACAAGGTGGCCGTGATGCACTCCGACCGCAACCAGGCCGAGCGCACGGAAGCGTTGCGCGGCTTCAAGACTGGCAAATACGAGGTGCTGGTCGCCACCGACGTCGCAGCGCGCGGCCTCGACATCGCCGGCATTTCCCACGTGATCAACTATGACGTGCCGGAGAATCCCGAGGACTACGTGCATCGTATCGGTCGTACGGGCCGGGCGCAGAACACCGGCGACGCCTTCACGCTTGTGACCGAGGAAACATGGCGGGATGCCCGTTCGGTCGAGCGGTTCATCGGCATGAGCATCGAATGGAAAAAAGTGCCGGGATTCGACTACACCTACTCGGGTATTTTCGACGGCGGAGGCATGTCCGGCACCGGCACCAGCGCGGCCAAGCCGGCCAGCCGCCTCCATCGCGGGATGCGGGGCAAAGCCAGGGTCTGAGGGGCTGCCAGGTAATATGTTCAGGAGCAGGCGGCCGGGCAAAAAAGTATGCGTCCTTTTGCCGCAAACGGCGTCTTTATTGGGTGAACAAACCACACGTTGAATACACTCGGGCACGAACAAATCAGAGACTATGTGCGCGCGCGCTACGGCGCCATCGCTGAACAGGATGAGGCCGGCAAGGGTTGCGGTTGCGGCCCCGCCGGATGCTGCGGGAGCGCCCCGGCCAGAAGTTACAGCCAGCAACTCGGCTACAGCGCGGCGGAAACGGCCGCCGTCCCTGCGGGCGCCGATCTGGGCCTGGGCTGCGGCAATCCGCTGGCCATCGCCTCGATCCGGCCGGGGGAAACCGTGGTCGATCTCGGCAGCGGGGCGGGGTTCGACGCGTTGCTCGCCGCCGGCCAGCTGGCCGGCATCGGCCGGGTCATCGGCGTGGACATGACGGCGTCCATGATTGCCAAGGCCCGACGCCATGCGGTCGAGGCGGGTATCCACAATGTCGAGTTCCGCCTTGGTGAGATCGAGCATCTGCCGGTGGCCGATGCCAGCGCCGACCTGGTCATTTCGAACTGCGTGATCAATCTTTCGCCGGAGAAGGCGCAGGTGTTCCGCGAAACCTTCCGCGTGCTGAAAACGGGCGGCCGGCTGGCCATCTCCGATATCGTGGCCACGCAACCGTTGCCCGATTCCCTACGAAAGGAACTGCCGATGATCGGCGCGTGCATCGGGGGAGCGACGCTGGTGGCGGACCTCGAGGACATGCTGCGCGCCGCCGGCTTCACCCGCGTGGCGGTGGAACTGAAACCGGAGTCGCGTCAGTTCATCGCCTCCTGGGGCGGCGATCCGACGATCGCCGATTATGTGTTTTCCGCCAACATCACGGCGCATAAGGATTGAGCCATGAAGGCCCCGCCGAGCGTTCGGATCGTCGTCAAGTCCGCCCGCGCCGAGGATGTCGCGGCCATCGTCGCGCTCTTGCAGGACGCCGGCCTGCCGCACGAGGGTATCGGAACACACCTGAATGAATTTCTCGTCGCGCGCGTCGGCGAAGAGGTCGTCGGCGCCGTGGGGCTCGAAGTGCATGGAACCGCCGCACTGCTGCGGTCACTGGTTGTGGCGCCGGAACTGCGGGGCAAGGGACTCGGCGAAGGACTGACCGGGACGATCGTGGCGCGGGCTGCCTCCCTGGGCGTGCAGCAACTCTACCTGCTCACCACAACCGCGGCACATTTTTTCGCCCGGCGCGGCTTCACCGCCATCGCGCGGGGAAATGTGCCCGCAGGGATTGCGGGGACGGAGGAATTCAAGAGCCTGTGTCCGGCGAGTGCGGTGTGCATGCAGCGCTTGGTCAAACCATGACTGCCCACTCCTTTGATGCAGGAGTGCTGGAGATGGCGCCGCGGCTGCGGGCGTTCATCCGCCGCCGTGTGCGGGACGACGCCACGGCCGACGACCTGACGCAGGAGACATTGCTCAAAGTATACCGCTCGCGTGCAAAGCTGCGGGACGAAGGCCGTCTGGATGCATGGCTTTACCGTGTGGCGCGCACGACAATCATCGATCACTACAGGCGGCAGCGCCCGTCCAGTGAACTGCCGGCGACGCTCCCCGTGGAAAGTACGGACGAAATGGACGCGCTGCGCAGCGCGATCATTGCAGCGACCCGCCGGTTTCTGGAGGAATTGCCCGAGGCCTACCGCGAGCCGCTGCGGCTGGCGGAACTGGAGGGACTACCCTTGGCGCGAATCGCCTTGCGGCTAGGGCTGTCCCTACCGGCGGTGAAAGCACGCGTGCGGCGCGGTCGGGCTATGCTGAAGAAAAAGTTGCAGGACTGCTGCCGCTTTGAATTAGACACCTTGGGGCAGGTAATCGGCTGGGAGCGGCGCCGGTTGCTTTGCTGCGAGTAGTACCGTGTACCGGTGCTTTTGCCACTGGCCAGGTTGCCCTTTGCCCCGACGGCAGAAGATTATTGTAACCTATTGGGTGACAAACCGGTCGGTCCGGGCGTCCTCCACGGGAGGCAGGACGGATGGCGGCGCGAGCCGGAGCAAGGAAACACGAGCGCGGCCGGAACGGAGTCTTCTTTGCAGCTACAAGAGCATCTGGGGGCGTTCGCACTCATGAAGAAATAAGTTCAGACGAGCAGTTTCTTGACCTCTTCGATACCGGGCACCTTGCCCGCGATTTTTACCACCCCGTCCACGACAAGCGCGGGGGTGAACATAATGCCAAATTCGGCAAAACGGTTGATGTCGGTAACCTTCTCAATCTCGCAGGAGAGCTGAAGCTGGTCCGCGGCGATCCTGGCAGTCTCGGCAAGCAGTTGGCAGCGTTTGCAGCCAGGTCCGAGTATTAATATTTTTTTCATGGAGATTCCTTTGGTGGAGGTGGTGAGGTGTGCTGTGCGGCTCGAAATATTTGTTCGGGGCGGCGTCGGCGACGGATCGCTGAACGAGCTGACGTCCGACGTTGAGATGAAGCATTGTGTGCCAGGCCTTCTCGCCGGGCCCCGGTTTGTGTTCTCCCAGTGCCAGTCCCAGAACGATCCCTGCAGTTGCCATCCCCGCAAGTAATCGCTCGTCCATAATCGTGCTCAGGCCAAGGGACCAGGCGATCTCGGGCCGGGCTGGCAGCAAGCCGGCGCTTATGATTCTACCTTCGACCGGCACGATCGGAAAGGCGGTGCGGCCATGGGGCTTAAGCGGCGCCCTGACAATCTGGGCGGAAGAGGATTCTTGAGGGGTGGGGTTCCAGCGCTGGCGGGCAACCTGCACCCCCAACGATTGCAGCCAGAGAGTGAATTCTGCAGACATCGCGTTATCGGCAGACGGTGCATTTTGGCCCTTGAGGATTTTGACCTGAGACATGACGAGCACCTCAGACGGATCGGATCAAACCAGCACTCCGTAACCCCATCCCACGAGGGTAGAAAACCCGACGACAAGACCGACGTAGGCGGCAGTCTTTTTTAGGCCGATAAGCGAGTGGAGCACGATCATGCTCGGCAGGCTCAGCGCCGGGCCGGCGAGCAGGAGAGCGAGGGAGGGGCCTTGACCCATGCCGCTGCCAAGCAGGCCCTGCAGAATCGGCACTTCGGTGAGGGTGGCAAAATACATCAGCGCACCGGCGAAGGCCGCAAAAAAGTTTGCGCCCAGGCTGTTCCCGCCGACCAAACGGGCGACCCACTCCGAGGGGATCAAGCCTTCGTGCCCGGGCCGGCCGAATAACAGCCCGGCGACCAGCACACCGCCGATTAGCAGTGGGAAGATCTGCTTGGCGTTAATCCAGGACTGTTCGAACCACTCGCCCGCTTCTCCGTCTTGACCGGCGGTAACCCAGGCGAGGCCGACGATGCCTGCCAGGAAGGCGATCTGCGGATGGGCGGGCACCAGCAGCGCCAGAACAGCAATTAGCGCCCCCGTGGTCAGCAGGCGCGACGCCGGTAATAGCATCCACCGCCAAAGCATCAGTCCCAATGCTGCGGCAAAGGCTGCGGTCAGGACCCATTTCACTTCGGAAACCGCGGCGAAAACTCCGGTCTCACCCTCTGGTGCGCCCCAGGTGGCGGAGATCAGGACACCGACGAGTGCGCCAAAGAACGAGGCCGTCTGCCAGAGCGGCCGCCGGGCGGCCGGCGCAGGCAGTTGCATCGCCACCTCCACGCGCTGCTGATCCTCCCTGCGAAAAAGCAGGAACATGAGCACGCCAATCACGAGGCTGAAAACCACCGCCCCCACGGCGCGGGCGACTCCAAGCTGCAGCCCGAGGATTCTTGCGGTGAGGATGATCGCTAAGGCATTGATGGCCGGTCCCGAGTAGAGAAACGCCGTGGCTGGGCCGAGCCCGGCGCCCATGCGGTAGATGCCAGCGAAGAGGGGCAATACCGTGCATGAGCACACAGCGAGAATCGTCCCTGACACTGAGGCCATGCCATAGGCGAGCGGCTTGGGCGCTGTCGGTCCGAGATAGCGCATGACCGACGCCTGGCTGACGAACGCCGCGATGGCGCCCGCGATCCAGAAAGCCGGCAGCAGGCAGAGGATCACGTGCTCTTGCGCATACCATTTCGTCAGGGCCAGCGCTTCAAACACCGCGTCATCAAAGCGCGGCGTGCCCAGCGGCAGGAAGTAGGCGGCGGCAAGCACCGCGGCCATGGCAGCAAAGCTCTTGAATTCCTGGCGCAGGTTCATTGGTCGGCGTTTCGTGGAGCGAAGAAATAATGCGCAAATCAATTCAGCCGCAGCAGCGGCGCATCACTACCTGCTTTCCGCTGCGGGCGGCCTCGAGGCACTCCGTGAACGAGACGACACACGGCAGCGTAAGTCGGTAAAAAACCTGCAGGCCACGTTTCTCGTCGTCGATGATTCCAGCCGCCTTGAGCACCGCCAGGTGACGCGACACCGTGGACCAGCCGAAACCTACCGCATCGACCAATTCACACACGCAGCGTTCGCCTCCGGCCAGTGTCTCGACAATTTGCAGTCGAGCTGGATGCCCCAGCGCCTTGAAGACATCCGCCCGTTGCTGTCGTTGCAGATCCTTGAGAAGGGCATTCATGGTGGGGGGCTATTTCGCCAAATAGCGAAATAATGCAAGCGGCATTCTGCGGAGGTCATGCGATCAAAGCGAAACTGACGAACACAGGGAGTGTATCTTATACCGGCCCCGCCGTGCAGCAAACGCAGGCGCCGCTATTGAGGTCAAAGGAAAGCGACGGTGATGAAGTCGTCAGGATTTCACGCGCTGAAGACCGCGGCGCTGGAGAAATAGTGAGGGGAAGGGTGGCCGCCGGCGGCGATCAGGAGGAGAAATCTGTGCCCAGACCAGCAGAGATGAGAGCACCTTTGCCTTGGAGCTTGTATATCGAAGGCAAGGGGAAACGAGTTCCGGCCGTCAGGAGAACATCAGTGATCCTGCAGTGCCAAGGGTTTGGTTTGCCAACCCATGCGAGAAGCGCACTGTCAGGGCCTTTTGATGAAACTGGAGATACCACCAGGCGAATTTGCCGGCTATATCTTTGATCTCGATGGCACGCTCGTTGACACGATGCCACTGCATTATCGCGCTTGGAACGAGACATTGCGGCGCGCCGGCCTGAGGGAAGACTTGAACGAGGACATATTCTATTCACTGGGCGGCGTGCCCACGCGCCGGGTGGCGGAATTGCTGGGGCAGCACTACCGGCTGCCGCTCAATCCGGAGAGGATATTCGAGGAAAAAGAGGTGCTCTTTTCCGGAATTCAGCACGAGGCGCAATTGATCATGCCAGTAGTGGAGTTTGCGCGGAAGATGGCAAAAACGCATCCGCTGGCGATCGCATCTGGTGGCCCGCGGCCGATCGTGCGGCGCACATTGGAGCTTGGCGGACTTGCATCGCTGTTCCGTGTGGTGGTCACGCCGGAGGATGTGGCGCGAGGCAAGCCGGCTCCAGACATGTTTTTGCTCGCAGCGCGGCGGCTCGGTGTGGCGCCGGAACGCTGCCTCGTGTTGGAGGATGCGGAACCAGGCGTACAGGCGGCGCGAGCGGCGGGGATGACCGTCCTGTTGGTGGCGAGTCGCGGACTGGCCAAAACCGGGGCCTCTAGAGAGAGCTCCCGAGACATCACCGAGGTTCGCGGTCTGGGCAGTGCCTGGTCCGGTCCAAATTGAAAAGAAGAACGCCGTTCCTGTTCTTCAGAGTAACGCCGGCACGGCCTTGACTACCAGTGCGAATGGGTCTGCCTGCTGGTCCAAATGGCGGGTCAATTGGCCATGCTTGACGAGGCCAGGGCAGCAGTCACGATTGAATTTAGAAAGCGAACGCATTGGATCCTAGCGGGGGGAGTCACTTTGGATCTGCAATTATAGCCTTGCGAGGGAATGCCTCTTGGCCATTTTTTTGACCCACAGGTGCGGCCCTTTTTAACCATACACCAATCAATTTTCCCGAAACCCGACACATCCTATGAATAAAGCCAGCCGTTTGCTGTTAGTTTTCGCCGCCATCAGTGGCGCGGCATATGCCGCGCCTTTT
>JAQUYL010000001.1 GCA_028691845.1 Opitutaceae bacterium
TGCTGGATTCCGAACTCAACGAGCAGCAGGACATCATCAACCTGGAGCGGCGCAAGATCGCCGACATCCTGTTCAAGGAAGGCTCCATCATCATGGGCCTCGAGGTCAGCGCGGCCGCCAACGTCCTTACCCTGGCCCCGGGCGTGGTCTACATCGACGGCCATCTGGAACAGGTGAGCGGCGCGACCCTGACCTATGATCCGGCCACCACCAGCGGAGCCGATTACGTTTATGTGGAGCTGCTGAAGTACAATTACGGCTACACCCAGGACCCGGCCCTGATCAATCCGGCCACCGGCGAGCCCACCGCCGAACGGGAAAAATGGGTTCTTTCTCTCAAGGCGACGGACACCAGCGGCCAGACGCTGCCCAACAACGTGACCGAGCGCCGGGTGATCCCGATCTACAAGTTCGACCGCGAGAGCGGCGACGTCACGCCCACGGTCCAGGAGAAGTCCAATCTCTACCTGCGGGATCTGCTGGGCACGCTGCCGGGCAGCCGGATCACCGTCTCCTCGATCACCGAGGACCAGCTCTCCTTCGCTGCCGCCGAGGGGCTCAATTCCCTGATTCAGAATCTCGCCGAGCGCACCTTCGATCAGGCCGGAAGCTATCTGGTGCGGGGCTTCGACACCTTCATCGGCGGCGTCGACGACGACAGCGTGGAGGCGATCAGCAACGCCGGACGCGCCTATATCCAGGGCTTCCGGCATCAGCGCGATCTGCCCACCTCGACCCTGGTGCCCAAATCCATCGCCACCAAGTCGGTGCGAGGCGAGCAGAAGACCTTCGACATCAACAAGCGCCGCTATCCGGTCAACTCCACGCCGCTCAAGGAGACGACCCAGGTGGAGGCCATCGTCGAGATTACCCGCAACGTCACTCGCGGCTCGGTGGGCGGCGGCGAAGACCTGCTCGATCCCAATCCCGTCGTGGACATCCTCGAGGTCAGCCAGGGGGCGACCATCTTCCAGGAGGGCGTGGACTGGCAGCAGTCAGGCAACCATGTGGACTGGCTCGGCTCCGGCAACGAACCGGCCATCGGCACCACCTACACGGTGCGCTGGACCTACACCAAGCAGATGATCAAGGGCACCGACTACGTGGACAGCGGCTGGTTCGGACAGGCCAGCCATCCGGCGGCCGGAAATTATTTCTATCTGGTGACCGCCTACAACGCCACCGGCGAGACGGCCTTCAACGCCGCTGCGGTCATTGCCCGAGCCACCGCCGCCGGGGAGATGAACAAGCTCTCCTGGCTTCCGGTCAGCGGCGCGACCGGCTATCGCGTCTACCGGGCAACAACCAACGGCGCACGCACCGACTACAAGCGCCTGATGGAGCTGGGCAGCGAGGCGCTCTCCTACGTCGACGACGGCGTCGAGGAGATCGGCACCGCTTCGCCTCCGGCCACCAACACGGCCGGACTCACCATATCGGCGGTCCAGCTCGAGCTGGGCAACCTCAACGTGATCAACTTCGGGCGCGGCAGCCTCGGCGACCAGCCGGTGAACGGTTCCAACTGCAGCCTGGACTACGACTATTATCTCGGCCGCCGCGACATCGTTTACGCCACCACCACCGAGATCAAACGGCTGGAAGGGGCTCCGGCCGATTTCCCGAAGCTGCCCATCGTGCCGGAAAACGCCCTGGGGCTGTGCAGCATCGACTGCCCGCCCAACTCCACCGACATGGAGATCCGCAACTTCGGCCTGACCCGCATCACCATGGACCAGATTCACGACATCATCCAGGACGTCGAGGACCTGAAGTACAACGACGCCCAGTACCAGATGAACAACGAGCTGCAGAACCGGGATGCCCAGACCAAGAAAGGCATCTACTCGGACGATTTCTCGAACACCGCCCAGTCGGACATCTTCCACGCCGAATGGGACGCCCGAGTGAACGAGATCGCCCGTTTCGTCGCGCCGGACCGCATTCCACACTCCACCGTGCTCTCGGTCGATCAGGCGGGCAGCAACGCGAGTTTCTTCGGCAGCCTGGCGCTGTTGCCGGGCAACGAGACCGTGCTGGTGGAGCAGAACGACTGGTCCGAGGAGCGCAACATCAACCCCTACGCGGTGTTCGACAAGCCCCCGGCCATGCTGCAGATCACGCCCAACCTCGGGCGGCGCGGCCAGACCGGCATCGCCGTCACCGGCATCAACTTCACCCCGAGCAAATCCGGCATCGTGCTGCGCTGCGACGGACAGGTGATGGCCAGCAATCTGATCAGCGACGAGGCCGGTCGGGTCAGCGCCTCCTTCACCATTCCGACCAACGCCCGCAACGGCAACCGGATCGTGGAGATGGCCGACGGCGTCTACTCGGCCCGGGCAAGTCTGCAGATCAACGATCCGCTGGTCATCACCCGCATCGAGCGAATTGTCGAGGAACGCATCATCCGCGTGCCTGTGGTGCAGGTGGTCTGGCGCACCCAGACCATCTTCGTACCCCGCGATCCCCTGGCCCAGACCTTCAGCTTCACCCAAAGCCAGGTGATCTCCAGCATTGGTCTGCAGTTCACCGCCAGGGACCCGAGCATCCCGGTCACGGTGCAGATTCGCGGCGTCACCACCGGTCTGCCCAACGGCGTGGTGTTCGCCGAGAAGGTGCTGGCTCCGAACGAGATCAGCCTGAGCGGCGAGACCCGCATTCGCTTCGACGACCCGTTCTACGCCGAGGCCAACACCAGCTATTCCGTGGTGCTGCTGACCAACAGCACCAACTACAAGGTGCGCACCGCCACACTCGGCAAGATGGGCCGCTGGGGCATCATCACCCGGCAGACCTACATGGAAGGTGTGCTGCTGGAGAGCTCCAACGCCGAGACCTGGACGCCGCTCAACGGTTCCGACCTGGCGATGAAGATCTACGGCTACAACTTTCAGTCCGAGGGGATGATCCGCTTCCAGCCGATCACCGGCGTGCAGTTCTCCGACATCAACCTCGACGAATACTCGGCCATCCCCCAGGGCACCGGCCTCGACTGGGAATACTCCACCGACGGTGGCGTGACCTGGGACGCCATGGTTCCCGCCGAGGAGGAACGGCTGCCCAACCTCGCCACCCGGGTCCAGATCCGTGTGCGCCTGAGCAGCTCGCTTTCCAACGACACCCCGGCCATCAACTTCCGCGACGTCAACCTGGTGGGCTACCTCAACAAGACCACCGGGGCCTACCTGACCCGCGAGAACGAGCTGACCCAGGGGGTGGAATCGACCAAGGCCTATGTGCAGATGCAAATCCCCAGCGGCACCACCCTGCAATGGTTCGCCAGCAACGACGGCGGCCTGACCTGGGAGGCGATGACCATCCAGGACACCCGGCCCATCGACGAGAACTGGACCGAGTACACCCTGGTGCGAACCTTCACCGACAACACCGGCAACAAGGTCCGCTACAAGGCCGAGATGACCGGCACGCCGCTGATCTACCCGCGCATCCATTCGCTGGGCGCGACCCTAAGCTAAGGAGGCACGGCCATGATCGTTCGACGCAAAGGCGGCCTGACCGAGTTCATTCCTTCGCCGCAGGAGAAGCGCGACGGCCTGATCCGCGACCACGCCCTGGGACTGCTGGAGAATCTGCACCAGCGCCTGGCGCGGCTGGAACGGGCGTCAAAGCTCCCGGCCGCCGAAGCGGAGGCCTTCACGGCGCTGCTGGCGCGGATGCGGGCCGACGAGTCGCGCAACCTCGAGCTGCACGCCAGCCTGATCACCTCGGATACCGCTTCCGGCTGACCGGCTCACTGCCACCGCCAACCCAGAAACCCCGGATACGGCCAGCTCGTTCCGGGGTTTCGGCCGACTGTGCGCCGCCCAATCCAGCCAAACTCGCAAGTCATTGAAAATAAACGTGTTAAATGTCGGCTTCGGCTGTTCTTCTACTTGATTTGTGTCCGGAAAGAAGCATTCATTCATGGTGTAAGCGGAGGCTGAAAAGCCTTGCCAGACAACGACTTAGAAGCGCCATGAACGACGGAGGCACGCATGAACCTGAAAGAGATCCACTACGGGATCGAGATCGAGACTGTAAAACGCACCCGGGAACAGATCGCCTGGGCCATCCACTCGGTGGTGGGCGGCACGGTCCGCCATGTCGGCATCCCCAGCAGCTATGACCCCTGGGAGGTCGAGGACCTGCGCGGCCGCGTCTGGAAGGTGGTGGGGGACGCCTCCCTGACCAGCGTCCCGGCCCATCTGCGGGCGGAGGTGGTCAGCCCGGTGCTCGGCTACGACGACATCCCGCAACTGCAGGAGGCGGTCCGGGCCATCCGCCGCGCCGGAGGCAAGATCAACAGCCAGTGCGGCATCCATATCCATATCGACGCCGCACCCTTCGACGGCAGGCACCTGGGTAACCTGGCCAAGATCATTTACAAGCAGGAGCCGCTGATCTTTCACGCCCTCGGCATCAGCCGCGACCGACTCAACCGCTACACCCGGCCGGTCAGCGATGAACTGATCCAACGCATCGAACAGCATCGCCCCCGCACCAAGGACCAGCTCAACCGCATCTGGTACGGCTACCACAACCGCCAGCCCCAGCACTACGACAGCAGCCGCTACCACGGGGTCAACCTGCACAACGTCTGGTACCGGGGCACGGTGGAATTCCGCTGGTTCGAGGCGACCCTCCACGCAGGCCGGATCAAGGCCTACCTGCAGTTCTGCCTCGCCGTCGCCGCCAAGGCGCTCAATGGACGAGCCGCCTCCAGCCGCAAGCGGGATTTCGATCCCCAGAGCGCCAAGTACGACTTCAGGGTCTTCCTGCTTCACCTCGGCCTGATCGGTGATGAGTTCAAGACCGCCCGCAAGCATCTGATGGCCAACATGCCCGGCGACGCCGCCTTCAAGAACGGACGGCCCAAACCGGAGGACGTCCTTCCGGATGAAACCGAAACCACCACTCTCACCAACGAGGCCGGGCAAGTTCCCGGCCTCACTGTTTAAGGAGGTGCCCCATGAAGATTCTGATCCGCTCCACCACGCTGGACGGCGAACCGATCCCCGGCAGCGGGGAAACCATCCAGGCCGCCGACTGCCTCGAAGTTGTCGAGCTGATGCGCGGCCAGACGCCGTTTACCGCCAGCCGAGCGTCCCGGGACTACATGACCGAAGTGCTCTCCGGCATCGAAGGTGGGCCGACCCAGCCTCTGCCGGAGGATGCCGCCGCTGCGGCCGCCGAGTTTCTGACCCGCCTGGCCCGGCACGGCCTGATCGAGTTTCTGCCCGACGACAAGGCCAGCGATCCCTGGCCGGGACGCTTCCTCGAAGCCTTGGAGACGGTGCGGCTCTCCGGGCGCACCAACATGCTCGACCACCCCGAGGTGACCCGGCTGACCGCCGAGATGGGCTACCCGGAGGTGGCCGAGTGGCTGGCGGACCACCGGCGCGAATACGCGGCCTTCGTTCTCGAGGGGACGAGACCGCTCGGCAAGAACTTCGGCGGCAAGGAGGACCCGGCTCCATGTGCGGACAAGTAGGCATCATCTTCGGCCGCAAGCGCAGACGGCCCGACGAGCGGGATTACCTGCGCGAGGTCTTCATCCGCATGCTGCTGCACAGCGAGGAACGCGGACCGCACGCCTCCGGTCTGGCCTGGCTCAAGACTGACGGCAGCCATCGGATCTTCAAGCGGCCGATGCGGGCGCACGATCTGGTCTACGAGAAGACGTTCCAGGAGCTGCTCGGACAGGTTGACAACGAGACCACCATCCTCATGGGCCACACCCGCTGGCGCACCCGGGGCAACGAGTTCAACAATCGCAACAATCATCCCATCCGGGCCGGGATCGTCATCGGCACCCACAATGGCACCATCTACAACGCCGATTATCTGTTCCGCCGCCTCGGGCTGCCGCGCTACGCCGAGGTGGATAGCGAGCTGATCTTCCGCCTGGCCGACCGCTTCGCGCCCGAAGGCCCCATCGACCAGGAGGGCCTGAAGAAGGCGCTTGCCCTTTGTCGCGGCCAGATGAGCGCCGTGCTGGCCTCACGCCTCGACCCCGGCACCATCACCGTACTCAAGGGCAACAAGCCGCTCTGCCTGCGCATCCACCGCCAGCACCGGGTGGTGCTCTACGCCTCGGACGACGCCTTTATCGACTTTGCCGTGGACAACGAGAAGGGCTGGCGCGAGCTGGAGGTGCCGCCCATGACCATGCTCACCATCCGCCACGAGGATGTGCGGGTCATCGAAAACAGCGAATTCCGCTTCATACCCCAGGAGCGCAAAGGGACACTGCCCGAAGGAGTGAATGCATGAGCATTGGAGACACCGCGAAGCTGAACACAAACCTGGAAGACAGTCCCGAGACCATCCTCCGGCTCTTCGTCTACGGCACCCTGAAACGGGGCTACTGGAACCATCAACGCTTCTGCGCCCATGCCCAAAGCATCGAACCGGCCGTGGTCTGGGGCAGGCTCTACCATCTCCACGCCGGTTTTCCGGCCATCGAAGTGCCGGAGGGACTGATCCTGGCCCAGGGTAGCGCCGATCCACTGACCGACGCCCGCAGGCAGCAGGAGGTCGGCACGCCACGATTCGGCCGCCCGACCGGTGACTGGGACCTGATCCATGGGGAGCTTGTGACCTTCACCGACCCACAGCGGGATCTGCCGCCCATCGACCGGCTGGAAGGATTCCGGCCTGGCGGGCACAGCATGTATCAGCGGGTGATGGTGGCGGCAGGATGCCGGAACGCTTCAATTGCAGTGTGGATTTACAGGATGGCTCGGGTTACAAATGGGGAGCAAATTGACCGGGAGTGGCGGGGCTAATGGGTGTTGGCCTTGATGCTTTCGGCTGCCTGGATGAGGCTCTTGATCTCATCCTCGGTAAAGCTGGCTTCCTTGATGTAGCGAAGTAAATTCATGACTTCGGGTTGGTCATGAAGGTAGTCGACAACTTCCGGGTCCGTGGACGAGGACAAACGGAACAGCACGTCGGGATCGGCGGCCAGCACCTTGGCCAGCTCTTTGATTACCTCTGGCCTTGGCGGACGCTCCTTGCCACGCTCTATGCGGCTCAGATAGGCGGGGGATATGCCTACCTTGGTCGCTGTCTCGCGCAGCCCGAGGTCTTGGGCGACTCGAAGGTCGCGGATGGTTTCACCAAAGTTTTTCATAGGGTCTAATATACCTCGGTGTTTAGTGTTTTGCAACACAAAATTCCTCTGGCATTCTTTGGCGTAATTTGGTATATTCTGGTTGATTTTTACTCAGAGGCAGGTAACTTACCCCTGTTCTGGCACTGTGCCTTGACGGCCAACAGCCCTGCAGGAGAGGCGACATGAGCAATGAAGAGGTTCTGAAAATAAAGGATGTCGCCGCCCTACTTAAGGTCGGCGACAAGACGGTCTATTCCATGGCCCAGACCGGGGAACTGCCTGCTTTCAAGGTCCGAGGCCAGTGGCGATTCTCCCGAAAGGACATCGACGCATGGATAGAGCAACAGAAACACACAACCCAGGATTTCGGCGAGGACGACCAGAAATGACACCAGCCTCGGTGAACGGAGTTTTTATATGAGCAGAAAGAAGAACAAGCAGGCCGAGAACACGATCCCGGCGGGATACACGCTCGACTACGTTTCCGGCAAACAGGTCAAGGAAACGAAGAAAGAGCTGGTGCGCCAGCGGGTCGTTCGTGCCTTGATCCACGAATACGGATTCTCGCCGGAAGACATGGAGCTGGATTTTTCCATTGGCGGCCGCAAGAAGGTGGACGTGGCCATCTTCCATCATGGCAAGGAACACACCATCGAGAACCTAGGCCGCGCCGTGCTCTGTCGCCAGGAGCCGAACGTCGGCAAGAATGCCGTGCGCATTCGCGACTTCGAGCAGGCCGCCAAGGACCTCGATGAGATCGAGACCATCATGCGTGAGGTCGACGCGGTTCAGTACGGCTTGTGGACCAACGGCCTGGAGTTCTTCTTTGTCGAGAAGGAACAGAAGCGCTTCGAAACCAAGTGCAACCCCATCGGCGATTGGCCGATGGCCGAAGAGTCGGTCGGCACCAAGGAGGTCATTTCCGATGCCCATACCCGCATCGCCGACAACGAGATGCTCAAGATCACCTTCCGTCGCTGCCACAACTACATCCATGGCAACGAGGGTATGCCCAAAGATGCCGCCTTCTGGCAGTTCCTCTATCTGATCTTCTGCAAGATGCACGATGAGAATCTGCGCGGCAAGCAGCGCCAGGCCTGGAAACGCCGCTTCTGGGCTGGCCCGAGGGAGCAGTTCGAGCCACAGGGCCGCAAGGCCATCCGTGCCCGTATCGAGGAGCTCTTCACCGAGGTCAAAAAGCAGTACAAGAACATTTTCCGGGGCAACGAGGAGATTACCCTCTCCGACCGGGCGCTGGCCTTTATCGTTTCTGAATTAGCCAAATACGATTTCACCCGCACGGATGTCGATGCCAAGGGTGTGGCCTACCAAGAGCTGGTGGGCGTCAATCTGCGCGGCGACCGTGGTCAGTATTTCACTCCCCGGGGTGTGGTAAAGCTGGTCGTGGAAATGCTCGATCCCAAGGAGAGCGAGACGCTGCTGGACCCGGCCTGCGGGACCGGCGGCTTCCTGGTCGCCACCCTGGGACACATGTTGAAGAAATTCCGCGAGGAGCAGAATACCCAGGTCGGCAACGAGAACACCACCGAGTTTCTGAACGTCCACGAGCGGCTGAAAGAGTATGCCGCCGCCAACGTGTTCGGGGCCGACTTTGACCCATTCCTGATCCGCGCCGCCCAGATGAACATGGTGCTGGCGGGTGACGGCCGTGGGCACATTTACAACATCAACTCCCTGGAGTTCCCGCTGGGGCATCTGGCCGATCTGCCCTCCGCCAAGAAGGAGATCCAGCTTGGGTCGGTGGATATCATCGCCACCAATCCTCCGTTCGGCTCCGACATCCCGATTACCGATAAGCATATCCTGGAACAGTACGAGCTGGCCCATAACTGGGAGTCGGATGGCGAAGGCGGTTTCCGCAACACCGGTAACGCCAAGGGCAGTGTCGCGCCGGAGATTCTCTTCATCGAACGCTGCATCAAGTGGCTCAAGCCGGGTACCGGTCGCATGGGCATCGTCCTGCCCGACGGCGTTCTCGGCAACCCGGCGGCGGAATACATCCGCTGGTGGATCATGCGTGAAACCCAGGTGCTCGCCTCCGTCGACCTGCCAGTGGAGGCCTTCATCGCCGAGGCCAACGTCAACATTCTTACCAGCTTGCTGTTCCTGCGCCGCAAGAGTGAAGAGGAAAAACGCGCCGAGGCTCTGGGCGGCATTGATGAATATCCGGTCTTTATGGCCGTGGCCGACAAGGTTGGCTTCGACCGCCGTGGCAACAAGCTCTACAAGCGCACCCCGGACGGCGAAGAGATTGTCGAGCCCAAGAAACATATCGAGCGCATCCGCATCGGCGGGCGCTTCGTGGAACGGACCCTGACCCGCAGTGAAAAGATCGAGGACAACGATCTGCCGGTCATCGCTGAGAAGTACCGCGAATTTCTCAAGGAGCAGAACGGATGAGCGATCAAGACGACATCATTGAAGCCCCGCAGGATGCTGCCGAAGAGAGCGGCCCGGATAACTTTTTCATCGACATCCTGACCGGCAACAAGGAAAGCGCCTCGGCCAAGAAGCTGCTGGTGCAGAAGGTTCTGCGCCAGCTCATCGAGAGCTACGGCTTTGATCGGAACGACCTGGAGGTCAACTACAACCCCCAGATCCCCGGCCAGGGGCGCAAGCGCATCGACGTCGCGATTTTCCGTCCCGATGCCGAGCATACCAACGACAACCTGCAGCGGATCATCGTCTGCAAGACTCAGAAGAAGCGCGACAAGCTCCGCTCCATTACCGAGGCCGATGCCGACCTGCGCGAGCTCAAGGAGCTACTGGAACTGATCCCCGGCGCGACGCTGGGCATGTGGACCAACGGCCAGGAAGAGTTCCTGTTCCAAGTCGAGCGCACCCGCTTCGAGGTCCGCGCCAAGCCGCTGGGTGTCTGGCCGGTTCCGGGCGAACGGACCACCGATCTCGACCGCACCGGCGGTGTCATTCAGGTCAGCGCCGAAGCGGAAGACCTGGAAGACGCTCTGCTGCGCTGCCGCCAGTATCTGAACCGCAACCTGGGGCTCGATCACAAGGATTCTTTCAAACAGTTGGCCGTGCTGATGCTGGCCAAGATCCACGACGAGACCCTGCCCACCGGCGAGCGCAGATTCTGGATCAAGGGCGACGAGCCTTTCACCGAGGCGGGCCAACAGGCCATTGCCCAGCGCATCAACGAATCCATTGCCGCTGCCAAGGCCTGGCAACCGAACCTGCTGACCCGTGGCTGGGAGCTGACGCTGGAACCCCACGAGACCGCCCGCGTGGTCATGGAGCTGGCCCGTTATAACTTAAGCGAAACCCAGCCCCGTTTCCGCACCGGGGCCTTCCGTGCGGTCGCCCGCAGCGTGATGGACGGCCGCGAGGGCCGCTACCCCACGCCGCTCAACGTGGCCGAAATGGCGGTGGAGATGCTCGACCCGCAACCCGGCGAGCGCATCATGGATTGCTCCAGCGGCACCGGCACTTTCCTCGCCATGACCGCCGCGCACATCTTCAAGAAGAAACTGGCGGCCATGGGCACCACGCCTGAAGAGGCCACCAACGAACAGATCCGCCAGGCGCAAAACGAAACCGCCGCCTGGGCAGCCAGCAACGCCCTGGGCTGTGACATCGATCCCTTCCTGGCCGTTGCCAGCCGCATGAACCTGCTGTTCACCACCGGTAATCCCGGCCGCGTGTTCCGCATTGATGCCCGCACCTTCCCGGACGGCGATCTGGATGGCATCGAAGCCGCCCGCCCGGCTATGCCGCTGGGCAGCATGGATATGGTTCTGCTCAACCCCTGGTTCTCGACCCAAGACACGGTGAGCGACACCTCCATCCTGGAGCGCTATGACCTGGGCAACAACTGGGAGCGCGACGAAGAAGGTGGTTTCCGCAACACCGGCAATCTGAGCACCGGAGGCGTCCCGCCCGAGGTTCTGTTCATCGAACGTGCCCTGCAGTGGGTGAAGCCCGGCACCGGCCGCGTGGGCATCCTGCTACCCGACGGCTTGCTGGGCAATCCCGGCGATGAGTACGTGCGCTGGTGGATTCTGCGCCATTGCGAGGTCATGGCCTCGGTTGACCTGCCGGTGGAACCTTTCAAGGTCACCGTCAAGGAGTATGGCCTGACGCCTGCCTTACCCAGCCTGCTGGTGCTACGCCGCCGCAGCCAGGAGGAGCTGATCAACACCGAGCATCCCGAATACAAGGTCTTCATGGCCGTGGTGGATCGGGCCGGTGTTGATGCTCGGGGCAATCTCCTGTTCCAGCGAGCCCCTGATGGCGAGGAACTGGTTTTCGATGAGGAAGTGATCGAGCGGGTTCGTGAAGGTGGCGAAGTGGAAATCCGCCGGACCACGCGCCGTAACCGCCGCATTCATGACGAGCTGCCGCTGGTGGCAGAGAAATACAAGGAATTCCGCGCAACCGGCGAGGTGACGTTATGAGCAGAAAGTTTCAGGTTAAAACGGTTCCTGTCAGCTGGATTCTCCATGAGGGGAGGAGGTTGGATTGTGGTCCGTATATGTCTGGTGCAATAGAAACCCGAATTCTCCTTGAAAAATTGCCGTTTAAGAAGAATGAACTACAGTCGCTGACTCGTGGTGGTATCTCAGGAATAATCAATGCTGGAAGAATAGCAAGAATCTGGGTTGACCATCCAGATCACGGATACAAGTTCCTCTCTAGCGCCGACATTTTACAGTTTGATGTCAATAATGTGAGCTTGATCGCTAAATCGGTAGGGAGTCAAAATCGAAACTTATTGATTGAAAAAAATTGGACGCTTATCACGAGGTCAGGTTCGATTGGACGAATGGCCTACGCTCGTGAGGACATGCATGGATTAGCGTGTACAGAGGATGTGCTTCGTGTAATTCCTGATGAAAGCCAAGTTCATCCAGGATATATTTATGCTTACTTGAGCACAAAGTTCGGTATCCCACTTGTAACATCTGGGACCTACGGGTCAATCATTACGCATCTCGAGCCAAATCACATCGCTGAACTTCCCGTTCCGAGAATTGGAGACACAGAGGAACAAGCACATGATCTGATTCAGAGAGCAGCTGATCTTAGGTATCTCGCAATTACACAGATTAACAAAGCTACTAAAGACTATTTTTCCGCTGCTGGGCTTGAAGATATATCTGCAGTCGATTGGCATGAAAAATCTAAAAAATCTGGTTTTTCTGCTTCGCTAACCAATGCCAACAGCCTCAGGGCAATTAACTTTATCCCATTAAATAAAGAACTAGAGGAATATGTAAAAACCGCTAGATCGTGGTCATATATTTCGGACTTAACTCGCCCTGGCACACTTAGGACAGGACCCCGTTTCAAACGCATAGATTCAATTCCCGACCCAGAGATTGGAGTAGAACTCTTAGGTCAAAGAGAGTGCTTCAACCTAAGGCCTGACGGTCGCTGGCTTTCTAAGAAATATTTACCAAAGGATGAGCTGATTTTTCTGCCAGAAGGTTCAACAATGATTGCCGCCCGAGGTGGGTTGGACGACAGTAATTCTTTTGCCAGATGTCAATTTATCGCTGGGAAGCGGACCCAATATGCTTACTCTCAAGATTTCTTGAGGGTGATACCTGAGCAAGACAAAATTCTGCCTGGGTGCCTATTTGCGTTTTTGAGATCGGAAATGGCTTTCAGAATGCTACGTGGGTATTCCATTGGCAGTATCCAGCAAGAATACCACCCTGAAATGGTTAAATGGATGCCGGTTCCTCTGGTCGATCAGGAAACAGCGAACCGAGTTAACGAGCTTGTTGTCGATGCGTATCGAAAATACGACGAAGCCATTGACTGCGAAGACCAGGCTCGCACCCTCGTCGAACGTGCCATTGAGGAGGGAGGTCGCTAATGGCGAAGGTCATACCCATCGGGCAACCCGCGAACGAATCTGAACGCCAGGCCATCGGTTTCCTTCGGGATCATCTGCCCGATGGCTGGCTGATCTTCCACAACTTCGAGATGCGCCAGGGTGAGGAGGTGTTCGAAATCGACATCGCCATCCTTGCGCCTCACGCGGTGTACCTGGTGGATGTCAAAGGGACGCGGGGCAACATCGATGTGTATGGCTCCAAGTGGTATCCCGAGGGGCGGCAGCCGTTCTTCTCGCCGCTGGCCAAGCTGCGCAGCCACGCCAAGACCATGGCCACCATCATCCGCGAGAGCAACACCGGCCTGATCGAGCTGCGCAAGGCCCATGTGCATGCCGCCGTGCTGCTCACCGCCGATGACGCCGCCGTGTTCGACCAGGCGGGCATCGACAGTCCGGACGTGACCGATTACAAGCACTGCCTGAAATACTTCCGCGATGGGAGCCGCATTCCCGATAACCGGCTGGACAACATCACCCGCTTCCACTCCCAGATCGCCAAGGCGATCACCGGTAAGGCCAAGCCCAAGAGCGCGGCGCTGGTGTTCCGCGACTGGCAGGTGGAAGAGAAGCTGGGCGGTACCGACCGCTACACTGAATACCGCGCCAAACACAACCTGTTGGGCAAGAGCGGCGGCTGGGCACGCCTGCGTGTGTACCAAGCCGACCCTTACCAGGACGAAGCCGCCCGCAAGGAGGAATTCAAAAAGATCAGCAACGCCTATCGCGCCGTTGCGCACATGCCGACCCACGCCAACGTGCTGGCGGTGAAGGATCTGTTCGTCTCAGACGATGAAGATAAGGTGGTGCTGGTCACTGAGGACCTGCCCGGCCAGGCCCTGCGTCTGCATATCAACAAGGTCTCCCTGGCTCTGACCTTTGACCAGAAGCTCCAGGTGATGCGCGACGTGCTGTCGGCCCTGGATCATGCGCACCGGCACGAGGTGATCCACCGTAATCTCACCCCGGACGCCATTCTGGTGACCAAGGGCGGCCAGGCCCGGGTGACGGGTTTTGATTTCGCCCGGGTGGGCAAGAACCGCACCTCCACCATCGCCGATCAGGTGGTGGATGATCTAGAAGCCGCCTACCAGGCTCCGGAGTGCTTCAAAGACCCGACCCAGGCCAGCATTGCCTCCGACCTCTACGCAGCCGGGCTGATCTTTTACGAGCTGCTGACCGGTGAGCTGCCCTTTGAAAGCGTCGACCAGATGATGGAAGCCGACGGCCGGTTCCCGATGAAGCCCTCGGAACACAAGCCCGACCTGCCCAAGGGGATCGACGAGTGGCTGCAGAAGTTCTGCGAGTTCGACCCCGAGGAACGGCACACCAGCGCGGCCATTGCCCGCAAGGCCCTGGATGACCTGATTCTGCCCGAAGCCAAGAACGACTCCGCCCCGGATGTGAGCGACAAGGCCGTGGCCCAGCCTCAGCTCCCGGATGACCTGATGAACCTGCCGCAGGATTTTATCCTGGCGGACCGCTTCCGCATTCAGAAGAAGCTGGGCAGCGGCGGCTTCGGCGTGGCCTACAAGGTGTTCGATTCCCTGGGTGATGTGGTGCGGGTCATCAAGCTGGTGACCAAGGACCGCCGCAGCGTGTATGAGCGGTTGCGTCGCGAATACAAGACCCTGACCAATCTGCCCGACCATCCGCATGTGGTGAAGGTGATCTGGGCGGATCGCATGGCCGATGCCAAGCAGACGCCGTACATCGTCTTTGAGTATGTGGAGGGTCTGGATGTCTCCGATCTGATCGATGCCGAGGCGCTGTCGCTGGATGATGCCGTGCGCATTGTGCGCGAGGCCGCCGATGGGCTGGCCCATCTTCACAAGCACGGCGTTTACCATCAGGACGTCAAGCCCTCCAACCTGCTGTGGACCGATAAGGGTGTCCGCATCATCGATTTCAATGTCGCGGTCTCCGAGAACGATGAGGTTCAAGGCGGTGGCGGCACGCGTCGCTACCTGCCGCCGGATTACGATTACTCTTCCGAGCCGGATGCTTCGGATCGGATGGACCGTGACCTCTATGCCCTGGGCATCTCCTTCTACGAGTGCCTGACCGGCAAGTATCCTTTCGACGACCCCACGCCGCCGATCAAGACTCAGCCCAAGGACCCCAAGCAGTTCAAAGGCTGCGCCGACCTCAGCTCGTCGCTGGTCAATGTGCTGGTGAAGATGATTGCGCCGGAGCGCAAGGATCGCTTCGCCTCAGTACAGGAGTTCTTGACCGCCATGGCCGAGGTCAAGGGCCTGCGCTCTGTGCTGACGACCGGCGAGATTGGTGCCGGACCCAAGGTAGTGTCCAAGCTGGGCTTCGAGCCGACCAAGCCCAACACCAACCCCTTTGTCACCCACCTGCTGACCCTCTACAGCCAGAGCCAGGTATCCAACGCGGGTACCCGTGGTCTCGACGAAATTGGCAAGGCCACCTATGTGCCGACCTATCTGGACGAGAAACTCAAGCCCGCGCTGCTCAAGGGCGAGTTCCGCCTGGTCATCATCAGCGGTAATGCCGGTGACGGTAAGACGGCCTTCATTCAGCAGTTCGAGGACTTTGCCGAGAGCAAGGGCGCACAGATGCAGCGCGGAGCGAATGGGGCTGTGTTCCAGCTCAAGGGGCATACCTACCAGAGTAACTACGACGGCAGTCAGGATGAAGGCGACGAGCGCAACGATGCCGTACTGCAGAAGTTCTTTGCTCCCTTTGCGGGTAAGGACGCCTCCGGCCAGCCCGAGAATCAGACCCGTTTGATCGCGATCAACGAGGGGCGGCTGGTCGATTTCTTCCTGGAACATGAAGAGGAGTTCCCGCTGCTCGCCAAGCAGATCCAACAGGGGTTGGCCGGAGCCGCTTCGGAAGGTGGTATCGCGGTCATCAACCTCAACCTGCGCTCGGTGGTCGCCACCCCCGAGGAAGGTCAGCCTTCGATTCTGGAGCGCTTGGTCGCCCGCATGACTCAACGCGAATACTGGCAGGCCTGCGAGAAGTGCGACCTTAAGGGCAAATGCTACGCCTATCACAACGCCCGGACCTTCCAGGACCCGGTTGCCGGTCCCAAGGTCATCGAGCGTCTGAAGATGCTTTATGCCATTACCCACCTTCGCGGCCGCCTACACATCACCATGCGCGACCTCCGTTCTGCGCTTGCCTTCATGCTGGTGGGCACCCAGGACTGCGACGGCATTCACCAGCTTTACCAGAATGGTGGTGAAGAAAACCAGAATCGCATCCTTGACGGTTTCTATTTCAACTCGTGGCTTGGCGGGACTGAAGGCTCCAATGACCGGCTGATTGCCTTGCTGCGCGAGATCGATGTTGCCGAAGTCAGCAACCCCGATCTGGACCGCGAGCTTGGCTTCCTTAATCCCAAAACCAAGGCTATGAGCCGCTTCTCGTTCGCGGAGCGGGCCGGGTATGACAATGAGCTGGTGGAGACGCTGTTCCGCAATCTGCCTCGCGATTACTCGTCGAAGAACCGTACTCGATTAATCGCCAAGCACCGGAATTACCTCTCACACATGCGCCGCCGCCATTTCTTTGAGCGACGCGACATCGGTTGGAAGGAGATGCTGCCTTATGGAAGCATCGATCCCTTCCTGGATGCCATAGAACAGCCAGGCGCGAAAAGCGCCGATGAGGTTACCGCCATTCTCCGAGCCATCAACAGGGGCGAAGGTTTGAGCGATCCGGCGCGGCTGGGCAACCAGTTGGCGCTGCGTGTTCGCCAGGTGGATAAAGGCACCATCCGCAGTTACCGCCTCTTTGACGGCGACCATTTTACGCTGCGCACCGAGCAGGAAACGGCAGCTCATCCTTTCCTCGAGTGCCTGTCTCAGGCGCTGGTGCTGCTTTACGACTCCGGCGACGGGCACAAGGCCAGCCTGCGCATCAATCTCGACATCTATGAAATGCTGATGCGGCTCAACAACGGCTACCGTCCCAGCATCGAGGAGCAGGAAGGTTTCTACCTGAGTCTGGCGGTGTTCAAGAACGTCCTATCCGCCGCTCCCTATCAGGAGGTGCTCCTCACTGAAAGCGGCTTCGAATTCTTCCAGATCCGGCGCGACGACAAAGGCATCCTGCATCTGGGAAAGGTAAGCAGGAGGGCTGAAGCATGAGCATCAAAGGCAGAGACAAGGAGTTCCGCACTCCCAAGACCACCTACGTTGATTTCAAGCACATTGAGATGGATCGTGTGCTGACCATGCTCTTTCCTCGGCTGAAATACGATGGCTATGCCAGCCGACGCCCGCCCCGTGGCGGCGACCTGACCGTTGAAGAGTTCATGGAGGACTTCCTTGAGCATCCTGAATGGTTTGCGGGCTTTGATCGCTTTCCACAGGTGGTACACCGCTGGATCGAGACCGATCTGATGGATGTCGTTAATCGGGGCAAAGCCAATCAGGCCGTGGCCGCCCCGAGGCCGCTGCATGGCAACACCTATAAGTTCCGCAACGCCAAGCATACCCGTGATTACGGCGCGGCCGAGCAGATCTACTGGATGCTTTTCTATGCCCGCAAAGGCAAGGGCCAAGCAGCGCGAGATGCCTTGAAGCGCTTCTTCTTCCCGGGAATCGACCTGGTGACGGACCGCTACGATCCCAACGCATCCGTGGATGTGGAAACGCAGGCCATCCTGCGTCTGGATCATCAGGTTACCCAGGACATGAAGGACTCCAAGGAGCCATCGCGCTTCCAGCCGCTGTGTATCGGCCAGGCCGATATTATGGCCGACGACATTCTGCGGCTACTGGCCTATGAGCCCTATATCCCGCGTTCGGTGCTGGTGGATTACCTCAAAACCCTGGTGGCATTCCATCTGGCCCTCTACCATCTCAAGATGCTGCAGATACTGCCCAAGCTGGTGAAACAGCGCTCTGGAAACGATCTCTGCACCACCAAGGAATGTCCGATCAACCCCGGCCTCGACAATGCGCTGGAAGGCTGTCCTTACCGCGTGGCACTGGTCGTGGACATGGGCGACGTCAACAATCCGCATATGGCCGAGTTGGCTCGCAAGTCCACTGACCGGCTCTATCGTCAGATACCGGCCTTTGTGCAGGCCAATTTCGTCGTCAAGAAGCTCGATGAGATGGCGGAATACCTGAGCAAAAAAACGGGCAAGCTGGCTACCCCTGGAGGCGGCGTGTTCACCGTTGGCGATCTGGTATCCCTGCTGAAGCCCGAGCACGACACCGAGCGCCAAGCCTACTTCAAATTCCGCCTGGCGAGCCTGATCGAGGAATCGACATCGGGGAACGAGGACGTCGATCCGGAGATCCGTGAAGTCACGGGCATGGGCCTTGGCGAGTTCGAATCCTTCATCGAAATCCTGATGGCGTATCGCGGCAAGTATCACCGCCAATACATCACTGAGTGCCTGGACTCTCTGCTGCTGAAGAACAAAGAGAATGGCTTGCTGGCCCAATCCCGGACCAAGGGAAGTCCTCGGCGATTTGTACTGGGGAGCAAGTTGCTCGAAGTGTTCCTTCAGGTGGCTGTGCTCACCCAGGATGGCGGGCGTTTCGTGACCCGAGAGGTTCGCATCGAGGAATTGCTGGCCTTTTTGAGAAACCGCTACGGCCTTCACATCGACCGGCTGCCGGAAGGAGCCCAGGTCAACAGCAGCATCCTCGACAGACGCGCCCTGCGCCTCAACCTCGAAGCCTTCAAGCGCCGCCTGCGTGAAATCGGGTTCTACGAGGATCTGTCGGATGCCTACGTGACCCAGAAGGTATCGCCCCGCTATGCAATTGAGAAAAATGACGGAACTGATAAGAACGGGAGGCACGCATGAGTAACGCCTTCACCAAGCTTTCCCAGGATAAATTGAACGCGACGGTCGCTGGTCTGCTGTGTCCTCGTATCGAAGTGATCCTGGGTGACCGTGGCCCAGGCCACTGCATGCGAGTCACCGATCTTGATGACGATGTCATGGAGTCGGTCTGCAAGGAACTGCGCCGTACCCGGCCCGACGGAAACATTTTTATCCTCGGCAGCCATGACCAGGAGGGCCAACCCTTCCGAGTCACTTCCACCAAACTGGTGGAGCTTCGTAATCCTGACGCCAACGGCGAGCTGCGCCAGCCTTTGCTGGTCTTCATCCCGACCTCGCTCCGCACCAGCGCCGAGGACTCTTTTGGCGCGGCGACCTTCGAGGAGCTGGCTTTCACTGGTATCTACGAGGACCTTATCGACTCGCTGCTTGACCGGCTCCCGGCAACGCTGGTCGGCCATGTGCGCGATCTTTTGGGCATCCTCACCGAGGAGGAATGGCTTTTTGCCGACGATGTTTCCCGCGTGCGGTATCTACTCACCGCGCTCGAAAACGGGATTGATGGAGAAACCCTCGGGGCCAGCCTGTATGAATTGACGTTGATTCCGGACTTCAAGCTCTTTACCGATCCCGGCATGGTCAATGGCAAGATTCGCCGTAATCTCGGCAGTGTCCGCAGTCTGATGACCTCTCACAAGTCGGTTCGTGGTCGTATCGCCGATCTCGGACTCAGCGACAAGGCATTGGAGTCGCGCCTGTTCACCTACTTTGAAAAATACGATGTCCAGGAGCCCGAATCCTGGACGCCGCTCATCGCGACCGACAAGAACTGGTGGAGTATTTCTTTTGACAAATGGACGTTCCAGGAAGAACTTTCGCTGGACAAGATTCTTCTGACGGTGCTGGAGACCGACTTGCCGGTCGTTCAGGAGGATGAGACCGACGACCAACTCTCCGGCCTCATCGGGCAACAGGTTCTGGTCCCGAACGACCGCCGTAAAATGAATGTGGTGTTCGAAGTTAACCCTCACCCCGGTAAGGTCAGCGGGCTTGACCATTTTACGGTTCAGATCATTTCGCAGAATGACGGCCCGGTAGGAAAATCCAAAAAGGTCAAAGCCTGGACGCCGAATCGCCTGCAATGCACGACCAACCTGGCCAAGCTTAATAAAATCGAATTCGAGGAAGGATGGCATTTCATCCGTGTAATGCCTTGGACGGCCGATGGCGACCCGATTCCGTTGGAAGCGGATTCCGCCTCCGAGGGCGCTAAACGCTCTTACGAGAGCGAACCTTTCTACGTCCTGCCCGGTGGCAACATCGAGGAAGAACCGCCGCAACGTGCCATACCCATTGAGCAGAGCCTGGAGCATGCACGTTTCCGGCTGCAACTGACTGCCCTGGGCGATGAACGCGATCCCGATGATATCGCCATCAGTAGTGTCGCCTGGGCCGAGGGTGTTCGTTCCAAGAAGACCTCCCGTCAGGAAACCTTGTACGCAAAATTCGGTCGTGAGGGCGCTGTTCAGATCCCGCTTTCGCGTATGCTCAAAACCATCGAGCAGCGTATCTTAGCAGAGCCCAAGCACCCGTCGGGCTGGCGAATGCAGATAAATCTGGATACCGCCGAGCCGCCTTCCGAGGTCGGGCTCACGCTGCCATCTTCTGCCGCGATGGCTTCCTTCCTGGCCACCCGCGAAGAGTTTTTTGCAGCAGTGCGCAAAGACACTGCCGAGCTGATCATGCAGGGACTCTCGTTCCGAGACACGGAAAAGGAATGCCTTGCGTATGCTGAAAGCTACCTTGACCTGGTCAGGAACCTCACCCGTCAGGCCGAAACGACTTCCGGTGCTGAGCGTCAGCAACACCTGCAAGCGCTTAGAAACATACTGGCCGTTGATTCCATTCATGTCATCTTGACCGACTTCCGTGGAAGGCATCGGGAGGCTGTTTTGGTCTCCCCAACCCATCCGCTCCGTGCTTTGTGGCTGAGCAGTTGGGTCACTCTGGGCAAGGATTGGATCGAGAAGATCAAGTCCGGCGGGAAGGATCACATTCCTCACGTCCGTTCCGCGCTGCTGGATGGCCTTGTGCCCTCTGCCTATCCGGTCGGTATTCCCGTCGAGGATGGCCGCATCTTCACTCCGGTGGACAACCTGAATGCGTTTTGGGCGCTCTACGCCCCGACCACCGAGGAGAATTCCCGTGGCCTGATGGCGGAGATCTGTTCGGCCCTCGGCTTGGCCGAGCCCTCTGCGGCGGGAACCGATATTTCCGGAAAGGTCATTGCGGACAAGATCGAGCGCTATCTCTCTCAGCATCCGTATGTGCGAGAGCTTTCTCTGAACATCTTCAACCCCGGGGCTGGTTCGGTGATAGCGGAGGCCCTGATATCGCTCCAGCAGAAGCGTGAGCATGCCGATTTGCGCTATGACATCCGGCTCTTTACCTCCGATCCCGACTCGCCTGTTTTGGGTGAGGCGCTTGAATCCATGGTCCGTCCCGGAGCTACGGTAAACGAGGCCGCCGACGCTTTTGCGACTTCAACTGGCAGCCATCTGTTCTCCAAGCTGAACTTGGCTAAGCACGCGCTGAATGAATTCCATGCAAATTCCAAGGAGTTTCTGGCGCACATCAGCGTTCTTCTGGATGTGTTTCCCGCTGAGGAGCTTTCCATTGCAGAGAAACCGATGGGAGTGACTCCGCTGCATGGGTTGATACAGGACTTCGGCACCGAATTCGTTGATGACGATTCGGGTACCTTCTGGAATAAGCGGCCGATTGTCGGCCGCTCCCTCGGTGCGGACAACCACGCTGCGTGCTTCGATTTGCTGTCGTCCCTGAGCCGTCACCTCTGTTTTGCGACATCAGCGGTTGCTGCTTCAGGTGCCAGTTTCAAAGCCGTACCCGTCGTGACCCTTGGCCTCGATGTGGCAGAGCGAGAACTGATCTACGAGGTTCACCAGATCAGCGATTGGGTCTTCACCATCGACCGAAATATGGGGATTGAGTTTTTCGACCATGGCGGCCGGAAGAATAGACCGGACTATTTGATTGACTATGTGCCGGGAGCCAGCTCCCAGGCGACACACAACCTGATCATCTCCTCGCGCTCGAGCGATGAGCTGGAGGCCATGCTGAAGCCGGTGCTGCGTGAGCATGGCTTGTCCGCCGACGGCGAGCAATCGGTTCAGATTCTGGCAAATCTGCGGTCCCTTTCCGGCCAGCTTGCCATGAAACTGATTTCCTCACGCACGCAACAGGCGGAGGCTCTTGGCCTGGCCTTGGCGCGGCTCTATCTCGAATATCAGGGCGCATTGAGTAATCAGGTCATTGTGCCGTTGGACGCACACACGGACCTCTACCGCTCAAGCGGTGAATCAGATGATGTCAACGATGCCATCAGCCTGCAACGCACCGATCTAGGTTTGTTCGACTTAGATTTGAACACCAGGACGATCACTTGTAACCTGGTCGAGGTGAAGTGTTATTCGCAGGTCGGCGACTTTGCGGCCTTTAACCAACTGAAGGAGCGGATTTCCGCCCAGATCAATCAGAGTGAGCGCATCCTCCAGCGCCACTTTGACCCGGCTCTGAAAAAGCCGGACCGGCCGGATAGGTTACTCAAGAGCCGGGAGTTGGCTCAGATCCTCCGGTTCTATCTGGAACGCTCACTGCGTTACGGGATCTTTGATGTGACTGCCGCGCAGGAAGCGCGAGGGCTACTTGAATCCATCGAACAGGGCTACTCGCTTCAGTTCAGGCGCTGCGCCCTGATCTTCGACTTCGATAAGACCGGAACCGAAACCCCGGACAACGAGGTGGGCATTGAATTTCACCGCATAGGCAAGGATCTCATTCACGCCTTGCTGGAGAACTGCCGCAAGCCTGTTTCCGTCGAGACTGAGGAAGAACCGACCGCGCACCTCCTAAGCGAGCAGTTTATACCGAACGTGCCGAAGCTCGAGACAGCCGCTTTCATCGCACCCAAGAGAGCCCGGTCAACCTCCTGGACGGTGGATGAGCTCTGGGACGAAGAGCCGGCGGAACCAATCACCCAGCCAACACAACCTGCCGCAGAGGAAACACCTGCACCTGCCCAAGAGGGAAAGGAAGAACAAGCGGAACCTGTCGAGCAAGCACATCGACCTTCCACCATTGCACCTGAAGGAGAAAAAGAAGACGAACAGCCCGCCGCCGTTGCTGTTGAACCGGAAGCACCTTTTCAACCCGAGCTTGAAGCGCCAGAGCATCCGACACCCGATCCTGCGCCTCAAGCCGAGGTCAGCTATGACATCATGCTGGGCGTTAATGGTGACTCACCCCAGTACGGATTGCTCGGAGAGGTTTCCAGCAGGAAAATAGCGCTGGACCTCAATCACACCCACACGATCAGTCTCTTTGGGGTTCAAGGCGGCGGCAAGAGCTACACCCTTGGAACAGTCATTGAGATGGCCTCCATGCCGCTCCAACACATCAATGTGCTGCCAAGCCCGCTCGCCACGGTCATTTTCCATTACAGCCCGACGCAGGATTATGCGCCGGAGTTTACCTCGATGATCAATGCCAACTCGGTGGATGAAGAAATCCGCATCCTTCGTGAGCGTTACAAGGCCAACCCGGAAGCCCTGAAGGATGTCCTGATTCTTACCCCGGCAAACAAGGTGGATGACCGCCGGGCCGAGTACCCGGATATCGAGGTTAAGCCGATAGCTTTTTCTGCCTCCGAACTCAAGGCGGCGCACTGGAGATTCCTGATGGGAGCGATTGGCAGTCAGAGCATGTATTTGCGGCAAATCAATCTCATTATGAGGGGACTGCGGGATAACCTGACCTTGGATGCTCTGCGAGCAGGTATTGATAACTCTGGTCTGTCCGATCATCTGAAAGAGCTGGCACAAACGCGTCTGCTGTTTGCCAGTGAATACATTGATGATAACCAGCGGCTCCAGGATCTGATTCGTCCAGGCCGTTTGATCATCGTGGATCTGCGAGATGAATACATCGAAAAGGACGAGGCCCTCGGCCTGTTCGTGGTAATGCTGCAGATTTTCTCGGAAGCAACCTACCAGGGAAGCGCATTCAACAAGCTAGTGGTTTTCGATGAAGCCCACAAGTACATCGAGAACGATGACTTGGTTTCCGGCCTGGTAGAGGTCGTCCGTGAGATGCGACACAAAGGGACCAGCATCATGGTGGCCTCTCAGGACCCGCCATCCGTCCCTGTTTCTCTGATCGAGCTATCAACACAGATCATCATGCATAAATTTAACTCGCCCGCCTGGCTGAAACACATCCAGAAGGCGAATGCCGCTCTTGGCGAGCTGACCTCTGACAAGATGAGTCGCCTTGGAACTGGAGAAGCCTACGTATGGTCAAGCAAGGCCTCGGACGACTCCTTCACCCGGGGCGCGGTGAAGATTAAGTGCCGTCCTCGCATCACGCAGCATGGTGGCAGCACTAAAACCGCTGTGGGCCGGTAGGAGGCGCAATGGATCTGCTAAAGGCCATAGAGGATGTTCTCAAGTCTGCTCACCAACCACTGCACGTGGGGGTGATTACCGAGAAGGTGATCAGTGGCGGTCTCTGGAAGTCGTCAGGGAAGACTCCCGAGGCGACCATAAGCGCTCGGCTGTATTCGGACATCAAGAAGAAAGGCGAGGCTTCGCCCTTCGTGAAGGTCTCTCCTCAGACCTTTGCTCTTCGGGATTCCTCCATGGAAGCAACCAACAGCGGATCAACACCAGCGCCCACCAAGGAAGCACCGCCGCCATCTGTAATTGCGGGCTTTTCCTTCATCGATTGTGCTCAGAAAGTGCTTGAGGAGTTCGGTGGCAAGAAGCCGATGCACTACAAGGAAATCACCGGGAAGGCATTGGAAAAAGGATGGTTGGTGACAAGCGGAAAAACGCCGGAAGCATCCATGTACGCCCAGGTGATCACCGAGATCAAGCGTCAGCAGAAACGCGGTGAGCGGCCCCGCTTCGTTCAGCACGGCCGTGGTTATATCGGTCTGAGCCAATGGATGGGACGCGGTCTCGCATTCCAAATCGAGCAGCACAACCACCAGGTTCGAAAAGCGCTGCGTGAGCGCCTGCTGGCCATGAAGCCCGGCGAGTTCGAGGAACTCATCTCGCAGTTGCTGGCGGAGATGGGCTTCGAGATGGTCGAGGTAACCAAACTCAGCGGCGACGGCGGCATCGATGTCCGGGGCACCCTGGTGGTCGGTGACGTAGTCCGCATCAAGATGGCCGTCCAGGTCAAGAAGTGGAAGCTCAAAAACAACATCCTGGCCCCGGTGGTTCAGCAGGTGCGCGGCAGCCTCGGAGCACACGAGCAAGGGCTGATTATAACCACCAGCGACTTCAGTGCCGGAGCCATCAAGGAAGCGGCTCAGCCCGACAAGACTCCAATCGCCCTGATGAACGGTGAACAACTCGTGATGCTGTTGATGGAACACGGCATCGGCGTCCATCGCTCCACACCGGATCTTTTCGAGATCGATGAGGAGTTTACGATTGCTGAAAAAGAGAACGAAATTGAAAACAAGGGGCTGAAATGAAAAGTAGACTGAAAAACCTTTACAAATACCTGATTGAAAACAGGAAACACGAAGTCAAAGGTTGGCATGATGCCTATCGTGAGTTTTACGGTCAGGTCGGGCAAATCCGTGAGCGCATCAAATCGGGAGAAGGCCTGTCTCAAACTGATGAGGCTTTCCTGAAGCAGCTCCTCTATGAAAAAAGTAACGGGATCGCTTCTCGCGGCCAGTCTGTTTTAAGCAACGAAAACTTTCAGGCTTTCGTCAAAAACAAGGATTTCATATCCGCGCTGGAACAATTCATCCTGACTCCCAACAAAGAGAACTTCCGGAAATTTGACGATGCGTGGTCTGCCCAAGGCAAGTCCAACAATCCGGTTCTTGTCAATCGTGTGGCGGCAGCCTGCACGCTCGAAGTTTCCACTACCGTTGATTCCGGTAAGTTTAATCAGGTCTTTAGCTGGCTTATTCGTGAAGGAATTATCCCGGCATATCCGACCGAAGAGGATCAAGATTGGTATTCAAAAAACATTTTCCTGCTGAAGATCATCAAAGATAAGTTCAGTGATGAGCTTCGGGACAATAAAACGGACGAGTTTTATCTGAGTCAGTTTGTTTGGGTGCTCTACGAGAATCTGTCCAATCCATTCAGCCTGAAAAAGCAGATCGTTAAATACGGTGCTCCCGGAACAGGGAAAACATACCAAGCTCGCCAACAGACCTCGCTGCTGTTTGATATCTGGAAAGAAGAGTTTGCTCCAAACAGCGCTCTCACACATGCAAGCCAGATTGAGCTGGTACAGTTTCATCCTTCTTTCAGTTATGAAGACTTCATGGAAGGCTTGCGCCCGGTTCTGGATGGTAATGGAACCGCTCAGCTGACGTTGCAAAATGGTGTTTTTAAGGAATTCTGCCGAAACGCCGGACAGTGGGAAATTGATGTTTGCGGTCTTGGTCTCGATCGGGACTGGGAATTAATTACGATCGATGAGCTTCGTCCCCATAGAGAAAAATTATCAGGTGATCATTGGCAGTACATCTTCGAAATATCAGACTCATCCAAGCTGGTATCCGATGCTGTGCCTCCATTCTTCTTTATAATCGATGAAGTGAACCGGGCTGAGTTGTCTCGGGTTTTTGGTGAGCTGATGTATTGCCTAGAATATCGAGGCATTAAAGGCAGCGTCAAAACCCAATATGCCAACCTGAATAACGAAGGCACCGGCATGCTTCAGACCGATCAAGGATACCTGTTCTTCATCCCGACAAACATCTATCTGATCGGAACGATGAATACCATTGACCGGAGTGTGGAAAGCTTTGATTTCGCTCTCCGACGCAGATTCCGCTGGGAAGAAGTAACGCCGGATACAGGGCTGTTGAGATACCATCTGAACCAGTTCTGCAAAACCTGGGTCCCTCTGGCGGACAATCTTGAACGGTTGAACACCCAGATAGCCAAGGAACCTTTGCTGGGCCATGATTACCAAATCGGTCATGCCTATTTGATGAACTTGAAGTATGCCATCAGCCTTACGGTTGCGGAAGTAAGAGAGCGTGTCTGGGATGATTGCATCCGGCCTTTGCTGCAGGAATACCTACGCGGTACCGGCAAGGAGGCTGAGCTCATCGGTTCTTTCGGAAAGGCATTCGGGGTTTAAATCGTGTGGCTGTTCGATATCATAAAGAACGGGACTCTGGTCGATAACCAGTCTTATTTGGTCAACCAAGGCATCTTGACCAATAGACGTTTGGGTGAATCGATTACCCTCAGCGCCAAATCAAAAGGCCAATGGACCTATCCTCATAACGACGAGTCTGCTATTTGGCATTTTTTGAATTCGGTTTCTCGTGATGTCGAAAAAACGCTGAATGACAATATTGCCGATGCCCTAATCCTCTTCAATGATGAAGATTACGAACACAATACCGACGGCGGCTTTATCGGTGTAAACGGTACGGATGCCAGAAATTTCAATCTCAACACAGGCAATCTGATTGGGTTTGTTAAGCGTGGGGATTATTCCCTGAAGATCAGCTCCCGGTTTGGGGATGCTTTCCTTCAATACATTATTGCCGATGCCGACGGGTTTCTTGAACTGGAAAATATTGGCGGTGAAAGTCACGCCGATGGATATGAGTGGCTCCTTGCATATCTTTGGAATATCAAATTCAAGAGAGCTTACCGGCTGGGGTTGCCCAAGACCTACATTACAAAGAATGATCGGATTTCCCGCGTTCGCGGAACAATCGATGCAGTTGATTACTTTCGGAACAAGACCTCTGGCAAATATCTGTGCTCCTACCGTGAACACAGCTACGACAGCCCTGCGACCTCACTTTTCATCAAAGCCTATGAGGCGGTTGAGCACTACTCTTTTTGCCAGCGTACAAGGAATGTCTACAATGCATTTCTTACCGCTAATCAGGGTGTGAAAAGATCCCGTCAGGAAATTTTGAGGACACCGTATTTCACCAATCCCTTCTACAGCGACTATAACGTGCTGATAGATCTGTCGAAGCAAGTTATCAGCCAGCAAGGTTCTGATTTTGACTCCCAGCATGATTCGAGCGCCTTCTTCTTCGATATATCGATGCTTTTCGAATATTTCATCAGGAAACTCATCAAACGAGATGGGGTCCGGCTGCTAAGCAAGTTCGAGCAACGCTATGAAATACCGGCAGGTGCTCTCGGCAACTACATGCGCAAACTTGAACCGGACCTTGTTTTTGAGAGTGATGGCGGTCTGTACGTCTTTGATGTGAAGTACAAAGCCTTTGACCCACAATTCGGCGTCAAGCGAGAAGACCTTTTCCAACTGCACACATACATAGGGCAGTATGGAAATGGGGCCTCGATAAAGGGGTGTGGCTTTGTTTACCCGATATCGGAAGAGAGATGGGCTGCACTCAATCTGGATAAAACGCAGGGGCTAATTTCAGATGTCATTCGCCAGCAGAAGCAAGATATCCCGTTTCATGTCCTTTTCCTGAAAATCCCTAACAATACATCTCTTGATTTTAACAGGCTCATGAACGAACAGTGTCGCATGTTCATTGATACTATCCAGTCGAAAATACTGATTAAGGAGAAGATCGCTGCATGGGCATAGATAAAACATCAAGAGCCCAAGGATGCCTCCTTGGCCAGCTTGCCGGAGACGCCCTCGGCAGCCTGGTCGAGTTCCAGTCGCCGGAGGAGATCCGCCGCAGCTACCCGGAAGGCGTGCGGGAACTGGCCGATGGAGGCACATGGAACACCATTGCCGGTCAGCCGACCGATGACTCGGAGATGGCGCTGCTGCTGGCCCGGATGCTGACAGAGCGTGGGGACTACGATCCCAATGCCGCGCTTCAGGCCTATCAATTCTGGCTCAACTCCGATCCCTTTGACTGCGGCATGACCATTTCCGCTGGTCTTAGGGGGGCTCCAAACCCCGACAGCCAGGCCAACGGAGCCATGATGCGGATCAGCCCCTTGGGCATCTTCGGGGCCAACCACCCATTAGAGACAGTGGACGACTGGGCCAAACAGGACGCAGCTCTGACACATCCGAACCAGGTGTGTCTGCAGGCCAACACCCTTTTCACCATGGCGATTGCCCACGCCATTGCCTCGGGCTGTGAGGCGGAGAAACTCTACCAGAACATCAAGCGGTGGGCTGCCGACCTGGCAGTCGACCCGGCTCTCATGGACGCTATCCAAGGAGCTGCCGAAGCTCCACCGGAGGACTACGTCCAGCAACAGGGCTGGGTGTTGATCGCGTTCAGAAATACCCTGTGGCAACTGCTCAATGCCCCGAGCTTTGAAGCGGGCGTCGTCGATACGGTCATGCGGGGTGGCGACACCGATACCAACGCAGCCATTTGTGGGGCGCTATTGGGCGCAGTGTACGGCCTGGACGCCATACCCGCTCAATGGGTTGACCGGGTCCTGAACTGCCGCCCCAAGACCGGACATCCCGGCGTCAACCGTCCGCGACCAGAGTGCTTCTGGCCGGTGGATGCTTTGGAGCTAGCAGCGCAACTTATTTCAACGGAAACCAAGTAAACAGGAGGCGAACATGCCAAAGAAACCAGGATCACATCATGTCGTGCCCAACGCTGACGGCGGCTGGGACGTCAAGAAAGACGGCGCGACCCGCAGCAGCGGCCACTTCGACAAGAAGCAGGATGCCGTCGATGCCGGGCGCAAGATCAGCCAGAACCAAGGCACCGAGTTCTACATCCACGGCAAGGACGGGAAGATCCAGAACAAGGACAGCCACGGGAACGATCCGTATCCGCCGAAGGGGTGATGTCAGGATCAATTCGATTCCCGTTTTGGGAACTGAACCGGCGTCCGAAAACCGGATTCGAAGTTGTTGCTGAAAAGCCCCAGGTATCCGGTTTTACTGCAAACCCGTCACCCTCGTCCGGTGCAGGGAAATCAGGGGAGAAAATCGTTTCTCTGGTCGGGTTTGTGGGAAGTGGTTGTGTGAGATGACTTCGGCGTTTATTATCAAGGAGTTACGAGGAGCGCGGGCTTTGAGACTGATTTGCGGTAGGTCGTCGTTCCCTCCACCATTTTTTCTCTTCAATCAACCCGGCGCTTGTCCGGGTTTTCCCCAAATTGGCACAAATTGGCAGCCAGGTGCTTAATCCGCGTTTTGCCAGCTTATGGTTCACTCCGGTTTCTGGGGGACGATCCGTTTGAACCCCAGTGAGGACGCAGGCCCCATGCGGCACCCGATAAGGAGCTGTGATGAACGGCGCATCGGTTGGCCGCCAAGAAACCGAGACCGCCGCCGTGGTCGTGTCAGGGCAGGAACCGTTCATCACGTTCTGTTTGATCGTCAGCATCGGGAATTCGGCGGCGACGACACCGCTTCTTGCCCTACGAGCGCATCACTCGCTCGGTGACATTCCTGCGCTGGACACTACGAATGTGCCCGAACCAGCCCGCAAGGCTGTTACGGAAGCGTTGAACAAAGTTGAGGCGAGCATGAACCGCCTCAGTCCAACCGAGGTGGTGGATCGCTACCGGAATCACAACTGCGTGTGCCGCAGCAAGCGTGCCGCCGGGTGGGCGGAAGCCATGGGTCATCTAAAACCTAACGGCAGAGCTTCAAGTCCGCCCAATTGCGTCACTCGAGTCGACGAAACCTCCGCAACGCGTGCGAACAGGTGCTCGAAATCACGTGCTCGACGGCGGGACGCTGCGATACACCGGTGCGACCCTCCTCGGACTCCTCACCGCTTTGGCCGGCTGGCGCCGCTTCCGTGCCCGGTCGCAATCGTGAGGGTGGGAAATGGCGGGGCGGAAGCTTGTGACCGGACTTGCGCGCTAAGGGTAGCTCCAACCGCAAGGATTCCCGATATTCCAGCAGTGCGTGGATCTGATCAGAAATTGAGTTTATCGGCATACAGGCCCCGTTCGGTTGCCGACTGCAGTTCCCGCCATTTGGAGATGCCGAACGGATTGCCGGTGTTCACATTGCCCAAAGCCTCGTCGTAATGGAAGTCGGTGCCGCCGGTCATTCTGACTGTTGCACCGATGAACGCCCCCGAAAGATTGCCGCTGTTGCCGCCGCCTTGCAGCGTGAGGGAGGCATTGGGGGCGTAGATGGCGGCACTCAACTCGCCGTTGCCCCCGACTGTGATGCTCTGCCCACCCACGCTGGTGTCGGTGCCGTAGATGAGGCAGGAGGCGGGCTGGACGTTATTGTTCACGAGGGCGTTGCCATGGGTGTCGATGTCGCCGTTGGTATAGAGCACCAGGCTGGCTCCGGAATTGATCGTCAGTGCCCTGTTGCCGCTGAAACTCATCGCCGAGACGCCACTGTGACTGTTCATGAGGAAAGTGACATCGCCCGTGATCGCGACCGAGTCCGATATGGCGGTGCCGCCGGCAAACACGTAATAGTAACGGCTGTCCGAGGCGGCCAGGTGGCCGGCCACGGGGAAGGCGGCAGGCACGGTGGTGATGACGTTGTAGGAAACATCCGGGACAGGAACGACAATCGGAGGGAAGGTGGCGCTGAAATCGCTGGAGATCCGGGTCGGATCGTTGGTCGTCGTGCCGACTCCGTGCACGCTGCCGCCGGAGGTGGTGCCGGAGGTGCCGGTTTTGCTGTAGCCATAGACGTTGCCGCCACTGCCGAGATCGATGGTGCCATTGACGCTTCCGAGGGTGCAGTTCGCCGTCCGCACCGCGACGGAGTACGGCACGATGCTGCCCGGCGAAGGATTGGAGTTCCAACTGTCAGCGGTCGGATGGCCCACCCAAGTGATCGTGTCCTTCGCCACCAACCCGTTGGAGAACAGCGACCGTTTGCGCAGGGAGATCTCGACGATTTTGACAATGGGGGGCCGCCGCCGGTAGCCAGGTTGACCGTGGCCTGCGCGACTGCGACCGGTGAACTGTTGGTCCCGTCGTAGCCGTTGACGTAAACCTTGACTTCCCCCGTCGAATTCTGGCCCAGGAAGTCCGCGTCGAAGGCAAAGGTCTTCGTCGCCTCGTGGGTCGCCGCATTCGTGTTCCAGCCGTTCCAAGCGAGCGTCACGGTGGTATCATCCAGCTGGTTGAAACAATAGAGCGCCTCTTCCAGCCCGATCTCCGCCAGGTTGCCGGCCGTATTGGCCAAAAAGGAGCGGTTCGCCTGCTTGAGCGAGTTGGTGCAAAGCTGGATGTAGCTGGCCAGCGAAATGCCGATGATGCCGGCAATGAGCAGCGCGACGATGAGCACCGACCCGCGGCGGCACCGGCGGGGAATAGACCGTTGCTGATGGCTGGTGGTCATCAACTGGTGGGTTTGTTGCGGAGGATATAGGAGGCCGACATGATGCTGTCGGTGGTGGCGGCGGTGGTTATGCCCGTGGTGCGGGTCGACACCGTCATCGTGATTTGCACGCGCTTGATTTCAATGTTGCTGGTGGTGGCGACATTGAGCCGGTTGAAGCCGCTGAAAAAGAACGTGGAGACATTGCGCACGAGCCGCCGCTGGGTCACGACGGCACCCGTGTCGGGATTGACCGTCTTGAGGCAAAAGGATTGGGCGGTCGGGCCAATCGTAGCCGAGTCATAATAATAGGTGACCTGATTGTTGGTGTCGGTGTAGTTGTCCGGCACGGTCAGGGTGATCGATCTGTTGCTGGTCCAGGTGATCGCACTCGCCATGCGCACATCGAGGGAGAATTGCTCCAACGCCCGGCGAACCTGCGCCTCCATCTCGCTGTAATTGGCCGCGCTCACCCCACTGCGGGTCAGCATCAGAAAGGCGCTCATCACCCCCGCCAGCACGATGGTGCCGATGGAGGCCGCAATCATGACCTCCACGAGCGTGAATCCACGACGCGTCCGGCTAGGATGAATTGTAGAAAAAGTCATATAGCCCGTTCTGTCCATAGCGAGTCGTATAGCTGCGTGAAAGCGTGCGCCCATCATAGCTCCGCCAGGAGACCGTCAGCTTCACCTGCTTCATGCCGGCATGCACGAGGGACGTCTCGCGAACCAAGGTGAAGCGGCTGGCCACGTTGGTGCCGGTCGTGAAGCTGGAGTCAATGGTCAGGGTGGTGGGACCGGCGGGATAGGCGTTCACCGTGCTCCAGTCGCACATGCGCATCTGCTCCAGTTCGTTTTGCATGATCTGCCCGGCCAGCGAGAGGTTGCGCGCCGTGTCGAGCGAAGCATACGCCCGCTGCATCGTCGTAATCGATGTCGTGATGGCGAGGGCGAGGACGGCAGCGGCCATGCCCACCTCAAAGATGGTAAAGGCTCCACACTTGCGCCGCTGGACCGCGGGTCCGAGGGGTGGGGACTGCGGGGCGATTTTCATCGCAGCATGGAGGCGGGGCGGTGGGGCCGGGGAAACCTTATCACGGGCTGACGGCAAAGGACAGGGCGGTCGCGTAGATTGTACGCTGGGCGTCGGTCCGGAGCTCGATCCATTTGGTAATGCGGAAGGGATTGTTGCCGCCGAAGTCGGCAAGCGACTCGTCGTAGTGAAAGGCGGCGTTGCCGGTCAGGGTGACGGTGTTGCCGACGAAGGCGCCGAACACGTCGCCATTGCCATTGACCCGGATCGTCGCGTTGGGGGCATACGCCACTGCGCTGAGCACGCCGTTGCCCACAATGGAAATCGTCTGCCCGCCCGCGCTGGTGTTGGTGCCCCAGATCTGGAAATTGATCGGCTGCTGAGCGGTATCGGCCGTGGTACCACCATTGGTGACCCCCTGGCCGGCGATGCTGACATCACCTTGGGCATAGATTTGAAGGCTTGCCCCGGAGTTGATGACAAGGGAGGATTGACCCCCGAAATTGATGGCGGTGGTGCCGGAGCCGGCCGTGGGCAGAAGCACCACATTGTCGGTAATGGTCAGCACATTGGTGGTGTTGCCGCTCGTACTGATGCCGGGAAGGCTGTAGTAGTAGATCCCGTCATCGGCTGGCGTATCAACTCCCGGACGCGGCAGGGAGAGGGGCATATCGCCGGCGCCGATGGTCGACGCGATGACATTGGTGGAGGACGGCACCGGAACCGTTACTGGAGGCAGATTATCGACGAAGTTGCCGGAGCAACGCGTCGGATCCTTATAGCCATTGGGGGCTCCAAAGGGGCCGACCAGCCCCTGGGGTCCAACCTCGATCTGAGAAACATCGCCTCCGACCGAAGCATAGCCATAGATGTTGGCGTTGTTCACGCTAATGTCGGCTGATACACTCAACGCCGCAATCGTGCCGAGGGCATGATGTGGAGCGGCGTTGTAGGGGACGGGGGCGGTGGCCGGATCCTTGTCGGGATCGGAATTCCAGCTGTCGACACTCGCGTTATTGCCACTGAAAGTGATGCCGTTGCGGCCGACCATCCCGTTGCCAAACAGGCTGCGCCGCTGGAGATTGACCTGTACCATCTTGATGACCTGCGGGCCCTGCGCCGGCGTGATGATGCCCTTGACGACGATCAGCGGCTGGGGACTCCCGTTCGAATTGTAATTCCGCACATAGACTTTCGCCACGCCGGTTGCGTTCTGGGAGTAGGTGAAACCCGTAAACGCACAGGTGGCGTCATTCCCGTTGGGGGTCCATGTGTGAGGGCTGGTCCACGCCGTTGTGCTGCCGGCCGTCGTCTGGTTGAACGACCACAGCGCCTGCTCCAAGCCGATCTCCACCAGGTTCATGGCGTCGTTTTCCTGAAACGAACGCTGGGACAGCCGCAGGGCCGTGGTGGCTGTCTGGAGGTAACTCGTCAACGCGACCGCCACGATGGCGGCCAGCAGCATGGCCACGATCAGGACGGAGCCGCGCTTGAGGGTTGGTCGAAAATGCATGGTGGTGGCGCCTGTGCAGCAATCAGGCTTTGTTGCGGAGAATATAGCGGGCGGAGATCACCAGATTGGTCGCTGCGACAACCGTCGTGCTGGTGCGACGTATCGTAAGGTGGATCTGGAGCTGTTTGGTGCTGACGTCATTGGTGGCCTCGCCGGTGGAACCAATCATCCAGCGGTTGAATTGGAACGATTCCACATTGCGGATCAACGCCGTGGTCCCGGAGACATTCGTGATCGGATCGGGGCCGCTCCGGAGAAAGCACTGGTAGTTGGGGCTGGTCGTGTTGCCTTCCCAATAATAAACGACAGTGTCCGTGCCGCTGTCGCTCATGTGGGGAACGGTGAGCGTGACCCTGGTGCTGTCGGTCCACACAATGGCGCTGGCCATCCGTGCATCCTGGCTGAACCGCTCCAAACCACGGCGGGCCTCCTGCTCCATGGTGGAATAATTGGTGAGGTTGGCCTCGCTGCGGCCCATCATGAGGAATGAACTCAGGATGGCCGCCAGCACCATGGTGGAAATACCGGCGCTGATCATGACCTCGACCAGCGTGAAACCGCCCTGGCGGCGGCCGATCGGCACGGCCCGGATGCGCGTGCCGGAACGGGCGTCAGTTAATGTAGAAATCATGGATGCCATCCTGTGCGTAGTAGCCTGAGTAAGAGAGCGTGTGCGTCCGGCCATCGATTCCCGTCCACTGGACATTCAGGATGATCTCCTTCATGCCGATCTGGCCGGAGACATCGTTGATCGTGCGCGTGATCGTGAAGCGGGCGACCATGGCCGCCGCCACCGCATCGCCTGCGGTGAAGGAACTGTCGAGCGTCACGTTGCCCGCGACGCCGTTGTTCGTGGCCTGCAGGGCCGTGATCGAACTGGCGCCCGGATTGCTGGCGTCCCACGGCAGAAGGCGCAGATCCTCCATCACGCTTTGCATCAACTGTGCGGCAATGGTGGTGTTGCGCGCCGTATCTATCATTTGAAACCCGCTGTTGAGCGTCGTGACCGAGGTCGCAATGGCCAGAGCCATGACAAACGTCGCCATCGTCACCTCCAAGATGGTGAAACCGCGCTTGGTGCGGTTCCGTCGGAAGCGGGCCGGACAAGGGGCGGGTACGGGCGGGGATGAATGCATGACAGGGTGCGCAGTGTAGGCCTGAAACGGCGCTCTTAGAAGGGCTGGTTGATAACTGGATTCGCCTCTAGCCTGATTGCCCATGTTTCCCCATCATGATAGTGCCATAAGGGGTAAATTACCAGAGCCTTTCGGCTCCGGTGTCTCGGTTGAATCTCAAGGTATGAATCCAGGGGAAATTGAGGCAGGGCCACCTTGGTCGGCTTCGTTCAGGGCGGGGATCTGGGCGGTCTTTTCATCCCCGCTTGGGATTCAGCATAGAGCGCGGCTGCCTGGGCTCGGCGAGTGATCTGCAGCTTTTCAAAAACCGTGCTCAGGTAGTTCTTGATGGTCTTGTCGCTCAGCCTCATCTGCCCGCCGATCTGCTTGTTGGTCTTGCCCTCGGCCACGAGGGCCAGCACGCGGCGCTCCTGCGGGGAAAGCTCGGAAAAGATGCCGGGTTCACTGCCCGGCAAGCCGTGGCGGATCAGGTTGAGCACGGATGAGGTCACCGCGGGATCGAGAAAGAATCTGCCGGCCGCCACATCGATGATGGCTCGATAGAGAGACGGCACGTCAATCTCCTTCAGCAAATAGCCGTGGAACCCGCTGCTCATTGCCGCATGAATCAGCCTTTCATCGCTCACTTCGGTCAGCCCCAGCAGCCGGGTTTCGGGCCTCCGAGCCAGGATCTGGCGGCCCGCTTCGACGCCCGACCCGTCCGGCAGGCGCAGATCAAGCACAACCACGTCGGGCCGGAGACGCTCCGCCCGGGCGATCGTGGAGGCGACCGAGTCGGCCTCGCCGACAACCTGCAGTCGCGGAGCCTGGTTCCAGGCGGAAAGAATTGCCTTCAGGCCGGCCCTGATGATCGGGCTGTCGTCGGCAATCAGAATCTTGATGCTGGGGCTGGAAGCGACGGGACTCACGACGGCGAACTACCAGTTGGGGGAAATGCAGGATGACGCGAGTCCCTTTTTTCGGTGCCGCTTCCGCTCGCCACAACGGCAGGCAACAATCGCTCGTCTGTATCGCTAATCTTATACCAACCGCCCGTAGGATTTGGACTTTGGCGCGGTAGCGCCGGTAGGGACGGACCGCCGGGCCGTCCGTGAATGGGACTGCGGCGCGCCCAGCGGTCGCGCCCTACCCGTGAACACTCGCGGGATAAGTCTAATAGCTAGGGGACGTTGGTATCAGGAAGGCGGTCCGAAGATCCCGGCAAGTAAAGCTAATGGATATTCACCGCCCAGCTCCGGCCCAGCAGGAGATTATCCGTTTGCCTGGTATCTTTTTTCTCCGTAGGAAAAACCCTGTCGGTTAACCCCAACCCCAAAACGGAGGTTCAGTCATGGCTCTCAAAGTTACTAAAGCACTCGCTTGGGTTGCCCAAATTGATGATCGCCCCGGGGCGCTCGCCTCGTGTCTGGGCGCACTGGCCGCCGCCGGTGCCAACCTGCAATGCGTCATCGGGCGCCGGCAGCCCAACAAACCCGGCACCGGCGTGGTTTTCGTGGCCCCCTTGAAGGGCCGGAAGGTGCAAAAGGCGGCGATTGGCGCCGGTTTTCATGCCACCGCCCACGTGGCCACGCTGCACATCGAAGGTAACGACAAGCCTGGCCTCGGGGCAGAAATCGCGCGAGTTGTGGGTGCCGCCGGCGTCAACATGCGCGGCCTGTCCGCCGCCACGATCGGCCGGAAATTCGTCACCTATCTCAGCTTTGACAGCCCGGCTGACGCCACCAAGGCGGCGGCCGCGATCCGCCGCGCACGCCTTTAAGGCCGGTCCGGCGGTTCGGTGAGACCGACTCTATTCCCGACCGGGAGCCTTCGCTCCCGCGTGGGTGGAGTGCCGGCGCATCAATTCGTCCAGCGCCGGTACGCGCCGCATGGCCTCGGTTTGGATCTCCTTCAACCGCGCCTCGGTGTGGCCCTCAAAACGCAGAGTGATGAGCGGCTCCGTGACTGAAGCACGGGCCAGCAGCCAGCCGTCGGCAAAAAGCGACGCGAACGCCGTCCACATAGCTGATCTGCTGGCCCGCATAGGCGACGAGGAACTGCGGCCGCCCCCGGATGAACGGCCCCACCTAACGGGCTGGCCAGACGTAGGATTATTCCATTATCCTGCCCGCAATGGACAAGATCCTCGCAAAGGCGCTCGGCCAGGATGTGGCCCAGCTGGCAGCGGAGGAGAAGCAACGCCTGCTCTCCCGCCTGCTGGCGCGCCTCGCCCACGAAATCCGCAACCCCCTCAGCTCGCTCGACATTCATGTGCAGCTGCTGGAGGAGGATCTCGGGGAGCTGGCACCCCCAGTCCGGGAGAAACTTTCCGCCCGAATCGAAGTGATCCATGGCGAGCTGCACCGCTTGGAAAACATCGTCCGGCAGTTCCTCAGCCTGGCCGGTCCGTCGTCGGTCAATCTGCAGCCGGTCGAAATGGGCCGTGTGGCCGGCCATGTCTGCGAGTTGCTGCGCCCGGAGGCGGCTGCACGCGGCATCGAAATATCCCTGCATGTTCCGGCCACCCTGCCGCCCCTCACCGCCGACCCCGTCCAGGTCACACAGGCCCTGGTGAATCTCGTGATCAACGCCATTCAGGCCATCGAAAACACCGGCCGCATTGAGGTGCGCGTCACCGCCGACCACAAACAAAACCGGCTCATGGTGGATGTCCATGACTCCGGACCCGGGGTGCCGGCTGGAAAGCAGGCGACGATTTTTGAACCCTTCTTCACCACCAGGACCGAAGGCGGCGGCCTCGGGTTGTGGATTGTCCAGCAAATCGCCACCGCCCACGGCGGCTCCGTCGGCGTGGCCAACGCGCCGACGGGCGGAGCGGTCTTCACCCTGCAACTGCCGCTGCAGCCCACCCCGAACTTCCATGCATAAGCCCAATATCAGCATCCTCGTGGTCGACGATGAGCACGGACTTTGCACCGGCGTGCAGGAGGCGCTTCGGCGCGAAGGCTACCAGGTCGACGCCGCCAGCGATGCGCCATCCGCCCTCAAACTCCTTGGCACCCGCCTGTACAATCTTGTGCTCACCGATGTGCGCATGCCCGGCTTGAGTGGGCTCCAGCTGCTCAAGCAGGCACGGCAGCAAAGCCGCGACACCCTGTTTATTCTGATGACGGCATTTGGCACGGTGGAGAGCGCGGTGGAGGCGATGAAGGAAGGTGCCCACGACTATCTCACCAAACCGCTCGACATGAAGCGTCTGCGGGCGGTTGTGCTGAAGGCACTGGAGTTCCAGGCCGTCGTCTCGGAAAATAACGAACTGCGCCAGCGCCTCCAGAAACGTTCCGAGCCAAGCCTGCTGATTGGCGAGAGCGCGGCCATCCGCAACGTCGTCCGCCTGGCCGAGGATATCGCGCCCAGCGATGTGACGGTCCTGATCGAGGGCGAAAGCGGCACGGGCAAGGAACTCATCGCCCGCTCGATCCACCAGCACAGCCCGAGGGCGGACAAACCGTTCATCTTTGTGAATTGTGCCGCGCTCCCGGAGCAGCTGGTCGAGGCCGAGTTGTTCGGCCACCGGAGGGGAGCGTTCACCGGCGCGCTGGCGGACAAGCCCGGCCGTTTTCAGCTCGCCGATGGCGGCACGCTCTTTCTGGACGAAATCAGCGACCTGCCCGCGAAGGGCCAGGGCGACCTGCTGCGTGTGCTGGAGGACGGCGCGTTCCGCGTGGTGGGGGGCACCGAATTGGTTCGGGTCAATGTGCGGATTCTGGCCGCAACGAATAAAAATCTGCAGAAGGAGGTCGCCGCCGGACGTTTTCGCGAAGACCTGCTCTACCGCCTGCAAATCGTTCCGATCACTATTCCGCCGCTGCGTGACCGCGCCGAGGACATCCCGCTCCTGATCGAAACCTTCCTTGATCATTTCGCCGCCAAGCACAAGCGCCGCAGCAAGAACATGTCAGCGGAGACCCTGCAACTGTGCCAGCGGTTCCCGTGGCCCGGCAACGTACGGCAGCTGCGCAACGTCATCGAGCGGATCGTGCTGACCTGTCGCCATGCGACCATCGAAACCGGCGATCTGCCGGATTTTATGCAGGTCCACGATCACCATGCGCCTGCCTTCACCATCCGCCCCGACATGACGCTGGCGGAAGCGGAAAAGCTATTGATTCGTCAAACCCTGACGCATGTGACCTCCAACCGCGAGGAAGCGGCCCGGCTCCTCGGCATCAGCCGGCGATCCCTGCAGTACAAACTCAAGCAGTACGGCTTGCTGGAATCCTGACTACAACATAGGGCTGAAACCGCCGTTTGCCCGTGATATCCGCCGCCCCGATACACTCACCTCGGATCGGCGGGGCCTCATCAAGGCCGGCCTCCGGTGTCAGCTATCCGCCGGGCTTCCTGGCATATATTGCATGACCAGCCGCATAATGGTGCAAAAGTTGCACCGCTTGGGACGATCGGATTGTTCTGCCATGCCGGGTTCCACCATTATAAATATTCTAATCTGCTGATAGATGCCAGGTTATTGGTGAGCCGCCCGGAGCGGCACGGCCTTTGCATAAGGCATGTCAGAATGAAATCCATCACTGAAAACTTGCTGGCGCTTCAGAAGCTCATCAAACAAGGCAGCCCCGTCACTGCTGAGCAGCAGGCCATGATTCAGCAACTGCGCCAAGAGGTGCCGGAACCGATTCTGGCCCATTTTGACCGGGCGCTGAGCCGCGGCAAAAACGGAGTCGCCCTGGTGCGCAACGGCGTTTGCTGCGAATGCCACATGCGGGTTCCGACCAGCACGGTCGCGAGCCTGTCCAGCCCGCGGGACATCTATTTGTGCGATACTTGCGGCTGCTATCTGCAGCTGGCTCCGGACGAACAGTCCATTGAATTCGAGCCCCTGGTCGTGACCGCTCCCCCGGCCCGCAAGGCACGCAAGAAGCGCGCGAAGGCTGCGGTCTGAAGCGGCGGCTTCCCCGCGAAAGCGCCGATGACCCTGGCGGATTTCACCCAAACCGGCCTGATTGTTCCGCATCTGCAGGGCCGGGACGCGACAAGCGTGATCCACGAACTCAGCCTCGTGCTGCAGCGCACTGGCATCGTGCCGGACATGCTGCCGTTCTATCACGCCGCACTGACTCGCGAATTCCTGCTCAGCACGGATTTCGAGTCCGGGATCGCCTACCCGCATGCCCGCCTGCCGGGGATTAAATCGCTGGCTTTCGCGTTTGGCCACAGCGACGAACCCTTTGCCTGGAGTCCGCGTTTCATTCATCCGGTCCGGCTGGTGTTTCTGCTCGCTGTCCCCGCGACTGACTCGACGAACTATCTTCCCCTCCTTTCCGGTCTGGCCCGCTTGTCCGCCGACAACCGGCTGCTGGAAGCGCTCCGGGAAACCCACGACGCCGCCCGCATCTGCGGGATTTTCTCCCAAGTCAGCCTGCGCGCCAGCCTGCCGGCGGAACCGGCGGCACAGGGTGCTCCTCATCCGTCCCGTTGATTTTCACCGTAAACATGTTGGCAATTTCATTTCGACCCAAACTGTTCGACACCCTCAAGGGCTACACCAGCCAGGATTTCGTGTCGGATCTCATCGCCGGCATCACGGTCGGGATCGTGGCGCTGCCGCTGGCCATGGCCTTCGCCATCGCCTCGGGCGTCAAACCGGAAGCCGGCATTTTCACGGCCGTCATCGCAGGCTTCATCATCTCGGCCCTCGGCGGCACCCGCGTGAACATCGGCGGACCGACTGGCGCGTTCATCGTCATCCTCTACGGCATCGGGGTAAAATACGGCCTCGACAACCTGGCCATCTGCACGGTCATGGCCGGAGTGCTGCTGCTCATCATGGGGATAGCCCGACTGGGGACCATGATCAAATATATCCCTTACCCTGTGACGATGGGCTTCACCAGCGGCATCGCCGTCCTGATCTTCACCACGCAGATCAAGGATTTCTTCGGTCTGACGGTCGCCCAGGTGCCCTCCGAGTTCATCGAAAAGATGAAGGTGCTCGGCGAGAATTTCGGTACGCTGCATCTGCCGGCGTTCCTGCTGGCGGGGTTCTCGCTGGCGATCATCCTGCTCTGGCCGAAAAACTGGCAGCGGTGGGTGCCGGGCTCGATCGTCGCGCTCCTCCTGGGGACGGCGGCCGTCGTTCTTCTGCACCTGCCGGTCGAGACCATCGGCAGCCGCTTCGGCGGCATTCCGCAGGGCCTGCCCCGGCCGCATCTGCCGGCACTTTCCTGGGCCGCGATCCAACCGCTCTTCTCCCCCGCCCTCACCATCGCCATCCTGGCCGCGATCGAATCGCTGCTGTGCGCCGTGGTGGCTGACGGCATGGTCGATGACCGGCATGACTCCAACCAGGAACTCATGGCCCAGGGCCTGGCGAACATCGTCAGCCCGTTCTTCGGCGGCATCGCAGCCACCGGCGCCATCGCCCGCACCGCAACCAGCGTCAAAAGCGGCGCCCGCACTCCTGTGGCGGGCATCATCCACGCCGTGACTCTGCTGGCCATCCTTCTGGCCGCCGCCCCGCTGGCCAAATTCATCCCGCTGGCAACGCTCAGCGCAGTGCTCGTGAATGTCGCCCTGCACATGGGCGAATGGCACAATTTTTCCCGTCTGCCGAATTGGCCCCGCTGCGACACCGCGGTGTTTCTGACGGCGTTCCTTCTGACCGTGGTCATCGACCTCACCATCGCGGTGGAAGTAGGCATGATGCTGGCGGCGATGCTGTTCATCAAGCGCCTGTCCGAAACCACGCAGATCATGTCCGTCGATGAAAGCACCGAGACTGAAGGCTCGCATCACTCGCTCGTCGGCAAGGAGGTGCCGGAAGGCGTGATGGTTTACCGGATCTTCGGCGCGTTTTTCTTCGGCGCGGTGGACAAGCTGGAAAGCATGCTCAAGCGGGAGAAGCGGGAGCCGGAGGTGCTCATCCTGCGCATGCGGAAGGTCATCGCCATGGACGCCACGGGTCTCAACGCACTGGAGGACGTGTTCGCCCGACTCCACAAAAGAGGCAAACATCTCATTCTCAGCGCGCCCCATACGAACCCCCTGTTTGTGATGGAGAAGGCCGGTTTCCTCGATCGTATCGGCCGGGAAAATGTCTGCCCGGACATCAATGCCGCCCTGGCCCGCTCCCGCGAAATCCTGGGACTGCCCCCGTCGGCGCTTACCGACCCGCTGCAAGCCGAGAAAGAGCAGCTCGCCACGGTCCGTCGCGAACTGGCTAGCGCCTTGGAACGGGTGGACGGCGTGCTCAAGGCTCCGCCCGGTGGCACGCAACCGGGATTGCGCAATGCCCAACATCCCTCCAAGGTTGATCACAATGAAAACTGATCCCTTGGCCAATTGCCGCCCGGCGGTGTGCTGCTAACCCGCCGGAATTGCATTAAGAGAAGCCGATCATGGACCAGTTCTCCCCCATCCTGCTGAACCTTGGATTGCTGGGCTATGTGCTCGGCGCGCTGGCGGGTCTGGTGTTTTTCCGTCGATCGCGGGCGGCCAACCTGGGCGCGTTCGGCTGTGCGGCGGCGGCCGCCGCGTGCACCGGCCTCGCCTGCGTCCACGCGTTGCTCACCGGTGCCGCGACCGACGCCGGTTCGACCCGGCTGGTGCCCACGCTCGTGCCTTACGTGCAGTTTACGGTGTGCCTCGATCCACTCAGCTGCTTTTTCGGACTGATCCTCTCGCTGGTGGCACTGGCGCTGTCCATCTACTCGCTGGGCTACGCCCGCGGCTATTACGGGCGCAAGAGCGTCGGCGTGCTCGGCGCCTTCTACAACGTGCTGGTGCTCGCAACCACTCTCGTGTTTCTCTCGGACAACGCTTTCTTCTTCCTCATCGCCTGGGAAATCATGGCTCTTTCGGCGTACTGCCTGGTCAGCTTCGAGCACGAGCAGAACGAAACGCGCAATGCCGGCGTACTGTTCTTCGTGATGTCACATATCGGCACCGGCTGCCTGATCCTCGGCTTCCTGCTGCTGTTCCAGGCCTCCGGCGGCTACGGTTTTGCCGGCTTCCATGCCCTTGGCGACAAGATGGCCGCCAGCCCGCGCAATGCTGCGTTTCTGCTCTTTTTGGTCGGCTTCGGCGTCAAGGCCGGCCTCGTCCCTCTCCATATCTGGCTGCCGGCCGCACACCCCGTTGCCCCGAGCAACGTCTCCGCCCTCCTCTCGGGCGTGCTCATCAAGACCGGCATCTACGGACTCGCCCGCGTGCTGTTCGATTTCCTCGGCACGCCGCCCAACTGGTGGGGCGTGACCGTGCTGGGCCTGGGCACGCTTTCCGCCGTGCTCGGCGTGCTCTACGCGCTCATGCAGCACGACCTCAAGCGCCTGCTCGCCTACCACAGCATCGAAAACATCGGCATCATCCTCATGGGCCTCGGCGCCGCATTGATGTTCCTTCACACCGGCCACCCGGTCCTGGCCTCGCTCGCACTCGTAGCCGGGCTCTATCACACAATCAACCACGCCGTCTTCAAGGCCCTGCTCTTCCTCGGCGCGGGGGCGGTGGTCCATGCCGCGCACACTCGTGACATGGAGGAAATGGGCGGCTTGGCGAAACGGATGCCCCACACCGCGCTCTTCTTCCTCATCGGCGCCGTGGCCATCTCGGCGCTGCCGCCGCTCAACGGTTTCGTCAGCGAATGGCTCGTTTACCAGTCGCTCCTCCAGGGCTTCGGCACGACGTCCAGCCTCATCCGGCTGATGTTCCCGCTCAGCGGCGCCATGCTGGCCCTGACCGGCGCGCTGGCGGCCGCCTGCTTCGTCAAAGCCTTTGGCATCACCTTTCTCGCCCAGCCTCGCAGCACACACGCCGCGCAGGCCCGCGAGGCCACGCCCACGATGCTCCTCGGCCAAGGCCTCCTCGCCGCCGCCTGCGTCTTCCTCGGCCTGTTTCCGACGCTCTTCCTGAAGGTGCTCGACCCGGTCACCCGGCAGCTTGCCGGCCCTGCGCTCAGCACGCAGCTCAGCCTCGCCAACGGCCTCGTGCTGTCCGGCGCGACACCCGGCGGCGGCTCGGTTTCGACGCTCGGCCTCACGGCGGCGGCGGCCGGCCTGCTGCTCGTCCCGTTCGCGCTGTGGCTGGTCTACGCCCGCCGCACCCGGGTCCGCCTTGGCCCCACGTGGGACTGCGGCCTGCAAGGCCTGACACCCCGCATGGAATATACCGCCACCGGCTTCTCGAAACCGATCCGCATGATCTTCAAGGCGCTCTTCCGTCCGCGCCGCGAGGTCCAGCGCGAATACGACTTCTCGCCCTACTTCGCCAAAACCCTTCGTTTTGAGAGCCACGTCGAGGAGCTGTTCCTGACGCGCCTCTACCGCCCTCTCTACGGTGCCGTCTGGCAGGCCTCGCGCCGGATGCGCGCGCTCCAGGCCGGCAGCCTGCAGGCCTACCTCATCTACATCTTCGTAATCCTGCTGGTCCTGCTCCTGTTCGCGCTATGAGTTCCACAGCCTTCGACTTTGTGCTGCAAACGGCGCTGCTGCTCGGGCTCGCGCCGCTGGTGAGCGGCTGCATCAAAAACTGGAAGGCCAAGCTGCAGAACCGCCGCGGCCCGCCGGTCTGGCAGGTCTACCGCGACATCGGAAAATTCCTGCGCAAGGACATGGTTGTCTCGGAGCACGCCTCGTGGGTGTTCTCCTACGCGCCCTACGTCGTGTTCATCTCGGCGCTGCTCGCCGGCTTGATGGTGCCGATGGTGAGCACGCAGGCGCCGCTGAGCCTGTTCGGCGGCGTGCTTGCGCTCGTCGGTCTGCTCGCGCTCGGCCGCTTCTTCCTCGCCCTTGGCGGGCTCGATCCCGCCAGTGCGTTCGGCGGCATGGGCAGCAGCCGCGAAATGACAATCGCCGCCATCGCCGAACCGGCGCTCATGCTTGCAATCTTCACCGTCGCGCTCGCGGCTGGATCCACCGATCTCAGCCACATCGTGCAAGCGACGCTCGGCCCGGCGTGGAGCCTCCTCAACCCGCGGCATGTGCTCGCCTTCGCCGCGCTGTTCATCGTGCTGCTTGCCGAAACCGGCCGTATTCCCGTGGACAATCCCGCGACCCATCTCGAGCTGACGATGATCCACGAAGCGATGCTGCTCGAGTATTCCGGCCGCTATCTCGCCCTGATGGAATGGGGCGCGTCGATCAAGCAGCTCGTGCTCATGACGCTGCTCGTGAACGTGTTCTTCCCGATCGGGCTGGCGGCCGACGCTTCGCCCGCGGCGCTCGGCCTCGGCCTGCTCTCCTACCTCGCGCGGCTGTCCCTGGTCGCCGGTGTCGTGGTGCTGGTGGAAACCGCAAATGCAAAACTGCGCCTCTTCCGCGTGCCGGACCTCCTCAGCGCCGCCTTCGTCCTCGCCTCGCTCGCCCTGTTTTCGACGTTCCTCTTCCAATGAAATGAACCCCGCCATTTCCACCGACATCGCCGCCCAGCTTATCGCGCTCCTCGCCGTCCTGATGCTCGTGGTGCAGCTGCTGCTGGTGGTGCAGCGCATGCTGCTGACGAGCATCCGCCTGTTCGCGGTCCAATCCATGTTCCTGGCCGGCATCGCCGCCGTCGTCGCGTTCTTCCATGGCGCGATGCATGTCTACATCGTCGCCGGGCTCACATTCATCGGCAAGGTGATGTTCCTGCCGTGGCTCCTCGACAGGCAGGTGCGGCGCATGCGCATCGGCCAGGAGATCGAGCCGCTCGTCAATTTCCCCACGTCGATGCTCACTTGCGGCGGGCTCACACTGCTGGGCTACATCGTGGCGCGGCCGTTCACCTCGCTCGAGCGCCTCGGCAACAACACCCTCGCCGTCGCCATCACCCTCGTGCTGACGGGCATCTTCCTCATGTTCAACCGCCGCAAGGCGATCACCCAGGTGCTTGCGCTGCTGACCGTGGAAAACGGCGTGATGCTCGCCGCCGTGGCGCTGACGACCTACGGCATGCCGCTCGTCGTCGAGCTCGGCATTTTCTTCGACGTCCTGGTGGCCGTCATGGTCCTGGCGATCCTCGTCTATCGCATCCGCGAGTCCTTCGACTCGATGGACGTCGGCAAGCTCACCCAGCTGAAGGGCTGACCCGATGCTCCTCGCCGCCCTCCTGCTTGTGCCCGCGGCCGCCGGTCTGGCGTGCCTGCCGCTGCGCTCGCACCGGCTCATGGCGGCGCTGGTGGTGGCGACGTTCGGCACGACGCTCGCCCTGGGGGTGGGACTGCTCCACGCCGTGCTCGCGCGCGGCGTCGTGACCGAGTTCCATGAGTTTCTCTCCGCCGACGCCCTGAGCGCGTGGATGGTGCTGCTCATCTCCATCGTGTCGCTCGCCACCTCCCTCTACGCGGGCCGTTACTTCGAGCGTGATCTGGCGGCCGGATCAGTGACCCCCGGCCGCGTCCGCGAGTTCTACGTGCTCACGCCGCTGTTCGCCGCCAGCATGTTCCTCGTCGTCTTGGTGAACAGCGTAGGCGTGATGTGGTTTGCGGTCGAGACGACCGCCCTGACGTCGGTGCTGCTCGTGGCGCTCTACAACCGCCAGACTTCGCTGGAAGCCGCCTGGAAATACATCATCCTCGGCAGCCTGGGCCTCGCCCTGGCGCTGTTCGGCTCGGTCTTCCTCTACGCGGCGGCCGTCGGCCCGCACGCCACCGGCCGGCTGCCCAGTTTCAACTGGTCGCACCTGATGACGATCGCGGATCAGCTCGACCCGCGGCTGGTCCGGCTGGCCTTCGTCCTCGCGCTCGTCGGCTACGGCACCAAGGCCGGCCTCGCCCCGATGCACACCTGGCTGCCCGACGCCCATAGCGAGGCGCCGTCACCCACCAGCGCCATGCTGTCGGGCGTGTCGCTCAAGGTCGCCCTCTACGCGCTGCTGCGTTTCCATGTTCTCTCCACCGCGTGCCTCGGCACTGCGTTCAGCCGCGACCTGCTCCTCGGCTTCGGCCTGTTCTCCATGTTCCTCGCCGCACCCTTCATCCTCGTCCAGCGCAACCTCAAGCGCATGCTTGCTTACTCCAGTCTGGAACACGTCGGCCTCATCTGCACCGGCATCGGCTTGAACACGCCCGTCACGATCTTCGGCGCCCTCCTGCACATGGGTTATCACGCGCTCACAAAGCCCGTGCTTTTTTTTGCCGCCGGCAACATTCACCAGACCTATCACACGCTCGATTTCCGGCGCATCGGCCCCGGCTTGGGAAAGACGCTGCCGGTCACGGCGCTCCTGTTCGGCTTGGCGGCGGTGGCCGCCGCCGGCCTGCCCCCCTTCGGCCTGTTTTACAGCGAGCTCACGGTGATCAGCGGCGGCATCGCCGCCCACCGGACCGGAATCAGCATCCTCATGCTGGTCGCGCTCATCGCGTCGTTCTGCGGCATCCTCCAGCAGCTCACCCGCATCCTGCTCGGTGCCCCGGCGACCAACCGGCCGCTCGCCAGCCGCCCCGGGGAGGGCGTGCCGGCCATGGCGCTGTTGCTGGGCAGTCTGCTCATCTTCAGCCTGTGGCTGCCCGCCTCGGTGCAGAAGCTCCTGCACCAGGCCGCCGGCATCATCGGAGGTGGGGCATGAACCGCACCGCACCGATCCACCGCGCCCGGCCGGCTGAAGGGAGCAAACGATGACCCTCCTCCTGCTGCTGCCGCTGCTCGCCGGGCTGCTTTGCCTGGCCACGCGCTCGCGCGCCACCTGGGAATGGCTCAACCTGGCCGCGTTTTTCCTGCTTGTGCCGCTCGCTTTCAAGGTGGGCGCGGAGGTGCTGCAACACGGCCCCGTCACGGCCCTCGGCGGCTTTCTGCGGGCCGACGCGCTCAGCGCGCTCGTTCTCATCCTCATCAGTTGCGTCACCCTGGCCTGCAGCATCTACGCCATCGGCTATTTCCGCCGCGATCTCGCCGACGGCCGCATCGTCGAAGCGCAGTTGCGGCGCTACTACGTGCTGACACCGCTCTTCGTCTCGGCCATGCTGTTGGTGCCGCTGGCCGACAATCTCGGCGTGATGTGGGTGGCCATCGAAAGCACCACGCTCGCATCGGTGCTGCTCGTCACCTTCTACAATCGCAAGACCTCCTTCGAGGCCGGCTGGAAATACATCATCATCGGCAGCGTTGGCATCTCGCTGGCGTTGTTCGGCACCGTGTTCACCTACTACGCCGCCGTCGGCGTGCTCGGCGCGAACACCCACGGCGGCATGAACTGGTCGGTCCTCGCGGACGTCGCCACCCGGCTCGACCCGAAGGCAATGCGGCTCGCATTCATTCTCGTGCTGCTCGGCTACGGCACCAAGGCCGGCCTCGTGCCCATGCACACCTGGAAGCCCGACGCCTACGCCGAGGCTCCCGTGCCCACCGCGGCGCTGCTGGGCGCGGGCTTCATCAATTGCGCCGTCTACGGCATTGCCCGGTTCGACATCCTGGCGGTCAAATGCCTCGGTCCGCAATTCCCCGGCGGACTGCTGGCCGGATTCGGCGTGCTCTCGATTCTCGTCGCGGCACCCTTCATTCTCGCCCAGCGTAATTTTCGCCGGATCCTCGCCTACTCGAGCATCGACCACGCCGGCATCATGGTGGCCGCGCTCGGCTTTGGCGGGAAACTCGGCGCGCTCGGCGCCGCTTTGCACATGCTCTTCCATGCCGCCGCCAAGCCCCTGATGTTTTTCTGCGCCGGCAATATCCAGCAGCACTACGGCACGCCGTACTTCTGGAAGGTGCGCGGCACCATCCGCACCATGCCGTGGACGGGCGGCCTGTTCCTGCTGGCGACGCTTGCCGTCATCGGCACGCCGCCCTTCGGCCTGTTTCAGAGCGAGTTCATCACCCTCAGCTCCGCCCTCGTCGCAGACCGGGGCTGGGTTGCCTTCCTGTTCCTCACCGGCGTCGTGACGATCTTCGCCGGATTCCTCGTCCATCTGGCGAAACTGAGCCTCGGCACGCCGCGCACCGACGCCCCCGCCCGCGTTGCCGAATGCCCGTGGAAGCTCACCGCCATGTCGCTCGTTGCGGTGGCCACCGTTGCCCTCGGCGCCTGGCTGCCCGGCCCGCTGTATCAGCTCGTCCAACAAACCGCCGTCATCATCGGATCTGCCCCATGAACGTTCTGCCGGAACTCCAGCCCGCCTTCGCCGACGCCCGGAAAGTCTTCAACGGCCGCCTCACGGCCATCGAAGTGCCACGCCCCGATGAGGTTTATTTCCACGCTCCGATCGAGCTCGTCGCCGGCTTCTGCGCTCACCTCCACCGCAAGTGGGACGCGCGCCTCGTCAGCGTGTTTGCCGACGACGCCCGCACCGATGCCGGCGCCTTTCACCTCTACTACGTCTATGCGATCGATTCCGCCCGCGGCTTCTTCATCCAGCGCGCCTCCGTGTCGCCGGACCGGCCGGAATTCCCCTCCCTGACCGACGCCGTGCACGGCGTCAACTGGCAGGAGCGCGAAATCCAGGATCTGTTCGGCCTCAGGCTGCTCGGCCACCCGAATGCGCGCCGCTGCGCCCTGCATGACGACTGGCCGGAGGTTTATCCGTTGCGCAAGGACTTCGCCCTGCGCACCGTGCTGCCCGCGTTTCAGGGCGTGCGCCACAAGTTCCGCGAGGTCGAGGGCGAAGGCGTCTTTCAGGTGCCGGTCGGCCCGGTTCATGCCGGCATCATCGAGCCGGGCCACTTCCTGTTCAGTGTGGCCGGCGAACCGGTGCTCTATCTGCAACTGCGCCTGTTCTATACGCACAAGGGCACGGAGAAACTGTTCGAAAGCCTGCCGATCGGACACGGGGTGCGGCTGGCGGAGAGCATCTCGGGCGACTCGGCTTTCGCGCATGCGACGGCGTTCTGCCACGCGATCGAGCGGGCCGCCGGCCTCGACGCCCCGCCGCGAGGCCGCGCCTTGCGCACGATCTGCCTCGAACTGGAGCGCCTGTACAATCACCTGTCGGACATCGGCGCCATCTGCACGGACGTCGCGTTTGTCACCGCCAACATGCACGCCCTCCGGCTAAAGGAACGGGTGCTGCGCGTGAACGAGCAGCTCACCGGCAGCCGCCAGCTGCGCGGGCAGGCCTGCATCGGCGGCGTGCGCTGCGATTTCGACGCCGGCCAGCTCGACGTGCTGCGGCAGCTCATCGCCTCGCTGGAACCGGAATGCGACGCCTTGATGGAACTCATCCTCGAATCGTCCGGCACCCGCGACCGCCTTGAAACCACCGGGTGGCTCCGGCCGGAGGTGGCGCACGATCTCGGTGTAGTCGGTCTCGCGGGGCGCGCCTCGGGCTTCGACCACGATCTGCGGCGCGACTTTCCGCACGCCTTCTACGATCAGGTGAAATTTACCGTGCCGGTCCGGACTGAAGGCGATGTGCTTGCACGGCTGATGGTGCGGCGCGACGAGATCTACCAGTCCTTTGCCATTATCCTGCAGGTTCTGGCGCAGCTGCCCGCGGGGCCCGTCCAGACGAGGATCGATACGATTCCGCCGGATCGCACCGCGCTGGGCTACGTCGAAGGCTGGCGCGGCGAAATTTTCCACTGGGTGCGCACCGCGCCGGGCAACCGGCTGGCCCGCTGCAAGATCAAGGATCCCTCGCTCCAGAACTGGCCGGCCCTCAGCGAGGCGATCCTCGGCAACATCGTCCCGGATTTCCCGGTGGTGAACAAAAGCTTCAACCTCTCCTACTCCGGCACGGACCGCTGACCCATGTTCAATATTCTACGCAACAGTTTGCGCGCCGGCGTCGTTACGACGTCCTATCCGTCCACGCCCCCGGAGGTTTCCAGCCGTGCCCGCGGCCGGCCGGAAATTGACTGGGCCAACTGGCAGGACGCCCGTCCCGCCGCCGCCAGCTGCCCCACCGGCGCCATCGTCCACGAGGATCGCGACGGCCGGCGCACCGCACATCTCGATCTCGCGAAGTGCCTATTCTGCGGCCTGTGCGCCGAGGCCGATCCGGCCATCCGGATGACCAACATCTGCGAATGCGCCGCCGCCATACGCACGGATCTGGTGACCAGCGTCTCCTATGCGCTCAAGCCCGACGGAACGCATGAGCGTATGGATTCGGCGCCGGCTGCGCCCGGCTCGATTGCCGCGACCCCCGGGCAGCCGGCTTCCATCGAAGCGCTCGCCAAAGTGATTCAAGCGCGAGCCGCCAAGGTGCTTGGCCGATCGCTGCATATCCGCGAGGTCGATGCCGGCTCCTGCAACGGCTGCGAAGTCGAAATCGTCGGTCTCGGCGGACCGGTATATGATCTGGAACGCTTCGGCATCCACTTCGTCGCTTCTCCGCGCCACGCTGACATGTTGCTGGTGACCGGCCCGGTGACGCGCAACATGGAGCTGGCGCTCAAAAAAACCTACGACGCCATGCCCGCCCCGAGGCTGGTTGTCGCCGTGGGAGCCTGCGGCTGCAGCGGCGGTCTGTTCGGTCGGAACTACGCGACCTGCGGCGCGGTGGACGCGGTGCTGCCCGTGGATGTCTACATTCCCGGCTGTCCGCCCAATCCGTTTGCCCTCCTGCACGGAATCCTGCTGGCCGTCGACCGCCTGCCGCGCCGGAGCTGAGACTGAGGCCCCCTGGAGCGGAGCCCGCTATGTCCGCAGGACGAGGTGCAATGCCAATAGCCCGTAGCATCTGGATCTTGACCCCGGCCGGCAGAGCGCCGGAAGTGCGATCCTCTCACAGGCACTCGTTGATCAGCACGGCCAGCCCCCCGGCTCAAAAAACAAGGATGACTGACTATGCAACGAATTGCTGTTGAGCCCGCCAAGTCCACTGCCCAAGCTGCGCCAGTTCTTTGGAGATTTCGGGCCCTTAGCTCAGCGGTTAGAGCAGGGGACTCATAATCCCTTGGTCGTCGGTTCGAATCCGACAGGGCCCACCAAAAATCACAGCAGAGCAATGCTCCTGTAGCACAGCAGGATATGAATGTCGCAAGAACCGTAGCTTCAAGAATCCTGTGGCTGCATTGGGAATACTAGTGGATCCCTTGGATCTGCCGCAGGAGCGCCTCATTGGCTTCCCGGCGGAGAGAGCGCCGTGCGTTTCCCGGGATCAGGGCAACTCAAACATCCGCCCTTAGGAGCGTTGGGAAGGCAGATCGCACGATTTTCGGTAGTGTCCGGAAAGTTCAGCAAAAAGGCGATTCATGGTAGGTGGTTAGGTGACGAAACCAAAAACCACTCAAAAAAGGGAAACCATGAATCGCCCGAAGCGGAGCGATACCGTGATCGATGTGACGAAACAAGACCTGATGGAGATGCTGACGCAGGATGATGCGATCAAAACACTCCTGCAAAAGATGCTGCAGGAAGTGCTGGAAGCCGAGATGGACCAGGCCGTCCAGGCCGGCAAAAACGAGCGCACGAGCAGCCGACTCGATTACCGCAGCGGCCATTACCCGCGGACCCTGGTGACGCGGGTCGGCAAACTCGAACTGCGGGTGCCGCAGGACCGGTTTTCGACCGAGCTGTTCGCCCGCTACCAGCGCAGCGAGAAGGCCCTGGTGAGCGCGCTGATGGAGATGTATGTGCAGGGCGTGTCGACCCGTCGGGTGAAGACGATCACCGAGGCCCAATCGGACCTGGCGCGATGAGGCGCAACGATGTCTGAGCCTGGTCGATCGCGTGCACACGTCGGTACTCAATGGCTGAACCTGCTTCGATAGCGCATTCCGCCTCGTTCGTGTTTCTGCCATCTCTGGCGAGCCCGGGCGGGGGCTAACGCGGGATCCGCCACCTCCTGCATCCTCTCGCAACACGACTGGACGAGCCAGGGCTTGACCAGTTCGGCCTTGGGGCTCGGCACGCTCCGTGCAAGACGCAATAGGGATTCGGCGTTGGCGACGCCAGTAAAATGGTCCTTTCCGTCAGCGGCCGGCAATTTCAGCCGGCGAAATCCGTCACCGGCTGGCTGCCATTCGGGCACTGGCGCTCTTTCGTCTTGTTCCATTACTTTCCACAATGACCAACACCTTGTCGGACGTCCCACGGCCTCGACGGCCGTACTTCGCTCCGCCGACAGGCGTCTCGACCACCTCGACCTCCCCGCTTGACGTGGCCCGTCCAGGCATGACCGTCAATTTCCCGCGACGCCATCAAGGCCCGCTCTCTCATCAAACCATAGAACTCCCGGTCCCGCAGCGCCGAACGATCCCCCGATAATAGACAAGGCCGTCTCCCCAATTGCTCAGGAAACGGCCTTGGTTGTTATTTATTCAGGTTAAATCCTACAAAATGGAACCCGCCTCGATCCTGACTGCGACCACGACCGGAAGTTCCAAATTCACGTCGACTGACTGAACCTTGCGAAGAGCGGAGGCATCATGCCTCCATGCATTCACCTGGTGCCGGCGGGGGACGAACCTGAAGCCGGACGAATTGGAATCGGCGAGGTCATCGAACGCTTCCGTCTCTTCAACGATGAAATCGAGGTGCACCGAGGTGTCCGCATCGGATGGAGTCACCATGAGAGGAACCGACGCGCCGGCATGATCACGATCGAATCCGGGATGGGCCACTTCTGACGTCGTCAAGGCAAACGCCAACGGGGCGGTCAGCAGGCCGAAAATGAGAGGCAGCATATTTTTGTTCATGCGAGAACTATATACCCGAAAGGTTACAGGAATCTTACACTGTTTGTGACATCTTCGTTACTTTTCATGGCGAGAGCGCCCGCGCCCCCGAGCCGCTCCCGCTCTGCATAATCGCCCTGCCCGCATCGCGAACTCCGGCGGACCCGCCGGACAGCGTCACTGCCCTTTGAGCCGAGGCCAGGTCACAACCCGATCCGAATAAGGCGAGCCACATTGGTTATGACTGCCGACATATGCCATATAATCACGACAGCTGCGGATATTGACGCGGAACATTTCAGATTCCTTTTTCCGAAACGCACAAAGCACGAAGGCCGGAAACCCTGACGCCCGTCTCCTCCAGTTTTCGAAAAACGGATCAAATGCCGGGCGGTGCCGGAATCTTGCCGCGCAGGTCAGAGGTGAACTTGTATTCGGGGCCGAGTTTGCCGAAGCGCTCGATGGCGTCCGCGTGCACACCGGGCAGTTCCCGCAGGTTACTGAACTGATAGGAGACTGGATTTGAGGGGGTAAGCAGTCATGGTCAGATGGGGATGGGGTTTCCCACTGAACGTTTCAGATGAACCAAGAGGGCCGACACGGAGCGCTGGCCCGAATTAGCTCTGACGGATGAATCGGCTCTTTCTGTGTAGTATCGTCGCGACCAGAACAACCACACCAGCCAAGAAAGCTAGATTCGATGACTCGGGCACGCTGACCAGCGAGACCGAAGTGAGCGAAGAGGTGTCGACGTCACCGCTCCAATCGCCGTTGATAAACAAACCGCGCACATCGGCTAGAACCGTGGAAAAGTCAGAAGCGCCGGCAATCGCTCCGGAGCTGTAGCTGTTAACTCTCCAGCTGCCGAAATCTGTGAACGATGCGGTGAATGTCTGAAATTCGGTATTTGTAATACCCGCGTTGTAGTAAAGAGAACGGTCCGTTCCTTCGAGGACAATCATCGGATAAGCAACCCCGTTACCATTCGAGGTTCGGAGGCCAAACTCTAGGCGGCTGACACTTGAGAGATTCCCAAGAAAGGCGGCCGGAGCTTGAAACATGGTCCAATCGCCTATGGTATCCTCCAAACTGATATAGCCGCCTGATGCATTCCAGTAGACGCTACGAGAGCTGGCAATTGTGATCGGGAAGTTGACCGGGTTTAGTTCCGCGACTAACCACCCTTCGCTGCCACTGGTGAATGTTGAGGTTTGCGCGCCCACCGGCAAGGCGAACGCCAGGAATACTACGAAAATTGATAGGAAACTGGATTTTGGGAGACGACTGAACATGGCTGAGAAGGGGGAAGGGGGTCATGAGGTAGGAAAAAGATGCTGTCGGCGGCGCCACGCCGCAACGGCCAGTGCGGTCAAACCCGCCAGCGTGGCGTAGGTCGCGGGCTCGGGAATGGCAGTTGTGACCGCCGACCAGGAACTGCCGAAACGGAACTCGTCAATCGCTCCCTGCGCATAGGTTCCGTATTCGAGCCGTACCAAGTCGACCCCCGTTGCTGCGCTGCTACCCGAAAACGACAGTTGCCAACTGACCGGCTCAGCAAGCGGGACCGTGTTGGACGGTCCGTACACGGAAAGAAACCACTGGTCATAGCCTGCGGCACTGGTTTCCAGCTTGGAGACGAGGAAGTACGTCGTGTTGAGTGCGACGTCGAGAGCTGCGGCAGTCCATGTCGGGTTGTCTGGGCCGCATTCGACAAAGAAATTCTCCTCCGAATTCAGGCCGAATCCCCAGCGCTGAGTCGATCCAGTGAAGAACTTGACCGCAATCTGGTCAGTGTCGGGATCGCTGCCTCCGGACGCCGATTTGCGCAGCAGTACGCTCGCATAGTAGACCCCGTTCTTTGACAAATCGACGGAAGTGGTCATCTGCCGCGTCGAGTAGTTTTGCTTGCCGTCGGAAGCGGCGTAATCGACATCATTCCCCGAGGCGATTCCAGCCAAGCCGCCTCCTTCCCGGGCCGGGAATGCCAAGCCGCCCGTGCCGATCGTCAGGTGGCCCCCCTGCCAGCTCTGCGCCCACCCCGTGCCGCCGCTGGCTCCCGCAATCGTCCCTCCGCCGGTGTACGCGAAGGATTCGGTTGTCACAGGTGTCTGCGCGTGCCCGAGGAACGGTCCAATGAGCAACCCGGTAAGAATGAGTTCTTGAACGGCGGGAAAGCAGCGAAAGCGCGTCATCGCGTTACTCTTTCCCCAGGTCGCTGCGCGGCGGCGCCCACTTCTGGCTGATCCGCTGAGTGACGGTAGTTTCATTGGGGCTAGCCCCAGATATTAGAGTCGGTGTCTGATAAATCAATCCTCGAGTCCTATTTTACCCGAAACGATCCACCGGAATTAACCATGTTGGCGAGATGCTGCTGAATCTTGGCGCACCAAGCCTGCCGCTTCGGAAAAAGAAAGGGCTCAACCCTTGGTCCGCTTATTGTCGGAAACAGGCGACGGCCCCGAGGTAATCGCACAGCATTGAAAGCCTGCGGTCAGTCAGCCCATGCCGGGGTTTGCTGAGCCAAGCGCGACGCCAGTTCCGCCCCGTCTGTGCTCTCACCAAATCATTGAAGGCGCCAGGTGCGGGGGGCTTTAAGGATAAAGTTTGGTTCGTGCCCCTTGCGTCAGCCGGTGATTCGGTCCCTTCCAGGGGGCGCATGGAAGATGGTGTTCATCCCTTCACCGGAGGTGAATTTATTTGTGCCAACCGCAAGTTGAACGAGCCGATGGAACCGCGCCTTAAAGTATCTTTGCGCTTTGCCCTTTCCTCAACAGGGCAAGTGATTATCGTGTCATTGACGAAGACCCCGATGATTGCCGACCCCTCTATCCACGTGATACGGCAAGAGAGCGCCAAAAACTGGAATAGGCGGATAGTGTACGACTCTTGGCCGATATCACCTGCTAGCGTTGTCCTCTTTCCGCTCACGGGGAAAGCACCCCCTGATCGTTCTCATCAAACTTACCAACCTCGACTTCCATGAACATCCGAAGCCTGCGATATTCACTCTGCCTTGCAGTCGCCTGGGGTATCCTATTCGCAATGTCCACCGTTTCGGGCGCAGAAGAACCGAAACTCCTGCCGATGAGAACCACCGCTGGGTTACTCAACCCTGAGGAGCCCTACAGCCTCGTCATCGGCTATCAGGCGCAACCCGAAACGCGGATTGCCTTCCGGAAATACCTGACGAAGGAGTTCATCGGTCAACTCGACCGTTGGCAACAAGGTGGCGTGCTTCAAAACTACCAGTTGCTATTTCAAAACATAGCGGCCTACAACAGGTATCCTGACGCGATTCTCATCATCACCTTTCCAAACTTTCGAGCGACCTACAACTGGAACAAGATCGAGGAGGAAAGGCCTGGCGGGCTCTCGGAAGACGGCCTCAAATTGGCTGCGCCAAAGTACAGCATGATCACGGAACGGGTCGCCCAACGTTTCGTCCAGGCTGCCGACCCGAGCGACAATGTGATTGAGGTGGGATATTACAACATTAACGACTCCAATCTCTATCCACAGTTCATCAAGGAGTACGTTGTTCCCCTGTGGGATAATTGGATCGGGCAAGGCAATGGTGCGATCACCGAGTATGCGGTCTACAAAGCGATGGATGCTTTCCTTTTCGGCAGGGAGCACACGCAGTATGTGGAACCCTGGCAGGCCTTGGTCGTGCTCGGTTACCGGGACGCCGATGCGTACACGAACCGGGCCCGGATGGTGCTCAAGAGCTATGCCGACCTCCAGACCAACGTTCGGTTCAACTACTGGACCGCGAAGGAACATCGAGCTCAGGCCAGACAACAGTTCACGATCGCGTTTTATCGCCAGATTGGCAGTTCCTGGAAATAGCTCTACAGGGTGCTCGTTGGGTTGTCGTCCGTCGCTCCCAGCAACGTTTCCTCCGCCCTATCGCTCCCAAATCCGGGAGGAGGAACTTCCTGCAGATCAAATGGAGGACTGCAGCAAGATCCCGCATTCAGTCATACGGTATAAGCGTAACCCGGGCTGCCTTGTTGACGGGTCGAGTTTGTGACAAGTTCGATCAGGTGTCGCAGGGCGGCTTCGCGTTCTGGTGACCAGTACGGACCGATCCCGATTGGCTTGCGCTTGGGAAGCCGGCGAGCAGTTGGCCGGCAGCAGCACCGATCAGGTTGTCACGATCGGTCATTGCCGGCAGGCGAGTGAGGGCATCCCGCAGGCAGGCAAACGGGCCCCTCCCGTGGCGGCGGCAGCAGACAACCATCAAGTAGAGGATGGCGGAGCGCTGCCCGGCATGGGGATGTCGATGAAGAGCCGGTTTTTCGCGCCCGGCTTGCTGGGGCCGATGGCGTTCTCCACGGAGTTGGTGTCGAGCACTTGGTCTGACTAAAGCGCAAGTGCGCGGTCAGCGGTTCCCAGTGCCCGGGCAGATTCAATCCGCCCCGGTCTTCAGCTTTTGACACCCTGCGGCACCAACACACCGGCCCCACGCGGCCGGAATCTGGCGCCGCAAGGCGCAAAGCGAAAAACCGCCAGCTCTATTCCTTCCAGAGCTGGAGCGTCCGGAGATAGTTGCCGCGCTCGTAGGCCTCGGGATCGGGGCACTTGAGCTGACTGAGCGAACCGCGCATCTCCGCGATGGAAGTATACTCGTGTTCCTCCATCCAGTCCCGCAACCCCGTGAGGAGATCCCCGATGCGCTCGGGACCGCGGCTGAGCAGAGTGGCCACGACCTGCACGGCGTCAGCGCCGGCCAGGATGGCCTTCACCACGTCGGCCCAAGTGTGCACTCCGCCGCTGCAGGCAAGGCTGAACTTCACCTGGTCGCGAAGGACCGCCAGTGCGCGCAGGCGCAGGCGCAGGTCCTCGTGCGTTGACAGGTCCAGCCGCGGGGTCACGTCGAGGGTGTCGACATCGATCTCGGGCTGGAAGAACCGGTTGAAGAGCACGATGCCGTCGGCGCGCTCCTGTTCGAGTGCGCCGGCCAGATTCGGCAGCGCCGAGTAATACGGCGAGAGCTTCACCAGCACGGGAATCTTCACCGAGCTGCGGACCGCCCGGGTGATTTCCACGATGCGCTGCTCGATCTCCGTCCCCGTCACCTCCCGCCGCGTGGCGAGGAAGTAGGTGTTGAGTTCGAGCGCGTCGGCTCCGGCCTGTTCAATCTGCTGCGCGAACGTGTGCCATGAGCCGAGCTGCGTGCCGTTGAGCGAGGCGATGACCGGAATGTGAAGGGCGGCCTTCAGCTTGCCGATGCACTCGACGTATTCGTTCGGAGGCAGCGAATAGTCATCCTGCGCTGGGAAGAACGACGTGGCCTCGGCGAAGTTGTCCTGCCAGCGCTCGACGTGGCGGGCGAAGGCGATTTCGTTGCCTTCGATCTGCTCGGCAAACAATGAGTGCATGACAACCGCCGCCGCGCCGGCATCTTCGATGCGGCGGGCGGCGTCGGTATTGTCGACCAGGGGTGAAGCGCCCGGCATGAGCGGATTCTTAAGCTTAAGCCCCGCGTAGGTAGTGGTGAGATCCATGATATGATGTTTGGAGGTTGAGGCGGACCGATGCGGTCTTAGGCGGGTTTGCCCGTGGTAGTACCCGGCTTGGCCTCGGTGGAGGAGCCGGCTGCCTCGGACAAGTGTTTGTAGGCCACCACGCGGGCGTCTATCCCCGCCTGGGCCTTCTTCGCAAGTTCCGCGGCGCGTTCCGGGCTGGACTTGAAGAGCACCTGATAGCGCAGCTCGTTGCTCGTGAAGGCGCTCAGCGGCTGCTTGGGCGCCGGCGAGTCAAGCACGATGGCCGGCTGGCCACGCTCTGCGCGGGCAGGATCGTGGCGGAAGAGCGGCCAGTAGCCGGTATCGACCGCGAGCTTCTGATGCTCGAGGCCGTTCGCCAGGGCAAAGCCGTGCGCGATGCAATGCGAATAAGCAATGATCAGGGAGGGCCCGGGGTGCGCCTCTGCCTCGAGGAATGCCTGCACCGTCTGGCTGTCCTTCGCGCCGATGGCGACGCGGGCCACATAGACGTTGCTGTAGGTGGAGGCGATGAGCGCCAGATCCTTCTTGTTGTTGCCCTTGCCGGCAGCGGCAAACTTGGCCACGGCACCCATGGCTGTGGACTTGGAGCACTGGCCACCGGTGTTGGAATAGACCTCGGTGTCGAGCACGAGAACGTTGACGTTGCGGCCACTGGCGAGGACGTGATCCAGACCGCCGTAGCCGATGTCGTAGGCCCAGCCATCGCCGCCGATGATCCAGACGGATTTCTTGACGAGATAATCCGCGAGCTGGAGCAGCTGGCGGGACGGTTCGTCGTCACGCTTGGCGAGCAGCTTCTTCAGCTCGGCCACCACACTGCGCGCGGCGGCGAGGCCGGCGTCGGTGGCTTGATCGGCTGTGCGAAAACCCTCTACCAACGGGGCCGGCAGCACCGGCGTAAGCTCCTGGAGGAGACGTTGCGCCTGGACGGCCAGCTGGTCCGCACCCCCGCGCAGGCCCAAGCCGAATTCGGCGTTGTCCTCAAACAGGGAGTTGGCCCAAGCGGGGCCTCGGCCGTTGCGGTCGGTGCAGTACGGCGTGGTCGGCAGGTTGCCGCCGTAAATCGAGGTGCAGCCGGTGGCATTGGCCGCGATGAGGCGGTCGCCAAAGAGCTGGGTGAGCAGCTTGAGGTAAGCCGTCTCGCCGCAACCCGTGCAGGCACCCGAGAATTCGAAGAGCGGCTGACGGAACTGCGAGCCCTTGACGTTATCCTGGAGGAGAGCGGCGGGCGGAGGCGGCAGCTTGAGGAAGAACTCCCAGTTGTCGTTCTCGGCCATGCGCAGCGGCTCCTGGCGGGCCATCATGAGGGCTTTGCGCTTGGGCTCGGTCTTGTCCTTGGCCGGGCAGACCTTCTGGCAGAGCGTGCAGCCCGTGCAATCCTCGGGCGCGATCTGGATGGTGAAGCTGTGGCCGGGAAGCTCGGCACTGCGGAGCTTGGTGCGCTTGAACGTCGCGGGCGCATCGGCGGCCGCAGCGTCCGGATACGCGGCGGGACGGATGGCGGCGTGCGGGCAGACCATGACGCACTTGTTGCACTGGATGCAGAGGGCGGGATCCCAGACCGGGATTTCCTGCGCGATGTTGCGCTTCTCCCAGCGGGTGGTGCTCAGCGGCCAGGTGCCATCAGGCGCAAATGCGCTCACGGGCAGCTTGTCGCCGTCGCCGGCAATCATCACGGCCGTCACGCGTTTGACGAAATCTGGCGCAGCGGGCGAGACGACCGGCGGCCGGCCCTTGGTGGCGGTGACACTCGCCGGCACCTTGATTTCGTGCAGCGCGGCCAACGAGGCGTCAACGGCGGCGTGGTTCTTGGCCACGACGGCGTCACCCTTGCGGCCGTAGGTCTTCTTGATGGCTTTCTTGATGGCTTCGATCGCCTCGTCGCGCGGCAGCACGCCTGAGAGGGCGAAGAAGCAGGTCTGCATGACCGTATTGATCTGGCCGCCCATGCCGGCGGCGCGGGCCACCGAGTAGGCGTCGATAGCGTAAACCTTGAGCTTGAGATCGATGATGCGGGCCTGCACCTCGCGCGGCAGGCGGTCCCACACCTGTTCGGCGGGGGCGGCAATATTGAGCAGCAGCGTGCCGCCGGGGCGGGCCTGGGCGAGCACCTCCACGCGCTCCATGAACGGGAAGTGGTGCACCGCAACGAAGCCGGCCTGGCCGATGAGATACGGCGAGCGGATCGGCTGCGGGCCAAACCGCAGGTGCGAGACGGTCATCGAACCGCTCTTCTTGGAATCATACACGAAGTAACCCTGGGCGTAGAGGTCCGTGCTTTCGCCGATGATCTTGATCGAGTTCTTGTTCGCCCCCACGGTGCCGTCAGCTCCCAGCCCGTAGAACACGGCGCGGCGAGTGTCCTCCGTCTCGAGGTCGAAGCGCTCGTCGTATGGCAGCGAACGATGGGTGACGTCGTCATTGATGCCGACGGTGAAACGGGTCTTGGGCGCGGATTTCTTGAGCTCGTCATAGACGGCCTTGGCCATCGCAGGCGTGAATTCCTTGGAACCAAGACCATACACACCACCGATCATCTTCACCTTGCCGGCGCGATCGCTCTCGTAGAGGGCGCTGGCGACGTCGAGGAAGAGGGGCTCGGCCGGGGCGCCGGGTTCCTTGGTGCGGTCGAGCACGGCGATGCTCTTTACGGTGGAGGGCAGTGCGGCCAGGAGTGCCTTGGCGTCAAATGGACGGTACAGGCGCACCCGGACGACGCCGGTCTTCTCACCCTGGGAATTAAGCCAGGCGGAGGCGCCGGAAACCGTCTCGGCACCCGAGCCCATGATGACGACCACGCGATCGGCCTGCGGATGGCCCTCGTAGTCGAATAGCTTGTAGGCCCGGCCGGTGCGTGCAGCGAGAGCGTCGAAGGTCTCCTGCACCTTGGCTGCGGTGACCTCGTAGAAGGGATTGCACGCCTCGCGCGCCTGGAAAAATACGTCGGGATTCTGGGCCGTGCCGCGAATGATCGGCCGGTCGGGAGTCATCGCCTTGTCACGAAACGCCTTGATGTGCGCCGGATCGATGAGGGAGAGCACGTCCTCGTCGTCCAGCCGGGCGATCTTTTGCACCTCGTGCGAAGTGCGGAAGCCGTCGAAGAAATGGAGGAACGGCACGCGGGTGGCGAGAGTAGCGGAGTGCGCCACTGCGGCGAAGTCATGAACCTCCTGCACGGAGCCGGAGCATAGCATGGCAAAGCCGGTCTGGCGGCAGGCCATGACGTCGCCATGATCGCCGAAAATCGAGAGCGCATGCGTGGCCAAGGCGCGGGCGGTGACATGCATCACGCAGGGGTGCAGCTCCCCGGCGATCTTATACATGTTGGGAATCATCAGCAGCAGGCCCTGGGACGCGGTAAACGTGCTTGCCAGTGCACCGGTCTGGAGCGCGCCGTGCAATGCGCCGGCCGCGCCGCCTTCAGACTGCATTTCGATGACCTCGGGTATGTGCCCCCAGAGGTTGGTCTGCTTCTTGGCAGCCCATTCATCGACCCATTCTCCCATCGGCGAGGAGGGCGTGATGGGGAAAATGGCAAACAGTTCACATACACGATAAGCCACGTCGGCGGCAGCCTCATTACCGTCGAGCGTGACACGTTTGGGAGCAAGGGACTTAATCACATTCTCAGCTTAGCGGTCCGGACGGGCCAAGGCTTCGCACCCCTTGCCCAAGGTCGCGCATTTCTTGCGGCCCGATAAGTAGTGCCGTAATTAAAGAGACCTATGAGAAGCCATTACGGGCCATCCCAATGGCCTTTGTCATAACCAAACTGACAGACAGCCCCGCCTCTGTGGTATTGTATCTGCACGACGCAATTTATACGCTCCAATAGCTTCTCTCCTCCCGATCTGGACGCGGGAAAACCCTTCTCCTGCATATCTTTATTGCAATATACCACCACGGCTCGCCCTTACTTGGCTAACGTTTGGTACAAAAACTGTTCTGCATCAAACCGATCATGGATCCTGCAGGCGCAACGCTCGCATATTGTCGCAATCCACCCATGGTAAAGCGCATGAAATCGGCATTCGCCGCAGGCCTTCTCTCAATTTTCGCCCTGACCACAGTCGGACGCGCCGCCGAACGGCCGGTCGTGGTTGTGACCACCACCTTGTTGGCCACGGCCGTCAACGAAATGGCTGGTGACTCAGTCAAGGTGCACACTCTTATGCCCGGCGGCACCTGCCCGGGCAGCTTCGACCTAACCCCCGCCGATGCCCGCCTGATGGCGCAGGCCGTGCTCTTCTTTCGGCACGAATTTCAGGGCGCGCTCGACCGGCCGGCCCGGGCGGCCGGTCTGCCCGCAGAGGCCGTGGTGGCGCCGCCCAGCGGGGGTGCCCTGACCATCCCTTCAGTCTATGCCGGCTTCTGCGCCCGCCTCGCCGAGCCTCTGGGAGCAAAACTGGATGCGGCTGCCCGCGCCAGGATCGAAGAACGCCTGCAGGCTATCGCCACCCGTGCTTCGGAGGCCAGCCAAGCCGCGCTCGCCCGCACCACCGCGCTGCAGGGCCGGCCGGTGCTGGTTGCGCAATTTCAGGCCGATTTTGTCCGCTGGCTGGGTCTGGCCACTCCCGCAATTTATCCCCCGGGGGATGATCCATCGGCCCGGGTGCTGGCCCATGCCACCGAACTGGCCCGGCGCTGCGGAGTGGTGGCGATTGTCGGCAATCTCCAGAACGGACGGCGCGCACCCGACGCACTGGGTGAACTGCTGCGCATGCCGGTGATCATGCTCAGTAATTTTCCGCCCGACGGCCAAGCCGGCGCCTACTGGCGGATGCTGGACGCCAACGTGCAGGCGCTGCAGGAAGGGGTGAAATGGTGAACGAAGGAATTCCGGCGGTCGATTTGCAGGACGTGTCGCTGCATCGCCGGCACCGCACGGTTCTCGAAGCCGTGAGCTTCTCTCTGCCCCGCGGCGCCTTCCTGGCAGTGGTCGGCCCCAACGGCTCGGGCAAGACGTCGCTGCTGCACACCCTGAACGGCCGCCTGCGCGTCGAAGGCCGCCTGAGTGTGCTGGGCGTGGATCCGCGGAAACTGGGCTGGCATGAGGCGGCACGGTTCCGCACCCGCGTGGGCGTAATGCCGCAGACTTTTGCCGCCGCGGATAACGCCGAGCACGGAGTGCCGCTTTCCGCCCTTGAGGTGGTCGAACTCGGCCGCACCGGCCGGGCCGGCCTGGGCCGGGCGTTCCGGGAGAACGATCGCGAGATTTCCGCCCACTGGCTGGAGGCCGTAGGGCTGGCGCGCATGGCCCGGCGGCCTTTTTTTGCGCTTTCCGGCGGCGAACAGCGCCGGGTGCATCTGGCGCGGGTGCTTGCCCAGGAACCCGAGCTGGTGCTGCTCGACGAGCCGGCAAGCCAGCTCGATTTCGGCGCGCAGGAGGATCTGGTCGCGATGGTGGAAAGGGTCTGGCGCCAGACCGGCGCGACCTTTGTCATGGTATCGCATGAACTGCACCATCTGCCGCCCGGCGTGACGCATGCCGGCCTGCTGGTCCATGGCCGACTGCAGGACTTTGGCGCGCCCGCGGACATTCTGTCCGCCAGGCGTCTCGCGGCCGCCTACGGCCGGCCGATCCTGGTCACGGTCCAGCATGGGCGCCGGGTCGCCACGGGAGGACGCGACGCATGATAGTGCTCGAAATCAAGTGGTGGCTGGCGGCCCTGCTCGGCGGCGCGTGCTGCGGGCTGGCCGGATTCTATCTGGTGGCGCTGAACCTGCCGTTTCTCGGCATCTGCCTGGCTCATGCCGCAATGGCGGGAGGAGTCTTCGCCATCGCTCTCGGCCTGCCGCCCCTGCCCTGCGCCGTCGTGGCTGCACTGCTGGTCGCAGCCGTGCTGGGACCCGTGGCGGACCGCGCCCGGATGGCGGTCAACACGCTGAGCGGCATCCTCTTCTCCCTCACGTTGGGCCTGTCCTTTCTTGGCATCGGCCTGATGGGCACGGCGCGCAGCGAGGTGCTGGCCCTGCTGTGGGGCAGCCTGCTGCTGCTGCGCTGGTGGGACATCGGGGCGCTGGTGGCCGTACTGGCCGCCGGCCTCGTGCTCGCTGCAATCTTCTCCAAGGAGATCAAGGCCGTCTTGTTCGATCGCCGGCTGGCATGGATGAACGGCGTGCCAGCTAGCGCAATTTTCTACGGGCTGCTGATCTGGTGCGGCCTTGCCGTGACGGTGAATCTGCAGGCGGTGGGAGGATTGATGCTGTACAGCCTGGTGGTGAATCCGGCGGCCGCGGCACGCCAGCTCACGGAACGCTATGATGCCGCGCTGGGCTGGACGGTGGCGTTCGCCGTGGCGTCGGCCTGCGGGGGCCTCGGCCTGTCCCTGGCCGCCGGCTGGCCGACGGGCGCAAGCATCGTCATCATCTCCAGTGCGCTGTTTGCCGTGGCCGCGGGGGCGCGCCTGCTGCGCCGCGAAATTCGGATTGGCGCCCAGCGCTGAATCCCCACAGTCCCCGACCATGGAGAAGACTGGCCATAGCGACCGCCGAAAGGACGCCCGATCCAAGGTGTTCGTACCGGTCGTGCGCGGACGGGGCTGGTCGCCTCCGTCCGAGAAACAGGCAATGTTCGATCATATTGCCGGGCACGGTTGCTTCCACTTCAAGCCGGGCGACGAACCCAGGCTCGCGCTGCTCCAGCGGCGGCTCGGCGGCATCCGCGGGCTGCGGGTGCTCGAACCGGGCTGCGGTTCGGGTCCGCTGACCGAGTGGCTGGCGCGCTGGGTCGAGCCCGGGGGCCACGTGGAGGCGTTCGATCCGAGCGCCGGAATGCTGGCCCAGGCCGCCGCCAATTTGCGCGGCGTCACCAACGTGCGGCTGTCTCGCAGGCGCTGCGAGGAGGCGGACTGGCCTCCGGCTTCGTTCGACATCGTGCTGTGCTTCCGGGTGTTCCCCCACTTCGATGATGTCGAGGCGGTGCTGGCGCGCTTTCACCGCTGGCTCGCGCCGGAAGGCCGGCTGCTGATCGTGCACTGGGAGGGAAGGCAGGCGTTGAATGCGCTTCATGCACACCATGGCCCGGTGGACCAGGATGTCTTCCCCCAACGGAGCTATCTCGAATCGGCATTGCGACGCCGTCGCTTCAAAATCGAGCGGTGGATCGAGGACGAAAACGAAATCTACGTCGAGGCGACGAGGCAGGATACCAGCGCCTGAACCCGACCGGCGATCTCCGGTGGAACCGTCGCGGTGGCCTCCACCGAGGGCTCCAAGCCGGCCCCGCCCCCCTGGACATGGCCGGGCGATCTGCCTTGAAGACAGCCCCTTGGGCGTGTGCGTCGATCCCAGGGCGCGGCATTTCGCCCTCGCCGTCTCCACCCGTGCCACGCCGGCAAACGGGACGGGGCTCGACTTCGGGATCGGGAGCGGTTTTGTCTTTCAATGTCCTCCTTGCGGCGATTTTTCTGGCGAGGGCCGCCAGGGCCGCGAACTCAAACTCAGCCGAATAGAAATGTCTTAAATTTATGTGCCTCGAATGCGGATGCGGACAACCGGAACCTTTCGTGGTCAAACCGCTCGGCGCGGCCGGCCCCCTCCCCCGGGGCGGCCTTCCCGTCCCTCCTGCGGGCAGCGCCGCCGATCCTCACTTTCACACCCACGCCGGCGGCACCCCTCACCGTCACACGGGCGGCGAATTCGCGCACTCCCATGGCGGCGCCACGCGCACCCTGGATCTGCACATCCCCCTGCTTGAGAAAAATGACCGGCTGGCGGAGCGCAACCGCGGCTTCTTCCTCGGGCGCGGACTGGTCGCCCTGAACCTCGTCTCCTCCCCGGGCGCCGGCAAGACGACGTTGCTCGAACGCACGCTCGACGAGTTTGGCCGCCAGGTCAGGTGCGCGGTGGTGGTGGGCGATCTCGAAACCGACCGTGACGCCCAGCGGTTGTACCGCGATCACGCTCCCGTCGCGCAGATTACCACCGGCACGGCCTGCCACCTCGACGCTGAAATGGTGGCGCGCGGGATCGAGGCAATCGATCTCGAAGGCGTGCGCGTCCTCTTCATCGAGAACGTCGGCAACCTGGTCTGCCCGGCCTCGTTTGACCTCGGCGAAACGGTGCGCGTCGTGCTGCTTTCCACCACTGAGGGTGAGGATAAACCGCTGAAATACCCGCCTATCTTCAATTCCGCCCACGTTGTCCTTCTCACCAAGGTCGACGTGGCTGATGTGCTGGGCTTCAACCGCGCTGCCGCGATCGAAAACGTCAAGCGTATCGCCCCGCAGGCCCGGCTTATCCAGCTGTCCGCGCGCAGCGGCGAAGGCATGGCCGAATGGTATGAACTGCTCCGCTCGCTGTTGCCGAATCTCACGGTCTAGCCACGCCCTCCCCACCTGCCTGGTTGGGCCTCGGGCTGGATGCCAGCGCGGCGACTCTCGTCCGGCGTGACGCCATGACGTCCGATCCCGCCACAATCGACCTCCTGCTCCGTGTCCGCGGCACCGTGCAGGGCGTTGGCTTCAGGCCCTTCGTCCACCGCATCGCCACGCGTCTCGGCCTGCGCGGCTGGGTGTGCAACGACGGCCAGGGCGTCCTTATCCGCGTCGTTGGCCGCGTCCCGACAATCGAAGATTTTGCCCGCGCGATCCGCACGGAAAGGCCGCCGGCGGCGCGCGTCACCTCAATCGAACGCCGCGTGCCCGGCGCTGACGCCCCTCCCGCCGGCTCCGGCTTTGTCATCGCCGCTAGCGATCTGGTCGGAGCTGAAATCGCCACCGCCGTCCCCGGCGATCTGGCCATTTGCCCGGACTGCCGACGCGAACTGCTCGATGCGCGCGACCGCCGGCACCGCTACCCTTTCATCAATTGCACCCAATGCGGCCCGCGCTACTCAATCATTGAACAGCTCCCCTATGATCGGCCGCGGACCACCATGCGTGTTTTTGCCATGTGCCCGGCCTGCCGGCATGAATACGAGGCCCCCGCCAACCGCCGCTTCCACGCCGAACCCAATGCCTGCCCGGTTTGCGGCCCCAGGCTCGCCCTGACCGATCTTAACGGCACTGTGCTGGCTGAAAATGACGGCGCGCTGGCCCAGACCGCCGCCGCACTGCGGGACGGCCGCATCGTCGCCGTGAAGGGGCTCGGCGGCTTCCACCTGATGTGCGACGCCACGAACGACCAGGTGGTCGCCAAGCTTCGCCGCCGCAAGCACCGCGAGGAAAAGCCGCTCGCCGTCATGTTCCGCGATCTCGACGCCCTCCGCTCCGCCGCCGACGTTCCGGCCGCCGCCGCCGCGCTGCTCCTCTCCCCGGCTGCGCCCGTCGTGCTCGTGCCGCGCCGCGCCGGCACATCGCTCTCGCCGTCCCTGGCCCCCGGCAATCCCTGGATCGGCGCTCTCCTGCCCTACACCCCGTTGCATGTGCTGCTGCTCGCCTCATTCGACCGGCCGGTCGTCGCCACCAGCGCCAACCTTTCCGAAGAACCGCTCTGTATCGACGAGGACGAGGCCGGGCAGCGCCTCGCCGGCATCGCCGATCTGTTGCTCGGTCACAACCGCCCGATCGCCCGACCGGTGGACGATTCCGTCGTGCGCCTGACGACCGCCTCGCAGCCCCTCCTGCTCCGCCGGGCACGCGGCTACGCCCCGGCTCCGCTCACGCTGCCGGCCCTGCTGCCGGCCCCGCTCCTCTGCGTTGGCGCGCAGATGAAAAACACCGTGGCCGTGGCGGCGGGCGACCGGCTCGTCCTCAGCCCCCATCTCGGCGACCTCGAAAACGCCGCCACGCAACGCCTTTTCGAGCGCACCATCGGGACGCTCGGCGCGCTCCACGGTTCACGCTTTGCCGCCGTCGCTTGCGACAAGCACCCCGATTATTCCTCAACACACTACGCCGCAAGGACCGGCCTGCCGTGCATCGCCGTTCAGCATCACCTCGCCCATGTGCTCGCCTGCCTGCTCGAGCACGGTCACCCGGCCGACGGCGTCCTCGGCATCGCGTGGGATGGCACCGGGTACGGCGAAGACGGAACGATCTGGGGCGGCGAATTCATCCTGCTGGAGAAAAACCGCGCCACACGATTCGCGCGCCTGCGCCGGTTCCGCCTGCCCGGCGGCGAGGCCGCAGTGCGCGACTCCCGCCGCGTCGCGCTCGGCCTGGCCCATGAGATCGGCCCCGACGCCTTTGCCGACGTCGCCGCCCGCAGCGGTTTCACCGACACCGAGACCGCGACGTTTGCGACCATGCTGGAGCGCGGGATCAACTCCCCGGTTTGCTCCAGTGCCGGCCGCCTGTTCGACGCCGTGGGCGCGCTGCTCGGCCTCGGCCACCGCAATTCCTTCGAAGGCCAGACCCCGATGGCCGTCGAGGCCGCCGCCACTCCGGTCTTGCCGGCCACGACCGAGTCTCTGCCGTTCCTGGTACGGTCCGCCGGGGGCGGCGTCCGCCTCGAGATTGACTGGGCGCCGATGTTCGCCCGGTTGGATTCCTCCGGTTGCGCGCGCACGCCGGCGGAACTGGCGGCGGCATTTCACCGCGGCCTCGCGGCCGCGATGACCGAGGTCGCACGCCAGGCAGGAGTCGGCACCGTCGTGCTCACGGGCGGCTGTTTTCAAAACGCCCTGCTGCACGATCTTGCGTCGGCGCAGCTCACCGCTGCCGGTTTCCGTGTGCTCACCCACTGCGAACTCCCGCCCAACGACGGCTCGATTGCCGCCGGCCAGGCGCTGGGCGCCCTCTGGGGCCTGACCACGGTCGAATCATAAGTTATGCAGGCAGGGTTTTTACCCACGCTTGGGTGGGCGAAGGACGCCCCTGTCATCCGGCCGGCCGGCCGGCGGAACTCAATCCGCCACAAATCGGCGCCACATCCCCTTTCCGGTTATCCGGAAACTTGTCATCTATTAAATGACAAACATCTTCGAGTGTCCATGCCTATTTGTCATTTAATAGATGACATTGGCTTGGGCGTCACAAACGTGCGGACGCGGCGTCGCCGATGATTTCTCCATTCAATGGATACCTGCGGGGAGCCTCCCGCCAGCGGGCCATGCCGTCGTGGGGCATCGCATGCGGCTGACCAGTCCCGACGGGGCTTTCCGCCGAAGTCTTTCCCAGCGGCAGTGTTGCATGGTCTTCGGCTTTGGCGCCGGACAAAGCGGTTACCGGAGTTCCACTGTTTTCGTTTGCGGCCCCCGGCGCACGGCATACAGAAGGCTTTTCTTCCACCCTCTCCGCCCATGTGCCTCGCTGTTCCCGGTAAAATACTCGAAATCCAAGGTGACGATCCCTTGCTCCGCTCCGCGCGCGTCAGCTTTGCCGGCGTGGTGAAGCAGATCAGCCTCACCTGCACGCCGGAGGCCAAGGTCGGGGACTATGTGCTCGTGCATGTCGGCATCGCCCTCAGCGTGGTCGACCAGAAGGAGGCGGAGGAAACCTACCGCTATTTGCAGGAGATGGGTGAACTCGAAGGCCTCGAACCCGTCGCGCCGGCGCCATGAAGTTCGTGGACGAATACCGGGATGCGGTCCTGGTGCGGAAACTCGCCGATTCCATCGCGAAGATCACCACCAGGCCGTGGACCATCATGGAAATCTGCGGCGGGCAGACCCACGCGATCGTAAAGTTCGGCCTCGATGAATTACTGCCGCGCGTCATCTCGCTCGTGCACGGCCCAGGCTGCCCGGTGTGCGTGACCCCGGCGGAATTGATCGATCACGCGGTCGAGCTGGCCCTGCGTCCGGGCCTTATCCTGTGCTCGTTTGGCGACATGCTGCGCGTGCCGGGTCGCACCATCGATTTGCTGACGGCCAAGGCGCGCGGCGGCGACGTGCGCACCGTGTATTCGCCACTCGATGCGGTCGCTATCGCGCAGGCCAATCCGACGCGCGAGGTAGTCTTCTTTGCCGTCGGCTTTGAAACCACGGCCCCGGCCAACGCGATGGCGGTGCTGCGCGCCCACCACGACGGGGTGAGGAATTTTGCCCTGCTCACCTCCCACGTGCTGGTGCCGCCGGCCATGCGCGCCATTCTCGGCGCGCCCGACAACCGGGTGCAGGGCTTCCTTGCCGCCGGCCATGTATGCACCGTGATGGGCCTCGGCGAATACGCGCCGATCGCCCGCGAGTTTCATGTGCCCATCGTCGTCACCGGCTTCGAGCCCGTGGATATTCTCGAGGGCCTGCACCGCTGCATCCTCCAGCTCGAGGCGGGCCGGGCGGAGGTCGAGAACGCCTATGCCCGCGCCGTCCGCGACGACGGCAATCCCCACGCCCGCCGGGTCGTGGAGAAGGTCTTCGAGGTGGCCGACCGCAACTGGCGCGGCATAGGCGTGATCCCGCGCAGCGGATTCGAAGTGCGGGCAACATACGGGCACTATGATGCCGCCAAGCGCTTCCAGCTCTCGCCCGCCCCGGAGGCGGTGGCGAACGAATGCATCAGCGGCGCGATCCTGCGCGGCGTGAAGAAACCTCATGACTGCCCGGCCTTTGGCACGCTTTGCACCCCCGAGCATCCGCTCGGCGCGCCCATGGTTTCGAGCGAAGGCGCCTGCGCAGCGTATTATCGCTACCGGAATCGCATGGCGTCCGCTCCAACGGCCACGCCCTGAAAAACCCGACGAGCTGGTTTGCCGCGCCCAGAAAGAGCGTGATTATCAGCAGATGCGCGGCAGCTGCTCGCCGCTCAACCGATCGAGGATGCGTTCGGCCCCGATGACGCTGCGCAACGTGACCTCGCCGACGGGTGCGGCGCGTACTGTGCCGATCGCCACCGGTGGACCACCCGGAGCGGTTCTGCGCAGAATTTCCAGCGCCTGGTCGGCCTGTGCGGCCGGCAACATGCAGATGAACCGGCCTTCGTTGGCGACGTAGAGAGGATCCAGGCCAAGAATCTCGCAGGCTCCTCGCACGACCTCGATGACCGGAACCTTGTTTTCATCGATGGCAATCGAGAGCCGGGAGGCCCCGGCGATTTCAACCAGTGCGGTGGCGAGTCCGCCGCGCGTGAGGTCGCGCAGGCAGTGGATTTCCAGCCCGGCCTGCAACAAGGCCTGCACGGAACCGGCCAGCGACGCGCAGTCACTCTCAATGGGACTTTCGAATGCGAGCCCTTCGCGTGTGGCCATGATCGCCATGCCGTGGCGGCCAACGTCACCGCTCAATAAGACCGCATCGCCCGGCCGTACGCTGGCGGGCGAGACGGTCAGCGCCTGTTCGATCACCCCCACGCCGGCTGTCGTCACGTAAAGTCCGTCGCCCTTGCCGCGTTCCACCACCTTCGTGTCGCCGGTGACGATCGCCACGCCGGCTGCGGCCGCCGCCGCCTGCATCGACGCGACCACGCGTTCGAGCGTTGCGATGGGCAGGCCCTCCTCGAGGATGAAGCCGGCGCTGAGCCACAGTGGCCGCGCGCCGCACATCGCGAGATCATTGACGGTGCCGCAAACGGCGATCCTGCCGATGTCGCCGCCCGGGAAAAACAGTGGGCTCACCACATGGGCGTCCGTCGTGAAGGCCAGCCGCGCGCCGGGAGCCGGAAGAATCGCCCCATCGTGCTGAGTCTCCAGCGCCGGATGCGCAAATGCCGGCCGGAAAATGCGATCGATCAAATCCTGCGTGAGCCGGCCGCCGCCCCCATGACCGACCGTAATCTCGGTGCGATGGGGCAACGGCACCGGACAGGAGGAAAAGAGCGAGGAGCCGTCGGGAGGATTTTGCACGGTTTTGTTTTAGGATTATGTTTCGCCGAATCAACTCCCGTCCTCCGCCGCCACTCTGAATGATGTCATTGATTGCGCCGGCCGGATTCGATGTCATGCTGGCGGCCAGCCTAACTGCCTCCACCCCATGCCCTCTCGATTTCATACCATCATCGAGCCGTTCCGCATCAAAACGGTCGAGCCCATCCGCCACACGACTCGCGCCGAGAGGGAAACCGCCCTCCGGGCCGCCGGCTACAACCTCTTTCTGCTCAAGGCCGAGGACGTGTTGATCGACCTTCTCACCGATTCCGGCACGGGCGCCATGTCGTCTAACCAATGGTCCGGCATGATGCAGGGCGACGAATCCTATGCCGGCGCCCGTTCGTTCTACCGCTTCGAGGCGACGGCGCGTGAAATCACCGGCTATGCCCAGATCATTCCCACCCATCAGGGCCGCGCCGCCGAACGCATCCTGTTCGCCAACACATGCCGAAAGGGCGATGTCGTGCCCAACAACACCCATTTCGACACCACGCGGGCCAACCTCGAGGCCCTTGGCGTCACCGCGGTCGACCTGCGCTGCCCGGAGGGCATGCAGCCGCAGCTCGTCGCCCCGTTCAAGGGCAACATCGATCTCGCCGCCCTCGAAAAAACGCTCACGGAGAACCGGGACCGTGTGCCGTTCGCAATGATCACGGTCACGAACAACTCCGGAGGAGGACAACCGGTCAGTCTCGCCAACATCCGCGGCGCCCGCAACCTCTGCCATCGGCATGGGATTCCGCTTTTCCTCGACGCGTGCCGCTTCGCCGAGAACGCCTGGTTCATCAAGCAGCGCGAAACCGGCTGCGCCGACCGCACTCCCGCCGCCATCGCCCGGGAGATGTTCGGCTACGCCGACGGCTGCACCATGAGCGCCAAAAAGGACGGCATGGCCAACATCGGCGGCTTCCTCGCGCTCAACGACGCCACCCTCGCGGCAAAGTGCAAGAACACGCTCGTTCTGACGGAAGGGTTTCCCACCTACGGCGGACTCGCCGGCTATGATCTCGAGGCCATTGCCGTCGGGCTGCGCGAAGCGCTCGACGAGGACTACCTCCGGTACCGGATCCGGTCCGTTGCCTACCTGGGCGACAAACTCACGGCGGGCGGGGTGCCGATCATCCAGCCGCCGGGCGGCCACGCCATTTATATCGATGCCCGAGCCATGCTGCCGCATATTCCGCCGGAGGAATTCCCCGCGTGGGCCCTCTCGCTGGTGCTCTATCTGGAGGGCGGCGTACGCTCAGTGGAAATCGGCTCGGTGATGTTCGGCCACCAGCCGGACGGCACCGAGAAACCCGCCGCCATGGAGCTGGTCCGGCTCGCCTTCCCCCGCCGGGTTTACACCCAAAGCCATGTCGATTACCTGGCCGAAGTCATTCTCCATGTGCACAGCCTGCGCCGGCGCATTCGCGGCCTGCGCCTTGTCGACGCCCCGCCCCTTCTCCGCCATTTCACCGCCAGGCTCGCGCCAGTCCACAACGCACTGCTGGCCCTCCAGGATTGATCCCGCCAGTTTTGACGACGATCTACCTCATCCGTCACGCGCAAAGCCGGCCCGACCCCGGACAGGCGGAAGCTGACTGGCCGCTGTCCGACGTCGGCACCGGGCAGGCTCGCGGGCTGGTTCCGATTCTGCACTCTCTCCGCCTCCAGCGCCTCTACAGCAGTCCCTTCCGGCGGTGCCGCGATACCCTGGACCCTTTTGCGGACGAGTCCGGCCTGGCCCTGCAGTTCGACGACGGCCTGCGCGAGCGCCGGATCGCCGGAGCCTGGATGCAGAATTTTCGCGACGTCTGGCAGCGCTCGTGGGAGGATTTTTCCTTCGCCCTCGACGGCGGAGAATCTTCGTGGACCTGCCGCACACGCATGGCCGGCGCCGTGGAGTCGATCGCGCGGCGTCATGCCGGAGAAACGATCGGCCTCGGCTCACACGGCAACGCCATCGCCCTCTTCCTGCACTACGCTGATGCCTCGGTCGGAATCAAGGAGGCCCGCGCCCTGCGCACGCCGGAAATCGTTAAGGTCGTGCATGCCGAGGGAAGATTCACCTGGGACCGTTCGTTTACCGCGGGCGAAGCCCTGACGAGACTGGCCACGGATTTTCGCGAGACGCCCGGCATCGTGGCGTGACCGGCTTTCCGGCAGCCGAGGGGAATCGCCCGCGCGAATCGATGCCGGAGCTGGCCAGCCGAACAATGCCGCGGCCGGGCCCCCGGCCATGCCAAGGCAACCGCGGGCTGGAACCGGTGAAAAACCAATGCGGGCAGCAACCCGCATCCGCGCATTGCAAATTGCCGCCCGGGAGTCACACTCGGCCCCAACAGCGACGACACCCCAGCGCCCGATGACGCCAACCGCAGTCAGTCCAGAGTCGGGACGACTAAATCATTTGACCGGTGATTTGTGGGGCGGATTCGCGGCCATGCTGGTGGCCCTGCCGTCTTCGATCGCCTTTGGCGTGGCAATCTATGCCGTGCTCGGCGCCGCCTTCGTGCCGGTTGGCGTGATGGCGGGAATTCTGGGGGCCATTGCCATCGGCCTGATCGCGCCCGCCCTGGGGGGCTCAAAGCGGCTCATCTCCGCACCCTGCGCGCCGGCGGCGGCCGTGATGGCAGCCTTGGCCGCCGATCTAGCCGCCGGCCAGCACGGCAGCATCGGCCCCATTCCTCCCGAGCGGGTCGTCGTGCTCCTGACGCTGGTGGGGCTCCTCTCCGGCGGGCTGCAGCTGCTTTATGGCGCGATTCGCGGCGGCCGGCTGATCAAATATATTCCCTACCCTGTTGTCTCGGGTTACCTCAGCGGCGTCGGCACGCTGATTTTTCTCAGCCAGCTTCCCAAATTCCTCGGCCTGCCCAAGGGGACAAACCTCTGGACGGGACTCGTCTCACCACTGGTCTGGAGCTGGCCGGCCATCCTGGTCGGCCTCGTGACCATAACCGGGACGCTGCTGGCGCCGAAAATCACCAAGGCCATTCCGGCGGCCATCCTGGGCCTGATCGGAGGCATGGCCGCATATTTCGCGCTGGGTTTTGCCCAGCCCGAGTTATGGCGGCTGGATCACAATGCCCTGGTGATCGGCAAAATCGGAGGTGGCGCCGGCTCGGTGATGGCGGCGGTACTGGACCGCTGGCAGGCATTCGGCGCCCTCCATCTCGCTGAACTGCGCGATCTGTTGATGCCGGCATTGACCCTATCGGTGCTGCTCTCGATCGACACCCTCAAGACCTGCGTCGTGGTGGATGCCATGACGCGCAGCCGCCACAATTCCAACCGGGAGCTGATCGGCCAGGGCGTGGCCAATGTCGCCTCGGCGCTCCTGGGCGGCATGCCCGGCTCGGCGACGATGGGGGCGACGCTCGTCAACATAAACAGCGGCGGGCAGACCCGCCTCTCGGGAGTGCTGGAGGGTATCTTCGTGCTGGCCGCCTTCCTGGTGCTGGGCAGCCTGATTGCGTGGGTGCCGATCGCGGCACTGGCCGGCATCCTCCTCGTCATCGCCTGCCGAATGTTCGACTGGCGCAGTTTCGCGCTGCTCCGGCAGCGCTCCACGGTGCTTGATTTTAGCGTGATCGGCGCCGTGGTGATCGTGGCGGTGATGTTCAACCTCATTGCCGCCGCCGGAGCCGGCCTGGCTCTCGCCATCCTCCTGTTCATCCGGGAGCAGATTCGCGGCTCTGTCATCCGGCGCAAGGTTTCCGGCAGCCAGATCTCGTCGAAGAAGCACCGGCTGCCCGCTGAACAGACGGTGCTGGAGAAGCAGGGCGCGCTCACTACCGTGTGCGAACTGCAGGGCAGTCTGTTCTTTGGCACCACCGACCAGCTGTTCACGGAGCTGGAACCGGACCTGAAACGCTGCCGCTACCTTGTCCTTGATCTGCGCCGCATCCAATCGGTGGATTTCACGGCAGTGCACATGCTGGAACAAATGGAGGCGATGCTCAAGGAGCGCCAGGGCCTCCTCGTTTTCTGCCAGCTCCCCGCCAGTCTGCCGTCCGGCCAGGATTTGAAAGCTTACTTTGATCAAGTCGGGATCATGAAATCCGAACGGCAGGTGAAAATCTTCGACACCCGGGACGACGCCTTGGAGTGGGTCGAGGACCGGATCCTCGAGGAGCAGCATCTGCTGGCGCAGGGCCACGAACCGCCGCTGGCGCTTGGGGCAATCGAGCTCCTCCGCGAGTTCGAAGCGGACAACACCCTCTCCCTCCTCCAGTCGTGTGTGACCGAGCGCTCGTTTGCTTCCGACCAGCCGATCTTCCGGCAGGGCGCCACTGCGGACGAATTGTTTCTCATCCGCCGCGGCGTGGTGCGGATTGTCCTGCCGCTCGAGCACGGCGGCCACCACAACCTGGCTTCGTTCGGCCGCGGCGATTTCTTCGGGGAAATGGCCTTCCTGGACCGGGGTCTGCGCTCGGCCGACGCCGTAGCCACGACGGATACCGATTTGTTCGTCATTTCCCGCGCCCGTTTTGACGAGGCCGCACGGGCCCAGCCGGTGCTCGGGGTGAAAATTTTTGCCCGGCTGGCCCGGGCGCTGGCTCTCCGACTGCGTCGGGCCGATGGCGAACTGCGCACCCTGAACGAGGTCTGATCCGGCAAGGGCCCCGACCTCTAGGTCTGCACGGCCAACTCGTCATACGCCGCACCCAGATTGATATCGAGACGGTTGGGCCGCGGGGCGTGAAAATCGGGGAAGCCAGGCAGATTTTCCATCTGGATGATTTCGGCGCGCGACTTGCCGGCCTTGATCTCGCGCTCCACATGGGCGAGCAGGGCCCCCAGATAATCGCGCATGACCAGCAGGTCACCCCGCGGGCCCGTGATGCCGTGTGCCTGCTTCCCGTGACCGTAAAGGTAGATGGCGTCCGCGGGATATTCCCGGATCACCGCCTCCAATACCTTGATCCAGCCGCGAACGCTGCAGCCACTGGGCCGGTCGGTGAATGGATATAGGCGGTTGAACACAAGATCTCCCATATGCACGATGTTCGCGCGCTCGAAAAAAATGACGGCGTCGCCGCCGGTGTGGGCCGGGCCGAAATGCCTGGCGGACACCACCTCGTCGCCCACCTCGCACCGCCAGGCGTCGGTAAAGAGCCTGTCCGCGTAGACCTGCCGTGCCACGTCGCCCGTGCGTTCCGCCGCCGAACGCTGCAGTTTCGGCACGTTCCGGTGCGCCACGATCATCCTCGTCACGGGTTGGAATACCCCGTTGCCTCCGGTGTGGTCCGCATGATGGTGCGTGTTGAGAACCGCGTCCAGGATCCGGCCGTTGCGGCCCGGCAAACCGCCGAGGCAGAGGGCGGCCGTATCGGGAAACTGCGTGTCCACCACAACCAGCGCTCCGGGCGACGCCAGGCAACCGATCGTGCCGCCGCGACCGGTGAACACACCGACATTGCGCCGCAACGCCTTGAATGCAGTGGCCGGGGCGGGCATCTGAGATGGCGGGGGGGGCGCAGTTTTCGAAACCGAGGGGCGGATCGATGCGCCCTGCCCGAACAGCGTGCTTCTCCCCGCCAGCAACCCCAGCGAGAAGGCCGCGGTGGAACTGCACAGGAATTCGCGGCGATCCATGGATCCAGGATAGCCCCGAATCCCCGGAAATAAACTCTGATTTTCCCGTAACCTTTCCCGACCGGTCCGGTTTCCCTTCATGTCCACCCTCCATGATCCCGCCCGCCCATGACCGTCGCCGTCCCGCAATTCCGAGTTTATCCCTGCGCCAAAGCGGTTAACCTGCCCCCTGCCCCAGTGGATACCCCGTCCGATCACGAACTCATGATTGCCGTGCGCGCCGGCGAAATCAACCGGCTCGGCGAGCTTTTCGAGCGCCACAACCGGCCGCTCTACGGATTCTTCGTACGCTTAACCAACCAGCCCGCGGCCAGCGAGGACTTGGTGCAGATGGTTTTCTACCGCATCCTTAAATACCGCCACACCTATCGCGACGAGGGCCTCTTCTCCGCCTGGATCTACCATCTGGCCCGCAAGGTGGCAGCGGACTATTTCCGCAAAAACTCCGCCGTCCCAGCCGCCACCGACCCCGCGGAACTGACCGCCCAGCCCGATCCTGCGCCGGCACCCGCCGATCGCGCCGCAAAGGACGACGACCTCGAGTTCTTGCGCATCGCCCTCGCCCGCCTGCCGCTCGACCAGCGGGAGGTGCTTGTTCTTTCCCGACTGCAAAACGTCGAGCACCGGGAGATCGCCCGCCTGCTCGATTGCTCCGTCGGCGCCGTGAAGGTGCGTGTCCACCGCGCCCTCAAGGAGCTGCGCGAAGTCTACTTCAAACTCCGCCATGAACGTCACGCCACGTGATCGCCACCCCCTCCCTCCTATCTCCCCATGAACTGCCAGCGCGTCCAGGAAGGTTTTATTGATTACCAGACCGGCTCGCTCCCCGCCGCCGAAGCCACAGAGCTGCGTGCGCACCTCGCTTCGTGCCCCGTCTGCCAGAAGGAATGGGCCGCGCTCCAGGAAATATCCCGCAAGCTCGACCAACTGCCGTCCGAAACCCCCAGTCCCCGCCTGAGCGAGCAATTCTACGCCATGCTTGAAACACACCGGCGCGAAGCCGACTCGCTGAGCCCGTTCGCCTTCGCCCGCAGCCGCCTGGATCGTTTCTTCGAAACGTTGCTGCCTTCCCGGCCCGCGACCCAGTTCGCCTTCGCTTTCATCCTCCTCGTGGCCGGTCTCCTCGCCGGCGCGCGCTTTCTTCGCCCTCCCGTCAATCCGCCGATCAACTCCCTTGATCAGGCCGAATTGGCGGCCCTCCGCGCCAAGGTCGACTCCATGGGCCGGCTCGTCACCTACTCGCTCCTCCAGCAACGGTCCACCAGCGAACGCATCCAGGACGTCTTGGCTACCATGAACCTTGCCCGGCCCGACCGCAAGGTGCTCACTGATCTCGTCGGCGCCCTGGCATTTGATCCATCCGTCAACGTGCGCCTTTCCGCGGTCGAAGCGCTGTCGGCCCACGCCAACGACCAGCTGGTGCGCGCCGGCGTGCTCTCCGCACTCCCGCGCGAGACCGCACCTCTCGTCCAGGTCGCGATGATCGAACTCCTAGCCACCGTTCGCGATCCGTCCTGCGCCCCCGTCCTCATCCGGTTGTCCCGCGAGGAAACCGCTGACCGCGACGTCCGCGATGCCGCCCGCCGCGCCCTCGCGGTGCTGCGCACCCCGTCCCCCTCAGGGATCAGTCCCAACGCCCAATTGAATCAACCCAAACCCACTCTCACATGAACTCGCCCATCAGGTTTTTCAGCCTCTTCGCCCTCGCCCTTGGCGTGCTGGCCGGCAGCGCCCGCGCCACGGAGAGCGGCACCCCGTTCATCGTTGGATTCAGCGACCCTGCCAAATCCGGGACCCTAAAGGTCGATTTGCTGTGGGCCGATCTCCACATTCGCGGCTCTGACTCCGCTGAGGTCCGCATCCTCACGACCATGCCGAGCCGGGGCGCCGCAACGCCTCAACCCGACGGTCTGCGGCGTCTCGACAAGGACGTCTCATTCGACGTCGTCGAGAAAAACAACGTCATCACGCTCACGATCGGCGACGGCGGCATCCCGAGCACCGTCCATGACGCCCAGTTTGAAATCGAGGTGCCGAAAAGCACCGCGCTCGTGCTGCGCACGGAAGCCGGCGGTGACATCCGCATCGACAACGTTGAAGGGGACATCGACATCAACAGCATGAACGGCGAAGTCATTCTCAACGGCGTCGCCGGCTCCACCGTCGTCAACACGATGAATGGAGGGATCAAGACCACTTACAAATCCACCCCGCAGAAGCCCGTTTCGCTCAGCTCCATGAACGGCGAAATCGCCCTCCAGCTTCCCGCCGACACCAAGGCCAACGTTCGCCTTCGGACCCACAACGGCGCAATTTATACCGATTTTCCCGAGAGCGCCATGCCCACCAGGTCCGAGGGCCGTGGCGGCGAGATCGACCCTGCCACCGCCAAGGCAGTTGCCCAAGCCACCCACGAAGCCGCCCGGGCCGCCGCAGAAGCCGCCCGGGCCGCCGTCGAGATTGCACGCGAGGTCGCCCACGAAGTGCGGCAAAGCCTCGAGGAGAACCGGGCGGCACCCGTCCCCCGGCCGACCGATCGCATCGCCCCTCCAAAGCCCCCTCGCCCGCCATGGTTCACGGGACATAATATCCTTGGCGGCAAGACCGTGAGCGGCACCCTCAACGGCGGAGGCGTCGATATCCATCTCTCCTCAATGAACGGCACCATCATCGTCCGCGAGGCGAAGTAAACTGCAACCATCATCACGGTCCGGCCCCCAGTTTGTGGAACCGGACGGGTTCGGGTTTGCTATGCCGCGCGGTCAATTTATGGTGGATGGCGTCGGTCCGCCGCCGTCCTACAGAATTCGCCCCAGCCGTTTGCGCCACATGAATCCCCCTTCTGAAAGGAAAATCCGCCGTGGATTGAGAGGATTGCTGGCTCTGCTGGTGGTGATGGTCGGGGCATCCGTGTGGAGCGCTGGCCGGATCTCCGCCAAGTTGCACGGGATCGAGCATGCCAATGAAACCCTGCTCACCCTGGAATCGACCCTCGTTCTGGCGCTTAACATCCAGTCGGGTTCGCGCGGCTACGCTCTGACGGGCGACGCTCAATACCTCAATCCCTACGAAACCAGCATCCTGCGGATCCCCCGGCTGCTGAATCAGCTGCGGCAACTCACCGCCGACAATCCCCGGCAACAGCAACGGCTCGCCTATCTCGAGCGCGCGGTGGCGGAGGAACTTTCGGTCATGCGTCTTCGGATCGCGGTGCGGCGGGAACAGGGCCTCGCCGGGGCGGCGACGGCGGTGGTCGACGGCCGCGGCAAAAAGACCGTCGACGCCATCCGCCAGACGATCGCCATCATGGAGGACGAGGAGCGCCGCTTGCTGGCCGGGGATTCGGCGGCAGCGTATTCCATGATCCGACGGTCGCTGGCCGTCTCTCTTATGAGCGGCCTTCTCGCGCTGGGCCTCGTCGCCGGCCTGCTGCGTTTGGAGTGGCTGGAGCGGCGTCAACCCCTGGCTGCCTCTTGAGGTCCGGCCCGGTGCCGGTCGATTTCCGCGCACGCCGCGGTTCACGGGACATAACATCCTCGACGGCAAGACCGTGAGCGGCACCCCTATCGTCCGCCAGGCGAAGCGGATCGTTTCAGCCTGTATTCCGCAGTTGATATGAAGATTTCCAACTGCGCCGCAGTTGAGGACATAGTGATTGAATCGCTGAACCACAAAAGTTGTGCCATTTTTTGTACCCTCATTTTCAACCCGGTTTCGAGGTTCGCACTGCCCGCCTCTCAGGTGAACGTGATGCGTGCCGACTGCACCCCGAGAATGCGTTTCAACTGCGGAATTCAGGTTTAGACTGGGGGTTCTTTTTCCAGCGCACATACATGTCTTCAACTTCCTTCCGGGCCCAAGGGGTCCTGCGTAGGAACGCGAGGCTCGACTTGAGGCTCGGGCCGAAGCGGAAGCAGCGGATGGCGACCCGCCGGCCCATTTCCTCCCACCCGTATTGAGTCACCAGCTCGGTGAGCATTCGTTCCAAGGTAACGCCGTGCAGGGGATCCTTGGATTTCAACTGGGTCATGCCCGTAAACTGCGGCACTCGCCGCGCCGTTTCAATCCTCGCCGTCGCGCGGCGCTTGGAAAACCCGGGTGCGGCGCGAGCCGCTTTCTCCCCGGAACGGCCGGCGGGTGGCCGGCGGACGGTATGAGTGGAGGCGGTAGCCCGTGCGGGCCGGATCAGTGGCGCAGCGCAGCTGGAAATCCTGCATGCGCTGGAAGAGACCGAGCAGCTGCTCCGGCTGCGGATAGCGGTCGAGTCCCGCCCGTTCGAGCGCGACAAGCAGCTCGTGCGTGGCCTCGATCGTGGAGAGGCAGCCCGCATGCGGCTGTTGCTTGATGACATACCGGCTCGGAGCCGCCGGTGTAAACATCAGTCGCGGCAGCCGCTGCAGGCTCGGGCTTAGTCGCAGCATTTTCCGTCCGAGGCTCCAAGTCGCATCGAGCAGCAGCACCACGAGTCTCCGATCACCGAGGTCGGCGGCATGCAACTGGCCACGTGAGAGATCCAGCGCGTTGCGGGATGGGTAAAGGAGGACGGGGTAATTCGCGGGATCTCGGATCACGGCCTGCACCTCATCGTGCCCGTCGAAACCGACGCCCATGTGGATCACGCTGTTGGCGAGACAGAGGTGGGTAAGGCGTCCGGTCGCCGCCTTCTCTTCCTTAAACTCCTTCGGATGCATTAGAAACACGAACCTGGTCCGCGTGTCCATCGGCATGATCGACGCACACCAGCAAAGCGCCTTCGGCCAGAAACAACGGTAGCACATCTCACGACTCATGTGGCCAACAATGATGGGGCCGGCTCAGTTCCACTGGCGAGCGGCAATGTGAGGGTACCCGGGCCGGCTTCACCCCCGTCTTCCGGACAACTTGTCATCTATTAAATGACAATTAGAGACCTGGCATTCTCGTGAATTTGTCATTTAATAGATGACAAGTTGTGCAGGCTTGAATGGAGTCGCGCACAAGGAGAGAGATGAGATCAGCACCCTGAATTCATGGAGTCGGGATCATGTGCGATCTGGCGGCAGAGTTGGACGCGGGTCCCTTTTCCATCCTGCGGCAAAAGGCCCGGATGTGCGAATTATCTCCCCAAATTCGGTGGTTGCGTCCACCGTGCGCCCAGCATGGCCCTCCTCGGCAAACGCAACCAGCTTACCGTCGTCCGCACCGCACCACCCGGGTTTTATCTGGATGGTGGCACGCACGGGGAGATCCTGCTGCCAGGACGCTACATCCCGAGCGGGGCGGTACCCGGCGACACGCTGGACGTGTTCGTTTACCGTGATTCCGAGGACCGGCTGGTCGCGACGAAGGAGACGCCCTGCGCTGTCGTGGGCGAGTTCGCCTTCCTGCAGGTCGTCAGTGTGAATCCGCGCATCGGCGTGTTCCTCGATCGGGGATTGGACAAGGATCTGCTCCTGCCCCGCCGCGAGCAGGGCCGGCCGCTTCGGCCGGGCGACCGGGTGGTCGTGCGCATTGCAGTCGATGAAAAATCGGACCGCATCATCGCCAGCGCGCGGCTCAACCGCTGGTTGAATCTGACGCCACCCGGCTATGTCGAGGACCAGCCGGTCAGACTCCTGATCACGGGAGAGACCCCCCTTGGATATAATGCGATCGTGGAGCACGCCCACCGCGGTCTGCTTTATCACTCGGACCTCACGTGCCGTCTTTTGGTGGGCCAGCAGTTGAATGGCTACGTCCGCGCAGTCCGGGCCGACGGCAAGATCGACCTGACTCTCAACCGCGCCGGGTACCGCCGGATTGCGCCGCTAAAGGAACAAATCTTCGCAACCCTGAAAGCCAGCGGCGGACGCATGCCCTATCATGATAACAGCCCTCCGGAGGAGATCCGGGCAACGTTTGGCGTGAGCAAGAAAGCGTTCAAACAGGCCATTGGCGCGTTGTATCGTGACCACCGCATCCTGATTGAACCCAGCGGAATCCGGACTGCCCCCGCCGGCGGGGAGGGAAAACCGATTAGAGAAAAGGGGACGGGTTGGGGGCGCGCCCGGAAATGACCGGCATGAATCCCGCTAGCGCCGCCGCCCGCGTCCAGCGGTAACGGCCCGGCTTGTCTGCCAAAGACGAATCTGCCCGCGCGCCGTGCTGGTTCAGAGACTACCGGCCAGCTTCTGAGCCCCGACAACAAATGCCGCCCAGACGAAAAAGGCGGTGGCAAATTTGAGTCCGAAGGAAGGCTTCGCCGACTTGTGCCGGAAAATGGCCATACCCAGCATCCCGCCGGGCCAGCCACCCAGCGCGCTGGCCAGCAAGAGGGATGATTCCGAAATGCGACGCCCGTTTCTCCGCTGTGCCAGCCTCTTGTCGAAACCGAACAATAAGAAGGCCCAGACACTGGCAACACCCAGCCAAACAGGCACGAGTAGATCGATCATGCCTTGTCGATAGACGGTCAACGAAAGGCCGCAAGCTCGCCCGCAATCCTCCCATTCTACCACGATCCCGTGGCCCCTCCGCCAGCGGCATTCTGACACGACCGCAAGGCACGTTGACCGGACCACACTTCGCGCTACCTTGCAGGCATGAAAGCCCCACGTACCCTTGTTCTGATTGCGCTGGGCTTTTCTCTCGGCAGTGACAGTTCCGCCCAGGTCGACCGCATCACCGGCCAGCCCTTTGCCACCCGCTCCGAAGTGCTGGCGCAGCACGGCATGGTTTGCACCAGCCAGCCGCTCGCGACCCAGATAGGCCTCGATATCCTCAAGGCCGGCGGTTCCGCCGTGGACTCCGCCATCGCCGCCAATGCGGCGCTCGGTCTCATGGAGCCGGTGAGCTGCGGCGCCGGCGGCGACCTCTTTGCCATCGTCTACAGCGCGAAGGACAAAAGGCTCCACGGCCTCAACGCCTCCGGCCGCTCCCCGCTCGGCCTGAGCTACGAGCAGATGAAAGCCGAACTCGCCCGCCTCGGCCGTTCCACGATTCCGTCCCGCGGACTACTGCCCATCTCCGTGCCGGGCACGATCGATGGCTGGTTCGAGCTGCATCAGAAGTTCGGCAAATTGCCAATGAAGGACGTGCTCGCCCCTGCTATCCGCTATGCCCAGGAAGGTTTCCCGGTCACCGAGCTGATCGCCTTCTACTGGAACATCGGCGTGCGTCACGCACAGGCGGACAAATTTCCGGGCGCGTTTCTCGACACGTACGCCCCGGGCGGCCGGGCACCCGCCTGTGGCGAGGTTTTCAAAAACCCGAACCTGGCCCATACTTACGCATTGCTGGCCGAAAAAGGGCGTAGCGCCTTTTACCGTGGCGAGATTGCGAACCAAATCGATGCGTTCATGCGCGCCCACGGCGGCTGGCTCCGCCGGACCGATTTCGAGAAACACACCTCGACCTGGGTCGAACCCGTGTCAGTCAACTACCGCGGCTACGACGTTTACGAGCTTCCGCCCAACGGCCAGGGCATCGCCGCGCTGCAGATGCTCAATATACTCGAAGGCTTCGATCTGCGCGCCATGGGCTTTCAAAGTGCCGCCGCGCTGCATGTGATGATCGAGGCAAAGAAACTGGCATTCGAGGATCGGGCAAAATTCTATGCCGACCCCGCCTTCGCAAAAATTCCCCTTCCCGGCCTGCTCTCCAAGGCCTACGCCACCGAACGCCGCCGGCTCATCGACCTGAATCACGCCGGCCGCAGCTACGATGCCGGTCACCCCGCGGCCAACGGCGGCGACACGATTTACCTTACCACGGCCGATGCCGAGGGCAACATGGTGTCGCTCATCCAGAGCAACTATCGCGGCATGGGCAGCGGCATCGTCGTGCCTGGGCTCGGCTTCGGCTTCCAGGATCGCGGCGAGATGTTTGTTATCGAGCCCGGTCATGCCAACGTCTACGCGCCGGGCAAACGGCCTTTCCACACCATCATCCCGGCGTTCATCATGAAGGACGGCCAGCCGTTCATGAGCTTCGGCGTGATGGGCGGCGCGATGCAACCGCAGGGGCATGCGCAGATCGTGGTCAACATAGTCGACTTCGGACTCGGCCTGCAGGAAGCGGGCGACGCCGCGCGCTGGCAGCACGAAGGCTCGACCGACTACGATACGCCGAGAATGACAACCGGGGGCTGGGTTAATCTCGAAAGCGGCATTCCCTGGAGCGTCATCGCCGAGCTCAAGCGCCGCGGTCACGACCTCCGGACCGATCTCGGCGGCTATGGAGGTTACCAAGCAATCAGGTGGGACACCGAAAACAAGGTCTATCATGGCGCCAGCGAAAGCCGCAAGGACGGTTGCGCCATGGGGTATTAAAACGCCACCCGCGCTGCCGGTTGCTCCGCCCACGAAGGGGCGAAGGCTTTCTGCCCCGCTTGCGCGAAAATTTTTCAGATCCGGGCGGGGCGACAAGCCATGGCAACAAACCCCGATGTCCGCCTGTATCTGACTCCGCTCAAAAGACCGTTTGTCATCTATTAAATGACAAATGATTGAAGCGCGCCCGAAGGAGGCGCAGGAACGATTCAGGCGAGGTCGCGGCCGCGCTCCCGGGCCTGCAGCCAGGCCAGGAGCAGCAGTGCCCGCTCCGCGTCGGGATAGGCGCTCCGGGCAACAACAAGCAGGTGCAGTCGCTGCCGGCTGACGCCCAGAACCCGCGCGAGTTTCACCTTGTCGCCCCGCTTCGTCAAATGGCGCGCCACCGCCTGGGCAAGTTCATTCCACAAAGGCGTATCGGAACCCGGCCGGGGCGTGGCCCCCCGCCGCTTCCTCCGGGACTCCTTGGTGTACTGACGGGCGACTCTGGCTGACGCCTCCGCCGCTGCGACCAAGGGAGCGGTGAAGATCGAAAGCCGGCGCAACGCAGGATCGACAGCGGGATCAGTCATGACTTTCAACTAAGGCGTTTTTTGATCATTGTCATCTATTAAATGACAAATATCCGGGGAGGATTCATGTCCGTTGTCATTTAATAGATGACAATCTGTCCGGTCTCAACCTGCACGCCACGCGTACGCGCGGGGAAGCGGCGCGACCATGGCCCCGGGGGGCCTCACGCGAAGCCCCTGGGGTCGGAAGCGCCCGTCCAAGCGTCTCCTGCCCGTATCTGCCACGCAGCCGTGGTCCCGTGCCGGTCTCTCATCCGCGGCGGGGTGATAAATCCAGTTCCCTCGGGCGATCTTTTCCCCCATAGGGTTCATGTGCCTCTGCCCCACACCAAGCGCCAATCCTCCACGTCCGCGCCTATTTTCGACTGGCTCGATCATCGCGCCGCCGGCGTGCTCCTCCATCCGACTGCGCTGCCCGGCCCGCAGGGCATCGGTGTGCTCGATGGGAATCTGCTGAAATTCCTCGATCTGCTGCACGACGCCGGGTTCCAATACTGGCAACTCTGCCCGCTGGGCCCCACCGGATTCGGGGATTCGCCCTACCAGTGTTTTTCAGCCTTTGCCGGCAACCCGTACCTGGTGGACCTCGAGGCGCTCATTCCGTGGGGACTGCTGGACGCCGGAGACCTCGCACCGCTGCGCAGCCTGCCGGCTGAACGCGTCGACTTCGGCGAAATCTACCGGCGAAAATGGCCGCTGCTCGCGCAGGCCCATGCCCGCTTCAAGAAGCAGCGCCCCAGTTTGCCCTACGGCGATTTTGACACGTTTCGGCGCGAGCACGCCCACTGGCTGGAAGCCTATGCTTATTTCCGCGCGCTCAAGGAACATCACCAGAACGCCCCCTGGTGGGAGTGGCCCCATGATTTGCGCCACTACCGCACGGCCCTGCAATCACGCTTGCGAGGGCGGCTTGCCGACACCGCCGAGATGCACGCATTCACCCAATTCCTGTTTTTCGGGCAGTGGCAGGGCGCGCGCGAGGCCGCCCGGACCCGGGGCCTTTCGATCATCGGCGACATTCCCATCTTCGTCGCAGCCGACTCTGCCGATGCGTGGGCGCAACCGGAACTCTTCGAACTCAACGGAAAGACCGGCCGGCCGCTCGCGGTCGCCGGTGTGCCGCCCGATTACTTTTCCGCAGACGGCCAGCTCTGGGGCAATCCGCTTTACCGTTGGGACGTGCATCGCGCCGACGGTTTCGCCTGGTGGCAGGCGCGCTTGCGCGCCGCATTCGCGCTCTACGATGTGCTGCGCATCGATCACTTCCGCGGTTTCGACACCTACTGGCGCATACCTTGGCCGGCTGCCACCGCCCGAATCGGCGCGTGGACGCCGGGGCCCGGCTTGGAATTTTTCCGCACCATGCGCGCCGCCTTCCCCGCGGCCAGGATTATCGCCGAGGATCTCGGGGAACTCATGGAGTCCGTCGTGCGATTGCGCGACGACACTGGGCTGCCAGGCATGACCGTCCTGCAATTCGCCTTTGGCGGCGGCAGTGCCAACACCTATCTGCCGCACAATCACGTGCCGAACTCGGTCACCTACTCCGGCACCCACGACAACGACACGACGCTCGGCTGGTTTGCCTCGACCGACGAACGCACCCGTGACCACGTGCGTCGCTATTTCCGTGTGAGCGGCGACGAAATACCGTGGGATCTGATCCGCGCGGCCTATCAGTCGGTCTCGCGCCTGGCTGTGGTAACGTTGCCGGACATCCTTTCCCTCGGTTCAGTGGCGCGCTTCAATTCACCCGGCAAGTCCGAGGGCAACTGGCAATGGCGCTGCCACATGCGGCAGCTTGATCAGCTACGGGCTGGCGGGACCGTTTCCTATCTGGCATCATTGGCTCAACTCTATGGACGCCATTAGTTAATATAGATTCTGGCCGGGCTAAAGGCAGCCAGATAATCCACCCTTTCGCAGAACAGGTTCTACTTGTATTGTGAAGTTTAATTAATATGGTGCTCCCTGTTTATGCTGAGAAACCTTGCTGTCTTTTCCCTCTCGATCGCGGTTGCGTTGTCAGCTTTTGCCAACTCCGCCAACTACCCGGCGATCTCCCGCGACGAACTCAAACAGGCCATCGCGGCGGGATCGGTCACGCTGATCGATGTCAACGGCTCCGAGAGTTACGCCGAGGGCCACCTACCCGGGGCGATCGATTTCGCCGTCAGCGCCGACAAGCTGGCGACGCTGCTTCCCGCCGACAAAAATACACTGATCGTCGCCTATTGCGGCGGTCCGCGCTGCCAGGCCTACCGGCAGGGCGCAGATGCTGCGGCAAGACTTGGCTACCGCAACATCAGGCACTACGCCGACGGCATCTCGGGATGGAAGCAGGCCGGTGAACGCATCGATGTAAAAGGCTGATTTTCACTGCAAGCCCCCGCATCCCGCTCCCGCCGCAAGATTGGGTCGGGAATGCCTCAGCTGCGCAGTCCCACGCATGCCCGGGCGGCCCAACCGCCCGTGCATGTCATTTTCAGACGGAAAAAGAATCCTCCGGTTTCGTCCGTGGCTGGGCGGGGCTGTCATCTGGTGGGCCCCGTCCACTCGAGCGTCCTGGTTCATCCACACAGGCTCGTCGGCCCCGGCCGCCGCCGGCAGGCCGTGTGCGAACACGGGCTCGCCAGAGACGCGGCGGATGCGGCAACCGGAATGCCCCGAGAAATGACTGGGAAGAGAATGTTGGCTTTGCTGCTGCCGCGATTTGATGTATCTATCCGTTGTGGCTTCCCCTCTTGTGAAACGATTCTCCCTGCTGTTCAGCTTCCTCAGTCTGCTGCTGCTGGTGGCTGCAGTTGCAGGAGGGATTTTTTATTATAAAATGCGGCAGAGCCTGCCGCCGCTTGATGGCGAGGGGGTCGTGGCCGGACTGGGTGCCCCCGTGCGCATCGAACGCGATTCCCTGGGCGTGCCCACTCTCACGGGGGGCACGCGGACCGACGTCGCCGGCGCGCTCGGTTACGTGCATGCGCAGGACAGGTTTTTTCAAATGGACGTGCTCCGCCGCCGCGCCGCGGGCGAACTCGCAGAGTTGTTCGGTGAGGCCGCCGTTCCGCTCGACTCCGCAGCGCGCCTGCATGGCTTTCGCGCCATCGCGCGGGAAGTGCTGGCCCGCACGCCGCCGGCCGAGCGCGCCATCGTCGACGCCTACGTCGCCGGCGTAAACGCCGGCCTCAACGCGCTCCGCGGGAAGCCCTGGGAGTACCTGGCGCTGCGCGCGGAGCCGGTTCCGTGGCAGGCGGAGGACACGGTCCTCACGGCCCACGCGCTGTGGCTCGACCTCCAGAAGGGGGACGGCAGCTATGAACAATGCCTGCGTGCTGTACAATTCTCCCTCGGCAGCAGCGCGCTCAAATTCTTCGCCCCGCTCGGCTCGTCGTGGGATGCCGCGCTGGATGGCTCCACCCTCGCCGAGGCGCCGACACCCCCGATCAAGCTCACCACTCCTCCGGCAAAAACCTCCGCGACGGCTCCGGCGCCCGCGCCTGACGCGGAGCTCGTTCCCGGCTCCAACAGTTGCGCCATCGCCGGCAGCCATACCGAGAACGGTGCTGCGCTGCTCGCGAACGACATGCACCTTCACCTCGGCGTGCCCAATGTCTGGTACCGGGCTTCGCTGAAGTGGACCGACGCCAACGGCGGCAGTCATCGCGTCACCGGCGTTACGCTGCCCGGCTCCCCCAACTGCATCGCCGGCAGCAACGGCCGCCTTGCGTGGGGTTTCACCAACGCCCAGATCGACACCTCCGATGTGGTCGTTGTCGAATCGGACGGCCTCGCGCAGGTCAAATATCGCACCGTCCGCGGCTGGGTCGACATCGCCGAACGCACTGAAACCATCAAGGTCAAGGGCGACAAACCCGTGCAACTCGTCGTGCGTTCGACCGAGTGGGGGCCGATTGTCAACGGCCCCGACCAGGACTTCCGCTACTACGCAATCCGCTGGAATGCGCACAATCCCGACGCCACAAACTTCGGCCTGCTCGATCTCGAAACCGCAACCACCCTCGCGGACGGTCTTGCGGTGGCACACCGCTGCGGCATGCCGAATCAGAACATTCTCCTGGCGGATTCCACCGGCGCCATCGCCTGGACGGTGACGGGCCGTATTCCGCGCCGGATCGGCTTCGACGGCCGGCTGCCGGTCTCGTGGACCTACAGCGACCGCAAATGGGACGGTTGGGTGAAACCCGAAGATGTTCCCACCCTCCAATTTTCCGGTAAAGATCTGCCGGGCGATGCCGCCACCGCGGGGGAAGGGCTGCTCTGGACAGCCAACAACCGTCCGCTCGGGGGCGCCGCCCTGAGCGTGCTGGGTGACGGCGGCTATGACAACGGTGCCCGGGCCGGCCAGATCCGGGACGATCTGCGCGCCCTCGTCGCCGCGGGCCGCAAGATCTCCCCTCAAGACCTGCTCGGGGTGCAGCTCGACGATCGCGCCGTGTTTCTCGAGCGCTGGCAGAAGCTCCTCCTCTCCGTCCTGACCGACCAGGTTGTCGCGAGCAAAAAGCCCCTCGCCGAAATGCGCGACACGGTGCGTCAGTGGAACGGGCATGCCGGCGTCGATTCGGCCGCCTACCATCTGGTGCGGGCGTGGCGCAGCCATGTAGCCGAACGCGTCTTCGCGCCGATCTTTGACCAAGCCGGGGCTTATTATGCCGATTTCCGCTACACGCAGTTGCATTACGAGGATCCCTTGTGGCGCCTCGTCAACGAACGTCCGGCCCGCCTGCTCGACCCGCTATTCCTTTCGTGGGACGATCTGCTGCTCTCCGCTGCCCGCGATGTGGTAGCCGACGCTGATCAGGCCGGCACTGCTCCCGCCCACTTTACCTGGGGGGCGCGCAACACGCTGCACATGCAACACCCCTTCAGCCGATTTCTTCCCGGCCCGGCGGCACGACTCCTCGACATGCCCGCCGAGGCTCTCCCCGGCGATAACAACATGCCGCGCGTGCAGAGCCCCGATTTTGGCGCCTCGGAACGCATGGTGGTGGCACCCGGGCATGAAGACGAGGGCCTCTTCCACATGCCGGGTGGCCAGAGCGGACATGTGCTCTCCCCCTACTACCGCGCCGGCCACGCCGCCTGGGCGCGGGGCGAGCCCTCGCCGTTTTTGCCCGGGCCGACGCAACACACCTTCGTGTTGAAGCCGGCCTCCGGGGAGGCCGCCGGACCCCAATGACCTCCGGCGTCCCTTCGCTTTTCTGATGCCCCTCCGCATCCTCCGCCATCCGCTCGCCGACCACATCCTCGCCCGCCTGCGCGACCGGAACACCAATCCGGCGCTATTCCGTTCGCTGAGTTACCAGCTCTCCCTGATGCTCGCGCTGGAGGCCACGCGGGAGCTTCCAGCCGCAGAGAAGGAAATCGAAACTCCGCTTGAGGCCACGAAGGTTCGCGTACTCGTCCAGCCGCTGGCCGTGATCCCCATCCTGCGTGCCGGACTCGGCATGGTGCAGCCATTTCTCGACCTGTTTCCAGACATCAGCGTGGGCTATGTCGGGCTTGAGCGCGATCATGCAACCGCCATTGCCCGCAGCTACTACTGCAAACTCCCGCCTCTCAGGGGCCGCCGCGTGATCGTGGTCGACCCGATGCTTGCCACCGGCGGTTCCGCGGTCCAGGCGCTCGACGTGATCAAGGCGGCCGGCGCGCTGGATCTCGCGCTCGTCTGCATCGTCGCGGCGCCCGAGGGGATAGCGGCTGTTGCCGCGAAACACCCGGAGGTGCCGGTTTTCGTCGCGGCGCTCGACCGGGAACTGAACAGCCGGAAGTACATCCTCCCCGGCCTGGGCGATTTCGGCGACCGGCTGTACGGGACGTGAAACATTCGGGGGCGAGCGCGCCGCTCCGCAAGCGCCTCACCGGCCATGAAATCCGCTGCCCCGGCCCTCGCGGTCGAGGTTGACAGGACGTCGGCGCCATTGTTCTTAGAACCAATACTCCCACTGAAACCATCATGACCAAGAAATCCATAGGACTCCTCGCACTCGTGGCCTCCCTGTTTGCTGCCGGCATCCTGCTGGCGCAATCCGGCGCGCCCAAATTCGACGTGACGACAGCGTCGGCCCCGAAGCAGCAGAAGCTCGTCCGCGTTTGCACGTTGAACACGATTGAAGCCAACCAGGAATTCCAGGCCAACGTGCAGCTGATGCAGGCACAGCGACAGCAGGCCATCGAACTGAACTCCGCGATGGAGAAGGAAACCGCCGCGGACAAGAAGAAGGAGATGAAGGCCAAGCTCGACGAATTGATGGCCAAGCTCAACGAGAACAACCAGAAGATGATCAAGGCCTACGGTTTCTCCCTGGACCGCAGCTACACCATGGTGATCGAGAAGGCGCACGTCTACATGGCTGTGACTGACGAGGAAGCCGCCAAGATCGAAAAGGAACAGGCCGACAAGAAATAAGGCCCCGGCCTGTTTTCGTGCTGTTTCCCGGCGCACGTGGTCCATCCTTCGCCATGACCATCGACCGCCCTGGCCTCATCGTCGCCGACCACTGGCGGGATTACCAGTTGCTCGACTGTGGTGACGGCCTGAAGCAGGAGCGCTGGGGGCCCTACGTGCTGGTGCGTCCCGATCCGCAGATCATCTGGCCGCGGGCCGGAGGCGAAAAACGCTGGGAGGACTGGGATGGCTTCTACCACCGCAGCGAAAGCGGTGGAGGCAAGTGGGAGTTCCGCACCAAGCTGCCCGACGAATGGACGATCCGCTACGGGTCGCTGACCTTCCGCATTCACCCCACCGGCTTCAAACACACGGGCCTCTTCCCCGAGCAGGCCGTGAATTGGGACTGGTTTACCGCCAAGCTCAAGGCCGCGAACCGGCCGGTGACGGTGCTCAATCTTTTCGGCTACACGGGGGCGGCCACGATCGCCGCGGCAGCGGCCGGCGCCAGCGTCTGTCACGTCGATGCCGCCGAGGGCATGGTCAAATGGTGCCGCGAAAACGCCGCGCGCTCCGGCCTCGCGGACGCGCCCATCCGCTACATCGTCGACGACTGCCTGAAATTTGTGCGCCGCGAACAGCGTCGCGGGCGGCGCTACGACGCCGTCATCATGGACCCGCCCACCTACGGGCGCGGCGGCAGCGGAGAACTCTGGCGGCTGGAGGACCACCTGTGGGAACTGCTCGTTGAAACCCAAAAGCTCCTCAGCGACCGGCCGCTGTTTTTCCTCCTCAACGCCTATACGGCGCGCCTCTCGCCGGTCGTTGGCACCAACCTGCTCGCGGCCCTCCTCGGCGATGCGGGCGGCCGCATCTCCGGCGGGGAGGTCGGCCTCCCGATCCAGCGCGATGGCCGCATTCTCCCCTGCGGCATCTTCGCCCGCTGGGAGAGTTAATTTGACCGCGGACCGCCCGAGTGGCACTGATGGCTCCTTCCCGTTCCGGGTTCACCCGCAGCCTCCACGGTTTTCCTGCCATGTCTCTGCCTGATTCCTATTTCAACCAAGTCCAGGTCCTGCTGGAAAAGGCGCGCGCCACCAACGCCGCCACCCTGAAAAAGCTCGGCGCAAGCATCGGCGCCTCGGTGGCCAAAGGCGGCGTCATTCACACCTTCGGCAGCGGCCACAGCGAGGTCATCGGCCGCGAAATCATCGGCCGGGCCGGCGGCCTCGTCTGCGTCAGCGGCCTCTACGACACCACCGGCGGCTTCATCGAGAATCTGGTTGGTTACGGCACCAAGCTCGCCGAACGATATGACCGGCTGCACGGCCTCCGGGCCGGCGAGACGATCATCGTCATTTCCAATTCGGGAAAGAATTCGTCCCCGATCGAGGTGGCGCTCTATGCGAAAAAAAATGGCCTACAGGTTGTCGGCCTGACCTGCGTCGAGATGTCCCGGACCGCTCAGACTGTCCACCCCGATGGGAAGAAACTGCATGAACTGGCCGACGACGTGCTCGACAACTGCGGCACGCGGGGCGACGCCATCGTCGCGGTCGCCGGCGATGTGCGGGCCGGCCCGACGTCGACCATCGTCGGGACCCTATTGCTCAACCTGCTCTCGCTTGAGATCATCGACTGGCTGAAGGCCAACGGCCACCCGCTGCCGATCCTCCGCAGCCAGAATCTGCCCGGGGCCATCGAATACAATCGTTCCCTGGCGGAGAAATACAAAGGCCGCCTGAGCCGCGCCCTAGCCTGAGGTCTTCCACCAGCCACCCCGTCGCCTCCAAATAGCACTTTGGTCTTCTGCGATTTCGTGTCCTTCCCGGGTTCCAATTCCTACAAGATCGGCGTCGACGGCGGGGGCACCAAGACCGAGTGCATCCTGGTCGATCCCCGCGGCGAGATCGTCGCCCGCCAGACATTCCCCGGGTGCAATCCCAGCCAGACCGGCCCGGAGCGGGCCCGTGCCATTTTGCTCGGCGCGCTCGGCGCCCTGACCGCCGCGCGCCCTTCGTCCGTCGTCGGCTCATGTCTTTTCTGCATGGCCGGCAGCCGGGCGTTCTGGAACGAGACCGCGGCTGGTCTGAAGGGATTCGGCATGGTGACCGCCACTGACGATTCCGTGCCGGTCCTTGAGCTTGCCACCGGTGGCGGTCCCGGACTCGTACTGCATGCGGGCACCGGTTCGTTTGTGGCCGCCCGATCCCCGGACGGCCGGGTTCACTATGCGGGCGGACTGGGATGGCGTTTCGGGGATCCGGGCAGCGCGCACGACCTCGGTCGACGCGCCATTGCCAGGGCACTGCTCGAACTTCAGGGCTGGAGAAAGCCAACGCGGCTGGGTGACGCCCTCAGGGCCCATACCGATCTGGCCGAGGCGGGCGCCGTCACGCGCCTTTTCTACCACGGGTCCGAGGCCAACGCCAAAATCAGTTCGTTCGCCCCACGGGTGATTGAACTCGCGGCCCAGGACGACGCGGCCGCCCGGGATATTGTCATCGAGTCGCTCGCCGGGCTGGGTGATCTTGTCGATGGCGTTCTGGCCCGTTTGTTTCCCGCTTCGCGCCTCCCGCCTTCCGTCTCGCCGCCCGCGCCCCTGGCCCCTCCACCTCCCCTCGGTGTCAGCGGCCCCATCCTCAACAGTCCTCCCGCGGTTGCGGCACTGCGCAAATTGGCCGGGGTTCGCGGGTGGCGCGTCGGCCTCCGTTTCATCACTGATCCACCCGTCGAAGGGATCCGGCGCCTGCTGATGAAGGGAGGTTGAACCGCAGCCCGGCGGGCAGCTGAAGGGCTTCCCGATCAGTCTTCCATTCCAGGCCTGCCTGCCGCGACCGGGTTTTCCAGGATCGACGGCAGCACTTCCCCGGCACCGGCGGGATTGCCTTGGCCCACCGCATGCGTAGCTTTCCCCCCATGACCAACGTCGTCACCCGGAATCCCAACCAGCGCACCGATCGCAAGCCCGGGGTGCCGGTGAGCGATGCGTTACGGGATTATTTGCGGCATTATCGACGGGAGCGGGAGCTGTCCGTATCCTACGCCGCCCTGCGAAATTTTCACGAGACGGTGCCGCTGGTCGACGCGGAGGGGCACCCGACGCTCTGGGAAACAGTGGCTTATCGCGCCGAAGACATGCCGCAGCTCAACGACGGGTTGAAGCGCATCTATGCGTTGCTCCGGGTCGACGGCGATTTTTCGGTCATGCAGCACCTTTACATCGATCGCGTCGATTTCTGCAGCTTCGGCAACTCGATGCCGTTCCGCATCCGCATCGTCAATGCCTACAACGACAACCAGGACTATTTCTACATCAAGCAGGCCGACGCCTCGCGGATTTACGGCCTCGAACTCGAGCATTTGCTGTCGCCGAACCGTCTGAATTACTTCACCTCCGGCAGCACGCTGGTCGAGGAGCACATCGCCGGCATCCCGGGCGATGTGTTCATCCAACACTGGCTGCACCGGCCCGACGTCAGGCCGATCCGCATCGCCAAGGAACTTGTGAAGTTCAACGAGCGCTGTTTCGTCCGCCTGCTGGGCGACATGCGCTCCTATAATTTCGTCTTCATCATCACGCCCGATTTCGAAGACGTCCAGGTGCGCATCCGTCCGCTGGACTTCGACCAGCAGTCCTACAACGGTCGCAAAAACTATTACTTGCCGCAATTCTTCAAGGAGAACGCCCCTCTCGTGCTCTATTGCGCCCGCCATCTTCACATCCAGACTGCCCGCCAGTACCAGCGCGAGGAGCAGGCGCTCATGCTGCAGCGCGCTGATCTGGCCGCCCAGCGGCTGGACACGCTGCTCCATGCCATGGCTGGCGATCCCCTTGCGCCCCCGGAGAAAGTGCGGACCCTCCGCGAGGGCCTGGCCGAACATTTCCATACCTCCAGCTACCTGCGTTGTGCGTCGATGGGAGCCCTCGTGCGCGAAAATCTCGAGACGATCCGGCACCAGCTCAACCAACCCCAGCCCATTGCGAAGGCGGAGGAGATCACCCTCTGACCGCCCGCGCGCAGCTGCAAGAAACCCAGCGCCCGATGTCTGCCGCCATCCGAAAACTCCCGCTTCTCACCGCCGTCCTTGCCAGCCTCTGGCTGGGCTTCGGCTGCGCCCATGACCCGGAAAAACTCCCGCCCCCGCGGGCATATGGGGATATCGACCGTTCATTCGACAAGAGGACGATCACCGCCGAACGGGGCGATGCCGTGCGCATCAACCTGCCCTCCACCGCCGGCAGCGGTTTCACCTGGCGGGTCGTCAGCAACAATTCCTACGTGCTCCGCCAGATCGCCGACCCCGCATTCCAGGCCGACCACCCGCAACTCGCCGGCTCGTCCGGCACCACCACGGTTGTTTTCCAGGCCATCAATGCCGGCTGGAGCGTCGTGCGGCTGGTCAACATGCGCGGAGACGAATCCACCGTGACCGCCGAAAACATCTTCGAGGTGGTTGTCCACGTCGTACCCCCGAAGGCCCCGCCAAAATCGTAACAGCATCGCTCCATCCCCAGGTGTTGGATCGGGCCATCCTTGTACCCGCCGGCACCACCTTCCGCGCGGCCGACGCGCTGGCCGGGAGCGCGAAGGATCCGGGGTTTCCCCTCCGTCGTGAGGCATTTCACCTTCATATTCAGATTCCTTTCTTTTAACCCTAAACGATTCATCACCAGGGGCCTGGGTCTTCGCTTTTCGCGCCGCCCCGTCATATGACGAGTTTCGGTTTTGCGAACGCCGCCCAGATGTGGTTTCCCTGTTCCTTCCGGCATGACAGACGACGACAAATCTGCCCCTGACTCCCCAGCCGGCCCCACCACCAGCCTCTTGGTCGCGCCGCGCGATTTCGTCTGCATGCAGCCGTTCATCTTCGAGAGCGGACAGACCCTGCCCGGCTTTACGCTCCGTTATGAAACCTATGGCGCGCTCAACGCCGCGCGGGACAACAGCATCATCGTCTGCCACGCGCTCAGCGGCGACCACCACTGCGCAGGCCGGCACGCCCCCGGAGACCGCAAGCCCGGCTGGTGGGACAATCTGATCGGTCCCGGCAAGGCGGTCGACACCAACCGCTTTTTCGTCGTCTGCGCCAACGTCCTCGGCGGTTGCCGCGGCTCCTCCGGCCCGTCTTCGATCAACCCGGCCACGGGCCGAAGTTTCGGCATCTCGTTCCCCTTTGTCACCATTCGCGATATGGTGCGCGCCCAGAAAATCCTGTGCGAACACCTCGGCCTCTCCTCGGTCTACGCCGTCCTTGGCGGCTCAATGGGAGGAATGCAGGCGCTGCAGTGGGCCATCGAGTATCCGTCCTTCGTGCGCAAGATCATTCCCATGGCCTGCACGGCCCGCGAAAGCGCCCAGGCCATTGCCTTCAATGAGGTGGGCCGCCAGGCGATCATGCAGGATCCCGACTGGCATGGCGGCGGGTATCTGGCGGGCGCCGGACCGCGGGTCGGCCTCGCCGTGGCCCGCATGATGGCCCACATCACCTACCTTTCCGACACATCGATGGACCGCAAATTCGGCCGCCGGAAAAAGGAGACCGCCGCGGCCGACGCCTACAACTTCGACGTCCAGTTCGAGGTGGAGAGCTACCTGCGGCACCAGGGCCAGGCCTTCATCAACCGCTTCGACGCCAACAGCTATCTCTATATCACCCGCGCCCTCGATCACTTCGACCTGGCCGAAGCCTACGGTTCGCTGGAGGAGTCCTTCCGCTCCGTTGAGGCCGAAACCTTGGTGGTGGGGTTCACCTCCGACTGGCTCTTTCCCCCGGATCAAAACCGCACGATCGTGCATGCGCTCCTCCGGGCGGGCAAACGCGCCAGCTACGCCGAACTCACGACCGATCTCGGCCACGACTCCTTCCTCCTCGAGTCGGAGGATCTCTACGACCTTGTGCACGGCTTCCTCGAATGCGCCCCGGTCGCCGCGCCCGCCCCCGCCCCGGCAACCGATTCCCGCCCATGAGCACTCCCAACGGAAAGCGCACCATCGATATGGAGATCATCGGCGACTGGGTCGAACCCGGCAGCCGGGTGGTCGACCTCGGCTGCGGCAGCGGACAGCTCCTCGAATACCTCGTGCAGTCCAAAGGCGTGCAGGCTATCGGTGTCGATCTCAGCTTCCTGAATATCTCCGCCTGTGTCCGCAAGGGCCTCAACGCCTATCAGGGCGACATGACCGACTTCCTGCGCGAGTTTCCCGACCGGTTTTTCGACCGCATTATCTGCTCGCGCACCCTGCACGAACTGCAGCGCCCCTCCACCGTGGTCGACGAAGCCCTGCGGGCCAGCCGCGCGCTCACCGTCGGATTTGTCAACCAGGGATTCTGGAAAAATCGCCTCTCGGCGTTGCACGGCAAAAAAGTAGTCAACGAGGTCTTCCCCACGGCCTGGGCCGAGAGCCGGCCCGCAAACCATCTTTCGATCACAGATTTCGAGCAATTCTGCGCCGGACGCGGGATCACCATCCGCCGCCGGGTGTTGCTCAGCGGCAACTGGCGCACCCCCTGCCGCGCCCTCCCGAACCTGCTCGCCGGCTACGCGCTCTACGACCTGTCGCAAGGCGGATAGCGCGGTCACGGCGAGGGAAGCGCCGGGATCAGCCCGGCGAGTGCAGCGCCTCGGCCTGGCTGGCCAGTTGCTTCTCCAGACTCCCGCAAACCAGCTCGCACAACCTGCCGACCGTCGGGTCCGCAATCCGGTAAAATACCTGCAATCCTTCCTTCCGCCGCGCGAGGATGTGCGCGGCCGTCAGCGTTTGCAGGTGGCGCGACACGTTCGCCTGGGTGCCGCCGGTCAGCTCCACCAGCGCATTCACGTTCCGCTCGCCCCCGAATAGTTCCTGCAGCAGGCGCAGGCGCATGGGCTCAGCCAGCACGGCAAAGCGCCGCGCCACCAGTTGCAGCGCTTCCTCGGAGAGCGGACGATGAGGCTTCACGGCTGCCACTAGACAAAAGGGGCGGCATTTTTCAAGCACATACATATATGCGCATACTAATCCAACCACATCAGACTGCTTCCCCTCGCCCGGCCCACCGTCCACGCCCCTTTTGCTGTTCGCCGCCCTCCTCGCCACCCGGCTCATGAACGATGACCGGGCACGCCGCGTCTCGGTGCTTATGCCGTGCACGATCTCCGCCTGCGAAACGCGCCGACGGGTGGGGACGAAGAGTCGCGGCCTGATCGCACCCCTCTTTGGCGGCGCGGCCGCCGGGGTCATGGGCGGTCCCGCGGCCCGTGAACGGGTCCGGTTCCTCCTAGCCAGTGTCATGGTTCGCAGCCAATTCCCCCCCCCGCTGCAAACGCAACCATGGCCCGCGCCCCATGGGGGCAGGCGATGGTGGAGCAATGTTCGGAGGCTGTCCCGATCGAGGGGACTATCCCCGCCTGTGTCTCTTCCGGCCGGAGTGTGATCACGCCAGCCCTGGGAACGCTGCCGGCTCTTGCCTCGCGCCGTGCGCACCCGCCGGCCCGGCCTGCATGATTAATCTTCCTGGCAGACAGGGCGCTTCGACCGGAACAGGTTTAGCAATATGCCTTAAGGTCTACTATTCGAGATTTGCCAAAAATGCCTTTGGCGCTTGGTATTCTTTCAAAATCGCTGCTGTTCGTTTCGCCCTGCTTTCTTTCTCATGCCTGCGCGATAACCCTTGGAACACTGGTGGTTCGCAGGCAGCATTCCGTGCGTCGCCGTTGCTTGTTCTTATCCCTTCCTGAAATCCGGCCGCCGGCCCGGCCGACAACGTTCCCGAATCCTTTCCTGAGGAATCCATGACCACGGCCCTACCGCTGAAACCCCTGTTCGCGCCGCTCGGGTTGAAAACGATCAACCCCGGAGCTTCGGACGGAATGCGCTGGTCCGGCAGCGGACCAGTCCTCGACTCCTTCAGCCCGATCAACGGCCAGCGCCTGGCCGCCATCCGGCCTGCCGGCCCGGAGGATTACGATCGCGTGGTCCGATCGGCACTGGCCGCCTCTGCCATCTGGCGCGACGTGCCGGCGCCGAAACGGGGCGAGATTGTCCGCCGCTTCGGACAGGAGTTGAGAAAGTACAGGGACCCGCTCGGCCGGCTCGTGACGATTGAAATGGGCAAGTCAATCCAGGAGGGCTGGGGCGAAGTGCAGGAGATGATCGACATTTGCGACTATGCCTGCGGCCAGTCGCGCATGCTCTACGGCGTCCAGACGCACAGTGAACGGCCCGGACACCGCCTGTACGAGCAATGGCACCCCCTGGGGATCGTGGGCATTGTCACCGCCTTTAATTTCCCCGTGGCCGTCTGGAGCTGGAACATCGCCCTCGCCCTCGTCTGCGGCGATGTCTGCGTCTGGAAACCCGCCAGCGCCACGCCGCTCACCGCCATCGCGTGCCAGAAAATCCTGGAGAGGGTTCTCCGCCAGAACGGCCTGCCGGCCGGCGTTTCCTCACTGGTGATCGGCCCGGGCGCGGAGACTGGCGAGCGCCTGATCCGGGACCGGCGGATACCGCTCATCAGTTACACCGGCTCCACGCGCACGGGCCGGCACATCGCAAGGACCGTTGCCGACCGGCTGGGCCGCACCATTCTGGAACTGGGAGGGAACAACGCCATCATCGTCACCGCACGGGCCGATCTCTCCCTGGCCGCCCGCAACGTTTTTTTCGGGGCCGTGGGCACGGCCGGCCAGCGCTGCACGACCACCCGGCGGGTTCTCATTGAGGAGCGCGTCTACTCTGCGTTCCTCCGGCGGTTGCGCAGTCACTACGACAACCTCACCATCGGCAACCCGCTGGATCCCCGGAACCTGATGGGGCCGCTGGTCAATCCCGCCGCTGTGAAGGTCATGGAGGAGGCCCTCGCGACCATCCGGGCGCAGGGGGGAAGAATCCTGTTGGGCGGGCGGAAACTCACCGGCCGGAAATATCCCGGCGGGTGCTATGTGACGCCCGCCATCGCCGAAGTCCCGTCCTCCCTGCCCCTGCTCCAGGAAGAGACCTTTGCGCCCATCCTCTATGTGATGAGATACCGCGGCGGACTCGAGCAGGCGATTGCCTTGCAGAACGGCGTCCCGCAGGGCCTGAGTTCTGCGATCTTCACCAACGATCTCATTGAGGAGGAGACGTTCCTGAGCGCGCGGGGCTCGGATTGCGGCATTGCCAATGTCAACCTCGGCACGAGCGGGGCGGAGATCGGCCTGGCTTTTGGCGGGGAAAAGGAAACAGGAGGCGGCCGCGAGAGCGGTTCCGACGCCTGGAAAGGCTACATGCGGCGCCAGACCAGCACGATCAATTGGAGCCGGGAAACCACGCTGGCCCAAGGCATCAAGTTTGAACCAGGCCAACCCAGGCCGGGATTAACAAGAAAGAGGGGTGATCCATGAAGCACTATCCGTTCCCCCACCTCAGAACCAAGCTGCCGGGCCCCCAAGCCAGGCGCATCATTGCCACCGACGAGCGGTTCGTCTCGCCGTCCTACACCCGGGGCTATCCCTGCGTGGCCGAGAAGGGGCGGGACGTCATCCTGACCGATATCGATGGAAACGAGTTCCTCGACTTTTGCGCCGGCATCGCGGTCTGCGCCACGGGTCATTGCCACCCGGAAATCGTGGCCGCCATCAAGGCGCAGGCCGAAAAACTCATCCACATGTCCGGCACGGATTTTTATTATGAAGTGCAGGCCGTGCTGGCCAGGAAACTGAACCGTCTGGCGCCCGGCAGCCACCAGAACCACGTCTTCTTCACGAATTCGGGTGCCGAATCCATTGAGGCGGCCATCAAGCTCGCCCGGTACAAGACCGGCCGATCCCGGCTGGTGGCGTACATTGGCGCCTTCCATGGCCGCACCCTCGGCGCGCTGTCCCTGACGGGCAGCAAGGTCATCCAGAAGCAGGGGTTCGCCCCTCTCCTGCAGGGTGTGACGCATATTCCTTATCCCTACTGTTTCCGCTGCCAGTTCGGGCAAAAAAACGGTTCGTGCCGGATCGAATGCTTCAAATATCTGGAAAATATTCTCTTCCAGAAGACCGTGCCGCCCACGGAAGTGGCGGCAATCTTCATCGAGCCGATCCAAGGGGAGGGCGGCTATGTGGTGCCGCCGCGGGAATACCTGGTCGAGTTGCAGAAACTGGCGAGGAAGTTCGGCATCCTGCTCGTCGCCGACGAAGTCCAGTGCGGCATGGGGCGGACCGGGAGGATGTTTGCCAGTGAACATTTCGGATTCGTGCCCGACATCATCTGCACCGCCAAGGGCATCGCTTCGGGCATGCCGCTGGGGGCGATCATCGCCCGGGCTGACATCATGGACTGGCCTCCGGGTTCGCATGCCTCGACCTTCGGCGGCAATCCCATCGCCTGCGCCGCCGCGCTGAAGACCATCGAACTGCTGGAGCACGGGCTCATGGGAAACGCCACCCGCATGGGCAATTACCTCATGCAACGGCTGCAGCGGATGATGAAAAAACATGCCATCATAGGCGACGTGCGGGGCATCGGCCTCATGGTGGGCATCGAAATAGTCAAAAACCGCCGCACCAACGAACCCGATCCGAAGACCCGGGACAAGATCCTCGACGAGGCTTTCTACCAGGGGCTCATCCTCCTCGGCTGCGGACCCAATTCCATCCGCTTTGCCCCGGCGCTGACGGTCACGCGGGACCATATCGACTGCTGCCTCGGCATTCTCGAGCGCATCATCAGGAAAATCCGCAAACGTTAATCTCCTCACGGACAGGAAACCTTATGGCCAGATACCAGATCGCCTGGCTGCCGGGAGACGGCATCGGCGTGGAAGTCATGGACGCCACCCGGATCGTCCTGAACCGGCTCCAATTTGACGCGGCCTATCTCCCGGGCGACATCGGCTGGGAATTCTGGTGCCGGGAGGGCGACGCCTTTCCGCAGCGGACGATTGATCTTTTGAAGCGGGTGGATGCCGCGCTGTTCGGGGCAATTACGTCCAAGCCGGTCAAGTCAGCCGAAAAGGAACTGGCTCCTGCACTCCAAGGACGGGGCCATGCCTACCGCTCACCCATTGTGCGGATGCGCCAGTTGTTCGACCTGTACGTCTGCCTCCGGCCGTGCAAGGCCTACGCGGGAAATCCCCTCAATTTCAGGGAGGGCCTCGATCTGGTGATTTTCCGGGAAAACACGGAGGACCTCTATGCGGGCGTCGAGTTCAACCCGGTGCCGCCGGAACTCAGCGACCTGCTGGGCCAGCTCTCCAAGCCATTCTCCGCCTTCAAGGATGTGCCCGCCGGGCAATACGCGATCTCCTGCAAGGTGAACACCCGGAAGGGCTCGGAACGGATCGTGCGGGCAGCCTTCGAGTTCGCCCAGAAAAACCGCCGCAGGAAGGTAACCGTCATCCATAAGGCCAACGTGGTGCGTGCCACCGACGGACTGTTCCTGGACACGGCCCGGGAGGTGGCCAAGGAATACCCGAACATCGCGATGGATGACGCCAACATCGACGCCATGTGCATGTGGCTGCTCAAAAACCCATTCAATTACGACGTGCTGGTGGCGCCCAATCTCTACGGTGACATCATCTCCGATCTCTGCGCCCAGATGGTGGGGGGGCTGGGTTTCGGCTGCTCTGGCAATATCGGTGAAAAACTGGCGGTATTCGAACCCACTCACGGCTCGGCCCCCAAGCATGCCGGCCAGAACAAATGCAACCCTCTCGCCACCATTCTCGCGGCAAGGATGATGCTGGACTGGCTGGGCGAAACCGAAAAGGCCGGACGCCTGGAATCGGCCGTGGCTGAAGTCATCCGGGAGGGCCGGGTCCGCACCTACGACATGGGGGGGCGGAACACCACAACCGAGATGGCTGCGGCCGTCGCCGCGAAACTATAGGATCAACCTCCCTTGTCCGGAAAGGAGCCTTTCATGAAAAAGACCACGGTTCTGAGGAAAGCCATCATGGAACGGCGTGCGGTGGTCGTGCCCGGCTGCTACGACGCCCTGTCCGCCCGGGTGATTGAAACCTGCGGATTCGAGGCCACCCAGATTTCTGGCTTCGGTCTGGCCGCTTCCGTACTGGGGCAGCCCGACGTCGGCCTGGTGCAGATGAAGGACATCCTGGATATTTCGTACAACATCGCCCAAGCCGTCACCATCCCGGTCATGGCCGATGTCGACACCGGCGGCGGCAATGCGGTGAATGCCGCATGGATCACCGAGCGGGTGATCATGGGCGGGCTGGCTGGAATGAATATCGAGGATCAGGTGTTCCCCAAGCGCTGCGGCCACATGGCCGGCAAGGAAGTCATCCCCGCCGAGGAAATGGCGGGTAAAATCCGGGCCTGCGCGTCCGTCCGCGATCAGGCGGACAGGGATTTCATCATCAATGCCCGCACTGATGCGTTCGCCATCGCGGGCCTCGACGAGGCGATCCGCCGCTGCAACCTATACCTGAAGGCCGGCGCCGACCTGGCTTTCATCGACGGAATCAAAACCCGGCAGGATGTGGAACAGGCGGTTCGCAAAATCAAAGGGCCTCTCTCGGTCAACCTGATGGACGCAATCTCCGGCATGAAGACCGAGCTGATCCCGATTCCCGAACTGGCCCGTCTGGGCGTGGGCCGGGTCTCGATCCCCGTGGCCTCGATCATGGTGACGCACAAGGCGCTGATGAACTTCTTTGCTGCCTTGAAACAGGCCCCGCAGGGCATACTCCCCGGCCAGACCCAGTGGGTCTCCTCCTTCGAGCAATTCACTGATTTCGTCGGGCTCAAGGAATACCGGAAAATGGAGGAGTCCTATCTTCCCCGAGAACAGATGGAGGAGAAATACCACGACGTCAGCAAAATCGTGGGCTAACCCACCGCCAAGAGGAGGAATACCATGGGCATGACGATCGCAGAGAAAATCCTGGCCCGGGCCTCGGGCCGCGCCCGGGTGCAACCGGGCGAGATCGTCGAGCCGGCGGTGGATCTGGCGATGTCCCACGAGAACGCCGCCCTGGTCATCAACCAGTTCAACGAAATCCATCAAGGCACGGATCTATCCCCCAAGGTGTGGAATCCGGACCGGATCGCCCTCATCTTCGATCACCGGGTGCCGGCCGAAAGCTTCAAGACCGCGAACAACCAGAAGAAAATCCGGCAGTTCCTCGCCGCCCAGGGCATCAGGAAATTTCATGAAATCCGCGGCGACGAGGGCGGCATCTGCCACCAGATCCTGCCTGAGAACGGGTATGTGCGGCCGGGTTATCTGGTGGTCGGCACGGATTCCCACACCACGAGCCACGGGGCGCTCGGAGCGTTCGCCATGGGCATCGGCGCCACCGAAATGGCAAGCATCTGGGCCCTGGGGGTCGTGCTGAATCTCGAGGTCCCGGCCACCATCAGGGTGCACATGCACGGCCGGCTGCCGCACCGGGTTTACGCAAAGGATCTCATCCTGCACCTCATCGGCCGGGTCACGGCGAACGGCGCCACTTTCAAGGTGCTTGAGTTCCATGGCTCCACCATCGAACGCATGGCCCTGTCCGGGCGCCTGACCCTCTGCAACATGTCAGTCGAGGCGGGTGCGACTGCCGGCATCGTACCGGCGGATCAGGAAACCCTGCGCTACCTGAAACAGGAAGCCGGGGTCAAGGAGCGGCTCGCCCCGCTGGATGCCGATGGGGATGCGGTGTACGACCAAACCGTGGATATCGACGTGGCCGGACTGGAACCACAGATCGCCTGTCCGCACGCCGTGGACAATGTGAAGCCGGTGAGCGAAGTCGCGGGCAAAAGGCTGGATCAGATCGTCATCGGTTCCTGCACCAACGGCCGGTTCGATGATCTCGAGATCGCGGCAAGGATTCTTCGCGGAAAAAAAGTCGCGCCCGGCGTGCGCCTACTGGTTTTCCCGGCTTCGGGCCGAATCTACCGGCGCGCCATGGATGAAGGGGTCATTCAAGCCCTGGCCCGCAGCGGGGCCGTAATCATGAATTCAGGCTGCGGCTGCTGCCTGGGGGTGCATCAGGGCGCCCTGGCCGACGGCGATGTCGCCCTTGCCACGACCAACCGGAACTTCAAGGGACGCATGGGCAATCCCAACGCAGAGGTCTATCTCTGCTCGCCGGCCACGGCCGCCATGTCGGCCATTTCCGGCCGGATTACCGATCCGCGAAAAGGAGGAAGTTAACATGGCCCGAGTCGTGCTGATTCTTGGGGACGATGTTTCCACCGATGTCATTTATCCCGGGCGGTTCATGGCGACCATGCTGCCGACGGAAACGCCCGCGCACGCCTTTGCGGACGAGAAGGAGTTCAACGCAAAACTGGCCAAAAAGGAGATCCCCCCCGGCAGCGTCATCGCCGCCGGCCGCAATTTCGGGTGCGGTTCCTCGCGGGAACAGGCCGCCTCCTGCCTCAAGGGGCCCGGGTTCATCGTCGTCGCCCGCAGCTTTGCGCGGATCTTCCGCCAGAATGCGGTAAACCTGGGCTTGCGGACCATCGCGGCGCCGGAGTTCGAGGCCTCGGTCGGCGACGAGTTGGAGTTCCATCCCGATGAGATTGTGAACCGAACCTCGGGACGGCGCTGCCGGATCGAGCCTTTGTCGGAGACACAGCAATCCATGATCGAGGCGGGCGGGCTGATCCCGTACACCCGCAAGCGTCTCCTCGCCAGATAGGCTGGCGGCGGGTGTCGGCTCGGCGACGTTCCGCCGGTTCTCCCAGATTCGGCCGCGCGTCAGGAACCGCACACCAGCCTCCGTCGCCTGGCACCCGGGCGCGCCGGCGGCGCCCCTTCAAGCCCGCTCATTGCCGATGCTTTTTTCGGCATGCCCAATATACGAAACCTCCACTGCCGGAGACGGCATAGCCGACTTGCGAATCGGCCATTGATAATCATCTTCTTTCCGCACCGCCGCCATGTCCGTCGAATTTCTCGCCCGCCTCCAGTTCGCGCTGACCATTTCTTTTCATTACCTGTTCCCGCCACTGAGCATCGGGCTGGGGGTGCTGCTCGTAGTGATCGAAGGCCTCTGGCTCAAAACCAGGAATCCCCTGTACCACCAGATGGCGCGCTTCTGGACCAGGGTCTTCGCCCTCACCTTCGCCATCGGGGTGGCCACCGGCATCGTGATGGAATTCGAGTTTGGCACCAACTGGGCCGCCTACTCCCGCTATGTCGGGGACGTTTTTGGCAGCGCCCTGGCCGCCGAGGGGATCTTTGCGTTTTTCCTCGAATCGGGTTTCCTCGCCGTGCTGCTGTTCGGGTGGGACAAGGTCGGCCCACGGATGCATTTCCTCGCCACGTGCATGGTCGCGCTCGGCGCCCACTTCAGCGCCATCTGGATCGTCGTGGCCAACTCGTGGATGCAGACACCAGCCGGTTACCACGTCGTCGGCACGGGCCTGAGCGCCCGGGCCGAGATCACCGACTTCTGGGCGATGGTGTTCAATCCCTCCTCGATGCAGCGCCTCAGCCACACCCTCGCCAGCGCCTGGCAGACCGGCGCCTGGCTGATGGTGAGCGTCGGCGCCTGGTACCTGCTCCGGCGGAGGCACCGCGACTTCGCGCTTGCCTCGGTGAAGATCGGGCTCGCCTTCGCCTGCGCCGCCGCGCTCTTCACCCTTGCCACCGGCCACGCCAGCGCCGGCGGCGTGGCGCGCCACCAGCCGGCCAAGCTGGCCGCGTTCGAAGGCCACTGGGAGACCGGACCGCAGTCCCCGCTCTATCTCTTCGGCTGGGTGGACCAGGAAACGGAAACCACCCACGGCCCCTCGGTCCCCGGCCTCCTGAGCTGGCTCGCCTACGGCGATCCCGCCAGCACCGTGACCGGCCTGAATGACATCCCGCGGGACGAGCGGCCTCCCGTCAATTTCACCTTCCAGCTTTTCCATCTAATGGTGGCGGTTGGATTTGCTCTAATCGGGCTGGCCGCCTGGGCCGCCTGGGCGCTCTGGCGGGGGCGGCTGGAAGGGTCTCGGCTCTTGTTGTGGCTGCTGACCTTCTCGGTGCTGGGCCCGCAGATCGCCACCCAGGCCGGATGGTGGGCCGCCGAGGTGGGACGGCAGCCGTGGATCGTCTACCAACTCCTGCGCACGTCGCAGGGCCTGTCCGCCGTCGTCACGGCGAACCAGATCATCGCCTCGATCGTGATGTTCACCGCCGTGTACCTGCTGCTGTTTGCGGTGTTCGTTTTCCTGCTGAACGACAAGATCCAGCACGGCCCCGACGACGCCGATCTGCAACCCACCGGCAAGCACGCCCTCGGCTTTGGAGGTTCCTCATGAATTTCGGCAACATCGATCTCAACACCGTATGGTTCGTCCTCGTCGGCGCGCTGTTCACCGGTTACGTGATCCTGGACGGCTTCGATCTGGGCGTGGGCGTGCTGCACCTGTTCGTCGTGCGCCGCGACGCGGAGCGCCGGGTGTTCATCAACGCCATCGGGCCGGTTTGGGATGGCAACGAAGTCTGGCTGGTCACCGGGGGCGGGGCGCTGTTCGCCGCGTTTCCCGATGTGTACGCGACCGTGTTCTCCGGATTCTACCTGGCGTTCATGGGCCTGCTATGCGCACTCATCTTCCGGGCGGTGGCCATCGAGTTTCGCAGCAAGCATCCTTCGCCGCGCTGGCGGGCCTTTTGGGATGCGGGCTTCGCGCTCGGCAGCCTCGGCTCGGCCCTCCTGATCGGCGTCGCGATGGGCAATATCGCCTGGGGTGTTCCGATCGACGCGCACGGCGAGTTCGCGGGCAGTTTCCCCGGCCTGCTCCATCCGTATGCGCTGCTCATGGGGGTCACCACCGTCGCGCTCTTCGCCATGCATGGCGCCATCTACCTCGTCCTCAAAACCGAGGGCGAACTGCAGGCGCACATCCGCACCTGGGTCAACCCGCTCATCATCACCTTCATTCTCAGCTACGTGATCCTGACCCTGGCCACGCTGCTCTACGTGCCGCATGTGACGGAGGCGTTTCGCCGCGAACCCTGGTTCTTCGCCCTGGTCATTCCCGTCGTGCTCGCCATCGCCAACATTCCGCGCGAGGTCAACCGCGGGAAGGTATTTTATGCATTCCTTTCCTCCTGCGCGGCGATGGCGGGGCTGATGGCGATCTTCGGCGTGGGCAACTACCCGTACCTCGTCTACAGTTTTCCCTTCCCTGAACACAGCCTCACCGCATTCAATGCCGCCTCGTCGCCCAGGACCCTCGGGATCATGCTCACGATTGCCCTGATCGGCCTGCCCGTGGTGCTCGCCTACACGGTGAGCATCTACTGGATCTTCCGCGGCAAGGTGAAGCTCGACAAGATGAGCTACTGAGGCGGCCCCGACCGGCCTGGCGCATCGGGCCCCGACCGGGATTGACTGCCGCAGCGAACCGCCTTCCTTACGTCGAAATGACACTCCTGCGCCTGATCTTCCTGTCCGGACTCGCGACCGTGCTCAACCTGTCCGCCGATGCCGCCGAGACCTCCAAAATCACACCGAAGGACGCCGACCAGCTCGTGGCCGAAGGCAGGGCTGTGCTCGTCGACGTGCGCGAGCCCGACGAGTGGGCCGACACGGGGGTGGCCGCGCCTGCCGTGCTGCTCTCCATGAGTGATTTCAACGGCGCCCAGAAGGACTGGAGGCCTTTTCTCGAAAAAAGCCGCGACAAGCAGATTCTCGTCTATTGCCGCAGCGGACGCCGCTCGGGTCTGGTGGTAGCCGCGCTCGCCGCGAAGGGTTTCCGAGCCGCCAACGTAGGCGGCTTGAAGGACTGGATTGCGGCCGGCCTGCCGCTGCGCAAGGCCGACTTGCCACCCGGGCCATAGCGCCGGCGGCGGCAGGATTCAGCCCGCGAATTCCAGCCGCAGGCCGGCGTGGGCCTGCACACACTCCTCGGGAAACTCCCGCCACAGCCGCCGGATGGCGTGCAATCCCGTGCAGTGGCAAAAGCCCATCTGCGCGGGCCGGCAAGACCGCAGTGCGCGCACCGTCTCCTCCATGCGCCGGGCCGACGCATTTTCCAGGTGCAGGCCCCCGATGATCAACCGCAGCGGCGCGCCTTCGGCCAGCCGCGCGATGTGGCCCAGGGTGTTGACGACGCCGGCATGAGCGCAGCCGAAGATCACGAGCAATCCCGACGGTGTGGATACATGGAGCGACTGATCGTCCAGCAGCGGATCGGGCTGCGTCAGCGCCTTGTCGAGGAAGAACGGCCCGCCGGTGTCCTCAAAGTCGTTCGCGCGCGGCACCTCGCCTGTCATCCAGACGCCCGGCACGACCTCGGCCGGCTCCCGCGTGATCACGACCCGGCGGCCCGGCTGGCGGAATGCCTCGCGTTCCATGAAATCGGTGCTGATGCGCCGCACCACTCCGGGGGCCACGCCGGAATACTTTGGTTCCTTGGCCCGCGGATGCAGGTAGAGCGCCGCACCCGGCGCGGCGGCCATGGCTGTTTCCAGTCCGCCGACGTGATCGTAATGGCCGTGACTGAGCACGATGGCATCCGCGCGGGCGAGGTCGATTCCGAGGCGCGCGGCATTGTGCCGCAGCGCCAGGCCCTGGCCCGTGTCGAACAGCACACGATGATCGCCGGTGTCGATCCACCACGCCAGACCGTGCTCGCCGAGAATACCCGGCCCGCGTGCGGTGTTTTCCGAGAGTACCGTGATTGTGATCATGGGGCGTGGGCCGCGGTCAGGCCGATCCGATGATGACGCCGGCGGCCAGGACCAGCGCCCCGCCGACGATGACCTGGATCACGGAGCGGAAGAACGGCGTTTCCATGTAGCGGGTGCGCACCCACGCGATGGCGACCAGCTCGATGGCGACCGTGATGCCGGCAAGGATGGTGGCGATCGCGAAGGCGTTGTCCCAGATCCCCGGAATCAGGTACGGCACCGTGTGGCCAAGCCCGCCGATGGTCGTCATGAGGCCGCAGACTACCCCGCGCAGCCAGGGCGAACCCCGCCCGGAGATGATCCCGTCGTCCGCCATTGCCTCCGATATCCCCATGCTGATGCCCGCGCCAAGCGAAGCGGCGAGTCCGACCAGGAAGGTGTCCTTGTTGCTGTGGGTGGCGAAGGCGGCGGCGAACAGCGGCGCAAGGGTCGAGACGGAACCGTCGATCAGGCCGGTGAGTCCGGGCTGGACATATTGCAGCACAAAAAGCCGGTGCTGCACCAGTGCCTCCTCGCTGCGCTGCTCTGCTCCGAGGTGGGTCTCCTCGATTTGAGCGGCCTTCTTCTCATGGCCGCGCTCGACTTCCGCCAGATGGACGAACAGCTCCCGCACCGAGACGTCGGTGGTCTGATCTGCGGCGCGCTCGTAGAAATTCGCCGCCTCCATTTCCATGATCGCCACCTCCTGGCGCATCCGCTCCAGCGGGAGATGTTTGGACAGCCAGACGGGCTTGCGGCGGAAGAAGCCCCGGACGTCGTCGCGGCGGATGGCGGGCAGGTGCTCGCCGAAGCGCTGCCGGTAGAGGGAGTAGAGATCCGCGCGGTGGCCGCGTTCCTCCTCGGCCATGGCCGCAAAGGCCCGGGCGGACGCCGGAAAATTCTCGCGGCACTGGTCGGCGAAGGTCTCGTATATGCGCGAGTCCTCCTCCTCGCTGGTGATGGCGAGCGCGAGCACCTCGCGCTCCGATAGTTCGTTCAGGGTTGGCATGACGGCGTGGACTGATGGATCAAATGAAAATCATAGCTTGGGACGGCTGGCGAGGCGGCGCAATTCCCCGATGGGGACTGCCAGCATCCTTTCCGTCCAGGCGTGGCGGCTCGTTGCGCGCCGGTGCCGATCCGCCACGCCAAATCGCGCACGCCGAGGATGCCCGGCCTGCGGGAGGTTTTTTCCAAGAGAACAGTGACTGTGCCCCTAAGCGGTGAATCGACGGTTGTCCCCATCGTCCTGGATCTAAGCGCCGGGATTCGCCCGGTGCCGTTGTCCGCGGCGTCGGGCCGCCGCCTCGCTAACCTCCTCAGTCCAGCCGCCTCGCACGTTCTCGACGGTATCGAAGCGGGGCGCGTAGGGTTTGACGTCCAGCAATGGCGTGCCGTCGAGCGCATCCACCCCGGCGAGGTGAAGCACATTGCCCTCGCGACGGACCAGCCGCACGAGGCTCAGCCCGATCGGATTGGGCCGGCAGGGTGCGCGCGTGGCAAAAATGCCATGCTTCACGTCCTGCATATACGGTCTTACCCGCAGCTGCGGCGGATCCGCCCGGTGCAGCCAATAGAGCAGATAGAGGTGCGAAAAACCCTCTATGTCCGCCAGACCGTCGGCGAATTCCGGGAAAATCTCCGCCCAGCCCGGACAATCCCGGGCGTAGATCGGCTGGATCGGCGTGGCGTCCGCCGAAGTGTGATCGCTATGGATCACGCCGATGGGGTGTAAGGATATGGCAGCGCGATTCAGGGCAATGCTAGCAGCGTCATGCATATGTTGACGTTTCGAGCATACGCCCTTTATCTACATGTTGTCAATGTGCGCCCGAGCCCTCCCGGCACTACGGCGCTTCCCTTCCTGTTGAATTTCCCCCTATGAGTGCTGCCCTCCCCCTCCGTTTCGTCATTGTCGGCGGCGTAGCCGCCGGCGCTTCCGCCGCCGCCCGCGCCCGCCGTCTCTCGGAGTCCGCTTCGATCACGCTGCTCGAACGCGGACCCGATGTATCGTTTGCCAACTGCGGCCTGCCCTATTTCATTGGTGGCGAGATCAAACAACGCGGCGCCCTTGCGGTCCAGACCCCACAGACACTCGAGGCCCTGCTCAACCTCGATGTGCGCACCAGTGTCGAGGCCGTGGCCATCGACCGCATGCTCAAACGCGTGCAGATACGAGCACTCGGCAGTGGCACGACTGAATGGCTGCCCTATGACAAGCTCCTGCTTGCCCCTGGCGCAGTGCCAATGCGCCCTGCGCTGCCGGGTATCGATGATGCCCGGATTTTTACCCTGCGTTCGCTGCAGGACATGGACCGGATCAAAAACGCCGCGACCGAGGCGAAGCGCGTCGCTGTGATCGGCGCTGGCTTCATAGGACTCGAGATGGCAGAACAATTCACCCGCCTTGGCAAGCAGGTGACTCTGGTCGAACTCCTTGACCAGGTGTTGCCGCCGTTCGACCGGCCCATGACGCTGTTCATCGAGGACGAGCTGCGCCGCCACGGCATCGAACTCGTACTCGGTGACGGCATCGACGGCTTTGACGGTGCGGCCACGCTCATCTGCCGTCTCAAGTCGGCCCGTGTGATCGAGGCCGACCTCGTAGTGCTCTCGATCGGAGTGCGTCCCGAAACCGGACTCGCCCGCGCCGCGGGCCTGACCGTTGGTTCCCGCGGACATATCAATGTAAACGAGTCCATGCAGACATCGGACACCGACATCTATGCCGCCGGAGATGCCGTTGAAGTTGCGGATTTCGTCATGGGCGAGCATACGATGGTGCCGCTCGGCGGCCCTGCCAATCGCCAAGGTCGAATTGTCGCCGATCACATCTTCCAGCCCGCCACCGCCAAACCTTATGCCGGTGCACTCGGTACCGCCATCGTCCGCGTCTTTGACGTCACCGCCGGACTGACCGGTTGGTCGGAAAAACGCCTGCGAGCCGGCGGCCGACCGTATCGCACAGTTACGGTCAACGATAATCATCACGCCGGTTATTTCCCCGGCGCCAAGCCGATCATCCTGAAACTCTGCTGGGAGCCGGACACCGGCCGCGTGCTCGGTGCACAAGCGGCAGGGCTTGCCGGCGTGGATAAGCGCCTCGACGTGCTCGCCACCGCAATCGCTGGTAGCTTGACTATCGACGACCTCGCACAGCTTGAACTATCCTATGCCCCTCCGTTCGGTGCGGCCAAGGATATCATCAACCTCGCCGGTTTCGCCGCCTGCAACGCCCGCGACGGGCTTGCTACGCCGCTCGATACCATCCCGGACGATCCTGACGTGCAGGTGCTCGACGTCCGCCCACCTCCCTTGGTGCATTCACATCCGTTGCCGCGTGAAGGTTCCATCAACATCCCGCTCGCTACACTTCGCTCGCGCCTTGGAGAACTGGACCCGTCCAGGCCCGTCGTGACGGTCTGTGCTCTAGGCAAAACGGCGTATTTCGCCTCCCGTATTCTCGCGCAAAACGGTTTCCAGACCTCCTATCTGACCGGTGGGATCCGCGCACATTGGGATCCCCGCTCGCCCGCCAAACTGCCCACGCCTTAAGCGTCCTGCCGGAACCCGGTTCAACAACGTCCCCGTTTTCCCGGCCGACCCTCATTTTTATCCATTCCGATGAAACTGGCATTGTCCTTTCACGCCCCGAACACGAAACGGTGTTCAACGCACTCCGTCTGGCCAACTACAGCCTCAAGCAGGGTGACACTGTAAAGATGTTTCTCGCCGGTCAGGGCGTCGAGATCGACCGGATTGCCGACCAGAAATTAGCCGGGCAGACCCAAGCGCAAGCCGTGCTCGCCACTGGCGGACAGTTCCTTGCCTGCGGCACATGCCTCAAGCTTCGCGACTCCGACCGACCGGGGGCGTTCTCAGTCCATGCAACTGCGCGAGAGCGGTATATCGGCTTGGTGCTAAAGCTTGCTTGCCGCGCCTTCTCGACTCCTTCGCGACCGGCACTGGGTAGCGCAAAGATGCGGCCACTATAAACGTCGCTCTCTGGCGCTGCTCCAGCTGAATACGCCCGGCGGCGAGCAAACGCTTAAGGAGCCGTTCGACGCGCGCCGCGGGCCAAGCCGGCAGCAGCCGGGCGAGGTCGGCGCGGCTCAACGGGTGCCTCGTGACAACGCTGACAAATTCTTCCGCGGCAGCTGCACCACGGAGCACTCTCGCTGAACACGGCGGCGGCAACGCCAGTTTCGCCTGGGCTCCCAAGATTTCCTCGGCGCGCCGGATACGTTCGATAGCGGGCGGGCGCACCCATTCCTCCACCGGGCACCGGGTCGGCAGCGTCAGGTGAATTTCGTCCGGACCGATCCGGGTCAGCACCTTCGCCAAACGGGACAGCGCCTCATCCGAGTCGTTAAGTCCGGCCAGCAACATGACCTCGATCCACAATTGGCCGCGCCGCTTCATCCGGGCAAACGCCTCGATACCGGCCACTTGGCGCTCAAATGTGAGCCCCCGGTGCGGCCGGTTGATTTTGCAAAACGTTTCCGCATCGCCGGCATCAAGCGTAGGCAGCACCGCATCCGCAACCGCCAGCGCCGCGCGGACCGCGCTGAGGTGCAGCAGCGAACCGTTGGTGATGACGGCCACCGGGCGATCGCTCAGGCGTTTGACCTCACGAATGAGCCGGCCGATGCCGCGATGGAGAGTGCTCTCGCCCGAGGCCACGAACGTGATCCAATCGATGGCCTCGGGCGGAAGTGCCGCCAAGCGCGCCCGCACTTCGTCCAGAATCGCCCCCACTGGCTGGTAATCCTTGCGCTCGTTGGTCAGCGGATGAGTCCGCCCGAGCTGGCAGTAATCACAGTTCCAGTTGCAAGTCTTGGGTGGCACGGTGTCGATCCCAAGCGAACGGCCCAGACGCCGGGTGGGCAATGGCCCGAAAACAAACCTGGGCAGGTTCGGGCTTGCGCGCACAGCGGGGGAAGAAGATGAAATATTGGGAATCAACCCTTCGCCTTTCGGAAGGCATTCTCGAAGCCCGGCAGGGAGCGTTCGATGTCTTCCAAGGGGAGCGTGAGCGAAAGACGCATGTGGCCGGCGCGGCCGAAGCCTCGTCCCGGCACGGCGAGAATGCCCTCTTCCTGCAACATCTGAATGAAAGCCACGTCGTCGGCCATGGGCGTTTGCGGAAAGATGTAGAAGAAGCCCTTGGGTCTCGTAAAGACGTACCCGGTGCGGGCCAAGGCGCCGCAGAGGATCTCCTTCTTCTCCTGATAGAGCGCCACGTCCACGCTGGCATCCTCCACGCTGGCAGCAACCAGCTGCCAGATGGCCGGGGCGTTCACGAAGCCCAGCACGCGATGCGCGAATGTACAGGCAGCGGCCAGTTCCCTGGCCTCTGGAAGATTTGGCGAGATGGCCAGGTAACCAATGCGTTCGCCGGGCACGGCCCACTGCTTGGACCATGAATTGGCGATCACTGTGCGCGACAGGAGGGAGGCCACCTCAGGCTGCCTGTGGCCGTCATAGACGATGGCCTTGTAAGGCTCGTCGCTGATGACCAGAATCGTCGGTGCCTGCCGGGAAAGCAGCGCCTCCAATGCCCGCAGGGATTCCTCGGGATAGATGGCCCCCGTGGGATTATTTGGAGAGTTGAGCAGGATCGCCTTGGTCCGCGGCGTCAGGGCGGCGGCAATGCGATCCAAGTCCAGGCTGAAGTCCTCCTTCGTCTCCACCGGCACCATGTTTCCGCCGTGGTTGCCGATGTAGAATCGGTATTCGGTAAAAAAGGGGGCAGCACGATTACTTCGTCCCCGGGATCGAGGATCGCCTTGAACAGCGTGTTGAGAGCACCGGCGGCGCCCACGGTCATGAGGATGTGCCCGGCGGTATAAGGCAGGCCCGTCGCCCGCAACATGCGTGCCGCCATGATCTCTCGCACCTCGGGGGAAGCCCGCATTGGGCATGTAGGCGTGACTGCACTTGCGGTTTTCCAAGACAACCTTTTGCAGGGCCTTTGTGACCGCCTCCGGCGGCTCGGGATCCGGATTGCCCAGGTTGAAATCGAATACCTTGCCCGCCCCGCGTCCCGCCTTGAGGCGGATGCCCTCCTCGAACATTCGCCGGATCCAGGACGAGTCCTGAATCTGCCGGGCGATGGTGCAGGCAATGGTCATGGGGTATTCGCGCCTGGCAGCAACTTATCCACAATGTCGTAAAACGCGCGGGTCGAGGCCGTATCCGTATCCTCCGCTACAAATGGCGCACCCGCATCGCCGCCACAGACAATGGCGGAGTCGAACGGAATTCGCCCGAGCAACGGCACGCCAGTTTCGCGGGAAAGCCCTTCTCCGCCGCCACAACCATACAAATCGACCGTCTGCCCGCAATGTGGGCAGACGTAGCCGCTCATGTTTTCGATCAGACCGGCAATGGGCAGGCCGACCAGCCGGCAAAAGGTCAGGCACCGCCGCACGTCGGCTACCGCCACCTGCTGCGGCGTGGTGACGACCACAGCCGCAGCCGGGGTTCCGGCTTGCTGCACCACCGCCAACGGTTCGTCGCCCGTGCCCGGCGGGCAGTCCACGACCAGCTCATCCAGCTCGCCCCATTGGACATCGCGCAGCAACTGTCCGATCACGCTGAATTTTCTCGGCCCGCGCCATACAATCGCGTCGTTGCTGTTCGCGGCGAGAAATCCCAGCGACATCACCTTGAGGTGTTCTCCCGCCGGCACCGGGACTAGCAAACCATTCTCGTCGCTCAGCACCCGGGTATCAGGCACGCGCAACATCGTCGAGACGCTGGGCCCATGAACATCCACATCGAGCAGCCCCACGCGCCGTCCCCGCCGGGCCAGTGCGACGGCAAGATTGACGGCCACGGTGCTCTTTCCGACACCGCCCTTGCCGGAAAGCACGAAGAGCCGCCGCCGGATGCCGCGCATGCGCGCCTGCAAAACGGGGTCCCCGGCCATATGCTCGACAGGATTGGGCGGGGGCGAGGGGCGTTCCGGCATTGTTTTTGTTGGTGAGATTGAAGCCATGTTGAAATTGGTCGATGGTGGAGATTCGAGTTTGCAGGTAGCCTCCGGCGGCATTTCCGAAGCCCCGCGCCTGATGGAACCGGGCCAGCCGGCCGCGCGCCGGGCCAGAGCAGGATCATGAGTTGACGTTATGAGCATATGCCCTTTACTCGTCTCCTGTCAATGCTCTCCATCCCTGTCCGTCCCCTTCCCGTCACCCTTCTCTCCGGTTTCCTCGGAGCGGGTAAAACCACGCTGCTCAACCGCCTGCTCGCCGACACCGACTGCCAGCGCGTCGCCGTCATCGAAAACGAGTTGGGCGAGCTTGCCATCGACGACGAGCTCGTGGCCGCGGCCGGCCCCGGGCGGCTCTCCACCGTCCTCGGACGCACTTGTTGCGAGGCGCGCGCTGAATTTGTCGAATTGCTGCACGAAATAACGCGGGTGGCGGCTCAGTTCGACCGCCTGCTCATCGAGACGACCGGCGTGGCGCATCCAGGGATGCTCGCCCACACCTTTCTCTCCGACCCGGTGCTGCAACAGCATTTTCGCCTGGATGGGATCGTTACGGTCATCGATGCCGCGCATTTTGCCACGCATGCCGGAGGCGACGGACATGCAACCGAACAGGTCGCCTATGCCGACGCGCTGGTCGTCAACAAACGCGACCTGGTAGAGCCGGCGGAGCTGGAGTCTTTGCTGGCCGGCCTGCGACGAATAAATGGTACGGCCCGGGTTTTTGTGACGCAGGAAGCGCAAGTGCCAAGCCAGGAGCTGCTCGATCTCGGAGGTTTCGACCTTGCGAGAGTGGAAAACGGTGTGAGCGGCTGCCGCGGGCAGGAGGCTCAGGGGAGACCGGCCGGAGATCGGCATAAACACGAGATCGAAACGGTCGCGCTGAGCCTGCCCGACCGTTACGACTTCGTCCGATTCCGGGCGTGGCTCGAGACATTCATCGCAAAGCATGCCAACGCGTTGTACCGGGCAAAAGGCGTCGTCGCGTTGCACGGGGAGGAGAATCGCCTGGTATTTCATGGCGTGCATGGGCGCTTCCAAGCCGCCTTCGGCCGGCCTTGGGGCGAAGAAAAAGCCGTATCCCGCCTGGTGTTCATTGGACGCGATCTCGATCGCGACGCCATAGCGCATGGATTGGCAGGGTGCCGGGCAGAGGGGCCGTCCGCATGAGGCCAGCCGATGAAAAGGAGCTGCCCGGCCTTTCCAAGGCAACCATTGCCGGGGCTGCGAACCCCTTGCCGGCGGAGCGCGATGCCGGCATCGGACTGAGCCTGCACACCGTGGAATATCTTTCGGATTGCAAGGGAGAACCGGCGTGGTTGCGCACGCAGCGGCTGGACGCATTGCACGCGTTTGCCGTTATGGAGCGAACCGTGCGTTGGGCGCCGCCTGCGCTGGCAGAGCTGCCTTTTGCCACATTGTGCTACTACTCGGCCCCAGCCCGGGCGCAGGCCGGCGGGGAAGGAAGTGCGGCCACGCGCGGGGTTGTCGAAGCGCTCGGCGTAGCGCAGGAAGAAGCGGAGTTTCTGGGCGGAGTCCAGGCGCAGATCGACGGCGAGGTGGTATACCGCAACCTGCTGGAAACGTGGGCCCGCGCCGGTGTGGTCATGGCCGATTCCACGCAAGGGTTGACGAAATTCAGCGAGCTCTTCCGTCCGCATTTCGGAACCGTCGTGCAACGCGACGAGAATCCGTTCACCCGGTTGAATGCCGCGGTATTTTCAGGCGGTTCGTTCATTTTCGTGCCTCCGGGCGTAAAACTCACGACGCCGCTAAAGTGTTTCATGCACCTGCAGGCGCGGCACGGCACTCAGTTCGGTCGCACCCTCGTCGTGCTCGGAACGGGGGCGGAGCTGACGTTCATCGAGGGCTGCACCTCGGCGGCACAGGCCGCGCCGGCACTGCACTGTGCCGTGGGCGAGTTCATCGTCGGGCCGGGTGCGCGGTTGAACTATGTCGCCTTGCAGAACTGGGCGCCCAATGTCTTCAATCTCGCCATCCTGCGGGCGCGCGTCGCGGCCGGAGCGGCCGTTCACTGGATCGACTGCAATCTCGGCGGCCGTCTGACGATGAAATATCCCTGCGCCCTGCTGGAGGGTCCGGATGCCTCGGCCGAGGCGGTCTCGATCAGCGTGGCCCGCACCGGGCAGCACCACGACTCGGGGGCAAAAATGCTCCACCGCGCCCCGTGCACTTCGAGCATGATCGCGTCAAAGAGCGTAAGCCTCGGCGCCGGCCGCGCCGATTATCGCGGGTGGGTGGACATGCCGGCAACGGTGCGCGGCTGTCACAACCACACCGAGTGCGACGCGCTGCTGGTCGAGACCGCCAGCCGGGCCGACACTTATCCCGCCATCCGGGTGGGCGGGAGAAACAACGTCGCCCAGCACGAGGCCAGTGTATCGCGCCTGAGCGCGGAGCAGATCTTCTACATGCGGCAGCGCGGCTTGAACGAGGCCGCCGCGCGCAGCTTGAGCGTGAACGGCTTTGTCAACGCCCTGGTGCAGCGCTTCCCGCTCCAATACTCCTTTGAAATCAAACGCCTGATCGAGATGGAGATATCCGGCTCGGTCGGCTGAGCCCTGCGAACGACTACCCTCCAGCGCTTATTTCCGATGACCCTGTTTCTCATTGTCCTGTTCAGCCTGCTGGGCAGCGTCGGTTCCGTCCTGGTAGCGGCCCTCCTATTCGGTGCGAAGAGTAATCCCTCCCCACCGCTGAAGACTCTTGTGCTCAGTTATGCGACAGGGTCGTTGTTGGGTGCGGCATTTATCGGCATGATTCCTCACGTACTGGAGGCTTTGCCGGCACATCGGGCGCTTGCGATTGTCCTCGCGGGCATCGTCGGCTTCTTCGTCCTCGAAAAGCTGCTCATCTGGCGGCATTGTCATCAACCCGATTGTCGCGTTCATGCCCAGGCCGGCCCCTTGATTCTGATCGGCGACGGAGTCCATAACTTCATCGATGGCATCGCCCTGGCGCTGGCCTTCCAACATTCATGGACCTTGGGCGCGGCGACGGCGCTGGCGGTGATCGCCCACGAGATTCCACAGGAAGTCGGCGACATCATGATCCTGGTGCATCACGGCTGGAGCCGGGGCCGGGCAGTGGGATACAACGTCGTGTCCAGCCTCACCACCCTTCCCGGGGCGCTCCTGGCCTATTGGGCCGGCCAGCGCGTATCGGGTCTGGCGCCTTATGCCTTGGCCGTCTCTGCCGCGAGTTTCATCTATATCGCCTTGGCCGATCTCACTCCCGACCACCGGGAACAAACGCAACTGCGCACCACTCTGCTCCAATGTGTCGGCATCGCGGCAGGAATCGGAACCATCGCTTGGGTCCATCTGACCAGCCATGCGGGGCATTGAATCTCCTGGTTACTGCCAACCCCATGTTCCCCCACCTGTCTTTACCCCCTGTTTTTTCCATGACCCCACTTGAAGAAATCCGTCACTCGTCCCCGACGCAAAGCTGCGATCTCGCGCAAGGCAGGCAGTCGAGATCATCAACCATATTGGCCCAACGCGCCACTGGGACAAGCAAACGCATCCCCGTGAAGGATGATACACCAGTCTCCAGGGAACAACACCGCTGGTGCAGCCCTCATTGCAGGCATCGCTTAATGACGGCCAGCAAGGGCCTCCGATCCCGGCCGTCACGTGCGCATGATTCTTTGATTATTCTCAAGCGGGCAATCTCCAACTTTCTGCTATCATAGAAATGGATTATGGCATGATTATATCTTTGCTCTGCGCCTCCGACATAGAGGAAGCACGGGGATTCATCCGCCGGAACGGACTGGCCTTTGAAGAGGGGGTCGATGACCTGGTGGGCTCATACGAAAATGGCAGGCTTGTCGCGGTCGGCGCCCGCGCGGGCAATGTCCTGAAAATGATCGCCATCGATCCTTCCCACCAAGGCGGACCGTTGCTCGGCAATATTATATCAGCCCTGATCGAACGCGGATCCGTCGCGGGTTTCGACTCCCTGTTTGTCTTCACGAAGCCCGAATATGCCACCAGTTTCGAGGCTTTGAATTTCTCCCTCCTGACCAGCTCAGGGCGCGTAGCGCTGCTGGAATATGGCAAGGGGCTGGAACGCTGGCTATCCTCCAAGCGCTCCCTGCTCAAACCCGGGAAGAACGGCGGGATCGTCGTCAATTGCAACCCGTTCACCTGGGGCCACCGCTACTTGATCGAGACCGCCGCCAGCCAGGTGGATAATCTCTACCTCTTTGTCGTCCGCGAAGACCGATCGGTGTTCCCGTTCGATATACGTTACCGGTTGGTCCGCGAAGGGGTGAGCGATATTCCAAACGTGATTCTGCTTGATACTTCGAGCTATGCCGTGAGCAGCGCCACCTTCCCCACCTACTTTTTGAAGAAAGACGATTCCGTCGCGCGCATACAGATGGAATTGGATGTCACACTGTTTGCCTCCAGGATTGCTCCTTTTTTTGGCGTCGCGACGCGTTTTGTCGGGACCGAACCTTATTGTGCAATGACCGGCGGCTATAATGACGCCATGAAGCGGATCCTTCCGGTCTACGGCATCAATCTGGTCGAGATAGAAAGAAAACAAGCCGACCATGCTGCGATCAGCGCCTCGCGCGTCAGAGATTTGTTGGCAAACAATGACCTCTCGACACTGGAAAGACTCGTCCCCCCGGTAACCCTGGCCTTTCTACGCACGGCCGAAGCAGGCCTCATCCTAGGCCGGCTTCCCAAACCGCATGCGTAAGCCAGCTTGGAACGGCGTCCGCAGAATACAGACGTACGCGCGTTCGCGACACAGGCAGGGATGCCCCTCGAGCTCACCCCCGCGATCCAACAACAAGTGCCACCCCATAGAGAGGGCAACCGCGATGGAGCTAAAACAACTGCGCAGCGCCGCAGAAAACCTGCTCCACTCCCAATGCGGCGGCCGCATGACCGGGATGCTTGGCCGGATTCCATTGTTTCATCGCGGCGAAAATGGGCACGGATGTATGGTACTCGATCCGTTCCTTGAGCTGGTACGACTTCCGTCCGTGATGAACAACAACGTGCCGCGACTGCCGGCGTGAATGTTGGCGCGTGTCTTGTAAAAATTATTATCGGCCATCACGCCGATGTCGTCGCCGTATTCGCCAATACAGCCGACGTAGATCGCATTGGGCATGCCGGCAGTATCGACCGTCGCAAACACTGCGGAGCCTTCACGGTTGACCCAGGCGGTACGGACAATTTCAGGGAGGGCTTTCATGAGGAGGGAGGGGAGGGAACACGCCGATGTAGGATCTCGGCAGCGAGAGCGACACACACTCCGTGCATGGGAAATGCAGACGATGTTTCAGATCGTGGCAAAGCGTGGAGCCTGCCCTATCGGAAAACTCATCCCGGATTGCTTCAGCGAAGTCAGGCGAACCCTGGCAGGCGGCATAGAGAGCGCCGCACGCACCTCCAGGCGCACGGCCGCCACCAAATGCCTTGAAATCGGCGACTGCGGCAACGTGCCGCCCGGTAACGGTTTGGTAGGCGTCGAGAATCGCCTGCGCGCAGTTGAGCCGATCGGGAGGACAATGGAAAACGGAAAGTGCGTGTTGTTTCATAAGAAAGCAAGGACACGGCTGCCGGCGCATTCCACAATGATTTCCGTACGGCCTGCATCGACAGGCTGGACGGAGTGGCCCCAGTCACAGTGTGCCCGCTGCGGATCGCCCCAATGGGCGTGAAAAACACGGAAAACCTGAGATGGAAAAACTTTCATGTCATGAACTTGGCGCGGGCGGTGGCGCAGATCGCGTCCTGCTGACGGACCGCCGCCTCCAGGCAGTAGAGCGGTCCGTAATGCTCGCGCAACCGGGCGGCAACCGTCACCGGCTCGCCTAGGCGCACCGGGTGGCGGTAGCGCACCCGCAACTCGGCTGTCATCGCGACGATGCCTCGCGCAAACAACGCATGCACCATGGCGCTGTCCAGCAACGTCGCAATCAGCCCGCCATGAAGGATGCCCTCGTAGCTCCGGTAAGTCTCCGGACAACTCCAATCAGCCGTGACGCCGCCGTCGAATCCCACGCGGAAGAGCAGGCCGAGACCACTCCCGGCCTCCTCTCCGCACGCAAAACAATGCGAATGCGTCCGCTGGTGGGTGCTCTGCCGCCGTTCCTCAGTGGGCGCAATGGCAGCTTCCGTCATGGTGGTGGCCCCCCTGCCCCGATCCATCGCAGGCGTTTTCTCCACGCACCAGACCGCCGCTGAGCCAAGCAGCCACAACTTCATCGGGAGTCCCGCTAGCCGCGCCGGCGATCACGTCCACGCCGTGTTCGGCCATCCGGTGTCGCGCTCCGGTGCCGATGCCGCCCGCGAGCAGCAGGGTAACCCCGGCGGCCCGCAGCAAGGGAGACCAGTTGCACGGTTCGGAGCCGGAGGGGGCAAGGATCGTCCGGCGACGCACGACGCGCTGCTCGGGATCGACCTCAAAAACGGCTAACTTCGACGATCCGCCGTAGTGGGCAGAGAATTCGTCGGTGGCGGTGAGCGGGATGGCGATCTTCATAGGAAAGGAGCGTGAGCGGCTAGGCGGGGGCGGCAATTGAAGGTCTTGCCCCGCGCGCAGACGGCTCGATGGAAAATAAGCATATGCTCATAACCAGTGCCGGCAAGCACCTTTTCGCCCGTGGTTCCTGTGCGGGCGAAGGAGGTGAAGCTGGCTTGCGGTACGCACGGCCGGCTGATTGATTACAGAAAACTTGTCGTTTATGCCCCGTCCGCCTTGCCCTCGTCGCATCTCCCATCGCCCGCCCGCCGACTATTTCAAGCCCGCCGGCATCCCTCTCTACGACCTGCAGGAGATCGAGCTGGCAGCCGACGAACTCGAGGCCGTCCGCCTGGCCGATGACGCCGATCTCTACAACACCGAAGCCGCCATACGCATGGGCGTCTCGCGGCAAACCTTCGACCGCATAGTTGGGCGCGCCCGGCGCAAAATTGCCGCCGCACTGGTTCACGGCCATGCTTTGCGGATCCTGCGCCCGGCCGGCAGCCGTGCCGCGGCGGGCGACAACCCTGGCAGGAAGCGGCGGGCAGGCAGAAACGAAGCGGGCGCCGGAAAACCCGGCGCCCGGTGATGTCTTCAATCGCGTTGCTCGCGCATCAGCCCTGCGGCTGGCCGCGGATGACCTCGATCAACCCGTAGGGTTTGGCGAAACCGTTGTTCTGGGCGATCTCCCTCAGGGTGAGCTGCTCCCCGGCCTTGTAGCCTTTTGCCGCCAGTCTCGCGATCGCGTCGGCAACCGGGATTCCCTCGTCAGAGCAATACTGCGCAAGCGTCTTCCAGCCTGGCCCGCCGCCGGCCTCGCCGGTTGGCTGGTGCGCCGTGTTGCCGTCGGCAGCCGTCCGGGCTGCCGTCAGGATGATGGCATAGAGCTCCTGCGCAGACTTGTTGGCGTTGCCGGCGATCTCCTGCACCACGGTCCCGGCAGTAAAACCTGTGATGCCACTGGCCTCGAGCCGTTCGGTCGCCAGGGCCAGCGTCACCCCGCCCTTTTCGGCGAGTTCCTGCAGGGTGAGCAATTCGGCATGCGGAATTGGAGCGCGGTCCGCCGGTTGCTCCCAGCTTTCCTTGAAGCCCTCGTTCCACGCCAGCAGCGTCGAAAACGGCGGCACCTGCGCCAGCGTGCCGGCCGCGATCACCGCGCTCAGCGCCGCCGCCGCCATCCACTCCCTCCGGAAACCGACCTGCCGGGTCAGCCGGTCCTTGAAGTAGCTTACCAGCGGCCGCCAATTGTAGAACAGGTGGAACGCCACCATGACGAGAAACGCGCTGCTGAACCAGATGTGCAGGCCGGTCCATTGGGTCTTGCTCAGGCCGAGGAGCGTCCAGCCGGTCCAGTTGGCCACGCGCCCGGGAGGCGAGAGGAAGAGCATGATGCCGCTGACGAGCAGCATGGTGAACGCAAAAGCGACCAGTGCCGTGGTGAGCGCGCGCCATTGGAAACTGGAGGAAGAGGAACCATTCATTGCAGGAGCCTCAGGTGGAGTAACTGGGGTTGAAGGTGGTGATTCAGTTGCCGCAGCGATATCCGCGACCACCCATGCCGCAGCGCCTGGGCGCCGCCTGAGCCAGCCTGGCAAGCTCATCCGCGCCCAGCACCTGCGCCTCGTAGGTGACGCCGCGGGCGGCGAGAGAACGCACGAAGGCGCTGAGGTGGCGGCTGGACGCGTTTTCAAGCGACTTCACCACCTGCTGCAAGTCCACGCTGTCGGTCGTGGCCGCCAGCGTCCGCAGGTCGGCAATGTCCTGCTCCTCGACAAAGGCCCCGACGCGCAGCGCACTGTCCGCCGATTCGAGTCCGAGATTGAGCAACGAGTCGTAGCGCTTCTGCACCTCGCCTGAGGCGAACGTGCCTGCCACCGCCTCGGGCACGACCAAGCCTGCGCGGTTTGCAAGATTCTTCAATACCGTCTCGTGACGCGTCTCGGCACGTTGAACATGCCGGAAGGGGCGCAGGTCCCACTTGGCCCCGAAAGCCGCGTAGAGTTCGCCTGCCATGCGCTCCTCGTCGATCTGGAAAAGCAGCGCTTTTCGAGCCTCATCGCCCAGCTCGATGGGCGTGGTGGCCGCGCCCAGACCCGGGCACGCCTGGTTGCACTGGCCGGCGGCACAAGGCTGGTTGGGACACATGCGTTTGCCGGGACCGGCGACGATGTTGCAGTTGGCCGGACCATTGGCAGCGAGGGCGCTGACCGCGCCTGCGAGAAACAGGATGAAGACAGTGAGTTTTTTCATGGTTGGGAAGGTTCTTCCTCATCAAACCCCGCCGCCGGGCGTTTATTACACGATAATGACAACAAGCGTGATCGCGGGTCTTTTTCCCAAAATTCTCGGACCGGTGTAATGTCGCCGCCCGTCCGGGGTTGAACCTCCACGAATACAATAACCTCCTATGAAAACAAAATTCACCCTCCTCTCCCTGATCATCAGCGCAAGTCTTCTGACGAGCGCTACCGCCTTTGCACGTGGTGGCGGCGGTGGTGGAGCCGGCGGCGGCTCTCGCGGCGGTGGCGCCGGCAGCGCTTACCGCGGCAGTGGCGCACCCAGCGCTCCCGCGCGGGATGGATCAGGAAAAACCATGCACAATCGCGGCAACCCCAACTCCAATGGCACCCCTGCCAAGGACGGCTCAGGCAAGGCGACCGCGCCCGGCCAGGGAGCTAAGGATGGCACCGGCAACAACGCGAATTGTCCGAATCCGCCCACCAGCTGAGCATCCCCCCGCAATCTGTCCCTTCCCAAAGCCGGCTTGCCGCCGGCTTTTTCTTTTTGCGCGGGGAGCCTTGCCCCGAACCGGAACGCGCTGGCGGTCCGGCCCGGCATGCGGGTCTCCGGACGGTTGACGCGGCGGGAGCGTGACCGCCAGCGCTCGCCATGCCTCGCCTTTCTTCTCAACCTGACCGTGTCCTATGAAAAGCCGACGCCTCCTGTTTGGGGCACTTCTTCTCGCCGCCATGCTTGCGTCCCGCGGGCGTGCGGAACCGTGGACCCTCACCTTGCGCGTCGAAAACGACATGCCGGCCAACTCCGACCGCTATTATTCCAACGGTCTTTCCGCAACGTTCGCCCAGTGCATCCCCGAAGACAAATTCCGGTGGCCCGGTCTGCTGCCCGCCGTCGGCTTGGATAATCCCGGGCGGCTCTCTCGCGGTTTCACTGTCGGCCAGGTGATGGTGACTCCCACCGACATCCGTTTGCTCGTCCCTGACCCCCGCGACCGCCCCTATTCAGGCCTGCTGTTTGCCGGCATCGTCTGGCAGCGGTTCGGTGAACGGCATCTCACGGCATTCAAGCTCATCACCGGCATGGTCGGCCCGGCCTCGCTCGCCGAACAGACCCAGCGTGCGTGGCACCGGGCCATCGACGTCGAACTGCCGCGCGGCTGGGAGTATCAACTTCGCAACGAACCGATCCTCAACCTGGTCTGGGAGCGGCGTTGGCGCATCTGCCAAAGGGGCGAAGCCGGCGGCTGGGGCGGCGACGCGCTGCTTATTGGTGGCGGCATGCTTGGCAATGTGTTGACCCAGGCCTATGCGCAGCTGCAAGTGCGGGCGGGTTGGCGCGTGCCGCATGACTATGGGACCTCTTTGATCCGGGGGATCGGGGCCACCCCGCCCGCCCGCGACCTCGCCCCGTGGGGCCTGCATGGATTTGCCGGCATCGGCGGCCTCGGCGTCGCTCGCAACCTGACGCTTGATGGGAATACGTTTCGGGACAGCCCGAGTGTTTCCAAATTCCCCTGGGTTCCGGCCGCCGAGGCCGGCCTTGTGTGGCGCGCCCGCGCCTGGCAGGTGACCGCCTCCTGGGTTGCCTGGGGCCGTGAGTTCGCCGGGCAGATGCGGCACTCCGAATTCGGCACGCTGGCGATCTCGATCATTCACTGAATCGATCCCGGGCATGTCTCCAGGCGGGCCTCAACGTCATTTTGAAACAGCTTCGCGCTCCCGCGAAGCCTTCCCCCATGGAAACCGCGCCTCGCCGGCCGGGGGTCGTTCGGGCCTGTCTCCAATCAATGACGTCCAACCTCAGCCGAACGTGAGTTTTTGCGCCTTTTCCGTGACCAGGGAGACAAGCGGGTGCGTGATCTTGCGTTCGGCGGTAATCGCATAGAACTCGTCGCGGCACCGGTCGGTCGCCCCAATGACCCGCAATCCGTAACGGGATACCGCCTCCCTTACCACCACCGTCGGGATCGGCACGAATCCCTCGCCGTTTGCCGCCATCACCTTCATCAGGGCGGCATCCTCAAACTCCGCGATCACCCGCGGCTCGATCCTGAGGGAACGAAACCAGTTCTCCAGCGACCGCCGCAAGGCCGTGTTCTCCGCCGGCAGCAGCGCCGCGGCGTGATGGAGCGAATGGGGAAACCCGCGGCGCAAAACTGCGGCCAGCGTTTTCGTCGCGCAAAAGGTCACCCCGGATTTTCCCAGCAGATGGTTGAAGACGCGGATCTTCGCGGAACTGGGCGCCGGCTCGTCAGCCAGGACAATGTCCAGCCGGTGGGCGGCCAGCTGTGCCAGGAGGTCCTCCAACTTGCCCTCGCGGCAGATGACATGCACCGACTCCGGCCGCGCCAGCACGGGTTTCAGGATTTCGTGGGTTATGAGCTTGGGAAATGAATCCGCCACGCCCACGTAAAGCCGCACCGTCCGCGCCGTCGGGCGTTGCTTGACCGCGCTGACCAGCTCGCGGCCCAGCGAAAAGATCTCCTCCGCATACCGGAAGGCGATTTGCCCCGCGTCGGTCAGCACCTTTGTCCGCCCGCTGCGCCGGAGCAACTTCTCGCCCAGCGCCTCCTCCAGTTCGCGGACCTGCGCCGAGATGGACGGCTGGGACACATGCAACTTCTCCGCCGCCCGACTCAGACTTCCCTCCCGGGCGACCGTCCAGAAATACCGCAAATGATGGTAGTTCAACCATTCCATGGTGAAAAGATATTAGGATTATCCTAAGTGTTAATTCAAAAATGTGTATTAGTCGAATCGGTCAGGTCGCGGTAGAGTGACGCTGTCCAAACCCCCTGCCCTTCAATGAAACTCCATCTCCAACACATCAATCTCCGCTCGACCGACCGCCTCGACCGCTCGATCGAGGAAGCTCTGTTCGCCCTCCTGCCGCTGGTGCGGATCGAGGAGGCCCGCGTCCGACTGGAATACCGCGCCGGGACCAGCCCGGCTTACCGCGCGAGCGCCCATCTCGTCGTGCCGGGGCCCGACCTCCACGTGGAGGCCGTCGACCACACGGTCCGCACCGCTTTTGCCAAGGTGCTTGCCGGGCTCCGGGCGCAGGCGGCGGAACGGGCAGCGCGCCGCCTGCCCCGGCCCCGAGGACCGGGCCGGCGTCACTTCGGCGCCGCCGCTGGAATGGCCGCGCGCGCCTGAACCCTTTTCTCCACCGCTTCACTCCCTCTTCACATGAAATGGTCTCTCAAGCTCGGCCGCTTTCTCGGCATCGACGTCCACCTGCACTTCACCTTCGTGCTTTTGCTGGTATTTGTCGGCGTGGCCAACTGGCTGACCGATGGGAGCGCGCACGCCGCCATCACCGGAGTGTTGTTCTTCCTGAGCCTGTTTGCCTGTGTGTTGCTGCACGAATACGGACACGCGCTGATGGCCCGCCGCTTCGGCATCGGCACCCGTGACATCACCCTCTTGCCCATCGGCGGCGTCGCCCGCCTCGACCGGATGCCCGACCGCCCCGTCCACGAGCTGTGGGTCGCGCTGGCCGGCCCCGCCGTGAATGTCGTGATTGCCGCAGGGCTCGCTATTTGGCTGACCTTGGCCGAAGCCTGGCAGCCTTTCACCAGTCTGACCACGACTTCCGGCAGTCTGCTCGAGCGCCTGTTGGCTGTGAACGTCTTCTTGGTGCTGTTCAACCTGCTGCCTGCGTTCCCGATGGACGGCGGCCGGATCCTCCGGGCACTCCTGGCCCTGCGCCTCGAATCGGCCCGCGCCACCCGGATCGCCGCCACCATCGGCCAGGGCATGGCCGTTCTGTTCGGCTTCGCCGGCCTGTTCGGCAACCCGATGCTGCTCTTCATCGCCCTGTTTGTCTGGATCGGCGCGTCGCAGGAAGCCGCCGCCGCCGAGATGAAGTCGTCCTTTGCCGACGTGCCTGTGCGCGCGGCCATGCTCACCCGTTTTCACACGCTCCCTCCGACCGCCACCATCGGTGAGGCTGGCCACCTGTTGCTGGCCGATTCACAGCGTGACTTCCCGGTCGTCGACGACAACCGCGTGGTCGGCCTTGTCGGACACGCCGACCTTTTCCGGGCCCTCCGTGAGCGCGACGAGGATGCGCCCGTGGCCGCAGTGATGCGCCGCGACCTCCCTTTTGCCTCGGTCGACGAGGACCTGGCCGGGGCGCTTGCGCGCGGCACGGACGAAAAGGGCCTGGCCATGCCAGTGCTTGCGGACGGTCGGCTCGTCGGCCTCCTCACTGCCGAGAACGTCGGCGAGTTCATGCTCCTGCAGGCGGCCCGCACCGCCCGGCGCGATTCGCGGCCCATCCTCGCGCCCCCGCTCCTACGGCGGGCCGCAGGCCTGAAATGACCCCGGCGTTTCCCCTTCCTCCGCTTTTCCCGTGATCGACTCCTTCTGGCTCTGGACTGGTTTCAACCTCTTTGTGCTGGCAATGCTGGCGCTCGATCTCGGGGTCTTTCACCGCCAGGCGCACGTCGTCTCCCTCAAGGAGTCGATCGGCTGGACGTTGGCCTGGGTGAGTGTCGCCCTGCTCTTCGGCGGCGGCGTGTGGCACTTCGCCGGCGCGCAGAAGGCACTCGAGTTCTACACCGGATACCTGATCGAATACTCGCTCAGCGTGGACAACATCTTCGTGTTCGCGCTGCTGTTCGACTATTTTGGCGTCCCGGCACGCTACCAGCATCGAGTGTTGTTCTGGGGAATTCTTGGCGCCCTCATCATGCGGGGGCTCATGATCGCCGCCGGCGCAGCTTTGTTGACGAAGTTTGCCTGGCTCATCTACGTCTTCGGCGGGTTTCTCGTCTTCACCGGCCTGAAGATGATTGTCCAGCGTGCCGGGCAGATTCACCCGGAGCGCAATCCGGTCGTCCGCTGGTTCAGGCGCCTTGTGCCGGTCACCGCGGATTACCGCGGCGAGCAGTTCTTCGCCCGTGAGAATGGGCGGTACGCGGCAACCCCGCTCTTCCTGGTGTTGTTCTTGGTCGAACTCACCGATCTCGTCTTCGCCGTCGATTCAATCCCTGCGATCTTCGCAATTTCCACGGATCCCTTCATCGTCTATACTTCAAACGTATTTGCGATTCTCGGCCTGCGCTCGCTCTACTTTGCCCTCTCGGGAATGCTCCACCGGTTCCATTATCTTAAAATTGGCCTCGGCTTGGTGCTGGCCTTCGTCGGAGTGAAGATGCTGCTCGCCCACACCGCCTGGAAGATTGATACGGTTGCCTCTCTCGGTGTCGTGATTGCCATTCTGGCCTCCTCCGTGCTGGCCTCGCTCATGCGCCCCAGGCAACCTCTCCCCTTACCGAAGCCCGACGGCGATGCCCTTCCCGCGCAACCCATTGAGTCACGTCGCTCATCCTCATGACCTCCTCCTCTCCCTTGTTGGAAACAGACACGTTAAAACCCGCCTGGCCCGGTCTCGCCGGCTGGTTGGCATTGTGCTTTGCCGCGCCGACCCTCAGCTTCTGGGCGAGACCTGATGCGTGGTATGCCTTGCTGCAGAAACCGTCATGGAATCCGCCGGGTTGGGTCTTCGGCCCGGTCTGGACCGCGCTTTATATCCTGATGGGTGTGGCCGCCTGGCTGGTCTGGCGGCGCGGCGGCTTCCGGGTCCACCGCCGCCCCCTCGGCTTGTTCTTGATTCAACTCGCCCTGAACGCCCTGTGGACACCGCTTTTCTTCGGCTTGCACAGTCCCGCCCTCGCCTTCGTCGACATCGTTGCCCTCTGGCTGGCAATCGTTGCGACCCTCGCCGCCTTCCGGTCGATCCACCGGGGCGCCGCGCTCCTGTTAACTCCATACCTCGCCTGGGTTTCCTTCGCCGCTATTCTCAACTTCACCATCTGGCAGCTCAACCGTTGATCCGCCTGGCCGGGCCTTCTCCTCCTCTCCTTCCACTAGAGCGTTTTCGATTTAGATTGCCGTTTTTGTAGCAGCCGGGGTCGCTGCCCCCGGGACCGCCCTCGTTGTCTGCGCCGCGCTGGTTCCGCCGGTTTCGGTCCAGCACGCCGGTGCGACGAAACTCGACCACCGTGAAATCCGCGCCCGCTCAATAGGACGCTTTCCGGCAGATGCGCTGGGTCCGACTGGGAGAACCTACTTCTTCGCCGCCTTGGCCTTCAGGTATTCCCTGACGAGCTGCTGGCGCAGGACGCCGCGTTCTTCGGGAGAAAGCGATTGCAGCTTCGCCTGGATTTCGGCGCGGCGCTCCGGCGTGGCGCCCTGCATCATTTCGCGCCAGCCGTCCTGGATCTCGCGCGGCATCCAGCCCCAGCCCATGCGCATTTGCTGGCGTTGCGAATCCGTGAGCCGGCAGTACTTGGCGATCTCCTGGCGCAGCGCGGCCCTCTCCTCGGGTTTCATGGCCCGGATGCGCTGGATCACGAGCACCATCTGATCAAGCTCGGCGTCGGAAAGGCTGAGAAACCGCTCGACTGAGGCCATCTCCTTGACGACGGCGGACGGGTGGGCCGGCGGAGCCGGTGTTTCGGCGGCCCGCAACGGGACGGCGACGGGGGCAAACAGGATCGCGGCGGCAAAAATCATGGCAAGGTGGTTCGTTTTCATGGCGGCATCAAGTCGAGTGTGGCAGGTTGGCGGGCAGGTGCAGCAGTGCGTCGCGATTTTCCGCGTCGAGGAGCGGCATGGCGCGAGCGAGCACCTCGTCCATGGCGAACAATTCAGCCAGGGCGGGCGATGGCTGGGTGGGCACGGCAGGCGGCGCCGGCCGTTGCAGGACCAGAAGCCAAACGGCGGCGGCACCGGCCACCGCCACGCCAAACCACGGGGCAAGGCGCGGCCAGGCGAACCACGGCCGGGACGGCGGAGCGGTGCGCAGCTGCCGCTTGAGATCGACCCAACGGCGCTCGAATTCCGGCGTCGTGTCCTTGAAACGACTGGCGAGCAGCCGGTCGATGTCTTCCTCGGAGGGCGGGATGCGTTCGGCGGGTTTCATGACAGGGCCTCCATTTCGGTTTTGAGCATCTGGCGCCCCCGGTGCACGAGCACGCGGAGCGCATTTTCAGTCAGGCGCAGCGTTGCGGCCGCCTCGGGGTAATCCAGGTGCTGCTGCTGGAGCAGCAACAGCGGCGTGCGGTATTTCTCCGGCAGGCGTTCAAGCGCACGCTGGAACACCTCCTCCAGTTCCGCGAGGCGGCGGCCGGAGACGGAGTCTTGCGCCTCCACGTAGTCAAACGACTCCGGGGCGGCGGGCTCGGCGGGTTTGCGGCGGCGGCGGCGCAACTCGTTGCGCAGAAGATTATGGGCAATGCTGAAAAGGTAGGTGGAAAACCTCGCAGCCGGACGGTAGCCGGCCGCCGCCCGGTGCAGCCGCACGAACACTTCGAGCGTCAGATCCTCGGCGTCGGCGTGCGAGCCGAGCGAACGGTAAAAAAAACTCATCAGGGGCAGCTTCCATTTGTCGAACAGCCGCTGGAGGGCGGATTCGTCCCCGCCAGCCAGCCGCGCCACGGCGGCTGCATCCTCATCGCCGGCATCTGCCATGGCCGGCAGCTCCTCCGCCGGCCGGTCGAACAAGACCGACCACCATCCGCGCAGATCCATGGGAAATGATGTGGAGAGAGAATACACCTGCAGATTAAACCCCGGCGGAGTCTGTTTATTACGGCGATCCGGCAAAGGGAAGCCCGGCGTGGCGCACGGTCCGGCCATCATCGGACCCGCCAAGCTGCTCCCGGACCGCGGATCGCAAATGCAAATCCGGCAACCGACCCAGGTTTTGCCACGGGTAACCGTGCCAACTCCCAGCGGTCAGCGGCTGGACCGGCCGGCCCGGAGCCGGGCGGCATGGATCACGCAGACACAGTCCTCCCCGTCCTGGGTGTGCAGCCAGTGCGGTTCGATCGCGGCAAACTCACGATTGATCGCCGCGCGCAGGCCGCCGACCTCGATCATCACCACGCCATGGGGGTGCAGCCGTTCGCGCGCCTGTCGCAGCAGCTTGCGGATGATCGCAAGGCCGTCCCTTCCCCCGTCGAGCGCCAGCGCCGGTTCGCGCCGAAACTCGGGCGCCAGCCGGCGCAGCTCGCGGCTGGGCACGTAGGGCGGGTTGCTTATGATCAAATCGTACTTCGCACGCGGCACGGCATCGAAAACGTCCGATTCATACAGCTTCACGCGCCCTTCCAGTCCGTGCTGCCTGACATTGAGGCGCGCCACGGCCAACGCATCGGGGGAAAGGTCGCAGGCATCAACGCGCGCCGCAGGAAACTGGTGGGCAAGGAGCAGGGCGAGACAGCCCGATCCGGTGCACACATCAGCCGCCCGGCGCACGGGCCGGTCCCAAGGCAGCCACTCCTCGATCTGCCCGGGAATGATCTCGAGAAAATACGAGCGGGGAATGAGCACGCGCTCGTCGACGTAGAACCGGTGGCCGCCGAGCCAGGCCTCGCGTGTCAGGTAGGCCGCGGGCACGCGGTCCACAATGCGGCGGTAGAGCACCGTCCGGAGGGCGTCGACCTGCGCCTGCGTGAGCCGGCGTCTCAACACCTCGCGCCCGCTGTCGAGCGGCAGTTCCAGGGTCCGGAGCAGCAGGTAGAGCGCCTCGTCGTGGGCATTGGTCGCCACCTGTCCGAGGGCAAGGCCGGCCCGGGCGTAGCCCGTCTCGGCGAAATGCAGCCACTGGCCGAGGGTCTTGAGCCTCTCGGTGCCGGCGAAGAGATCCTGCCGGGAGGCGGATCGCGGGCGGGGCGCGGGCATGGTCTATTTCCGGGCCGGGGTCTCAGCCGTGACGTGCTCGTGGCTGAAAATGTGCTCGGGACAGTAGCACTCGTCGCCCGCGCATTTGGAGCAGTACCGAAAATCGAGCTGGGGATGCGTGATGTCGGTTTTGCCGCAGACGTGGCAGCGGTGGCGCGGCTCGCGTTCGGCCTTCTGCGTGCCGAACTTCCGCGCCCGCTGCCCCATGCTGCGGCCGCCGCCGCGCATGAGCTGCACGATGTCGCCGGCGAAAAACACGAGGAAATTGCCGATGGAGGCGAGCACCATCAACCGCGCCGGCCACGAGCCGACCGCCAGCACGAACGCATAGCCGGCCCACTGGATCAACGCGAGCCACTTGATCTTCAGCGGCAGGATGAAGAAGATCAGCAATTCAAAGTCGGGATTGAGGAAAGCGAAGGCGAGAAAGACGCTGCCGGCGAGAAAGAGGTTGGTGGCGTAGGCGGTGGGCGTCACAAAGGCCACAGCCAGCGTGAGGACCCAGCCCAAGCCAAGAAAGACATTATAGCGGAACGTGCCCCAAAAGTGCTCCAGGGCGCTGCCCATCAGGTAGAACAAGTACCAGGCAAACGCTATGAACACCGGATGGACGGCGGGCGGCACGAACAGAAAGGTGAACAGCCTCCACCATTCCCCCTCGCGCACCGCAAGGGGCAGCAGGGTGGCGCGGGACAGATCGAAATTCCCGAGCAGCGCCAGCCCCCAGAACATCACCTGTCCCGCGACCAGCCAAAGGGAAAGGTTGGGCAGGGCCAGGCGCCCGAGATAGCGTTCGAGTTTGGTAAGCAAGGACATGTTTATGCAGTGATGCACCGCCCGCAGCCACGACAGGCGCGGAGACAGCGCGTCCTACTTCTCGACTTTTGACGCGAGCTGGTCGAGCAAAGTTTGCTTCTGCCGCGCGATCCGCCCGTCAGTGACGGTGTCCAGCAGGGTGCGGGCGTGGTCGGGCTTGCCCTGCTTGAGAAAAATGTTGGCGGCGTGCAGGCGGATGGTCTGCTTCTCCAATCCGGACGCCACCCGGTCCTCGATCGCGCCCCACGCCTTCAGCGCCTCATCCCACTGCGGCTGATCGAGATCGTAAAAAGCCTCGGCGTGCCGGTAGGCGTAGGCGATGTTGTCAGGCGCAAGCTCAGCCGCATGCCGGAAGGCGTCGAGCATGGCCTTGTCGAGCGCGGGCCGGGTGAATGCGCCGGTGTGCAGAAATTCCTCGCGGGCGGCGTAGAGCAGCAGGCCGAGCTGGAAATGGTAAAGCGGTTCGCGCGGCGCGAGATCAATGGCCGCCATGATCCAGGGCAGAGCCTCGACCGGTTTGCCGTCCTCAGCCAGCAGCTTGGCCATCTGGTTCTTCACCAGCGGCAGTTTGGGATCCAGTTCGTTGGCCTTGAACAGGATCGCCAGCGCCTCCCTCGTCATGCCCACCCGGCCCAGCATCATTCCGTAGGCAACATAGGCCGGGGCGAAATCCGGCGCCTGCTGCAACAGCACATTGTAACTCTGCGCCAGACTCTGCGCCTCCCCCTTCAGTCGCCCTTCATCAATCTCCTCGCCCTCCGCCCTCGCACGCGCAAACACATCCCGCTCGCGCTCGATGATCTCCTTGAGCGTGCGCTCGGCCAGCGTCTCCTCCGCGCCCAGGAAGGGAACCCCCATCAACGCGAGCACCAGCGCCGCGAGGAGGCGTGCCCGGAAGCGGCCCGGCAACAAGGAGAACAATGGCATGGCTGCTTCGGACATCATCGGGTGAATTTCGTTCAACCTCTCGCCGTTTGGTGCCATTAACGCCACCATATTCGTCCCCGGCCAACAAAGGCTCGCCGTGATCGACCCCCTGTCTAATAAGCACCTGCTATGAACCGGCTGTTCCAGCGATCCGTCTGCCTGGCCCTGCTTCTTGCCTTTTCCCCGCCCTGTGCATGGGCGGCGGCCGGCGATGAAGAGGTTACCGTGACGACGGATTTCGCCTATGCCACCTCATACATCTTCCGCGGCCTGCAACGGGCGCATCATTCCCTTCAATCGGCCGTGACGGTCACCCACGGCGGTTTCAACGGGGGCGTCTGGGCCAATGTGCCGACTGACCGCGGCGAAGCTCATGAGATTGACCCGTTCTTGTTTTACTCGTTCGCCGCCAGCGGACTGTCGTGGGACACCGGCCTGCTGGTCTACACCTATCCTGAAGCCAGCGACATCGGCACATCTCACACCTGCGAACTGTCCCTGGGCGCCACCGCGCCGCTCGCCATCGTCACCGGTGTGCCGGTCAATGCCGGCGCCATCGTCAGTTACGACCTGCGCCTGGCCCGGCTTAATATCGAAGCCACCGTGGAACATGCTGAAGAATTCACTTTTGCCACCCGACCCGCCGAATGGTCCCTGGGCGTCTTCGCCGGGTGCAACGACGGCCGCAACCTCACGCCGGAAGATCCCGGCCCGCAATACCGCGACGCCTACCTGTACTACGGCTTCAAGCTGGCGCTTTCCTGCAAACTCTCCGGGCGGGCCGCATTCAAGCTCACCGGCCAGTGGGATGACGCCCGCAATGTCGATCCCGGGCAGGGTCATTCCGGCAACCTTTCGGGCATCGCCATGCTGAGTTGGGTGTGGTGACCTGACGGCTGGGGCTGGTTCGGCCTGCAGGCAAATTGGCCATGTGATCCGTTCGCGTCGCGCCTGCCATGACCTGTTCGCCCTCATGCCCGCCGGAACGATCCATCTCTCGGCGCTCATGTGCGGAGCGCATCGCTCTAAAAACATCGCCGACATAAAAACCCATCTGGTCAACGGAACACCCACCCGCGTCATCAGCGCCCAACTCGTCGAGGCCGGGGTCGATATCGATTTTCCCGTAGTTTACCGCGCCCTCGCGAGAGGGCGCGCGGATCAATCGTAAAAGAAAATCTCCTTGCGCTTGCCGACCGGTCTCCTTTGCCTCCCCGCTCGTTGACATCGCTCATGTCTCTTCATCACCATCACCATCGGCGTTAGCCTTCCCCCATCGGGAAGGCTCGAACGTGCCTTCCCGTGGCTGATGGAGCAACCCTTTCCAAAACCCCGGCAGGCACGTCCCGCCGGGGTTTTCGTTTTCCAAACTCGACCCGCTCCTCTCGACACTCACCGCTGTTCCCGCTTAAACTTTTCCCTCTAATATTCCATCCGTCATGCCCGATCGCAACCGCCTCCGCCTCGCCATCCAGAAAAGCGGCCGTCTCTCGGCCGACTCGCTCGACCTGCTCGCACGCTGCGGCCTCCGCCTCCGGACGCCCAAGGGCCGCCTCATCATCCACGCGGAAAACTTCCCAGTCGACGTGCTGCTCGTGCGCGACGACGACATCCCCCAGCTCGTCATGGACGAGGTCTGCGACCTCGGCCTGGTCGGCACCAACGTCCTCGAGGAAACCGCCCTGGAACGCCACCTCAACGGCGCCAACGCCGGCTATGCCATCGAGCGCAGCCTCGACTTCGGCCGCTGCCGCCTGGCCATCGCCATGCCCGAGGACCGCCCCTACTCCGACACCGGCGACCTGCAGGGCCTGCGCATCGCCACCTCCTATCCGCACCTGCTCGGCCGCTTCCTCGCCGGGAAAAACGTGCAGGCCGAGGTCGTGCTGCTCAGCGGCTCGGTCGAGATTGCGCCCCGCCTCGGCATCGCCGACGTCATCTGCGACCTGGTCGACAGCGGTTCCACCCTCGAGGCTAACAAGCTTCGTGTGGTTGAAACCATCTTCCGCAGCACCGCCGTGCTCATCCGCGGCGGCCGGCCGCTGGCTCCCGAAAAGGCCCACACCGCCGATATCCTCCTGCGCCGGATCGACGGCGTGCTCAAGGCCGCCGAGGCCAAATACATCATGCTGCACGCGCCCAAGGCCGCCTTGCCCGAAATCAAAAAGCTCCTCCCGGGCGCGGAGAATCCCACCATCCTGCCGCTCGCGGGCGACGACACGAAGGTCGCCCTGCACGCCGTCTGCTCGGAAGCCGTGTTCTGGGAAACCATGGAGGCGCTCAAGAAATGCGGCGCCAGTTCCATCCTTATCCTCCCAATCGAAAAAATGATGCTGTAACCCGTCTGTTTTGGCCGCGAGCTCGCTCGCGCCCCCGCCGATCTGATGAAAATTCTCACCTGGGAAAAACTTTCCGCCGCCGCCCGCGCCGCGAGTCTGCGCCGGCCAGCCCAGCACTCGCAGCCCAAGGTCGCGGCCGCGGTCGCGCACATCGTCGCCGCCGTACGCCGGGATGGCGATGCCGCCCTCCGCCGCCTCACCGCCCAATACGACGGCGTGCGACTGCGTTCGCTGCGCGTGACCGGGGCCGAGTTCGCCGCCGCCGAAAAAGCCCTTGGCGTCCGCGACCGGGCCGCCCTGCGCACCGCCGTCCGCAACCTCCGCCGCTTCCATGCCGCCCAGCGCCAATCCCCGCTGCGGGTCGTCACCCAGCCCGGCATCGTCTGCGAAAAAGTCACCCGCCCCATCGCGCGGGTCGGCCTCTATGTGCCCGGCGGCAGCGCCCCCCTCCCCTCCACGGCGCTCATGCTCGGCGTGCCGTCGCAGCTGGCCGCCTGCGCGGTGCGTGTCCTGTGCACGCCGCCCGGCCGCGACGGCCGGATCAACCCGTGGATTCTCTGCGCCGCGCGCCTGTGCGGCATCACCGATGTCTTTAAAATCGGCGGCGCGCAGGCCATCGCGGCCATGGCGTACGGCACCGCCTCCGTGCCGAAGGTCGACAAGATCTTCGGGCCCGGCAACGCCTTCGTCACCGAGGCGAAGCTGCAGGTCTCCCGCGATTCCGCCGGGGCGGCGTGCGATCTGCCCGCCGGCCCTTCCGAGGTCATGGTCATCGCTGACAACGAAGCCCACCCGGACTTCGTGGCCATTGACCTGCTTTCCCAGGCCGAGCACGGCCCGGATTCGCAGGTCGTGCTCGTCGCCTTCTCGGCACACCTGGTGGATCGCGTGCTCGCCGCCCTGAAGCCGCTGCTCGCCGATCTGCCGAGGGTGCCCATCGCCCGCCGCGCGCTGGCCCAAAGCCGCGTCCTCCTCGCCGCCAGCCCCGCCGAGGCCGCCACCATCGCCAACCGCTACGCCCCCGAACACCTCATCCTGCACCTCGCGCAGCCGCGCGCCCTGCTGGCTGAGATCAGCACCGCCGGATCGGTTTTCCTCGGGCCCTGGACGCCCGAGTCCCTCGGCGATTATGCGAGCGGCACCAATCATGTGCTGCCGACCTACGGCTGGGCCCGCGTCTGCAGCGGCCTGGGCCTCGCGGATTTTCAACGCACCATGACCGTCCAGACCGCCAGCCCCGCCGGCCTGAAAAAACTCGGCCCCGTGGTCGAACGCCTCGCCCTGGCCGAAAGCCTCACCGCCCATCAGCGCGCCGTCCGCCTGCGCCTGGACGCCCTGCAAAAATGACCCCGCCCTCGGCCACCACAGCCCGCGCCATCCCCGCCGCCCGGATCGGGACCCCGGGCACGGCCCGGACTCAGCCGGCGCCATCTTCCTTCCTCCAATGAGCGCCACCGACCAAGTCCTTCCACTCGTGCGGCCCGAGATTCTCGCGCTGACGCCCTACAGCTCCGCCCGCAAGGAGGCCAAAAACGTGGCTCCCGGCGGACGGCGCGTGTGGCTCGACGCCAACGAAAATCCGCAGACGCCGTCGGCGCATGCACCGCTGCTCAACCGCTATCCGGAGCCGCAGCCATCGGATCTGGTCGACCGGCTTGGATCCCTCTACGGGGTCGCGCCCCGCCAGACGCTCGTCACCCGCGGCTCCGACGAAGGCATCGATCTCCTCCTGCGCGCCTTCTGCCGCGCCGGGCAGGACGCCATCCTCATCACGCCGCCCACCTACGGCATGTATGCCGTGGCCGCCGCCATCCAGGGCGCCCGGGTCGTCCCCGTTCCCTTGATCCGCGAGAAAGATTTTGCCCTCGATGCGGACGCCGTGCTCGCCGCGTGGACGCCGGCCGTGAAGCTCGTCTTCCTCTGCTCGCCCAACAACCCGACCGGCGGCCTGCTTGACCGGCGCGAATCGTTGCGCCTGATCCGCGCGTTGCTCGGCCGCTCGGTTGTCGTGGTGGACGAGGCCTATCTGGAATTTTCCGGCGCCCCCAGTTTCGCCGCCGAAATCACCGCCCAGCCGAATCTCGTCGTGCTGCGAACGCTCTCGAAGGCCTTCGGCCTGGCGGGCGCGCGCTGCGGGGTCACGCTGGCGGACCCGGCCGTGATCGGCGTGCTGCAGAACATCATTGCACCCTATCCGGTTCCGGCGCCGGTGCGGCAGGCCGCGCTGACAGCGCTGACGCCGGCCGGCATCGCCGCGGCCCGGGAATCCGCCGCCGCCCTGGCAGACGGACGCAGGGCGCTCGCCTCCGCGCTGGCCCGGCTGCCCTCGGTTCGCCGCGTCTGGCCGAGCGATGCCAATTTCGTGCTCGTCGAGATGGCCGACGCCGGCCGCGCCATGACCGCTGCACGCGCCGCCGGCCTGATCGTCCGCGACCGCAGCCGCGAGCCCGGCCTGGCCAACTGCCTGCGCATCACCGCCGGCCTTCCCGACGAAAACCAGTTCGTGCTGGAGGTTCTCCGCCATGTCTAAAAAAATTCTCTTCATCGACCGCGACGGCACCCTGATCGAGGAGCCACCCGACGAGCAGATCGACCGCCTCGGCAAGTTCCGCCTCGAGCCCGACGCCATCCCCGCCCTGCTCCGTCTGCGCGACGCCGGTTACCAGTTCGTGATGGTCAGCAACCAAGACGGCCTCGGCACCCGGCGTTTCCCGAAGAGGAATTTCCAGCCGCTGCAGGATCTCCTCCTCCAGATCCTCGCCTCGCAGGGCATCGAGTTCGCGGCGGTGCGGATCTGCCCGCACCTGCCCGCCGACCGTTGCGACTGCCGCAAACCCAAACTCGGCCTGCTGACCGATTACCTGCGCGCGTCCGCCTGGTCGAGGGAGGACTCGGCCGTCATTGGCGATCGCCCCACGGATGTCCAACTGGCGGAAAACCTCGGCATCCGCTGCCTGCGCTACGACCGCCGGAAACTTGGCTGGCGCGAAATCGCCCGCCAGTTGGTCGACGCCCCGCGCCGCGCCAGGGTGCTCCGCCGGACCAACGAGACGAGCATCACCGTGACGGTCGATCTCGACACCCCCGCCCCGGCAAATATCGACACGGGGATCGGCTTCTTCGATCACATGCTCGAACAAATCGCCCGGAACGCCGGCCTCGGCCTTGAGATCACCTGTGACGGCGATCTCGAGGTGGACGAACACCACACCGTGGAGGATGTCGGCCTCGCGCTCGGCACGGCGCTGAAGCAGGCGCTGGGCGACAAGCGCGGAGTCGGCCGCTACGGCTTCGTACTGCCCATGGACGAATCGTGCGCCCAGGTGGCGCTCGATCTCAGCGGACGCGCCTATTTCGTTTTCAAGGGCAGATTCCCCCGCGAGCTGGTCGGCGAACTGCCCACGGAACTCGTGCCGCATTTCTTCCACTCGCTGAGCCAGGCCCTGGCGGCGACCCTCCACATGACCGTCACCGGAGACAACACCCACCACATGGTTGAAGCGCTGTTCAAAGGCTTCGGCCGCGCCTTGCGTCCCGCCCTCGCCCGGAACGCCGGCAGCGAGGTGCCCAGCACCAAGGGAGTCCTCTGATGCTAGCCATCGTCGACAGCGGCGGTGCCAACATCGCATCGGTCAAGTTTGCGCTCGAACGGCTGGGCGTTCCAGGCGAACTCACCACCGATCCCGAAGTCATCCGCGCGGCGGAGCGTGTCATCCTGCCCGGGGTCGGCTCCGCCGCCGAAGGAATGAAGCGGCTGCAGCAACGCGGCCTCGTCGACTGCGTGCGCAACCTTCGGCAGCCGACGCTCGGCATCTGCCTCGGCATGCAGCTGCTGTTCGAGGAATCCGCCGAAGGCCCGACCCGGACGCTCGGCCTGCTGCCCGGCCGCGTCGCGCGCCTGTCCAATTCGCCCGGAATCCAGGTGCCGCACATGGGCTGGAACACGCTGCGCGTCGAACGCGCATCGCCCCTCCTGAGCGGCTTCGCCGGCGACACCCGCTTCTATTTTGTCCACAGCTTCGCCGCGCCGCTGAACGAATTCACGCTCGCCTCGGCCGAACACGGCAGCCGCTTTGCCGCCGTCGTGCAGCGCGGCAACCTCTACGGCGTGCAATTCCACCCCGAGCGCTCAGGCGCCGCCGGCGCCCAACTCCTGCGCAACTTCCTCGCCTTAACCTAACAACCTCCGATCCAGAGCTTGTAACCTAATGGGTTACAAATCTCCTAGAACGACCATGATCATATATCCAGCCATCGACCTGCGCGGGGGACGCTGCGTGCGCCTCACGGAAGGTCGCTTCGACCAAGAAAAGAGCTATGGAGACGATCCGCTGGCGATTGCCCTCGGCTTTGCCACCGCCGGGGCGACGTGGCTGCACGTAGTCGACCTCGACGGCGCCAAGGATCCGACCCGGCGGCAGACCGCCCTCGTGGAAAAACTCGCCCGCAACAGCGGACTGCAGATCCAGACGGGTGGCGGCGTGCGCGACGAGGCGCAGGTTGAGGCACTGCTCGCCGCCGGATGCGAGCGCGTGATCATCGGCAGCCTCGCCGTCAAGGATCCGGCAAGGGTGCGAAGCTGGCTGTGCCGCTTTGGGCAGGAGCGGATCGTTCTGGCGCCGGACGTGCGGCCTGCAGCCGACGGCACGCCGCAGGTCGCCCTTTCCGGCTGGCAGGAAAATTCCAACCTGTCACTTGACGCGCTGCTCGCCGACTATCTTTCATCCGGCCTCCTCCATGTGCTGTGCACCGACATCAGCCGCGACGGCAAGCTGACCGGCCCGAACGTGCCGCTCTACACGGATCTGGTGAAGCGTTTCCCTGCGCTGCAGATCCAGGCGTCCGGCGGCGTTTCCTCGCTCGACGACCTGCGCGCCCTGCGCTCGACCGGCGTGACCGGTGCCATTGTGGGCCGCGCACTCTACGAGAAAAAATTCACCCTGCAGGAGGCCCTCGCATGCTAGCCCGCCGCATCATACCCTGTCTCGACGTCCGCGGCGGCCAAGTCGTCAAGGGCGTCCGTTTCCGCGACCACGTCGTGGTAGGTGACATCATCGAACTCGCCCGGCGCTACCGTGACGAAGGCGCCGACGAGCTGGTGTTCTACGACATCACGGCCAGCAGCGACGGCCGCACCGTGTCGACCGACTGGGTAACCCGGGTCGCGCGGGTCATCGACATCCCCTTCTGCGTCGCCGGCGGCATCCGCTCGCTCGACGAGGCGCGCAGTATCCTCCATAGCGGCGCGGACAAGATTTCCATCAACTCGCCGGCCCTGGAAAATCCCGATTTAATCGGCGCTCTCGCGGCTGAGTTTGGCTCGCAATGTGTGGTCATCGGCATCGACAGTCTGGAGGACAGCGGCGACTACTTCGTCAAGCAATACACCGGTGATCCCACCAAGACCCGCTCCACGCGCTGGCGCACCCTCGACTGGGTGAGGGAAGTGCAGCGGCGCGGCGCCGGCGAAGTGGTGCTCAATTGCATGAACCAGGACGGCGTGCGCCGCGGCTACGATCTCGCGCAGTTGAGTTCGGTGCGCGCCGTGCTCACCATACCGCTCATCGCCTCCGGCGGAGCCGGCACGCCCGAGCATTTCCGCGACGTATTCCGCGTCGCCGGCGTGGACGGCGCGCTCGCCGCGTCGGTTTTCCACACCGCCGCCATCCGCATTCCCGACCTCAAAGCATGGCTGCGCACGCAGCAAATCCCCATCCGCCTATGACGACGCCCACATTGGATCAACTCGACTGGAAGAAAGGCGACGGACTGCTACCCGCCGTGGTGCAGGACGCCGACACGCTGCAGGTGCTCATGCTCGGCTACATGAACGCCGAGGCGCTGCGGCAAACGCTGGCGACCAAGCGCGTCACTTTTTTCAGCCGCAGCAAAAACCGCCTGTGGACGAAGGGCGAGACCTCCGGCCATTTTCTGGACTTGGTTGACGCCGCCGCCGATTGCGACAATGACGCCATTCTGATCAAGGCCCGACCGCACGGTCCCACCTGCCATCGCGGCACCACGAGCTGCTTTGGCGACCGCGGCGCGAGCGGCGTCGGTTTTCTCGCCCATCTCGATCAGGTCGTGGCGGGGCGTCTGGCTGGGGGGGACGAGAAGAGCTACACGGTGCGGCTCGCGCGCGAGGGCGTAAACCGCGTGGCCCAGAAGGTCGGTGAAGAGGGCGTGGAAACCGCCCTGGCGGCGGCGACGGGCACGAACGAACAACTCGCCGGTGAAGCCGCCGACCTGCTCTACCACCTCATCGTCCTGTTGCAGGTGAAAAAACTGAACCTGGGCGAGGCTCTTTCCGTGCTCGAGGCCCGGCACCGGAAATAAGGCCAAGCCGCCGGCCCGGCAGCGCTGGACCCGGCTCGGGTTAATGCCTGGCCGAAGGCTGGTCGGGTTCGCCTACCAGCTTGAAGCGAATGTGCAAGCGGGGGTCGACTTTGACCAACCCCATCCGGCGGATAACCTTCAAGCCCCAATCCGTGTAGTCGATGCTGGTCTCGCCGGTAACAGTGTAGGCCCCGTCGGCTTGGGTGACGAGAACGGTAAACTCGATGCGCTGCGTCGCATCGTGAAAAGTGAGGTTGCCGTTGGCCACACCCTGGCCATCGGGAGCGATCGCCAGGACTCCCAGTTGGAACACGCCTTCGGACCCGATGCCGCCGAGCCACTTGAGCATGGCGGCATCGCGCTGTTCGCTGCCCGTCTTGAGATCGGCGAATTTAAACTGGAAGCGACCGGTCTTGATTTTCCCCGTATCGTCGAGGACGAAACGGGCGTCATACTTGTCCAGGTGTGCAACAAAGGAACCCACTGTAACATTCACGTCCACGTCGATAAATGACCGGGTCCGGTCGATCCTGAGCCCGATGGGCGTTGCAGCGGGAGCATCAGCGGCCGCGGCGGCCGGCGCCAACGGCAAAAACAACAGGACGAAGGTGAGGCGGAGCAGGTTCATGGCTGGGGGTGAAGTGTGGTTGAAACTGCTTGGACTGCAAATCGGAGATTGGGTGCCGTCGTCAAGCCGGAGCATCGGGGCTCCTGCGGTACAGTCATATGGCGGCGCCAAGGCGGCCAACGCCTGCCCCAGCCGGCTGCGATAATGGACCGGGGAACCATCTCAGCCGCGGCCGCCGCGCAGGACGAACACGTTGACCAGATCGTTCTTCTCGAATTCGTCCCAGTAACGATCCTCCAGTTTTTTGAGCTTCTCCTCTGGCGTGGGCGGCGGTTCAACGCCGGGGGTCTCCACTCCACGCGCCGCGGCTTCGTTCGAGTAATCGCGATCGGCCATCCGGCCTACGAGCTCGTGCCAAAACACATCATTGGTGAACTCGCTCTGGATCTCGCGCACTTTCTCGTCCTCCGCCAGCTTGGGTGAAGGTTGCAGCGAGCCGTCTTCGCGCTTCTCCACCAGGGGGGCGCACCCCATATCGATCGCCAATTGGAGCAGACGCTGATCAAGGGCGAAATAACGCCGCGCCGCCGCCGTGTCCTCGCCTTGGTAGGCCGTCACGGCCCACATGCCAAGGTGCACAAGCTCAAGCAGCCGCTGGTATTCCTTCGCCGTGAACGAGACATTCATGGCGGGCAAACGTTGCCCGCCGCGCCCGGCAGGCAAGACGGAATTAAGCGGGGGTGGTCCGCATCCAGAGCCGCCGCTGCATCCTGTTCCACCCGGCCTGCTGCCCGGGCTTAAACACGGCCCGCACCTGGTTGCGGGCGCCCGTCCTGGTCACCCGAAACCTGCCTTATTCTGGTCGGGCGTAAGCGCAGGGTCTGGGTGGATAGAGCATTTTCTGTTTTCATGGACGTGCACAATTGTAGCCGGCCTCGTTGAGGCCGGTCGGGAGGATGTCCCGGGGTCAGCGACCCCGGCTGCTACAAAAAGCGTCAATCTAAACCGAAAACGCACTAGAGCCTTGAGATCAGCGGCCTGTTCGGAACGGATCGCCCGGATATTCGCGATCCGGTCGCGCGTGAGATGGAGGTGCAGGGCTATTTTCCGGGCGGCGGCACGGTGCATCTTCTGTATCCGTAATGGATGACTGGCGGGGCGCAACGAACGGGCACTCTCGAACGGCCTGGACGGCGGGCATGGTTATGACGGCCATTCCATCCACGGGGAGATGCGTTTGGGCAGGATTTTTCGGAATCAGCAGATTGTTCGGAGGTTGCGGCAGGTGACGCCTGGTTTTCATCGTGGTCGCACCCGCCCGGACATGAGCTTGGCTTTCGGTCGGATCCTGCCCGGCTGGCCGGACCAACCCTGGAATTGACCCCCGCCGTCCCACCCCTTTCACTTGTCGGCTCGGCGTTTGCCGCCCGCTCATCCTTCCATCCGACTTCGCTTCCTTTTCCGCCATGCCCGAATCCAACAACCATCTCATGGACGCCATCGTCGCGCTCTGCAAACGCCGCGGCTTCATCTACCAGTCGTCCGAAATCTACGGCGGGCTGAACGGATTTTTCGACTACGGCCCACTCGGCACCGAGTTAAAGAAGAACATCCGCGACTGCTGGTGGAACGACCTGGTGCGTCGCCGCGATGACATCGTCGGTCTCGAAAGCTCGATCATCATGCATCCGAGGGTCTGGGAGGCGTCGGGCCACGTCGCCGGGTTTACGGACCCGCTGGTGGACTGCAAGGTGAGCAAGCAGCGCTACCGAGCGGACCAGTTGTTCTGGGCTGCAGTGGTCGTCGACGGCAAGACCGTCGGCTACGTCTCCGCATTGGAAAACGAGCGCACGGCGGAGGAACTCCAGGAGAAAGCCGAGCAGCTTAAGCGCAAGAAGGCCATCCAGGGCAAACTGGAGCCGGTGCAGCCGCGCGATTTCACGGAAGCCAAACCCGAGGAAATTCCGCTCATCCCCTCCCCCGCCACCGGCGAGCCCGGCAGTCTGACGCCGCCGCGCGCCTTTAACATGATGTTCGAGACCTATGTCGGTCCGATGCGCGACTCGTCAGCCGTGGCCTACCTGCGCCCCGAGACGGCGCAGGGCATGTTTGTCGATTTCAAGACCGTGGTGGATACGACGCGCGTCAAGCTGCCCTTCGGCATCGCCCAGATAGGCAAGTCGTTCCGCAATGAGATCACTCCGCGCAATTTCATCTTCCGCTCGCGCGAATTCGAGCAGATGGAGATGGAGTATTTCATCCATGCCGACGCCGACTGGCTCGCATGCCACGAGGAGTGGCTCAAATGGTGCCAGGAGTGGCTCAAATCCATCGGTTTGCCCGACTCGCACCTCTCGCTCTTCGAGCACCCGAAGGAGAAGCTCGCGTTCTACTCCCGCCGCACGGTGGACATCATGTTCAAGTATCCCTTCGGCGTGCAGGAACTCTGGGGCATAGCCGCCCGCAGTGACTACGACCTCAAGCAGCACGCGCAGTTCTCCGGCAAACCGATGGAGTTCTTCGACGAGGCCACGAAGAAGAAGATCGTCCCGCACGTCATCGAGCCCGCCGTGGGGGTGGACCGCATCATGCTCGCCGCCCTCTGTGCCGGTTATACCGAGGACGAGGCACCGGACGAGAAGGGCAAAATGGAAAAGCGCATCGTGCTGCGGCTGAGCCCGCGGATCGCGCCGTACAAGGTCGCCGTACTACCGCTCATCAAGAACAAACCCGAGCTGGTTGATTTCGCCCAGAAGCTCTACCGCAAGCTCAAGCGCAAATGGAATGCCTTCTACGATGAGTCCGCCGCCATCGGCCGCCGCTACCGCCGGCAGGACGAGATCGGCACGCCCTGGTGTGTGACGGTTGATTTCGACACCCTCGAAAAGGAAGGCCAGACGTTCACCCTCCGCGAGCGCGACAGCATGAAGCAAACGCGGATCACGGAAGCCGATCTGTTCGCCCTTCTCGAAGAACAGGTCTACTGAGCGCCTTTCCGCCGGTCCATCCCGCTTGGACAACGACTGCCATTTTTCCCCGGACCGACGGCACCGCTACAGCCTTGTCCATCGCTGGAACCCTCTTTTCGGCGACCGGCTCATCATGTGGATCGGGCTGAACCCGAGCACTGCCGACGAGGCCCAGCTCGATCCGACGCTGACGCGCATCCGCACCTTCTCGCAGCGCGAAGGCTTCGACGGTTTCTGGATGGCCAACCTTTTCGGGCTGCGTACGCCCTACCCGAAGGAGATGATGGCCTCACCCGATCCGGTGGGACCGGAAAATGATGCCTCGCTGCTCGCGGCGGCCGACCGTTGCGAGCGGATCGTGGCCGCGTGGGGGGTATGCGGCGAGTTTCAGGCCCGGGCGGACGCGGTGGTGCGGCTCTTCGCCGGACACGAGCTATGGTGCCTCGGCACGACCAGGGACGGCCATCCGCGGCATCCGCTCTACGTCACCGGCGGCCAACCGCTCGTGCGCTGGGCTCCTCCGGTCAGTTAAGCGAGGGATGCCCAGGCGGCTCATTATCGCCACTCCGCCAGTGACTGCTGCAGGCCGGGGATTCCCTGCCCCACCAGGAAAACATCCATCGGAGAGTCCGCAGTTGCCTTGGCGCCCTCAAGGATTTAACTGCAAACATGCCTACAATACGCCTCCTTCTTTCATTGGTTGTCGCAGCAACAGCCGTCACCTTCGTTTCTCCCCGCGCCCTGGCCAAGGATAAGTCGGCCGAAAAACGCGCCGAAATCCACAAGATGCGCGACACTGTGCTGGCCGACCTTTACAAAGAGAGGCCGGAGACCAAGGCCAAGATCAAGAAGGCGGAGGGTTATGCGGTATTCTCGAACGTAGGCGTCAACTTGGTGTTCGCAAGTTTCGCCGGCGGCCGCGGCCTGGTCGTCGATCGCAAAGGTCATGAAACCTTCATGAAGATGGGGTCGGCCGGATTGGGCATAGGACTCGGCGTCAAGGATTTCAGAGCTATCTTTATCTTCAGCGACAAGAAGAAAATGGAGTCCTTTATCGAGAAGGGCTGGGATTTCAGCGGTCAGGCGGACGCAGCTGCCAAATCAGATGACAAGGGCGGACAGGCTGCGGGAGCCGCCACGGTGATTCCCGGGGTCGAAATTTATCAGTTTACCAAAAACGGCCTTGCGCTCCAGGCCACGCTGCAGGGCACGAAATACTGGCGGGACAAGGCTCTAAACTGACGAGCCCGACGACGGCAGTCAGCACAACGGTCTCTCCGGCCAGCCACCTCCCAACGATTGCACCGGCCGGTGAGCCCGCTTGCGATCATTGGCGGAGTCATGCTATTGTGCAGTCTCCCCTGATGAATCTGCGATGGTATCCGACCTGCTGGCTGGTCGTTTCCGCACTCAGCGGGTGCGGCGACACATTGCCGGATGCTGGTCCCGCAAAGGCCGCCGATACTTTTGCCACTCTGCGCGAGGCCATGGTGCGCGAGCAGATCGAGGCGCGTGGAGTCAGTGACGCGGCCGTGCTCGCCGCCATGCGCCGCGTGCCGCGGCATGAGTTTGTGCCGGCGGAACTGCGTTCCCTGGCCTATCTTGACCAACCGTTGCCGATCGGCCAGGGCCAGACGATTTCCCAGCCCTTCATCGTGGCGCTTATGACCGAACTGCTGCAGGTCAAACCCGGCCAACGGGTGCTGGAGATCGGCACCGGTTCGGGTTATCAATCGGCAGTGCTGGCGGAACTGGGCGCGGAAGTATACTCCATCGAAATCATCGACCAGCTGGCCACAAATGCCCGGGCTATCCTGCAGCGTCTCGGCTACCATGCGGTTCAGGTGCGCGAGGGCGACGGCTATCTCGGCTGGACCGAAGCCGCGCCGTTCGACGGAATCATAGTCACGGCCGCGCCGCGCAGCGTGCCGCCACCGCTCCTGGATCAGCTCAAGGCCTCCGGCCGCTTGGTCGTGCCAGAGGGGATCCGCGAGCAGGTTCTCGCCGTTTACACAAAGGCCGCCGGGGGCGGGCTGCGGCGGGAGTTGGTGCTGCCGGTGCGCTTTGTGCCCATGACCGGCCGATCGCAGGAGGGAAAATAACGCCACCCGGCGCTCAGCCGCCAGCGGCATGCCAGAGCAGAAAAACAACCAGCTGTGCGGAGAAAACCCGCAGCAGCATGACCAGCGGATAGACCGTGGCGTAGGCCACTGCGGGGGCATCGCTGCCCATGTGCTGCTGGGCAAAGGCCAGCGCGGGCGGATCGGTCATGCTACCGGCCAGCAGGCCGCTGAGTTCCGCGTAGTTGATTTTCTTCCAAGCCCGGGCGATCAGTCCGACCACCATCAGCGGCACGAAGGTGATGACCGCGCCGTACAGCAGCCAGTGTGCGCCCTGCGGTCCGAGCAGCACCTCGACGAATTTTTCACCGGAATTGATGCCGACCGCGGCTAGGAAGAGCGAGATGCCGATCTCGCGCAGCATGAGGTTTGCAGTGTGGGGCATGTGCCACACCAGCGGCCCGGTGGTGGCGAGACGCGACAGCACGATGGCCACAATCAGCGGGCCGCCCGCCAGGCCGAGCCGCACCGCCGCGGGCAGACCGGGCAGGAAAACAGGGATGCTGCCCACGAGTACGCCCAGCACAATGCCGAGAAAAAACGGGATGGGTTGCGGCGTATCGAGCGCCTTGGGCGAATTGCCGACCGCGGCCGCAGCCGCCTCAATCTGCGGCGCCTCGCCCACCGCCATGAGGATATCCCCAAATTGCAGCCGGAAACCGGCTGTCGGGGTAAATTGCAGTCCGCCGCGGGTCACCCGCGTGATGACGACCTCGTACTGCGAGAAGGCCGTGACCTCCGGTATCGTTTTCCCGAAGATCTCGGATTTCGTGACAATGAGGCGACGGTTGACCACCGGACCGGGGATGGCCTTGAGATCCACGCCCGCTTCCGGACCGACCACGATGCACATGGCTTCAAGTCCCGCCGCCGGGCCCACGGCATGCAGGACATCACCCAACCGCAGCGCGGTATCGGGCCGGGCCACATCCACATGGCCGTCTCGTAAAAAACGCGAAACAATCACGCCGGACCCGGCCAACCCCGGCACCTCGGACAGCTTGCAGTTCACGAGATTGGAATTGCGCACCTCAAAGTTGCGGGTGGTGAGCGGAGAAACGTCCGGCCGATGGAAGGCTTCCGCTGCCTTGACCTCCTGTCTCACGTCGATGCGGAAGACCACGCGCACGATCACCATCGTGAGGATGATGCCGAGGATGCCGAAGGGATAGGCGATGGCGTAGCCCAGCCCGAGCACGGCGGCGGCGGTTTCGGGCGCACCCGCCTGCTTGAACGCCTGCTGCGCCGCAGCGAGGCTGGGCGTGTTTGTTGTGGCCCCCGAGAGCAGGCCCACGCCGGCTGGCACTTCAATCCGACCCAGCATGATCCAGCCTGCGGCCACCAGCACCCCCAGCAGGACAATCGCGGCGGCGAACAGGTTCAGGCCCAGGCCGCGCGATTTGAGCAGCGCAAAGAAGCCGGGGCCGATTTGCAGGCCCAGGGTGTAGACAAACAGGATCAACCCGAACTCGCGCACGAACTCCAGCACTTCATGGTCGAAGGTCAGTTGGAGATGTCCCAGCACAAGACCGGCGAAAAGCACTCCGGCCACACCGAGGCCAATCCCGAAAACACGGATCTTGCCCAATGCGGTTCCCGCGGCAATCGCCACCCCCAACAGGATGACGGTCCGGGCCACCGATTCCCCGGTCAGAAGTTGAATAAACCAATCCATAGGATTTAAAAATAATCTCTGATGTTTACCGCGTGCGCACAAGCCGACATCGCCATCCTGATTGTTTCCCGGACCGATTCCCTTCCAGAAACGTGATATATCACCCGCTGGACCAAGGGAATAAGACGCCGCAAACAGCCAGTCACCCAAGCTTATAGTCGGAGTCGGCGCTCTCGCGCTATCCGTTCAACCGCTTCCCCTTGGCCCAACCAGGAAGGGATTGCCACGACCGCGTCCGCGAATGACATGCCGCCCGCGCCGCTACCGGAGCAGTGTATCGGCAGGGTTTCCCTGCGATCGGTACCGCGTGCAGGCGGACTTTCTGCCCCGTCTCTTTTCAGAGACAGACCTGCTGCGACTGCTCCAATGCAATCGCTCTGGGAAAGAGGATGTTGTTCTCCTTGTGCACGTGCTCGTGCAGATCTCTCTCCAGCTGCGCCAGACCAGCGAGCAGCGCGTGATGGGTGTTGCAGGCGCCGGGGGCGGGAGTGAAACCATCCGTAAGCTCACGCAAGCAGGCCACAGCCGAGCCGGCTGCATCGTGTTCGCTTTCCATCTGCCGGATGGGATAGGCGATTGAGCCGCAATGGAAGTCGCCGGCACTGCCAGCATCCAACCGGCGCACGAGCGGGAAGAGCACGTTCTCCTCCTTGCCCATATGGCTGTACATTTCCGCGGCCAGCTGGTTGACCGTGTCCCTCACCGCGTTCAGCCGGCCGTCGCTTGCCGCGTGTTCAACCGCCACGCGCGCCGCCAAGTCCGCCAGCCGGGGCAACTCTGTTTTGAGGTACGCATGGTGGGTCCGCTCGATATGGTCAGCAAGTCCGGTCAGTGACAGGCGGGCGGCGTCTACCATCGGCTCCGAAGCGCCGGCGGTCCGCATCGTCGCTTCCAGCATCACGACGAGCGTCCGAGGATCTAGATCCTTGTCTGAACAGGCCTCGGCGAGCGTTCTTTTGCCGCCACAACAATAGTCAATCCCCACCTGTTCAAACATGCGGGCCAAGGATGGGTGGGAGGCGACAATGTCGGCTACTTTCATTTCGGGATGGAGAGCGGAGGGAGTCATGGAGGTGGGAGGTTCGTGAGGGGACATGCGGATATGGAACAAACTCTAGCCCAAACCCACCCCGCCGGCCTTGAGCTGGGTCAAGACCGACCATGATTGGCCCCTGAGCCTGCCATGCCAGCATTCCTCCCCCGTCTCGGTGAGGCCTCGGGCAGAGGAAGAGTCCCGGTTTATTCCGCTGGAAACAAGACCCGCAAACCCTCACGGAACGCCACCTGCAGGGCATCATAGTGGCCTTTGCCCGCAAAGCGCCGGCTCACGACTTCGAGTTGCGCGAAAGGATGGGCCTTAAGTTGCCGTTGCAATCGGGCCAGGTCCTTTTTCGTCGACGGGGAATCCTCCCCGCCAACCCCGAGAAACAGCCGCCCCGGCAATTTCTTCTGCTTCTCCCGCAACTTCGCCGCCTGATGCAGGATGCTCCGTTCGTCGAACCAGATCGACGGTGCGATGGCCAGCAGCCGGTTGAAGAAAGGCTTCTTTTGGAACAGAGCATGCAATACCAGCAACGCACCGAGGGAATGTCCTGCCAAGCCGCGCGCTTCCTCATCGACGGGAAAACGGCCGGCCAGCTCGTGCCAGAGCCGTTCCGTGAGAAATTCCAGAAAATCGTCCCCCCCGCCGGTGCCGGGTTCACCCCTCATGGCGGTGGGCGTGTAATCACGCTGACGCCGGTTGCCGGGCCTGATGTAGCCCGCACCATAGCCCACGCCCACAAGCAGGAGGGGCGAAACCTCCCCCGCTTTGCGTGCCGACCGGTACGCCTTGACCGCATGGCGGAACTGGTCGTCGCCATCCAGGAACAGCACCGCCGGCCATGGACCGGGCTCGGTTTTCGCATCCGGCGCTTCGACATAGATCCAATACACCGTGCCGGTTTCCGCCGCGCGGAGGCGGAATTGTGGGATGGTCTTGGATATGGCGGCAGTCATGTCCCCTCCTTACCGGCGGCTTCGCCTCCTGCCGAAAAGCTCCGGCTGAGTCCGCAGTCCGAGTTTCAATGTCGTCCGCATGATGGCAGTGTGACGATTTATTCACCCGATGTCACAGTTTTTCCGCAGCAAATTCGCGCAAAGTTTTTTCGTCCCACACCGGCTTTTTCGTTCCTTCCCTCCAACGGCCGCCCTGCGGCTGCCCGTCGCCGCCTGGTCCCCCTGATCATGCTGACGCCAACCGCCCACCGAAAACCCGCACGGTGCCGCTCAACGGTGGCGCAGTCCGGTAGCGCGGCAGATCGCTCAAGTCCCATGGCGTGGTCACGGCAGCCGTATCTGCTGGTCGGAAAAGATCCGTCAGATTAAGGATATTTCGTTGCAGCACGCTCCGAACGCGCGCCGCCTCCGCGCAGCGGCGCGTCGTGCTCCACGGTTGCGCTGCATCGAGCGTCCCCTCACGTTCGTGTTCACTAATGATCCGCTTGTCCCCCAGGTCGTCGAATCCTTGGCGCTGGATTCCGACGCTCTACTTCAGTCAGGGCATCCCCTACGTGCTCGTGATGACCGTATCGGTGGTCATGTATAAGAACCTGAAGATATCGAACACGGATATCGCGCTCTACACCAGCTGGCTTTATTTGCCCTGGGTTATCAAGCCGCTGTGGTCGCCGCTGATCGATTTGTTCCGAACGAAACGATCCTGGATTATTGGCCTGCAGTTCACCATCGGGGCGTCCCTGGCGATGGTGGCCTTGACGGTTCCGGGGCCGTGGTTCTTCCGGGGAACCCTGACGGTCTTCTGGTTGCTGGCGTTTAGCTCGGCCACCCACGACATTGCCGCGGACGGATTTTACCTGCTCGCGCTCCCGTCGCACCAGCAGGCGGCGTTCGTCGGCGTGCGCAGCACGTTTTACCGGCTGGCCATGATCGCGGGCCAAGGCGGCGTGGTTTATCTTGCCGGCACACTGCAGGGGATCACCCACGATGCGGCACGTGCGTGGTCCTGGGTGTTTGTGTTGACTACCCTCTTCTTTGTTCTGGTGGCCTCCTACCATTGGATCTGTCTGCCCCGTCCCTCCCGGGATCATCAGGCAGATCGTTCGCCCACGTTGGTCCAGGGTTATTTTTCTGTCTTCAAAGACTTTTTTAGAAAAAAGGACATCGCGCTCAGCCTGTGTTTCCTGCTGCTCTACCGCTTCGCGGAGGCCCAGCTGTTGAAATTGGTGGCTCCTTTTCTGCTCGATGAACGAAATGCCGGCGGGCTGGGTCTGACCACGCAGCAGGTTGGAATTATCTATGGCACGATTGGCGTCATTGCCCTGACCCTCGGAGGGCTGGTGGGCGGCTATGTGATTTCCCGTTTCGGGCTCAAGCGGATGCTGTGGCCGATGATCCTGGCGATGTACGCGCCCAACGTCGTTTTTATCCTTCTGGCGTGGGCGCAGCCGAACAACCTTTTCATCATCGGAGGGTCGCTGGCGGTGGAACAGTTCGGCTATGGTTTCGGATTTACTGCCTACCTGCTCTACATGATGCTGGTCGCGGAAGGAGAGCACCGGACCGCCCATTATGCCATCTGCACCGGCTTCATGGCCCTGGGGATGATGTTGCCCGGCCTGGCGGCCGGCTGGATCCAGGAAAAACTCGGCTATGTGAATTTTTTTGTCTGGGTCTGTGTGGCAACGATCCCTTCCTTTGCCGCCACGGCCTTGATCAAGGTTGATCCTGCTTTCGGAAAGAATGCCTGATGGGCGAGGCGGTTGCTATCAAACCCTGCCTCGTTTCGCCTCCCCGAGGGGCAAGTTGTGTTTTCGGACGAACCGGGACTACTCGTTGACCCGGACGGCAAGTCATATTCGCGGAACTAGGCATTTCTGTTCATCCGATGACGCGCTTGTGGTTTATTTCGCATTCATTGGCGCACCTTTACGCCCGCCCCGTTTTTGCGAATAAACCTCTCGGGGTTGGTGGATTTGCTCATCCCGGCATGGATTTGCGTTGCTGCTGTCCGCCCAGCGTAAAAAGATGGCCATCCATGGTTGTTCCTTCATCATGCAAGGAGTTTATCGTCGAGATCTGACGTTTATTCCGCTCACGGCGACGTCGCTCCACGCCTGTCATGTATCAAGTCACTTTCTCAGAACAAAGTATGCGCGAGTTGAACAAACTTGAAACTCGCGCCCAAATCGAGGCGATCGAGCCGATCAGTCAGATTAAAGCCAGCGATCTCGCCCATCCAAGGGAGCCTCTTGGCAAATTCCACCGTCAGGGCCGTGAGTTCTACCGGCTGCGCGCCGGGGACTTCCGCTTTTATTTTGAGGTGCTGAATGACACGATTCACACCCACTATATCCTGCACAAGGACTCGCTGGAAGACCTACTCTTTCGCATGAAGCTGCCTGTGTCGGAACAGCAGCTTTTCGAGCAAGACTCGAAATTCTGGAAATATCTCGAGAGTCTTACCAAGAAATAACCGCTTTCTTCCCATGGCCGATTTTGAATCGCGCGACAATCCCTACAACGTCACACAGGCAAGCCGGATCTATTTCCTGCCCAACCTGATGACGGCAGGGAATCTTTTCTGCGGCTTCGTTGCCGTCATTCGGTGCATCCAAGCACGGCTGATCACGGATGCCGGCCAATACGCAACCGCGCATGCCCATCAAACATGGATGGACCTTTACACCAGCTCCGTCTGGCTGATCCTGGCCGCAGTCGTATTCGATTGCCTGGACGGGCGTCTTGCCCGGCTGGGAGGCCGCACCTCGCTTTTTGGCGCTGAGTTTGATTCCCTGGCTGACGTGGTTTCCTTTGGGGTCGCGCCGGCCCTGATGGTGTTTTTCCTCATTCTTGCCCCGCGGGAAGAATATCAATGGTTCCGCTCGTTCGGCTGGGTGATCGCTTTCATTTATCTGCTCTGCGCGGCGGTGCGGCTGGCTCGGTTCAACGTGATCACGAATCCATTGCTGCATCAGTCCTCCATGGAATCCCACAATGATTTTGTCGGCCTGCCGGTTCCGGCGGCCGCCGGAACAGTCGCCTCCATGGTGCTGCTGCTTCTGCATCTGGCCGACAATGAAAAGTCGCTCCATCGCTGGACGCTCATCCTGCCTCTCCTGCTGATCCTGATCTCTTTTCTTATGGTCAGCACGATCCGCTACCCGAGTTTCAAGCATATCGACTGGCAGACCAAGACACGTTTCAACACCTTCGTGGCGGTGCTGGCCGCAGTCACCCTCATCATCTTCCTGCGTGAAATAGCCTTCTTTTTCATTTTCCTGAGCTACATTGCGTACGGCATTATCACACACTGGCAGCGGATCGCCCGCCATTCAAAGATACGCTCCCTTCGCCGGATGACTGTGAAAAAGCACCCGGAACAACCGCCAACAACATCCGCATAACTCGGTTTTGTGCATAACCATCCCCTTATTCAGCCCAATCCCGTACTTCTTCACACTCCACACGAGTTCCGATTCTCCTCTAGAAAACGCCACTTATACCGCTTATCCACACCCCATAATAATACGGATACTTACTGATTGAATCATTCTCCAATCATCTTTTGTTAGTTAACACCTCCTCGAACGATGAAATTCAAAATCAACCGTGATCATTTCAGCAACGGTCTCGCCCAAGTCTTGAACGTAGTGGGCACGAAGGCCGCCATGCCGATCCTTAGCAACGTGCTGATTGAAGCGGAAAAAGATCAGATTTCGCTTACCACCACAAATCTTGATCTTGGCATTCGTTGCAAAATCAAGGCTGAGGTTAAGGAAACTGGCGCGGTGACCCTGCCGGTCAAGCGTCTTGCCACCATTGTGCGCGAGTTGCCCAATATCGATGTGGCATTTGATGCTTCTCCCGGGCATCAGGTGAAGCTCGCATCGGGAGGTTCCCAGTTCCGTATCATGGGCATTGGTAGGGAAGAGTTTCCCCAGCTGCCGCCCACCGATGGCGACAAGACGTTTGCGCTCGATCAAGCTGAACTGGCCGCCATGTTGCGCAGTGTCGCCTACGCTCAATCGACCGATGAGACGCGCTACATTCTCAACGGTGTTTATTTCAGCTTTCGGGATGGCAAGCTGGCACTGGTCGCCACCGATGGACGTCGACTGGCGCTCGTAAGCAAGGAGATGCCTGTCCCCGCCGCCAGCGCCGGCTCTATTATCCTGCCCGCCAAGACGGTAAGTGAATTGCTTCACCTTCTCGACAAGGGCGAAAAACTCAATGTCGCGTTTAACGAACGCCGGGCAGCCTTCCAGATCGACACCGGAAAGGAGGCGAATGCGAGCGGCTTGGTGGACAGTATTTATCTTTTTTCGAAGGTCGTTGAAGGCAATTACCCGAACTACCAGCAGGTCGTGCCCAAGGAGACGCATCAACGCATCAAGCTGGAACGTGAGCTGTTCCTGCAATGCGTGCACCGCGCTGCCCTCGTCACCAGTGAGAAGTCCAACTCAGTTCGCATCAAACTCTCGCCGAACCTGCTGGAAATCACCGCCTCAAGCCCGGACTTCGGTGAATCGCACGAGTCCATGGCGATTTCCTACAGCGGTCCTGAGTTGCAGGTCGCCTTCAACCCGCAGTTTCTCATGGATCCACTACGCGCCCTGACCAAAGACGAGGTTTTCTTTGAACTGAAGGACGAAGTCAGTCCCGGCGTATTCAAGACCCTGGAGAGCTTTGTCTGCGTCATCATGCCAGTTCGCCTCAGCTAGGATTTTTACGGTAAATGCAGTGGATCGTAGCGGTCGGCTGAGCAGCCTGCCCGGCGTGCCGCAACCGACGAATAGGTATGCCTAACCTGGATCCCAACTTTGTTGCCTTCCTGACGCCTGCGGCCGCCGTCATGCTGATTCTGTTTTATCTCAACCTGCATTTGGCCTCGCCCCTGCTGGCCATCGTTATCCGATGGATGCGCTGGGTCTTGTTTTCGCTCTTTGTAGCGTACGCGGCCATTCAGTTTGAGATGATTGATCGCCCGTTCTGGGTGATCGCCACCACGGCCTTTCTCGGCTGGTTTCTCGTCGAATCCGTGTTCAACTGGCTGCGTGTCAGCGCCATCAGCTTGAGTCCGCTGCCGCTTTTCCCAAAATTCGTAGTCAATACCAGCGGCGAGGAGTGGCCCACGCAGAAACGCCTGCTGCAGGCACGTGAGTGGCTCCGCGCCAACCGGTTCAATCCGGTGCAGGCCCTGAAGGCAGAGGTGGGCGGCGGCATCTGGCTGCGCGTCTCCATCTACCAAAGTCAGGACGCCATGATCCGTCTGCAGATCGCTTTTCTACCACAGGAATCCGGCACGCTCACAGTTTGTTACAGCCTCTCGACCGAGACGAAGGACGGGCTCCGCTATGTGACCGACAATTACTACCTTCCTTTTGGTGGGTTTTATCCGGAGAACTGGCTGGTTGAACGAACTCCTTGGCGGCGGAGCCTGGCTTCGCTCGTCAACCGCCACAGCCGGCGGATTGCGACGGGTCTGGGCGGCGCCGGCGTGCCCTGGCAGACCGATCCGCTGGACGACATCAACCAGCAGCAGCATTTGCTCGAGCAGGTGAACACCGAACTTGGCTTCCTCCTCCCACACACCGACCACGAAGAGTACGGGAAAATTACGCCCGAAGGTCGTTTCCGCATCTGGAAGGAGGCGTTTTTGCTCAATTATCTGGGCATCTCCTCCCGCTACTCCTAAATCCGCCGGTGCCGCTCCGGCTCCCGGACCACGGAATCATTCGCCGGCCTGCTTTCACAAGGAATCGCCGGATGGCGGCCTCCCGACAAATCGTCAAATCTGCGCGCGGCCAAAAAACTCCTCGTATCCTGAGGAGTTTGGACTAGCCATATCGTTTCATGGACCTGCTTGCAGCCACCGCCCTGGATCAAGCCTCCCGGATTCCGCCCGCGACGTGGGTCAAAATCGGCCTTGTTCTGGTGGCCGTCATCGTTGCTTTTGTCGTGCTGAAGCGTGTCGCCCGGATGAACAAATTGATTCTGGGGGTGTTGTGCTTTGTCATGGTGGTCGCGGTGTTTTTCTCATGGGTCTATAATCGCAACGAACCAAGGTTCATGACCCCCGTGGTCGAAAAAATCGCCCCCTTCTTCCCAAGCGCGGGCACCTATGACTCCAAGCAGGGTGCGCCGAGACCCTGATCGGTGATTGCTCAAAATCCTGCGAGACGAGTGTCCGACGAACGGCGTGCAAGGTTTGGGATTCAACCGGCGGCTTTAGCCCCATCATGGTATATCTGCGCCAAGAATCCTCCGGGCCCAGGCTCTCCGGGCCCCAAATCAGGAAGGAATTTATCGCCTCGCTTTCCCAAGCGCTTGGCGGCCGGTTTTCCCCTTTCGTTTCGACCGGCCGGAACCGTCCCGTTTGCAGCCAGCGGTGCGTTCCCCGTCCGTGAGCCCAGTCCCTCTCGTTGACTCGGTCGCGGCCGTCCTGTGACGCAGGCGGTTCTTGCACTTATTCTGACGATCGGTTTTATTGAGAAATCCCAGCCCAATGAAGACGATTCGTGATTTTGCCGCCGCCAAGATCGAGCACCGTCCGCTCGTCATGGTTACCGCTTACGATGCCTGGTCTGCACACCTGCTGGCGGGGACTTCCGTTGACTGTCTGTTGGTCGGAGACAGCGCGATGATGGTCATGCACGGCGAGAGCAATACGTTGGGCGCCACCCCCGAACTCATGGCGCTGCACACCCGTGCGGTCGCCCGCGCGGCGCCGGAACAATTCATCGTCGCGGACATGCCGTTTCTTGCCGCCCGCCGGGGCTCGGCCCCGGCCCTTGATTGCGCGGCGCAGCTGCTTCGCGCGGGGGCCCACGCAGTAAAAATCGAGGGCGTGCGCGGTCATGCCGGAGTCATCCGCCATCTGGTCGAGTCCGGCGTTCCCGTGATGGCGCATCTGGGACTGCAGCCACAGTCGGTTCATGCGCTTGGCGGCTACACGGTGCAGGCCCGCAACGCCGCGGCTGCGGCGCAGCTGCTCGAAGACGCCGCCGCGGTTGAAGCCGCGGGTGCCTTCGCTGTGGTGCTGGAGTGCATCCCGAAAAAACTGGCGGGCCAGGTCACGTCCGCACTGCGCATCCCGACGATCGGCATCGGTGCCGGGGCTGCCTGCGACGGACAGGTGCTGGTCCTGCACGACCTCCTCGGTTTTAATCCTGATTTCAGCCCGAAGTTTGTGCGGCGGTTCGCCAATGGGGCCGCGCTCGTGCGCGGCGGCGTGGAACGCTATGCCCGGGCCGTACGCAACCGGAAATTCCCGGCGGCGCAGGAATCCTTTTCTTGACCATGCCGCGCATCATTACCACCGTGGCGGAGTGGCGGGATCGGCGGGCCGTCCATCGCACCGCCGGCCGGAGCGTCGGTTTCGTTCCGACCATGGGGGCGCTGCACGCCGGCCACGCAGCGCTGTTTGCCGCCGCCCGGCGCGACAACGACGTCGTGCTGGCCTCGGTGTTCGTCAACCCCACGCAGTTCGACGAGAAGAACGACTTCGAGCTTTACCCGCGCACGCTGGAACGGGATACGACGCTGATGGCAGAAAAGGGAGTCGATGTGGTGTTTGCTCCGAGTGTGGCCGAGATGTATCCGAATGGCACGCGCTACGCCGTGACCGAAAGCGAGTACAGCCGGGAGCTTTGCGGGGCGCACCGCCCCGGGCATTTCAACGGTGTGCTGACCGTCGTGATGAAACTGCTGCAGATCGCCGACGCTGAACGCGCGTACTTCGGCGAGAAGGACTATCAGCAGCTCCAGCTCGTGCGCGGCTTGGCCGAGGCGTTTTCCCTTCCAACGGAAATCATCGCCTGTCCGATTGTCCGCGAACCCGACGGCCTTGCGCTCAGCTCCCGCAATGCCCGCCTTTCCCCCGCCGAGCGGGCCCTCGCCCCGCAGTTCTTCCACATTCTCACAACCGCCCCGACCGCCGCCGCCGCCGCCGCCGCGCTCGCGGCTGCTGGGTTCATCGTCGACTACGTCGAGGACCGGGCGGGCCGTCGGCTCGGGGCCGTGCGTCTCGGCCAAACCCGACTCATCGACAATGTCCCAAGGTAACGTACTCTTCTTCCTGACCGGATCGATCGCCTGCTATAAGGCCTGCACAGCCATCTCGCGCCTTACACAGGCCGGAGTGACGGTCCAGACCGTCGCCACGCCGGCGGCCCTCCGTTTCATCGGCCCCGCTACCCTGGAGGCGCTCAGCGGCCGGCCGGTTTTTTCCGACATGTGGGAATCGGGCCGGGCGCTTGACCACATCGAATGCGCCCGGCAGAGCGATCTCGCACTAGTCTGTCCGGCCACCGGCAACACGATCAACAGACTGGCCGCGGGCTTGGCCGACGATCTCCCCGGCGCGCTTTTTCTCGCCTGGGAACACCGGCAAAAACCGTGGTGGATCGCACCCGCGATGAACACCTACATGTGGCAGCACCCCGCCACGCAGGCCTCGGTCGCAAGACTGCGTTCCTGGGGCGTGCACGTGATCGAACCCGCCGAGGGCCTGCTTGCCTGCGGCGACACCGGGGCGGGCCGTCTCGCCGATCCGGAGAAGATCGCCTCCGAGGTGCTGGCCGCCCTTGCCCGGAAATGAAACTGCTCGTCACTGCGGGCGCGACGCGCGAGCCGCTCGATGCGGTGCGCTTCCTGGCCAACATCAGCACGGGCGCGACCGGTGCCGCGCTGGCGGACGCATTGACCGTGCGCGGGCACGAAGTCTCCTTGTTGCGCGGTACCGGCTCCGTGCAGCCGCGGACGCTGCGGGACACCGAGGTTTTTTCCTCGGCGGAGGATCTGGCTGCTCGTCTCCGCCGCCGGCTGGGAACCGGTGCGATCGGTGCGGTGATCATGAATGCGGCGGTGGCCGACTACCGTCCGGCCGTGTGCCGGCCGGACAAGATCACCTCGGATGCCGCCGAACTCACCGTCCGGCTCGTGCGCAACGAAAAGATACTCATGCAGCTGAAGGCGTTCTCTCCCCGGCCGCTGCTCGTCGTCGGTTTTAAGCTTACGGTCGGGGCGGATGCGGCGGCGCGGCAGGCCGCCGTGGCGGCGCAGCTGGCGGCCGGCGGGGTCGATGCGGTTGTGCTCAACGATTTGGACGAAATCAACAAAGCGGCCGTGCATCCCTTCTGGCTTTATCGCCATGCCGGCGGTCCGCCGGCGAAAGTCGCCGGCGTGGACGCGCTGGCGGAAGCGCTGGATCAATGGCTCCGCGAAGCAAGATGAGAACGCTGGTTTTATGCATAGGTAACACCTCCTTGTTCGGTGGCGTGTTTTCCGGTCGTCGGCTGATGGTGCGATTTCGTGCGCCGGTGAGGGAGGCGGCCACGGCGCGCGGCTTCACCCGGCATGTGCCGGCACGCGCGCGCGGCCGCATTGGCCAGGCTGTGTTTTGCTCGGTCGTTCCCTCGCTCACGCCCAAGGTCTCACGGCTCGTCCAGCGTACGTTCGGCGTGGCGCCCCGGTTGCTTACGACCGATTCTCCCCATGGTCTGGCCATCGGTTATGACCGTCCGAAGGAACTGGGAACCGATCGCCTGGCCGCAGCGCTTGGAGCCCGCGCCCTTTTCCCCGGTCAAAATGTTATTGTGGTGGATTGCGGCACAACCACGACGGTGACGGCCTTGCGCGGCGACGGAACGCTCTTGGGCGGCGCCATCCTGCCCGGCCTGCCCCTTTGGCCGTCCATGCTCTCCACCAGTACGGCGCAACTGCCGCTCGTGCGCTGGCGCCGGCCACGGACCGCGCTAGGGAGATCACCCCATGAGGCGATCGAAAGCGGAATATATTTCGGGCAGGGTGGAGCCGTGCGTGAATTGGTGCAGCGCATTCGAGCGGAAGCATTTGGGCGCGTCCGGACCGTAATCGTCGGCACGGGAGGCAACGCCTCCCGGCTGCGGCCGCAAAACCTCTTTGCGATCCATTCGCCCGAACTTATCTTGATTGGTTTGAACGCCTTTGCCCAGATGACTTCCCTCCATGACTAGGACATTCCTCAGTGCCAAAATTCATCGTGCCACCGTTACGGCCGTAGAGCAGGATTACGAAGGCTCGATCACCGTCGACCGCGCCCTCTGCCGCGACGCCGGTCTGCTCGAATTCGAGCAGGTCGACATCTACGATATAACCAACGGTGAGCGTTTCACGACGTATGTCATTTATGGTGAGTCTGGGCAGATTCAGATCAACGGCGCGGCCGCCCATCTGGCCCGGATCGGGGACAAGATTATCATCGCGGCCTATGTGGAGCTGACGCCTGAGGAAGTGGCGCAACATCGCACCAACATCGTCCTGGTAGACGAGCGCAACCGGCCCACCAGCATCCGCACCAAGACGGTTACCGGCCCCGGGTGATTCCGCAGGATCGCCGCATGACCGCCGCCGCCCACGAGGTTGAGGCAGAGACCGAACGCCTGTTCCGGGCGCTCATGCACGTCGACTGCGAGCCCGGGCGGTCCTGGAACTACGAGGCCTGTCGCAGTTTCGCCCCGCTCACCCTGGAAATCAACCGCCTCAAGCGCGAGCATGGCGCCGTCATCCTCGCCCATTCCTACGTCGAGCCGGAAATCACTTACGGCGTGGCGGACTTCAAGGGAGATTCCTACTTTCTCAGCGTCAAAGCACGCGAGGCGCAGGCGAGGATGATCGTGTTTGTCGGGGTGGTCTTCATGGCCGAGACGGCGAAAATCCTCTGCCCCGACGCCACCGTCGTCGTGCCCGACCGGGGCGCCGGTTGCTCACTGGCCGACTCGCTCACGGGGGCCGGACTGCGGCGGCTGAAGGCACACTACCCCGACGCCGCGGTCGTCTGCTACATCAACAGCACGGCCGAGGTGAAGGCCGAATCCGATGTCTGCGTCACCTCGGGCAATGTTTACGACATCATCGAAAAGCTGCCGCAGCGCCGCATCCTTTTCGTGCCGGACCGCCTGATGGCGGAAAACATCCGTACGGAGATGAAGCGGCGGGGTTGCGCCAAGGAGATCGTGGCGTCGGACGGCACCTGCATCGTCCACGAGGTGTTTGACGCTTCGGCCATTGCCATTGCCCGTGCCCGGTTTCCCGGCCTCCACGTGGTCGCGCATCCGGAATGTGCGCCCGAGGTCGCCGCGGCCGCGGATTTCGTCGGCAGCACCGGGGCGATGATGAAATACGTCCGCGGTACGCCTGCCCCGTACTTTCTCATGCTGACCGAATGCGGCCTCGTCGGCCGGTTGCAGGTCGAGGATCCGGAGAAGCGTTTCATCACCGGCTGCCGCCTCTGTCCGTACATGAAGCTGAATTCACTTGCGAAAGTGCGCGATGTGCTCGCTGCGCCCCGGCCCGACCAGATTGTCACGCTCGAGGAACCCCTGCGGTGCCGCGCCGCCCGTTGCATCGAACGGATGTTTGCTCTGGCGCCCCCGGCCTGAACCGAACTACGAATTGGTCCCCTAGGTGACAGGTTCCGCAATTTACGTGCAGAAACTCCTATGATCAACCCCCGCACCGAACATCTGATCGACCTCGCCCTCGAGGAGGACGCCGGCTTGGGCGACCTCACCAGCCGCGCCATCTTCCCCCTCCGGCACACGAGCCGGGCGGTGATCCGGGCCGGCCAGAATCTGGTGATATGCGGCCTCACCGTGTCCGCGCAGGTGTTCCTGCGGGTCGATCCGGCGCTCAAAGTCAGGATCATGGCCCAGGACGGCAGCCTGATCAAAAAGGGCCGGGCGGTGTTACGCGTTGAAGGGCCGACGCAGTCCCTCCTTACCGCCGAACGCACCGCCCTGAATTTTCTGCAGCGTCTCTCCGGCATCGCCACGCAGGCCCGCCAATTTGCCGAGGCCGCCGGGCCGACGGGAATCCGCATCGTGGACACCCGCAAGACCACGCCGGGCTTCCGGGCCTTGGAAAAATACGCGGTGCGCTGTGGAGGATGCCACAACCACCGCGCGTCGCTGGGCGAACATGTGCTCATCAAGGACAATCACATCGCGGCGGCCGGTTCGCTTTCGAGGGCGGTCGTACTGGCACGCGGGGTCGCGCCTCATACGGCCAAGGTCGAGGTGGAGGCGAAGACCATGGCCGAGGTACGCGAGGCCTGCCGCATCGGCGCTGAGGTGATCCTGCTCGACAACATGACGCCGGCCCAGATTCGGACGGCGGTGACGGTTATCGCCGGCCGGGCCCTGATCGAGGTTTCGGGCGGCGTGCGACTGGAAACACTGGCCGATTTTGCCGTGCCCGGCGTGGATGTCATCAGCATCGGCGCCCTCACCCACTCCGCGCCTGCGGTGGATTTGAGTCTCAGCGTTCTGTCGGTGGTCAAACGCTAGGCCGTGACTTGGGCGAACAAGAGCGGGATTGAGCCCGCCAGGGATCTCTTCTTCAGTGGTCATCGATCCGCTCCGTAATTGCTGCGTCCCTTTCCATGCAGGTCATTCAAACCGATAGTCTTGTCATTGGTGCCGGTCTGGCCGGTTCCACCTACGCTTTGCAGGCGGCGAAGGATGGCTGCCGCGTGGAGCTGCTCTCGCTGGGCGGTCCTCTGGAGGCCAACAGCGACTGGGCGCAGGGGGGCATCATTTACGATATCACGCCGGGTCCGCAGCAACTGGCGCACGATATTCTGGACGCGTCCGACGGCACGGCCAATCCTGCGGCCATCGACCAGCTTGTGCGCGAAGGTCCGTCGGCGGTGAAGGATCTGCTGATCGACGAACTGAGTATCGGCTTCGATCGCGACGGCGCCGGCCGACTCGACCTCGGGCGTGAAGGCGGCCACAGCGCGCGGCGCATCATCCATGCCAAGGACACGACCGGGCACGCTATCCTGGAGGCGGTGGCGCGCCGGGTGGATTCCACCGCGGGCATCACTCGGCGCACTGGTTTTGTGGCCATCGACCTGCTGACCCTGTCCCACAATTCCGACAATTCGCGCGATCGGTACGAACCGTTGACCTGCTTCGGCTGCTACGCGCTCGACACCGCGACCGGTGCGACTGTGGCGTATGTGGCGAAAAAGACGATTCTTGCGACCGGCGGGCTGGGCCGCATCTTCCTGCACACCACGAACCAGCCCGGCAGTGTCGGACATGGTGTGGCCATGGCTTATCGGGTCGGCGCTCGCATGATCGACCTCGAATACGTGCAGTTTCATCCGACGGTCTTCTACCAGCGCGGCGCCCAGCCGTTCCTCATCACCGAGGCCCTGCGCGGCGAAGGTGCGATCCTGGTCGATGGCCAAGGCCGGCGTTTCATGGACGCCGCGCATCCGCGGGGTTCACTGGCCCCGCGCGACATCGTGGCCCGCACCATCAAACTACACCTGGCGGCGACGGGCGATCCGTGCGTCTACCTCGACCTTTCGGCGCTCAAGCCTGATTTTATCCGCGAACGGTTTCCAGGCATCTATGAACGCTGCCTGGCGCACGGGGTGGATATCACCCGCGAGCCAATCCCAGTCGTGCCGGCTGCCCATTTTTCGTGCGGAGGGGTGCACACCAATCTGGCGGGTCGCACCAACGTCCGCCATCTCAACGCCATCGGCGAAACCGCCTGCACCGGTTTGCACGGCGCCAACCGTCTCGCGAGCACGTCGCTGCTGGAGTGCCTCGTCAGTGCCAGGGCCACTGCGCAGGCGGATGCGGAGGAAATGCGCAGCGGCGAATTCCGCCTTCCCACCCCCAGCCCCTGGCAGAGCCCCGACCACGAACCCGACCCGCTTCTTATCCGGCAGGATCTGCTGCAAATCCAGCACACCATGTGGAATTATGCTGGCATCATTCGCTCCCCTCGCCGGCTCGCCCGCGCCCGGCGAATCCTCCTGGAGTTGCGCGAGGGCATCCAGGCCTTCTACCGCGACTGCCGTCTGACACGAGAACTCATCGAACTGCGCAACGCCGTCCAAACGGCGCTGTTGATTGTCTATGCGGCTTCACTTAATCCGGTCAACAAGGGCTGCCATTACTTGGTCGAGGAGGATTAAAACCACGCGGCTTGGGCGTGGGGCCGCGTGAGAACGCGTTTCCCCCAAGACCGGAGCCGGCGGAGCGGAGGAGGAGAACCTCTGACGGGATGACTTATCCCGACCAGCCGCGACGGATCATGTTCACCGCGATGGCGGCGAGCAGCATCGAGATGATCTTGGAGATCGCCCGCATGCCCGTTGGAGTGATCTTGCGGTTCAGCCACTCGCTGCAGTGAAGGGTCAGGACGACCACGCCCAGATTCACGACCAAGGCGGTCAGGGTGATGGCGAGCCCCATGGTTTGGGTAAGGAGCAGCAGCGCAGCGATCAGGGCCGGTCCGGCGATGAGCGGCATGCCCAGCGGCACGACGCCGAAATCCTCCGGCATTTTATCCGGTTCGTTCGCCGAGTGCGTCAGATCGCGAGCGGCGAGAATGAATAGGATCAATCCGCCGGCGATCTGAAAGTCGTGTTCCGTGATACCGAGGGCGGAAAAGACGCTTCTGCCGAGGAAAAGAAAGCCGAGAGCCACGGCTCCGCCGGTCAGGGTAGCGGTCCGGGCAACTCGCTGGCGCTGCACCGACGGCACATTCCGCCCAAACCCGAGAAAAACAGCTGCCAGTCCCACCGGGTCGATGGCCACAAAGAGGGGGATAAACGCCTGCAAGAATTTCGAGAACAGCTCCAGCATGGTCCCATCATGTATCCGCCGCTTCGCGCCGTCGAGGCGTTTAGGGACATCAGCCGTCCACTTTTGGCAATACCGCAAAGGGAGGACCAGGCGCGGCACGTTAAATTGTCATCTATTAGATGACAAGAAACGCACGCCGCACTCAGCCGCTTCCGGAGGGGTCAGTCGCAGGGATGCCTTTGTCCCAAGGGTAGTGTCCGGAAAGTTCAGCAAAAAGGCGATTCATGGTACGTGGTTAGGTGACGAAACCAAAAACCACACAAAAAAGGAAAACCATGAATCGCCCGAAGCGGGGCGATACCGTGATCAATGCGACGAAACAAGGCCTGATGGAGATGCTGACGCAGGATGATGCGATCAAAACACTCCTGCAAAAGATGCTGCAGGAAGTGCTGGAAGCCGAGATGGACCAGGGCGGTCCAGGCCGGCAAAAACGAGCGCACGAGCAGCCGGGAAGAGCATCTACTGCGCTTGAAGGAACGCGGCCTGCACGGTGTGCAACTGGCCGTCAGCGATGATCATGCCGGGCTCAAACGGGCGATTATGGAAACGCTGCCGGAAGCCCACTGGCAGCGCTGCTATGTCCACTTCCTGCGCAATGCGTTCGATTACCTGCCGCGCAAGCAGGCCGACGACTGCCTCGTGGAACTGCGCTGGATCTACGACCGGCAGGACGAGCATCCGAAGTTATGCGCGTGGGTGGAGGCCAACATCGACGAGACCTTCGCCTACTACCGCCTGCCCAAAGCGCACCACAAGCATCTCAAATCCACCAACCTGCTTGACGGCTCAATCAGGAGGTCAAACCCCGCACGCTGCTCGTGCGGATGTTCCCCGACGAAGCGAGCTGCCTGCGGCTGGTCCAGGCCCTCGCCGTCGAGACCCACGAGGAATGGGTCGACGAAAACCGCTACCTCAACATGGACCTGCTGCGCGAGCACCTCAAGCGTCCCGCCCCGCAACCCAAGGCCGCCTAACCGGCGGGAGGCTGACCGCCTCCCTGCCACCCTCCGCTCAGTCCGGGCAAGGGAGGAAGCTTCGCCTCCTCCCATCAACCCTCCTCATAAATCTTCTTAACTCACCAATCCTCCCTGCCACCGATCCACTTTTGCTGGTAACTTGACGTACACAACTTCAACCCTTGGTCAGTAGATCGTGCAGCGCCGCAGTCAACTCGGGGTATTTGAACATAAACCCCTGCTCCAGCAGGCGTCGCGGCACGCACTGCCGGCCCGCGAGAAAAAGTTCGGCGTTGGTCCTCATAACCCAGCGGGCAACCAGTCGCACTGCAAACGCCGGGGCCGGTGGACACCAAGGCCGGCCGAGCGCCCGGCGCAACGCCTTCATCAAATCGGCGTTAGTCACCGGCTGTGGCGCACAGAGATTGTAGACTCCCCGAAAAGCGGGGTCGCTGACCGCCTGCACCAGGGCGCCCTTCATATCATCTAGGTGGATCCAGGAGACTCCTTGGCGTCCGTTCCCCGCTGCGCCTCCGAGAAATCGGCGCGTCAACCCCGCCAGCGCCGGCAGGGCGCCGCCGTTTCGGCCGAGTACCAGTCCGAGGCGAAAAACGATTTTGCGTGTGGCTGGCAGCGGCAGGGCGTGAAAAACGTCTTCCAATTGCCGGCAGACTTCCGCCAGATAATCGCGACCAGCGGGGGCAGTTTCGTCGCAAATCCCGCCGCCGGCATTGCCATAATAGCCGACCGCGCTGCATTGTCCCCACACGGTTGGTGGGCACCGGCATTGCGCCATTGCTGCGCCGAGTGCGCGGACGGCATTGAGCCGTGAATCCAGAATTTCACGCCGATTGCCGGCCGTGGGCACGCAATTGACGCTGCGACCGGCCAGGTTGATCACGGCGGATGCTCCGTCGAGTTCCGTCGCCCACGGCCCAAGGGTCGCGCCGTCCCACGGCACAGCACGGGCGCCGGCAAACTTGTCATTTAATAGATGACAATCTCGGGGATTCCGTGTGAGTACCACCACTTCCCCGCCGCGATGGGCCAGCTCCGGCACAAGGGCGTGCCCCAGAAATCCGCTGCCCCCAGCGAGGATGAACTTTTGAGCCATTGATGGCATAATAGCAGGGCAGGGAAATTGTGCCAAGACTGCAGGAGGGGCTTTACGCCCCGGCCAGGCACGGCATAAAGCCGCTCGTACCGTGCCCATGTCATTCCCCCCTCCGGCGAGTTTTTTCGACCTTACCCGCGACGAGCTTCGCTTGGAGGTGGTCCGTTGGGGGTTCTCGCCGGTGCATGCCGCGCGTCTGTGGACCTATGTGTATCTCGATGGAGCCAGATCGCTGGCGGCAATGCCCGAGCTGCCGGAGCGTTTTCGCAATCGCGTGGCGCAGGAGCTGTGTTTCGAACCGCTGACGATCGTCTCCGAGGCGCACAGCACCGACGGGTTCACTCGCAAATACCTGCTCGGACTCGCCGACGGCCGCCGCATCGAGACCGTGCTGATGCGCTTCACCGGGCGGGTGACCGCATGCGTAAGCAGCCAGGTGGGCTGCGCCATGGGCTGCGCCTTCTGTGCTACCGGCCAGATGGGTTTCGTGCGTCAACTCACTCCCGGGGAGATTGTCGGGCAGGCGATGCACATCGACCGCGTGTTGCGGGCCGCCGGTCCCCGCGCGGCGCTGGCGCAACCCCTGAGCAATTCCCCGCACGAGCGCCACGAACGCCTGCGCAACATCGTCCTCATGGGGATGGGCGAGCCACTGCACAATTACGAGGCCGTGATGACCGCCGTGAATATCCTGCGCGACCCGGGAGGTCTGGCTTTAGGCGCGAAAAAAATCACCATCAGCACGGTCGGCGTCGTGCCGGGAATTATCCGCCTCGCCGACGAGGCGCGCCCCAGCCATCTCGCAGTCAGTCTGCATGCCGCGACGCAGGAGGAACGTGCCGCGCTGGTGCCGGTGGCGAAGCAATGGCCGCTGGATGCACTGATGGACGCTTGTCGCTACTATGCCCGCAAACTCGACCGACGGATTTTTTTCGAATGGGCGCTGATCGCGGGCCAGAATGATTCGCCGGAGCAGGCGCAGGCGGTGGCCCGCTTGCTGCGCGGCCTGCCGGCGCAGGTGAATCTAATTCCGTTGAATCCCACCGACGGTTACGACGGCGGTCCGGCCGGTCATACGACGGCCCGTCATTTCCAGGAGATTCTCGCCGAACACGGTCTGCCCAGCACAGTGCGCCAGCGCCGTGGGATCGACATTGCGGCTGGCTGCGGACAACTTGCGTCCGCAAAGTAAGTTCCTCCCGCCGTCCAGGTCCGGCTTTACCCCAGGGACCTGGTACAACGAAAAAACGGGCACCAGAGATCCGGTGCCCGTCCAAGTGGCAAGAAACCAACTGCGGGGAATTGGCGCGCCCGCGAAATAATTAGTTGACCGGCTGGAACATGGCTTCGTGGCTGGGGATGTCCTTTTGCAGACCATCGCGCAAGGCGGTCGCAGCCAGAAGGAAGCCGAGATCTCCCTTGGCCCATTGATCGGAGTTGCGATAGGCAAGGACGAGCAGCCCTATGTTTTCACCGTTGCGATCGCGCAGCGGCACCATCATGCAATACTTTTTAATTGGATCGGCCGTTTTGTGCCAGCGGGGATCCATGATGGTGATTCCCGTCTCGATGACCATGACATCATCCGGATCGTCCTGATTGCCGATGCGATCCAGATAGGAGCCGGCATACATCGTGTACGTCTTGGCGGGCGCACCCGGGGGAACCCCGTGGAAGGTGACGCTGATCAGCTCAGGGTGGTTGGCCATGATCTGCTCAGACAGCGTCTGGGCATAGATCTTATACTTCGGAGGCGTCCAGTTTTTGGCGGCCCAAAGCGACGGAACGATAAGGGCTGTTATAAGCACAATTTTTGTCAGGACTTTCATGGATGGTCGAATAACAGGACATGAGTTTATCATCGCGATGAATTAGATTCACATGCCTACCTCGAGCAGCGCGGTGCGCCGCCTGAGGAGTGGTGGGACGCGACTAAACTATGCGTGCATTCTGGACTGCTTGCATGAAAGGAGGATTAATAGGTGCTTAATATAAATTAATCCTGAATCGCGCATTAGCCCCCGCCCCCAGATCGATCCGCTGGTATTTTAATTTAAAAATACTTCCGGTGCCTGATTTTCAGCAAAGCCAGATTTCGCTGATATAATCACAGTTGGTAGCCAATGAAAAAGATACAAATGCACCCCAACCATAAATGAGAGAGGAAATAATTAATGGGAAACGGGCAGGCCATCCTTACCTGCCTATGTGTTGCGTTATGCCCCCTCTGATAGAGGAGGATAATGGATCATTGCTAAATCACCAAACCCGACACGCCCAGTGTCTTGGCTGCTTCTGAATCAAGCCAGGTTTGCGCCTGTTGTCGTGTTTCCGAATCGATACTTTCACCCAGTCTTCTGGCACGCAGCAGGGCCGTCACCAGCGCCAATCGCGGGACGATGGCATCCGGCATGGCTGTCACCGCCTGCCCGAAAGGCGTCAACGCAAGATGGGACTGCCCTCGCGGCAGGACGCCTTTGTCGGCCAGGAACAACGACGCCGACCCATCAAGGGCACCGAGGTGGGCCAGCGGCGTGGTGGGCGCGGCATAGGGCAGGCCGTGGCAGGCGGGCAGCGCCGTCCATTCCATGTAAGTGCGCACCTGTTCGTGAAAGGCACGCAAGGTCTCGTCGGCGGTGCCAGGCGTCCAGCGGGTGGTCAGGGCCTTCAGTTCGCGGAATTTCCTCAACTCCCAGATGCGCAGACAGAGCTCGTAATCGGCGTGCAGTTGCCGCAGGTAACCGGTCACCACGTAATCGAGGCTGCGTTCGTTCGAGTCGTTCAACTGGCGGATGTTTTCCACCGCCCACTCCGGACCGAGCAGGGCATAGCCCTCATTCTCCCACAGTCCGAGAACCGCGATGGACTCGTAGCCGGCGCTGAAGGTAAAGGTTTCGGCCAGCCAGAGCGGGAACGCACGGGAGAGTCGGCCCATCTCCTCTTCCGCCTGATCCGGCCGCTCGGCGGGATTCCGTTCCCCCGGCTGGGAGAGCTGGACGAACGCCACGCGCCGCCGCCGCCCTTCTTTTTGTGGCAGCAACGGGGGGGTCACCTCTTCGAGCCCGTAGAACCAGATCGGGTTGCTGATAGAAACGAGGTTAATTTTTTTGTTGGCAACAGCCGGGAGGGGGGCGGATTCAGCCATCGCACCGACGCCAGCCATCAGCTCGCCGATGGCGTTGGAAAACCCGAACAAGCGCTCTTCCAACTCCGGGCGGCCGAGAGAGAACAACACATCGAGCAAATGCTGGGCGGCCTCGACGTGGCGCCCGGCGATATAGGCCTGCAGCAAGTTCAAGCCGGTGGCTGGACCATGGCGCTGCGCATCGTAGCGAAAACCGATCAGGTCGATGATTTCATTTACGTGCCCGTGCACGCCCAGGTCGCCGGAGATGGTAACCAGCACATCGGCGCGATCGCCCGCGGCCGCGAGCACTTCCTTGTAGATGGCCATCGCCGCAGGCAGATCCTTGGCGTCCAGCCTGCTGTGCGCTTCGGAGAGGCGGGGCATGACCCCCCCTGCGACCGCTGGTTTCGGTTCGGATGCAGCCGGGCCCGGCCCGGCCGGAGTCGCGGGCGGCGGAGCCGGAGATTTCTTTCCTGCGAGACGATCGAAGAATCCCATGGGGGATAGGAAAAATGACGAGACCGCCGCTAGCGAAGCAAAATTTAACCATTATCACCGCTTGTTTACTGATTGTCTCTCCTGATCAGGTCGTCCAGCCATGACCAAGCCGCGCCACGGCTACAGTCCGGAGAACGGGGGCGAAAGCCCGAGCGTCAGTTCGGGCCCGACCCAGGAGGCGGGGAAACTCCCCGGGTGGATCGAATATCCTGGTGGCATCATGCCAGTTGAGCCGTGCCCGCATGACGTCCGGGGAGATGTTTGCCGGGGCGCCCCGGCCTTGCTGTGCCGAGCTTGTAAAACCGCAAACGTCATCAGTCCCTTTCTTTCCCGCGTTGACCCGGAGGAACGGACGGCTAGTCAAATCCCTTCCCGTGCCGTGAACCGTGTTTTCATCAAGACCTACGGATGCCAGATGAACGAGCGCGACAGCGAGGCTGTCGCCGCCATGTTGCGCGCCCGAGGTTATAGCATCGTGCAGGACGAAAAGGCCTGTGACATCCTGCTGCTCAACACATGCAGCGTGCGGGACATGGCGGAGCAGAAGGCCATCGGCAAGGCTGGCCACCTGGCCGGCCGCAAACGGCGCAACCCGCGCCTGATCCTCGGGATCCTTGGGTGCATGGCGCAGAATCGCGGCGCCGCGCTGCTCGACGCGCTGCCCGACCTCGATCTGATCGTGGGCACGCAGAAATTCCATCAGGTCCCCTCCTACCTCGACACCCTCAAGGAGGCGCGCGCGGCCGGCACGTCCCGGGCCGACGCCATTGTCGACACCGCCGAGGAGCCCGGCTCACAAAGCATGATACGCGACCATCTGTTGGAAACGCGGCCGGTCACGGCCTATGTCTCCATCCAGCAGGGTTGCAACATGGACTGCTCCTTTTGCATTGTTCCCAAGACCCGCGGAGACGAGCGGTCGCGGCCGATGGACGAGATCGTGCGCGAGTGCGAGGAACTGGCCGACCACGGGGTGCGTGAAGTCACGCTGCTCGGTCAGATCGTCACGAGCTATGGCCGGCGCGAGGTCATGCACACGGACGGGGTGACGCCGTTTGTGCAGCTGCTGGAGCGGGTGAACGCCATCCCGGGAATCAGGCGCATCCGCTTCACGTCGCCGCATCCGCGCGGTTTCAGACCCGATCTTGTCGCGGCCTACGCGCGCCTCGAAAAGCTCTGCGAACACGTGCACCTGCCGGTGCAGTCGGGGTCCGACCGCATCCTGCGGGCCATGAACCGGCCCTATTCGAGCGAACGCTACCGGCAGCTCGTCGCCGAGCTGCGCCGGGCGCGGCCCGAGATGTATTTCTCCACCGATATCATCGTCGGATTTCCAGGCGAAACCGAGGACGACTTCAGGTTGACGTGCGATCTCTTCGAGGCTGTCAACTACGACATGGCGTATATTTTCAAATACTCCATCCGCACCGGCACGCCCGCGGCCACTTTGGAGGGGCAGGTTACGGAGGAGGTAAAGGAGGTTCGCAACCAGACGCTGCTGCAACTGCTTGAGCGCAACTCCCGGCAACGCAATCAATCGCTCCTCGGCACCACGCAAGAGGTGCTTGTCGAGGGCCCCGACCAGAAAGGCCGGCGGTTCAAGGGCCGAACCCGCGGCAATCGCATCGTCCATTTTGCGGCCGACGAACGGTTAATCGGTGAACTCGTGCCGGTTAAAATCGAGCGGATTACGACCAGCGTCCTTTACGGGGAACTGGCGCCAACGGGGGAAGTGGCCAATGGAGGCATGCCGCTGAAAAATGTATTCCCTTTCGTCCCTTCCCCGGGCTGAATTCCTTTTCATGTCGCTGTTTCTCGCCACTCTTCTGCCCGGACTGTTGCTTGTGCTGATCGGCGCGCTGCTGCTCTGGAATAATCCCGTGGTGTCCGATACCGCGCGCGCCCTGCCACGATCGCGCCGGGCTGCGATCCTGCTCTATGGCGGCGGGGCACTATGGTTCCTTGCGCGTATCAGTCGGCTGAGCGAAGCCGACCTGATTTTCTTCCAGTCCCCTTGGCCGGTGTTCTGCATTTTCGCGGCGCTGGCCATCCTGGCTTTTATATACGTGCCGGATTTTCTCGCGGTGCGCGGACTCTGCATTCTGATGCTCATGGTCGCCGAGCCGCTCCTGCGCGCCGCCTACATGGAGTATGCGCATCCGCAACGGCTCCTGATGGTATCCGCGGTCTACCTCGGCCTGGTGCTGGCCCTGTATCTTTCGTCGGTGCCGTACCGGCTGCGCGACATACTTGAATGGCTATTCCGCCGGCCGGGCCGCCCCCGCCTCCTTGGCGCCGTCCTGCTCGTCTACGGACTCGCCACGTCGGCTGCGGCGTTTACCTACTGAGGCCATGCCCGCGGGTCCAAACGCGCCGACGATGCTTCTCGTCCTAGCTGGTCCGGCCGGGGCCGGAAAATCCACGCTCTGTGATCGGCTGGTTGTGGAGGCACCCGGTTTTGAACGCGTTATCACAGCGACCACCCGGCCGCCGCGGTCCGGTGAGGTGGACGGTCGCGACTATCACTTCCTCACCCAGCGCCAGTTCGACGAGCGCCTGGCCGCCGCCGACTTTCTCGAGTGGGCCTGGGTCCACCGGACGCACCGCTACGGCACGCTCAAGTCGGCCGTGCTGGACCGGCTGCCGCATTCAAATCTTGTCATCAACGTCGATGTGCAGGGGGTGCGCAGCATCCGGCAGGCTGCCGCCAGCGAGCCGTTGCTGCGTTCACGGCTGGTCACGGTATTTGTGGCGCCGGACACGCTCGAGGAGTTGCGTCGCCGCCTCGCCTACCGGGGCACAGATGACAAAGCCGAGATCGAGCGCCGCCTGCAAACCGCAGTCGCGGAGCTGCGCGAAAAATCCAGTTACGATTACGTGCTGCACAGCCGCTCCAAGGAGGAGGATTTTCGCGCCCTGCTTGACATCTGGCGGCAGGCGCGTCGTCGGGCCGTCGGGGCCGCCGGGTAGGTGCTCCTTCCATGGCCGCAGGTCCGCCCTTTCCGGTCAGCGACCACTGCGACGGTTGGCGCTTCTTCAATCCGACCGGTTCCCGCGCCCGCTCGTTTGGGGACCTGCCGAAATGGTGGTGGCAACGCTGGCGCAGCCGCCTGCCGGCCTGGCCCGCCAGTGTGCCGCCACTGCAGCCGGTGTGTCTGCCCCCCACGGTGCCGGTCGGGCACCTGGCCGCCACCTTTATAGGACAGGCGACATTCCTGCTCCAATTTCCGGAACTAACGGTGCTGACGGATCCGGTTTTCTCCGAGCGCACCGGGCCGTTCGGCGTACTCGGTTCGCGCCGGATCCGCCCGCCCGCCCTATCGTTGGAGGAGCTGCCGCCGGTCGACTTGGTGCTGCTTTCCCACAACCATTACGATCACCTGGATTTGGCGGCTCTGCGTTGGCTCGCGCAGCACCGGCGTCCGCGGATCGTCGTTCCGCTCGGGGTTGGCGCGTGGCTGGCGGCGCGACACGTGACCGGTGCGATTGAACTCGACTGGTGGCAAAGCCATGCCATCAGCGCCGGGAACACGGTTGTGTGCACGCCGGCACAGCATTGGAGTTCGCGGTTGCCGTGGGATCGCTGCCGGACCCTGTGGGGCGGATTTGGGCTGAAAACTCCATCCGGAACCGTTTTCTTCTGCGGCGATTCAGGCTACGGGCCGCATTTTTCCAGCATCGGCCGGCGGTTGGGTAGTTGCGATCTGGCACTGCTGCCGATCGGCGCCTATGAGCCGCGCTGGTTCATGCAGCCGATGCACATGAATCCGGAGGAAGCGGTGCGGGCCCACCGGGATCTCGGCGCCCGCCGCAGTGTCGCGATGCACTTCGGCACGATCCGGCTCGCCGACGAGGCATTCGACGAACCGTTGCACGCATTAGGCGAGGCACGCCGCGCCCAGGGCGTCACAGGGGAAGAGTTCCTTGCCCTGGACTTCGGCGAAACCGGTTTATTCCCTCTTGGGAGGGGATCCTGGCCGCCGTAACGTTTTTTTCCGCCGGGCGGCGAGTTGGGCGGCCCGCGCAGACAGTTCATTCACGGGCCGATCTACCCGGCGAAGGTGGTCACGAGCTCCGTGTATATTTTGGCAGAGTTGACGAGATCCTTGATGCGGGCGCGTTCGTCGACCGCGTGGTAATTCCTGCCCCCGGGGCCATAGCCGAGCGTGGGAATCCCGAGATGCTTTGCGAAAAAGTGCATGTCATTGAAACCGGTCGAGATCATGAAGGAGGACGGGCGGCGGCGAACCCGGGCGACGCTATGTGACATGGCGGTGAAAAACGGATGCTTGGGAGCAAGATAGCACGAAAAATTTTCCAAGGATTTCTCGATGATGACACGACCGGGTGGGCCCTGACGGGCGGTGCGACGGAGGAAGGAACGCAGCTCGCGTTCGGCGGTGCGGTGGTCTTCGGTGGTCAGGACGCGCCGGTCGATGGTAAAGCTGCCGTGCGCCGGCACGGTGTTGACTTTTCCGCCGGGGCCGGGCGCGAACACGCCGCCGACGTTGATCGTCGGATGCATGATCTTGCCATCGGGGGTGCGGAGCGATCGTCGGGAGATCCGTTTTTTGTAGCCTTCGAGAGCGACGATGATCGCGGCCATTTTCTCGAGGGCGTTGACACCCTTGGCCGGTTCCGCCCCGTGGGCGGCGCGACCTTGGACGTGGATGTTGAACCAGAGCACGCCGTTGTGGCCGCAGCAGATGGTGTTGCCGGATCCGCCTTCGCCGACCACTGCGTAGTCGGCGCGCAGACGGGCGTTGGAGACGAGCCACTCCGCGCCGAGCGCACTGTCCGTTTCCTCGTCGGCGGTGAAGGAAACCTCGAGGTTGCAGCGCGGGCTGGTGCCGGTGACCAGCAGCGCCCGCAGGGCGAAAATGATGCTGGCAATGGCGCCCTTCATGTCGGCGGCGCCTCGGCCGTAGATCCAACCATTCTGGATGACGGGGTTGAAGGCGTGTCCGTGGCGCCAAAGGCCGGAGACAGGCACGACATCGTAGTGGGCGTTGAAGTGGATGGTCTTCCGGGCACCGGCGTCAAGAAACCCCAGGACGTTGTAGCGCGGGCAGCCGGCATGCCCCGGCAATAGCTTCTTCTGCAGCGCGGACGGGATGGGCAGGCGGCGAGCCTGCAGACCGAGATCGCGCAGGGTGGCCGTGAGAAGGGCGGTGATCTCGCCATAATTCTCGCCGGGCGGGTTGGTCGTGTTGATGTGGATGAGCCGTTGCAGAAAACCTGCCAGGTCGGCCTGATGCTGGTCGAGATAGGCGGCGGGTGTCATGGGAAGGGGGAGTCGCGGAGCACCTGATCCCCGCCGCGGTCGATCGGCACCCGGCGGTTGCAGGCGAAAGGGGAAGGCTGTTTGCTAGCCAGCCATGGATGAGGTGAAAAGCCTTATTGCGCGACTTCGGCTGGCGCCTCCCGCGGCGGAAGGGGGCTGGTTCAGGCAGACCTGGGCCGGTCCGGTCTAGCGCGAGGACGGTCGGTCCGAGGGAACGGCGATGCTTTACCTCATCACGGCGGATGAATTCCCGGCCATGCCCCGGTTGCGCGGAACGGAGATCTGGCATTCACATGCCGGGCCGCCGGCGGAGCTGTTGCTGCCAGGGCCCGAGCCGAGGGACCGGGAGGGGCATGGCAGGAGGCGCGGTCGCTGGTCGGTTGCGCACTGGCACCGGGCTGGGGCGCGCGGGACTTTAACTGGAGCGGCAGGACCACTTGCTCCGGGATTTTTTAGCGAGGACGGACCGGCTTCATCAACTGACCTGGAAGGAGATTGGGCGCACCAGTTGACTTTTGACAGTGTCTCGCGAACACGCAGAATGGCGTCATGGCGTTAGTAGATATGCGCAAGGATTACAACCTGGCGGACTTGGCGGATGGGGATCTCGCCCGCGATCCTTTCCGGCAGTTTGAGAAATGGTTCCAGGAGGCCGAGGCGGCCAAGATTTCCGAGCCGAACTCGATGGTGCCGGCTACGAGCTGGCGTGACGGCCAGCCGGCGGCGCGCATTGTATCATTGGAGGGAGTGGACGGGAGCGTAACGCACGTCAGTCGCGAGGAGGCGAAAACCTATTTTCACGGCCGGCCCCTCGGCAACCAGCTCGATCCCTGAGCGTTCACATGCGCCGGCACAACAAACAGACCGGGCGTCCGTTGCAGGCACAGAGGCCCTTGCCACGACAGATTAGTGTGCTCGCCAAGACCATGAGCGGATGGGCCGAGGCGATTGTCATCACCAAAGGCCGTTGGGAGCACGGTGGGGCGAGGATCATTTTTGCCAACGAGGCCTTTGCAAGGCTGACGGGCTACGACGGGGCGAAGATCGTGGGCCAGAATACGCGGCTGTTGCACGGGCCCAAGACAGACGTGGAACTGTTGCGGCACGGCACCCGGGCCGACGCGGCCGCAGGCGAGGGGTTCCTCCATCGCCGGGACGGCTCCCCTTTCTACGCGAGCTGGAATTTCAGCCCGGTGCGCAATCGGGACGGTCGGTTGATATCCTATGTTGCGTTCTATCGAGATCTTACGGAGATCCGTCGGCTGCAGGAGGCGTTGCTGCAGGCCCAGAAGCTCAATGCCGTCGGACAGCTCGCGTGGGGGGTGGCGCACGATTTCAACAACCTGCTTTCCGTCATCAACGGCTATTGCGAAATCCTCGGCGGTCGCGTGAGCGGCGATCAGGCCGCCTACAAGAATGTGGAGGAGATACACAAGGCCGGCCTCAAGGCGTCCGTGCTCACGCGGCAGATGCTCGAATTCAGTCGCCGGCGGGAGATGGAGGTGCAGGTGATTAATTTCAACACCCTGATCCGCGAAGTTGTGGAAATTTTGCTACGGCTGATGGGGGAGGAGATCACCCTGGATCTGCGTTTGGCCTCCGATCAGGGGAACGTACGGGCGGATCCGGCGCAGTTTCAACAAGTGCTGCTCAATCTTTGCTTCAATGCCCGCGACGCTATGCCCCACGGCGGCCGGGTCACGATCCGCACCTGCAGCCATGCCGTCAAAACCGCCGCGGATCGCCGGGTGACAGGCATGAAGCCGGGAAATTATGCGGTACTGATCGTCAGTGATACCGGGGGAGGCTTGGATGAGACGACGCGGCGGCGGATGTTCGAGCCATTTTTCACGACCAAATCCAACGGCACCGGCTTGGGCCTGCCTACCGTCCAGAACGTGGTCAAACGCAGCGGCGGATTCATTGCGGTTCAGAGCACGTCCGGGCAGGGCACGACCTTTGAGATCTATCTGCGGGAGACTCCGGAACCCGAGCAGACCTATACCAGCGTGCTCCCCACCCTGCCGGTCACCCGAGGGGAAGAGAGCGTCCTGCTGGTGGAAGAGGATGCCGTGTTGCGCAAAATGATTGCCGGGATACTGGCGGCCGACGGCTACCGCGTATGTGATGTTGGCAGCGTGGCGGAGGCGCAGGACATGGTGAGCTCGACGGGACACCAGCCACACCTGCTGCTCATCGACACGGCCAGTGCGGCGGCGGCATCGCTCATTCGCAAACTTTACACGGACAATTCCAGACTTAAGGTGCTGAGTTTTTCAGCCGCCGTGCCTCGGCACCTTGATCTGCCCCGTCCGTCGTTGGTCCACCTGCCCAAACCTTTTGCCCTCAGCATGCTGATGCGCAATGTGCGCGTCCTGCTGGACACGTTCGTTTCCTGATATTTGACATGAAAACCTGGCTCTTACGTCATGCTCATGCGTTGCCCGAGGAGGAAAATCCACTGCGGCCGCTCAGCCGGGAGGGCCGCGAGACTTGCCAACGGCTCGTTGAATTTTTCCGACGCAACGGTGCGCTCTCCACCGCTACGACGGTCTGGCACAGCCCCCTCGTGCGGGCGCGGGAAACGGCGGAGTTGCTGCGCAGCGGTCTTCTCCCCGAGGCCATGCTGGTGGAGACGGGCGGCTTGTTGTCTGAGGATGACCCCCTGCCCGTCGCCGACCGACTCGAACAGCAGGAGGGCAGCGTGGTGATGGTCGGCCATGAGCCGCAGCTGAGCGCACTCGCCACATTGCTAGTGCGGGGCAAAGACCGGCCGGCGGCGTTCGAACTGAAAAAAGGCGCTATCATCGAACTGGAGATGACCGGCGGGCGGCACAAGAAAACCGGCCGGCGGCGCTGGCGGGTGCGCTGGTATTTCGTGCCCGAGCTGTTGGGTCCGGCGGAAGCCTGAGCCGGGAAGTGAGGATATTGCTGACAGGCGCTTCGGGGCTGGTGGGCGCGGCGTTTGCACAGGCGGCGGCGCGACGCGGGCACACCGTCATCGGGATTGTGGGGTGCTGGCGCGGAGCGATTGCCGGTGTGACGGAATCGCGCCCGGTGAACCTCGCCGACACCGCCGCTGCCCAGAAGGTTGCGCTCGACGTGTTTCCCGACGCGCTGGTCAATGCGGCGGCGGTCGCTGAGCCCCTTGCGTGCGAAATGCAACCCGATCTGGCGGAGAAGTTGAACGTCGATCTGCCGGGGATGCTGGCGCAGGTGGCCAGCCATCTTGGCGCACCGCTGGTGCAGCTTTCATCCGAGCAGGTGTTCGCCGGCACGCACGCCCCTTATTCGGTCCACGCGGCGGTGTCTCCCGTCAATCTTTATGGCCGGCAGAAGGCGGAGGCGGAGCGCCGCGTTCTAACCGCCGCGCCGGATCTTGCCTGCGTGGTGCGGGCGCCCCTGCTCCTGGGCAACAGTCTCCGCGGTCGTCGCAGCCTGCACGAGAAGTTATTCGAGACCTGGGCTGCGGGCCGGGCCGCTCGCGCCTACATCGACGAATTCCGGCAGGTTTGCCCAGTCGGAAACCTGGCCGAGGTTCTGGTGGAGCTGCTCGAACGCAATGATATGCAAGGCGTATTCCACTGGGCCGGAACGGAGCTACTCTCGCGCCATGAGATTGCCCGGCGCATCGCCCGGCATTTCAACCTGCCGGGAAAGCTGGTCGAGCCGATGACCCGGGCCGACTGCCCGGAAATTTCGGCCCGGCGCCCCGCCAATCTGGCCCTGGACCTGACGCCCCTGGTGGGGAAATTGAAAACACGGCCTTCGTCATTTGCAGCGGGGTTGGAGGAATTGATTGTGCCGCCGCCGTTCCGCCATTGGTATCACACCCGATGAAACTGCATCTGCTGCCGACCCGCACCGGTGGAGCCGCGGAAAACATGGCGCTCGATTTCCTGCTGCTCCAGCGCTACCCGTGTCCGGCCGCGCCACGTTTTCGGCACTACGAGTGGCGGGAACCGGCGTTCACATTCGGATTCGGGCAAAAAATAGAATTCGTGCGCGAGCGCCTGCCGGCAGGGGAACAGGTCGACCTTTGCCGTCGGCCGACCGGCGGGGGTCTGGTCGATCATCGCCACGACTGGACGTACGCGCTCGTACTGCCGCGCGGGCATGCTCTCTACGACGTCCGGGCTACCGAGTCGTATCGCGCCGTGCACGAAGGTCTGGCGGTGGCGCTGAAGGCGATCGGGCAGCCGGCGGTGCTCCAGGCGGTGCCCGGAGCGCGGGATGATGCCGGCGGCGGGGCCGTTGCTCCCGGCGTGTGTTTTCAACGCGCCGAACTCTACGATGTGATCAATGAAAGAACGGGGGCGAAAATCGCCGGGGCCGCGCAGAAGCGCAACCAGCACGGTCTGCTCATTCAGGGATCCATAGAGAAAGGCAGCATCGCGGCGGTCGATTGGGACGAATTTCAGACTCGGTTCACCGATGCGCTGGCGGCGACACTCGGGGCCGAAGCGGCAGAAACCCCCTGGCCTGATCTCAATGATGACGAGGTTTCCGGACTTGTGGAGCAATACTCCTCGAGCGAGTGGCTGGAATACCGGTGAAGGTGACCCGGAGGCGACAGTCAGCGGTCCACCCGCCTGGCGGCGGGGAGGACGGAGATTTCCGCCGGGATAAAACCGAGGCACCGGTCAAGAGCCGGTGCCTCTTTTCTTAGGGCCGACGCCCCCGGTGGGGCGGGGCACTAGCGCATAGGTGCGTTGTTATTAGCGCGCCGCCGATTGGGTGCGGCGGATAGCGCTTTTCCCTGACACCAGTATTATCCCACCAATTTGGAATTTTGCCACTAATATTATAGAAAAATCTACCACGATCCGGGCTCGTGAAAACCGGGTCATCGGGTCGCCTCAGCGGACAAGAGTGATGACACACTCCAGATGGCGCGTCTGGGGGAATAGGTCGAACGGCTGGACGGCAGTCAGGCGGTAGCCCTGGATCAGAAATTGGCGAAGATCCCGCATCTGTGTCGCCGGGTCGCAGGAGACGTAGACGACAGCACGCGGTCCGAAGGCGTAGAGCTGACTCAGGAAGGGCGCATCGCAACCTTTTCGCGGCGGGTCGATGATGACGGCGGTTTCGGCGGGAGAATAATCCAGCCCGGTGAAGATTGCGGCCGCGTCGCCGGTGAGGAACGAGGCATTGGTGATGCCGTTGGCCGTGGCATTTTCCCGGGCGAAGGCGATCGAACTTTCGCTGATTTCAACCCCGGCGACGTGCGTGAATGCGGACGCACAGGCGAGCGCAAACAACCCGCTGCCGCAATAGGCGTCGATCAGGAACCGGGCCCCCGAGGCTGCGGCCTGCTCGCGCACATAGCGTGTGAACGCAGGCAGGATGAATGGATTGTTCTGGAAAAAATCGCGGGCCAGGAAGTGCAGTTTCAGATCGCCCACGGTTTCCGTGATGGTTGCGTCGTAATCCGTGGCCACGACGCCCGAGGCTTCGCGCAGCAGCAAGGTCGCGCCGCGCTGGAAGGTTGCCGCCCTGGCCTGAACGTCGGCGCGCATTTCAGCCAGCCGCGCGTTGATCGCGACGGTGGCGAGGTCGCAGTGCGGCACATCGACCAGGTCGAAACGCGAGCCTTGGCGCAAGAACCCGATGGGGGAAGGCGCGTTTCCGCGCGGAGCACGGAAATGGGGCGTGATTTTCGAACGGTAGCCGAATTCGCGCGGCGATGGCACCGGGGGCGCGACCGGGAATTCGATCCCGCCCAGATGCTGGAGCAGTTCATGCACCTGGCGCTGTTTCCACAAGAGCTGCTGCGCATAACCGAGGTTCTGGTATTGGCAGCCGCCGCACCGGCCAAACAGTGTGCAGCGCGGCTGCACCCGATGCGGCGAAGGCTTGAGCACTTCGATCAGGTCTGCTTCCGAGAAATTTTTGTGGTTCCGAAAGACCCGGGCCCGCACCCGTTCGCCGGGCAGCGCAAACGCCACCATGACCACCCATCCGCCGGTCTCCGACTCGGCAAGGTTGCCTGCGGGACTGCTTTCTGCCGGGCACGCTTCTGGAGATGGGGCCGGGATTTCATCGCTGATAACGGGACAACCTTTGGCTGGAATAGACACGCGGCCAAGGCCGGCGCCGAGGTTGGTTAGCGTGGTGATTTCCAGTTCCAGCTCGTGGTGGTAGGGAAACGGATGATCGGTAAATTTCTTTTTGCCCACGGGACATACGAAAGACACGAAACCATCCCAGCAGAAGGCTAAAAGCTCGGTAAGATTGGTTTGGCATCCGGCGTGTTTTGGTGTGTTTCATGAGCCGTGGCTGTCCCCGAAAAAATCACCAGTCTGCAGAATCCGCGCGTGAAGCAGCTCGTGCGGTTGCGCGAGCGGAGGGAGCGCGACGAGATGGGTCTGTTCCTGATCGAAGGCTACCGCGAGGTGCGGCGCGCACTCGAGGCGGGGATGAGGCCAAAGGAACTCTACTTTGCGACCGACTGGTTTCTGGGGGAAAACGAGTCCGCGCTGCTGGAGCAGGCCCGGCAGACTGGCGCCCAGCTCTGTGAACTCTCGAAGGAGGCCTTCGCCAAATGTTCCTACCGTGACCGGCCCGACGGGCTGCTGGCCGTGGCCGCGCAATGGCGGCGGAGTCTGGCGGAGCTCGCACTTGGGCCGCAGCCGTTTCTGCTGGTCGTCGAGGCCATTGAGAAACCGGGCAACTTGGGCACCATTTTGCGCAGTGCCGACGCCGCCGGGGTCGACGGCGTCATTGTGTGCGATCCGGTGACGGATATTTTCAACCCCAACGTGGTCCGGTCGTCCACCGGGGTCCTTTTTTCCATGCCGCTCGTGGTGGCCGGCGGCGCGGCTGTACTGGCGTTTCTGCAGGAACGCGGCATCCGCGTCGTGGCCACGACGCCCGACACGGAGAAAATCTACACCCAGGCCGATTTGCGCGGTCCGCTGGCGATTGTGATGGGCAGCGAGCAATACGGATTAAGCCAGTTCTGGCTGAAGGAGAGCAACCTGCTCATCCGCATTCCGATGGCGGGTCAGGCCGATTCGTTGAACGTGGCGATGGCCACAATCATCACGCTGTTCGAGGCCGTGCGGCAGCGGAATGCAAGTTGATGACCAGCCGTCTCAGCCGACCCAAGGCTTTGTGGAGAGCGATGCGATAAATCCTCAAGACCGTTATCTCTGCAGAAGAGAAACGGTGCGCTGATTTTGCGCCCTGTTGCCATTCCGCGGGCCGGCTGGGCGGAAGCCTTTATGAGCATGGGGTCGGCAGGGGACGATTTTCTCCTCCGTGGAGATGCCCCACCGTCACGCGGTTCGACGTGGAGGAATGGGAGTGGTAGTTCAGCGATTTGAGGTCTGGAAGGTTGCGCTTGATCCGACTGTGGGCAGCGAGATTCGCAAGACTTGTCCCGAACAGGTGATTTCTCCGGACGAGATGAACGCACACATTGCCACGGTCATTATTGCTCCGATGACTGCCAAGGGGTGCGATTATCCCACGCGGGTGCCCTGCACGTTTCAGGGGAAATCCGGCCAGGTCGTGCTCGACCAATTGCGCACTGTCGACAGGACACGACTCGCTAAACGGCTGGGACAACTCGGCGCGCCGACAGCCAAGACCGTATTGAAAACCTTGGCCGAAATGTTCGGCGTAGCAGCGCGAACCGCATGAACCTGTCCAAGCAAGGTGGCTGGGGCAACCGCCTAAACATCTAACTGTTTTCCTTCCGCAAACACTCGATCAGCTCTGCGGTGCCGGTGGCCATGGAGACGCGGGGAACGTAGCCGAGATCGCGGCGAGCGGCGCCAATGTTGAACCAATGATCGGTGGCCAGCTCCTTGGCCGCAAAACGCGACATGGGCGGTTCGCCTCGGAGCGGCAGGAGGGTCCATAACGCCTCGCACAAAGCGCCGAAGGCGTAGGCGGTGCGCAGGGAAACATGTTTTTCAACGGACGGAATGCCCAGCGATCTCAGCAGGTCATTCACCCAGTCCCAGATGACCACCGGTTCGCCGTTAGTGATGAAATAAGCCCGGCCCGCCGGGGGCGGCGCGGCTGAAGAATCACCCTTCAGATGCCACTGTTGCAGGGCCTGTTCGGCGAGGAGGTGGGCGTCGATCACATTGGAGATGTGCGTGAGGTCGACCCGGTTGCGGCCGGAGCCGACGATTTTGAGCCGACGGCGGCGGGCGAGATCGACGATGCGGGGCACGACATTGCGGTCGCCCGGCCCCCAGACGAGGTGCGGTCGGAGCGCAACCGTCGCGAGATGGCGGTGGTTAGCCGCCAGCACTTCACGCTCGGCGGCCGCCTTGGTCGTGGGATAGGCGCAGGGGCAGGCGGTGACGTAGGGTGCGGATTCATCCACGCCGCGCAGATGGTCGTCGTTGTAAACGACGCTGGGCGAGCTGGTGTATACGAGGCGCGGCGCCCCCGCGTCGCGGCAGGCGGCCAGCACGGCGCGCGTGCCCTCGACATTGACGCGATAAAAATCCTGGAGCGGGCCCCAGACGCCCACGCGTCCGGCAACATGAAAAACCGTGCCGACCCCTTCCGCGCCGCGGCGGAGAGCGGCGGCATCGAGCAGGTCTCCACAGATCACTTCAACCCCGCGGGCGGCCAGCTGCGGCAGCGGCCGGCGCGACAGCACCCGTACCGGGCGGCCGAGTTCGAGCAGGCGTTCGACGAGGCGGCCGCCGATGAAGCCGCTGGCGCCGGTGACCAAAGTTGAGGGAGGGGAGGACAAGTATAAACCCAGATGAACGCAGATAAGGCGGAGCGCAAGAAACGGCGGTCCGCCGGTCAGCGTTTAGACTGGCCGCCGTAACCGCGGGCGGTGGCGGCCCAACGGGCGAGCGCGAGGCGGTGAATTTTGGCGTTGTGCCGCACGTCAACCGGGAAGCGCTTATGGAAAAAGAACAAGGCGATGCCCGCCGTCTGCGGCTGGGTCGCCGCAGCCGCGCGATATTGGCGGAAAAGGCGGATGCGATCAGCGGTGGTCGCCAGGTTGGCTTCAACCACCAGGGCCGGGCGCTGGCGTCCCTGCGGACCCAAGCCAATCAGGGCGCAGCGATACTGGGGGATCAGGGTGCGGAAGACCTGCTCGCAGGGATCGGTGAACAGCGTGCCGGCAGCGGTCACGACGCGCTCCGCCACCCGTCCGCAAAACCATAGTCGCCCCTCGGCATCGATGCGCCCGCAATCGCCCATGCGATGCCACACGGCGGCTGCGCCACCGTCAGGCTTCAGGCGCGAGGCGTGAGGCGTGAGGTCAGGAATTTTGGAGGCTGCGGTGGCTTCGGGCAGGTTGTCATAGCGCTTGGTGACAACCGGACCCCGAACGATGATCTCGCCGATTTCGCCGCCGGCCAGTTCCCGGACCTCCGCGATTGAGGCGATGGAGCCTTCGGCGATGGCGATGATGCGCACGTCGATCCCGGCTATCGGCCGACCGACGCATGTGCCATAACCCGCCGCGGTGACGGGGGCCGTGCCGGCCCCATGAGAGCTTGCAGTTGAACGGGCCGCGGCAGCAGCACCCAGCACCTCATCCGCGGAGATCGTGCTGACCGGCAGGGCTTCTGTTGCGCCGTAAGGGCTGTGCAACACCCCGGCGGGCAGAATTCTGTGCGCTTCGCGATAGAACGGCAGGGGAACCGGCGCGCCGGCGCACAGGACGCGGCGCAGGCTGGGCAACTGGATGCCGTTGCGGGTGCAATGAGTGAAGATTTTCCTCCAAAGAGCGGGGGACCCGAAGGAGTTGGTCACCTTTTCCTGCAGGATGGCCTGGATTAATTTCTCGGCCGGTACGGCCACCGGACGGCTGGGGTCGATCTCCGGCACGATGGTGGTCATGCCAAGCGCCGGACTGAAGAGCGCGAACACCGGCAGCAGCGACAGATCGATTTCTCCGGGCTCGATCCGGTAGGTGTCGCGAATCAGTCGCACTTGCGCGTCGAACATGCCGTGCTCGTAACACACGCCTTTCGGGGCCCCGGTCGAACCGCTGGTAAACAGGATTGCCGCGAGGGTATCGGCGGTGGGTTCGGCCAGCCTGGGCGTGGTGGGGAAGTTTTTGAGAGAGCCATTCGTCAACCGTGCCAGGGGATCGCGGCTGGCACCGACGCGCACCTCGATGGAACGAAACGGAGACCAGAAGATGCGGCTGAGGATCTGGGCGAACTGGATCCCGAGCAGCACGCGGGGCCGGGTGTGGGCGACACAGGCCAGGAAGTTTTTGCGCCCCATGCCCGGATCGATGATGACAGGCACCGCGCCGAGCTTAAAGAGAGCGAAGACCGCCGCGATCAGCGGCAGGCCCTGACGGACCATTACCAGCACGCGGTCGCCGGGGCGCACCCCCCTTCCCGCCAGACGTGCGACCCAGGCGTCGACCTCGGCGTCGAGTTCGGCGAAGGTCAGGGTAAGGTAATCGATGGCGCCGGCCGGGGTGCGTCCGCGGGGGATTTTGACAGCCGGGTGGCCAGGCTGGCGTGTCGCCATAAGCGGCAGGTGGCGGGCGATGTTGGCGGAGTCGGGCTGCAAGAGAATAACTCAGCTTCACGCAATCCCACGCCTTCGACAAGCTTCCGCATCAGCTGTTATCGCTTCCCGTCCTTCGGTCCCGCCCGTCCGCTATTCCGGGGGAGCCCGACTGGAGCGGACGGTTTGGTCGAGGCAAAGCCAACTATTTGCTGACCAGGTGTGGGAGGTCAGATTTCTCCCGGTCGGGCGGTTGGGGAGCGGAGGCGGGCGGGGTTCGGCGAACCGTTGGCCCTATGATTTCCAGGCCGGCTGAGCTTTGAACAAACCTGCCTGCCATGGCAGCAGCACGTTGTCGATGCTGGCGGGATCGCGGGCGATCTGCACCAACTGAGAGCGGGTGGCGATGAGCGTGGGCTCCAGGTTGAGTTGTCGGGCCAGCCGGTCGCGGTCGGCTCTCAAGCGATCCTGGCGCTCCACATCCTCCGGCGCGAGCGGTTTGTGTTCCCGACGGCGTTCGCGTCGGGGAAGGGTGTGCGGATCCGCCGCCATCCCGCGGCGCACGGCGTCGGTCAGGCTGGGGATCAGGCGATCGTGCCGGCGGCCCAGATTGATATCGAGGATTTCCTCGAGTGGGCGTCCGTCGTCCGTGGCGCGGGCCAGGCGCATCAGCAGTTCGTTGCCGGTGACTTTGAAAGGTGGGGTATCGAGACGTTCCGCCCACATCTCACGCCAGTGCCACACGCTGTGGAGGACGCAGAGGCCGGGGCCGCCCAGCCGCTCCGACCCGCCCAGCCGCCAGTTCTGCCCGTCGGGCACAGGAAAACCGTCGCTCGCGGAGGCAATCTGCCATTGGCATTTCTGTTTCAACCATTCGAGCCGGCCGAGCTGGATGAGCTCATCGCGCATGCGGTCGCGCAGTGCGGGCAGGTAATGGACGTCGAGGGCGGCGTAATTGAGCAGATCGGTCCGGAGCGGGCGTTCGGACCAATTGGCCTTTTGGAAGGCCTTGGAGAGTTTTACGCCAAAGTGGTAATCGAGGAGCGCCGCGAGGCCGAATTTAGGGATATTGAGAAGCTGCGCGGCAAACATGGTGTCAAACAGGCTGTGAGGAGTGAAATCGCACAGCTCGTGGAGCAGGCGCAGGTCGTAGTCGCTCCCGTGCATGACGAGGTGTTTTGCCGCGAGACGCGGCCAGAGGTCGTCGAGCGGCAGGTCGGACAGCAGGTCGACGAGAAAAATCTCTCCCGCCGCGTAAATCTGTAGAAGGCAGACTCGGGTGCGGTAGCGGTAGAGATTGTCAGCCTCGGTATCGATCGCGACCTCGTCGGAACGGTCGAGTGCGTTGTAAAGGGGCGCGAGCTGGGCAGCTTCGTTCAGCAGTTGATATGAAGGCTTTGAGTTCAATAGCACGTTCAGTTTACCCCTCCCAGGCGGAGAGAAAAGCATCGATCAGCAGGGGCAGATCGTCGCTGTAGCCGCCTTCGAGGATGGAGGCAACTGGCAGTGAGCTATCATGCAGCCAGCGGCCAAGTTCTGCAAAATCATCGGATTCCAGGGTCATGGTGGTGATGGGGTCGCGGGCATAGGCGTCGAAGCCTGCGGAAACCAGCACCAGATCGGGCTGAAAGGCCAGCACGGCATCCCAGGAGCGGGCGAGCGCATCCATATGCTGATCGCGGGGGGTGCTGGGAGCGAGGGCATAGTTGCGGATATTCGCGGTGGATCGGGTGCCGGTGCTCGGATAGCCAGGAAATTGGTGAACAGAGGTGAAAAAACATCCCGGGCGGCCCTCGAGGACATCCTCGGTACCGTTGCCATGATGGGCGTCGAAATCCCATACGGCAATGCGTACCGCTCCCCGGTTGATTGCATGCAGCGCGGCTATGGCGACCTGATTAAGGTAGCAATAGCCCATCGCCTGATTGCGGGTGGCGTGGTGACCGGGCGGACGCATGAGGGCAAAGGCCCGCCGGTGGTCGAGCGCGAGTGAGGCTGCCTGCAACGCCGCGCCGACGGCCCGCCGGGCGTGGTCGTAAATGTCCGGATAATACGGCGTATCATCATCGATGTCGGCCGGTTGCTGGATGCGTTCGATCAACGTATTGGAATGGGCGGTGAGCAGCACATCTTCATCGGCGAGTCCAGGGAGGATCCAATCCCAGCCGGGGTGGGCAGCCTGAAGATAGGCGCAGCTGAGGAGGACGCGCCCCGGTTTCTCCGGGTGCTGGCATGAGCCGTATTCGGCACACTTTGGATCGTAAAGGATCGTCATTCGATGCGGTACACAGACCGGTAAAAATCCAGTAAGGTGCGTCATCCGGGTTATGGCAAAACCTGTTTTAACCTGGCCGGGTAATCCGAGAGAATGCCGTCGATGCTGAGCGCCGCGAGATGACGCATGACGCGCCGGTGGTTGACCGTCCAGGCCCAGACGGAATAACCGCGGGATTGGAAGAATCGGATGGAGGCGGGCCGAGATATCAGGACCCGATAGTCGATGCTCAAACCGGCGGCGCCAAGCTGGGCGAGTTGTCGGGCCAATGCGTGCACTGATGCCCGGCGGTTCGCGATGAGCATGCGGGGGATGAAAGGAGCCTGCTTTTTGGCCTCCTGCAGGATGCGCAGTGAGAATGAGGCAAGGATGACCCCGCTTGTGGCGCGGGCGCGGCGCACTGCGCGGATCACCGGAACGACCGGTACGCCGGCCTTGATCTCAATCTGCACCATGGTACGACCTCGGCAGATGGCCAACACGTCTCCAAGGCGAGGGATGGGTTCGGTCCCGCCCACTCGTCGCGTCCGGATTTCGCGCCACGTTTCCCCTGTCACCCGGCCTGGCCGGCCGGTGAGCCGACCAAGGGTGGAATCGTGAATGACGACCGGCATGCCGTCGCGGGTGACCCTCACATCCAGTTCAATGGCATCGACCCCGAGAGCGAGTGCGCGACGGAAGGAGGCCAGAGTGTTTTCGGGGGCTTCATCGGGCGCCCCGCGATGACCGATGGCGAGGGGGCGGCGATTTGCTATTTGCGATTGGGCGGAGCTCATTGCTTAGTGGCACGAAAGGGACTATGGTTTGCGTCCATAAGAAGGGCCGGTAACCAAGAAGCAACATGCAGGTCGTCGTGCTATGCAGCGGTGGGATGGACTCGGTGACCGCGCTCTATTGGGCGCGGAAGCATCACGACGTGAGGATGGCGCTGAGTTTTGATTACGGTTCAAAGCACAACCACCGGGAGTTTCCCTGCGCGGTGGAGCACGCCCGAAAGCTGGGGGTGCGGCATCGGCTGATTCCGCTGGAATTCATCGGCGAACATTTCGCGTCGGATCTGCTCAAGACCGGCGGCGCAATACCCGAGGGACGCTATGCCGCCAAGAACATGAGGCGCACGGTCGTGCCCTTTCGCAATGGCATCATGCTGGCGGTGGCAGCGGGCCTGGCCGAAAGCGTCGCGGCGGAGGGGCTTGTGATCGCGGCGCATAGAGGCGATCATGCGATCTATCCAGATTGCCGGGAAGATTTTATGCAGGCGATTGGAGATGCCATCCGTCTCGGCACGCATGCGGGCATCCAGCTGCTGCGTCCTTTCATCGCTTTGACCAAGGGGCAGATCGCCGCAGAGGGCGCCAAACTGGGGGTCGATTTCGCCCTCACTTGGTCGTGCTACAAGGGAGGCGCCGTGCATTGCGGCCGGTGCGGGACCTGCATCGAACGGCGGGAGGCGTTCCTGGAAGCTGGCATGTCCGACCCGACGGTGTACGAGTGGACGGGACCATTGCCACCCCAACCGAAGGCGTGAGGCGGACCGCGCGATGTTAATCTCAGAGATATTTCATTCCTTGCAGGGCGAGGGCGAACTGGCGGGCGTGCCGTCTGTGTTCGTGCGCACGAGTGGCTGCAACCTCCGTTGCAACTGGTGTGACACACCATATGCCTCGTGGAGGCCGGCAGGCCGGCAGATGACAGTGGCGGAAATCATTGCGGAGGTGAGGAAATACCCGGCAAAGCATGTTGTGCTCACAGGAGGTGAGCCCATGGTGGCCAGCGAAGTTCACGAATTGGCTGCCGCGTTGAAGGAGCCGGGCTATCACCTCACGATTGAGACGTCCGCGACAGTGCCGCCGGGTGGTATTGCCTGCGATCTGGCTTCGCTCAGCCCAAAATTGAGAAACTCGATGCCGGATTCCCGCCTGCCCGTGGCGTGGCGGGAAAAACACGAGGCCCTCCGCTGGCAGCCCGAGGTATGCCGGGCTTGGATCGACCGCTATCCTTTTCAGCTTAAATTTGTTGTGACGCAGCCCGGCGATGTCGCGGAAATCGAAATCATGCTTGCCGCCCTTGGACGCGAGATTCCCCGTGCCAAGGTCCAGCTTATGCCCGAGGCCACGACCGGCGAGAGCCTCCGGGCGCGGGCCGGCTGGGTGAGTGATATATGCCGGGAACGGGGGTATCGTTATGGCTCCCGGCTGCACATCGAACTATATGGAAACAGACGCGGCACCTGAGGACGGCGACCGGCGAACCGTCGATCCGGTCTCTCACCCTGAAGCAGACCGCGGATCGGCCGTCGTCCCTCCGGCTCCATCGATTCCTCGCGGTCCCCTGCCCGCCCGTAAACTTTCCGAGGAGCTGGCCGATTTGCGGGCCCGGTTTGCCGATCGTCCCGTGACGTTGTGCGAGGTGATCGTGGTACTGCGCGGACGGGCATATTCGCTCATCATCATCCTGCTGACGCTCCCCTTTTTGACCCCCTTGCCACTGTTTGGGCTATCGACCCCTTTGGGCCTGGCCATTGCGATCATTGCGTTGCGCCTGGCTATGGCCCAGCGTCCTTGGCTGCCAAAAAAACTGCAGGGGAAAGGGCTGCCTGCGGGCTTTTTCGGCCGGTTGTTCACGCTGGCCGAGCGGACGATCCGGGTTCTCGAATCAATGCTGCGGCCGCGACTGCTGTGGCTGACCGCTTCCGGTTGGCGGCAGCAGTTGCATGCAGCTGTGATCTTGATTGCGGCGATTGAATTGATGCTGCCGCTGCCTATTCCCCTGACCAACACGCTGCCGGCCTGGGCAATTCTGCTGGTGGCAGGCGGATTGCTGGAACGCGACGGGTGGTTCATCGGCGCGGGTTATTTTCTGCTTGTCGCCAGCGTGGGATATTTTGTCTTCCTTGGCGAGACGACGCGCCGGGGGATTGAGGCGCTTGTGCAGTGGTTCGGCGGCTGAACCGGAAGAATGGTGCCGCCGAAAAAAGTTTGCCGGGTTATCGCACCCGGCAAACCCGAAGAGGGAACGCGGACGCGCAGTCTAGCTGGCGGGCGCGAGCTTGTTCAGGACCACGCTGGTCTTTGCGAAAACGGACTTCGGATCGCCCGAGGCTTCGATTTCGTGGAGCAGGCCCTGCTTCCGGTAGTGGTCGAGCACCGGGTTGCAGGTGGCCGCATAAGCTTGCAGCCGGGTGCGGATCGCCTCGGGTTTATCGTCGTCGCGCTGCATGAGTTCGCCACCGCAGGCGTCGCATACTCCACTTACCTTTGAGGGTTTGTTTGCGACATGGTAGCCGGTGCGGCACTTGCGGCATACGCGGCGACCGGAGAGACGCTCAATGATCAGGTTTTCAGGAGCGAAATAGTTGATGACTCCGTCAAGCTTGCGATTGAGCTGGGAGAGCATGCCGTCAAGCGAGCGAGCCTGTTCTGCCGTGCGGGGGAAGCCATCGAGCAGGAAGCCGCGTTCGCAGTTGAGACACTCCGCCGACCGTTCACGAACGAGTTCGACCACCGTGTCGTCGGAAACGAGCTCGCCGCGGCGCATGGCCGCGAGAGCGGTGGCCATCGCCGGTGAAGGTGGTGCGCCGCTGCCGCCCTTCGCGGCGTTCCGGAAGATGTCACCTGTGGAAAGCTGGCAGGCGCCGCAGGCGGCAACAATCAGCTCCGCCTGTGTGCCTTTGCCCACGCCGGGAGGGCCGAGGAGCACGAGGTGCAAAGGACTGGTTGGAAAAGGGCGAGGCTTCACGCATTTCGCGTCTCCACCTTGCAGCCAGGCAATACGGTCACCGGAGGGATTCATGGGGTGCAATTTAAGGATGCCGGCGTCAGGGGCGAGCGTTATTCGCAACCCGCGGGAGAATTACCGGCGTCCTTTGGCAGGACCCAAGCGTGCTTGTATTGCCGCAGACAGAACCTGAAATCAAACGACGGCCAGCACGATCTTGCCGAACCGGGCCGAGGCCTCCATGCGCTGCAGCGCGGAATTGGCGTCCCCCAGTGGATAAGTCTGGTCGATCATGGGCACGAGTTTCTTAGCCTCAACCAGCCGGATCATGGAGGCGAAATCGGTCGGAGAACCCATGGTGCTGCCGAGGAGGTTGATCTGGCGGGAAAAACATTTGCGCAGATCAATGCCCGACGGATTGCCGCGGGTGGCCCCGAAGAATGCGATGCGCCCGCCGGGGTGGGCCAGCTCGATGAGCCGGGCGAATCCTTCGCCGCCGGCGTTGTCGATGATGACATCGAACGCGCCGGCCTGCTGCTGCAACTGTTCGGCCCAGTTGGCATCGCGGTAATTGACGCCGCCTGCCGCGCCCAGCGCCCTGGCGCGTTGGATTTTCTCGGGTGAACTGGAGGTGACCCACACGGTCGCACCCGCCGCGAGCGCGAACTGGAGGGTGAAAAGGGCGACGCCGCCACCGATGCCGGTAAGAAGCACCCGTTCGCCCGCCCGGAGCTGGGCGCGCGTAATCAGTGCCCGGAATGCGGTGAGCCCGGCGAGCGGCAGGGCGGCGGCCTGCTCCCAGGAAAGGTGGGCGGGTTTCGGAGCGAGGTTGGCAACGGGAATGACGATCTGTTCCGCGAACGTTCCGTTGTCGGGCAAGCCGAGAATGCGGAAGTTCGGCCCTTGAGCGCGGGGATCCACACCCCAGTCGAGGCTGGGATTGATGATGACTTCCCGGTCGATCCAGGCGGCATCGACAGGCGAGCCAACCGCTGTTACACGACCGGCCCCGTCGGATCCGAGGACGATGGGCACCTTGATGCCGGCGTAGAGGCCCTGCTGGATCCAGAGGTCGCGATGATTGAGCGCTGCGGCCTCCAGCCGGACCACGGCCTGGCCGGATGCGGCGACGGGATCAGCGACGCTTTGGATGACCAAGGGTTGCCTGATTGCAGCAAAGACGGCGGCTTTCATAGGGAACAAACTACGCGTGGCTCCACCGGAACTCAACTGAAAGCATGGTCACACCCGGTCGCGCTTGTCGCGCAAATTGGCCTGTAGTTTTTTGATTTCGGGACTGACGGCACCGCAACCGGTGCTGCCGCAGCCCGGCTGACGGTGTTGCTTGAATAAAAAACGAATCAGTAAGATCGCGGCACAAGACACGATCGACCAGGCGATGAGGGTTTGGAGGGAAGAAGACATGGTAGGAGGCAAGAGAAGGGAAGTCGCTTTCGACAGCGTGGAAGTAGGGTTTAGCTTTCCATAGTCCTCAGCCTTTTCCCCTTGTTCTAGAAACCCAGGGCGCGACCGAGGTGGTAAACTGCAAAGCACACGAGCCACGCCGTTCCGGTCATGTAGGCGAGCTGAAAGAGCGGCCAGCGCCAGGACTTGGTCTCGCGCTGCACAATAGCGACCGTGCTCATGCATTGCATGGCGAAAACATAATAGATCATCAGGGTGAAGCAAACGAGCGGGGTGAAGAGCCGGGTGCCGTCGGGCCAGGTGGCGTCGGCCAGGGCCCGCCGCAATGGCGCCTGGTCCGCCCGTTTGCCTCCGCCATGGTTTTCGACGTTAAAAACGACGGCGGTCGAGCTGACGAATACCTCCCGGGCGGCGAATGAACTGACGATGCCGATGCCTATGCGCCAGTCGAAGCCCAGCGGCTTGATCGCCGGCTCGAGCAGGTGACCGACCCGGCCGGCGAGACTGTACGCGATCTTCGCGCTGGGCGCCGCGATCGGATCGGGATGCCTGGGATAGGTGGTCAGAGCCCAGAGCACGATGCTGAAGCCGAGAATTATCGTGCCGGCATTTCGAAGAAACGACCAGGCGCGCTCGATCATCTGCTCGACGACCTCTTTGAATCGCGGCATGTGATAGGGGGGCAGCTCGAGGATCATCAGCGGAGGGGCGCCCTTGAACAGCGTGCGCTTGAAGAGCCAGGCAAACCCAAACGCGCCCAGTGTTCCCAAGGCATACATGAGAAGCATGATGCCGGCCTTGGTGATCACCGGCACCCGGTCTCCTGGCAGAAGTGCGGCAATCATCAGCAGGTAAACGGGCAGCCGCGCCGAGCAGCTCATCAAAGGGGCGACGAGAATAGTGACGAGCCGGTCCTTGGGTTCCTGGATCGTGCGTGTGGCCATGATGCCCGGGATGGCGCATGCATAGGAACTGAGGAGAGGAATGAAGGATTTGCCGCTCAGTCCGACCCGGGCCATGAAACGGTCCATCAGGAATGCGGCCCGGGCCATGTAGCCGGTGCTTTCAAGCAGACCGATAAAGAAAAAAAGAATCAGAATCTGCGGCAGGAACACGAGCACCCCGCCGACCCCGGGAATGCCGCCATCGGTGATTAGATCACGCAGGTCGCCCGGAGGAATGATATGCTTGAACCAGCCGGCCAGGGCGGCGACGTGCATGTCGATCCAGTTCATCGGATATTCCGCGAGGGTGAAAATCGACAGAAAGAGCGCGGTCATTACCGTGCCGAACACGAGCCAACCCCAGACGGGATGGACCGCGACGGCATCAAGGCGATCGGAGACAGTAGAACCGGTGACGGAACTGTGCTGCACCGTCCCAGCGCAGATGCGGCCAATGGCTTCGTATCGGCTGCTGACCAACGCTGCGGCCCAGTCGACGCCATCCTGTTGCCAGCGTTGGTGCCAGGCCCGGAGGATGTAGGTGGTGCGGGAGTTCAACGGGACCGATCCGGCCACGCGTACAGAGTCTTGATCGGTGAGGAGCAGCAGCGCCTCTGCGCGTGCAATGAGCGGTGACCGCCCGTCGTTTTCGATCAGGGAGGCAGAGAGTTCGGCAACCGCCGGTGCGACGGGAGCCGGGATGTCCCAGCTATGGCGCGCCAGCGGCAGATCGGGCCGGCTCATTGCGAGCCGGAGTTCTATGATTCCCTTGCCGTTTGCGGCCTCACAGGGGATGACGATGGTGCCGAGTTCCTTTTCCAGACCCGCGACGCGAATGGTGATGCCGGCTTTGGCGGCCCGATCCAGCATGTTCAAGACCACAATGACCGGCCGGCCGAGATCGAGGATCTGGTGCACCAGGTACAGGCCTCGTTCGAGATTCGAGGCATCGACGATGCAAATGATGCGATCGGGCTGAGGGGTGTCGGCACGGCGTCCAAGCAGCACATCGCGCAGCACGGCTTCATCCGGGGAATGTGCAGCCAGCGAGTAAGCGCCCGGAAGATCGATGATTTTGATCGGCTTGCCATGCTGCGAATAGGTCCCGCCGATCTTTTTCTCCACAGTGACCCCGGGATAGTTGCCGACCTTTTCCTTCAGGCCGGTGAGTGCGTTGAAGACAGTGCTTTTGCCGCAATTGGGATTGCCGACAAGGGCGTAGACCGGCGTATGGTCGGCGAAAGGTGATTTCGTCGGCGTGACCATGGCGCGGCAGCTTCTAAGGTTGGGTCTGCTTCAATTCCTGCACGATCAGGGCGCGGAGGTGAGGGCTGGTTACCTCGGATCCTGTCTGGCCGCAGGACACTGCTGGATCCGGTTCTTCCCCGCGGGTGCCGGCAACCGTTCCACCAGGATGTTCATGGCCGCACTGTGATTCAGGGCGATGCGGGCAGCGCGGACCTGACAAAGGACTGTACTGCGGCCCGAAATTTTTTTGACGAGGGCAGTTTCGCCGAAGCCCATTTCGCGCACCCTCTGGCAAAAGTCGGCGGTTCCTCTCAATTCATGCACACGACCGGTTGCGCCAGCGGGCAGTTGGCAGAGTGGCTGAAGGTTCTTGAGAGAGGCCGGCACGATAGGGATTGAGACTCGTTATCAGAAAGGTGAAAAAACCCATTTTGGCAACTCTTTCTGGAAAACAAAGCGATTCAATGTTGTAGTTGCCAACAATAGAACGACTTGCAGCACATTAGTTCCAGGAGAGACCGAACTGCTTATTTCCGGCGCCGTTTGACTTCCAGCTGGGCAACCGAAAAACGAAGCAAAGCTTCAAGGCGTTCAATTTCGGAAGGTTCCAGATCATGCTTGGCCCGAAGATCCTCTTCAGCTCGATGAATTGCCTTCTGGACGGTTGCCTCATCGATGCTTTCCTCGCGAATGGCCCACTCAGCCAGAACCCGTACGCAGTCGCCGTCAATCTGGGCAAATCCGCCACCAACGGCAAGAAACTGGGTTTGGTTGCCCTTCGAGGCTCGCAGCTCGCCGTGGTCGACCTGGGTGACCAGCGGAATATGGCCGGGCAACACGCCAATCTCGCCTGTCCCTGTCGGAATGACGACAGAGTCGACCGTGTCGGAATAAACGCGGGCCTCAGGGGTGACGATTTCGAGCGTTAGCGGCATGGTTTATTTCTTTCCGGCGGTGGCGAGCACCTCGTCGATGCCGCCCTTCATGTAGAAGTCGGCCTCAGAAACATCGTCGAGCTGGCCGTCGAGGATCATCTTGAATCCACGGATGGTGTCCTTGACCGGAACGTATTTGCCCGGTGTGCCGGTAAAGACTTCCGCCACCGTGAATGGCTGGGAGAGGAAGCGTTGAATCTTGCGTGCGCGGTAGACGGTGAGCTTGTCTTCGGGTGAAAGTTCATCGAGCCCAAGAATGGCGATGATGTCCTGCAGATCCTTGTAGCGCTGGAGCACGCGCTGGACTGTGCGGGCGACCTCATAGTGCTCCGCTCCGACCACATCTGCCTGCAAGGCCTTCGAAGTTGAGGCGAGCGGATCGACTGCCGGGTAGATGCCGAGTTCGGCGATGGCACGCTCGAGCACGATGGTGGAGTCAAGGTGCGCGAAGGTGTTGGCGGGGGCCGGGTCGGTGAGGTCGTCAGCGGGCACATAGACGGCCTGGAAGGAAGTGACAGAGCCCTTCTTGGTCGAGGTGATGCGCTCCTGGAGGAGCCCCATTTCGTTGGCGAGCGTTGGCTGGTAACCGACCGCTGAGGGGGATCGGCCGAGCAGAGCGGATACTTCGGAACCTGCCTGCGAGAAACGGAAAATGTTGTCGATGAAGAGCAGCACGTCCTGATTCTTCTCGTCGCGGAAATACTCAGCCATGGCGAGAGCGGAGAGGCCGACGCGAAGGCGGGCCCCCGGCGGTTCGTTCATCTGGCCGTACACGAGGGCGACCTTCGACTTGGCGATGTCCTCCTGCACGATGACCTTCGATTCGGACATTTCGTGGTACAAGTCGTTGCCTTCGCGGGAGCGCTCGCCGACCCCGGCGAATACGGAGTAGCCGCCATGGGCCTTGGCGATATTGTTGATGAGCTCCATGATCACGACCGTCTTGCCGACGCCCGCGCCGCCGAATGCGCCGACCTTGCCGCCCTTCACGAAAGGGCAGATGAGATCGATGACCTTGATGCCGGTTTCGAGGATGGTCGATTTGACGTCCTGATCGACGAGCGACGGGGCCGGGCGGTGAATCGGGTAACGCTTCTGATGCGGGACAGTGCCCTTGTTGTCCACGGGATCGCCCGTGACGTTGAAAATGCGGCCGAGCACGCCCTCGCCGACCGGTACCGTGATCGGCGCGCCGGTGTCGACGACGGTTGCGCCCCGCACCAGACCCTCGGAGGAAGACATGGCGATGGAGCGCACGAGGCCTTCGCCGAGGTGCTGCTGAACTTCGAGCGTCAGCTTTTCCTGTTTGCCAGAAACGGTGAACTCAACGGTGAGCGCCTGGTAAATAGGCGGGATCTGCTTATCCGCGAATTGCACGTCGACCACAGGGCCGATGATTTGGGCGATCTTGCCAGTGTTGCTCATGACTTGGAAGGGAGGCGCAAGGGGGGAGGGTTTATTGCTGCGACGCAAACTGCGCTGCGGCGATTTCGAGAATTTCGGCGGTGATGCCTGCCTGGCGGGCCTTGTTGTACTCGAGGGTCAGGTCGTCGAGAAGCTTGGTGGCGTTGTCCTTGGCGGTCTTCATCGCAACCATGCGGGCGCTGTGCTCGGAGGCCTTGGCATCGAGCAGATGGGCGTAGACCTCGCGGTTGATGTAGAGAGGGAGGAGCGCGTTGAGCACCACTTCGGGGTTGGGTTCAAAAAGAATCTCACGGTTGTCGCGGCGGGCGGCCGGGATGCCGGCCTGCGCGCGCAGATCGTCGACGGTGCGCTGCAGGCTGGCCAGGGGCAACAGAGGCAGTTGCGCGGGGATCTGCACGAGCGTGTTCCGAAAGTGTGGCCAAAGGATCTCGACGGTGTCGAACACTCCATCGAGGTATTGCTTCACCATGAACTCGGCGACCTGCTTCACCTGCGCGAACGGCACGCGATCGCTGATGGTGAAGTCGGCCAGCAGATCGCGCCGGGTGCGGGCGAGGAATTGCGCGCCCTTGCGGCCGATGGCGACGTATTTCGCCGGCTCCCTGATCTCGGTGATCAGTTTGAAAAGGTTGCTGTTGAGAGGGCCGCAGAGCCCCTTGTCAGTCGTGATGAGCAGAATGCCGCGCGTGATGATCGGGCGGGTGGCAAGGAAGGGGTGCTTCGACGCATCCACGCGATCGGCGAGGGCGGCGAGCATGTCGGTCATGAGTTCCGCATAAGGCCGACCGGCGAGCGCCGCCTGCTGCGCCTTCTTCATCTTCGACGCCGCCACCAACTCCATCGCCTTGGTGATCTGGCGGGTGTTTTTGACCGACTTGATGCGGCGGCGGATGTCGCGGGTTGAAGCCATTACGGAAAAAAGTCAGGAGGCCGGTTGCAGGAGACGGCAGCGGCCGGACTCAGCTGGTAAAGGTGCCCTTCCATTCTTCGCACGCCGTCCTGAGTTCGGCGTTAAGGACGTCGTCGAGGGCGGCTTTCTTACGCATGGTGTCGAGCAGCGCGGCCTTCCGCGAGGTGAGAAAGCCCTTCAGGTGGTTGGCGGCATCGACGACCTTCTTTACATCGATCGGATCGAAATAATTGTTCTGCATCGCCCACAGGACAGCGGCCTGAAGTTCGATCGCGACCGGGTTGAGTTGCGGTTGCTTGAAGAGTTCGACGATGCGCGAGCCGCGATCGAGTTGGGCCTTGGTCTTGGCGTCGAGGTCGGAACCGAACTGGGCGAAGGCGGCGAGTTCACGGAATTGGGCGAGTTCCCCCTTCAACTTGCCCGCGACCTGCTTGGTCATCTTGAGCTGCGCGGCGGAACCGACGCGGGAGACAGAGAGACCGACGGACACGGCGGGTCGGATGCCCTGGTTGAAGAGATCGGTTTCGAGGAAGATCTGGCCGTCGGTGATCGAAATGACGTTCGTCGGGATGTAGGCCGAGACGTCCCCCGCCTGTGTCTCGATGATGGGCAGACCGGTGAGGGAGCCCTTGCCGGCGAGACGCGCGCTGCGTTCCAGCAGGCGCGAGTGCAGGTAAAACACATCGCCGGGATAGGCCTCGCGACCGGAGGGGCGCTTGAGGATGAGCGAAATCTGGCGGTAGGCGACGGCGTGCTTCGAGAGATCATCGTATACGATAAGCGCATCCATGCCGTTTTCCATGAACCACTCGCCGATGGAGGTGCCGGAGAAAGGCGCGAGGTATTGGTTGGCGGGATTGTCGGCGGCCGGGGCGCAGACGATGACGCAGTATTCGAGTGCGCCCGCGGCCTCGAGGGAGGCGATGGTGCGGGCGATGGTGGAATTCTTCTGGCCGACCGCTACGTAGATGGAATAAAGCGGGCGGAAATTCGGATCGCCGGCGGCGAGGCCCTGCTTGTTCATGCGGGCCTGGTTAATGATCGTGTCGATTGCGATGGTGGTTTTGCCGGTGCCGCGGTCGCCGATGATGAGTTCGCGCTGGCCGCGGCCGATTGGGATCATCGAGTCGATGGCCATGATGCCCGTAAGCACGGGCTGCGACACCGATTTGCGGACGATAATGCCGGGGGCGATCTTTTCGACCGGATAGAATTCCTGGGTGTCGATGGGGCCCTTGCCATCGACGGGTCGGCCCAAGGCGTCGACCACGCGGCCGAGGAGGGCCTTGCCGACGGGCACCGAGAGAAGCTTGCCCGTGGTGAACACTTCGTCCCCTTCCTTAAGCTGGGCAACATCGCCGAGCACGACGCAGCCGACTTCGTCCTCTTCGAGGTTCAGCGCGATGCCGATGGCGTCGCCGGGAAACTGGACCATCTCATTGTACATCACGTCGGAGAGGCCGTCGACTTTGGCGACGCCGTCGGCGACGGAGCGGATGACGCCGGTATTCTTCTTTACCGCCTTGGAGGAGAGTCTGGCGATCTGTTGTTCGATTTGTTCGATGACGGTGCTCATCTCGGAAAAATTGAGGTCGAGGTTCGGGAAGGCGGGAGGCGGGGTTAGACGGCGGCCGCCAGGGCGGCGAGCTGGCCGGCGACGGAGGATTCGTAGACATTGTCGCCGAGACGTACGCGGACGCCGGCGAGCAGCGCCGCAGAGGGCTGCGCGGTCACACGGATGGGACGCTGGAATTTTTCCGACAGGGCGGCCTCAAGGCTGCGCAGGGCGGAATCTGAAAGGGGGCCGGCATGTTCGACGATCGCGCGGCTCTTCGCGAGTTCACGGGCGATGAGCAATTGATACTGCCGGAGCACCGACGCGTAGTTCCGGGGCGGGTTCTTCTCGAGGTAGGCGAGCACTCCACCCACACGCTCGGGGGACACCAAGCCGTCGGCCAAGCTTAGCGCGAGGAGCTGCCGGGCGAGGAGTTTGGTTTTTTTGTTGGCGGCCATCGAAGAGCGGCTGGAAACCGGGGTCGAGAAATCAGATTACCGTGATCTCACGGGCGGCCGATTCATTGTAGGAAGCGCGGTCGGCCTCGGTGAGTTTCTTGGCGAGGACACGCTCGGTCGTGGCGACCACGAGCCGGGCGATTTCACCGCGGGCTTCTTCGAGTATTTTCCTGCGCTCGAGTTCCATGGCCTGCTGTGCCTTGGCGAGCAGGGCGTTCGCCTGATCGGTCGCATCCTTGTGCTGCTTGTCCGCGGACTCCTTCGCGATCTTGCGCGCTTCATCGACAACTTTCTGGGCTTCCTGCTGCGCGGTCCTGAGGATCTTCGCGCTCTCCTGCCGGGAGGCATCGAGCTTGGCCTTCATCTCCTCGGCGTATTTCAAGCCGGCGTCGATCTTGTGGGCGCGCTCATCCATCGCCGTGATCGTCGGCTTGATGCCGAAGCGATACAGGACGGCTGCGACAACTAGAAAGCCAAAAGCCTGGATGAGGATGTATTTCCAATCGAGGCCGAACTTCTCCACCAGGCCGGGTTCAGCGGCATGGGCCTCGGCGGCAGCGAGCAAGAGAGGCAGCGACATGAGGGGAAAGGGATGGGCGGCTCGGCGTGAGACCGGGCCGCGAGTTGAGGTTAAGGTGATTATTTCGCGAGAAACAGGGCGAGGATGCCGAGCCCTTCGGCGAGGGCCATACCGAGGATGGCCTGCACGAGGATCTTGCCGGAGGCGCCGGGATTGCGGCCGACGGCTTCGGCGGCTTTGAGACCGATGAGACCGACGCCGATGGCGGCGCCGAACAGGCCGATTGCGCTGGTGATGTTGCCTTGGATTTCAGCGAGGATGGTGAACATGATTTTGTTGGTTGTTTTTTTGCGGGAGAGCCGTCGTCCGCGCTCAGGGCACGGTCCCGGCGGCAAATTCGTCAGTGATGGGTGGCAGCGGCGTGTCCGCTCTCGGGTTCGTGGTCGTCTCCGTGGTTGCAGATGAGACCGATGTAGACGGAAGAGAGGAGGGTGAATACGATCGTCTGAATCAGGCCGACCAGCAGCTCCATGAAGTAAAAAATGAAGAAAAAGTGGGTGCCGTGCAGGAGGTTCTCCCCGCCAAAAATATTGCCAAAGAGACGGACGGAGAGGGTGAATGGGCGGATGCAGATCGAGAACACCTCGACGAACCCGACGATGAAGAAGATCAGCGAGAGGATCGGGTAGAGCCAACCGGGAGTCTCCTTCTTGTCGGCTTTGTTGCCGAAGAGATCCCAGTAGATAAATTTCGGTCCGGCATACTTGAGAATGATGATGGCCCAGGCGCCAAACGAGATCAGGGCGAGCGCTATCGTCCCGTTAAAATCCGAGTTATGCGGCCGGATGAGCGGCCGGGTAATGATGAAATGACCATCGAGATCATGCCCCCAGCCGATCGTGCCGACGCCTGGAATCAGGCCCATCCAATTATGGACGAGGATGAAGATGAAAAGCGTGACCAGAAGGGGAAAGGAGGCCGGGAAGGCTTTTTTGCCGACGATCGGCTCGAACAAACCGCGCAGCGACTCAATCAGCGCCTCGACCACGGCCTGGCCACGCGAGGGAAGAATGGATGGTTTGCCGACAAGCCAGAGCACGAGAGCGGCGGCAAAAGCAGAAATGACCCAGCCGGTGACCATGCTGTTGGTGATGCCCCAAGCATGTCCGGCTGCGTTTTGCCCCAGAGGGATCAGCACTTCCGCCGAGGGAGGCACGCCCCCTTCGCTGGCAACCGCCGTTGTGGCATAAGCGACCAGGGCGGCGAGGGCGAGTCCGGAGATGCGTCGGGGCAGGAACATCGAGGAAACGAAGAGTTTAGGCGTTATAAAAAGGGTAATTGGTAGGGCGGCCATGGCATGCGTCAACCCTTGAAATACGTTTCCTTATGGCCATTAGTTTGGGAATAATAACGGGAAGCAACGGACTAATGGGATAGGGGCTTGCCAATGGCAGCCCCGCCCGGATGCTGGAATGGGTATGGACAGACCCGAGGCCATTCACGAACTGCTGGTGCGGACGGAGCCGCCGCGGCGCCCGAATGGCGAACGCAAGCTCGCCCACGATTACCTGTTCCAGGTCATGTGGGTGTTGGTGGTGGCGGCAGGCCTGGTGCAACTATTTCTACTGGTCTGGCTGGATGTGATGTCCTGACCGCGACCAGCGAGTAGTAGCGCGGTGCGCGTTCTTGGAAGACGGTGGTCTGTTCCAGCGGCCAGGGCGTGCCGGGAACGGAGCGCCAGGCGGCGAGATGGCGCAAGGTGAACTCAACCTCGTGAAAATACTCCGTATGGTCGGTTCGGAAGAAAAGAGGTGCCCCCTCCCCTGCCCTCGCAGCCAGCGCCTCGAAAAATTCCGCCTGCAGCAGGCGGTTTTTATGATGACGTTTTTTAGGCCAGGGATCGGGGAATAGCACCCAGATTTCCGCGAACGTGACACCTTGCGGCAGGGCGTTGAGAAACTCCCGGGCCTCGGCGCGCACGAAATGACAGTTGGCGAGCCGGGCCCGGTCGCGCTTGCGGTCGCTTTTTTTCAGACGTTCAAGACGGAGATCTACGCCGACGCAGAATTTATGCGGAAACGACTCCGCGTATCGCACCAGAAAATGTCCATGTCCGCATCCAATTTCCCACACGATGGCGCGCGGCGCGGGCAGCAAGGCGGCCAGTTCGGCCCGGAGGGCGGCACGACGCGTCGCAATGCGAGTGAGAAAATCCGGTTTGAAATCCACGGGGCCGATTCGGGCGGCGTCCGGCGGCGCCGGCAATCCTGAAGCGCGCAATATGCAAACTACGGCGCGGTCGGATGCCGCCCCCCTTGGGGCGCAAGGGAGTATGGGGAAAGGTCGCAGTTCCCCTGCCCTGCCCGCTTTCAATCTAGGTCCACCCGCCATGCAGTTGCACAATGTGCTTCACAATGCCGAAGCCGGCGCCACCGCTTTCACGGGGGCGGCTCTGTCTACGCGGTAGAAGCGTTCGAAAAGGTGCGGCAGGTCTTCGGTGGGATTTCGGGGGCCGTTGTCGCGCACGCAGATTTCCAACACGTTCTCCCGTAGCACCGCACTGATCTCGACGTTACCGCCAGGGGATGTGTTCTAAGACTATGGCGGACAAAATATTAAACACTTGGACAAGTCTGGCTGGATCAGCGCTGAGATTGCTGGCTTCAGGAGCAATCTTCAGGTTGATCACGTACCCTTCTGTGGCGGGGCGCTGCAGGGAATCTTCGACGACAGCAGGGATCAACCTGAGCAGGTGCACGGTCTGGACACGCACTCCGGGAGCGGCGGACTCCAGTCGCGAAAGCTGGATAAGGTCCTCGATCCCCGTGTTCATGTGCCGACTATGGCGTTGGATCGTCTTTAGAAAACGTTCACGATCTTCCGCAGGCACGCTGCGATGGTTGTCCACGAGTGTCTCGACATATCCCTTGATGATACTGTGCGGTGTGCGTAATTCGTGCGACGCGTTAGCCACAAAATCTTTTCGCAGGGCTTCGAGTTTTTTCTGATGGGTCACATCCTGCAACACGAAGAGGGGGCCAGCGTCCCTGCCCGTCGGGTGAGGGAATCGTAGTACCCGAAACATCAAGCCAAAGAGCCCCTTTCGTGCCGTCTTCGATTACGAACTCCCGCCGGGAGGTGGGTGGCCCTTCACGGGTAGCTCTGACATATTCGTGAAAAACCGTGCTACGGACAACGAGTTCGAGGCGAAGATTGGCCAGGTTGCGCGCTGGGAAAGATGTCGCGAAGCACACGATTGGCGAGACGGATGTAGTTGCTCTCATCGACAATGAGCACCGCTTCGCAAGATTGCCCAGCGTGGCTTCGAGTTGGGCGAGTTGGTCGGAATGCTGTTGTCGGAGGGAGTTGTTTTCGGCAAGAAGCGCATTTCTGCGGTGGTTAGCTGCGGCCAGCGGTCCATCGAACTGACCGGACTGATTTCTACTGCAGGTAGGGTTGGATCTGTTGGACTGCTCCAGTCAGACCACTATGTGTACGGCGCAAGTCCCACAGGTTTGTACAGCATAACCGAGGGTGCTAGAATGTTGGCTGCTAGGACAAGTGGGATCATCGGATTTGGGAGGGCCTTTTTTCGGCGAAGCGATACCCTACTCCTCTAATGGTTCCGATCCAGTCGGCTTCGGAGCCAGGTTTTTTCACTGAGACGGCGAATATGGGTATCGATGGTGCGAGTCTCGATTTCCGTGGAATAATTCCAGACATTGACCAGCAGATGATCGCGGGTTTGGACCAACCCTTGGCGCTCCGTCAAAAGCCGGAGGAGTTTGAATTCGGTTGGTGAGGATTCACAATGAGCTGTCCATGAACGGATACCGAGTGCACTACGCTATCCAGGACGATGTCACCGATTTGAATTCAGGCTGTTTTTGACACACACGGATCCGCTATTCGCCGGAGAATTAATTCAATCCGAACTGCAAATTCTCTAGGAATGAATGGTTTGCATAAATGATCGTCAGCTCCAGTTTCAAAACCTTGAATGCGGTCGCTCTCTTGATTTTTGCGGTCAGTAAAACGACAGAGGAATTATATAAAACAATAGATGAAAGCAACATGCGACAATATCGGATGCTGGATAGATATGCAACATTATGTCTAATAAGATTTGATCCGGGGCCGGGGAGTAGTTTCGCGCAAAGGAGATACTTCCTGTCGGGTCGTAGAGTGTTTCGACTTGGGATCCCTTTGTCTTGAGGTGGTAGGCTACCAGTCCGGTCACATCCGGCTCGTCATCAATGACAAGAGTTTTCTTTTAAGACGTCTCCATCAAGCGCGACTATTGTGCATTGCAGGTCTTTCCAGAAAAATTATCTTTGTTGCGAGAAATTAACAGTAAACAGCGTGCCGCCACTTCTTCCGCCTCCTCCACTACTACTGCTCCGGGAGGGTTTGCCCGGGTCGCTGCATTTCTCGCCGTTGGGCTTCTATCAGGACCATGAGTATGCTGATATCGGCTGGATTCACGCCGCTAATTCGACTTGCTTGGCCCAATGAAGAGGGGCGCATGCGATCGAGTTTTTGAGCGCTTTCTTTTCGCAAGCCTGGAATCGAAAGAAAATCGATACCATCGGGGATTTTGATTTTTTCTATCTGCTTTAGTTTCTCGATTTGCCGCAGTTCCCTGGTGCGATAACCGCGATAAGTGACTCGGTAAAGGACCTCATCACGTACCTCTTGAGTTTCTGTGAGGAACCCGTGAGGGAAAGGGGCCTTATCCTTCTCCTTGCGAATTAAGTCGCCCCAGTTTTTCCCATCTCCCTTTTCTTCCTCAAAAAGTTTTTCCCATTTATCGATACGATCTATTTTATCCTTAATCCTTTTTAAACGGCTCTTGGACAGAAGATTGAATCTATCAGCATGCTCAAATAAACGCAGTTCAGCACTACCATGATTAAAGAGAAGCCTGTATTCTGCCCGGCTGGTGAACATGCGATATGGCTCGGTGGTTCCCTTTGTGACTAAGTCGTCAATAAGTACGCCAATATAGCCTTCATGCCTCGCTACGATCATGGGTTTGTCTCCCTTCGCCTTTAATCCGGCGTTCGTTCCAGCCACTATCCCCTGCCCTGCGGCTTCCTCGTAGCCAGAAGTTCCATTGATTTGTCCGGCAAAGAATAGGTTTTCGATTATTCGCGACTCAAGCCACGGGAAGAGTTGAGTCGGCGGAGCAAAGTCATATTCGACTGCATAGGCGGGGCGAAGCAGGATGGCCTTTTCCAGGCCTGGGATGGTATGAACCAGTTGCACCTGCACGTCGATCGGCAGACTCGTGGAGAGTCCGTTGATATAGTATTCGTTTGTGCTGCGGCCTTCAGGTTCCAGAAATAACAGATGGCGCTCCTTGTCGGCAAATCGGACGAATTTATCCTCGATGCTCGGGCAATATCGGGGACCAATACCTGCAATCTCACCGGAATACATCGCTGATTTGTGCAGATTGTCCCGAACGATCTTTTCGGATTCTCGCGTGGTATAAGTCATCCAGCAGGATGCCTGTTCGGTCCCCGGAAGCCAACCGATGCGACGCTCACCTGTATGTTCCACGTGGAACAAATCCTCCTGATCACGCGTGTCATAGAAGGCGAATAAAGTTGGTTTGGCATCACCTTTTTGTTCCTGCAAACTACTAAAATTGATACTTCTGCCCAATATCCGGGGTGGGGTTCCGGTTTTCAATCGCTGCAATTCAATGCCCGCATACAATAGGCTGCCGGATAACGTCTTCGCGCTGAAATCACCCAGTCGACCGCCCTCATTCTTGTTCTGGCCAACATGCATCAGCCCACGCAAAAATGTACCCGTGGTGATGATGACGGATCGGCCGAAAAATTCGATATCGAGATTTGTCCGGCAACCAATGACTTTCCCTTCTTTATAAATCAGGCCGGTTACTGTAGCTTGGAATATTTGCAGACGGGGTTGTAATTCCAATGTGTGTTTGAGACGGAACTGGTAAGCCTTTTTGTCACATTGCGCGCGCGGAGACTGGACGGCCGGACCTCTTGATTCATTAAGAAGTCGAAACTGAATTCCAGTGACATCAGTATTTATGGCCATCTCTCCACCGAGTGCATCGATCTCGCGAACAAGCTGCCCCTTGGCCAAGCCTCCAATCGCGGGATTACAACTCATCTGAGCGATTGTGTCGATGTTGCCAGTCAAAAGTAGGGTGGAGGCCCCAATGCGCGTGGACGCCAAACATGCTTCGACCCCGGCATGCCCGGCGCCGCAAACAATTACATCATAAGGTTCGGCTCTAAATGTCACTTGCTATCAGTGATATAGGATATAAATCGACCGTTGATCGAGCAAGAAGTTGGTTGGCGATTCAATGTCGAAATATAATACTTCGATGACTTGTTATTTGCCAATGCAAAAGGTTGAAAATATTATATCAAGCACACGGTCATTGTCAATTTTCCCGGCTATCTCGCCCAGAGCATCAAGAGCATATCTTAAGTCGCTGGCAATAAGCTCAATATCGCAAGATTTCATTAATTTTAGCTGTGTTTCGCTAAGCGCGTGATTAGCCTGGTCCAATGCATGGGCATGGCGTGCATTAATTGCCAGGATTTCATCCCCCGTCTCAACCCGGAAGGCTTCCGCAGTACTCAAGATTGCTGCTTCAAGTGCGTCAAAACCGGCCCCGGTCAAAGCCGAGGCATGCACAGACACAAATGGCTGCGGCAGCTTCATCTGTCCGATTTGGGCCAGATCGATTTTATTGAATACAGCGATGGTGTTGGCCGCAGTCATGCGTGTCGCTAGCTCCTGAGGTAGAGGAGAAAATGGCCGGGTTGAATCAATGACCCAGAGGAATAGGTCCGCTTTGTCGGCCTGCTCGAAGGTTTTGGCCAGGCCCCGGCGCTCGAGAGGAGTGGGATTTGGGTTCAGTCCGGCGGTATCGATCAGGCGCAGGCAATGCGGACCGGCGGCAATGAGTTCTTCAAGGTAGTCGCGCGTGGTGCCGGGTTCCGGACTTACCAGCGCACGTTCTCGGCCGACCAAACGATTGAGCACACTGCTCTTGCCGGCATTTGTTTCCCCGAGAATCACGGTTTTGATTCCATCGCGCAGCAGCTCCCCATAATGGCTAGTCGCGAGCAACCGGCCGGTACCGGAGGATAGTAGCTCAATATCTTCGAGAAGAGCCGCGCGGCTTTGCGGGGGCAGATCTTCCTCGGGAAAATCGATGTAGGCCTCGATATGGGCGATAACCTTCAATAGGCGATCAATCAGCTGCTGCACATGACGGCCGAGGGAGCCGCGCAGTTGCTGGTTGGCGGCCATCAGTGCGCGTTCACTGCGGGCATGGATTAGGTCCATGACGGCCTCCGCCTGACTTAAGTCCATGTGACCGTTTAGGAAGGCCCGTTTGGTGAATTCACCAGCCTCCGCCGGCCGGCAGCCTCGAGTATATAGATCCTTGAGGATTTTTTGGGCAATGAAAGGATTCCCGTGACTTGAAATTTCGAGCGTATCCTCTCCGGTATAAGAGTGGGGGGCCGCAAAAAAAGTGAACAAGATGTCATCCAGCAGTTGTCCGCTCACGTCGCGATAATCCGCATGACGGACCTGGCGGGGCAGGGGAGCCTCGCCGAAAATCGCTAGGGCAAACTGCGCCGCCTGTGGTCCGCTGGCCCTCACCACGGCAATGGCGGAGGTGCCGACCGGTGTCGCAAGTGCTGCAATAGTGTCAGCCGACAAAGACATTTGCCACACGCAAGCGAACGTGGCTCCGAAGGCAAAGGGGAAAATTCACTCCTGCCCGCAAGCCATGCGCGGCTTTCGCCAACAATGACGCAGAGATTGCGTAAACTTTATGGCAGCCTAGACATCGTGAGCATAATGGATCCGATTGCTTTGTTCTTGGAATGGTTCGCCGAGGCTCGGGCCCGGGAAACGAGCGACGCCACAGCAGTGGCGCTGGCGACGGCTGATGCCACAGGCCGTCCGGCCGTACGCATGGTTTTGCTCAAGCAGGCCGATGCGCGCGGATTCGTTTTTTATACGAATCTGGAGAGCCCCAAGGTCGCTGATCTCCGGGTCAATCCCCAGGCAGAACTTTGTTTTCACTGGCCGGTAATGGAGCGGCAGGTGCGGATCTCTGGCCGGGTTGAACCAGTTTCTGAGGCTGAGGCGGATGCCTATTTTGCTACACGCCCGAGGCTTAGCCAGCTTGGAGCATGGGCTTCAAAGCAATCGCGACCGATGGCCGGGCGCTTCGAATTGGAACAGGCTGTGGCTAAGGCTGGGCTGCGTTTCGCCGTGGGCACGGTACCGCGCCCACGGCATTGGTCGGGATTGCGCGTGGTCCCGCGCACATTGGAATTCTGGCATCAGCGACCTTTCCGTCATCATGACCGCCAGCGTTTTACACGCGAAGGCGAAGGCTGGCGGCACGAATGGCTGTTTCCGTAGGCGCTGCTTGGTTCCCCCTTTCCCGCGCGACACGGAATCTACAGTGGCTAAATAGTCGGAACAAGGCGCCTTGGATATCTGGGCTTTGGCACTCTGTGTTTAACGGAAGTGCTTCCCGTTCGACTATCTTGTGTTGCCTTCAAGCTGCGTGACTGGAGCCGGTCTCACCAAGGCCGGCTTGAGTCCATCCCGCCAGGCGAAAAGAAAGCCCAGGCACCGATCGCGGGATTTTTGCGGAACCGGAAGCGCCCCTCCGCGTCCAAGCATGCGGCGCAAAAGCGGCCCCGGGCAATTACGCGACTGTCACGCCGGTGGCAATCTCCGCGCCGCCTGTAACAGTCACCTTCTCGAGGATAGCGGTCTTGATCTTGTCAGCGAGGGCGGGATTCTGCTTGATCGCGTCCTTGGCGGCTTCGCGGCCCTGGCCGACGAGTTCCCCGTTGTACGCAATCCAAGATCCCTTCTTTTCCAGAATCTTGTGCTCGAGGCCAAGGTCGAGGAGCGAACCGGTGTGGGAGATGCCCTCGTTGTACATGATGTCGAACTCGCACTCGGTGAAAGGCGGTGCGACCTTGTTCTTCACCACCTTGATCTTGGCGCGGTTGCCAATGACCCTCCCGTCAGGGGTTTTAAGCTGGTCTTTGCGGCGGATGTCGAGGCGGAGGGAGGCGAAGAATTTCAACGCGCGGCCGCCGGGGGTGGTTTCCGGATTGCCGAACATGACCCCGATTTTTTCGCGAATCTGGTTCGTGAAGATGCACACACATTGGGTCTTGCTGACGACGGCAGTTAGGCGGCGCATGGCCTGGCTCATGAGGCGGGCCTGCGAGCCGACGGTGGCGTCGCCCATCTGGCCGTCGAGTTCCTGTTTGGAGACAAGGGCGGCGACGGAGTCGACGACAATCACGTCGATGGAGTTGGAGCGGATGAGAGTCTCGGTGATGTTGAGCGCGTCCTCGCCGCTGTCGGGCTGCGAAACGAGCAGGTCGTCAAGTTTCACGCCGACAACCCGGGCGTATTTGGGATCGAGCGCGTGCTCGACGTCGATGAAGGCGGCTAGCCCGCCTTGGCGCTGGGCCTCGGCGATGACGCTCAAGCAGAAGGTGGTCTTGCCTGATGACTCGGGTCCGAAGATTTCGATCGTGCGGCCGCGCGGCAGGCCGCCGACGCCGAGCGCCAGGTCGATGGCGAGCGAGCCGGTCGAGATGGTTTCAACCTTCATCTTGGTCGCGCTGCCCAGGCGCATGATCGAGCCTTCGCCGAACTGCTTGGTGATGGCGGAGACGGCGAGTTCGATGTTCTTGTCGCGCGCGGCGATGGCGGATTTTTCGGCGGGAGCGCCGCGGGAGTCGGCGGCCTTGGAAGATTTTTCAGCGGTCTTGGACATGACGCAATCGGATCGGGGAAGGTTGGTGTGGAAAAGTTCGCCCACGCTGTGTCAACGTGTCGATCCCCGCAAGTGCGGAGATTGAGGATTTTCCCGTAACAGGAAGTGCCGGCTACCATGTCAGCCAGGCGACACCGAGTACGAGTGTCACGACGGCGATGGCGGTGCCGGCCTTCATGTATTCGGCGAACGACAGGTGGATGCCGCGTTGACGGGCAATCTCAGCCACGATCAGGTTTGCGACCGAACCGAGGAGCGTGAGATTGCCGGCGAGAGTGGTGGTCATGGCAAGCGTCAGCCAGGCCGATTCGGGATTATCCAGCATCGGGACGACTGGGCGAAACAGCATGACCGCGGGCACATTGGAAACGAGGTTGCTCAGCACAACGGAGGATAGGGCGAGGCGAGCCGGACCTTCGTTGGCCAGCGGTTGGAGGTAAAGGAAGAGCGTGTCGCCTATGCCGGATGCTTCAATGGCGCCAGTGACTACGAAGAGCGACGAGAAGAACACGAGGAGGCTCCAGTCTATCTCCTGGAAAACACGCTCGGGCCTTTGCCGGCGCGAGATGAGCAGCAGGGCGGCAGCCAGCATGGCGGCGAGGGGGATGGGAGCGCCCGCGATGAGCGCGATCAGCATGAGGCCGGTCGCGAACATCGCTTTGCGCAGGAGCAATGGATCCTCGTGGCCGGTGACCTGGGCGACGGCGGGAAGAGCAAACGGCGCGTACTCGGAGCGGTAGACGACCACGATCACTCCCCACACCACAAAAAGTCCCATCGCGGCGATGGGCGCCAGTTCACGAAAGAACTGCACGAATGAGATGCCCGAGGAGACGCCGACGAGCATGTTTTGTGGATTACCAATGATGGTGGCGACTGAACCGACATTAGCTGAGGTGACGAGCGCAACAAGATAGGGCAGGGGATTGCGTCCGAGTGCCAGTGTCATGTCGATCACCATGGGCGTCATCATGAGCGCGATGGTGTCGTTGAGGAAAATCGCCGACAGCATGCCGGAGACGAGGACGACGAGCGCGAGCAGCCGGCGCGGCGTGCGGGCAAAACACACGACGTGCGAAGTCACCAGGTGGAAAAAGCCGGCGTGGCGCAGGTTGGCATTCAGGATCATCATGCCGAACAGGAGCAGGATCGTGTTCCAATCCACGGCGTGATAGGCCTGATCCAAGGTCGGGACGCCCAATGCGACGAGGAGGATGGCGCCGACGAGAGCGATCGTTGCCCGGTTCATGTGCAACCACGGGTAACGCCCCACGGCGACGCCAATCAGAGTCACGACAATGATAGTACCGCTGACCGTCATCAGCCAATCCATGGATGCAGCTTGGGGGGAGCAACGGGCAGGAGCTAGGCGAAAAACCACCGTGCTGTCTCCGCAGACCGATGCCGCGTAATCCGCCCCACCTCCCCGCAAGCAACCTCACTTGTTTTCCGTAAGTAGGAGGGCCGTAGGCCGGAATCTCATATCACACCTGCAAATTGCAGCTTACGTTGTAAAATGAGTGGCAATCCGGTTGTAACTTCACTCGATCTCATGCCAGGACATCCGCGCGGCGAACGGTGCAAGCCCAGGCCGGCGGGTCATTCTTTCCTGGGGCCGGCTTTTAAAAACCTACGTTATTCTTGATTGCAGGAAAGCGACTTCTATAAGTTGCGCAAAAGGCAAACCTGCACACCGTCTCCGCATGAAGATTCGAGCATATCTCAAGCCTTCGTGTGGCTGGTCGAACGGGGTACGCGCTATTATGCGAAAATACCATATCGACTACGAGGACGTCGATGTCATCAACCAGCAATCCAACTACGAGGAGATGGTGCGCAAGTCCGGGCAGCCCCTTTCCCCTTGCGTCGAAATCGACGGAGTGATGCTCGCGGACGTCTCGGGTGAGGAAGTCGAAAACTATCTTTTGGCAAACGATCTGGTGAAACCGACAGAAGTGCCGGCAGTGGAACCCATTAATGCCGGTTGTTCGCCTGAGATGAACGATAATCCTGTCGCCAAACCGATTCGCTTTTTCTAGCAGGCCGCCCCTGACAAAATCACTCGTTTCCCAAATTTTCCCCTAGGGGCCGGCCCGCAGCGAGCGACTGGCCCCTTTTTTTGGAATCCCCTGTCCCATCCCTTCATTAACCTGAAGAGTCGTCATTTTGACGCGATTTTTTGGCGAATTCCGCTCTGGTTGGCAGAGAACTGGCTGTATCCAGCCTGAAATTGAACCTCACGCAGTCTCCTAACATGCAGAACAGAAGTGAATGCACCGCCACCCGCCGGCGCCAGCCACAATTGGGTCCGCCGCCCAAGCAGGGCCTCTACGATCCCTGGTTTGAGCATGATGCCTGCGGTGTCGGCTTCGTGGTGGATATTAAGGGGCGCCCATCCCACCAGATCCTGGAGCAGGCCATCCAGGTGCTGAAAAACCTCGACCATCGCGGTGCGAGCGGCAGCGAGCCCAACACGGGTGACGGAGCCGGCGTGCTGCTGCAGATGCCGCATGCTTTTTTCCAGGAGGAGTGCAATAAGACGCGCATCGTCCTGCCCGCCGCCGGAGAATACGGCTGCGGGCTCGTTTTTCTGCCGCGCAACCCTACGGTCCGCCGCAAACTCGAGGAACGCTTCGAGCAGATTGTTCAGTCCGAAGGACAGACCTTTCTCGGCTGGCGCACGCTGCCCACCAACAGTTCATCCCTCGGTGACACCGCCCGGTCCTGCGAGCCTTTCATCAGACAGGCGTTCATCGGACGAAGCGCGACGCTGACAGACGGCATGGCGTTCGAGCGCAAGCTCTACGTCATCCGCAAGCGCGCCTACAACGAAATCCGCCACTCCACGCTGGACGGCGCGGAATTCTGGTATGTCTGCAGTCTCTCCTACAAGACGATCGTCTACAAGGGCATGTTGCTCACGGGCCAGCTGTCCGACTACTACCGCGATCTTCACCACCCGGCCATGAAGACGGCGCTGGCCTTGGTGCACTCGCGTTTCAGCACGAATACGTTTCCGAGCTGGGACCGCGCCCACCCCTACCGCTACATCGCGCACAACGGCGAAATCAACACCCTGCGCGGCAACATCAACTGGATGCATGCCCGCGAAGCGCTCTTCGAGTCGGAATTCTTCGGCGAGGACATGAAAAAAGTCCTGCCGATCATCAATCCGCACGGCAGCGACTCGTCCATGTTCGACAACACGCTGGAACTCCTTGTGCTTTCCGGCCGTTCCCTGCCGCACGCGATCATGATGATGATTCCCGAGCCGTGGGCAAACCATGAGGGCATGGATGACGCGCGGCGGGCGTTCTACCAATATCACTCCAGCCTCATGGAGCCGTGGGATGGGCCAGCCTCCATCGCCTTTACCGACGGCAAAAGGATCGGGGCGGTGCTCGACCGCAACGGACTGCGCCCCTCGCGCTACTATGTCACCACCGATGGCCTGGTCATCATGGCCTCCGAGACCGGTGTGCTCGACATTGCGCCCGAGCGGGTGCAGCAGAAGGGACGGCTCCAGCCCGGGCGCATCTTCTTGGTCGACACAGAAGAGGGCCGCATCATCGGCGACGACGAGATCAAACAAAAGGTCGCGAATGAGCGGCCCTACCGGCAGTGGCTTAACGAGCACCTGATTCACCTCGACAACCTGCCGGCCGCCCCCGAGGTGCCTGCGCCCGACCACGATACCCTGCTCCAGCGGCAGATTGCCTTCGGTTACACCTATGAGGACGAGCGCATCATCCTCGCCCCGATGGCCCGCGACGGCGTGGAGGCCGTCGGCTCGATGGGCAATGATGCCCCGCTCGCGGTGCTCTCAAACAAGCCGCGCCTGCTCTACGACTACTTCAAGCAGCTTTTCGCGCAGGTCACCAATCCGCCGATCGATTGCATCCGCGAGGAACTTATCACCTCGGTGGAAACCAGGATCGGATCCGAGGGTAACCTGCTGGAGCCGCAGCCGTCGCACTGCCGCCGATTGGAGCTGAAGTGGCCGGTCCTCACCAATGAGGAATTTGCTAGGGTGCAGCGCATGGAACTGCCCGGGCTCAGGGTCGGCGTGCTCTCCACGCTCTTCCGCGTCACCCGCGGCGAAAAGGGACTCGTGAAGTCCATGGAAGAGCTGTGCCTGATGTCGCGCCGCCTGATCGAGGAGGAGGAGGTCAATGTCATCCTTCTCAGCGATCGCGGGGTTACACGCGATTTCGCGCCCGTGCCAGCACTGCTTGCCGTCGCCGGCCTGCACCACTATCTCATCCGAGAGGGCCTGCGCACCCGCGTCAGCCTCGTGCTGGAAACTGGCGAGGCTCGTGAAGTTCATCATTTCTCGATCCTGATCGGCTATGGCTGCAGCGCCATCAATCCCTATCTGGCCTTCGAGACGATCGACGGCATGATCCGCAACGGCCTGCTGACCGGGATCGACCACCAGACGGCGTGCAGGAATTTCGTCAAGGCGGCCAGCAAGGGCGTCGTCAAGGTCATGTCCAAGATGGGCATCTCCTCCCTCCAGAGCTATCGCGGCGCGCAGGTGTTTGAAGCCGTTGGTCTGCGGCAGGATGTGATCGACCAGTATTTCACGTGGACGCCCTCCCGCGTCGGCGGCATCGGCATGACCACCATCGCGCAGGAGGTGCTGGTGCGGCATCACGCCGCCTTCCCCGAGCGGGCAGTCAACGGTCACGTCCTCCCTCCCGGCGGCCAGTACCAGTGGCGCGCCGAGGGCGAATACCATCTGTTCAATCCCGAGTCGATCCATCGCCTGCAGAAGGCGGTGCGCACCGGTAGTTTCGTCGTCTACAAGGAATACGCCCAGTTGATCAACGAGCAGGCGAAGAACCTCTGCACCTTGCGCGGGCTGCTTGATTTCAAGCCGGGCCCCGCGGTTCCCCTCGAGGAGGTCGAATCGGCCGAGGCCATCATGAAGCGCTTCAAGACCGGTGCGATGTCCTACGGTTCGATCAGCCAGGAGGCGCACGAGACCCTCGCCATCGCCATGAACCGCATCGGCGGCAGGAGCAACACCGGCGAGGGCGGGGAGGACCCGGCGCGTTATCAACCGTTGCCCAACGGCGACTCAAGAAACTCCGCCATCAAGCAGGTGGCATCGGGGCGCTTCGGCGTGACCAGCGAATACCTGGTCAACGCCCGCGAACTGCAGATCAAGATGGCGCAGGGCGCCAAGCCCGGCGAAGGGGGGCAGCTGCCCGGCGCCAAGGTCTACCCGTGGATTGCCAAGACCCGCCTCACCACCGCCGGCGTCGGCCTGATTTCGCCGCCGCCGCATCACGACATCTACTCGATTGAGGACCTCGCGGAACTCATCCACGACCTCAAGAACGCCAATCGCGAGGCCCGCATCAGCGTCAAGCTTGTCGCCGAAGTCGGCGTCGGCACCGTCGCCGCGGGCGTGGCCAAGGCGCACGCCGATGTCGTTTTGATCAGCGGCCACGACGGCGGCACGGGCGCCTCGCCCCTGACCTCGATCAAGCATGCGGGTCTGCCCTGGGAGCTCGGTCTCGCCGAGGCCCACCAGACCCTCGTGCTCAACGATCTCCGCAGCCGCATTGCGGTCGAAACCGACGGCCAGCTCAAGACCGGGCGCGATGTCGCCATTGCCGCGTTGCTCGGCGCCGAGGAATTTGGCTTCGCCACCGGGCCGCTTGTCGCCACCGGCTGCATCATGATGCGCGTCTGCCACCTCAATACCTGCCCCACCGGTGTGGCCACGCAGGATCCGCGTCTGCGCGCGAAGTTCGCCGGCCAACCCGAACACGTGATCAACTTCATGCGGTTCGTTGCCGAGGATCTCCGCGAAATCATGTCGCAGCTTGGTTTCCGCACGATCGAGGAAATGGTTGGCCGGGTGGACCGGCTCGAGCCGAGGAAAGCGGTCGAACACTGGAAGGCCCGGGGCCTCGACTTCAGCAACATCCTCTATCAGCCCGACGTCGGTCCCGAGATCGGCCGCTTCTGCCAGATCCCGCAGGACCATGGTCTCGACCAGTCGCTCGACCTCACCGTGCTGCTGAGTCTCTGCCAGCCGGCGCTCGAACGCGGCGAGAAGGTCGTCGCCGAAATGCCCATCCGCAACGTCAACCGCGTCGTCGGGACGATCACCGGCAGCCAGCTCACAAAAAAGTGGGGCGCCGCCGGCCTGCCCGCAGACACCATCCGCCTCCACTTCAAGGGGTCGGCTGGACAGAGCTTCGGCGCTTTCCTGCCCCCGGGCATGACCTTCCTACTGGAGGGCGACGCCAACGATTGCCTCGGCAAGGGACTGTCCGGCGGCAAACTCATCGTCTTCCCGCCCGCCGGCTCCACCTTTGTGCCCGAGGAGAACATCATCATCGGCAACGTGGCGCTCTATGGCGCCACCAGCGGCGAAGCCTACATCCGCGGTATGGCGGGTGAGCGCTTTGCCGTCCGGAACAGCGGAGTAAATACGGTGGTCGAAGCGGTTGGGGATCATGGTTGCGAATACATGACGGGCGGACGGGTCGTCGTGCTCGGGCCGACCGGTCGCAACTTCGGCGCCGGCATGTCCGGCGGCGTTGCCTATGTGCTCGACGAGCGGGGAGATTTTCCCAGTCGCGTGAATCAGCAGATGGTCGGCGTCGGCCCACTGGATGATCCGGCTGAAATCGCCGAGGTCCGCTCCCTGATCGAGCGGCACCTGGCCTACACCGGTAGCGCACGCGCCCGGCGCGTGCTCGACGCATGGGACCAGATGGCACCGCGTTTCGTCCGCGTCCTGCCAAGAGACTACCAGCGCATGCTGGCCTGCCTCAAACGGGCACACGAACAGGGCCGCACCGGCGATGCCGCCGTCATGGCCGCTTTCGAGGAGAACGCCCGCGACCTGTCGCGCGTTGGCGGCAATTGATCAAATGCAATCATTTCACCTCTGATCACCCGACAAACCATCATGGGTAAACCAACTGGCTTCATTGAATATCTGCGCGAGTTGCCCGTGGACCGCACTCCGGTGGAACGCGTGCGCGACTGGGACGAGTTCCACCACCACCTGGAGGAGAAAAAACTCCGCCAGCAAGGCGCGCGCTGCATGGATTGTGGCGTGCCTTTTTGCCACACGGGCAAGCTGATCAGCGGCCTGGCTTCTGGCTGCCCGATCAACAACCTGATCCCCGAGTGGAACGATCTGATCTATCGCGATCTATGGAAGGAGGCGCTCGACCGCCTGCACCAGACCAACAACTTCCCGGAGTTCACCGGTCGTGTGTGTCCGGCGCCGTGCGAAGGTTCGTGCACGCTCGGCATCAACAACCCACCGGTCACGATCAAGAACATTGAATACAGCATCATCGAGCGGGGCTGGACGGAAGGCTGGGTCCTCCCCGAGGCCCCGAAGGTGCGCACTGACAAAAAGGTTGCCGTGATCGGCTCCGGCCCCGCGGGGCTGTCCGCCGCCGCGCAGCTCAATCGCGCCGGCCACCGGGTCACTGTTTTCGAGCGTGCCGACCGTCCTGGCGGACTGCTGATGTATGGCATCCCGAACATGAAGCTCGACAAGAAGGAGGTCGTGCAGCGCCGCCTGAAGCTCATGGAGAAGGAGGGCATTAAGTTTATATGCAACGCCCATGTCGGCGATAATGTTGAGGCGGAGATATTCCTGAAGGAATTCGACGCCACCGTCATCTGCACCGGGGCCACGCAACCACGCGATTTGCCGGCCGAGGGGCGCAAGCTCAAGGGCGTTCATTTTGCGATGGAGTATCTCGCCGTGAACACCAAGGCGCTGCTCAATGGCGGCGTCGACCAGGCCTCGATCCACGCCCGGGGCAAGGAGGTGGTCATCATCGGCGGCGGCGACACCGGCACTGACTGTGTTGGCTCCGCCCTGCGACAGGGTTGCAGGAGCGTCACGCAGATTGAGATTCTGCCGAAGCTACCGATGGAACGCGCTGCGGACAATCCGTGGCCTGAGTGGCCCAAAGTCTACAAGATCGACTACGGTCAGGAGGAGGCCGCCGCCAGATTCGGCACCGATCCGCGCGTCTACCTCACCACGGTGAAGCGGTTCGTCGGTGACGCCGAGGGCCGGGTGAAGGAACTGGTCACGGTGGGGATCAAGTGGGAGAAGAATGAAAAGGGCCAGTTCATCCCCAAGGAGCAGCCCGGCACTGAGCAGACAATCCCTGCGCAGCTCGTGCTGCTCGCCATGGGGTTTCTCGGCCCGGAGCAGGCGGTTCTCAAGGATCTGGGGGTGGAAACCGACGCCCGCAGCAATATCAAGGCCGAATATGGCCGGTTTGTGACGAGCCGACCGAACATCTTTGCGGCTGGTGACTGCCGCCGCGGACAAAGCCTCGTGGTGTGGGCCATCAATGAAGGACGCGGCGCCGCCCGCGAGTGCGACCGCTTCCTGATGGGCTCGACCGACCTGCCGTAAGGCGACGGTTCACCGCGAAGAACGCCAAGGACGCGAAGTTCGCTTCCGGCCGGTCCGTTTCCGTCTGACCGGAAGGGGGCCGGTTCCCGCCGCCCTCAGTCGGTGCGGAAAACGATGGCCTCCTGTGTGGTCGTGTCGGCGCGCAGCCAGACGCGGCCGCCCGTAGTGTCGCAATCGATCACACGCACCACGTCTGCGAGGGCCTTGGCCGACGGCTCGAGCTCGAGCAACCGGCTGGGCGCGCGGGCGAACCATTCGGCATCAAGCATGTTGGAAGCCCGGTTGGGGAAATAGGCCACGTAGAGCATGTCGTGCTCGACCAGATCGTTAAAGAAATGGGTGCCGAGGGAAACGTCGGGAATCAGACGCTCATGCATCGCCACCACCTCGCAGATGATTGATGCCCGGCTGATCTCGCCAAACGAGACGGGAATGCCCAGCGAGGGACTGTGCGTCCCCCAGCGGCCCGGGCCGATGAGCATGAGGCCGCGGTCGTCCGCCGGATGCTGCTGGTTGAGCCGGCCGATCAAACGCGCCACCGCGTAGCGGTCGCGCTCCGGCAGTCGGGCATAGGCTTCCGTCGCAATGTAAATGATGCGACTCAGCCGTTGTTCGCGGCTGACCCCGATGACTGCGCTACGAGCCGACAGCAGGCGTTGCTGTTCGCCCTGCACCGTCGGGGCCATTGTTTCCGTCTCCCGGCGGAACTGAAAGGTGCGGCATTGCAGCAGGTGGATGCGGTAGGAGCCGTCGGCGAGGAAATTGATCGCGAACTCGATGTCGACGGGGTGGTCGTAGGCCTCCTCGAGCAGGGCGAGGATCCGGCGCAGGTCGGTCGCCAGCGCGGTCTCGTTCAGCAGCCGGTCGAAGGTGATCCAGGGATAGCCTTCGGGCGTATACGACAGATAGAGGTCGAGGGGGAAGTCCGGCGTCTCCTTGATGACGTCCATGAACGGCAGGGAGGCGAAGCGGCCTTCCTGCAGGTCGAGACAGTCCATGCGCCGCTGGCAGTGCTCGCGCACGTCCTCGAAACTAGCCTCGGGTCGGCGCGTGGGGGCGTTGAGGGCCACCAGCCGGGTGTAGTCGTCGTCGCTGCGGTCGACCGCGCGGGTCCCCAGTCCGAACACCAGCCGCACCAGGCCGGCCTTGGGATCGATATCGGGATGCCAGACGAACGGATTGTACGACAGTCCGACGCCGGCAGCCTGCGGGTAGTAATAGCGGCCCTCGGGCGCGCCGGAAACGCGCATGATCAGCAACGCCATGCGCTCCTCGCTCTCCAGCAGGCCGCGGCGCTTGCGGTAGCGCAGGGCCTCCTCGTCCAGCACGCTGGCATACACGCAGCGCACGGCGTCGAGCAGTGCCGCCATGCGCTGCTCGCGTGAGCCGCGGTTCACCACGAACACACTTTCATACTTGCCGGAAAAGGCGTTGCCGCGGGCATCCTCCAGAATGGAGCTCGAGCGCACGATGTACGGCGCTTCTCCGAAGTAATCGAGCATGCCGTGGAACTGGTCGAGGATTCCTTCTGGAAACTGACCGGTGAGGATGCGCCGCCGGCCCTCCTCGAGATCCTGCAGGAACGTGGCGGAGTTCTTCTGCTGCTCGCGCAGCCACCATACGCGGTTCTGCACCAGGAAGGTGATGAAAACCTCTGCGCCCACGAAGAACGAATCGTGGGCCTCGAGCCGTCCCGCCAGCTCCGGATCGCGCTCGCGCAGAATGGCGCGGGCCACCAGCATGCCGAGGGTCTTTCCGCCCACCGAGCCGATGCCGATCATGCGCTCGCGGATCACGAGAAAATCGTCGAGGGTGAGGAAGCGGGCGGCGAGGGGGCCGATGCCCGAACGGTGCACGCGCAGCGCCCAGCGCACTCTGCGGAGCATCTCGTCGTAGCGCTCGACGGTGCAGCGGCCTTCACGGTATTCCTGCGCCACCGTGTCGGCCTGCTGGAACAATTTCCGCCAGTAGCCGTTGCGGCGGTCGCTTTGCAGCCGGGGCCACTGGGTCCGCGAGAGGATCTGGGCCAGCACGGCGCTGCTCCGCACCGGTATAAAGGCGTCGCCCTGGCGCATGTGTGTGGTGTTCATGGCCTCGCGCGAGCGGTACTGGACCTTGATCGGACGCACATACAGCCGGCCGTCGAGACGGAACACGTCGAGCATGAACTGCGTCGTGGTGCGGATGGGCTCCAGTGCGTAGAGCGAATGCCGGTCGCGATACAGGCCGAAATAAGTCACTGTCTCGAGGTCGAACAACCGCGGGCAGGTGAGGCAGAAAAAATTACCCAGACTCTGGTCCGAACCCCAGGTGTCGGCCAGATCCGAGAGGCAGTCGAAAACGTAGAGGGCGCCGCGGCCCGCCTGCTCGATGACGAGGTGGATTTCCCGGACGAAACCCTCAAAACCGAGGGCGGGGTGGGTTTGATGGATTTCGGCCTCGGTCGCGTCCGGCAGCAAGGGCGCGTGGCTGGCAAAGCGGAAGTAAATGAGCCGACGTCCCGCCGCCCTGGCGGCGTGGGCGTAGGGTGCGACCAACTCTTGGTACTCGGAGATCGCGCCGACTTGCCACACGATGTTGTCGCCCGGTTCGATGCCATGCAGCACGCGGTCGAGGCCGGGCAGGCCGGTGGTGACGGATGAGGGCGGAGGAGGCATGGGAGAGGGAGGGGAACGGGGCCGGCCCGGCCCGGTCAGTGTCCGATTGCACTGCGCCCGGACGCCGGAGGCCACAAAAAAAAGGCCGCGCCGGATTGGGCGCGGCCTTGTGGATCAAACCGTCTTACAGGACGCCCTGATCGATCATCGCATCGGCCACCTTGGTGAAGCCTGCGATATTGGCACCCAGCACGTAGTTGCCCGCGGCGCCGTATTCCTTGGCGGTCTCGTGGCAATTGCGGTGGATGTTCACCATGATCGTGTGCAGGCGCTGGTCGACCTCTTCGCGGCTCCAGCCGAGGCGCATCGAATTCTGCGACATTTCGAGGCCGGAGGTTGCGACACCGCCGGCATTCGCCGCCTTGCCTGGTCCGTAGAGAATCTTGGCCTGGAGGTAGGCGTCGATGGCTTCGGGCGTGGAGGGCATGTTGGCGCCCTCGGTGACGAGCTTGCAGCCGTTCTCGAGCAGGGTCTTGGCGTCCTCGCCGTCGACCTCGTTCTGCGTGGCGCTCGGGAAGGCACAGTCGCACTTGACGCTCCAGGGGCGCTGGCCGGCGATGTATTTGGCGCCCTTGAACTTGGTGGCGTATTCGCTGATGCGGCCGCGGCGGACGTTCTTGAGCTCCAGCACGTAGGCCAGCTTCTCGGCGGTGAAGCCGTCGGCGTCGTGGATGGTGCCGTCGGAGTCCGACAGCGTCACGGGCTTGGCGCCGAGCTGCAGCAGCTTCTCGACCGTGTACTGCGCGACGTTGCCCGAGCCGGACACCGTGCAGACCTTGCCCTGCATCGATTCGCCGCGGGTCTTGAGCATTTCCTCGGCGAAATAGACCGCGCCGTAGCCGGTGGCCTGCGGGCGGATCAGCGAACCGCCCCACTTGAGGCCCTTGCCGGTGAACACGCCGGAGAACTCATTGCGCAGGCGCTTGTACTGGCCGAAGAGGAAGCCGATCTCGCGGCCGCCCACGCCGATGTCGCCCGCCGGCACGTCGGTATCCGGACCGATGTGGCGGAACAGCTCGTTCATGAAGCTCTGGCAGAAACGCATGACTTCGGCGTCCGACTTGCCCTTGGGGTCGAAGTCCGTGCCGCCCTTCGCGCCGCCCATGGGCAGCGTGGTGAGGGAATTTTTGAAGACCTGTTCAAAGCCGAGGAACTTGAGGATGCCCAGGTTCACGCTCGGGTGGAAGCGCAGGCCGCCCTTGTAGGGGCCGATGGCGCTGTTGAACTGCACGCGGAAACCGCGGTTCACCTGCACGCGGCCGGCATCATCCAGCCAGGCCACACGGAACATGATCTGACGCTCCGGCTCCACAATCCGTTCGAGGATGCGGGCGTCGCGATATTTCTTATGTCGCTCGACCACGGGGCTGAGTGTCTCGAACACTTCCTTGACTGCTTGGAGAAACTCGGGCTCACCGGCGTTGCGCCGGGCGACCAGATCAAGTACTTCGGTGATGTATGCGTTCATGTCATGCTATCTTAGGGAGGGTTTTTACCGCTGCTGCATTGGAGCGCAGCTTCACGGTTTACAACCGATCAAACTCGCGAGTTTCGACCACGACTTACAACTAGAAAATATTACAGATGGCATTTCATTAATGTCATAGAGACCATGAATCGGAGCCAGAATCACACTTTTGACTGATCGCGGGCAGGCAATCCGATCCGACAGGCTGCTAGATGTTCAGCAGACGGACATTCAGATTGGGCAGACATCACAGACGGAAGATCACCGGTGTTCCTTTGCAGAAGAGAGTGCCACATAATAACCGACACTCTCACGCGGCTCGGCGGGGTGGATCCGGCGCTTCGATTCCGTCAACAGGGGTTGACGTTGCCGGTCAGTTTGCCGGAGAGGTAGGCGTCGTAGGCGGCGAGATCGAGCAGGCCGTGGCCGCTGAGATTGAACAGGATTACCTGCCGGCGGTTCTCCTCGCGGCATTTGACAGCCTCGTCGATCGCCGCAGCGATGGCGTGTGACGACTCAGGTGCGGGGACGATGCCCTCGGAGCGGGCGAATAGCACGCCGGCCTCGAACACCTTGGTCTGGGGGACCGCAACGGCGTCGATCAAGCCGAGCTTTTTGCAGTGGCTGACCATCGGCGCCATGCCGTGGTAGCGCAGCCCGCCAGCGTGGATGCTCGGCGGCATGAAGGTGTGGCCGAGTGTGTACATCATCATCAGCGGTGTCGTCTCGGCGGTGTCGCCAAAATCGTACCGCAGCTCGCCCTTGGTGATCGACGGGCAGGATATCGGTTCGACCGCGACGATGCGGGTCTTCTTTTTGGCGGTGAGCTTCCGTTGCACAAACGGGAATGCGATTCCGGCGAAATTGGTGCCGCCGCCGACGCAGCCGAATATCACGTCGGGTTCCTCGCCGGCCATTTCCATCTGCTTGATGGACTCCTGGCCAATGACGGTCTGGTGCAGGCAGACGTGATTGAGCACGCTGCCGAGCGCGTATTTGGTGGCAGGGGTTTTGACGGTGTCCTCGACGGCTTCGCTGATGGCTAGGCCAAGGCTGCCTGCGCAGTTCGGCTCCTCGGCCAGCACTTTGCGGCCAAACTCGGTCTGGCTGCTCGGACTGGCGTGTACCGTGGCGCCATAGGTCTGCATGAGCAGTTTGCGATACGGTTTCTGGTGGAAGCTGACCTTCACCATGTAGACCGTGCATTCGAGGCCGAAGAGCTGGCACGCGAACGCCAGCGAGGAGCCCCACTGGCCGGCGCCGGTCTCGGTGGCCAGGCGCTTCGTGCCGGCGACCTTGTTGTAGTAGGCCTGCGGGATGGCGGTGTTGGGCTTATGACTGCCGGCGGGGCTGGCGCCCTCGTATTTGTAGTAAATGTGGGCGGGGGTCTGCAGAGCCTTTTCGAGCCGGACGGCGCGCAGGAGCGGGGTGGGCCGGTAAAGCGCGTAGATGTCGCGTACTTCCTGCGGAATCTCGATCATCCGTTCAGGGCTCATTTCCTGCTGGATGAGGTTCTCGGGGAAAATAGCGCCCAGCATATCGGGCGTGACGGGCTGGCGGGTGCCGGGGTGCAATGGCGGTGGCAGCGGCTCGGGGAAATCTGCCAGCAGGTTGTACCAATGCGTCGGCATTTCCTCGGCACGAAGCAAAAACTGAATTTGCATGCTCATGAAAAAACAAAGGATGAAAAAACGTGCGAAGTCGTGATTAACAGACGAGGCGGAAGCCGTCACCAAGAATCTGTGGAATAAACGGACCGCGGAAACGCACGAGCGAACGATTCGCCGGCTTTCAAGGCGGGGCTTGCTGCGGGCCGCAGAGTCGCAAGTTCCGGCAGGAGACGCTTGCGCCGGCAGCGGGATTACAGCAAGAGCACTCCCGATCGGATCGGCCCGAGGTTGACCGCCGGGGCCGGTGCGCCTAAAAGAAAATCATGAAGAAAAAAGCTCGGGTCACGGTGCGCCGAGCCGCCAAGGCGGACATTCCGAAGCTCGTCGAACTGAACCGCGCCGCCTATCCAAAGCTGGCGGAGCAAAACGCCGTGTGGGGCGAGGCCCACCTTCTCAGTCATCAGCGGATGTTTCCCGAGGGGCAGCTCGTGGCGGAGGTCGGAGGTCGGATCGTCGGCGCCGTTGCCTCCCTCGTTGTCGATCTGGGACGCGATCCACTGCGGCACCACACCTGGTCGGGCATCACCGACAGCGGTTTTTTCACGAACCACGACCTGGAGGCCGACACGCTTTATGGGGCGGATGTCTACGTCCACCCGAAGGCGAGGGGTAAAGGGGTCGGGGCCGCCCTCTACGAGGCGCGGCGGCAGCTTTGTCGGCGCCTGAACAAGCGGCGCATTCTCACGGGCGGCCGGTTGTGGAACTACCCGGACCACGCCGGCAAGATGACGGTGGCCGAGTATGCGCAGCGGGTGGTCGCCGGCGAGCTGCGTGATCTGGTGCTGAGTTTTCAGCTGCGGGAGGGTTTTGTGCTGCGCGGCGTGATGCCCAATTACCTCCACGATTGGCGCAGTGAAAACTGGGCCAGCCTCATCGAGTGGCTCAATCCGGGCTACCAGACGCGGCCGAGTGGACCTAGAAGGGCGCGGATCGCCTGCGTGCAATACAAGATGCGCAAAGTGACCTCGTTCTCCGACTTCGCCCGGCAGGTAGCCTATTTCACCGATGTGGCGGCGGATTATCGCGCGGATTTCGTGATGTTCCCGGAGCTCTTCACCATGCAGCTGCTGTCCGCCACCGACGCGCTTTCCCCCCAGGAGGGGATGCAGCGACTCTCGGATTTTACCCCGAAGCTCGTCAAGCTCCTGCAAGGACTCGCCGCCAAATACGGATTCACGATCATCGGGGGCAGCCACCCAGTGAAGGCGGGCCGGAACTTGCGCAACATCTGCCACGTGTGCCTGCCGAATGGCCAGATCTTCGAACAAGCCAAGCTGCACATCACGCCGAACGAGCGCAAGTGGTGGGGGATCAGTGGCGGCACGGGACTCCAAGTGGTCGACACGCCGAAGGCCCGCATTGGCGTTCTCATCTGCTACGACATTGAATTTCCCGAGACGGCGCGTTTTCTCGCCGACGCCGGAGCCGAGATCATCTTCGTGCCATTCTGCACCGATAATCGCCCGAGTTTCCTGCGCGTGCGGCACTGCGCGGCGGCGCGCGCCATCGAGAACCAGATCTATGTCGCGCTGGCCGGCAATGTTGGCAACCTGCCTGACGTCGAGAATATGGACGTGCAGTATGGTCAGTCCGTCGTGCTGACCCCCTCCGATTTTGCCTTTGCGCGGGACGGCGTGGTTGGCGAGGCGGACGCCAACGAGGAGACGGTGCTCATCTGCGATGTCGATCTCGACGATCTGCATGCCGCGCGCAACGATGGCACGGTTACGCCCCGGCTGGATCGCCGTGCCGACCTCTTCAAAATCGTCACGGCCTTGCCGCTGTCGGCCGGAAAGAGGGCGAAGCCGACCGACGGGCCGCTCGGCGATCAGAGGGACCTTTCCCAGCGTCCGCCCGAAAGCCAATAGCCGTGCCCGGAAGGATGGGTCGGTCAAGAGGCCGCCCGGGGGTCGTCTCGTCCCCAAGGCCCCCAATACAACTGCCGCTGGGCTCAGCTTCCTCCTTGCGTCTCCGACGCAGAAGGAGACAACGCGCCAGTTGCCCGCGCGAGAGGAGCGAGATTCCGTCTTGGCGGCAGGGCAGGAACCAACGCCACGCTCACTCGAGGCTCTTCAATGCCGCAGCCACCAGCTGCGGCGTTGAGCGGCGTATACTTGCCGTCGCGAGCCACTTCCTCCTGTCCTTCACGGCTTAGGGTATAGCGGAGGAATTCCTTGATTTTCGGTTCGATGGGCTTCCCCGGCACCCGGTTGATACAGAAATAGTTTGCCCGGATCAATGGATATTCCCGGCCCTGTACAGTCTCCCAAGTCGGCTGAACATAGGGCCCTCCGGGCCGGTTTTGAATCGCGACTGTCTTGAGGCCGGGCACCGCATTCTGGTGTCCCATGACGCCGATGTCGTAGCGGTCCCCGAGCAGACCGCGACGAATGCCCATGAACCAAGCGTCTACGGTGCCATCCGGATTGGGGAAATTACCGTACATGTGGGTTTCCTCATTCCATTTGTCACTACTGTAGAGCACGGAGTCTGAGAACTTGGTTGCCGTGTCGTATCGAATACAGGGCGCGTAGGGATGAATCCGCTGCTTGGCCCACTCTCCCGTCAGGCCAACCTGGCCCCACGTGCGGATGTTTTCCTCCGGACCGCGCGCAAACGGATATTCAGGGGGCCAGCTGGTCATCACCCAACCACCGTCGCGAGCCGCGCCAAAGATTCCATCCAGCTGTTTCATGCTCAACCGTTCCAGCGGATTGTCCTAGTGCACAAAGAGGCACATGGGTTCCGATCAGGAGCCCGATTCGAGGCCGCCGCTGACCTGTGGGACATCAACATGTCGTAATTGAAGCTCCGCTCGAACTGCAGGTATTCCGTGAATGTGGCCCGCCGGCAGGTCGATGCGTTCCGGCAGCAAGGTCGGGAACATGCCCGGCGTCAGCGTCGCGGTGACCGGGAACTCTATGATGAGCTGGGTGAGCTTTTGAGCGGCGAAGCGGCCCCCAGCAGGCTCCGTCCAGCGGGACTCAACCCTTCTGCGCGGCCTCGCTGACGGCGTCGCTCATCTCCTCATTGGAGAATACTTCTTGCACGTCGTCGAGCTCCTCAAACGCATCCTGCAATTTCAAAAGAGTGCGGGCGATGGCGATGTCCTCGATGGGGGCGGTGACAAGGGGAATGTAGGCAATTTCTGCGGAGTCGGGTTTGACCCCTTTTTGTTCGAGCATGCTGTTGACGTGGTCAAACAGCTTCACGGCGCAGCGAATTTCATAGCCCTGTTCGGAGGTGATGACGTCGTCGGCACCCGCCTCGAGCGCCAGCTCCATGAGTGCGTCCTCAGTGCTTTTGTCCTTGGCAACAAGAAACTGGCCGAGGTGCTGGAACTTGTTGGCGACGGTGCCCAACTTGCCGCCGAACCGGGTGAGAATGGAGCGGATCTCGCCGGCGGCGCGGTTCTTGTTGTCGGTGAGGACATGGAGAATGAAGGCGACGCCGCCGGGGCCGTAACCCTCATAGATGACATCCTCGTAGACGACGCCCGGTAGTTCGCCCGTGCCCTTCTTGATTGCGCGATCGACGTTTTCGGCGGGCATATTGACCTCGCGGGCCTTCAGGACCAGCGTGCGGAGCCGGGGGTTCATGCCAGGGTCGCCGCCGCCGGCCTTGGCGCAGATGGCGATGTCGCGCGAGAGGCGGGAAAAGACCTTGCCGCGGCGTTTGTCGGTGACGGCTTTGGCGCGTTTGACTTTTGCCCATTTATTGTGGCCGGCCATTGGAGGAGGAGAAGGAGGAGAATGGAGGGAGTGAAGTGGGCCGGATCCGCTGGGTCCGGCCCGCCTGTGATTTCGGGGCAGATTACTTCCGTGCCCGTTTCCGCTGTGGGGTCACGTTTTTCGGTTCACCGGGCAGTGTGGGCAAGTCGGGCTCCGGCATGCGGTTGATGACGAGTTGCTGACCGATGGTGAACAATCCGTTGATGGTGGAATAGAGCGCCAGGGCGCAGGAAAAATTGTAGCAGATGGCGATGAAAATCCACGGCATGAGCTTGAACATCGTGGCCTGGGCCCCGTCTGTGGTGGGCGTGGGCGTCAGGCGCATCTGGATAATCGTGGTGGCGCCCATGAGCAGCGGCATGACGTTGAGGTTGAGATGCGTGAGCCCCAGGAGCGGTAGCGTGATCGCGCCAAACGACAGGACGGTATCGGGCGCGGAGAGATCGTGCGCCCAGAGGAACGGGGCGAAGCGCAGCTCGGAGGCGCTCTGGAGCATGCTGAAGAAACCGATGAAAAACGGGATGGTGATGAGGACCGGAATGCAGCCGCCCAGCGGGTTGACCTTGTTTTCCTTGTACAGCCGCATCATGCCCTCATTCACCTTTCTGGGGTCATCCTTGAATTTTTCGCGAAGGGCCTGGATGGCGGGCATGAGCCTTTGCATGCGCTTGGAGGAACGCGACGCCGCGATGGTAAAAGGGACAAAGACAATCTTGAGGATCAGGGTCGTGATGACAACCGCCCAACCCCAGCTCGGCACCCACGAGTGTACCCAGGTCATGATGGTGAGCAGCAACTTCGAAAAGAAGCCGAAGAAGCCGAACTGCATGACCAGATCCTCACTCTGTTTGAAGTAGTCGCTGTTTGCCAGACGTCGGTATTCCTTCGGGCCGGCGTAGTAGGAGGCGCCGAGGGTGACCGATGCATCCGCCGGGATCGGCTTGAGCTCGAATTGGGCGAAGCCGGAAAGACCGTAGGCGCTGGGATTTTCGTTGGGCAGCGCATGGTCGAGCTTTACACGCTCGACGTGGATGCCGACACCCGGCTCGTCGAGTGTGAGGATGGCGGTGAAGAACTGGTTGTTGACCGCGGCCCAGGCAAGAGGCGAGGGTTTTTCGATGAACGGCAGCGGTGCCCGCGGGCCGAAGAAGCCTCCGCCTTCGAGCGCGCCGCGCCGGATGGTGCTGGCGCCTTTGCCATCGGAGTAGCTGGCGTTGAGGTAGAGACCGGAGTCGGTGGGATTTAAGGGGGCGGCGGTACCAAGGCTGAGGCCCAAGCGGCCGAGAGGCAGCACCTGGTCGGTCAGATTGCGGATGCTGGTTTCGGTGCGTATCTGGTAGGGATCGCCGGTGCTGGCAGCAGCGGCGATCAGCTGGAAGCGGCGTGTGACCTCCATGCGGTTGTCGACCACGGTCCGGTAGACCACTTCCGTGTCGGTCCGGGAGACGAGCTCATAGGCCGCGCTTTGATCGAGGCCCGGATAACCGGTCAGCGCGAGCGCGGGTCCGGCCTCCTCCGCATGGTTTAGCACATAGGGATCGGGCCGGCCGAGTTCAGCCCGGTGTTTTTTGAGCGCCACGCTTTCGATGGCGCCGCCGTAGTTGGTGAACTTCACCTCGATATGGTCGTTGGCGAGGGTGGTGAATTCCCGGGTCCCGCTGGCCTTCGGCCCGGCGACCAAGGCGGCATCGGCGCGGGTGCGGGCCGGTCCGGGCAGCGGCGCCTGGTTTCGGGCGATCGGACTGGAGGATGGCGGCGTGCTGACAGCTGGCTTGGGCGGCGGCGGGGCGAATTTCGCGCTGAAGTAGAAGCTCGCCATCGCGGCGATGAGCAGCAGCATCCCGATGGCTGTGTTCTTTTTATCCATGAATAAGGGAAGTCGACAGACGAACGGAGGAAGTTTCAGGTTGTGCCGCGCACCTTGACGCAAACATGACGGCGGTTGGGCGGGACCGGATCGTAACCGCCGGCATGCCACGGTGCGCACTTGGCGAGACGGCGCGCGGCCAGTGCGGTGCCGGCTAGCAGGCCGTGCTCGCGCAATGCCTCGGCCGCGTAGTGGGAGCAGGTGGGGTGAAAACGGCAGCCGCAGGAAGGACCGGCGAGGACGGCAAGCGCAGGCGAAAAGGTCCTCTGGTAAATCCAGATCAGAGCTCCCGCCAGGCGGGCGGGCAGCCGGACGATCCTCAAGCCCAAGGAAGGGGGCAAACCCATGGCCTGCCGCCCATCACTCGGTGGGTTGTTTTGGCGAAAATCAGACATGGGGAGGACGGGCGGGCGCGAGCTGGCGGCAGACGTGGATGAAGCGTTGCTCCAATTCAGAGAAGGGCAGGCGGTTGAGCGACCGGCGCGCCGTCAGCACAAGGTCAAGGCCTGGCGGCATCAGTTCCTGGTGGCGGCGGAAGAGTTCTCGTAGGCGGCGTTTGGCGCGATTGCGTTCAACCGCACCGCCCACGGCGATGCGGGAGGCGACCACGCCAACCCGGGTGGGACGCATGATGGGCTCACTGCGCGGGCGCCAGGTAAGCAGGAAGGCGCCGCAGTCAAGGCGGCGGCCCTGCTCGCGCAGGGCGCGAAAGTCGGCGTTGCGACGCAGGCGCTGCCCGGCGCGCAAGCCCATGGCGGGCCCGTGGGGCATGGCCGGGAGGATGCTCAGGCGACCGTCAGGCGTTTGCGTCCTTTGAGGCGGCGCGAGGCGAGAACCTTGCGGCCGCCGCGGGTGGACATGCGGGCGCGGAAGCCAATTTTACGGACGCGCTTTTTGCGGTGCGGGCGGTATGTAGGTTGCATGGTTTTTAAGAGTGTAAGAGGGTCAAGGTCAGAGCAGGGGGATGGGGGTGTCAAGCGATAGGTTTTTTGCCGGGCTGGTCCTGGTGTGCGGCGCGGGCTGCTCTTGCGGGCGCCGATCGAAGGGGATCGGTCAAATTATTTGTGGCGATAATCTTATGCCAAATGAGCCCTTTGACGCGGCTTCCCCGCCTCCTTCGCGGCAGGCGCGAACCGGTTTGCGCCGGACCGACAAGTTCCGAGCAATCCCCTCATCCGCATCTCTGGGCGAGCCAGGAGCGGCGAGGATATGAAGCAGCCGGCATCATGAAGGGCCTCCGGGCCCGGTTTCAGACCATCCAGCCAACAGGAGAGCCCGTTTTCCGGACACCGACATCCGCACGGTCGTGGGAGGTTGGCCGCCTTCCCTATCACCCAGATTGTGCGGCGATCACTTTCAGCACATCTGCGGCCTGCTGGTCGGTTTTGGCGCTATAGTCGCACCAGACGATCCTGCCATCCTTGACGAGGTATGCCTGCCGCGAGGCAAGCTCACCCAGGATGGGGACTTTTCTGGTCGGCACTCCGAAAGCCGTGACCACCATCTTGTCGGGATCTGCGATGAGCGTGAAGGGGAGGTGAAATTTTTCCTTGAACGTCTTTTGCACGGCAGCCGGATCCAGGCTCACCCCGATGACCGCCACGCCTTTTTGCGTGAGTTGCTCGTAGGCGTCGCGCAGGGAGCAGCCCTGTTGGGTGCAGCCGGGCGTGTCGGCCTTGGGGTAGAAATAAACCAGCGTGTAGGTCTGTCGTTGGTAGACATCGGCAAGGTTGAGAGTGGTGCCGGTTTCTGTGATTCCCGAGACCGCCGGGGCCGGATCTCCCACCTTGAGGGGATTGGCGCGGGCTGAAGAGTAGCAGGAAAGCATGGCGGCAAGGGCGAGGATCAGGCGTGGGGATCGCATGGCGGACAATCGAAACCAGCTCCGACCATTTCGCAAGTGAGCCGGTGGTCGCTTTCAGGGATTCGGGCCTGACAAGCCCGATGGGAAAGGGCTCCGGCGGGGGCCAATAATCCTAAATTCCGAAGTTGGGTTGAACCACGGAGGACGGAGGCCACAGAGTGAAATACTTGGACGTACCGATTGTTCCGGCGGCCATTCGCCCGGCGGGTGGATCGATTTTCCCGCATTACTGCTGGAATGCCTCTGTGTTCTTGTGCCTTGGTGGTTCCATTGCGCTAGCAGGATAATATTCTCCGGAACCAACAGGGTTTCTCGTGTTCTTTTAGTCAGCTCGCGGCACTGTTCTCAGACAGCGGCGCGACGCACCTAAATCAGACAGACACCAACATGAAACAAAAGATATTAATCAAACGCCTTATTCTGGCCGCCGCCGTGGCGCTCGGCCTGGTTTCCTTCGCCTCGGCGCAGAGCGCCAACGTGAGTCCGCACAATCCTGCGGCGCCTTCGGCCCCCGGCTTACTGGGGCAGACGTATGCCGGCGTCACTTTTGATTATCTGCACCTCGAGAACGGCCCGCCCAGCGCAGGACGCGGTTTCACCTTCACCTACAACCAGCCCCTGAACTACGGTTTCGACGCCACGTTTGATTATCAGAGGATGCGGTCCAGCGCCTTCGGGCATGACTACACCACGCACAAGCTGGATACGAGCCTCACCGCCTTCACAACCAACGCGCCTTGGGGTAAGCCCTACATCACCGCCGGCATCGGCGAGGAGTGGCGGCGCGGCGGCGGCGCCTCCGACAACTCGTTCACCTTCCTGATCGGAACCGGCATCGAGTTCCGACTCGTGGCACCCATTACGCTGACGCCCTACATGGACTTTACCCGGGCCACGCAATTCAGTCAAAATGCCTGGGAGTACGGCATGAAGGCCAGCTACCAAATCACCGACCGATGTGCCCTGCTGGCAAGGATCCAATACAGCGACCTCACGCATTCGTCGCACAACACCACCGAATATTCACTCGGCGTGAATTTCCGATTCTGAGCGGCAGCTGTGCTTTGATTCATAGCGGATAGATCAGTGTTGATCAGGCCGCTGCCGGCTCAGCCGGCCGCGGCCTTTGTTTTGACGTATGGTAATTATCAGCCGCAGCGGATGCCCCGGCGGTGGTCCGCCCAAATCGTCCCCCAGGCAGGCGGGGTCTGTCATCCCGATCAATGAGCTGTCCGGGGGCGTGAAATTGGCCTCGCCCGACGAGCGGGTATGGGTTATGGGAAACATGTGCGCTGGCGGTTTGTATGGCTCGTTTTGCTGGCGGTTCTCGGATCCCCCACCGGGATCGCCGCCGATCTGGCAGTCAAGATCGTGCGCAGCGCGGCGGAAAAGGGTGACGTGGAGGCGCAATGCGCGATTGCCGCCGCCTATTTCGAGGGGACGGACGGATTACCCCAGGACCGCAAGGAAGCCGCCAGGTTTTTCCGCATGGCGGCCGATCAGGGACACGCCACCGCCCAGTGGTTCCTCGCCAACATGTATGCCGAAGGGGAAGGCGGTTTGCCCAAAGACCAGGCGGAGTCGCTGAAATGGATGCGGCAGGCCGCCCAAGGCGGCGACGCGGACGCCCAGTACGCGATCGGCTTGTCCTCTTCCTGGGACGCGGTCGGCAAGCAGGATTTCGCGGAGGCCGTGCGGTGGTTTCGCCAGGCGGCCGAACAGGGGCATGACGGGGCGCAATACCGCCTCGGCGTTCATTATGAGCATGGGTTAGGTGTGGCCAAGGATACGGCGGAAGCCGAAAAACTGTTCCGCAAAGCGATCTTCAGCGGGCTCAATCCGGACGCAATGTTCCGTCTCGCCGGTATTAACCTTGAAGGTGACAACGGGCCGCGGGATCTTGTTGAGGCTTGGGCTTGGTTCAATCTCGCCCGGAAGGTGGACCACAAGCATGCCGCGGAGTGTGCCGCCATTCTCGAGGAAGGAATTGGCCACGACCAGAACATCATGGTGGCGGTGGCCAAGCGCGAGGAGGCGTTGGAACAGCAGCTTAATGCTGTGGCGGAAAAAATGGATAAGGAGGAAGCCGCTCTAGCGGGGGGATCCCATATCGAATTCGGGTTGATTCCGCGCGACATTCCCTCGTTTTTCCGCCTGCTCTTCGGGCTGGTGGTGGTTCCCACCACCATGATCTGGGTGATCATCGACAGCAAGCGCATCGGGGTCAGGAAAGGCGTGATCACCGGATGGGGCAACATGGGCCGGTGGACCTGGGTGATATTGTGCATTCTGTTCTGGGCAGGGGCGTTTCCCCTCTACCTGCTGAAGCGGCGCGACTTCATCGCTGCGAACCAGCTGGCCCCGGAGGCCAAAACACCGGAGGCGTAAACGGCCTGCTCCCCGCTGCAGAGTATCCGGCCGCAGCCAGAAAGCTTCAGCTGGCCGCTCCGCCAGCTACTCCAGACCAGTCGGGATGACGTCGTTCGGATACTCGATACTGAACTTCAGAGGCAGCTCACGCTTCTCGCCGGGCTTGAGGTTGAGCGTCCACTTGATCGTGCCGTCGACCTCGCGAACGATTTCCTTCGGCTTCTCCGGCGTGCCGATCTCCCCGGCGGCGGGAAGGAGCAGCTTGACGACGATCTTTTCGTTCCGCGACACCGGTATCTGATCGGCGAACACAATGCGTGCAGCCGTCTTTTTGTTGTTCTGCACCGTGAGAAGGAAATCGTAGGTGATGCGCTTGCCGCTGTTGGTGATTCCCGTGTCTTCGGTGAAGCGGTTTACCCGCTTGTGCTTCACACCGATGCCTTCGTCCACCCCCAGGGCGAGGTCGAACTTCTCGCCGGGCATGACGGTGCGGAGGCTGCTGGCGGCGACGAAGGTGCTGTCGAGAAAAACGTTCATCGCCCCGGCCAACAGCGGAAAGTCGGAGGAGTTCGTCACCTTCGCTGTCAGGAAGGCAGCCTGCAGGCGCTTGGGGACGGAGGAGTATTCCGATCTGGACTCCAGGCGCGCCTGGGTGATGGGCGCCTTCTGCGGGGAGTTGTCGCAGGGTACCGTTGTGGCGACGGGAATTTTGAGCGAGGCGCTCGTCGCCTGCATGTTGAGCACGGCCGTCGCCAGCTGGGCCTCATGGATCTGGTCGTCGGTTTCGGCGGCATTCATCACCACCGAAGGAGCGGTCAGTCCCCCGATGGCCGACTTCATGGCGACCTCAAGTCGCGGCTCGCGGACGGCCTGTTCCACGGGCCGCGGGTGTGCCACATCGACTGTCCAAGGAGCGAGCGACGGCGGGGCGCCGCCCAGGCTCGGACGGGCGGTTGAGAGCGTGAGCGCCACGTCTTTCCAATCTTCCCCTGTTTTCTGGCGCACGACGCCGAAACACGACAGCGCCACCGCATGATCGTTGCTCAGGACCCGGGCGTCATAAGCCGGCGTCCAGGAAGCGTTCGGTACCGTGTAGGCCAGCGCGATCTCCAGGTTCCCGCCGCCGGCCGAGGCGACGCGCACCATCACCGTTTTGTAGCTGCGGCCACCGGCCCCGCGCAGGTCGTTGAGTTGCTTTTCCAGCGCCGTCTTTTTGATCTGCAGGTCTTCGCGCTGGATGTCGATCGACTGCTGTTCGGCGGCGATTCGGCCCAGCGCTTCGTCAGCATAGCCGTAGAGTTTCTGCAACTCCTCCAGCGTCGGCCGGGGCGCAGGTCGGTTGGGCGAGGATGCTTCCCGCGCCGGACCAGCCTGGACGGGGATTGAGATCGGGCCCGAGGATGATTGGAGCAGACGCCGGATGAAGGCGCCCTCCTCCTTGAGCAGGGCCGTGCGATCGTCGAGGACGCGAACCTGCTGCTGCAGGCCGCGCAGCTCGTCCTCGATGGCTTTGACGCGTTCGTTGGGCGTGAAGGCGACGTAATTCTGGCGCGAGCTGACATCGAGGAAGGTGGCCTGAGCGGTGCCCTGGCCGCTGACTTGGAGCGACTGGTCGACGAGCGCCGACGGCAGGTTTTCAAAAACAATTTCCTGTGTGCCGGCGGCCAGATCGACCGTGGCCGTGCGGGTGACCACCGCCCGATCGGGGTAGACGGTGACTGCGGAGATGAGTGAATCGACCGGAGCGGCGGAAAGGCGGCAGGCGGAAAGAAGAAGGCCGAGTGAGAGGGGAAGGAGGGTTTTCATGGGGGAACGGGAAACAGGACGGGAGGGGAAACCTGTTGTCAGGGAACCCTAATCCGCACGAACCGCCACTGACGAGAAAAGAACAGGGACCGGTGCGGACCCGGCGCTGGCACCGAGAAGGGTTCATTAGTGGTTTCTGCTACCAGTTGTCACTGCGAAAGGGCGCAGCGGGCAGGCCGGCGCCATTGTAGAGGTTGGCCTCGGGGGCGTTGGCCCAGGCGTAACGCACGGCGACCGGTTCTTTCACCTCCGGAGAGGAGACCAGCACGGTGTCGCGTTCGAGCCGGGCGGTGGCGCGATAAAATTTCCTGTCGTGGCCGGCAATTTCGAAGCCGGCGGGCGGTTTGTCGTGCGCGGTCAGGCTACCGTCGGCATGGGCGAAGTGCACACGCATCGCCGCACCTTCGCGCTGCGCCGACAGGAATATCGGCCCGGACCAGTCGCCGGGAATTCCGTAGACTTGAGTGCGGGCGATAAGGGCGAGGCGGCGACCGATCTCCTGCTTGCTGGCGGGGTGGATGTTGCCGGAGGCGCCCATATCGATGGTCACGGCCATCCCGGTGGCGGGCAGGACCAGCGCCTGCGTTTGGGCTTCGCGCAGATAGGCCCGGTTGGCGATCGCGTCATCCTGGCAGTTGGCCAGTTGCACAAAATAGAACGGGAAGTCACCCTCCTCCCACGCCTGCCGCCATTGCATGATCAGGGTGGGAAACAGAGCCCGGTACTCGTTGTAGCGGGAGGCATTCGCCTCGTCCTGATCCCACAGGACGCCCCGGATCGCAAAGGGCATGAGCGGAGCGATCATGCCGTTGTAAAGGCCGGCGGGGGTGCTTCTGTGACCGGGGCCGGGCGGCTCGCAGACCGGAGCAGGTCCGGGTAGGCCAGAGGCTTGGGCGGATTTCTTGGACGGGTATTCCTGCAGTATTTTTTTCCAGCGTTCGCCAATCACTTGGAAGGCCGGATCGGAGGCCAACGCTTCGGCGCTCATCCACGCCTCGATCGGCGTGCCATCCCAGGTGCTGTTGATGATGCCGATGGGGACGCCAAGCTTCAGGTGGAGATCCCGGGCAAAAAAATAACCCACGGCGTTGAAACGTCCGACGGCTTCAGGCGAGCAGACGCTCCAGGCGCCGGAAACTGTCGCGGCGGGCTTTTCCGCCACCACGTGATCAACCGCAAACTGGCGGATCAGGGGGGGGGCGACCGCAGCCCCCTGGGCCGCATTTTGTGGGCCTAAGGAGGTGTTCGGCGGGCCTTGGGTCGGAAGCTCAATATTCGACTGGCCGGAGCACAACCACACTTCCCCCACGACAACATCAGCGATGCGCACGGTGTTCCTGCCCGTGACGACGAGTTGGGCCGGTTCGCTGGTGGCGGGCAGGGGGTCGAGACGCACCTGCCAATGGCCTTTCTTGTCCGCCGTGACATGGTGCTCCTGATCGCGAAAATATACCGTGATCTTCTCCCTCGGCTTGGCCATGCCCCAGACGGGCAGGGGTCGGTCGCATTGCAGGACCGCATGATCCTGAAAAAGCGGCGCCAGCATCACGTCGGCCCGGGTGGCCGCTGGCCCTGCCAGAAGACTGGCGAAGAAAAACCGGAGGAACTGAGGGGACATGGAGAACAATGAAAGGGTGCCATCCCAGGCGATCGGTTCGCTTGGGGCAACCGCGATTGCAGGGACACGGGCGGGTGGCGGCAATCGGCGGTTGCCTTGGCTGCCGCTGGCGTGTTCGCTCCGCGCCACCATGCTTGTTCACAGCGTCTTTTTCTGGCTTAAGGAAGAACTCTCCGCGGCCCAGCGGGCGGAGTTTCGTCGTGAAGTGGAGACCCTGACCACCCTCCGCGGCGTCGAACGGGGCTTCGTCGGCACGCCGGCGGCGGTGGCGGAGCGGCCGGTCGTTGATCGCAGTTACAGCGTGGGATTGACTCTGCTGTTCCGCGACCGGGGCGCGCACGACGCCTACCAGGTGGATCCGGCGCACCAGGCCTTCCTCACCCGATTCAAGGCGAGCTGGGTCCGGGTTCAAATCTACGATTGCGAGTAGCCGTGCGCTCAATTGCCATGCCAGCCCTGGCGGACCAGGTCGTCCTTGTCACCGGGGCATCGTCGGGGATCGGAGAGGCGACGGCCCGGCGGCTGGGCCGCCGCGGCGCCCGGATCGTCCTCTTCGCGCGGCGGGCCGACCGGATCGAAGCCTTGGCGCACGAACTCGATCCGACGGGCGTCCGAACGGTCGCCGTCGCGGGCAACCTGACAAACGCCATCGACCGACAGAGGCTCGTGGCGGCGGCGCTGGAGAAATTCGGCCGCATCGACGCACTGGTGAACAATGCCGGTTATGGCACTCGCGGGGCGGTGGAGACCGTGCCGGTCGAGCTGATCCGCCGGAATTTCGAGACAAATGTGTTCTCGCTTATTGCCCTGACGCAGCTCGTTGTGCCGCAGATGCGCGCGCAAGGCGCGGGCAGGATCGTCAACATCGGCTCGGTGGCGGGCCGCATCGCCCGGCCGATGTCGAGCGTCTACGATTCCACCAAGCACGCCCTCGAGGCCATCACCGACGGCCTGCGCGGCGAACTCAGGCCGTTCGGCATCGGCGTCGTCCTTATTCGGCCGGGGCTGATCCTGACGGAATTTGTCCAGTCAGCCGACCGGGCTTCGCAAACGGTGGTGGAGACGGCGGGGCCGTACGCGCCGTACTTTGCCGGCTATCATCGCGGCTATGACCGGCTGCGGCCCTACGCCGGGACGGCCGACGACATCGCATGCCTGGTCGAAAAGGCGCTGACCGCGTCACGACCGAAGGCGCACTATGCCGGGCCGATCCACGCGAAGCTGTTCCTTCTGCTCAAGTGGCTGCTGCCAGCCCGGGTGATCGACCACTTCGTGCGACTGAGGCGATAATGCGCCAATCATCTTGTGCGCCGCCTTTTCCGCGAAAACTGCGTTCATCACTTTTGTCACTCAATGGGCGACTTTCAGGCTTCATGTTCCGCGGAAGTTTGTCATCTAATAGATGACATTGACCCTGCGGAATACCAAGCATGTTTGTCACCCAATAGGTGACAAATTCCCGTCAGGAGAGCTTGCTGCTGTCCGCGTGAACGACTTGCGAGTGGAATAGAAGCCGGGGGGCAGGGCTTCTATGGGGTGAGATAGTTTTTCGCTTGGGTTGACCCGATCAAGGGCAGATCCGCGGAAAACATCCCAACAGGAGATACTTCTGTCAGCCACCACCCGTCGAGCCGGGTGCTGACGATGATTCGGACAGCCTGGCGCCCGGCGGGGCGCAGAACGAGATCTGCCACAGCCAGAGACTCAGACCGCCGGCCACAATGCAGGCGATGGCGCTCACCCAGAAGGGGATGGCGATGCCTGCGGCCACGATTTCAATCCGGGCCAGCAATCGCGTGAGTTGCCCGAGACAGCCAAGCCCGAAAATCGTACCCGCGACCCGAAGACCGAGAATTTGCGATTTCATCAAGCGTTCTTTCTTTGGCGGCGCGTGCCGCACAGAATGCTCTTTTAGGGCAAGGCATGGGAACAATCCAGCCTCATTCGCGCGGCGGCTTCTATGGCCGTGGCTGTGTTGATCGACCCAGAAATCCGTGCAACTGCGCCGCGCGTTTCGGGCCGAAGCCGGCGACTTCGGCGATTTGCTCTGCCGTGGCGGAGCGGAGCCGGGTGATGGTGCCGAAGTGCGCGAGCAGTGTTACGCGACGTTTCGAGCCGAGTCCGGGGAAGTCGTCGAGGATGGACTCGCGAATCTTCTTCGTGCGCAGATCGGCGTTGTAGGTGTTGGCAAAGCGATGGGCCTCGTCGCGCAGGCGCTGGAGCAGGTTGAGTCCGGGATGGTCGAGCGGCAGGTTGAGCGGCGTGCGCGCGTCGGGGAAGATGATCGTCTCCTTCTCCTTGGCCAGGCCCACCAGCGGCGGCGGCATGACCGCGAGGCCGACGAACGCCTTGAGCGCCGCGGCCACCTGCCCGCGGCCGCCGTCGATGACGACGAGGTCGGGGAACGGCTGGCCTTCCGCGGCGAGCCGCCGGTAGCGGCGGCCGACGACCTCGGTCATGGCGCGGCAGTCGTCGTTGCCGATGAAGCTTTTAATCGAGTACCGGCGGTAGTGTTTCTTGTCGGGCCGCCCGCCGGTGAAGTGGACCATCGAGGCGACGACGAAGGTGCCGGAAATATGCGAGATGTCGAAGCACTCCATGTGCTGGGGCGGCGCGGGCAGGTGGAGGGTTTCCTGCAGTGTTTGGAGCGCGGCCTGGTCGGTCCGGAGTAGGCTCGGCGGGCGGGTGTGGCGGCGCATCCTGCGCAGGGTCTTTTCGAGGGCGAAGACAAGATCGCGCAGTTCCGCGGCCTTTTCGAACTGCTGGGCGGCGGCGGCGGTTTTCATCTCGCGGCGCAATCCCGCGAGCCATTCGCGGCTCCGGCCGTCCAGAAACTCGCACGCGGCGTCGACGCGACGGCGGTAGTCGGCGACCGTGACATCGTTGGCCTGGCCGTAAATCTCGGCGCGCACGTCGTCATAAAGGCGGTAACGGCCGTCAGCGATCCGGAGCGGATGAACGTCGCCCAGGAGGATGCCGAATTGTTTGCGCATCTGGGCCAGGGTCCGGCGCAGGAGACCCGAGTGCGCGAACGGGCCGTAGTAGCGGGCCTGGTCCTCCCGGCGCAGCCGCGTAAGAGTGAAACGAGGCATCTCTGCTGTCACATCCACGCGGACCAGCAGGAAGCGTTTGTCGTCGGTGAAGTCTGTGTTGTATTTCGGGCGGAACTGCTTGATCAAGCGTCCCTCGAGCAACAGGGCCTCGGGTTCGGAGCGGACCTCGATCACCTCGAAGTCATGGATCAGGCCAATCAGGGCGCGGATCTTGGGATGCAGGGTCCGAATGCGGGCCGGTTGGAAGTAGGTGGACACGCGCTTTTTTAGGCTCTTGGCCTTGCCGACATAGATGATGCGGCCGAGGCGATCCTTCATCAGGTAGACTCCCGGACCCCCGGACAGGCTTCGGGCCTTGGCGGACAGTTGGTGGGGTTCCTCAGCTGGCATTTTTCTGAAAACGAATTACGTTTCAACCTACATCATGTTTTCAACTGCTACGAACAAGCCCCAGCCTGACGCCGTCGGCAAGGCCGAAGGGGCCGTTCCCTCGCATGCGCCGCGCTACGAACTGCTCACCATCGGCGACGAGCTGCTGCTGGGGTTGACCGCCAACGGGCACCTGACCTGGATTGGCGGGCAGCTCGCCCGGCGCGGCGTCACGTTGCAGCGGAATGTCACCATCACGGATGAGGCGGGCGCCATCGCGGCGCAATTTACGGAGAGTTGGGCGCGATCCGAGGTGCTCATCACGACCGGCGGGCTTGGACCGACCTGCGACGACCGGACGCGGGAGGTAATCGCCCAGAAACTCGGGCAGTGCCTGGTGTTCGATCCGGAGGTCGAACGGGGCATCGCAGAGCGTTTTGTCCAGTTGGGCCGTGAGATGACGCCGAACAATCGCAAGCAGGCCTGCAAATTTGAGCGAGGGGAACTCCTGCCCAACCCGAACGGGACGGCGCCGGGACTGTGGGTCGAGCAGGACGGCCGGGTGCTGGTGATGCTGCCGGGGCCGCCCAACGAATTGCAGCCGATGTTCACCAGCCAGGTGTTGCCGCGGCTAGCCCGGCGCGGCCTGCTGGCGGATGGCGAGACCTACGTGCAGATCCGCACGGCCGGCCTGGGCGAGTCAATGCTCGAGACGAAACTCCAGCCCATTTTCGACCGCCATCCCGGACTAGGCGTGGCGTATTGCGCGCACCAATGGCGCGTGGACTGCCGCGTGAGTTCGCCGGACGGGCGCTACTCGATGGCGCAACTGCAGGGCATCGCGGAGGATTGCTCCACGCGGCTCGGCGACGATTTTGTCTGCTACGGACACGATACGCTGGAAAAGGTCACCGGCGATTTGCTGCGCGGACTCGGGCGCACCCTCGCTGTGGCGGAGTCGTGCACCGGCGGCCTTCTGGCGAACCGTTTCACGGACATCGCCGGGGCGACGAAGTTTTTCCAGGGTGGCATCGTGTGCTACAGCAACGAATCGAAAATGCAGCTGCTCGAATGCCCCGAATGCCTGCTTGACCAGCACGGGGCGGTGAGCGCGGAATGCGCAGTGGCGCTGGCCACGGGAGTGGCCGAACGGCTGGGAGCCGATTTCGGCCTGGCGGTGACGGGATATGCCGGGCCGTGCAGCGGCACGAAAGGAAGTCCGGTGGGCACGATTTTTATCGGTTTGCACGCCCCTGGCGGAAGCTGGTCGCGCAAACTCAGCTATCCCGGTCTGCGGGCGGCGGTGAAGGAGCGAACGGTCACCGCAGCCATCGACTGGCTGCGCCGGGAGGTGTTGCGTGAGGCACAGCAGACGGCCACCCGGGCACCGCTGCCGAACTAGGGTCGGGGAGCGGGCAGCGGCCGGAATGACCGGTTCCTCAACTTTCTTCGTGCGCTTTGGGCGGTTTCGTGGGCAAATAACCGCCCATGCCTGCTGAGGCCCCCCATTCCTTTATTTTCGTCTGCGGCCCGGATGACTTTCTCGTCAACCGCATCGGCAAAGAGCGCTTCGAGACGCTGGTGCAGGAGGAGGGGGCGGACGAGTTTTCCCGAGAAATCATCAGCGCCTTCGCCAGCAACATCGACGAGGTCGAGGCGGCGGTGAACCGGTTTCGCGACGCGGTGCTGACGATGCCCATGTTCGGCGGCAAGCGCATCGTCTGGCTGAAGGACGTTAATTTTCTGGCCGACTCAGTGACGGGCCGCGCCGAGGGAACGCTGCGGCAGGTCGAGGCGCTGCAGGCGCTGCTGGAGAAAGTGAATGCGGACCAGGTTGGCGTGATCATCACCGCGGCGCCCGTGGACCGGCGGCGTGCGTTTGCGAGGTGGTGCGAGGCCAGCGCGGACTTCATCTTGGCGGGGGGCAACCGGGAGGGGGGAGACGAGACGCTCGCGGCCCTGGCGATGGGCGAGGCGCGCGGACAGGGAGTGGAGTTCGGGGCCGGCGCGCTGGAACTTTTGCTGCAGAAGACCGGATCCAATACCCGTCTGCTGACCGAGGAGGTGCGCAAACTGGCGGCCTATGCCGGCGAGGGCAGCGTGATCGAGGAGGCGCACGTCGGGGAGCTGACGCCGAATTTTGCCGAAGGGGACTTTTTCGAGGCGGCGGACCGGTTTTTCGCCGGCGACCTGCCGGGCACGCTGGCGGCGCTGCAGCGGCATTTCTTTGCCGGGGGTGAGGCGCGGCCGATCCTTGCGGCTCTGCAAAATCGCAATCGCCTCCTCATCCAGTGCCGGGTGCTGATCGATACGGGTGAACTGCGGCTCGGGCCACGCGGCTTTGACAAGGGGGCGTTTGAACGCGCGGCCGGTGCCTACGCGAAGCATTTTGGCGGCGGCACCGAAAAGAATTCGTTCAACCTTTTTACGCAGAACCTGTGGTATCTTGGCAAGCTGGCCGGGGCGGCCAAGCTACCGTCCCTGCGGCGCCTGATCGACCAGCAGCAGGATTTCATCCGGGCCTTTGAGGAACTGATCCACCGGCCGGCCGCGGCGGAGGAGGTTTTGCGGGAGCTGGCCGTGCGCTGCCTGACCTGAGGCGCCGCCGTTCTTTTCCATTGGCAAGGACGGGCACGTCGGCTAACCGTTGCGCCCTCTGTGAACGAGTCCAAAACCAGCCCTTCCCAGCCAGCTACCAGTCTGCCCGCCGAATCAGCCGAAACCATCCCGAATGTGCTGGCCGAACGCTACGCCTCGCGGGCGATGCGCGAGATCTGGTCGGTGCGCGGCCGCGTCCTGCTGGAGCGGGATTTCTGGATCGCGGTGATGAAGGCGCAGAAGGACCTCGGCGTGCCGATTCCGGCTGAGGCCATCAAGGACTACGAACGGGTGCGCGAGGTGGTGAACGTCGAGTCGATCAAAAAACGAGAGCAGGTGACGCTGCACGACGTGAAGGCGCGCATTGAGGAGTTTTCCGAGCTGGCCAACCGGCAGTTCATCCATCTCGGCCTCACCAGCCGCGACCTGACCGAGAACGTCGAGCAGTTGCAGGTCCACCGGGCGTTGAAGCTGATCCAGTTCAAGACGGTCGCGGCGCTGCTGGCGCTGGCGCGGCAGGCGGAAAACTACCGCGACCTGATGATCACCGGCCGGACGCACAATGTGCCGGCGCAACCGACGACGCTTGGCAAGAGGCTGGCGATGTTTGGGGAGGAGCTGCTGCTGGCGCACCGGCGGCTCGAAGAACTGATCGATCGTTATCCAGTGCGCGGTCTCAAAGGCGCCGTGGGCACCCAACTCGACCAGCTCACGCTGCTCGGCGGCGACGCGGGCAAGGTGGATCAGCTTGAAGGGCGGGTCCTCAAGCACCTCGGTTTCAAGGCGACGCTGGGCGCCGTGGGGCAGGTTTACCCGCGCAGCCTCGATTTCGACACCGTGAGCGCGCTGCACCAGGCCGCCGCCGCGGCCGCGAGCTTTGCCACGACCCTGCGCCTCATGGCCGGCGCGGGCCTGCTGACCGAGGGGTTCAAGGAGGGGCAGGTCGGCTCGTCCGCCATGCCGCACAAGGTCAATGCGCGGAACTGCGAACGCATCAGCGGCTTCGCGACGGTGCTGGCCGGCTATGTCACGATGACGGCGAACCTGGCCGGCCACCAGTGGAACGAAGGCGACGTTTCGTGCTCGGTCGTGCGGCGCGTGGCGCTGCCCAATGCCTTTTTCGCCCTCGATGGCGCGCTGGAAACGTTTCTGGTCGTGCTCAAACAGATGGAGGTGTTCCGGGCCGCCATCGCCGCCGAGAACCAGCGCAACCTGCCGTTCCTTGCGACGACCACCATCCTCATGGAGGCGGTGAAGACCGGCGCCGGCCGCGAAACGGCGCATGCCGCCATCAAGGAGCACGCGCTTGCTGCTGCCAAGGCGCTGCGTTCCGGGGGTGACGCGGATTTGCTGAGCCGGCTTGCGGGCGATCGCCGCCTCGGCCTGGGTAAAAAGAAACTGCAGGAAATTCTTTCCGAGAGCGAGCGCTTCGTCGGCTCGGCGCCGCATCAGGTGGACGCTTTTGTCTCAGAGGTGCAGCCGCTGGCGAAGAGACATCGGGGCGCTGCTGAGTATCAGCCCGGACCGATCCTGTAATTCTCTTGTCCCGGGGCGGCGCCGCTTGTGCGCAAGCCTCCGACCCAGTGTGTGTTCCGAAATTGGCCGCGAACGGACGAAATTCCGCCGGCCTGGAGATTTAGTTTGCGTCCCCCCGGAGCCGCGACTTTGGTTTCCGTTCCTTTTTCTTTAATATTCTACACTTAAATCCAATGGCAGAACTCGTAGGAAACTGTCTGATCGGCCAGTCCGGTGGCGCGACTTCCGTTGTCAACGCCAGCGTGGCCGGCGTTGTCGCGGAAGCGCTGAATCACAGCTGTATTGAGGAAGTCTACGGCGCGCTCAACGGCGTGATGGGCATCCTTCAGGAAGATCTGGTCGACCTTGCGGCCGAGTCGCAGCAGGCCATCCGCGGACTGCGTTTCACGCCCGGCGCGGCTTTGGGCACCTGCCGTTACAAGCTCAAGAAGCAGCAGGACTTCGATCGCGTGCTCGAGGTGTTCAAAACGCACAACATCCGCTACTTTTTCTACATCGGTGGAAGCGATTCGCAGGACACAGCCGCCAAGATCTCGGCCCTGGCCAAGGAACAGGCCTATGATCTGCGCGTCATAGGCATTCCGAAAAGCATCGACAACGATCTGCCGGGCACCGATCACTGCCCCGGCTACGGCAGCACCGTCAAATACATCTGCACGACCGTGCGGGAACTGGCGCTCGATGCCGAGGCGATGGGCAAAGGCGATTTAGTTTCCATCGTCGAAGTGATGGGCCGCAATTCCGGCTGGATCGCCGCGGGCTCCTCGCTCTCCAAGCGCCGCGACCACCCGCACGATCCGCCGCACCTGATTTACCTGCCCGAGATGCCGTTCGCGAGCGACAAGTTCCTCGATGACGTGCGCCGCATCCTGAAGAAGGAGAAATACTGTTTTGTGGTCGTCGGCGAAGGGCTTGTCGACAAGGACGGAAACTACGTGGCGGTTGAGACCAGCTCGACGGATGCGTTCGGCCACTCGCAACTCGGCGGCGTGGGCGAGTACCTCAAGGACTTGGTCGAATCCCAGCTCGGCATCAAGGCCCGCGTGGCCCGACTGGGTGTTGCCCAGCGTGCGGCCGCCCATTGCGCCTCAAAGACTGATGCCGACGAGGCCTTCCTCGCCGGCCAGGCAGCAGTCAAGGCCGCGGTCAACGGCGAGACCGACAAGATGGTTACGCTCGTGCGCGGCGACTCCGACCACTACACTTGCGAGACCGGACTCACCGCGCTCACTGAAGTCGCCAACAACGCGAAGAAGATTCCGCGTGAGTGGATCAGCGAGGACGGGGTCGCGATGAACTTCCAGTTTGCCCGGTACGCCCAGCCGCTCATCCAGGGCGAGGTAACGGTGCCGTTCGAGAACGGGCTGCCCTCTTTCATCCGCCTGCACAAGGAGCCGGTCGACAGGACCCTTGGCCTCTACGAAGTCTGAACGACGGTAAAGTTTTCCATCCCGAGCCGGCCCTCACGTGGCCGGCTCTTTTTTCCCAGTGGAGCGAAGACCCCAAGTCCGCAAGGGGGCATAACCGGACAAGGAGGCTTCCGGTAATGGCTTTACTTGGCGGTCAGCGTGGACGCCTGCGACACGTAAGGATCCTCGTGGAGGTCGGGCGCCCGGCGCCCGGCAAGCAGCTGCCACCACAGGCGGGCCGAGGCCGCCACGATCAGCGTCACCAGCACTAGAAACGTGCCGGTGACGGACGCGTTGACATGATTGCTGAACACCAGCCGGTGCCATTCGGCGAGTTGCGCGGCGGTGCCGCCGGCGGCAATCTGCTGCTTGAGCGCGGCGGCGTTGCTCAGAAAACCGAGACGCGGATCGGCGCTGAAAATCTTCATCCAGCCGGCGCTCAGGGTCACGACGATCAGCCAGCTGAGCGGGGACAGCGACACCCAGAGATAGCGCGTGCGGCCCATTTTGATGAGCACGGTCGTTCCCAGCGCGAGCGCAATGACGGCTAGCAACTGGTTGGCGACGCCGAACAGGGGCCAGAGGGAGTTGATGCCGCCCAGCGGGTCCACGACGCCCTGATAGAGGAACCAGCCCCAGGCGCCTACGAACAAAAAGCTGGCGAGCCAGTTGCCGGCGGTCGAGCGCGTCTCGCCGAGCGGCTTCCACACGCAGCCGAGCAGATCCTGCACCAGGAAGCGGCCGATGCGCGTGCCGGCATCGATCGTGGTGAGGATGAACAGCGCCTCGAACATGATCGCGAAGTGATACCACAACGGCAGCAGGTGCCGCCCGAGCACGCCGGCGAACATCTGCGCCATGCCCACGGCAAACGTCGGCGCGCCGCCGGTGCGGCCGATCATCGTCTTCTCTCCGACCGCGGCGGCGAGGTCGGACATCTGGGCGGGGGTGACGGGGAAGCCTAGCGCGGTGATCTTTTCCGTGATGGCGACGGGATCGCCCTTCATGTTGATGGCGAAATACTCGCCCGGCTGCATGGCGCAGGCGGCGATGAGCGCCATGATGCCGACCATCATCTCCGTGATCATGCCGCCGTAGGCGACGATGCGGATGTCGTTCTCGCTGGTGATCAGTTTTGGGGTCGTGCCCGAAGAGACCAGCGAGTGAAAGCCCGAGATGGCGCCGCAGGCGATGGTGATGAAGCAGAAGGGAAACACCGGTCCCGCAAACACCGGTCCGGTGCCGTCGATGAACTTGGTCAGCGCCGGCATCTTGAGGACGGGTGCGACCATGACGACCGCCACGACCAGCAGCGCCACGGTGCCGATCTTCATGAAGGTGCTCAGGTAGTCCCGCGGCGCGAGCAGCAGCCACACCGGGAGGATCGAGGCGAACAGGCCGTAGGCCATGATCCACCAGGCCAGCGTGGTGCCTTGCAACGTCAGCCAGCCTTCGAGCGGCGTGCCCGGCAGGTAACGGCCGCCCACCACGGCGAGGAGCAGGCCGGCGACGCCGAACGCACTGACGAGACCGATTCTGCCCGGCGTCCAGTAGCGCAAGGACAAGCCCATGAGCACCGCGATGGGCATGGTGGCAGCGATGGTGAAAAGCCCCCAGGGGCTCTCGGCCAGCGCCTTAACCACGACGAGCGCGAGCACGGCGAGCAGGATCACCATGATCGCGATGATGCTGATCAGGGCAAGGAAGCCGGGGAAAGCGCCTACCTCCTCGCGCACCATCTGCCCCAGCGACTTGCCGCCGCGGCGGGCCGAGCAGAACAGGATCATGGAATCGTGCACCGCGCCGCCCAGCGTGGCGCCCACCAGGATCCAGATGGTGCCGGGCAGATAGCCGAACTGGGAGGCGAGGACGGGCCCGACCAGGGGCCCCGGGCCCGCAATGGCTGCAAAGTGGTGGCCGAACACGATCCAGCGGTTGGTCGGCACGTAGTCCTTGCCGTCATCGCGCACGATGGCCGGCGTCGCGCGCCGTTGATCGAGGGTCAGCACCCGGGCCATGAGCCAGGCGGAGTGGAAACGATAGGCGACGGCGAACACGCACCCGGCGGCGACCACCAGCCACAAGGCGTTGACCGGTTCGCCCCGGGACCACGCCAGCACGGCGAATGACACCGCGCCCAGCGCCGCCACCAGCGACCAGAGACCGATACGCGACCAGGACGGAAGTTTCATGGAGTTTCCTTGCGGGAAATCCACGTCTCAGGCGCGCGGAAATCGCAAGCCCACAATCGCCATTCCGCGCACCGGCACGGGACGTGGCATGCTGCCCCAGCGAGGGGGCGGGGACGGTCGGCGGGGATCGTTACCATCCGCCGCCGAGCGCCTTGACGAGGAGCACGCTGGCGAGAAGCCGCTGCGTGCTGAGCTGGGTGGCGAGGCGTTCGTTTTGCAGCGCGGTGCGCTCGGCATCGACGACCTCGAGGTAGCTGACGAGGCCCGACTTGTAGCGGAGCGTGGAAAGGCCGGCAGCCTGCCGCGAGGCGGCGACGGCCCGGGAGATGACGGCGTCCTGCTCGTCGAGATAGCGTCGGCTGCCCAGGGCGTTCTCGACCTCCTGGAAGGCGACGAGCACGCGCTGCCGGTAGTTGGCGACGGCCTCCTCGTAGACCGCCTGGGCGCGTTGGTAGTTGGCGCGGGTGCGACCGCCCTGGAAGAGGGGCAGCGACACTAGCGGTCCGAGCGTCCATTGGCGGCTGTCCCACTGGAACAGCGAGTCGAGCTCGCTGCTGTTGTAGCCGGCCGAGCCGATGAGGCGGATCGAGGGGAAGAAGGCGGCCTTCGCGATGCCGATCTGCGCGTTGGCGGCGGCGAGCACACGCTCGGCGGCGGCGACGTCGGGTCGGCGCTCGAGCAGCTCCGAGGGCAGGCCGACCGGGATGGCGGGGGCCCCGCCGGCGTTGGCGGCGGCAGCGAGGGAGAAATTCTCCGGCAGCTGGCCGCAGAGCACGGCGAGGGCGCGGCGCAGCTGGTGGCGGCGCTGCTCCAGCGCGAGCGCGTCGTTCTCCGCGGCCGCCAGCTCCGTCTCGGCGCGGAGCACGTCGAGTTCGCCGCTGGCGCCGCCCTGGAAACGGGTGCGCACGAGCTGCAGCGCCTCGCGCCGGGTGGCCACGCTGCGGGTCACGAGGGCGTGTTCGGCCTCGAGGGAGCGGACCTGGAAATACGTCTGCGCGACGTCGGCCTGCACGCCGAGCAGCACGGTCTGATAGTTGGCGGAGCCGGCTTCGGCGAGGGACCGGGCGCTTTCGTTGGCGCGGCGCACACGGCCCCAAAGATCGACCTCGTAGCTCAGGTCGAGCGGAAGGGTGAACGAGCCGGTGGTGTAGGCGGCGTGCGACGAGGTCGGCGACACCGGGCGATGGCCGGAATAGCGGGTGCGGGAGGCGCTGGGATCGAGCGCCACCTGCGGGAAATAGTCGCCGCGGGCGACTCCGGCGAGTGCCCAGGCCTGGTCGCGGCGCGCTACCGCCGCCTGCAGGGTGGGGCTGGCCGTCGCGGCCTGTTGTTCGAGGGAGTCGAGGACGGGGTCTCCGAAAATCTTCCACCAGGTGTCCTTGGGCAGGGTGTCCTTGGGCGCGGCAACCTTCCACGGTCCGGGTTCGGCGAAGGCCTCCGGGGCCGGCACTGCCGGCTTCCGGTAATCGGGGCCGAGGGCGCAGCCGGCGAGCAGGAGCAGCGCCAGGGCGGCGGGAACAAGCGGGCGGTGCATGGCGTCAGTTCTTTTTTCCCGGGGTGGGCAGGATCGGCTCGACGGTCAGGCCTTCCGTGAGAGCGTCATTGGGGTTGGCGACCACGCGCGTGCCGACCGCCAGACCCGAGAGAATCTCGAACTGCGTGCCGAAATCGCGGCCGAGTTTCACCTTCAGGTAATGGATCTTGTTGTCGGCGGAGACGCTGACAACGAACGTGCCGTCGCCCCGAATGACGGCGGCGTTGGAGGGCACCTGCAGCGGCGGCTCGCTGGCGGGCAGGCGGAAGCGGACCTGGCCGAACATGCCGGCGAGGAGCTCGCCCTTCTCGTTGGGCAGCTGGACTTCGGTGAGCAGGGTGCGGGAGGTGGCATCGAGAGCGCCCGCGACGCGCACCACTTTGCCCGTGAAGACGCGGCTGGGATATTCGTTCACCATCACCTCGGCGGTCTGGCCGGGCTGGACCGAGCGGACGTAGGTCTGCGGGACGTTGACGAAGACGCGCAGCGTGTCGGTCTGGGTGATGCGGAAGAGCTCGCGGCCGGCGGCACCGGAGGAGACGAGGGCGCCGATGTCGATGTTGCGGGCGGAGATGACGCCGTCGATGGGGGTGACGATGGTCTGGTACTGGACGAGTTCGGTCAGCCGCGAGACGTTGGCCTCGGCGGCGTGGACGTCGGCTTCGCGGGCGGCGAGGGCGGCCTGCTTCTCGTCGACCTCCTGCTGGGCCACGGCGTTCTGCCGGCCGAGATCCTGCCAGCGGGCCGCGCTGCTGCGGGCCAGGGCGAGATGGGCGCGGACCTGCTCGAGCGTGGCGCGGGCCTGGTTGAGCTCCTGCACGAGTTCCGGGCCCTCGATGACGGCGAGGGTCTGGCCGGCCTTGACGCGGTCGCCGAGGTCCGCAAGGAGGCGGGCGAGGTAGCCGTTGGTGCGGGCATAGAGCGGCACTTCCACGAGGGCCTGGAGGCTGGCGGGCAGCAGCAGCTCGTTGGTGTGGGCGGCCCGCTGGGCGAGGACGACGTTGACCGCGGGATGCCGCATGGCGCGAGCCCGGGCGTTGAGTTCGGTGCGGGCCTGCAGCCGTGGACGCACGCCGAGGAAGTAGAACGCGGCGGCGAGGATGCCGATGGCCAGCACAAGAGAGGAACGGAAGCCGAGTTTCATGGGTGGATATCGAAAATATTGAGCGAGGGGAGGGAGCAAAGGCGCCCTTTACTGGGTGAGGTGTGCCTGCTCCATTTCCTCCTGGATGATTTCCTCCGGGCGATGCGCGGCCTTTTTGCGCAGGGTGGCGTAGACCACCGGAACGAGGAAAAGGGTGGCCACGGTGGCGAAGAGCAGGCCGCCGATCACGGCGCGGCCGAGCGGCGAGTTTTGTTCGCCGCCCTCGCCGAGGCCGAGCGACATGGGCAGCATGCCGACGATCATGGCGAGCGCCGTCATCAGCACCGGGCGCAGGCGGGTGTGGCCGGCGGCGAGCGCGGCGGCACGGGCGTCCTTGCCTTCCTTGCGCTGGTCGTTGGCGAAGGCGACCAGCAGGACCGAGTTGGCGGTGGCCACGCCGACGCTCATGATCGCCCCCATCAAGGCGGGCACGCTCAGCGTCGTGCGGGTGAGGAAGAGCATCCAGACGATGCCGCTCAGGGCGCCGGAGAGCGTCAGGATGATGATGAACGGATCGAGCCAGGACTGGAAGTTCACCACCATCAGCAGATAGACGAGGATGATCGCGAAGAGCACGCCGACGGCGAGGCCGATGAACGACGAGTTCATGCTTTCCACTTGACCGCGGAGGGTGATGAAACTGCCGCGGGGGAGCTTGGTCCGGTATTCGTTGACCAGCCGGCTCACTTCGTCGGCCACGCCACCGAGATCGCGGCCGTCCACATTGGCGTAGATGTCGTAGACCGGCTGCACGTTGTAATGGCTAATCAGCGATTGCATGGTGGTGCGCTCAACGTTGGCAACGTTGCCCAGGAGCTGGGGCGCCCGGCCGGTCGCGGCGGGTGAGACGGGGGTGGCCTGCAGGGCCTCGATCGAGTCGAGCCTGAACTGCGGCGTCTGGGTGGCGACCAGGTATTGCACGCCGGTCTGGGGGCTGAGCCAGAAATTGGGCGCGGCCTGGCCGGAGCCGCCGAGCGTGATGAGCAGATTGCTGGCAACGTCGCGCTGGGTCAGGCCGAGTTGCTGCGCCCGGTTCCGGTCCACCGTCACTTTGAGCGCCGGAGCGCTGACGACCTGATGCAGATGGACGTCGACCGCCCCGCGGATGCGGGTCATCTTGGCCTCGAGTTCGCGGGCGATCGCATAATTGCCTTTCGTGTCGCGCCCGGCGATCTGCACGTCGATCGGGGCAGGCAGGCCGAAATTGAGGATCTGCCCGACGATGTCGGAGGGCTGGGTGTAGAACTGGTAGTCGGGGAACTCGTGGTTGAGGCGGGTGCGCAGGGTGCGGACATAGTCCCAGGTGGGGCCGTGCCGTTTGGGCCGGAGGGAGACCAGGATTTCCCCGTCGGCGGGACCGATCGAGCCAGAGGTGCTGAACGCCAGGTTCGACATGCCGCTGGGCAACCCGATGTTGTCGAGAATCGTGACCAGTTCGTCCGGGGGGATGACCTCGCGGATGACATTCTCCACCTGGGTGAAGACGCGCTCGGTTTCCTCGAGGCGGGTGCCGTTGGGGGCGCGGACGTGGAGGCGGAACTGACCGGCGTCGACCAGGGGGAAGAAGTCGCGGCCGAGGAAAGGCACGAGGCCGGCGGTGAGGAGAACAAAGCCGGCGGCGCCGAGCGCAATGGTCTTGCGGTGATCGAGGCACCATTCGAGCCGGCGGACGTACGCCGAGCGCAGGCGCTCAAACAGACTGTTGAAACGGGTGTGAATCCGCTCGAACCAGCCGGCGGCCGCGGTGCCGGAGTTGTCGGCGTGGCGGAGGGGCTGGTCCTTCAGCAGGTAATGCACGAAGGTCGGCACGACCGTGCGGGAGAGAACGTAAGAGGCGAGCATGGCGAAGATCACCGCCATCGCCAGCGGGCTGAAGAGGAATCGGGCGGTGCCTTCGAGGAAAAAGATCGGCACGAACACGATGCAGATGCAGAGCGTGGAAACGAAGGCCGGCATGGCGATCTGCTGGGCGCCGTCGAGGATCGCCTGGATGAGCGGCTTTTTCAGGCCGAGGTTGCGCTCGATGTTTTCAATGGTGACCGTGGCATCGTCCACCAGGATGCCCACTGCCAGCGAGAGCCCGCCGAGGGTCATCGCGTTGATCGTCTGGCCGAAGGCGGCGAGGCAGATGATGGAACAGCAGAACGAGAGGGGGATCGAGAGCGCGACGACGAGCGTGTTGCGCCACGTGCCTAGGAAAAGCAGGATCATGATCGCGGTCAGGGTCGCGGCGAGCACCGCCTCGTGCACCACGGCGTTGAGTGCCGCCCGCACGAAGACCGACTGGTCGAACTGCGGGTGGACTTCCAGTTCCGGCGGCAGCGTGGACTGGATGCGGGGCAAGGCCGCGCGGACGCGCTCGATGACGTCGATGGTCGAGGCCGAGCCGTTTTTGAGCACGGAGACCAAGGCGCCGCGGATGCCGTTTTGCCGGACAATGTTGGTCTGCGGTGAAAAACCGTCGCGCACCTGCGCGACGTCGCGCACATAGATCGTGGCGCCGTTGACCTGCCTGATGGGGAGATTGCCCAAATCCTCCAGGATGTCTGGGCTGCTGTTGACGAGCACGCCGTATTCCCGGTCCCCAATCTTGGCCGAGCCGGCGGGCAAGGTCAGGTTCTGGACGTTGATGGCGGTGCTGACATCGATCGGGGTAAGCCCCTTTGCCTGCAGCGCCGCCGGGTCGAGGTCGACTTGGATCTGGCGCACCTTGCCGCCGGCGGGCAGGGGGACGGAGGCGCCGCGAACGGTCGCCAGTTGCACGCGGAAGAAATTCAGGCCGATATCGTACAGGGGATTGTTCCGGCAGGGTCTTGCTGCTGAGTCCGAGTTGAATGATCGGCACGCTGGAAGCGGTGTAGCGGGTGATGAGCGGCGTAGTCATGCCGGGCGGCATTCGGCCCACCAACAACTGGCTGCTGGCCGCGATCTGGGCGACGGCCCCGTCCACACTGGCGCCGGGCTGGAGGTACACCTTGATCATGCCCGCACCGGTGAAACACTGGGATTCCAAGTGCTCGATATCCTTGACCATGGTGGTGATCGAGCGCTCGCTGAGGGCGATGACCCGTTTTTCCATCTCCAACGGGGTGAGGCCGTTGTAGGTCCAGAGCACCGTCACCACCGGAATGTCGATGGAGGGGAAGATATCCTTCGCCATCCGGCGAGCCGTGACCGCGCCCAAGATTAGGATGAGCAGGGCCATCACGGTGAAAGTGTAGGGGCGACGCAGAGCTAGTCGGACAATCCACATAGTAGTATTAGAAATGGACGTGTAGCGGGAAAACGGGTTGGGCGTCCAATGTATTTTCGAACTCGTGTGGCCACGCCGGGGACGGCAGCGCCGCGGATCCTTCCTTGCGGGAAGACAGTGCGGAAGCCGGCCAACGAGCTGGGCGAGACGAACCGCCAGGGAGGAAAGTTCGGGCGGGGATGCTCCGCCCGGCATTGTCGCGAAGTCCATGGAGGAGGCGTTTTCCGCAAAATAGCTCTCACAACTTATATACTTGTCAGACTGCTTAATTTTCACCAACAATTTTGAGTATCAACAGCTTTCTTCCCCGATCTGCAGCCACCAATGGAACCTGGCAGTATGCTCCCGACGCTTCCGAACCTGATTCTGCGCTCACGAAGCCAGGGCATCGCGACAGCCATGAGTCATCCGCAGTCTGTCGATTCGAGTGTGCCTGCCAATGAGATGCAGCGCTTGAGATTGAGCCGGTGAGGGATGCCTCATCACCCCGGGGCGAAGACTTCCGAATATCATTTCTACTCAAATCATGAATGCACGAATCGCGTCCCTACTCCTCGCGTTTGGCGCGCTGACGCTCGCCGACGTGTGCGCCCAATCGGTGGATCCCCTTGCACTCCAGCGGGCCCGCGCCATCCAGTTGAAGCAACGCGGTGAAAAGATCTTCTATACCAAGAAATTCGATCTGAGCGGCCTGCCGGAATACAAACCGTCAGCCCAGATGACCGGTACGATTCGGCAGTGGGGTTCAAACTACCTCGCCGATAGCAAACTGGCGAAATACTTCGAGGACGGCTTCCGCCATTACCATCCCGGTGTGAAGTTCGAGACCAATCTTTTGAGCACGTTCGTGGGGATGGGCGCGCTCTACATGGACCGTGCCGACATCGCAGCGATGGGGCGCCGGCCTACTTGGGACGAGTATCAGGCCTACCAGCGCGTGTTCAACGCGCTGCCCGTCGAGATCGCCATGGCCAGCGGTTCATTCAACGTGCCCGGCTGGACCTTCGCCCTCGTGGTGATGGTCCACAAGGACAACCCGATCAGCCAGATGACATTCGAGCAGGTTGATGGTATCTTCGGAGCCGAGCGCGACGGCGGGTGGAATGGCAACATGTGGGATCCCACGAAGGCACGCGGGCCGGAGAAAAACATTCGTACCTGGGGCCAGCTTGGCCTCACGGGCGAATGGGCGGGGCATGGGATCAACGTCTACGGTTTCAACCTGAACTACCATTTCCCGCGCGATTTTGCCGAAAATATTTTCAGTGGCGGCTACAAATGGAACGAGAAGATGCACGAATACAGCAACAAGGCCCGGCCTGACGGCAAGGGGCTGATTGGAGCCGGCGATCAGATGGTCGAGGCGCTCGGGCGCGATCGCTATGGCATTACCTACGGGAGTGCGGCCTTCCTGACTCCGTCCGTGAAACTGCTCGCGCTCGCCCGGACTGCGGCCGGTCCGTACGTCACCCCAACGCTCGAAACCGTGCAGGACAAGTCCTATCCGCTCTCGCGCGAGGTCTACTATCTAGCCAACCGTGCGGTCGGACAGAAGATCGAGCCATTGTTCCGCGAATACCTGCGCTACGTCGTCAGCCGCCAAGGGCAGACAGAGGTCATGCGCGACGGCAAATATCTTCCACTCACGGCTGAGCTCGCCCGCCAGCAACTGGAGGAACTCGAAAAGATCGGCGAAGCCAGCCGGTCGCTCGAGTAACCCGCCCTTCCTTGTTTTTCATGACCATGCAAACCCTGAAGCAAAATATCCTCCTCCGCCCCCATCGGGGCGCGTTCAGCCATCGTGCGCAGTCAGCGCGCCGCGGCTTGGCCGTGCTGCTGGCCTTCACTGCGGCAGGTGCTCTACACGCACAGGCCGACAAAGTGGCCGATGGCCTGCTGATGCAAAAGGCACGGGCGGAGACCATGGGAGACCGTGCCCGGCAGGTTTACTACTCCAAGCAATGGGACTTGAGTGGTCTGCCCGCCTACACGCCGAAACAGAAAGTTGCCGGGTTGATCCGGCTGTGGGGCAGCAACTATGTGGTCGACGGGTTCCTGGGCGAGTACTGGGAGGAGGGTTTCCGCAGGTTTCATCCCGGGGCGAAGTTCGAGTATCGCATGAAGACGACCATCGCGGCCGTGCCTTCGCTCGTTTATAGCATGGGCGATGTCGGGATGGGCCGAAAGATCACTTTCGCGGAACTATTGATGTTCCAGCGCTACAAGGACTACGATCCGATCGAGATCGTCATCGCGACCGGTGCGTATGACGTGCCGGGCTGGTCTCCGGGCTACGGCATCGTTGTGCACAAAGACAACCCGATCACCGGTCTGACGATGCAGCAACTGGATGGCATTTTCGGTTCGGAACGGCTGGGCGGCTGGGAGGGCACCAGCTGGCATCCCGAATACGCCCGAGGCCCGGAGCAGAATATACGCAAATGGGGCCAGCTTGGGCTTACGGGGGAGTGGACGGACAAACGCATCACCCCTTATGGCCTGAATCTGCGTTATCACCAGGCGGCGGTTTTGTCGGATCGCCTGCTCAAGGCTAGCGACAAATGGGCTCCGCGCCTGCGCATCTACGCCAACTTTGTCGGCGCCGACGGCAAGCTGGGCCGAACGCTTAACGATGACCTCCTCAAGGACCGCTCCGGCATCGCCTATATCGCCGCTCCGACCAAGGGATTGCCGCCCGGGCTGAAGATTCTCCCCATCGCCGCAAAGGCGGGCGATCCTTACGTGGGATACACGCTGGAGACCGTCCGTAACCGGACGTACCCCCTGTACGACGAGCTCTACGCCTATGCCGACCAGGCCCCGGGGCAGCCGTTGGATTCCAAAGTGAAGGAATACCTGCGTTATATAGTGAGTCGCGAAGGGCAGACCGAGGTCATGCGCGACGGCAAGTACCTGCCGCTTACCGCCGATGTTGCGCGCGAGCAGCTCAAAAAACTCGAATGATTATCTAACCGCATACGTGCCAACTGCCGGGGCGGTGTCGCAACCGCCCCGGACCCAGCCCGGATCGAATCCGCCACCCCTCAACTCCGCGAATCCTCCCCTTTCCCCCATATGAAAATCAAATCATGTCTCATCCCCGCTGTCGTTCTGGCCTCCGTGGCATGCACGAATCAGGCTTGTCGCCGGCAGTCCGAGGCGGCGCCCTTGAGGCCCGCCGAGTTCGTGCAGCAGTTGACCGCCATCCCGGCGGAGTCAAAAGGGCCACTGACGCCCGGCACCGCGGTTGAACGGGCGGTGCGCAATGCCAAGAAGGGACCGGCTTATACCAGGAAGTTCGATCTGAGCGGCCTGCCCAAGTACGCCCCAGAGCAGCAGGTCACGGGCACCATCCGGCTGTGGGGCAACAACTACATCGGCGATTCCGGGCTGTCCAACCGGTGGCGGGACGACTTTCTCAAATACCACCCCGGGGCCAAACTCGAGATGGTTCTGCCCACGGCCGCAATTGCGATTCCCGCGCTTTATTTCGGGCTGGCGGATATTGGCATGACCCATGAGCCCCATTTCTACGACTTCCTGGCTCATCTGCGGATTCTCGGATACGAGCCGACCGGATTTTCGGCGGTGACCGGCTCTCTGGATGAGGGCGGATGGATGAACACGATGGTGATGGCTGTGCACAAGGACAATCCGCTCACCAGGATCACCATGAAGCAACTTGACGGAGTGTTCGGCTCCGCCCGCGCCGGGGGCTGGGTGGGCGCCACTTGGCATCTGGAATTCGCCCGTGGTTCGGACCAGGACATCCGCCGGTGGGGCCATCTCGGTCTCACGGGCCGGTGGGTGGATCAGCCGATCAACACCTACGGCTACAGCATCCGGTATGCGACGGCCCTGGAGTTTTCGAGCCGGGTGCTGAAATCGAGCGACAAATGGAACGAAAACAAACTCGCCTTTGGCAATGCCAAGAGACCTGACGGCACGACGTATCTCCAGGCGGATCAAATTCTCGATCACCTGAGGAAGGATCCCCTGGGCATCGCCTATGTCCGGTATTCCCGCAATTTCCCTTCCGATGTGAAGGCTCTCGCTCTGGCCAAGGATGAGAAGGGGCCGTTTGTGCACGCGTCACTCGAGAGTGTGCAGGACCGGAGCTATCCCCTCTGGGGTGAGATGCAATTCTGGGTGAGCATAAAACCCGGAACCAAGATCGACCCGAAGGTGAAGGAATTTCTCCGCTACATCCTGAGCCAGGAGGGCCAGTCGCTGGTGCAGGAGGACGGCAAATACCTGCCGCTGACAGCCGAAGTTGTCCGCGAGCAGCTTCAGAAGCTCGAATAAGCACCCGGCATCCCCATTCCCAGACGCCGCGGCCCTCACGGGTCGTGGCGTCTGTGTTTAATCCTCACGGACAGGGGGCAAACCAAATCTTGCCTGTTGGTCGCGGCCCCCATACCTCTCCATCCTTCCCCTTTTGTTAATGCTATGAAAAACAAGTCATGCCTGTTGGCCGCGGCGGCGTTAGTGGCAGCGCTGTGCCCCGCAATCCTGGCGCAGCCCTCTCCGCTCGTCCTGCCGCCACCGGCGGCTCCGGACAGTCTCGAGGTGCGCACGGTCGAGGCGATCCCGCCGTACCGCCCGGAGCAATCGGTGTCGGGCACCATCAGCATCTGGGGGCATGGCCATCGCCAGTTGCCCTGGATGCGACGGCTCGTGACGCTGTGGGAAGAGGGCTTCCGGCGCTTTCATCCCAGCACCAGGATCGATTACCAGATGCACGGAACCTCATCGGGCATCCCGTCGTTGTTCAACGGCCTGGGTGATATCGCGATCATCGGGGAGGAGATCCTTCCCGAGGCCGCCGCGGCCTTCGAGAAGGCAAAGCATTATCCCCCGCTCGGCGTCGAGATCTGCACGGGCAGCTTCGATGTGCGGAATTTTGACTACGCCCAGATGTTTTTTGTCCATCGGGACAATCCCCTCACGCAGCTGACCCTCGCGCAGCTCGACGCCGTCTTCGGCACCGAGCACCGGCGAGGCGCCTCCGCCAACATCCGGACGTGGGGTCAGCTCGGGCTGACCGGGGAGTGGGCCCAGCAGCCGATCACGCCCTACAGCTGGAGCCTCGACGACACCTTCGCGTATTTCATCCAACAGGCCGTTCTCGGGGGAAGCCACCGATGGAACAACGCCTTGAAGGAATACCGTCACATATATAATTCCGACGGCACCATCTACGATCACGGGCAGCAGATTCTCGACGCGCTCGCCCGGGACCGCTACGGCATCGCCATCTCCAATCAGCGTTATGCCGGTCCCGAGGTGAAGCCTCTGGCGATCGGCCAGCGCCCGGAAGGGCCCTTTGTCCATGCGAGCAAGGCGAGCCTCATCGGACGGACGTATCCGCTCGTCCGTACCATTCCGGCCGTGGTGGACCGTCCGCCGGGCATGCCGCTTGCGCCCAAGGTTCGCGAGTTCGTGCGCTTCCTGCTCAGTCGCGAAGGCCAGGAAGTGGTCAACCAGGATGGCCGCTACCTGCCGCTTTCATCGGAATTCATCGCTGAACAACTCAAGAAAATCGAATGAAACCCTATCGTCAGACCATGCCTTTCGTCCGATTGATGGCGCTGGGCGCCACGCTGGGTTGCTGCGTCCCCTTTCCGCTTCGCGCGCAGACCGCGGCGCCGGCCCCCGGGTATCAGCCCCAGCAATTTGTCGCCGGGACCCTCCGGATTTGGGGACACGACTACCTGTCGGCCGTCACGCAGTACTGGGCCGAGGGCTTCCAGCGCTTCCATCCCGGGGTTAGATTTGAAATCAACCTCATGGGTTCCGCCACGGCCATTCCCGGGCTCTACGCCGGGCGGGCGGATCTGGCTTTTCTTGGACGGGAAAACAACATCACGGACAACAACGGGTTCATGCGCCCCCTCACGTACAAGCCCGAGCGTTTCGAGCTGACGACCGGCAGCCTGGACGCACCCGGCAAGGCCGGTGCGATCGTCATCTTCGTGCATCGGGACAATCCGCTCACCCAGCTTACGCTGAAACAGCTCGACGCAATCTTCGGCTACGAACGCCGGCGCGGCGCTCCCTCGCCGATCCAGACATGGGACCAGATGGGTCTGACAGGCGAGTGGGCGGGCCGGCCGATCAACCTCTATACCTACGATGCCGAAACCGGCACCGGCTTGTATTTCCTGCACGCAGTGCTGGGCGACAGCCGGAAGATGAACTGGGAGAGATTGAAGGAGTTCAAGGACATCAAGAATTCCGACGGCTCGGTTTATCGCAGCGCGCAGCAAAGCCTCGATGCCCTGCAGGAAGATCGGCACGGCATGGCGGCGGCGAGCCTCCGCTTCGCGACGGCGAAAGTTAAGGCCCTTGCCCTCGCCGGGCAGGACGGATCGCCTTACTATCAGGCGACTCGGGAGAATCTCATCGCGCGCGCCTATCCACTGACCCGCCTCACCTACGCCTTCATCAACCGGCCGCCCGGCACGGCGATGGATCCGAAGGTGAAGGAGTTCCTGCGTTACATCTTCAGTGCTGAAGGGCAGCAGGACATCCTCCGCGATCGCAACGGGTACCTGCCGCTCAAGCCCGAGACACTAGCCGCCCAAAGGGGCCTCCTTGAGTAAGCGGCGCCTGCCCACCCCTGGTCCCGCGACCACGCTCGATCTTTCTCCAGCTTTTCCCATCATGAAAAACTTCTCTAGACTCGGTGGCGGATTAATAGCCGGCTTGCTGCTCGCCAGCGGGTTGCCCCCGCTGCAAGCCCAGCCCGACGCGAGCACCGGCGCGGCGCCGCAGGATCTGTCCGATCCCGCGGTGCAGTTTGTCAACACGCTGCCCGCCTACGCGCCCGGAGAGAAAGTCACCGGGACCATCCGGCTGTGGGGGCACGGGAGCCACCGCCGGAACTTCATGGGCAACCTGATCAAGAGCTGGGTGGACGGATTTTCGAATCATCAGCCGGAGGTGAAATTTGAAAACCGGATGTATGGCACCGCCTCGGCCATCGGCGCCCTCTTCACCGGCGCGGGCAACATCGCCCTGCTCGGGGAGGAGATCAGTCCGCCTGCCGCCCTGGCCTTCCAGCGCGACCGGGGCTACGCGCCCACGGAAATCCAGGTTACTCCCGGCAGCCTGGATGTGAATTTCTTCGACTATGCGCACATGATTTTCGTCCATCAGGACAACCCGATCGCCGGGCTGACCCTCACGCAGCTCGACGCCGTTTTCGGAGCGGAGCACCGGCGTGGCCCGCGCAATATCCGCACTTGGGGCGGACTCGGCCTGACCGGCGCGTGGGCGGACAAGCGCATCCAGCCCTACGGCTGGAAAGTCGACGAGGACTTCGCTCTCTTCTTCCGCGAGCGGGTGCTGCAGAACAGCCACCGTTGGAATCCGGAGATCAAGGAGTATGTTCATGTCCTGCGGCCAGACGGTTCCCAGTACGACCACGGCCTGCAGATCCTCGATGCGCTTGCCAAGGACCCTTATGGCATCGCCATCTCAAACGTGCGCTACACCGTGCCGGGGGTAAGGGCGTTGCCGCTGGCCTGGCGCGAGGGCGAGCCATTCGCCGCTCCGACCAAGGCGAACCTGATTTCGCAAAAATATCCGCTGGTGCGCATCATCCCCGCCTACATTGACTGCGCCCCGGGCCAGCCCGTCGAACCCGCCGTGCGCGAATTCCTCCGCTATGTTCTCAGCCGTGAAGGACAGCAGGCTTTGCTCAAGGAAACCGGTTATCTGCCCTTGGGGAAGGACGCCATTCGTGAGCAGTTGGCCAAACTCGGAGCCAACGCCGGAGCGGTCTCCCGGCAGTCCGCTGACAAGGCAGCTTGCTCCGGTCCCGCTCCGATCTCTGCCAATGTGAGGGTATCGCTGCCGCCTGCCACCCACCGGCCTTCCGAGACTCGCATCATCCGCATCTGGGGCCACCCGGGGATGACCGCCCTAGTGGAGCGCTGGCGGGAGGGATTTATCAAACTGCATCCCGACGTCCGCGTCGAAGCCAAGATGACCGGCAGCGATATTGCCATGGCCGGTCTCTATACGGCCAAGGCCGATCTGGCGCTGATGTGTCGCGAGGCCGCCGCTCAGGAAATGAAAGGCTTCGTCTGGATTTACGAGTATCAGCCCACGCGGATTGAGGTCATGACCGGCAGCTTCAGTCAGGCGGGTAAAGCCGACGCTCTCGTCGTCTATGCGCACAAGGACAATCCGCTCACCCATCTCACCCTCGCGCAACTCGACGCCATCTTCGGTCACGAACGCCGCCGCGGCGCCCCGGCCGACCTCCGCACCTGGGGCGACCTCGGCCTTGCCGGTGAGTGGAAGGACCGGCCGATCGCGCTCTATACCTACGATACCGATGCGGGCACCGGGCGCTTTTTCCGCGAAGCCGTGCTCAACGATTCCCGCGCGTTGAAGTGGGAGCAGATAACCGAGTATCAAGGCGCGTTGAAGGCTGGCGCCGGGGAAAAGATCCTTGCCGCCCTGGCGCACGACCGTTTCGGCCTCGCTGTGGCCGGGCCGGGTGCTACCAGCCAGGAGGTCAAACCGATCGCCATTGCTGCCGCGGACGGAAACCCTTTTGTCCTCGCCACGCGCGAGACGGTGGCCAGCCGCGAATATCCATTGGCTCGTCCCGTCCTGGCTTACCTCAACCGCGCGCCGGGCAAGCCGGCCGATCCTCTGTTGGCTGAGTTTCTCCGCTATATCCTTGGTCCGGAGGGCCGGCAGGCCATCACTCCCGGTGACGGTTTCCTGCCTCTCACTCCCGCCAACACGGCGGCTCAATTGAAAAAACTAGAGTGATCATGCCGGGCCGGGCTGGAGACCCAGAAGTCCCGCGCCAAGATGCTCGATCAGCACCTCCGCGAGGTTCACTACGATGCCAGGATGTGGGATCTGGGCGGATCTACCCGCCTGCCAGCCAATGCAGCAGGTTGCCGGCATGATTCGTTTTTTTGGGGAACAACTACTGCTCGACTCCGGCCTCGGCGCCGATTGGGAGAAGGGCTTTCGCCAACTCGATCGCTCGGGGTATTTCTTGACGCAGGGGAGGGGGTTGCTTTGTGTCCTCGGTTCCGTGTCGGGCAAGCAACGGTCTGGCACCAAGTGTAATTCTGACCTGTACAAGATAACCCAACCATTAGATCGATCATGAAACTACGTTCTCTCTCTCTCGTTGTCACCCTGTTGGCCCTGAGTCTGGGCTCCATCGGCTTTGGCCAGGAGGCCAAATACGGCATTCCCTCCGACAACAAGATTTACGCCCAAACGCTCGTCAACAAGGTCATGGCTACCAATCGCGATTTGGTCGCCGCCGGCATGCATGTCGCCAAACCCGGCACCGATGCATACAAGATCATCGCCACCTCGCTCAACGTGGTGGGAAAACCATGCGACCCTTCCGACTTGGAAGTCGCGGTCAAGGGCAAGACAGTGATCAATCCCATGCCCGCCGCTGGCAAGTTCGGCATCCTGCTTCCCCTGCGTGATCGCAGCGGCAAGCACATCGGCGGCTGTGCCGTGCAATTCAAGTACCGCGACGGAGACAATCAGGTTAAACTGATTGTTAAGGCCTACGCGCTGCGCGATAGGCTGGCAAAACAGATTCCTGATGTGGCGGAACTCTTCGCCCCGGCTAAATAACCGACGGCTCGTCCGGAGTATTTCGGCTAACGAAACCTGTGAGTTGGGGCGGCACACGCCCCGACCGACAAACTATTAAGCGCGTTGTCCCTATTGATGGGCAACGCGTTTTTTTTGCACAGGAAGACTGTGTTTCCCTCTTGATCCGCAGGGGTTTTATCAGCGCGGGGCTCGATGGGTTTATGAAAGCAAATATGTGGTGCTATCGATGTCAGGTACACCCTATTTAGCTCTACTGATGGGGAATGTGCGGAATTTATTATTCCTAGAAGGTAAACAACTTATATATGAAGTAGGAGGTTTTCAAAAAAGAGGCTTGAAAATTTGTGCGACTATTATCTACTTATTGAGTCAATAAAACATCTAACCAATAAAGCCCTGATTTTAAAGAAGAGCTACAAAAGCTTCTGGTTCGGTCAATGTAGTCGATAAATTGCTTTTTAATACAACGGAAGCTGTTAATAATTATAAAATAACAAAAGATCCACCAGCTATTTCTCAGTGATAGAGATCCTTTTTTACAATAATCGGTACCAGCCTCCAAAACGAACTAACGACTGTGACAACACCACCCCCTGCGACCGGGTTGGGGGCGTGGCTTCTTAAACTAAAAACGATTCATATGAATGAAATCATCGCAAGTGCGGCAAAAACCGAACCGGGCTGGTTCGCGATTGTCCGGTCCAATGTTGAAAGCCTGCGTTATGGCGTGGTGCAGCTTGTCGTTCATGATGGCCGAGTGACGCAGATCGAGCGCACTGAAAAGACGCGCTTGGAAGACCCTGCTGCTGCCGACTTCGCCCGTCGTCGCGTGCGCTCATGAGCTCCCCAGCGCTGGAAAACATGCCTGCCACTGCCTTTTCCCGCATGACCACCCGCGCCTTACCTTTCCTCCGCTTCCCTCGCGCCGCCACGGCCTTTCCTGCCGCGTCACCGGCGACCGTCCGTTGTGTCGGCGACCGCCTAACCCTCCTCTACCGGCTGGCCGAGAACTCGACACATGTATTCGGATCGCCGCTCGATCCGTTCACCCAAGAGGGCCGTCTCTACCATGTGCCGAGGTTCGTGTATTTCGTGCCGCACAGCTCGGACGAATCGGTGAGGCTCGCCATTTCCGCCGGCTATGACCATGCGATGCTGCAAGGCACGCTTGCCCTGCTCAATTTTGTGCAACGTCTGATGTTGTCGCCGGAGATCGGGCATGGCCTGAATCTCTCGGTCTTCCCGTTGGTGGATGTCCTGGGCCTGTTTGCAGGCAGGCACTTACGAGTACTCGCCAGCGCGCACTGGGGGCGCTCCGATGCGCCTGAGATCGGGTTGCTCGAAAAGGAGGCACGCTGCCGCGGTTATCACGGTTTCGTGCGGGTGACGACCACTGTCGAAGAGTCGATCACCGCGAGTTATCAGGGAAGAAGTTCCCGATCCATGCCGCCGACAGGGGGCGGGTTGGTTTCCTTGAAAGATTTTGAGCCATGGCCTGTACGCTTCGAGGCGGCACGAGCCACCGGCGGACCTTTGACCGTGGCCGACGATCTGCCGCTGGCTCCATTCGAACCTAGGCTGGGGCTGCCTCAGTCATGGCCGCAGGAGCTCATCGATAGTGCAGTGGCCTCGATCCTTGATCGTTTCATCGTGCGCTATCGCGGTATCGAAGCCTACGGACAACATCTCTAACCTATCATCCCTCACCTATTCCCAATCTAGTCGGTGACTCCGGAGTCGCCTGCTCTGAGGCTGCGCCATCCCCTTTTTCACAAACCCGATAATCCCATGGCTAAAATCCACAACGACATCACCGAAACCATCGGCAACACCCCGCTCGTGCGCCTCAATCGCACCGCGGCAGCGCATGGCGCCCTCGCCGACGTCGTGCTCAAACTGGAATTTTTCAACCCGCTCTCGAGCGTGAAGGATCGCATTGGCCTTGCGATGATTGACGACGCCCTAAAATCCGGCCGCATCAACCAACGGACCGTGCTGATCGAGCCCACCAGCGGCAACACCGGCATTGCGCTGGCCTTCGTTGCCGCCGCCCGGGGCCTCAAGCTCATCCTGACCATGCCCGAGACGATGAGCCTCGAGCGGCGCAAGCTACTCAAGGTCCTCGGCGCCCGTCTCGTTCTGACCGAGGGGGCGAAGGGCATGAAGGGCGCCATCACGCGGGCGGAAGAGATCAACCGGCAGATCCCCAACAGCGCCATCCTCCAGCAGTTCACCAACCCTTCCAACCCGGAGATCCATCGGCGCACCACCGCCGAGGAAATCTGGCGCGATACCGATGGCAAGGTTGACATCGTGGTTTCCGGCATCGGCACCGGCGGCACGATCACGGGAATCGGCGAGGTCCTCAAATCGCGCAAACCCTTGGTGAAGATTGTCGCCGTGGAACCCGATGCCTCTGCCGTCCTTTCCGGTGGCGCGCCCGGCCCGCACAAGCTGCAGGGACTCGGCGCGGGCTTCGTGCCGGCCGTGCTCAACACCAAAATCTACGACGAGATCATCCGGGTGAAGGATGCCGACTCCGGCCCCGTCTCCAAGCAGCTGATCCAGCTCGATGGGATCCCCGTGGGCATTTCGTCGGGCGCGGCCGTTTGGGCGGCGCTGCAGTTGGCCAAGCGCCCCGAAAACAAAGGCAAGCTCATCGTCGTCATCGTCCCCTCCAGCAGCGAGCGGTACCTTTCCACTTGGTTGTTCGCCGACATCAACGCCGAGAGCGATCCGATCGACGATCTCGTCGCAACGTCCGATCCGGCCGCCCCCTGAACGGCGGAGAGATCGGCCCGTTCTTTTTGAGGCTCGCTTGAGCCCCCTTTCCCACCGACCAGTCGTCTGGAGGCTAGTGCAGATTGAGCCGGACTCACGCGGCGGACCACCGCCGCGCACCGGAACCACCAGCCAACAATCGTGAAGCAATCATCAAACCCGATCGCCGTTCGTAATATTCATCAGTTCTCTTCCGTTCTTATCCCACTCCGGGTGGTCGCCGCCCTGCTCGTCCTCGGCGCCGCCTCCTACGCGCGCGCGGCGGACGCGCCTGCCGCCGCCCAGCCGGAAAAACCGGCGCCGCTGCCGTTGCACCAGATCGAGGGCAGCGGGGGAATCTTTTCCACCCTGTCGGCCTATGTCGTAAATCCGCCCCGCAGCGGCGAACCGGCCGGTCGGCCGGCCGTGGGATTCGCCTACGTCCATCTTGGCAACGGGAGAGCGCTGGAAGCGTTCACATTGACTGAGACCCCGTGGAAACAACTGGAGCTCGGCTACGCTTCCGACGGTCTCGACCTCGGCGATCTGCCGCAGGACATTGAGCGGGACACCACGGTGCGGCTGCGCGAGCGCAGTGTCCGGCTCAGCGTGTTCAGCGCTCGGTTGCAATTGGTGTCGGAGAACGATTCCGTTCCGGCACTCACCCTCGGTGCCCATTACAAGACCAACGCTGGCATCAACCGGATCGACGACGACCTCGGCGGCGTGCTGCGCGCCAGCGGCATCGCGAAAGACAATGGCGTCGATTACACTCTGTATGCCTCGAAACTGCTCAAGTCCCTGCCGGCGCCCGTGCTCCTCAATGCCGGCATCCGCGTCACCAAGGGGGCCCATGTCGGCCTCTTGGGATTCACCGACAAGTACAAATATGTCTTCGAGGGCAATGCCGTGGTGTTCGTCACGGGGCAACTCGCCCTGGCCGCCGAATATCGGCAAAAACCGAATGAGTACCGGCCGATCGGCCGGCTGTTGCGGAGCGAGGCCGACTGGTGGACGCTTGACGCCGCCTATGTCGTCAACTCTCACTTTACGGTAGCCGCCGGCTACGGGCACTTCGGCGACGTGCTGAACCACGCGGCCAATGGCGTGTGGGGCATCACCAACAAATTTGAATTCTAAATCCAGTCCAATGAGCACACCCAAACACCATCCCAGCACCGTCGCGCTGCATGCCGGTCAGGTTCCCGACCCGACGACCGGTTCCCGCGCCGTACCGATCTACCAGACATCCTCCTATGTTTTCAAAAGCACGGAACATGCCGCCAATCTTTTTGCACTGAAGGAATTCGGCAACATCTACACGCGGCTGATGAATCCGACCACCGATGTCTTCGAGCAGCGCATTGCCATGATCGAAGGCGGCACGGGTGCTCTCGCGGTGGCCTCCGGCATGGCGGCAATCTCGCTGGCCATGCTGGGCCTTACTGAGATGGGAGACGAAATCGTCGCCGCCAACAACCTCTACGGCGGCACTTACCAGCTATTCCATTACACTTTCGCCAAGCTGGGGCGTACGGTAAAATTTGTCGACTCGCGCGATCCCGACGCCTTTCGCCGCGCCATCACGCCGAAGACGCGGGCGATCTATGCCGAGACCATCGGCAATCCGAAACTCGACGTGCCGGATTTTGAGGCGCTGGCCAAGGTCGCCCACGACGCCGGCATCCCCTTCGTAGTGGACAATACCGTGGGGGTTGGCCTGATCGCCCCGTTCGAATACGGCGTGGATATTGTCGTGGCCTCAGCAACGAAGTACATCGGCGGTCACGGTACGAGCCTCGGTGGCGTGATCATCGACTCCGGCAAGTTTGCCTGGAACAGCGGCAAGTTCCCCGAGTTCACCGAACCGGATCCGAGCTACCACGGCCTGAAATTCTGGGACGCCTTTGGGAACCTCCCCGGCGCAGGCAACGTCGCCTTCATCCTCAAGGTGCGCGTGCAGTTGCTGCGCGATCTCGGGCCGGCGCTCAGTCCGTTCAATTCGTTCCTGTTTCTGCAGGGGCTGGAGACGCTGCCGCTCCGCCAGCGCCAGCACTCGGAGAACGCGCTCGAAATCGCGCGCTTTCTCAAAAGCCATCCGCTGGTCAGCTGGGTGACCTATCCCGGCCTGCCAGAGGATCCGAATCATGCGAACGCGTCGAAATATTTCACCAAGGGCTTCGGCGGCCTCATCGGCTTCGGCATCAAGGGCGGCCGCGAGGCCGGCCGCAGGTTTATCGAGTCGGTGAAACTGCTCTCGCATCTCGCCAACATCGGCGACGCCAAGAGTCTCGTGATCCACCCGGCCACCACAACCCACCAGCAGCTCACCCGCGAGGAGCAGGCTGCTACTGGCGTGACGGACGATTACATCCGTCTCTCCGTTGGCCTCGAGGATGTGCGCGATCTCAAGGCCGACATCGATCAGGCCCTGCGCCAGGCTGCCGGCTGAGGGCCGGCGGCAAACCGAAACTGTGACCGCCGGCCAGTACCGCACGGGACCGGCGGAACTGGATCATGGCGTGCCCTCCCCCGATGGGGCGCCTTATTCTCCCTGCCACTTGACAGTTGCAGGGAGAAAACTCATTTGTCGGACCTGTAATACCCCCCCCCTTCCTCTCACCCCTCGCAAGAGCAACCCCCACGATCTGAGCTAAATCGGATTGCGCACCAGATTCACCCCGCCGCCTGCAAACCCATTGAACCGCCAGATTTTCGACGAAACAGCAACCGGGACAGCCGTCCCTTGGTGATTGCATCCAAGGACAGCGCGACCCCCTCAACAAACACCAACACTTCCTGGCTATGACCTTTCCACGGTTCCTTTTTCCGGCCCTCCTGTGTGCGCTGCTGGCCGTGACGACGGCCTCGGCCGGGGTGGGCAAACTGGAGGCGCTGCCCTCCTACCAGCCCGAGCAAAAAGTGTCGGGAGTCATCCGGCAGTTCGGTTCCAAGATGAGGGGCATGGTTAAAATCTGGGAGGAGGGGTTTCGTCAGTACCACCCTGAAGTCCGTTTTGAGGACGTGTTTCATGAAGCGGCCGGCATCGCGGGGCTTTACACCAATGTGGCCGATGTCGGCACGAGTGGACGCGAGCCGGTCCTCACGGAATATTTCTCGTTTTATGAAACCTTCCGCTACCTGCCGGTGGAGATCACCGTCGCCACCGGAGCGTTTGATGTACAGGGCGCCAGCTATGGCCTGGTTGTCTTCGTCAACAAGGACAATCCGCTTACGCAGGTGACGTTGAAACAGATGGACGGCATCTTTGGAGCGGAGCGCACCGGTGGCTACAAGAACTTCAGGTGGGTGCCCGAAGCGGCGCGTGGACCGGAGGGGAACATCCGCACATGGGGGCAGCTCGGTCTCACCGGTGAATGGGCCAACCAGCCGATCCACACCTATGGATATGCGCTCACCGGCATGCGGGTGACGTTCCAGCAAAAGGTCTTCCAAGGCGGCGAAAAGTGGAATCCCGGCTATCGGGAATACGTGGAGACCAACACCAAGCAGGTGGCGGACGAATCCCTTACCATCAGACAGATGCTCACCGAGCTCTCCGCCGACAAGTACGGGATCGCCTGGACCGGCCTGGGGCAGGCCAAAAAATTCCCCCGCTTGAAGCCGGTCGCCCTCGCGGCGAATGAAGGCGGCCCCTACCTGATGCCGTCGGCGGAAAATTTTCGGGATCGGACGTACCCGCTGATCCGCAGTCTTTATTTCTTTATCAACCGCAAGCCAGGGGAGCCGGTGGATCCCAAGATAAAGGAATATGTGCGCTATGTTCTGAGCCGGGAAGGGCAGGAAGCGGTTTCAAGGAACGGCACCTATTTCGCCCTGCCGGCCGCAACGGCCCGGGATGAGCAGAAGAAAATAGAGTGACCATCCTGCCCGGTTTTATTTCCCCACTGAGCCTTTACCCCCGCCGCCGCAGGTGACCGCCGCCCTCAGCCAGGATCGTCACGGCATTGGTTATTCCGGCATGCAATACCAGACCCCCGCTCTGAAGCCGCTCGCCATCTCGCCCGAAGGCAGCAGCGACTACATCATGCCAACGCGGAAAAGCGTGCAAAGCTTCGCCTATCCGCTGTCCCGGTCGCTTTACATGCTGACCCAAACTCCGGTCGGCAAGCCGCTCGAGCCCAAGGTGAAGTAATTTCTCAAATATATCCTCAGTCGCGAAGGGCAGGAGGCGGTCGTGCGTGAAGGCGCACTACCTGCCGCTACCCGCCCATGTGGTTCATGAGCAGCTCAGGAAACTGGATTAATGCGGCGGGGATTTTCCAGAATGACTGGCAGAACCTGGGTTGGAGCGGGTCTGGTCGTGACGGCCTTGCTCTCCAGCTGCAACGCCGGCGGCGGGACGGAACATGTTTTCCACCAGACCGGTGGCAGATCGGAGCCGGCGTCGGCATCAGGTAGCTCTTTTGAAAACAGTCTCGGGATGAAATTCGTGCCGGTCCCGGGTACGGACGTTTTGAATTCAGTGTGGCTTACTCGCGTCCAGGATTTTGCGGTCTTCGTGCGGGAAACCGGCTACGATGCGACCGGCGGGGTGTATTCCCTGACCGCGCAGGGCTGGGTGCAGAACGGCGATTCCTGGAGGGATCCAGGTTTTCCGCAGGAAGCAACTCATCCCGCTGGTGCACTTTCCTGGAATGACGCGAAGGCATTCTGTGAATGGCTGACCCTGAAGGAGCGCCGGGCTGGCTGGCTCAACGATGGCCAAAGATACCGACTGCCGACCGATGACGAATGGAATGTGGCGGTGGGACTCCTTAACCAGACTTCTCCCGGAACGGGGAAAATCGCCAGCATTTATCCATGGGGCAACCAGTGGCCGCCACCTGCGGGTGCTGGCAATTATGCGGGCAAGGAAGCAAGGGACGGGCATTGGCCCGCGGCTTGGCCGACAATCGAAGGCTACAACGACGGCTACGCCCGAACCTCGCCAGTAGGCAGCTTTGCTCCCAACCAATTCGGACTCTATGATATGGGCGGCAACGTCTGGCAATGGTGCGAAGATCTCTATGAACCCGGTAAAGTTGTGCGCGTGGTGCGCGGGGCGTCCTTTCGCGTCGACGTCCACGACCTCATGCGGGCATCGCGTCGTGGCGATGGCATGCCCGACAGTCGTTACGTTCATCGTGGCTTTCGTTGCGTGCTGGCGGGGAAGTCCGTACCCATACCGGCTTCAGCCCATAAACGGAATAACCGGGAACAGGGTTATTCCACTGCCGCGCAGGTTTTTTAAGGCGGGCACGAGGATTTGCTCGCGTAGAAGCGAGTCTGCGCAGGAGCCAGCAACGCATCGGGGCACAGAGAGAGCGGCTATGGGTGGAGGAGACAATTTTGCGGCCCATTGCCGAACCGCACGGTCACCTATAGGTGACTTTGCGGTGATTGTATGGAACGGCGCGATTTTCATAGTGCAACCTTCCTCAATCCGTTCAAACGCAGCGCGCACTGGTCAGCCAGTAAACCTTTGTACCCCATAACAACCAGCATGAACATCTCGGTCTCGGTCGGGATAGAGCGCAAATATTTCCCACAAAGTCCGCCAAACTGGTAGCATCTTTTCCCCAGCCCTGCGCGGTCATGACCGTGAATATCCCGTTCCCCGCCAATTAGCACATTGGTATTGCAACACGAAAACATGTCTGTTCGCCTTTGTTTTTCTTATTGCCCTACGTCCCCTCTGTCCGGCGGCAGCATCATAGGTTTGTCGATTCATACCAAACCCGAATGACCAAGCGTGTGGTGCGCACGCTGAAGCCCCCTGTCACTTCCAACGTCCGCTATGTCAACTCTATGAAAAAAATGCCTGTTCCCATCTCATGTTCCATTCCGCGGAATCTGCGGTGTCTCGCCGGATTCTTCGCGATTCTGTTGGTGGCCAGCAGCTTGGTGTCGGCGTCCGAAGGCGCTGGAGCGTCATCGACGTACCAGCCAGCCCATTACGACCTGAGCGGCTTGCCAGTCTACCAGCCGGAGCACCGGCTTATTGGGGTCCTACGCATCTACGGCACACCGTTGGACGGTCTCGTGGGCAAGCTGAACACGGCCTTCCGCGGAATGCATGGGCAGATTCGCTTGCATGCCTATTTGATCAACACCTCCCAGGGCATGGCGGGTCTCACGACGGGCCTCGCCGACATCGGCCTCATGGGGCATAAGACCTGGCACACCAGCCGGGTGGCCTTCGAGAAGGTCTACGGCTATCCCCCGCTTGAGATCAAGTTTGCCAGCGGATCCTATGATGATCCGGCGGGCACTACCCCTGGGCTCATGTTCATCGTGAACAAGAAGAATCCGCTCAACGGTCTTACCCTCGAGCAGATCGACGGCATCTTCGGCACCCAGCGCACCGGTGGCTGGGAGGGTTCCAAGTGGACGACGGCTGCGGCGCGCGGTCCCGAAAAGAACATCCGGACGTGGGGCCAGCTCGGCCTGACCGGCGAGTGGGCCAACCAGGCGATCAAACCATACGGCTCCGATATCACGATCAGCAACTGGAATGATCTTATCCAGCAGGAATGTTTCAAGGGCGGCACGAAGTGGAATCCTGCTTTCAACGAGAATAACCGTGCCGACATAGCGTTGAAGGCCAAAGGGAAAAATGCCGACCAGCGGATCATCGAAGGTGTGCTGAACGATCCCTATGCCATCGGCTTTATGTTCCAGCGAGTCATTAACAAGATGAAGGCGGACGTAAAGGTGCTGCCGCTGGCCGCGAAAGCCGGTGGGCCGTACGTCGCCCCGAGTGCGCAGACATTTTTTGACGGGAGCTACCCGATGAGAAACGGTGCGTATTTCTATCTGAACCGGGTGCCCGGGCAACCGCTGTCGCTGCGGGAGAAGGAGTTCGTTCGTTTCGTCCTGAGCCGTGAAGGCCAGCAAATTATCGCTGATGACCGCCTGTTCATCCCGTTGAACGCGGAGCAGATCAAGGCCGAGCTGAAGAAACTCGAATAAGTCCTATCACCCAAAAACACGCAGGATACAACTTATGAAAACACAGACTTTTTCGAATCGCATGGCTTTCCGGCTAACCTTTGCGGCCATGCTCCTGGCCGTAATGACGGGATGCACCAGGAATGAGGCGCAGAACCTATCCGCTCTGCCCGATTACAAACCCAGCCAGCAGGTCACCGGGGTTATCCGCAGCTGCGGCAACGACCAGATGGCCACGCTCCTGAAATACTGGCAGGAGGGTTTCCAGAAGTACCACCCCAAGGTCCAGTTTCAGGATTGGCTCAAGGGCAGCGCCTCCGGGATGTACGGCCTGGAAATGCGGACCTCGGATACGGCTTTGATGGGGCGCCCCATCGGTCCGTTCGAGCGTTACGGAATATACGAGCGCTCCTGGATCTTCCCGATCGAGATCGAAGTGGCGACGGGCGCTCATGAGGCTCTCCATAAATCACCCGCTGTGGCGATCTTCGTGCATAAGGACAATCCGTTGACCAAGCTTACGGTCAAACAACTGGACGGCATCTTCGGCGCCCAACGCGGCGGGGGCTGGGTCGGCTTGAGTTGGAACGATAAGGCAGCACGCGGGCCGGAAGGGAACATCCGGACCTGGGGCCAACTGGGCGTCCAGGGCCCGCTGGCCGACAAGCCCATTCATGTCTATGGACAGCCCAATCTGGGTGCCGGTTATGTCTCGTTCTTTGAGGCCCGGGTGTTTGGTGGAGGAAGAATCTGGAATGAAGATCTGCGCGAGTACTCTGACCGCACGCAGATGATTGCAGATCTGAGCCAGGACCCCTATGGTATCGCCTATGCGGCGCTCGGCAACAAGGCCGCGGGAGTCAAGCCGGTCGCCCTGGCGGAAACCGATGCCGGACCCTTCGTGGAGCTAACCAAAAGTAGTGTGGCCGACCGCAGCTATCCCCTTGCTCGGGCCGCCTATATTTACTACACGATCGACAACGAGAAGAGCGAACTCTCCGAGACGAGGGGCGATCCGAGGGTAAAGGAATTCTTACGCTACATTCTGAGCAAACAGGGGCAGCAGGAAGTCGCCCGCGAAGGCGTATACCTGCCCCTCACGCCGGCCGTCGTGCAGGCGCAGTTGCAGAAGATTGACTCGGAGGAATCCCCCTGGGAGCGGGAGGTGTTGGATTAATCGAGATTCTGCCTGAGAGTCACCACCCCGGCACATACGCCGGGGTGATTTTATAATTACACCAAAAAATTTCTCATGAACAAACCGACTTTATTCTTTGCTGCCGCCCTTTTGGGCACGGCGTTCGCCCTCAGCGGCTGTGGTGACACCTCCAAGGCCGGGTCGGCCAGGAACGTGATCAAGGTGCGCATG
>JAQUYL010000025.1 GCA_028691845.1 Opitutaceae bacterium
ATGGCTTTAGGAACTTTAACAACTACCGCCTGCGCGTCATCGCCCAGTGCGGCTGACTTATGAACCTCCACTCCCTTCAACCCACTCCCCAATCTTTGGTGTAGACCCAATCTTTGGTGTAGACCCAAAAACAGCTTTATCCGCGATTTTGAATGGCAGGCGTATGGCCAGTATCGCTTCACTCTGAAAGTGGCGCACCCATAGGGAGTCGAACCCCAAACCTTCTGATCCGTAGTCAGATGCTCTATCCAATTGAGCTATGGGTGCCCAGAAAAGAGGAGCGAATAAGCGGCCTCCGGCGCCCGACTTCAAGCAGAATTTTGTCGGAGCGCTGGGGCTTCCTCCAACCGCCAGTCAACCAACTCCATCTGCAAACTGCGCCGGCCATTGTGATAGTTCCAATTTAGCTCTACCGCGAATTCCAGCGGCGGACCGACCGGCGGCAGCCTGTGCGCAAATTTCCAAGCCACACCGCTGATGCGCCGGCCGCGGCGGTCCTCAGCATAAAAGCGGAAATGCTGGTCCTTGAAAATCTCTGGCGTCTGTCGCAGGCGCAACCCGCTGACTCCGAAAACCGGTTCCGGATTGCTTTGACCGTAGGGATGCATCTCCCCCAGTCCCTCCATCAGCTGCTCGGTGATCTGCGTTCCGTCAAGCCAGGCGGAGATCTCGAGAGCGGGATCCTTAGCGGCACCCCCGCGCGCCGCACAAATAACCTCTTCAAATTTGATCCTGAATTCCGCCAGCAGACCTTTCCGCAACGACACACCTACGGCCATGGGATGTCCGCCCCAGCTTTCCAGATAGGGCGCGCAGCTGGTGAGTAAATCAACCAGGTTGAGGCCGCTGATGCCGCGACCTGAACCTTTCGCAAGGTCGCCTTCGTTGCCCAGCACGATGCAGGGACGGTTATATTTCCTCGAGATGCGTCCGGCGACTATGCCCACGACCCCCGGATGCCAGCTTTCGTCGAACAGCACCAGGCTGTTCGCGGAAGCGTACCGTTCCTCGACCAGACGCTCAGCCTGCTCGGTGATCTCACGTTCAATGTCCTGCCGTTCGCGGTTCATCGCATCGAGCTGGCGTGCCGCAGCCAAACAGAACTCGGGTGAATCGCTAAGCAGCAGGTCGACACTGAGCGCTGCGTCGGCCAGGCGCCCGCTGGCGTTGATGCGCGGCCCCAGCCGGAAGGAAATGTCCACCGGCTGCACGCTTTGCCCCCGTTTGATCCCGGCAATGTCCATTAGTGCCAGCAATCCGGGCCGCTGTGTGGTTTCGAGGATGTGCAGACCGTGGCGGGCAAGAATGCGATTCTCCCCGGTCAGGGGCACTAGATCGGCCACCGTTCCCATGGCCACGAGATCGAGATAATCCTTGAGCCGAATGTCGTGGGCGCCGGGATAATTCTCAAGCCGCAGCCGTTTAAGCAAGCCATGCACGAGCTTGAAGACCAGCCCCACCGTGCATAAATGGTGCCACGCGGCGTCGTCCTCCGCCGAGAGGGCGTGCGGATTGACCAGCACCGCATCAAGGCGGGGCAGTTCCTTCGAGCGATGGTGATCGATGACTATGACATCAATGTCCAGGGTCCGCAGATAAGCGACTTCTTCGTGGGAATTCGTGCCGCAATCGAGCGCGATGAACAAATCGGGCTTCCCTTGCTCCAGCGCCCGGTCAATGGCGCTGCGGCTCAGTCCGTATCCGTCATGGAGCCGCCGCGGCACAACGTAGCGAGGATCAAGTCCCAGCCGACGCAAGATACCGACCAACAGTGTCGTGCTGCTGACACCGTCCACGTCATAATCCCCCAGCACCACGATCTTCTCACGACCGAGCAGGGCCCGCCGGAGACGATCAACGGCGGCGCCCAGGTTCACAAGGAGGAATGGATCGCCCAGCGCCGAGAGCGAGGGACGAAGGAACTGTCCGGCGGGACCGTCCTCGACATGCCCCACGCGCAGCAGCAGCTCGGCGACGACCGGATCCACGCCCAGGCGCGTCACCAGGGCCGCCACGTTTTCCGCGGGGACCGGCGCATAATTCCAGCGCATGATGCGTTCGCTCGGCCTCGGGTTACTGCGACGCGCGGCTGGAGCCGGCCCACTCGTATTTCGGCGCAATGTCCTGATGTTTCTCGACGTGCTTGCGGTCGCCTTTATGCCACCAGTAGAACACCTGCGCGGCGATGAAGATGGCCGAGAACGTGCTGCAGATGATGCCGACCATGAAGCAGAAGGAGATGTCTCGCAAAACCCCGCTGCCGAAGAGGAACAGCGACACGGCCGCAAGGAATGTGGTTGTCGCCGTCATCATCGTGCGGGCGAAAACCTTGCAAATGGCGGTATTGATGATCTCGCGCAGCGTGCCGCTCGGATTGAGCTTCAACTCCTCCCGGATGCGGTCGAAGACGACGACGGTCTCGTTGATCGAGTAGCCGGCAATGCACAGGATGGCCGCAACCATGGGCGCAGAGAACTTGTGCCCGAAGAGGACGAAAATGCCGATGTTCATCAGAATGTCGTGCATGGTCGACGCCATCGCGCCGATGCCGAAGCCGAATTCAAACCGAAAGGCAATGTAAACCAGGATCGTGAGCATCGAAATGCCAATGGCGAGGAGGGCGTTCCACTGGATTTCCTTGCCGATGGAAGCGCCGATGCGATTCTCCCCCACTCTTTCCCAGCCGGCAGCGGGAAAGTTTTTCTGCAAAGCGGCAAGCACAACGCCGGACTTGCCTTCCGGAGTCTCGATGTTGAGCACTTCGCGCCCACCGCCAATCGGGTTCGCATATGTGGGGTTGATCTCATCCACCCCGGCGGATTTGGCGGTTTCACGCACCTTGGCAGTGTCGATCTTCTGATTGAATTGGAGGCTGACCAGGTCGCCGCCGACGAAATCAATGCCATAGATCCGGTTGCCTTGGTAGAAGACGTAGCCAATGCTGACAACCACGAGGAGAATCGAACCGATGGCGGCGGGCTTGCCATAGCGGACAAAGTCAACACGGAGGTCCTTGAGCATGCGCCTCATGGTGAACTTTTTCACCCAACCGGATTCTGATATGAACTCCATCACAAGATGGCCGGTGATCAATACAGAGAACAGGGTGGAGAGAACACCGATGGCCAAGGTGACGCCGAACCCCTTGATCGGCCCGGTGCCAAGCCAAATCATAATGGCACAAATGATCAATTGCACGGCGTGGGCATCGAGAATTGTCCAGAGGGCTTTCAGGTAGCCACTTTGATTGGCGGTCGCCAGTGTCTTTCCCACCGCCAGCTCTTCGCGCATGCGTTCGAAGATCAGGATGTTGGCGTCCACCGCCATGCCGATGGTCAGGACGATGCCGGCAAGGCCCGGCAGTGTCAGCGTCACGCCAAAGCTGGCCATGCCGCCCATGATGATCAAGATGTTAAGCGCCAATACCGCGACTGCGATCAGTCCGCCGGCAGTGTAGAATGTGATCATAAAGGCGGCCACGAGCGCCGTGCCTATGACCGCGGCTTTCACGCCACTGTCGACCGCATCCTGCGCCAGCGAGGGACCGACCTCGTATTGCTCCTTCACCTGCAATGGCAGGTCGAGCGGATTGTTCAGCACATTGGCGAGGTCGAAAGCCTCGCGCTGGGTGAACGAACCGGTGATCTCGGCGGAGTCGCTGTTGATCTCCTCCCGGACGGAAGGGGCGGAGTAGAGTTTGCCGTCGAGCACGATGGCGAGGCGGCCCGGACGGCCTGTGCGCTGGTTCTCCTCGGCGATGCTCCGGGTGAGATCGGCAAAATGCTTGGTGCCCTCTTTGGTGAAGCGCAGGATAATTTTAAATTTACCGTACTGATCCATCACGGGATAGGAATCGGCCACGCCCTCTCCCGTCATATCGGGAATGCGTTTGATGAACAGATCCTCGGCCAGCGTCTGCCCGTTCTGGGCCTCGTAATCGAGCTGCATCACCTCGTAGCCCGGGGGAACTTCTCCTGGCGGCGCAAGGGTCGGATGAACGAGGCGGAAATCGAGGCGGGCGGGCTTCTTTAGGGCGTTGACGACTTCCGGATTGTCCTTGGTGGACACACCCGGCAGCTGCACCTCGATGCGGGTGTCGCCCACCGGACGGATGATCGGCTCAGCCACGCCGTAGGCGTTGACACGATTGCCGATGATCTCGATGGCCTTGTTCAACTTCTCCTTTCGGACTTCGGCGGCGGTCCTGGCGGCCACCTGCTCATCGACCTCGAGGGTGAACGCCACGCCACCTTTCAAATCGAGGCCAAGCTGGATTTGCCCCTTGGAGCGCTTGAGCAGTTCTTCGAGGAGAATATCGTTGCGGCGCTGAATATTCTTCAGCGAACTCTCCAGTCGGATTTGGGGGAAGAACTGGGAGAGATCGATTTTTTCTTCCTGACCAATCTGCTTGAGCGCAACATAGACGCTGGGATCCTGTCCGGAAGCAACTCGGTCGCTGGCCCTTTGCATGAGCTTGGCAAACTCGGGCAGCTTGGCCGAGGCCTGGCTGCGCATATAGTCAGGCAGCGGCCGGTCTTTTATCGGCATGACGGTCAGTACGGCCCACAGCGCAATGGCCGCGGACAACATCAATTTCCAAAGATTACGACGGAACATGGGGGTGTATTGTTATAAAATGAATGCGGCGGCACCGGTCGGAACGCGATACTGCGCCCGGCGATCAGGATGCATCGACTTTCTTCACGAGGGCGTGCACGAACCCCTTGCCAACCTCGATTTTCTGGTTGTTGTCGCCCACCCGCATGACGAATCGGTCTTCCTTCACGGTAGTGATGGTGCCGAAGATCCCACCGGTTGTCACCACCTCGTCGCCGGCTTTCAGCTCGCTCAGCATCTTGTCGTGCGCCTTCTGCTTCTTGCGCTGCGGGGCGATCAGAAGAAAATAAAACGCCGCAAACATGAGCACGATGGGTGCAAATTGCATCACCATCGAGGCGCCGGAGGGCGCGGCGGGGGCGGGAGTTTGTGCGAAAAGGGCGGGAAGGGAAATAAACGCAGTGATTTTAGGCATTGCTTCTGTCGGAGTTTTTAAAATTAAAAAAGTGATTAACCCTAGGCAGTTGCCAAAAAGCAAGCCAAACCCTGACGTTTTAAAAAGCACATTGAAGACTAAATCCGCCACAAATTGGTCCGCCGCCCAGTCTGAGGAACTCTACGGCTTTAAACGCTGGGGCACGAACCACTTTTCCGTAGATAATGAAGGGTTTGTGCAAATCCAGCCACTCGCCGACGGCCGTGCCATCCGCATCATGGATGTCGTGCAGGAATCGGTGGGCATGAATCTCAAGGCCCCGATGGTCATACGTTTCCAAGACCAGCTCCGCCACCGGGTCATCCAACTCAACGAGGTTTTCAAGCAAGCCATCAAGGAAGAGGGTTACCGCGGCGAGTATCGCGGCGTTTTCCCCATCAAGGTCAACCAGCTCCGCGAAGTGGTCGACGAGATCATCGCGGCGGGCAAGGACTTCAACTACGGGCTCGAAGCCGGCTCCAAGCCCGAGCTGATGATTGCGCTCGCCATGCACGAGGGGTCGCAGCGCCTCATCATCTGCAGCGGCTACAAGGATCACGATTACATCCGCCTCGCCCTGCTCGGTCGCAAGCTGGGCAAGAAGGTCATCATCGTGGTTGATCAACTTTCCGAACTCGACGAAATCCTCCGCATCTCAGTGGAAACCGGGGTCAAGCCCATGATCGGCTTCCGCGTGAAACTGCAAACCCGCGGCGAAGGCCGCTGGGCCCTCTCCACAGGCGACAGCGCCAAATTCGGCCTCAACACGGCGGAAATCCTTTTCGCCGTCGAGAAGCTCAAGGCCGCCAAAATGACGCAATCCCTGCGTCTGGTGCACTTTCACATCGGTTCACAGGTTCCCAACATTATCACGATCAAGAACGCCGTCATAGAGGCCGCCCGGTTTTATTGCCAGCTGGCCAAGATGGGCTTCCCCATGGGCTACCTTGATGTCGGCGGCGGCTTGGGCATCGATTATGATGGTTCGCGCACCAATTTCGAGTCCTCGATGAACTATTCGATCGAGGAATATGCCCGCGACGTCGTCTTCAATATCCGCGAAATCTGCAGTGCCTCCGGAGTGGCCATGCCCGACATCGTGAGCGAAAGCGGACGCGCGGTTGTCGCCACGCACTCCATGCTCGTCGTTGAGGTGTTCGAACGCATCAACAAACGCGAATCGCTTGGCAAGCAACATCAGCCCAAGGTCAAACACAAGGTCGTCACCGACCTGGAGGAACTGCTCCGCAATAAGGCGAAACTCGGCCGCCTCGAGCGCTACCACGATGCTCAGCAGAAAAAGGAGGAGGCGTTCTCCCTCTTCAACCTCGGCTACCTCGATCTGGAAAACCGCGCCGCCGCCGAATCCCTCTTCTGGCAGATTTGCGAGCAAATCGAGAAGGAGGGCGCCAAGGCCGGCTATCAGCCCGAGGAACTCCTTGAACTCAAGAAACTACTTGCCGACCAGTACGTCTGTAATTTTTCCGTCTTCCAGTCGCTGCTCGACCACTGGGGCCTTGACCAGCTATTCCCGATCGCCCCCCTCCACCGCCTCAACGAAAAGCCAAAGGTCAACGCCATTCTCGTCGACATCACTTGCGACTCGGACGGCAAGATCGACCGCTTCATCGATCTGCAGGACACAAAGGACTACCTCAATCTGCACCCGCTCAACGGTCAGCCCTACTATCTTGGCGTCTTCCTCACCGGCGCCTATCAGGACATCATGGGCGACCTGCACAACCTTTTCGGCCGCGTCAACGAAGTCCACGTCTTCCTCGAGGACGACGAACCCAACGGCTTCTATATCGAGGAGGCCCTTGCCGGCAGCCGCGTGGCCGACGTCATCGAAGGCGTGCAGTACCAGCAGGAGGAACTCTGCCGCCGGGTGAAGCAGCAGGTCGACCACGCAACCAGGCGCGACATGGTCAAGCCTCGCGAAGGCGTGCGTCTCGTCGAGTTCTACGAGTCGCAAATGCTCGCCAAGACCTATCTCAACATCGAGCCACCGACGGCCCGGAAAAAACGCGGGGGATAGGCCAGGGCCATCTGCCCCGGTGGCTTCCCACGGCCGCTTTCGCAAGCCTCCGTTGACCGCGCCATTCCCCGAGAGAGACGGCGCCGCCTTGATGTCATCCGGCAGGCCCACGTTCCGATCGCCTCGGACCGGCCCCGGCTCGAAACATCGAGCGATGCCTTACGACCGGCCGAATATCCCGACCATTACCCGGTCATGCTCGGTTCCCCCGGCCGGCGATTCCCCTCGGTCGCCCCCACACAGTCTTACCGGTCCAGGCAGTAGATCCGCCGCAATTCCTCGATCGCGTCGGGCGCCATCAGCACAGGCGCACCAATAGAACGACTGTGGATCAGCGCCGCTGCTGTCGCCTCCAGCACCTCGAGCCGGTCGAAGGCCTCGAGCAAGGTTTCCCCGACCACCAGCGCCCCTTCATTATCAATCAACAGAGCCGGCTGCTTCGCCAACGACACTGCGGCGGCGATCTGCCCGGCGTCGCTCACAACGTCGAGCGGGGAAAGCTTCGGCACCTCACGAAGCACGTGATAGCTCTCGGGAATCGTGTGGGTGTTCAGGGAGGCCTTGGTCAAACAAAAGGCCCCGGCATGAACCGGCTGGGCGCTGATGATCGCCCCCACCCCGGAATGTTGCTGGTAGATGAGAGCGTGCAGCCGAGCGGTGCGACTCGGTTGTTTGCCGGCCTCGCAGGCCGCTGGGGTTGCCCGCACCAAGTCGGATGGCTGCAGCGCCAGCCGGTCATGCCGATGTGGTGTCACCAGAAACTGCTCCGTGTCCACGCGGGCTGAGCACGATCCCAAGGTGCTGATCATCAGTCGGCGTCGATAGGCGCGAAAAACGAACTGGCAGATCTGATGGCGCAACCCCTGTTCGCGTTCGGACAACGTAGCGGGTGGCAGTTCGCCGAAACTGGGCGCCATCCGCCTTGCCAAAGTGTCATCCGCCAACGTCTGCATTTCCCCCATGCCCGATGTGTTCATTTGCATCTGCGCGGCAAACTCCAATGTCTCAAAACGTTCAAAGGCCGCTTCGATATCCCGTCCCCCGACGACCACGCCATGATTTTCCAGGATCACGCAGTTTGCTCCAGTGGCAAAGGCTGCGGCGATGTTTCGCCCCAATTCCTCACTGCCCGGGCAGGCATAGGAGGCCTTGGCTACCTTGCCGCAGACCGCGTGCACAGAGGCCAACACACGCGTCTCCGGCAATTTGCGGCACAGGCTGAAAGCCACCAGTGCCCCGGGATGGGCGTGCACGATGGCTTTGAAATCCGGACGACTGCGATAGATTTCGCGATGAAAAGGCAACTCGGACGACGGCTCATGTCGCCCCGTATGTGTCCCGTCGGGATGAACGCACACAATATCGTCCGGTTGCAGCTCGCCTTTGTCGACCCGCGCGGGAGTGATCCAAACATTACCGTTCGAATCCTGGAGGGAAAGATTCCCTCCGGAGGCCGTCGTCATCCCAAAACGGTAGATGCGACGCATCACTTCGGCCAATTGTTCCCGCGGAAGCAGCCTGCCGGTCTTCATGCCAACATGGCGTGCCTCTCCGGCCGGCGTGTCAAACCAGTTGCCGCAAAGGATGGCCGCTGCCGGCGAAAGCCCCCGCTCCTCTCCGCCGGATGACGGCAGCTCCGCTGCCACACCGCCCAAGTGTTGCCGTGTCCGTTCCCAGCATTTGTCACCTATTGGGTTACAAATTCGGCATCCGGCCAGAGACGTCGTCTCCGCAGACGGGGAGTCCTGCGATTGCTGATCACCGCCACTCGTGCCGCGGATAGCGACGCTGCAGCGCCATCTTCACCTGCGGATACATGTCGCGCCAGAAGGCCGTCAGATCGTCTGTCACCTGGATCGGCCGATGGTTGGGCGCCAGCACCTCGATCTTCACCGGGACCCGGCCGTGTCCGAGAGCGAACGTGGAGGCGACGCCGTAGAGCTCCTGAATGCGGGCCGACAGCACCGGTGGGCCGTCCCTGACGTAGGTGACTCGCGCCTTCCGGCCATTACTCATGACCACGCGTTCGGGCAGGTAATCGTCGAGCACCGCCAGCTGTTCCGGCAGCAGCCAGTCGCGCAGGATGGACATCACCGGCTTGTCCTTGAGTTCGCGTACCCCATGCGCGCCGTAGCAAATCTGCTCGATTAGTGTGACCCGGTCGGCCTCGGTGATCGGATTCACCTCCAGTTCGGGAAACCACTTTGCGAGGCCGTTGACGCGCAGAATCCACTGTTCGACCGCCTCGGTCCATCCGGTCAGGGTGATGCGGCCCGCCATCACCTCGCGGGCCAACAGGGCCGCCGCCTCACCCGCCGGCGGTTCGTCCGCCGTCTGTTTCGCCTCAAGCACCAGATCCCGGAAACGCCGTTCTCGCCGCGTCAGGACCCGCCGCGCTTTTTCGTCATACACCACCTCCGCGGCATCGACGAAGTCCTCTGGGAAAAGCTCATTCAGCCATGCTTCCTCAATTGCCGTCGCCAAGCCCAGCCGGACATTCACTTCGCCACGACTTTCGACTTCGGTCACTTCCGCAGCCACAAACAGTGGCGCCTTTTGTATGCCGCTCTCCCGTGCGAGGTGGCCACGCCGTTTGTGCACTATTTCGCAGCGCAGGGTACCGCCATCGATCCGTCGGGCCACGTGGTCGCTGAATCCCACCAAAACGCACTTCCGGACTGACCTGCTGTCGGTGCGTTTCTCGCTTATGTCCAGTCCTTCGGCCTGGGCAATCTCCAGGAATTGCCGAAACAGCGGCCCGACCTGCCGCGCCGCCTGCGCGTTCAGCCCAAGCCGTCGGCAGGATTCGATGGAGTAGTTTTTCAGGTCGGCATACCGCCACGCTCGCATGAGCATGAAAAAATCGGACTCCTGCTCCTCTCCAAGCAGTTCAGTCCGCGCCTCTTCGACCCCGCGGCTCACCCCGCGCAGCAGAAAATTGCGCCCCTGCGTCAGAGCCGCCATGAGCGCCACCGACCGCACGCAGCCAAATTCCTGCGCCGCCAGGAACATCCGGGCATACCGCGGATGGACCGGGAAATGCAGCATCTTGCTGCCAATACCGGTGATTTTGAGGTGGGCCGCGCTCTTCGCAAGTGGCTGGGCGGCGCGAGATGCGGACCGATCGCCTATGGCGCCCAAATCTTCAAGCAGCAGTTCCGCCCGCTCAAGGGACCTGGGGTCGGGTCGTTCGAGCCAGGGAAATCTGGAAATGTCGTCGATGCCGGCCGCCTTGAGGGTCAGTATGATTTCGGCCAGTTCGAGGCGCTTGATCTCGGGCAGTTCCTGTGGCGGACGCTGAGCGTGCTCGCGCTGGGTCCAGAGCCGCACGCACAGCCCCGGCGCGGTCCGGCCGGCACGCCCGGCGCGTTGTTCGGCCGACGCCATGCTGATCTTCTCGACCAAAAGCGTGTTGATGCCGCGATGCGGATCATAACGCGCCATCCGGGCCAGGCCGCAATCGACGACAGCCGTCACGCCGTCGATGGTCAGAGATGTCTCGGCCACATTGGTCGAGACGATGATTTTTCGTGCAGCGGAGCGGGCCACGGCACGATCCTGCTGGTCGGGCGGCAGTTCGCCGTGCAGCGGATGGCAGGCGAACCCGCGCAGCAAATGTGAGCCCTGGATGTCCTGCACGGTACGATTGATCTCGTAGGCTCCAGGCATGAAGACCAGCAAGTCACCGTTCGTGCGGGCAGCGACGCGTTCGCATTCCCGGGCGGCCACCACCCATACCGGTTCATCATCAAAATTGACCGCCTTGGGAAGATATTCGATCTCCACCGGATAGGTTCGCCCTTGCGAGGCGAGGGCTTCGCAAGGTTCGAGATAATTCTTCAGCAGCTCAGTATCGAGCGTCGCCGACATCACCAGCAGCTTCAGGTCGGGCCGCGCCGCCTGCTGGATCTGCCGCGCCCGAGCGAGGGTAATATCGCCGTAAAGATGGCGCTCATGGAACTCGTCGAAGATGATTGCGCTGATGCCGTGCAGCGATGCGTCGAACGACATTTGCCGCAGCAGGATGCCCTCCGTTACAAACCGGATGCGCGTCCGCTCGGACACGCAGGAATCGAGCCTGATCTGGTATCCAACAATGTCGCCCAGCCTTGATGTCATTTCCTCGGCGACCCGCTTGGCCAGCATGCGCGCCGCCAGACGACGCGGCTGGAGCACCACTACTTCTCCTGTTCCGAGCAATCCGTGCCGCAGCAACATCTGGGGCACCTGCGTGGATTTGCCCGATCCGGTCGGCGCCTGGATGATCAGCCGGCCCTGCTCCCGAACCGCGGCCACGAGGCGGCTCTCAAGTTCATAGATCGGCAGTTCGCACGGTGATGACATGAAGCGGAGTTAGTGCAGTCGCTCCGCTCCGCTGGCAAGCGGCACTTTCCCCGGACCCGTGGCACGGCCGTTCGTTTTGGAAGAAAGTGCAGTTGTGGCTGTGAAGGGCTGGTGAATAACTTTCTCCCCAAGTTATTCACCATTCGTTCCGGGGAGTAAGTTGTCTGTAACAAAAACGTGACAGAGTGCTGGGGATGAACATGTTTTGCCTCGTTCCTTGATAGAACAGTCGCAGTGCGGCGGCATGAAAAACCCGCCGAGAGCGCGACTGGGATAATCCCGGGCAACCGGGGAAAGGATGGCTGTAACTGGTACGGGCATCCCCTCTGCGACGCAAGTCGCGACGAGGCAAATATCACCAGTTCCTCTGGACGGTGTCGCAACCGGTCCAGTAATGCGACTAGGAGCTGTGCGGCCAGGCGCGATGCTAGAAACCGCGTCCAAGCCGAGTTAGGTCCAGGGTCAGTTTCGGGCCCTGCACTGATACAGTTACCCAGAGGGTTTCGGTTGCTACTGTATAACCAGGACGCAGCGACGTGTTTCGGCGAGTCCACCTCGCCAAAAGGCCCGGCCCGAAAAGGCGGGGCACGAAAGAAACATGACGCGGCGGGGAGCGGGCGAGTCTGGCAAAGCTCGCAAAACCTCCTCCTTGGGGCGGCGCGAAAAACCACGTCACCCAACTGCAAGTCGAAAGCAACCTGAGAGGTAAGAGGTCAGACCCGTTGCACGGGGCCAACGCCCGGCCAAAAGCCGGGGCCGTCCCCGTGGTCAAGGTGCTGGTGCGAAATGCAGACGTTGCAGGCGTGCCGACACCCGTCCGGCGAGTTCACCATCGGCAGATGGAACCGAACCGGGCGTAGAGGCCTCACTCGATAGATTCCGATCTGAAAAGGTCGGAACGGTCCCGCTATGAGACCGAGACCTTCGCATGCCGCGGAGAGTAGCGTCGGGAAGCACACGGCCCGCGAAAGCGAGGCGCCCAATGTGTGCGAATGGGAAAGAGCGCGTGGCGAACGCCCACCCCCGATATTGGCCCGGGAACTTCGGTTCCCGGGCCATTTTCGTTAAAATGAGCCCCTTTTGTGAGTGTGCCGGGCGGATGCGCCGCCCGAAACCAACGTGTTGTCGATCCCCCGGCGCGCTGATCATGAGGATGTTGCCGATGGTAAAGGGACCCGCGGATTGGTTCCTCCTTGCCAAGCGGCAGGCAGAGGCGCACCTTTGACCTTTTGTCGGATTCCTACGCGCCGGCACATTATGAACCACAACATCCGCAACATTGCCATCATTGCCCACGTCGACCACGGCAAGACCACTCTGGTCGACAAGCTCCTCAAGGAGGGCGGCGTATTCCGCGCCAACCAGCAGGTCGAGGAGCGCGCCATGGACTCAATGGATCTCGAACGCGAAAAGGGCATTACGATCAAGGCCAAGAACACGTCGGTTCACTGGCACGACAAAATTATCAATATCGTCGACACCCCCGGACACGCCGACTTCGGCGGCGAAGTGGAACGCGCCCTGCGCATGGTGGATGGCGTGCTGCTCGTTGTTGACGCCTATGACGGCCCGCAGGCCCAGACCCGTTTCGTGCTCCGCAAGGCGCTGCAGCACGGCCTCAAGGTCATCATCGTCATCAACAAGATCGATCGCGATAATGCCGAACCGAAGAAAATGTACGATAAGGTTCAAGAACTGCTGCTCGAGTTGAATGCGAGCGAAGAGCAATTCGACGCCCCGGTCGTCTATGGTTCCGGTCGCGATGGTTACATGGTCGAGCACATCGGTGACGAGCAAAAGAGCATGGCGCCGCTGTTTGAGACCATTCTTGACCACATCCCCCCGCCTTTCGCCAAGCCCAACGAACCGTTCCATATGCTCGTCTCCAATATTGATTGGAGCGATTATGTAGGCCGCATTGCCGTGGGCAAGATTCTCGGCGGCAGCGTCCGGGTCGGCGACAACGTCTGGGTCATCCAGAACAAAGACGGCCAGCGCGTCCGGGCCAAGATCACCAAGGTCTTTGAGTACTCCGGCCTTCAAACCAGCGAGTCCACGGTGGGGTTCGCCGGCAATATTGTGGGCCTTTCCGGTTTCGAGGACATCGACATCGGTGACACCATCGCCGCCACCGAAGACGCGCATCCCCTGCCCTTTACCGCCGTCGATCCGCCGACACTCGAGATGCAGATTGCCGTCAATGACGGCCCGCTCGTCGGCCGCGACGGCCGGCTGGTCACATCCCGCCAGATCCGCGACCGACTCTACAAGGAGGTCAAGACCAACATCTCCATCAGTGTCGAGGACACCGACACGGCCGCCGTGTTCAATATCAAAGCCCGCGGCGCCATGCAGATCGCGGTCCTTGTCGAGACGATGCGGCGCGAGGGTTTCGAACTGCTCGTCTCCCGCCCGACTGTGATAGTCAAGAAGGTCAATGGTCAGACTCACGAGCCTTATGAAACCCTATGGGTCGAGGTGCCGGAGGAATGTCTGGGTGCGGTCATGCAGAATCTGGCGAACCGGAAGGGCCAGATCACCCACATGGAGAAGCACGCTCACTCCACCATGATCGAGGCCACCATCACCACACGCGGCCTGATCGGTTTTGAGATCGATCTCGTAAATGCCACCAGCGGCCGCGGCGTGATGTCGCATCTTTTCAAGGAATACGGCGCGTGGGTAGGCGAACTGACCACGCGCCTTACCGGCACGCTTGTCGCCACCGAGGCGGGTGAAACAACCGCCTACGCCCTCGAAGCCGTGCAGGAGCGCGGCAAGCTCTTCGTCGGGCCGGGCGAACTGGTCTACGAAGGCTGCATCGTGGGTGAAAATCCGCGCCAGGAAGACATTCCGGTCAATGCTGTCCGCGCGAAAAAGCTCACCAACTTTCGTTCCCAAGGCGAGGGCAAGGGCATCCAGCTCACCCCGCCGACGAAACTTTCGCTCGAACGCTCCATCGAATACATCGCCGCCGACGAATTCGTCGAGGTCACACCAAAGAACCTGCGCCTGCGCAAGCGCGTCCTCAAGGAAGTCGACCGCCGCAAACAGGAACGTGCCGCCCGCAAGGCGGAGTAAGGCGGGCTATCCTTGCCGAGTGACTCGCGAACCGCGCCTCCCACCGGCGCGGGTTTGCTGCTCTGCACTTTCAGTCATCGTGCTATCGGCTCTCGATGAGCGCCGACTAAGGGGAAACCCTCCAGTGCCCACCTTGATGAGCAACGCGACCCTTAAGCGATCGCCGCGGACCGATTTCCCACGCGAGCCTGCGTTCTCGATAGGCCGGCAAACAGCCGCGACAGACCTGGGTGCGGTTTTCAATGGAATCACCTCGAAGGTGATCAGGCCCTCGCGGCCCAATGGCAGTGTGCCAAGGACGCAGTGGGCATCAGCCGCGTCGGAACACTCAACGATCAGCACCGCTTCGGATCGGACCTGCCGGGAATGGATTCCCCGCAGCACGCCCTGTTGCTGCGATTCCCGCACCGGTTGTTCCTCAGTCTTCAGATGGGGTTGAAAGGCAGCCGCCGGCCGGCTGTTTCCTTTTCCATGGCGAGGATTTTCATTGCGCGGGGCCCATCTGCACGAGCCCAAATCTGCCATTCTCCTAGTGGTGGGTGTTGACTGCCACGAGGCTTTGCCGGACCTCTCGCTCGATTTCCGCCGCCTTGATCAGCCCGTGGGCGCTGGAATGTCCGGTAAACCGCACGCACCAGCGATCCATGAGCAGGTAGACGATGGGCACCACGAACAACGTGAGGAACGTCGCCACTGACAGGCCCCCAACCACCACAAGGCCCATCGACATGCGGGTCTCCGCACCGGCGCCGGTGGCAAAGGCAATTGGCACGGCTCCCAGCACCGTGCAGATCGCTGTCATGATGATCGGACGAAAACGCAGCGTTGCCGCCTCGTAAACGGCATCGAACGCATTCCGCCCCTGCAATTGGAGCTGGTTGGCGAACTCGACAATAAGAATACCGTTCTTGGTCACTAGACCGATGAGCATGATGAGGCCAAAACGTGAATAGATATTGTCCGTGATGGGCGTGGTCCAGAAGCGCGTACAGTAGAGAGTCACCAGCCCTCCCGACACGGCCAGCACCACCCCAGTGAAAATCGTAAGGGGATGCAGCCACGACTCGAACTGCGCCGCCAGGACCAGGAAGGTAAAAACGAGCGCGAGGCCGAAAAGCATCCAGGTATCTCCGGCGCTCTCCACGAAGTCGCGCGTCTCGCCATCCCACGAATAGGTGTAGCCTGTTGGAAGAATCTCGCGCGCCATGTCAATGAGACACGTCACCCCGTCGCTGAGTGTTTTCCCACCCGCGAGCGGGCCGGTGAGAGTGACGGAGCGCAGGCGGTTGAAGTGAGGATAATTCTCCGGGACCACGCTCTCGTCGCAGGTCACCAGATTGCTGAGCTGGACCAGCCGTCCCTCCTGCGATTTGACATAGATCCGGCTGAGATCTGAGGGAGTCACGCGGCTGGCGTTCTCTATTTGTACCATGACGTCATACTGCTGGTTGCCCCGTTGAAACTCAGTCACGCGCCGGCCACCCATCAGCGATTCGAGGGAGGAGGCGATGTCCGAAATCGGCACCTTGAGGTCAGCCGCGCGGGCCCGGTCGATGCGCACCTGGAGCTGAGGCTTGCTCGGCGAGGGATCCAACCGGGGTTGAAAGAAAATCCCGCTCTGGCGCATCTCCTTTAGCATTTGGTTGCCAATCTTTTGGAGTTGGCTGAAGTCGCTGCCCTGCAGGATCATCGTTACTCCGGTCGCCCCACCGCGCTGGCCGAACGGTCGCACGGGATTCGGCACTGCCTGCCCACCCGTAATCTCCTGTCGAAACTTTTTCCGCAGCTCAGCCAGAACATCCTGGGTTTTGCGTGCGCGGTTCTCCCAAGGCTTGAGAGTGCCGTAGATGAAGACGCGGCCTTCGGTATAGCGATGATACGTGCGGTCAATCTCGGGAATCTGCAGGATCATTTGATCCATCTGCTTAGAATAAGTGATGGCGTACTCAGGGGTGGAGCCTACGGGAGGAATGAACGATGCGAAGAATATGCCCCGATCCTCCACCGGCGTCAGCTCCCGCTGAAGCTTGGTGTAAAGCCACGGACCGACCAGGGCGAAGACCAGAGACAACCCGAGAACGATCACTCGGTGCCGGATGGAGCCTTTGAGGGACAGCGCATATCCTTGGTTCAGTTTGCTGAACACCGGCTCGGTAACCCGGTATAACCAGCCATGACGCACTTGATGATCGCCCACCCTCACCCTCAGCATGCGTGAGCACAGCATGGGCGTCAGCGTCAGCGCGACAAACGCCGACACCAACACCGACACCGCCAGCGTCAGCCCAAATTCATAGAACAACCGTCCGGTCTGGCCCGACTGAAACGCCACGGGCACAAAAACCGCCACCAGGGTCAGGGTCGTGGCGATGACGGCAAAGGCCACCTGACGGGCGCCAAACAACGCCGCGTGAATGACCCCCTCGCCCCGCTCAATGCGGCGGTAGATGTTTTCCAGCACCACAATCGCATCGTCGACCACGAGGCCGACCGAGAGCACCAGGGCGAGCAAGGTGAGCACATTGACGGTAAAGCCCAGCGCGTACATGATGCCAAAAGTGCCGACGACCGACACAGGGATGGCCAGCAGCGGGATGAAGGTCGCCCGCCAGTCGCGCAAAAACAGAAATATCGTCAAAATAACCAGCAGCATGGCCTCCCACAGCGTATTATAGACTTCGCGCACCGAACGGTCGACAAACACGCTCGTGTCAAAGCTGACGTTCAAGTCCACGCCCGCCGGCAATTCGTGGCGAATGGTGGGCAGGAGCGCCTTGATGTTGTTGGCCATATCGAGCAGGTTGGCCTGCGATTGTCGCAGCACCTGGATGCCGACGGCGGGGGTACCCTTGAAAAACGCGTAATTGCGATAATCGTTCGGGCCCAGCTCCACCCGGCCCACGTCGGAAAACTTCACCTGGGAATCACCCCGCGTCACCAGTACGAGATTTTCAAACTCGACCACTTCGGACAGGTTGCCCTCGACCCGCACCGTGAACTCACGCGAGTCGGACTCGATCCGGCCGCCCGGGATTTCCACATTCTGCTGGCGCAGGGCGCGCTCCACATCGGCGACGGTCAGATTGTAGGCCGCGAGCCGGTCGGAGTCGATCCAGAGGCGCATCGCATAGCGCGGACCACGAACCTGAATCGTTCCCACGCCAGGCACGGTCTGGATGCGCTGCACTACGAGGCGCTCGGCCAGATCGTAGAGATCGAGGCGCGACTGGCGATCCGAAGTGAGCGTAAGCGAAAGAACCGGATTGGTGTCGACGTCGGTCTTGGAAACCTGCGTTTCCCGGGCTTCCTCCGGCAGGCGGTGACGCGCCCGACCGACCCGGTCACGCACGTCGTTGGCAGCGTCGCTAATGTCGCGACTGAGATCGAATTCAACCAAGATAAAAGATTGCTCCTCGCTCGATCTGGAACGAAGCACGCGAATGCCGTCGATGGAGGAGATTTCCTTTTCCAACGGCTCGGTGATCTTTGATTCCACGACCTCCGCTGATGCACCCGGATAGTCAGTTTCGACCGAAACCACCGGCGAATCGGTGTTCGGATATTCGCGCACGGGCAGCTTCTGAAAGGAGAGCGTGCCGACCAGCACGATAATGATCGACGCCACCAGGCAGATGACCGGCCGCTTGATGGAGAGATCGGACAGAATCATGGCTGGTCCGTTGTCTTGTATTGCGAGTGCGCCGGCCGCGGTTCAAGCAGGGCGCCAGGGTACAAGATCAACGAACCCACCCCCGACGCAACCACCCGATCGCTGTCGGTGAGTCGGCCGGCGATCGGCTCCACCGCGACGTACCCCATGGCCCGCGCTCCTAACCGTACCGCGACAAACTCGGCCACGGGATTTGCAGGATCACCGCGCACCGCAATCAGCCGCGCGCCGGAGGGCGTCATCAGGATCGCCCCCTCGGGCGCCGTCAGCGCCCCCTTGGTCACGGACAGCACCAGTTCGACATTGGCGAACATGCCCGGTTTTAGCCACTCGGGCGCGTTGTCCAAATAGCCCTTGGCCTGGCTTGAGCGTGTCGCCCGGTCGATGGATGAACTGACGAAATAAATCTCGCCCGGCACCTTTTCATCGGACCGTCCGGCTTCGCTGGTCCGCGCGTTGACGACGAACCTCGAGCCTGCCGCAATCTTCGCCAGAAAGCGTTCGGGAACCTCGAACTCGATCTTCATCCGGCTGAGATCATCGATGGTCGTGACCACGGACTGTGGATTCACATAATCACCCGGCGAAATCGAACGGGCTCCGACCATGCCATCAAACGGGGCCTTGATCTCAGTGCGCGCCAGCCGCACCTGCACGAGGTCGAGGTCGGATTTGGCTGCGGACGCCTCGCTGCGAGCGCGGTCTACGTCGGCCTGGGTGTTGGACTGGGTCTGGCGGAGATTCTCGGCGCGCTGGAGGTTGAGCTGGGCGAGTTCGTAACGCGCCTGACTCTGCGCCTCCTGCGCACGAAACTCGGCGTCGTCGATCTTTAGCAGCAGGTCGCCCTGCTTCACCCGCTGCCCCTCGTCGAAGTGAATCGAGCGCACGAGTCCGGTGAGTTCGGGCCGGATAGTCGCGGATTCATTGGCGGCCAGCGAACCGATGACGCTGAGGGTTTCCACCAGATCGCGCCGGACGATGGTCGCCACTTCAACCGGCTGCTTCTGGGCGGCTGGAGAGGCGTCGCCGGGACTACTGCCCGCAGCACCGGCGTCCTGCTTCCCGCATGCAGACAGCAGGAGCGGCATAAGCACGGTCAGGACCCGGCAGATGCGCTGGTAGCACGCTAAAGAAGGCATGGCTGTCGTTTTTGATTGGGGCGCGCGTTCCGTTGCGGGGGGATAAAGCGGGCGATGGCTCAGCCGGTGAGTTTGCCGTAGTCGGCGGCAGATAGGAGCGTGTCGGCAGCAGCAGGATCGGCTAGTTGGATCTTCAACATCCACCCGTCCGCATAGGGGGCGGAGTTAACCTTCTCGGGATTTGCCGCCAGCATTTCGTTTACAGCTAGGACTGTTCCGGCCACTGGCGCATAAAGGTCGGAGGCGGCTTTGACCGATTCGACCACGCCGAAGGATTCGCCGGCCTTGAGCGCCGCGCCGACTTTCGGCAGTTGGACAAAGGTGATGTCGCCAAGGCTGTTTTGTGCGTATTCCGTGATGCCCACCAGTGCGGTGCCATCGGACGCCAGTTTCAGCCACTCATGGGACTTGGCGTATTTAAGATCATTGGGAGGATTGCTCATGGGATTTGATTCTAATTTTTCTTTAAAGGGACAAAGGGAGGTCTAACGAGCTGCAAATTGATCCGGACGCCCCGGATGTCGACCGCCAGTGGTTCGGCTCCGGCCGGCACGGCGATCAGCGCCGAACCGATCGCTTCATTCAGGATCGGCGAAAGCGTGCCGGAGGCCACCCGCCCCACCTCGCCTCTCGGCCCGATCACGGGCGCTCCCGCCCGTGCAATGCGCCGGTCACCGGTCTTGAAAAAAACAATTTTTTGCGCCGGGCCCCGTTCCTTTTCTCCCTTCAACGCCGGCGCGCCAATGAAGTCCCCCTTGTCGAACTTCACCGTCCAGCCCAGGCCCGCGACGAGGGGCGAGATGCTGTCCGTAATCTCATGGCCATAGAGAGGAAACCCGGCCTCGAGCCGGAGGCTGTCTCGCGCGCCCAGCCCTGCGGGTTCAAGGCCGAAGGGCGTGCCGGCCTCGAGCACCGCCTCGACAAGGGGTTCGGCCGCAGCAGAGGCACAATACAGTTCAAACCCATCCTCGCCGGTGTAGCCGGTGCGGCTGATGAGGCAGCGGACTCCCGCCACCTCTCCGTGGGCAAAATGGTAATACTTGATGGGGGCAAGCGGCATGCTCGTGAGGGTCTGTAGCAACTCAGCAGCCCGCGGGCCCTGAATGGCCAGCTGGGCGTACGCATGTGACCGGTCAGTCACCGTGCAGTTGAAACCGACAACGTGCTCCTTGAGCCAAGCCACGTCCTTGTCCGTGTTTCCCGCGTTGAGGCAGAGCAGATAATCGCTTTCGTCCCGCATGTAGACGAGGAGATCGTCGACCACCCCGCCATGGGGATGGCACATCATCGTGTAGAGCACACGCCCCGGATAAAGCTTCGCGACATCGTTTGTCACCATGTAATTGAGGAACCGCCGCGCATCGGGTCCACGCACTTCGGCCTCGCCCATGTGGCTGACGTCAAACAAGCCCGCGGTGCGTCGGACCAGTTTATGCTCCTCCAGAATGCTTTTGTATTGGACCGGCATCTCCCAGCCCGCGAAATCGACCATGCGTCCGCCCTGCCTAACATGAAAGGAATGCAACGGGGTCTTCCTCAGATTGGTCATGCCATGACTTAGAATCGTCGCTCTGCGTGCCGCAAGAAATCTTTCGTCCGCCCGATGGGATTATCCGGTTCCCGGGCGACTAAAAGAAATTGTGTTTCCATCCCTGTTTCCGCCTACTGTGTCCCCATGGTTGTGTTTGCCCTCGTCGTGCTGCTCACGCTCGCGACCTCGTTCTGGTGCTCCCTTCTCGAGGCGCTGGTGCTCAGTACCACCACGGCCGAAATCGAGTCCCTGAAACAGACCCGCCCCCTCCGCGGCGCCCTGATGGAGAAGCTCCGGCGCAATCTCGACGAGACCATTTCCACGATCCTGACGCTTAATACCATCGCCAACACCCTCGGCTCGATGCTTATCGGCGCGCTGGCCGCTCATCTCCTCGGCGACACCGCAGTCGGCATTATTTCGGGCATGCTGACGCTTTCGATCCTCATCTTTTCCGAGGTGCTTCCGAAAAACATCGGCGTCGCCTACCGGGTGAAATTCCTGCCCCACGTCGTCTACCCGCTGCTCTGGGCCAAGCGCGGTCTGTTCCCGATCATCTGGCTCTGCAAACAAGTGGTGCGCCTCGTTATCCGCCAGCAACCCCGATCGTTGGTCTCCGACCGCGAGATCATCCTGCTCGCGGAAAAGGGCGCCGAGGAAGGCACTCTTTCCCGGAGCGAATCGAACATCATTGCCAACACCCTGTCGCTCGACGATGTGCGGGTCGGCGAGATCATGACTCCGCGCATTGTGATTACGGCCTTGCCGATGAGCGCGACCGTGGGAGAAGTCTTTCAGAAATTCCCCAACATCCCCCACGCCCGCATCCCGGTTCACCGAAAAAACCTGGATGACATGGTGGGGATGGTGCGGCGCCGCGATCTATTGAAGGCCAAGGCCAACGACCAGGATTTGGAACTCGTCGGGAAACTCATGCAGGAGGTGTCGTTCATTCCAGAGACTGTCACCGTGGCGCAGGCCCTGCAGCTCTTCCTGAAAACCCACCAGCAGCTCGCCGTCGTAGTGGACGAGTTCGGATCGACCGCCGGGGTCTTGACCATGGAGGATGTGATGGAACACCTTCTGGGCCGAGAGATTTTTGAAAAGGATGATGTGGCAGTCGACATGCGCGAACTCGCCCGTACCAAGGGCCAGCGCCTCATCAAGTCCAGAAAGCTGGACAATTCGTCCACCGCTTCCCGCCCCCCCTCCTAGGTTGAAACACCGTGCCGCCTCCCTTTCCCCTTCCCGTGTCGGTTGCCCTGCCCCTCGCCTATTGGGTGCATGATCTCAGCCCTTTTCTTGTCCGCTTTGGCGAAAATGTGGGCCTTCGCTACTATGGGCTGGCCTACCTCCTGGGTTTTGCGGCTACCGTACTGCTCCTGTGTTTATATCATCGTCGGGATCGCTCCGGGCTGAATCCGGATGCGGTAATCGATCTGATGCTGTTCCTCATCATCGGCGTGCTGGCTGGTGGCCGCCTGGGATATTTCGTTATGTATGAACCCCGGGCCCTGTTGACTTCTCCTTTCGCCGTTTTTCGGGTGTGGGAGGGGGGCATGGCCAGTCACGGAGGTTTCGTCGGGGTGTCCCTGGCGGCGTGGTGGTTCACGCATCGCCGAAAACTCTCGTTTCTGCGCGTGTCCGACCTCGTGGTGACAACCGTCCCCGTCGGACTGTTTTTCGGACGCATCGCCAACTTCATCAACGGCGAACTATGGGGGAAGGTGACCGATGTGCCTTGGGCAGTGATCTTCCCCCTGAGTGCTCCGCCACACACTTCTCCGTCCTTGATTGAGCCGCGTCACCCCTCGCAGCTTTATGAGGCCGGCCTGGAGGGGCTTGTCCTGTTCGCCTATATCCAGCACCGCTTCTGGCGCAACCGGGTCGCGGATACCCAGCCGGGCCGACTTTCGGGAGAATTTCTCCTCGCCTATGCCCTGCTGCGTGGCCTCGGGGAGGTTTTCCGCGAGCCCGACGCCGGACTCATCCTTGGTCTGAGCCGCGGCACCTTTTATTCTCTTTTCCTCGCGTTCGCCGGCGCACTTTTGATCTGGAATGGCGCCGTCTGTCGCTCCAGGGGCGCCTCTCTCTCTCTCTGACCTGTCCGTGCCTTTCCCCGCCTTACTGCACTTTTCATCACGATAAGCGCAGGCGGGTAGAGTGGCTTTTTTGTTGTAGGAGGGGTACCCATGAAACCGTTGAGGGAACACGTGCGCCGCCCCCGTCGAGACGCGCGAGAAGGACGCTGCGACCGGAAAGGTTTCTCAGTGCCGCCGAGGAAACCCGCAAGGGCATGCAGCGTTCCTGAACGCTGCACACGCGTCACGGCCTCCGGCTGAGCTCGACCTTTATCGCCGCCTTGCGAGCCTTGGGTTCCGTCACGGAGATCGCGTCCTTGGTTTCGGCGGTATAGTCGGGCTGGCATTCCCGATGGTCGGGTCCCACAGATAATGAATCTGGCCTCGGCTGGGCCCTAGAACAAGGCGCCCACCCAAGCGCCGCTCTCTCCTCTGATTGAATTATACCGGGATGGAACTATCCCGAAGTCCTGTTTCCATCCCCGTCACCAGAGAGGCTGCCTTCGACCGTCTTTAGCACTGCGTCCTTCAGCTCCTTTCCCCTCTGCCTTGCCTCGAAAATTAACATACGCGCGGACTTCCTGAAAGATTCGTCCTTGATATCCCTGATGTTGATCTCGGAGTTGAACAACGCTCCCTCAGCCCCGGCCCAAGCGCATAACCCGGCCACCCCGGCGTCCGATATCGAATTATTATTGCCGTATTTTGCGGCATCAAGCGCAAGCTCGAGCGCAGCCAAGCACATCGCAGCCGTTTCGAGCGGGATTTGCGTGGCTTTTTTGTAACCTTCCTGAATGGCCGCCTCCCTCGCCGCTGATTGGGCAGGGGTCTTCTTCGGCAGGCGCATCGCCTCCAGCAACGCATTAAAGGCCCGGGTGTCCTCGTCCACGCTCTGGCAAAGCTTGTCCTTCAACACCTGGCTCCTCCGCGCCAGTTCATCCATCTTCTCGAAGTGCGCCTCGTACCCCTTCTTGCCGACCGTCAGGTTCGCCACCATCGCGGCCAGCGCGGCTCCTAACGCACCGGACAGGGCGGCGACGCTCCCCCCTCCTGGAGCCGACGAATCGGACGAGACTTCATCAACAAATCTTTTGGTGGCCAATGACATCAGGGAGCCCTGGGGTGTGAACTGATACTCGATGACCTTCTTGGAAGGGTCGAATTCGCCCAGCTGATCGAGACCAAGCGATTGGATCGCGACATCGACTAGTTCAGATTCGGGGACTCCGGTTGATTTACCCTGCTTTCTGAGGTAGAACCTGCCCGCCGCCAATAAAGGCTCAAGGGGGATCAGCCCAATCAGCTGGCTGCCGGTCACTCGCAGGCCCAGCTTCGCCGCCTCTTCGTTCACTGCTTCAAAAGCTACATGCGGCGGCGTGACCGTGTAGTTCACCAGGTTAATCGAGACCTGGGCCTGCCCGTATTGCTCGAGGTACCATCCGACCGCCTTCAGGGCCTGGCATTTGCCGGGAACCTTGATTGCGTTGCCCCTTTTGTCCTTCTTCGTGCGCCCCGTCTCGCGGATGTTGAGCGCAATTTCATGCGCCAGATTGCGATCCTTCGTGTTGAGGTTGACATTATAGGCGATAAGAAAGTCGCGCGCCCCAACCACGGTCGCGCCGGTCTTGGCGTTGAAACTGGACGGCCCGTAATCCGGCTTCCAGTTTGGATCCTTCAGCCTCCCGGCAAGCCCCTCGTACTCACCACTGCGCACTTCAGCCAGATTTCTGCGTTCCGGCCTGGATGCTGCATGCTCATAGAGATATATGGGGATTCCCAGCTCCTTCCCCACCCTCTCACCGACTTCCTGTGCTATCCTCACGCAATCGTCCATCGTAACGCCCGAAACAGGAATAAACGGGCAGACGTCGGTCGCCCCGATTCTTGGGTGCGCGCCGCGGTGTTTCGACATGTCGATGAGCTCCGACGCCCTCTTGATGGCGCGGTAAGCCGCCTCCTTGACGCCCTCCGGGCTGCCGACGAAGGTGACAACCGTGCGGTTCGTGTCTGCGCCCGGATCCACGTCCAGCAATTTCACGCCCGGCACGCCCATTATTTGGTCGGTTATCTCCTCGATGACCTTCTGGTCGCGTCCCTCGCTAAAATTTGGCACACACTCAACTATCTTCATGTTTTCCATTTGGTAGCGGATTGCGGCCGGGTAATGGCACCGGTCCCATTATCCGGTCGGCTATCCAAGTTTTCATCTGCAAAAATCAGCCTGTCTTCAAATCTCCTGCCGTCTCCTTGACGGCTTTCAATATCCCGCGGCACCACACCGCGGTCATTATCAGATGCTATTCCTAGTAGTGCGGCCGGCCTTCGTCGAGATGATTGACGACCCGGCGAATGGTCGCATGGGGGGAACAAGTTTCCTTCCCATGGGGCATACGCGGACTTTGAGCGGCTATGCGGCGAGGATAAATTCGCTGAACCGGTTGCCCTCGACGCTCTCGACGCTCTGCCTAGCCCTTCCGGCGGAATTCTAGCCCCTATTGGCGAAATCATCCCGACCGGCGCGGGAGGACTCGACTGGGTTGAGGCGGGCATGGACTGGACGAGCAGTCAGCGATCCTCATCGCCGGCGCAGTGGCCAGGAAAGCGTCAAACCGGCACTCCATGCCATTGCGCAGGCGATTTCAATCTGCGCTTCAAGAGGAAAGCTTCGCTGCCTATTTTACCGCATCCTGCACGGCGAATGGCACACCGATACCCACTGCGACAAGCCGGCTCTCCCGATCGCCTCCAGCGTCGTCAAGATGTCATCGTCCGCAGCCGCAGCCATGGAAGGGGAAAGACGACAGCAAAGGAATTATCACCGAAGGGTCTATCCCCCGGATCCTCAAATTATCAGAGCATTGGCTTGCGTCGATTGAGCGGCGGTTCGCTCTTTCGACAAGTCCCATTCAGTGTTCTTCTGATAAAAATATCGGCTTCCCGTTGTACGCGGAGAACGGTTTCGAGGAAAATCGTCCGCCGGCGCGACGCGCCCCGGCCGCACCATCGAGTGGGCTATTCGATCTTCCGGCGGTTGACCTCGGCGTCCTGGGCCCTGAGCGGCAAGTACTTTCCGTCGCGGGCGATGTCTTTCTGCCCCTCCTGGCTCAGGATGTAGCACAGGAACTCGCGAACCTTCGGATCCGCCGGTTTCCCCGGCGCCCGGTTAGCGTACATGTAGATCGCGTCGGTCAGCGGATAGACCCGGTTGCGGATGTTATCCAGCGTCATCTCGTAATAGGTTCCGCCCCCGCGGGGAGCCCGCGCCAGCGCCTTCGTCTGTGGCCGCTTAAAAAAGAGGCATGAATAGCAGATGGCATACGGGTCCTTCGCGACGTCCACCACCATCGTCTCGGCGCCACTGATCTTGGTCCCATCCTTGAAGTAATAATTCCCCGGGTACATGCGGAGATCTTCGTTCCATTGATCGCTCCCCTTGAGCAGAAAGTCGGAGATCGAGGTGGCCCAATGGGCGCGCAGGTTCAGGCCCAGGGGATGAATCGGCTTGTCGGCGAATTCTCCGGTGGCTCCGGCCTGCCCCCAGGTGCGGATGTTCATCTCCGATCCACGGGCGTAGTCCAAGCGCCAGTTCGTACCTTCATAGCCGCCGGAGCGCGCGGCTCCGAAAATGCCGTCGAGCTGGTCAATCGTGAGCTTGCTGATCGGATTGGCCGTGTTGACAAAGATGGCAAAGGCGGGATTCCAACCGGGTACATTGAACGCACCCGTCGCAAACATGATCTCGGTCGGCTCGTACCCGTGAAGGCTCGAGAAGGATTTGCTGTCGTTATAGGTGAGCCTGGGGCCGACGCCAATTTCCGCCACGCCGGTCGCCACGCTGACCACCTCCAGAACGCTGTTGGGAAGACGATACTGGAACGTGACGTCAGGGTGATATTTCTTGAACCCGGCCTCCCAGAATTCGACCGTTCGCCCTTCCTTGATGTAGTTCGAGCCCCAGACGCGAATCGTACCGGAGACGCGCTCCTTCGGCGCGTAGTGCGGGAGATCCGTCAAATCAAAGTGATCCGCCGGGTAGTACGCTTTCTTGCCGCGCTCCTGGACGCTGCCCTCGGAGCCGACCGGATGATCGTACGTCTTGGTATCGGCTGCGCCGGCAACAATGGCCGCCAAGGCAGCCATGCCGGCGATGGCAAGAACCCGGGTGAAGGATTGACTAAGGCCAGAAGCCAGCTGACGGCCGGCCGAGGGGTGTTCGGGATGGTTCATAGCAGGGGAATGACAGGGGTTTATGTTTCGACGCCCAACTATTGATACTTACCTGCTGCAAAATAAAATTTATTTCCCGTTTAATCGAGTCCATTTTTTCCCAGCGAGTGATGGGAGCGCTGGCTTCTTTCTCCCTGCCAGGAAAGGGCCGCCAACCTGGAGCAAAACAGGGAAGCCCCCGCGCTTCAGGGCAGATCCAGCTTGGCTACTATTTAAGGAGCCGGATGGGCGTCAGCGAATTCTCGGCTTTACGCCGCGCACCCTGGCCGACAAAAGCATGGGTTCGTGGTCACCGCAAAGCAGCTCGACGCCCAGTCCATTCACGAAGCCATTGCCCGTCTTGCTGTCGCCATCGCGGCACGCCATCCCACCGCGACCAGGTTGCTGCTCCTGGGCATAGCCGATGGCGGAATGGTTCTCGCCCAGCGTCTGGCGGCCATGTTGCGATCGGGAGCCTCAAGCCAGCGGGCCAGCTCCGGCGCCATCGACATCTCCTTCCACCGCGACGACATCGACGACCACCCCATTCCGAAGGAGTTCGTTCCCACCTTTATCCCCCAGGACGTCAGCAATGCCACGGTGATCCTGGTTGATGACGTGCTGCACTCCGGCCGCACGGTCAAGGCCGCCCTCGATGAGCTCTTTGACCACGGTCGCCCGGCACGCGTCGAACTCGCCGTTCTTATCGACCGCGGGGGCCGGCGGCTGCCCATCGCGGCTGATTACTGCGGTTTGACTATTGCTGCGACCGAAAACCAGCGGGTCTTCGTCCAGCTTGACCCCAATGACCCCGGACGGGATTTTGTACGGATTGATCATGCCGCTCCTGCCGCCGATCGAAAATCCAAAAAACCTAAAACCGAAATCAGCTGATGCCCTGGACGCGCCGACACCTTATTACCATCGAAGAGCTGAGTCGCGAAGAGATTGAGCAGATCCTTGCCACTGCCAAGGCCTTCCGGAGCATCCTCGATCGCCGGGTCAAGAGAGTCCCGGCCCTCCGTGGCAAGACCGTCGTCAATTTCTTCCTCGAACCCAGCACTCGCACCCGGATCGCGTTTGAAATGGCCGCAAAATTCCTCAGCGCCGAGGTGGTCTCATTCAGCGCCGCCGCCTCCAGCACGACCAAGGGTGAAACACTACGCGACACGGCCCAGAATATCCAGGCGCTGAACGCCGACATGATCGTGTTGCGTCACTCCGCGGCCGGCTCGCCCCTTTATCTCAGCCGCCTGCTGCACATCCCTGTCATCAACGCCGGTGATGGCGCCCACGAACATCCCACCCAGGCGCTCCTCGATGTTTTCACCATGCGCGACAAGCTGGGGAGCCTCCGCGGCCGCAAGGTGGTTATCCTCGGCGACATCCTTTTCAGCCGCGTTGCCCGATCGAACATCCATGCGCTCACCAAGCTCGGCGCCCACGTCACGGTAGTCGGGCCCTCCACTCTCGTGCCGTACTGGTTCGAGCACCTCGGCGTCCAGGTCTCGCACGACCTGCGCTCCGCCCTGGCGGACGCCAGCGTCGTCATGTTGCTACGCATCCAGCATGAACGGCAGGAATCAAGCCACTTCCCGTCGCTCGGGGAATACACCAGCATGTTCGGACTCAACAAGACGCGTGCCTCGTGGATCAAACCCGATGCGATCATCATGCATCCCGGTCCCATCAACCGCGGCGTTGAAATCGACAGCGACCTGGCCGACTCCGAGCGCAGCGTCATCCTTCAGCAGGTCACCAACGGCATCGCCGTGCGCATGGCCGCACTCTACCTCTGCGCCGGCGGCCAGCCGGAGGCCGTCGTGAACGTCAACTAGCTTCCTCCATGTCTCTGCTCTGGATCACTCACGGTCGGATCATCGACCCCGCCAGCAGGCGCGACGGCCCGGGCGATGTCTACATCGCCGGCGGCCGCATCGTTCCGTCCCTCAGCGCCGCCCAGAAAAAGCGGGCCAAAAAAATCGACGCAGGCGGCCGCATCGTCTGCCCCGGTCTGGTGGATCTCCACGTGCATTTCCGCGACCCCGGCCAGACGCACAAGGAAACCATCGTCACCGGCGCGCAGGCCGCCGCCGCGGGCGGTTTCACCTCGGTCGTGTGCATGCCCAACACGAGCCCGCCGGCCGACACTGTCGGCACCATCGAGTATATCCATCACGCCGTCACGAATGCCGTCGTACGTGTCTACCCGACCGGCTGCATCACCGTCGGCATGAAGGGTGAGCAGCTTGCGCCCCACGGCTCGCTCAAGCGCGCCGGGGTTGTCGCCATCACCGATGACGGCCGCTGCGTGCAGAACAACGAGCTGATGCACCGCGCCGCTGAATACGCCAGAATGTTTGACCTGCCCGTGCTCGACCATTGCCAGGACGAGTCGATGACGCAGGCCGCCGTGATGAACGAGGGCGTGGTCTCGACCCGCCTCGGGCTGCGCGGCTGGCCCCACGCCGCCGAAGATCTCATCGTCTCGCGCAACATCATCATTTCCGCCTACAGCGGCGCCCACATCCACCTGCAGCACCTCAGCTCGGCCCGGTCGATCGAGCTCGTCCGCCGCGCCAAAAAAGACGGCATCCGCGTCACCGCCGAGGCCACGCCGCACCACCTCGCCCTCACGGACGAGGCGCTTGGCACTTACGACCCCAACTACAAGATGAACCCGCCGCTGCGCACCGAGGCCGACCGCCGCGCCATCATAGCCGGGCTGCGCGACGGCACGCTCGACTGCATTGCCACCGACCACGCGCCGCACACCGACTACGAAAAGGACCGCGAATTCGACCAGGCACCCAGCGGCATCATCGGCCTCGAGACGGCTCTGCCCGTCGTTCTCGCCGTGCTGGTTCGCGAAAACAAATTCAAGCTTCCCCATGTGATCGACCTCCTGACGCGTCGTGCGGCCAATGTGCTCCGGCTGCCGGCAGGCACCCTCGTTCCTGATGCCGCTGGGGACGTCTGCATCTTCGATCCCACGGTGACATGGACCTACGACGCCAAGGCCGGCTTTTCCAAATCGAGCAACTCCCCCTGGCATGGCCGGGAACTCACTGGCCGCGTGTGCACCACCATCGTCGGCGGCCGCGTCGTGTTTGACGGCCAGAGGATTGCGAGCTAGGAGACAGGGTCCGTCCACTGCGTAACCACCATGGGAAGTGGGCGTGCTCGCTTCCGCAATCCATCCAGCAGGGACAGGTTGACAGGCTCAGGGAACTTCGGGTTTCCCTTCCCGGCCAATCGTGTCCATTGGTTTTTTCATGACGCCCGTCCAGATCGCCGTGTCGACTTTCGAAATCCTGCTCCTGATTGCAGGAGCCGCCCTGCTGGGGCGGGCCTTGAGGAGACGCGACCTCCGCGCCGGCTGGCTGCACTCGTCTCGTCTTCCGCGCTGGCCGGTCGCGGTGTTCGAATTCCTGCTGCTCATCTTCATCATCCTCAATACGGCTCTGTTTGCCCAAGCCGGAGTTCGCGCCTTGTGGGGCCCCAGCATTCAAACCGCCACCGACCGGGAGGGTTGGGAAGTGATCGCCTACGGCTTGGCGTTCCATGGCAGCTCGCTGCTCTGCTGGCTGGCATTCTGGGCCCTGCGCCGCGCGCGCAGGAAGCGGCGGTTCGCCATGGCCGCCGAGGCTCAGCCGCCGCCCGGGGAACCTGCCATGGATCCTACGACAACGTTTGCCCACCATCCCGTCCGGACCGCCCTCGTCGCATTTCTCGCCGTCATTCCGATCCTGACCGTCACCAGTCTGGGCTGGTCGGCTCTGCTGCGCGCCTGTGGTCTGCCGGATGAACGTCAGGACATCATCGACATCTTCGCCCACACCGGCTCGCCGTTCATTGTCACGGGCATCGTCCTTCTCGCCACCGTGATCGCCCCGCTCAACGAGGAACTGCTATTCCGCGCAGGCATCTATCGTTTCCTGCGCGACCGCATCTCCCGTCCGGTCGCGCTGCTGCTCAGCTCGATCATCTTTGCGTCCCTGCACGCCAACCTCGCCAGCTTTCTGCCGCTCACCCTGCTCGGTCTCACCCTCGCCCTCGCCTACGAAAATTCCGGCTCGCTTGCCTCCCCCGTCATTCTCCACTCACTTTTCAATTTGAACACCTCTCTGATTGTTCTTACCGGCCTGCCTGAGCTTTCCCCGTAGTCCATGACGCCCTTCACCTCGCGCCGCCACCATTCCGTCGCCGCTCTGGGCGAAATGCGCCTGATTGCCGCCATCCGCCGGTGGCTGGGCGACAGCACGCCCGTCGCTCCGTTTGGCATCGGGGATGATTGCGCGGTGCTGGCCCCGGCCAAGCGCCATCAACTCGTCACGACCGATCCCGTGATCTACGGGCAGCATTTCGACGACGAGGTCCCGGCGCGGTCCGTGGGAGCCAAGCTGCTGAAACGAAATTTGAGTGATATCGCGGCCATGGGCGGAATCCCGCGTACCGCCGTTGTCTCAATGGCCCTGGCGCCCGACACCAGCGTCGCGTGGGTGCGAATGTTTTACCTCGGCCTGGCCGCCGCCGCGCGCCGCACAAACGTCAAGATTGTGGGCGGGGATATCGCGCAGGCTCCGGACGGTTTTCTCGGCGCGTTTCTCACCCTGCATGGCGAATCCAGCGGGCCGCGCGTGGTGACGCGGCGCGGGGCGCAAAGGGGCGATTGGATCTACGTCACGGGCCGCCTCGGAGGCAGCCTGCTCGGGAAGCACTACCGCATATCGCCGCGGCTGGCCGAGGGCGCCTGGCTGGCCCGGCGCCGCGAAGTGCGTGCCATGCTCGATGTGAGCGACGGTCTCGTCAAAGATCTGATTCCTCTGACTCCGGCCGGGACCGTGCCGGCCGTCTTTGCCAAAACCGTGCCGATTAGCGGTGCCGCCAAGCGACGCGCCCGCATCACCGGCCGGAGCCCGCTTTCCCACGCCCTATGCGACGGGGAGGACTTTGAACTGCTTTTTGCCGTCTCCTCCTCCGCCAATCTGACCACATTCGAACGCGCGTGGCAGCGGACCTTCCCCCGTCTGCGCTTGTCGCGGCTCGGCTATTTCGCCCGCCGGCAGGACTTGCCCGCCACTGCGCTGCGCCTTGGCGACTATCACGGCTATGAGCATCTTCGATAAGCTGCGCGCCGGCGTGACCACCCCCTCGGCGGAGGCGACCCGCGTGCTGGCGGCCCAACTCGCCGCCCTGCTTCCACCCGACGCCACGCTGGCCCTGCACGGCGATCTCGGCGCCGGCAAGACAACCTTTGTCCAGGGACTCGCTCGCGGCTTCGGCGTGCACGAACACGTGACGAGCCCGACCTTCGCCATATATTCGGTTTATCGCGGGCAGAGCCGCACGCTCGTCCATCTCGATGCATACCGGATCGACCGCGAGGAACAGCTCGACGCGCTGCTACTCGACGAATTTCTGATCAGCCCCTACTGTCTTGCCGTCGAATGGCCGGAGAAAATCGCGGCCTGGCTGCCGACGAATGCATGGCCGATCTCCCTCTCCATTGTGGAGGGGAGACGGCATCGCCTCCTCTTGCAGTCTTGATTCAGCCCGTTGCGTCCGGTTTTGACGGTTCGACGTCTGGCGAAGGTGCCGGCGGCGGCGTGTCAGCGGGCGGAAGGGACGCAGCGTCTTCTGGTGCAGGCGGCAGCTCAACGGCAGGCGCAGACTTGGTGGAAGGATCCAACTCGGCCGATGGAGCAACGGCGGTTTCGGACGCCGTTTCGGCCGCAGCGGGGGCGGTCGGGGCAACGGGAGACGCCGCCGGGAAGTCCTCGAGGTCGTGCTCTTCGATGTGTTCGTTGGCTTTTTTCTGCGCCTGCGGCGCCATCGGTGGCGGGGCAAACAATGTGCCGTCAGAAAATTCGGTCACATAGCCCTCGATTACAAGCCAGCGCAGGTCATTGTTCATGCGGCGTAGCCGTTCGGCCTCGTCATTTGGCAGCGCAGCAAACGGTGCCTGCGACATGGGTGTGCCCTCGGGCAGCGGCGCGGCGGCCACTGCCGCGGCGACATCGATGCCCAAGTGTTCACGGGAGAGATCTTTGCGGTGAATCAGGGGGTGTGCTTCGATGAAGTCGATCAATGCCGAAATCGTGTCAGAGAAAACCTGACCCGGCACACGGAACCGGCGCTTGACGGCGCATACATAGGAAACTCCGCGCGAGCCCTTCTTGAAAATGGTGAAAGACTCGCGGCGCAGCCGGCCCCGGAGTGCGTTGGCCGTGTCGAGCGGGAACCGGCGCTGACGTTCGACATGCCCCTCGATCGCGTTGCGGATTTCGCCGGGCGGCAGCTTCTCGATCAATCGTCCATGGAAACGCACCGTCTCAACCGCGCGCACCACCTTGTCCTTGGCGTGCAGGAGCAGATAAGCCCGCGCCTCCTCGAACGTGTCGAAAGCCGGCGTGCTGGTCACGACCGGAGCAGCGGCGGGGGGCGAGGCTTCAGCAGGTGCAACCGCCTCCGTTGTCGTGCCCTCTGCCGGTGCCACGATCGCGGATGCGTCGGTTGCAGGCGGGGCCTCGGATTCGGCCGACGCGGAAGACCCGGCTGGCTCGCCCTCCGCTTTCTCCACGGGGGCGGCGGCAACCGGTGCGGATTTCTGGCCGTATTTCCAGGCATACCGCGTGGCCTTCTTCATCTTATCGAGCCATTGTTTCACGACCTCGGGGTCGCGCACGGACTCAATGCGCTCGCGGAACCGATCGAATGGCATGCGATTGAGCCGGGTGTCGTGGTGCTTCTGAATAATCTGCTGGTAACGATGATAATTCGGCGGGCCGAGCAGTTCGCCTGTAATCGTGCAACGGTTGATGATCGGGAAATTCCCCTTGGGCGGATCGATTTCAACCTCCTGCGCGTCAAAAAACACCCCAAGATGGTGCTTCAACACGTGCTGGATCGCCGCTTCCTCCGTGTCGAACGGCAGGCCATCGGGCAGTGAGAGATAGAGCGGATCGGGTCTGGCCGTCCTCGCGGGTTTCTCGGCGGGAGGCGGCTGGGGGGCCTCGGCTTTCTCCTCCGCCGTGGCGGAAACGTCGCCGATTTCAGGCGGCCTCTCCTTGGAGGCCGGGCCAGCCGGAGCGGTTCTCCCGGCGGGAGAAGCGAGGACCGGCTCGGGAGTCTTGCGTCCCATAACCACGATAAATCGGTCATTCTTCTCCAGAATGGCCCGCGCGATCTCGAACAATTGGAACGTGCGGCATGATGCGCGCACGGCCTTCACCAACGCCGAAAAACCCGCATCCTCCGGATAGCAGGTAATGTTGAAATAGGGACTAAGGTATGGAGCGCGCTCGAAGGCCGGACCCTCGCGGCGTTCTCCTGGCGGCTGCGTTCCGCGCCCCCCGCTGTAGCGCGGACGGTCTTCCCGCCGCCGTGGCTCGCTGCCGGCTTCCCTCTCGGTGGAGGGCCCGCCCGCCGGACTCGGAGCCGGACGGCGGAAGGAGCGTCGATCGCGCTTGGGTTCGCCGGCTCTGCCGGGACCGTCCTCGCGACGTTCCCGCATCGGGCCGCGATCACTATCGCCGCGACCCGGCGGAGCCGCTTTGATTTCGGTCCATTGGGTTCCAAACGTGAAGTCCTGCAACTGGCTCAGGTCGATTTTATTCAATCCCTGGTCGTTGCTCTCATTAGCAGGCGGATTTGCTTCCATGTCTTGTCGTCAAACGGGCGTGGGTACCCGGGAGATGTTAGGTCAGGTGGTTTTACTTGGTCGCGTGCCAGGAAATGAGGCCTTCGCTTCCAAGGCGGGTCAGTGTCCAGAGATGCCACAGCGAAGCAAGCGCATTTCGGGGCTTTACAAGCGAAGGGAGATTTACCTTAGTGCGCTTTCTTTGTCCTGAAGCTCAGGTGGTGGAATTGGTAGACACACACGTTTGAGGGGCGTGTGCCGCAAGGCGTGCGGGTTCGAGTCCCGCCCTGAGCACCATTGGGTCTACACCAAAGATTGGGGAGTGGGTTGAAGGGAGTGGAGGTTCATAAGTCAGCCGCACTGGGCGATGACGCGCAGGCGGTAGTTGTTAAAGTTCCTAAAGCCATAGGCACGGCGCTGGAT
>JAQUYL010000010.1 GCA_028691845.1 Opitutaceae bacterium
ATCGATCAAGGCAGGAGGAATGCGCTCGCCGGCGGCAGTAACCATGATGGCGTCAAACGGAGCCGCTTCGGGCCAGCCCAGTGTTCCGTCGCCCTGGCGCACCCGGACGTTGACGCAGCCGATCTCGACCAGCCGCGCCGCAGCCGCCCAGGCCAGGCGAGGCAGGCGTTCGATCGTATAAACCTCACGCGTCAGCTGCGCCAGTATTGCGGCCTGATAACCCGAGCCGGTTCCGATTTCCAGCACACGGCAGCCCGGTGTGATCTGCAGTCTTTCCGTCATGTAAGCCACGACCGCCGGTTGGGAAATCGTCTGCCCGCAGTCGATCGGCAGAGCCCGGTCGGCATATGCTTCCTCCAGCAGATCCGGCGGCACAAACCGGTCTCGCGGTACCGTATGCATGGCGCGTACGACAGCGGGATCTCTCACGTCATAAAGCTGCAGGACATGGGGCATCACGGCCTCTCCAACATCCGCAGCATAGCGCCCCGGCCGGCGAAACGCAATCCCGCCGGAGGAACGTCAGAACTTGAAACTGATTCCGCCGTGAATGCCCGCGGAACTGCCCAAATCTATCTCAGCTGCGCGCCCCTCGAGCGACTGCGTATAATCGCCAAATTTCTGCAGGGAGACCCCGGCAAAGAAGCCGGTGCGATCAGTAAGCATCAAATCAGCGCTCAGATCGGCATAATAACCCGGCAGAAATTTTCTCTCGTTGCTTTCCTGAGTGGTGGAAATGACGTCGGTCACCCCCTCGACAAGCAATTGCTCCGTCAGGCTGAACTTCGTGCCGGCATAGGCTCCGGCAATGCCGAGGCTTGCGCGCAGGCTCAGCCGTTCCGTCAACGTGGCTCGAACCATGGGGCCGACATGCAGCATGTAATAGGCGCCCTTGACGTTCCAAAAGTCCTGCACGGTGGCGCTGCCGGGATCGCCGATGGTGGTTGTGCTGGAATAAGGAGTGGCGCTGAGCGCCGTCGTGGTCTCGAGTCCACTGTAAGTGACAACATTGCCACTCGAATCAGTCAAATTATCGAACGAAGGAGCATAATAGGGTGCTTCGACCGCTGTCTGCCCATTGAGCGAATACACATCGGTGGTGGTCACGAGCGTCGAATGAGTCAGACGGTTGACCTTGTTGTGGATGTCATTCAGGGCGATGCCGGCAGTAAGGTTGAATTCGAGGTGTTTGGAGATTTTTTTGAAGGGCCGGATGACTTCCAGGTCAATCCCGGTCGGAGGCTTGCTGTTGTGGGGAATTACGATCGACCTGTCATCGGTGATGGAGCTGTAGGTGTGAAAGGCAAGGTCCCCACCGCTCGTGACCTGGGAGCTATTGCGGTAATCCCAATTCCGGGTTGCCCCTGGCGTATAGCTCAAATAATCAGTGGCTGTGGTAATGCTGCTGTCCTGAAATCGGCCGCCTGGAGTCGATGTTTGCGTGCCATTGGAATCGACCTCACTCGAACGCGGCAAATCCGTCTGAATCGAGCCATCATCATAGATGCGTTCGACGGCCCCGTCGGAAACCGGCGCGATCGTGCGGATGGAGGGAACGGTGCCAAGCTTGGCACCGGAAAACCGGACTTTGCCACCAGAGCTAAGCACGTGGTAGCCAAACGTCACGGTGTTCTTGGGGACATACAAATCCTCGTCGAACATGTGACTGAAGTCCGGGACCTCCGGCCCTTCCTGCTGCGCCTGGGCGGGAAGAGAGAGTGGCAGCAAAGTCAAAAGGATGCTGGGCAGAATCAGACGATAATGCATTGGTGGTGGGTAAGCAGATACCGGCTGTTGGAAAAGCCAAAAAGGAGGTGGTTCCACTTTAAGGGCCGGGAGAATCGGCCTTTGCCGGGTAATCAGGCCTTTTCCATGGGTTCCTTGGTTTCAGCGCCCATGAGGCCTGCTTGGCGCAATTTCCGCTTCAAATCCTCCTCCTTCTGTTCGATCTCACTTTCCTTAAGTTGCTGCTCCTGCATCTTCTGGAAAAGGGCCGCTTCGCTTTGCTCGATAAACTCCTCGCGCTCCTTGAGGGCGTTCCGGGATTCTTTGAGCGACTGCTCCTGTTTTTCCATCTCCTCCCGCAATTCCTTCAGCGCTTCAGCCTCTTCCTTCGAGACGGCACCGCTCGCTCCTGCCGCTTCCCGGCCAATCTTCTGGCGCATCGCGGCGGTCACCTGTTCGCGCGCCCTGAGCAAAGCCTCGGTTTCGGCCAGTTCGCGCTCCTTTTCCGCCAGCTTGTTGGCGGCTTCAGCCAGCGCTAGTTCACGTTCGGCCAGCTTTGTCTCCATGGCGCGCAACGCCTTTTCCAGTTCATCCACCTGGGAGCTGCTGAGTGCGGTGCGCCCTCCCCACGGAGTGTGGGACTGCGACATGATCGCACTAATCGAACGCCGCGCCTCAGCCGTAGCCTGTGAAGCTTCCGCCGCGCGTTGCAGCGGGCTGGCTCTTCGCGGCAGCACTAGCGCCTTGGGCTCTGGAGGTTTGGGCGGGAACCGAATGCCCGGAGGGGGGAGTTTGCCTGAAGGTGCGTCCATCCTTGGATAAACGCTATACCATCAACCTCGGCCGAACAAGCGCGAGAAAAATCCTTTTATCTTTCCACCGGAGGGGGCGGAAACCTTGGGTGTAGGGGGCAGGGAGGCCAAGGCGCCCTTTATTGCCGCCTGCACCAGCTGCACCGCCACTGCTTCACGCGGTAGATCGTTCAAAACCAGAAAATACCGCTCGAGCGATCCTCCCTCCTGAACCAGCTTCAGGAGTGCCGCTTTCTGCTCCTTGAACCAGGCCAATTGCGCATCCACCCCGCTGCGCACACCCGCCTCCATCTTGGACAGTTCGTCCCGGGATAGCGTTTTGGCCGTCGCGGCGTCCTCGCTGCTGAGCTTGGCGCCGCGGCTCTTCGCGAGCGCCAGCAGTTCGGGCCGTGGCAGGTCCGCCAGAACCAGGCCGATGGCCTCCGCCAGATGCAATCCCTGCGCGCCGCGACGAAACGGCAAATGCCGACCGATGCCTTCTTCGTCGCCGTGGATCAACGCATTCAGCAGGCTGCGGAAGTCGCCGCCTATGACAATTTTTTGGGCGACGTCCTGAGAAAAGCTGGCAAACTGTCCTAATGTCGCCAAGCCCTGCGATTCGCAGAAGGAGCGCACGTCAGGGCTGAGTCGCGCCAACGACAACGGGAAATCGACCGGGATGCCAAGCTTCCTCAGGGTCTTGAGGATCGGGCTCTCCGCCGCGACTGCCGCATCAGCGGCCTCGACCATGTCGCCAAAGGGGGCATCAAACGCGAGTGTCTCCTGCAGTATTGAAATGAGATGATCGATCCGCTCGGGATTGCCACCGAATTCCGGCAGCAGGTGCAGTTCCTCCCAGGTAAAATCAATGTATTTCGAGGGTTTCTCGTCCTCTCCCTTGAGCGGCCAATCCTTGGTGTCCAGATTCTGGGCGAGGCTGGCCAAACTGGTGTCGATCATGATGGAGGTGCGAAAGCCTTTCCGTGCCTCATCCCAATCAGTGGCGGTAAACTTGTTCATGGATGGTAGAGACTGACAGTTCCGGCCCCCTGCCCTCTAGATGACGGGCACATGTTCGATGAGTTCCTGGGCGAGCCGGCGATAATCACTCGTCACGCTGTCGGCATCGGCTCCCTCCTGCCCCACGAGAATCGTGGGCAGGCCAAGCGTGACGGCGCGGCGGACGACGGTGGCATCGCGGATCTGGGTGGTGAAAATCTTGGCCGACGGCGCGGTCCGCTTCTGCGTCTTGAATTGATTCAACCGCAGCTGCATTCGCATCTTTGGCACCTCGATGTCGACGTTGGTCTTTATGGCATTGAAGATAATGCCATAAACCTGCGCGGCGGGTCCCATGCTGGTTCTGCGGAAACTGGCCGACACCTGCTGAAACCGCATGAGCTTGTCCACGAGCAGCGTGAAACCAATCAGACTTAGCGCATCCGGATTGGCCGGCACATAAATTTCGTTGGCCGAGAAAATTCCGCACTGCGACGCGCGCAGGATGTTGGGTGGACAGTCAAACAGGATGTAATCGTAATTGTTTTCGATCTCGGTCAGTTGTTCCTGGAAGATCAGGTAGGCCGGCCGTTTGGCATCGCCCTTGTATTCCCCCTCGAGGTCGACCAGGTTGAAGGAGGTTGGAATCAGATCGAGCCCGGGCAGGAGTCTGCCGCCATCCTTCCCCTCGATCACACTTTGCACCAGGATATCCTTCATCTTGTCCGTACCGGGATCGAAAATCGAAAAAAGCGAGCCGACGCCCGTCGAATTGATCTTGTTCCACCGGTCCAGCTTCAGCAGCCAGATGCTCGCGTTGGATTGCGTATCAAGATCGACCAGCAACACGCGCCGGCCTTTTTCCACCAGGCAGGAAGCCAGGTTGACTATCAGCGAGGTCTTGCCGACCCCGCCCTTGTAGTTGACGAATGCAATTTTACGCGACATCGGGAAGCTTGACGATACAAAAACATGTTCACCTCGGCTTTGCGAGCGAGGAAAAAATTCACGGGGCCATTGATTTGAAATTGGCGGCGGCCGCACGCCCCCTTTCCCTGGCGGGCAATTCTGGGAAAATGCGCCACCAGCCGGCACCGGACTATTGACACTGCCGTCGGCGCCCCATGGCGAATGTCAGCGGACTGGCCCAGCCGCTGCCGCCCTCCCCTGCTCCGATATTCCCCCAGGCGGGATCGGTCCGGCTTCCACGAATCCTCAATCAAACGCTCCTCCGCAACAGTTGCGAAATGCCTTGGCTTGGAGCGCTATTGGATCAAAGAATGCCACCGTGTTGCGCGCCACCTTGATCAGCCAGCCTTCCGAATTTCCCGCCGACATGACGCAAGGGGAAACCGCTGCAGGCAGGACGCATGCAGTGCGACTCGAGGGCATGGGGATCCCGCCTATTGCCACCCTCAGGGGACCCTTTTACGCGAGCAGGAAAAGGGGGAAGCCGGCTGCGCAACAAATCCCATGTGATCGTTCCATTACCTTGTGAAAGATCTCCCGCTCCGCTGGAAACTAACCCTGTTGATCCTGCTCGTCTGCACTCTGTCGCTGGCGGCAGCATTCACTAGTTTCATTCTCTACGATTCGTGGCGGATGCACGCCCTCATCGCCCGGCGGCTTGACACCACCAAGACTCTCATCGTTGAAAAAGCGGTCGCCGCCTTCCTGCAAAAGTCAGACGAGCCCCAGATCTCTCTGAAACTGCTCGAGAATGACCCCCAAATAGTCGCCGCCGCCGTCTACTCGAACAAGAATCTCCTGCTCGCCAAGTACATTAGGGCGGACAGCAAGGAATACATCCCTCGCCCCCAGCAGATGCAGGGCTTTCTGGGCGCGGACACCACCGTGGTCTATGCTCCAATTCGGATGGGCAAGCAGATCTTCGGCAACCTTTACATCAAGGCCGATCTGGGACCGGGGCAAAAGGGACGCGTAGGGGATCTGCTGCGCGGCGGCCTGATTATCCTGCTGGCGTCGACGCTGTTCTCCTTCGCCGTCGCTTACAAGCTGCAGCAGCACATCTCCGGCCCCATTGCGGCCCTGGCCCGGGCCGCCACTACGGTCACGCGCGAGCACAATTATAGCGTCCGGGTCGCCGAAATGAGCTCGGCTGAAATCGCCGATCTCATCGAGGCATTCAATACGATGCTGGCCACCATCCAGGAGCGCACGGCCCAGCTGCAGGTTTCCACGGCCTCCCTGGAGAAGGCCAATCAGACGCTTGAGCAAAAGGTGCAGGAGCGCACCGCCGAACTCGCCAAGGCCGTCGTGGCCGCGGAGGAGGCCAACAAGTCCAAAAGCGCCTTTCTCGCCAAGATGAGCCATGAGCTGCGCACTCCGCTCAATGCCATCATCGGTTACAGCGAAATCCTCCTCGAGGACGCCACCGACTCCGGCAACGCTTCCGCTGCCGCCGACCTGAACAAGATCATTAGCGCAGCCCGCCATCTGCTCGGCCTTATCAATGATATACTCGATCTCTCGAAAATCGAGGCCGGCCGCATGGATCTCTACCTCGAAACCTTCGATCTCGCGAAGATCATCGGCGAAGTCGCCTCCACCGTCACGCCCCTCGTCGCCCAAAAGGGAAACACCCTCGAGGTGCAGTGTCCTGCGAAGATCGGCCAGATGCACGCCGACTCCACCAAGGTGAAGCAGATGCTCCTCAACCTCATCAGCAATGCCAGCAAGTTCACGGAGCGGGGCCGCATCAAGCTCGACATCTCCCACCAGCTGGACGGGGCCGACGAATGGTATGTCCTGGCCGTGGCCGACAGCGGCATCGGCATGACACCGGAACAGCTGGGCCGCCTCTTCCAAGCCTTCAGCCAAGCCGATGCCTCCACCACCAGTAAATTCGGCGGCACCGGCCTCGGCCTCGCCATCTCCCAGCAGTTCGCGCACATGATGGGCGGAAACATCACCGTCACCAGCGAGCCCGGCAAAGGCTCCACCTTCACAATCCGGCTGCCGGTCCGGGTAAAGAGCCATCCCGCCGGCATCCTGCGGGTGGCGGGCGAAACCGCACCGCTGCCCCCGCCCGCTACCGCCGCCGAAGCCACCCCTGCCACCAAGCACCTCCGGCGCGTCCTGATTATCGATGACGATGAAAGCGTCCACAAGGATCTGGCCGCACCTTTGGAACACGAGGGCTTCAAGGTGATAAGTGCCCGCAACGGTCGTGACGGCCTGCGCATCGCCTCGGAAATTCTGCCCGATGTCATTGTGCTCGACATCCTCATGCCGGGCGTCGACGGATGGTCGGTCCTGAGCGAGATCAAAAAAACACCCGCGCTGGCCTCCATCCCGGTGATTTTATTGACCATGACGGACGATAAGGAATTGGGATTCGCGCTCGGCGCGACCGGCTTCATCACTAAGCCCGTCCAGCAGGAGTCCCTCCTGGAGATCCTCAAAAAACATGAGGACCCCAAGGATGGCCTGCCCCGGCACGCCCTGGTCGTGGAGGACGATCCCAGCCAACGCGACGTCGTCGTCCGCATGCTCACGAAGGAAGGCTGGGCCACGGAGATCGCGATCAATGGGCAGAAGGCCCTGGAAAGCGTGGCGGCCCGCCAGCCGGCAATCATCCTGCTCGACCTGCTAATGGCCGAGATGGACGGCTTTGAATTCCTCACTCATCTGCGCGCCAACCCCGAATGGACGGATATCCCCGTCGTGGTGCTGACATCCATGGACCTCAGTCACGATGTCCGCGACCGTCTCCAGGGCAAGGTTGACAAAATTTTCCAAAAAGGTCGCTACGCCCGTGAGGATCTTTTCCGGCAAATCCGGGAGAGCGTCCGCACGTTTGTTTCGGCTCGGGCCTCCCGGCCTCCCTTCCCAAAAAAATAAACCCAATCCCGTCCCATGCCTAAGATCCTTCTGGTTGAAGATAATGAGATGAACCGTGACATGCTTTCCCGCCGTCTGGAACGCAAGGGCTACACCGTGGCCGTGGCGGTCGACGGCGCGGCCGGCGTGGAAAGCGCGAAGTCAGCCTCCCCCGACCTCATCCTTATGGATATGAGCCTGCCGGTCATTGATGGCTGGGAGGCCACCCGCCGCCTCAAGGCGGATCCGGCCACGGCGGCGATCCCCGTCATCGCCCTGACGGCGTACGCCATGACGGAGGACCGCGACAAGGCCCTCGGCGCCGGTTGCGACGATTTCGACACAAAGCCAGTTGAACTCCCCCGTCTGCTGGGCAAGATTGAGGAACTGCTCAAGAAGCGGACCACACCTTGATGAGCGACGCGCCCCAGACTCCCGATCATCTGCCATCCTCCCCGACCGGCTCGCGAGGGACCGGATCATCGCCCGACGGCGCCCATTCGCGGGCGATCCGATCGGCCGAATTTGAAGTGCTCTCAAAGCTGCGCCACTCCCTCCGCACCCCGCTCAACCAGATCATCGGCTACTGCGAAATGCTTCTGGAATCGGCCGAGGAAATCCAGTCCGCCGGCCTCCGGCGCGACTTGAAAAAGATTCATACCGCCGGCGGACAGCTCCTGGCCCTGCTCAACGACGCGCTCGCCCCCTGGAAATTGGAGACCGGCAAGATCGACCTGCTTGCCCTGCGGCACGACATGCGCAGCCCAATCAATTCTATCATCGGTTACTGCGAACTGTGCCGGGAGGAGGCCGAGGCGGCACAGCAGCGTCTGCTGGTCGACGACCTGGGCAAGATCGCCCTCGCGGCCCAGAACCTCCACAGCCTGGTGGAGAGCAAGGAATATCCCACGCGGATCAATCTCGGCGACGCCTCCACCGACATCGGCCTCTCCGCCGACGCCGTGCTGGGACCCGGCATGATCACCACCGCTCCGTTCGCCGCGCCCGTGGACCTGCTCACAGGCGAGCCGGCCGGAACTACCGGCCGCATCCTCGTGGTTGATGACGATGCGATGAACCGCGAAATGCTCCAGCGGCGGCTGCGGCGAATGGGTTATGAGGTCGATGAGGCCCCTGACGGCAGGGCCGCCCTCGCTACTCTCAAAAAAAAGGCATTTGATCTCGTACTGCTCGATATCGTCATGCCGGAACTCGACGGTTTCCACACCCTCGAGTTCATCCGCGCCGACCCCTATCTGCGCAATGTCCCCGTCATAATGCTGACGGCACTGGATGAGGTCGACAGCACGGTGAGGTGCATTGAAGCGGGGGCCGAAGACTATGTGCCGAAACCCTTCAACCCCGTCATCCTCCGCGCCCGCATCAACGCCTCGCTGGAGAAAAAACATCTCCGCGATCAGGAACAAGCCTACCTGGCTCAGCTTCATTCCGAACGGGCCAAATCCGAGCGCCTCCTGCTCAACACGCTTCCGCAACCCATCGCCAACCGGCTCAAGCAGGGCGAGCGAACCATCGTCGACAGTTTCCCCGAGTCGACCGTCGTTTTCGCCGACATCGTGGATTTCACCCGCATCGCGACCCGGAACGCGCCCAGCCGCACGGTGCAGCTGCTCAACGACATTTTCTCCACCTTCGACCGCATTGCTGAAACGCTGCACCTGGAAAAGATCAAGACCATCGGCGACTCCTATATGCTGGTGGGCGGAGTGCCGACGCCGCAGGCCAACCACGCCGAGGCTTGCGCCGACGCGGCCCTGGAGATGCTCGAGGCCCTCAAGTCATTCAACCGTCGGAATCATCTCGACTGGAGCATCCGCATCGGCATGAACAGCGGTCCCGTCGTGGCGGGTATCATCGGCACCAAAAAATTTTCCTATGACCTTTGGGGGGACACGGTGAATATCGCCAGCCGCATGGAATCCCAAGGCCAGGCCGGCCGGATTCAGTTATCCGAGGCAACCCGCCAGCTGCTGCGGAATCACTTCCATCTCGAGGCGCGCGGCATGGTACAGATCAAACACGCCGAGCCCATGCCAGTTTACCACCTGCTCGGGCGGAAAAACAGCTGATGGCGGCTTTTTAATCGGGGGGAATCGGGCGCAAGCGGCGGCCTAGGCTGAAACCGATGGAGAAAGGAAAGCGGCGGCATCCGCCGCGACCTCGACCGCAACCTCGGTCGGCTGTAGAGCTTTGCCCTGGGCCGACGCCTGCCACAGGAACACCAGCGTACTCAGTCCGGGCAGGGTCAGGTCGAGCGACTGGGCCTGACCATCCGCCCCGAGATCCTTTGTGTTGATTCCTCCAAAATTTCCGGCCCCGCTGCCGCCATAGGCCTCCGCGTTGGTATTGAGCACTTCCAGCCAATAGCCCGGCCGGGGCACCCCGACCCGGTAGTTGGCCCGCAGGACCGGCGTGTAATTGCCCACAATGAGATAGATTTTCGTCTCCCCCTCGTCCAGGCGCAGGAAGCTGATGACGCTGTTGTCTCCGTCGTTGCAGTTCACCCAGCGGAAATTGCCCGGTCGGAAATCCTGGGCGCTCAGCACCGGATCGCTTGAGTAAAGCTGGTTCAGGTCGCGCACAAGCAGACGCACTCCCTCATGGTCGCGGTATTGCCGAAGATGCCAGTCCAGGCTCGCCCCATGGTTCCATTCGGCCGACTGTCCGAATTCACCGCCCATGAACAGCAATTTCTTGCCCGGATAGGTCCAGACATAACCGTACAGCGCGCGCAGGTTGGCCGCCTTTTCCGGAATGTGCGCCGCCCCCATCTTGAACAGCATCGAGGCCTTCCCATGCACCACCTCGTCATGCGAATACACCGTCACAAAATTCTCGGAATACTGGTACAGCATCCCGAACGTCAGCAGGTGGTGGTGCCACTTTCGGTGGAGGGGATCCCGCCGGAAATACTCCAGCGTGTCGTGCATCATGCCCATGTTCCACTTGTAGTCGAACCCCAGGCCACCGTCCCGTGTCGGTTTGCTCACGCCGCCGAACGAGGTTGACTCTTCGGCGATCATCAACGCCCCGGGATAATAATGATGCACCAGATCATTCACCTGCCGGAGAAATGCGATGGCCTCGAGGTTTTCGCGCCCGCCATATTGATTGGGAATCCACTCTCCCTCCTTGCGGGAATAATCGAGGTAAAGCATCGAGGCCACGGCATCAACGCGCAGGCCGTCGATATGATAGCGGTCGAGCCACGCCAGCGCGCTGGCGATCAAAAAACAGCGGACCTCATGGCGTCCGAAATTGAAGATTAATGTGCCCCAGTCCTGATGGGCGCCCAGTCGCGGGTCGGCATGCTCGTAGAGATGCGTGCCGTCAAACTCCGCCAGGGCAAAGCTGTCCCGCGGGAAATGCGCCGGCACCCAGTCGAGGATGACGCCAATGCCGCGCTGGTGCAGATGGTCGACCATGAACTGAAAATCCTCGGGCGTGCCGAAACGGTGCGTGGGCGCGAAGAAACCCGTCACCTGGTACCCCCACGAGCCGTCGAACGGGTACTCACTGATCGGCAACAGTTCGACATGCGTAAAACCCATTTCGAGTACGTAGTCGGCCAGCAGCGGCGCGATTTCCCGGTACTTCAGCGGACGGCTGGCATCCTCCGGCACCCGGCGCCATGAGCCCAGGTGCACCTCGTAGATCGACAGGGGGCGGTCGGCGCCGGCGGACTCCCTGCGCTTCTCCATCCACGCGCCGTCGCCCCACCGGTGGCGGTGGGTGTCGGCCACGATCGACGCATTGTTGGGCGGCGCCTCGAAAAATTTGGCATAGGGATCCGTCTTGATCCGCCGGTGGCCGTCGCCGCCTTCGACCGCAAACTTGTAGAGTTCTCCCTTGCGCAGTCCCGGAACGAACAGCTCCCACACGCCCGAGCTGCCCAGCGGCCGCATCGGATGGTAACGAGCGTCCCAACCGTTGAAATTGCCCAGGAGCGAGACTTGGCGAGCGGTCGGGGCCCAGACCGCAAACGTCACTCCTGGTACGCCGCCCACATTGCGCAGGTGCGCCCCCAATTTGTCGTAGATGCGGTGCTCGTTGCCTTCGTTGAAAAGATACAGGTCCTGATCGGAAAGCGTCGGAAGGAAACAATACCCGTCAAACACCTGCCTCGTCTCGCCCCACTCGGTCGCGTAGCGCAGCTGGTAGCGAAACAATTTGGTTTTCTTCGGGACCAGCAGCTCGAAAAAACCCTGGGCTGCCAGCAGCCTCATCGGGTAGGCCGGTGCGCCTGGCGCATCCATGTCGACCACCTCGCAACGCTGGGCGCCGTACAGGAACGCACGCACAACCACTCCACCCCGGCTCCTGACCTTCTTCACCGGATGCATCCCCAGCCAGGCGTGCGGGTTGGATTGTTGTGCGGACAGAAACGCCTTCAGCTCGAATTCGGGTATGATCACGCTGGGAGAGATTGGTTGTTTGATGACGCAAGCCTGGCCTGCCGTCTAGCCCCATTTGGCCGTGGCACCAGCCTTCTGTCTCTGGCAAGCGGGTGTCCTGCGCCACCAGTCCTCCTTCCACTTGCTTTCATCGTTGCCGAGGCGAGATGTGCGTGGCCATCCTACGCCGCGTTCATGCGTGCCTTTCTGCCATCCTCTGCCGCCGCCCTCCTCCTCCTGACCGTCATGCTGCCGGCCGCAACGGATCCGTCCACCTCCGCCCCGATGCGGCCCACTGTCGTGTCCGATGACCCCATGATCTACGACCTGGCCCAGAAGGAATCGGTCGTCACGCACGGGAAAATCACATTTGGGGGGGCCGAGCTGAAAGCCGATGAGATCCACTACAACACCGATACGCTCCTCGCCCGTGCAACTGGACACTTTGAGCTGACCACCGGCAGTCGCCGGCTGCTTGCCGACAGCGGCTCGTACAATTTCCGCACCAAGGAGCTTTCCGGCACCAACCTTCGTCTCGGCGAATATCCGCTTTCCATCAGCGGCGACACCCTGGCGGGCACCTGGGAGACGATGACTTTCACCAACGCCACCATGTTTCTGCGGGAGGCTGATGCCTACTCGCCCACACTGCGCGCCCGCCGGCTTACCTACCAGCACGGTCAGGTGCTCCTGGGCGAAGACGTGGAGATCGGCCTCTACCAGTTTGCCCTCCCCCCGATCCATCTCAAATATTTCCAGTACGACCTGGACTCATCGTTCCTGTCCTATCTGCGGGCCAAAGCCGGCTATCGGAACAATCTCGGCGCCCTCGCCGAGCTCGGCGTTCATGTGCCCGTATCGGCCGATGTTAAGCTCGGTTGCGATTTGGGCTTCTACTCCGCCCGGGGCCTCTTGGCCGGGCCTTCCGGCAGCTATGGCAGCAGTGCATCGGAGAACACCTTCGCCGGTTTCTTCCGCTCCGGTTATATCAAGGATCACGGCAACCGGCAGACCGACATATTGGGCCGGCCGGTTCCAGTCGACCGCAGTTTCTTCGAGTGGCAGCACTGGCAGCAAATCGGGAACCGCATGACGGTGAACGGCATGTTCAACTACTGGCGCGATTCCGAGATTCTGCGTGATTTCCGCAACAGCGATTTCCTCCGGGTCCAGCAACCGGATTCCTTCTTTGAGGGAGCCTACGCAGGCGACAACTATGTCGTGAGCGTCTTCACCCGCATACAACCCAACCATTTCCATCGCGTGCAGGAACGCCTCCCGGAAATGCGCTTCGATCTCCTGCCCACCCCAGTGGGCGGCGGATTCTACGCGCTTTTCAACGCCGGATGCGCCCGGCTGAAGGGAAATGACCTCGGCCCCATGCCCGCGCAGCGCACCGATCGGCTCGACGCCTATGTCGCAGTCGCGCGCCCCCTGGCCCCGACCCCCTGGTTCGCCTTTACGCCGGTGACCGGAGGCCGCCTGACCCATTACTCTGATCCGCTCGCTCGCTCGGGCACCTACACCCGCACCATCGGCGAGGTGGGCTTCGACTCCCATCTGCTTGCTGCCGGCACGTTCGAGTACAAAAACGAGATTTGGAATATCAACGGGCTGCGCCATCTTTTTGATCCGCACTTGATCTACCGTTATGCCCCTGAGGCCTCCCGGGGCCGCCGCAGCCTGCCCCAAATCGATACGCAGGTCTTTGCCACGGATCTGCCGCCGCTGTCGATCGGCGATCAGCGCAATATCGACGATCTCCCCTCCCTCAACACCCTGCGCCTCTCCCTGGACAACACCTTGCAGACCCGGGACGCTGTCTATGGTTCGCGCGATCTGGCGTCGTTTGTTGTGGCCGCCGATTATCGGTTTGACCCGCCCCCCGACGACCGCCGCTGGTCCGCGCTGCACTCCTCCCTCAGCCTGTCCCCCGCACCCTGGCTGCGTCTCGCCGTCTATAATCGCATCACTCCGCAGGATTTCCACCTGCGCGAATGGAACACCGGGCTTGAATTGATCGATCAGGAATGGTGGTCGCTGCGGTTTTCCAGCCATTACCTCGAACACCAATTCCAGGAATACTTCATCGACTACCGGCGCCGGATCAACGAGGTCTTCGACGCCATTGTCCGTTTCCGTTTTGACGCGCAGCACAGCCAGCTGACTGAGCAGACTTATGGGCTCTGGCAGAAATTGGGACAGTCATGGGCCGTCAAGTACGAGGTGACGTTTAGTGAAGGCCCCCGCCGCGAAGGCCACTTCGGCCTCAATGTTGACGTGAACTTCCTGAAATTCTGATCCTCAGGAGCGCTCCCGGCCGCCTCAGATGCACGCCGGCCCGCTTCCCCAGTCCGATGAATCCTAGTATCATCGCCAACCAGCAGCGTACGCTCATCGCCCTGATCGCGGCATTAAGACCCCATTTCCGCAGCGACCGCCAGCTGCCCTCGCGGATCCAAGACCTGTTGGGCAGAAACCGCTCGTTTGGTTCGCGTGACCGCCGGCTTTATCGCGAGCTGATCTACACCACGCTGCGCTATCTGCCCTTGGTTGAACCGTGGCTTGACCGGGCGCCGGACACCGCCGCGCAGCTCATCGCCTGGCTTGCCGCCGACACTCCTGCCACGCGGAGGTTTCGGGCGACCCTACGCGGCGACTGGCCCGAACCAGCCGCCACCGTTAATGAGCGTGCCGCGCAACTGGCCTCCCTGCTGCACGAATCCTTCGACCCGGAGGCACTCCTGCCCGCCTGGTTCCGGTCGCATTGCCCCGAAGCGTTTGCCCCCCACCACCTCGACGCACTTCTGTCGCGCGCGCCGCTCTGGTTGCGTCTTCAGACCCGGGAAACCGAGCCTGTTTTCTCCGAATTTCGCGAACACGCCTGGGCCTGGCGGCGGTCCCCTGTCTTGCCGCAGGCGCTGGAATTGGCACCTGATGTCGAGGTCGCCCGGAGCGAAAGCTACCGGGCGGGTCGAATCGAGATCCAGGATCTGGGCTCACAACTCGTGCTCGCCTCAGTCGGCATCGGCTCCGGACAGCGCTGGCTTGATGCTTGCGCGGGGGCCGGCGGCAAGACACTGCAGCTCGCCGGCCTCGTGGGCACCTCGGGGCAAATAGAGGCCAGCGACATCCGTACGAAAGCACTCACGGAATTGGCGGGCCGGGCGCAACGGGCGAAGTTGGCCAATATCCGCATCCTCGCCGCCGTCCCACCGGCGGCCAGCTATGATGGGGTGCTAATTGATGCGCCCTGCTCCGGTTCCGGCACTTGGCGGCGGCAGCCGCACCTAAAACTGCAGACGAACCCGTCTGATATCGATGCCTGCGCCGCAGCCCAACGCCGCCTGCTTGGACAATACCAACGGCATGTGCGGGCCGGCGGACGACTTGTTTATGCCACCTGCTCGCTGAGCCCACACGAAAACCAAGGGGTGGTGGCGGCCTTCCTCGCAGTCCATCCGGACTTTGCGCCCATCGCACCGGCGAATCTGTTCGGCGGCTCTTTTGATGGCTTGGGCCTCACGTTCCTGCCCGGCCTGCACAACACTGACGGCTTCTACGTCGCGGCACTGGGACGCCGCCTTCCCTGAGCCGGACGGACGCCGGCAATCCCGGCAGTGCCCGGCCGGCCTCTGCTTTGGCGCCGGTCGCGTTCAAGCCGGCCGACCCGAACCACCGGCCTAATCCCCCTCGGGGACAAAGATTCATCCCGCACCCCGCGCTGCGCGCCGTGATTCTCGTTGCGGCGCTTCTCAAGTCGTGCAATGAGCCATCGCCCTGAATTATGGAAACGATGCGCCTGCAAAAATTTATCGCCGATGCCGGTGTGTGCTCACGCCGTGCAGCCGAGGCGCTCATCGTCGGAGGTGAGGTTTACGTCAACGGCAAGCCCGCAACACTAGGACAGAAGATCACCCCGGGCGCCGACAAGGTCACCGTGCGCGGCAAAACCGTCCGCGCCGTCGCCAAGCCGCGCATCACTGTCGTCGTGCACAAGCCCCGCGGCGTTGTCTGCAGCAATGCAGACCCCCATAATGCCGTCACCGTCTTCGACCTGCTGCCGCGCGAGCTGGCCCGGTTGCGCTTCTTCTGCGCCGGCCGGCTGGACAAGGACAGCGAAGGCCTCGTCGTCCTCACCACAGACGGCGATCTCGCCCATCGCCTCATGCACCCGTCCAGCCAGGTCGTGAAGCGCTATTACGTGAAGCTGGGAAAGCCGTTCCCGGCAGGCCGTCTCCGGCTGCTGCTTCGCGGTCTCGTGATCGAGAACGAGCACCTGAAGGTCGAGTATGCGGCGCTGGTCAACCCCGATCGGAGCGGTGCCTCCACTGCGCTCGACGTCCACCTGCACCACGGCAAAAAGCGGGAAATCCGCCAGCTCTTTACCCTGCTCGGCCACGAGGTCCGCCGCCTGCGTCGCTATCAGATTGGGGCGCTGCGGCTGCGAGGAATTCCTTTGCGCGGCGCGCGACAACTTTCTAGCAAGGATATTCAAGATCTGTTTGCCACTCCACCGTCGCCTATCCCGCCAAAGAACTCCTTTTCGCCCGATGAAAACTAAAATCGTCCTCCTCTCCTTTGCCCTCGCCGGTGCTCTGGGTTTCGCCGCAGACCGGCCGACAACCACGCTTACCGCAGACGCCGCCGTTTTCCTCCAGCCCGACGGCAAATCGCCGGTCATCGCCCGCTTCAAAGCCGGCACGACCGTGCCGCTCGCCCAGGCCGACGCCCCGGCAGGGTGGCGTGCCGTAGCCGTCCCCGGTCCGTTTGAGGCTTACATCCAGAACAAATATGTCGGGAAGGATCTCGACGTGAAGCTCGGCACTTCCCTGCACACTGCTCCGTTCACAACCGCCCCCAGTTACGGGTTGATGACGAAGGAAGACAAGGCAGAGCTGGTTGGTTTGCGTGGCGACTGGTCCCAGGTGAAACTGGAAAAGATCGTGGTAGGCTATATCGCCGTGGGCGACGTCGCCAACCTGCCCGCCACCGCCTCCCTCCCCGCATCAGCCGGCCCCACCGTCCCAGCGTTTTCAACGGAGCCCGGCCGCCCGGTGGCCAGCGGCTCCCTCACCCCCGACACACCCAGGATGTTCCAAGGCCGGCTTATTTCCGCCCGCCGACCGATCCTCAATCCTCACCCGATTTATGACTACCAGTTGAGCGACTCCGAAGGCCGCCGTTTTGCCTATGTCGACACACGCCACCTGATGCCGGTGGGCAAAATCGAGAATTACCTCGGCCGCTTGGTCGCCATTCGCGGCACCATGCGCAACACGGTCGACGGCACAGACTTGGTGATCGACGCTGAATCAATCGAAGTAAAGTAATTCTGATCTCTTCCCGACCGCCGCACCGACCATTTCTCCTTTTCAGCCGATGAAACTCATTGACGGGAACAAGATCGCCGCCGACATCATTGCGGAACTCAAGGCCGACGTGGCCCTCCTCCCGGGCCGCAAGCCCTGTCTTGCCCTCATCCGTGTCGGAGATGACCCCGCTTCCGTTTCCTATGTGAAGAAAAAGGAGAAAACCGCCGCTGAAATCGGCATTATCAGCCGCGTTATTCTGCCCTCCGTCGCGATCACACAGACGGAATTGTTCGCCTTGATCGACCAGCTTAACGCAGATCCGGACGTCGACGGCATACTCGTGCAATCTCCGCTGCCGCAGCCCATCGACGAGCTGCAGGTCTTCCGTCGCATCGCCCCGTGCAAGGACGTGGACGGCCTCGGCACGATGAATCTCGGCAAGGTTGCACAGGACGACGACAGCGGCTTTATCTCCTGCACACCGGCCGGAATCATGGAACTGCTGGCCCGCAGCGGGGTGGACTTGAAAGGCCGGCACGTCGTCGTACTCGGCCGCAGCCTGCTGGTCGGCAAGCCCGTCGCACTGCTCGTGCTCCAGAAGAAAACCGGCGCCAACGGCACCGTTACCGTCTGCCACTCCCAAACGGCCAATCTGCCCGCGATCACCCGCCAGGCCGACGTTCTCATCGCCGCCATCGGCCGCGCCGAGTTCGTCACAGCCGCCATGGTCAAACCCGGCGCCGTCGTCATCGACGTCGGAATCAATCGTGTGCCCGACGCCGCGAAGAAAACCGGCTACCGGCTCACAGGCGACGTGCATTTCCCGACGGTGGCCCCCTTGGCGCGCCTGATCACCCCCGTGCCGGGCGGTGTCGGCCCGATGACCGTGGCCATGTTGATGAAAAACACTCTCAAGGCCTACCGCCTCACTCACCGGGGCGACTGATGGCGTGTTCTTGCAAGTTCAAGGGAATCAGCTTTTCTAAAAGAACTCATGCCCGCCTCAAAAATCCTTGTTGTCGACGACCAGCCCATCAACGTCCAGTTGTTGAAGCGCAAGCTGGAGAGGGAAGGCATGGAAGTCGTCACTTCGTACTCAGGTCGCGAGGCTCTCGATCTCGTCCAGTCCAGCAAGCCCGACTTGATTCTCCTCGACGTCATGATGCCGGACATGGACGGCATCGAGGTCTGCCAGCGCCTCCAAGCAGATGACACGACCCGCTCAATCCCGGTCATATTCATCACGGCCCGCACTTCCAAGGAAGGTAAACTGGAGGGACTGGGGGTCGGCGCGGTCGATTACATCACCAAGCCCATCGATCTCGACGAACCCCTGGCCCGGGTGCAAACACAGTTGCGCTTCGTTCAGATCAACCGCGAACTCGTCGACCTGCAGCGCCGCCTCGGGGAGGCCCGCCGCGCCGCCACCATCGGCGCCGTGACCCAGGGCATCGCCCACAATCTCAACAACCTGCTCGGCGTGGTCATCGGGTACGTCGATCTGATCAAGGCCTATCACGACCGGCCCGAACTCGTTAAGAAAAACTCCCAGAGCCTCGAAGACGCCGTCAACCGTATTGTCACTATCATCAAGCAGCTCACCACCTTGGTGCACAAAAACCGCCCGCCGCTGACCAAGGCCGGCCTCGCCCGCCTGATTGCCGGCGGCATCCACCGTTTCCAGACCGAGTTCAAGATCTCCCAGCCCATCACGATCACCAATTCGGTCGGCGATCTCATCCTCGACACCAATGTCGAGGTCGTGGAGGAGGCCCTTTCGAAGCTGCTAATCAACGCCTGGGAAAGCTACCGTGACGCGCCGGACGATAAGCGCCCCATCACGCTCACCACCGAGATTGTGACCAAGGACGAGGAGGAGAAGCATCTCCTGATCCGGATCGAAGACCAGGGCCACGGCATAGATAACGAAATCCGCGACCATGTCTTCGAACCGTTCATCAGCTCGAAGCACACCGTGGGTGTCGGCATGGGCCTGACAATAGCACGCCATTCGATGCGGACGCTCGGCGGTGAGGTGACCCTCGAGGATCGGCCGGGCGGCGGGGGCGCCGTCAGCACGCTCAGTCATCCTCTCGAACACAAGTCGCGTGCCTGATGCAGGTCCGGCTCCGGCCGACCTCCCCTCTTTTTGCTCGTCATCCCGGGCCGGGGCGCCTGTGGTTTTTCTCCGCAGCATCCTTCGTTTTCCATGCCCACTCACATCGCATTCATAGGCGCCGGACGCATGGCCTCGGCCATGGTCGACGGCCTGCTCACCAAAGGCGCAGCCCAGCCGGCCGATCTCGCCTGTATCGGCAGCCCGGCCGACAACACCGCCCAGTTGCTCTCCCGCCGCACCGGCATTGCGCTGCACGACACATTCCCGGCTCTCGTGAGCAGCGCCGATACGGTTGTGCTCGCCTGCAAGCCCCAGCAACTGGCCGGTCTCGATGCCTGCCTCGCCGCTCTCACCGCCGGCAAGCTCGTGCTCTCGATCCTGGCCGGCAAACGGCTCGCGGGTCTCGCCCTGAAGTTTCCCCGCGCCCGCAATCTCATCCGCGCCATGCCGAACACCCCGGGTCAGATCGGTGCCGGCATCACCGGTTGGTGTGCGCTGCATCCACCCACCGAGGCAGACCGTCGCATCGTCGCCAGCGTCCTCGGCTCGCTCGGCCGGACGATCGAGTTCGCCGAACCCCAGCTCGACGCCGTCACCGGCCTCAGCGGCAGCGGGCCGGCGTATGTCTTCGAATTTGCCGCGGCCCTGCGCGACGCCGGTGAAGCGGCGGGTCTGCCCCGCGCAGCGGCCTACCAGCTCGCCGTCGAAACGATCATCGGCGCCGGCCGGCTTATGCAACACCAGGCGGCGGTCGAACCCGAGGAGTTGCGCAACCAGGTCACTTCGCCCAATGGCACGACTTTCGCCGGATTGAAACACATGGATGCGAGTGATTTCCGCGGACTGATCCGTGACACCGTGCTCGCCGCCACAGCCCGGTCCATCGAACTCTCGCATGAAGGTTGAACCCAGCCCTGTTCCATGAATACGCCAGTTCAGGACCGCATTCTCGTCACCGGTGGCGCCGGCTTCATCGGCAGCGCCCTTGTCTGGGCGCTCAATCAGCGCGGTCAAACCGATATAGTGGTCGCTGATTTCCTGGAGCCGTCAAAGCACTGGCATGACCAAGTGCCCCTGAGCCCGAATGCCGACGACAAGAGAAAGAATCTCCAGCCACTTCGCTTCGCGGAATTTATCGAGGCGGACACGTTCAAGGAACGGATCACGGCCAAGCCCGGAATCTTCGGCAGGTTTGCCACGGTTTTCCATCTCGGCGCCTGCTCCTCCACCACGGAAAGGAACCGGCCCTACCTTGAGGATGTGAACGTCGACTACTCCCGCCACTTGGCGCGATGGGCTCTGGCGCAGGGAGCCCGCTTTATCTATGCGTCTTCCGCCGCGACCTACGGCGATGGTTCTGCGGGGATGGAGGACCAGGATGAAAATATCGCCCGCCTGCACCCGCTCAACCTTTACGGGCAGTCGAAACAGGACTTCGACTTGTTTGCGCAAGGTCAAGGCTGGCTCGACCGCATTGTCGGCCTGAAATATTTCAACGTTTTCGGACCGAATGAGGGGCATAAGGGGGACATGCGCTCACTGGTTCACAAGGCCTTTGAGCAGATCACCGCCACCGGCCGCCTGCGTCTTTTCAAAAGCCACCGGCCCGACTACCGGGACGGTGAGCAGAAGCGCGACTTTCTTTATGTGAAGGATGCCGTCGAGATGACGCTCCATTTCGCCGAGAAGGGACGCACCGCCTCCGGCCTCTACAACCTGGGCTCCGGCCAGGCTAACACCTGGCTCACCCTTGCCGATGCCATCTTCAACGCCATGGGCAAACCGCTGAACATTGAGTTCATCGACATGCCCGAGGAACTGCGCGGCAGGTACCAGTATTTCACGCAGGCGGACATCACCAAGCTGCGTTCCGTCGGCTATAGCCGCCCGCTCACCCCGCTCGCGGAGGCTGTCCGCGACTACGTCCAGAATTACCTGTTGCCCGGGAAACGACTGGGGGATCATACCACGTTTTCTTAGTTTATAGACTTTAGGCTGGCACGTCAGAGTCTACCTGATCGGCGAGCCAGCGGTGGATGAGCCCGGCGACTTTGGCCGGTTGAGTCCATTCCCGTGAAGCGGCGAAGAGGTGGTTTTCCAACTGGCGTAAGCTTGGATAGAGCCGGTTGTTCACGCGGGCCTTCAGCAGGCCACCGAAACGCTCCACCGGATTGAGTTCCGGACTGTAGGGAGGCAGGGGCAGCAGCCGGAGGTTTTTCGGCAGGCGCGAATCGTTGCCCGGCAGGTGAAAACCGGCTTGGTCCTGGATGACCACGTGCAGCGCTTGCGGATCGAAATCGATGATCTGCTGGAGGAAGACCGCGTGGATGTCTCGGTCGATGGCGAGGGTGAAGAGCAGCTCGGCATGGTGCGCGCCGTCCACTTCCAGTGCTTCATGGAGGTAACCCCATTGGTATTTGCCGCGTCCCGACCCGGCGCGACTGGTTTATGGAGCAACGCCAGCCCTTCGCGCTGCCGGTATCATCCCGGTGGATGGAAACCCTCCGCAGACTCGCAGGGGTCCAAGCGCCTATTGCCCCATGCAAACCACGCCCCCTCCCCCTGTTTCCTCTCTCTTCTGTCTCCACCACAATCATCCGCCGATGCCCGCCGATCATTTGTCATTTAATAGATGACAATCTGATCGATGAACATGGCTATTTGTCATCTATTAAATGACAAATATTCCGCGCTGGTCTGGAATACGGCCAGGGGGCCGTGCTTCCCATCCACCGGTTAATCGCATGGACGTCAGTCGGCTGATGCGTTTTTGTCGCGGGGATGCCTCCTGGAAAACAGCGTCTCGACGAAATACTCGCCGCCCGCGGCCTGGTTCCGACGCGGGCGCAGGCCAAGACGCTGATCATGACCGGACGTGTGCGCCACGGCACCGAACGGCTCGACAAGCCGGGCAAGGTATATCCCTCCAATCTCGAAATCTCCATCGACCAACCGCCGCGGTTTGTCGGCCGCGGGGGTGAAAAACTGGCGGCCTTCCTCGCAAGGTTTCCAGTTGATCTGAACGCCAAACACATCCTCGACATCGGCGCCTCGACCGGCGGCTTCACCGATTGCGCACTGCAGGCGGGAGCGGCGTCCGTGACCTGTGTCGATGTCGGTCATGGACAGTTGCATGACAAACTCCGGCGCGATTCGCGAGTGACCAATCTCGAAAAAACCAACGCCCGCCATCTTCAGGCCGGCGATCTCCCCCGAACCGAATACGATGCAGTGGTGATGGATCTGTCGTTCATCTCGCTCCGCGCGGTGCTGCCTGCGGTCTGGCCCTGGCTACGGGCCGGGGGCGTGCTCATCGCCCTTGTCAAGCCGCAGTTCGAAGCCGGCAAGGCCGAGGCCGACCGCGGCCGAGGAGTGATCCGCGACGACGCCGTCCGGGCCCGCATCCTCGCCGAAGTGCGCGACTTCGCATTGCGGGATCTGCCCGGCGCGAGGTTGCTCGGGGAAATGGAGTCTCCCGTGGCCGGTGCCGACGGCAACCGGGAGTTTTTATTGGGTTTAAATAAGGGAAGCGCTATCGCCCGCCCATCCGGGTCAATTAGTCCACCCACAGATTCCACTGAATTACACAGATAAGGCCCGTATTTCCCCCCTGTTCAGCAAAGCCATGCTTTGTGCACAACCTTCTCACCCCCTGTGTCCTGCAAATCAGCCGAACGGCATGCACTTGTGATTGTGACTGTGGGAATCCGTAATCTGGGCTTGGAGATCGGAGCCGATTAGTGTGAATTAGTGATCAGTTTCATGCAGCCCATTCGCAAAGTTGCCTTTGTCGTCAACCAGCAGAAGCCAGGCGCGGCCGATCTCGCCCGGACGTTGCTGCGGATGGCAAAGAAGGCCGGAGCCACCACCAAGGTCGCCTATGATTTCCCGTTGCAAACCACCTTCCTGCGAGGCTGCGACGCCTGTTGCGTCATCGGCGGCGACGGCACCATGCTGGGCGTGGCGCACGAGGCGGCTCGAAAGCAGATCCCGATCATCGGCGTGAATCAGGGCAGCCTGGGCTTCCTCACGACATACTCTCCCGACGAAGCGCGGGCACACTTTGGCCAGTTGCTGGACGGCGACTACCAGATCGCATCGCGATCCCTGCTCGATTGCACCACAGGCCGCGGCCGGCACGACATCGCGCTCAACGAGGTGCTGATCAAGGACGAGGTAAACTCGCGCCTGGTACAGCTCGAGGTATTTGCCGATGGCGATCTGGTGACCACCTACAACTGCGACGGACTGCTCTTCGCCTCCTCCACGGGATCCACTGCCTATAACCTCTCGGCCGGCGGTCCCATAATTCATCCCGACGCCGCGGTCATCGCCCTAACGCCTATCTGCCCGCATACACTGAGCAACCGGACGATTATATTCCGGGAAGGCACACAACTGCAGATTAACCATCATGCGGAGCGCACCCGTCTGATGGTGGCAATGGATGGGCAGCGCCATCTCGTGGCAACACACGGCGTCCCGATCGAGGTCTCCACCTCCAAGCTCCGCCTGCCGCTGGTGCAGCGCCGGGATTACTCCCACTTCCAAGTCCTGCGCTCAAAACTGAAGTGGAATGGAGGGTTTGCCGAACGCACGTCCGGACGCGCGCGGTGCTCGTCCTGAGCCAGGCTCCTGCAGTCGGTGGGCGCCTGTATCGCGAATATTTCCACAGAAAGTTCGGGTTCCGTTCCAACTGTTCGAACCGCATGCCTCCCCTGAAGGAGCGGAAAGCATCGCGCGCCGATCACGGCCTTACCACCAGTTCAACCCGCCGATCGGCCTGCAAATACCGCTGCGCAAAAGTCTGGATATCGGCCAGGGTCACGGCATCGATGCGCGTGTCGTAGTTGCGCCAGTCGTTGACAGGAAGTCCATAGAGAACGTTGAGCACAGCCTGCATGGCCCGGGCGCTGCTGGCCTGCATGCCCATCCGCCGGGCGGCCTTTAGCCGCGTCTGGCAGCGGCGCAACTCCTCCGGCGTCACCCCGCCCTGCTGCACCCGGACAATCTCGGCCTCCAACTCAGTGATGACCTCGCCATAACGCTCCGGGCTGGCGCCCGCGAAGAAAAAAAACATTCCGCAGGAGAGCCCAAGCACACGGCTTGACCGGACAAAATAAGCCAGGCTCTTCTGCTCGCGCACCCGCTCGAACAGGTTCGACGACATGCCGCTGAACAGCTCGTCGGCTACCTCGCTCACATAGTAATCCGGCGCCCTGAGTCCGGGTCCGGGAAAGGCCTGGTACACCACCGCCTGCTGGCGCGGCTGGTTTTCCACATAGTCGCCGGGCTGCCCCCTGCCGCCCTCTTCTCCCACGGCCGCCGGAAGCGGACGTGAGGGGAATTCCCTCAAAAACGCCTCGAGCCTGGGCCGGAGCCGCCTGGGCTCGAAATCCCCGGCGACCGCCAACACCGCGTTGCCGGCTACCACCAGCAGCCGGTGCAGCGCGCGCAAATCGGCCGGCTTGATCTTCTGCACTCCGGCCTCGTCGCCAGAACTTTCAATCGCGAATGGATGGCCGCCGAAGAATTTTTCGCGCAGCTTCTTCCGACCGAAGGTGACCACATCGTCGCGGGCCTCGCGCAGCGAGGCCAGTGTCGCCTCACGCTCGATCGCACACGTCGCCGGCTTGAAGGCGGGCGTAAAAACAGCGTCAGCCAGCAGTTGCAGGGCGAGGTCCGCGTAGTCTGGCATGACTTCAATGGCCAGGCCAAAGCTATTGTTGCCGGAAAAATCGGAGAAGGCGCCTCCGACCTCCTCGATGGCACCTGCGACCTCGGCCGAAGAACGCCGCGCGGTGTCCTTCGTCAGCATCGTGGCCAGCAGCGCATTGAGTCCGCGCCGATCGGGGGGCTCAAACAGCGGTCCGCCCAGGAACCCCAGTCGGAAATGGAGATTGGGCAGGCGCCGGTCGGGTTGGAGCAACAGACGCGCTCCGTTGGAGAGGCGAATCTCCTCAAAGTCGTGTGAAGCCGCGACCGGGCCGGCACCCGGCGCCCCAGATGCAGGCGCCGCGGACTTGGGGTTGAGCGACACCGCCGTCAGCCGTTCCGGCACTAGGTGGGTGCGCAGCACACGCCGCAAATCAGCCGGGGTCAGGGCAAGCAACCGGCCGAAATAACGCTGGTTATAGCGCAGGTCGCCGACCACGACCTCTGCGGCGCCGAGACGCGATGCCTGCCCGGCCATCGTCTTGCGGCTGTTGATTTCGGCCGAAATCGCCTGACGCACGGCCTTGGCGAGCGCAGCAGCGCTGAAGCCGCGATCAGCCCGGCGGACGAGTTCGCGCTGCACGGCCTGCTCGGCTGCGATGCGTTTGCCGGCATCCGCCGTGTAAGAGACGTAGAACAGGCCGACCGATCCAGGATTCCAGCTGACGGCGTCAATGGTGTGCACCAGGCGGGCCTGTTCGCGGATCGCCTGCCACAAGATCGAACTGTCGCCGTGACCGAGCACCATGGCGAGCATGTCCAGCGCCGGCGCATCGGCGTGCGTGAGGCCCGGGATTGGCCAGGCCAGACCGGCGCGGGCAATCTCCACGTCCTCAAACCGGTGCACGTCGCGCCGGGCGAGCGGCGGGATTTCGTCGGGCACAAGCACCGGGGCGAGGCGCTGCCGGGGCGCGGAGCCGAAATGCTGCGCAAGGGCGGCATGCGTGGCCGCCGGGTCGAAATCACCGACGATGACCACGACGACATTGTTGGGCACGTAACGGGAGCGGTAATAGGCGGCGAGATCCTCCCGCGTGCAGGCGGCAAACACCTCCCGGTGGCCTATGATCGGATAGCGGTAGGGATGCGTGCGAAAGGCCGTGTCGAAAAGCGCCTGACCGAGCCGCTGGTCGGGATCGTCGAGGCCCATGTCTATCTCGCGCAGGATGACCTCCTTTTCCTTGGCGGCCTCGTCGGCGGGAATGATGGAGTGCAGCACGGCGTCGGCCAGCAGATCGATGGCGACGGCGGTATGCTCCGCCGGCAGGTCGATGTAGTAGACGGTACGGTCGAATGTCGTGTAGGCGTTGAGATAGCCGCCATGGGCCTGCACTGTGGCGGAGATTTCGCGCCCGGTCCGCCGTTCCGTGCCTTTAAAAAGCATGTGCTCGAGATAATGCGAGAGGCCTGCCCCAAGATGATCGCCTTCATGAATGCTGCCGGTCTTGACCCATACTTGCACGGAGCTGACCGGGGAGGCCGGGTCTTTCTTGAGAATGACGGTCAGGCCGTTGGGCAGAATGAAGCGTTCGATTTCCTCGCGCCAGAGCGATTCGAGCGGCTTCAGGGCGCGAGGGGAAAGAGGAGTGGGTTTAGGCATGAAATGGACGTGGCCAACGGCAACGATTGCCGGAACCTGCGGGTCCGGGCGGATGCCCTACACGGCATCGAACGGGCGGGCCGAGGTGGATCGACGCTTCCGCGCCGGCTGGAAGGGTTTCACGAAAGCCTCGTCAAAATCGAAGATATCGGCGAAATCCTCGCGACGGTCGCTGTCGGTTTTGCTGAAGACACTGCAGTCGATCAGATTGAATACGATGTCCCCGACATCGGAACAGGAGTGGATGCCCCAGCCATTGAGGACGGTCTTGGCCAGCGGCCCGAATTGGTCGAGGGCGCAGGTCCGCACCCCCTCCATCAATTCCGCTCCGGTGACGTGTGGCGATTTGCTGGCCCGGCCCGGCTGTTCACGACGCAACTCCTGCACCGTATGGTCAAGCGCCTGCCGGACAAAAGCATAGGCTTTTCGGTCGAAGCGGGGATCCTCTTTGCAAATAAGGCTGACGATTTCGGAAAATTCCCGATCTTGCATGGAATGATTACTACCAACTAGCACAGGTCGTCCCCCTCCGCAACATTTCGCCGGCAAAAGGGTCCGACCGAGAGCAATGGGCAAAAGAAGCTGGTCCGGCTTTTGGCCGAGTCCTGCCAGATGATATTCTCGTTGGGTTTTGGGAAAACTTCGCCTCGCGTTCTTCCCAATTTAGTACAAAGCAAGGATAATTCAATGATTGCAGCCACCCAATCCAATCACCCGATTCCCGGAGTCGTCCCCGCGGTCAATGTCCAGTCTGCCCTCGAACAAGCGTGTTCCCGTATGCACAATGTCCGGATGCGTGTCACGAAGCCGCGCGTGGCGATTTTTGAGACTTTGCTGAAATGCCAGGGGCCGATCAGTATTGATCAGATTCATCAAGCCCTTGGGAAGAAACCGTGTGATCTGGTCACGATCTACCGGTGTCTCGCGGCTTTCGAGCGGGTCGGCCTCGTGCGTCGCAGCTTTTCACACCAAGGGACCAGTTTGTGGGAGGTGGCGCTCAACTCACCGCGACATTACCACATTGTGTGCAAGTCCTGCGGCCGGACTGAACAGGCGGACTACTTCCCGGTCGATGAGATGGAACGCGTTCTCCGGAATCGCGGCTACACGGAGGTCAGCCACATGGTGGAATCTTTCGGCGTGTGCCCGCAGTGCCAGCAGGCGGCTGGGAGCCGGGCGATGGGGCCCGGTGTCTCTGATCGCACGCTCACCTGACCGGCGGGCCGCAGCATCGTCCGCCGCCTCGCCGCCGTAACTTTGCCCCTCCGGCAGACGACGACAAATAACGCGGCAGCCGGCGTTCTTGCCCGTCTCACGATCTTCGCCGTCCTGAACCGCAAAGGAGGCAAGGAGGTGGAATCCGGGACCATGCCTTCGGCATGTGACCATCATCGTGCCGCGCGCTCCGTCGACGCCCGCCACCACAAGGGATGCGGATGAAAGATTGAGCAACGGAAACCTCTTTATCCTCCACCAGCTCAGGCCGGCAGGAAAGGGGATCCTTGAAAGCATCATCCCTGACATGCCCTCCCCTGGAGGACCCCAGGGCCGATGCGAGGATCTGTCTGTCCCGCATCGTGCGGGCGCGCCCTGCGAGCCAGTCTGCGTCGTGACGCAGTCTGGCCCTGGCAGAAGAAGAGATCAGCTTCCCAACCCGGCGGCCACCACTTCGGCGATGTCCTTCACTCTCACCCGGTCGGCACCGATGTCCTTCAATCCGTCCTCGAACATCGTCAGGCAATAAGGACAGGAAACGCAAATTGTGTCCGGCTTCCCTTCCAGGGATTCCTTAACTCTCGCCAGATTGATGCGTTCGCCCGAACACTCCTCCATCCACATCCGCCCTCCGCCGGCACCGCAGCAGAAGGAATCTTCCTTCTGGCGTGCCATCTCTCCCGGCATTGCTCCAGTGGCCGCACTGAAGACCTCGCGCGGCGCCTCGTAGAGGCCGTTGTGCCGGCCAAGATAGCAGGAATCGTGGATGACCGACCGCCCCATCTCACTGACCTTGTGCTTGAGCTTGAGCTTGAGCTTCCCCTCCTTGAGCAGCCGGGCGATGAACTCGCTGTGATGGAGGATCTCCCAGTTCGCCCCATACTGACGGTAGTCGTTTTTCAGCGTATGATAACAATGGGGGCACTGGGTGATGACCTTGGTCACCCCCTTTTCGTTGAATTGCGCGACATTCTCCTTGGCCGCCTTATCGAAGACGTACTCGTTCCCCAGTCGCCGGAGGCTGTCGCCGCAGCACTTTTCATCCTTGCCGAGGATGCCCCAGCTGACGCCGGCCGCGTTGAGCACCGTGGCCAGCGCCACCGAGACGCCCTTGTTGCGGGCGTCGAAAGCCCCGGCGCAGCCGACGAAGAAAAGGTATTCGGTCTCCCCCTTCACGAAGGGTTTCACCGCGAGCGATGAACACCACTTTGCCCGCTCGGTGGGGGCGATGCCCCACGGATTTGACCGCTGTTCCATATTTTCGAAGAGGTTCAGCAGCTCCTCGGGGAACCGGGCGTGCGTCTCCACGAGGTTGCGCCTCATCTTGACGATCTTCGGCATCTGCTCGATGAGCACCGGACAGACCTCCATGCAGGCGCCGCAGGTGGTGCATGCCCAGAGGGCGTCCTCCCGGCTGCTGCCCTCGCCCTGATCCCCGATGAGCGGAAGCACCGGGGCCCCGCCGTTGTGCAAGAACGGGCCGTTCTTGAGGAGATTGACCTTCATGTCGTGGACAATCTGCCGGGGGTTGAGCGACTTGCCCGTAGCCGCGGCCGGACAGGCCGCCTGGCAGCGTCCGCACTCCGTGCAGCTGAAGCCATCGAGAAGGTCCTTCCATGTGAACTGGACAACCCGGCCGACCCCGAATTCCCGCCCGGCCACAAACTCCTCCCGCGGCGGAATGCTGGCCGGCTCCATGTTCTTGAAATAACAGTTGGGGATGGCCGCCAGAATGTGCATGTGCTTGCTCAGGGGAATGTAGATCATGAACGCCAGCAGCACCAGGGCATGGATCCACCAGCAAACGGCGACGACGGTCTCAAGCCCCTCCGACGATGAACCCGCGAGAGCCCGGCTGAGGAGCGTGGATACCGGCGCGAACCACCCGGCCGCCTCTTTCCCCTGGGCAATGGAGGCGGCGTGCATCCCGAAATACGCCATCATCAGGATCCCGATGAACCCCAGGATCAGAAACGCATCGACGCTTCGCGCCTTCACGTAACTCGCGTTGAGATAGGCTGGCGCAAAAAAGAGCCGGCGTGCGGCCGCAATGACAACGGCGGCCAGGGCCAGAAGTGAGACGGCCTCAAACGCCAGCGTGAGCGGCTGCAGGACGGCAATGGGAAGCCGTTGAAACGTCAGCGCCGGGAAGAGTCCCTGGAGGATGAATTCCCCGTTGGGCAGCAGCAGGACAAGGAAGGACCAGAATATGATCGTGTGATTTACGCCAAAGGGCTTTGCCATCACCCGCTTCTGCCCGAAGGCATAAACGAGCATGTCCCGCAGACGCTCCAGGGGCCGGTCAAACCGGTTTTCCTTTTTCCCCAAAAGAAGGAGCCGGAACCTCCGGTAGGAACCTGCCAGAAAACCGATGATGGAGGCCGCGAATAGCGCGGTGAAAAGAAGCCGGGCGGATGTCATTTTCTTGTCCTCAATTCCCGCACACGGCGGGTAAGTTCGGGAACGATCTGGAAGAGATCCCCAACCAGTCCGTAGGCTGCCACCTCGAAGATGGGGGCGTCCTTGTCCCGGTTGATGGCGATGATGGTGTCCGAGTCCTGCATTCCCACGAGGTGCTGGATGGCCCCGCTGATGCCGCAAGCGATATAGATCTTGGGCCGCACGGTTTTCCCGGTCTGCCCCACCTGCCGGTCGTGGGGAATCCAGCCGGCGTCCACGGCGCTGCGCGAAGCGCCCACCACCCCGCCAAGCTCATCGGCCAGTTCCTTGAGGATGGAAAAGTTCTCGCGGTTCATCATCCCGCGCCCGCCGGAAACGATGTACTCGGCCCCGGAAATGTCGACGTGATCAGTGCCCTTCCCGTCGGAGATAATCTCGAGGACCTTGGTGAGCACGTCCTCCTCCTTGAGCGAAAGCACCTCCCGCACGATTTCCCCACGGGCCTCCGGATTTTTCACGGGCAGGCGCATCACATGGGGGCGCACGGTGGCCATCTGCGGCCTGAAGCGGTCGCACAAAATGGTGGCCATGATGTTCCCCCCAAAAGCCGGCCGCGTCTGCAGGAGGTTCCGGTCGGCATCGATCCCGAGCCCCGTGCAGTCTGCGGTGAGCCCCGTCTTGAGCACGGTGGCCACCGCCCCGGCCAGGTCCCGTCCCTGCCCTGTTGCCCCCATCAGGATGACCTCGGGCTTGTATTTTCTGACCAAGGCAAGGATGGCTTTGAGATAAGGCTCCGTCCGGTAGTTTTTGAGCACCGGCTCGTCCATCAAATACACCTTGGTGGCCCCGTAGGAAAAGGCTTCCTGGGCCAGGTGATCCACGTGATCTCCCAGCACCATGGCGCATAGCTCCACCCCCAGCGTGCCGGCCAGTTCGGCCCCCTTTCCAAGCAGTTCCCACGAAACAGTGGCTGCCTTGCCCTCGGTCTGTTCCACAAAAACCCAAACCCCCCGATGGCTTCCCAAAACCGCGGCAATTTCATCGGCCCCCTCGGCGACCGCCGCCGCCGCCTCTTCGACCTCCCCTTCCAGCCGGGCGAGCTCGCTGAGAATCTTCTGCTCTTCCACGGTGAAGAATACCTCCAGCGCCTGGGCCGGGCAGATCTTGACGCATTTCAGGCACCCGATGCAGCGGTCCAAGGAGATGACCGGCTCGCCTGCGGCGTTGACCGTGACGCCATCCACTGGGCACACGCTTTCGCAGCGGGCACCGCAGGCGGCGCATTTCCCTTCCAGCAAACGCACCTTCCCTCTGGGCTTTTTCGGCTTCTTGGGCTTGTTCATAGCGGCAAGAGATCCTTCTGAACCAGTTTTTCGACCAAAAGACCGGTAGCCCCTGCCGGGTCGCGCAGGGCGTCTCCCAGTATCTCCCCTTTTTCACGCTCGGGGGAGAAAATGCGCCGGACGCAGGTGGGCGATCCTTTGAGTCCAATGGTATTGACGTCCAGGTTCAGCACCTTGTTGTCCCACACCTTGACCTCGGCCTTGAGGGAATCGAGACGGTGAGGAACCGTCGGGTAGCGGGGACGGTTGATCTCGCGCACCACCGTCAACAGGGCGGGGAGCGGCGCCTCGACAATTTCGTGCCGCCCCTCCAGTTTGCGCCGCACCCGGATGCGCCGGGCCTTGAGGTCGAGGTTCTCGACGGAATCCACCAGCGTGAGTTGGGTGAGCCCCATGCGCGTGGCGATGCCGGGCCCCACTTGCGCCGTGTCCCCATCGATGGTCTGTTTGCCACAGACGACAAGCGTCAGTTCGTCCTCTTCTGCCAGCTTTGCAATGGCGGCAGACAGCACACAACTGGTGGCCAGTGTGTCCGCGCCACCAAACGCGCGGTCGGAAAGAAGGACAGCCTCATTCACACCGAGAGCTAGCGCCTTGCGCAGCGTGACATCCGCATTGGGTGGCCCCATGGACACGGCCACCACCCGCCCGCCGAAACGGTCTCTGAGCCGGAGACTTTCCTCCAAGGCATTGGTGTCGTAGGGATTGACAATGATCGGGATGCCCTGCCGGACAAGCGTGTTCGTTACAGGGTCAATCTTGACTTGGGTCGTGTCCGGAACCTGTTTGATGCAAGCGACGATTAACATGTTCGAAAGCAAAGGATGAAAAGTGACGATAAGGATGTAGTAGGGTGCTTCTGATAAAACGCCCTCACTGCCCTGTCCAAATTAATCCTTAATCCCGGGAATAAACCTCCGCAGATTACCCTGAAGTCTGACAGCATCCCATTAGTGGCTTACCACCGCCGTTCGCCCGAGGATTGGCTGGCTGAAGATCTAATGAGTGGAACACCTCAGGACAGAGTGGGCTGCGCCCGCAGTCGTTTTCATTGCTGCCCGGGAGATTCTGCCGAACTTGTTGCCTCAAACTTAAGCGCCGTCTGATCGTTCGCTTCGGCCGGCAACTAGTCTGGCAGGTTTCCAACCGCGGTTCCAGCGTGTGCCGCAGGTGGCAGCGGATGGCAGTCTCGGGGCTGCCAGGACCCCGCAAACTCGTTTAGCCAGGGCTGCAGCCCAGCGGGTGCTCCGCCCGCACCCTTTCCTGCACCGGCGCTGCCCTCCCTCCGGATGCTCGCGTCGGGTGCGCTCGAAACGCTCGGGCGTGACGTGCGGATCCCACACCCCCGGATAGATGACAAGTCACGGTTCCTGCTCGCACGTTCGCAGGCAACAGGCCTTGGTACGCAGCGCCGAAATGCCATGCTCCTTGTTCGAGGCCTTCAGCTGCACCCAGGTCGCGGGCCCCTACTGCTCGGTGCAGCAGGGCGACCCGGTGCACAAAGAAAGATGCCATCGGATTGCAGACAGCCCGATTTTGGCGAAGGCGATGCAGAGATTGGAGTCCATATTTGAATCTGGAGGCGCGCCGCCCCTGTCGCGCGTTGCCCCATGCGAATTCGCCTGCGCTCCATATCCTAGGTCTTCTGTGCCACCTGATGGCATGCCTCGGCTCGAGACCAATGATGAGTGGAGTCATGATTGCTCATGTTCGGGAACATGCCCAGAATCGGTCAAAGCGAGGGTCCGCCTCCAACTCCGGCTGCGACGTTGAAGGCCTCACTTCCCCTTGTCAGTGTGCAAAATTGCTTTGCGAGGTCGGCCCGGTCGCTATGCTGCGAATCATGCCTAACCCCACTTCCGTCAAGGACGCGCTCGCCGCGACAGCGCCCAATGATTCCATCCTGGTGCACGGATGGGTGCGCACTCGGCGCGACACCAAAACCTTTTCGTTCCTGGAACTGAACGACGGCTCGTGCCTGCACAATCTGCAGGTGATCGTCAGCAGCACCCTCCCCAATTATGCGGAGATTCAGCACCTCAGTACCGGGGCCGCCGCCACAGTGCGGGGCCGGCTGATCCCCTCCCAGGGGCAGGGGCAAAAGTGGGAGGTCGCCGCCGATGCCGTGGAAATCATCGGCGCAGCCGATGCCACTTATCCGCTGCAAAAGAAAGGCCATACCCTCGAGTTCCTGCGGGAAATCGCCCATCTTCGGCCGCGTTCGAACCTCTTCGGCTGCATCTTCCGGGTGCGCAGTCGGCTGGCGTTCGCCATCCACCAGTTCTTCCAGGAACGCGGATTCGTCTACGTGCACACGCCAATCGTCACAGGCAGCGATTGCGAAGGCGCGGGCGAATTGTTCCGGGTGACCACGCTCGACATGAAGAATCCGCCCAAGCGCGAGGACGGTGAGATCGATTACGCCAAGGATTTCTTTGCGCGTCCCACCTTCCTGACCGTCAGCGGCCAGCTTGAGGCCGAAGCGTTCGCCTGTGCCCTGTCGAAAGTCTACACTTTTGGACCGACCTTCCGCGCTGAAAACTCCAACACGTCGCGCCATGCCAGCGAATTCTGGATGATCGAACCCGAGGTGGCCTTCTGCGACCTGCAGGACGACATGCAGCTCGCCGAGGATTTCGTGAAATACCTCATCCGCGACATCCGCACGCATTGCGCCGATGACCTGACCTTGTTCACCAGGTTTGTAGACAAGGGCCTGCTTGAGCGGCTCGACTTTGTCGCCGAACGCCCCTTTCAGCGCGTGAGCTACACCGAAGCGGTCGAGCTACTGACCAAGAGCGGCCATAAATTCGAATACCCGGTTGAATATGGCACCAACCTGCAGTCGGAGCACGAGCGCTACCTGACCGAGGTGCATTTCAAATGCCCGGTGACGGTCTATAATTACCCCAAGGAGATCAAGCCGTTCTACATGCGGCTGAACGACGACGGCAGAACCGTCACCGCGATGGACGTGCTCGTGCCCGGCATCGGCGAGATCGTCGGAGGCAGCCAGCGCGAGGAACGACTCGACGTGCTGCTGGAAAACATGAATCGCCACCAACTCGATCCGAAGGATTACGGCTGGTATATTGATCTGCGGCGTTACGGCTCGGTGCCGCACGCCGGTTTTGGCCTCGGCTTCGAGCGGATGCTGATGTTTGTCACCGGCGTCGGCAACATCCGCGACGTGGTGCCGTTCGCCCGCACGCCCGGCAACGCCGCGTTCTGAGCCATCGCCCTCTCCCCGACACCACCGAGGCACGGAGATCCCCGAGGCTTGTTCGTCTGCCTTGAATTTTGGTTTCCCCACACCAGGTTCGCCAAGCGCGCGAAGCAGACGGAACCTTGGCGTTCCTCTGCGGCATCCTCAAGGGCCGGTGGTGGACGGCAGTGTGACCGACTTCTCAGGGGGTGAAACCGAAACGCCGTCCGTCACACGCGCTGGAGGCAGGCCCTGCCCTTGCAGTTTGGCCGCGAGATTGGGGAACCCGGCCGCGGTCCAAGCCGAGGAAATCGGTTTCCTTTTCACAGCGGGCCGCGTTACACAGCGCGCATCATGGACAAGGTTATGAACCTGGACCTGAGTGTGGCCTACGGTGACGTCGACCGCGACGGGCTGCTGCTGCTCCCGGGCGTATTCAAGTTTCTGCAGGAAGCGGCCATCAAGCACGCAGACCAGTACGATACCGGCACGCATGCCATGCTCACGCGCGGCGAGTCGTGGGTGCTCAACCGCCTGGCCGCCACCATCCATCGCTATCCGCGTTACGAAGAGGTCGTGCGCGTGACGACGTGGTCCAGCGGCATCCGCGTTTTCAAGGGCTTTCGCGACTTCCGAGTGTACGCCCGCTCCGAGCTGATACTCGAGGCCTCGTCGCTCTGGATCTACGTCGACCTTAAGAACAAGTCGCTCACCCGCGTGCCCACGGAGATCGCCGCGGCTTTCCCCTTCCACGACGGGACCGTCTTCCGGCCCAATCTCGAAAAGCTCCGGCTGGTTCCGCCCGGCGCCGGGACGACGGCGGCCGCGACCGTCGCCATCCGTTACTCTGACATCGACGGCAACGGCCACGTCAACAACACCGCTTATTTCGACCTCCTGCAGACGGCACTCGTGCGCAGCGGATTCCCCGCCCGACCGAAACGTATCGAGATCCAGTTTCTGAGGGAGATACCGGCCGACGTGACCGCCGTGGATGTCTGTCTCGAGCGGCAGGATCGCGCCATCGTCTTTAGCATCGGCCTCCCCGAGGCACCCTTCGCGGTCGGACAGGCCGGCTGACCCGAAGAGACCGCAGGCAGGTTGCATGAGGCCGCCGCCAGGCGTTCATGCGTGCTGGAGATAGGTCTTCCCCTTGTACCGTGCAGCGAGAATCAGGAAGGCAACGGCCGCCGCCGCCATCAACCCGGCAAACGTCCAGAAGAACGTGGCAAGCGACAGTTTCTCCAGCGGCGCGAGAAACGCCACGAGCACGTTGCCGAATGTCACGCACAGCAGCCAGAAGCCCATGATGGTAGACTTCATCGCCCGCGGGGCCTGCGTGTAGGCGAACTCGAGGCCGGTCACCGACACGAGCACTTCCGCCGTGGTGAGGATGAAGAATGGAATGACCTGCCAGAGCACGTGAATCTGCCCTTGACCGACGGCTTCGATGCGGGCCTGGATCAGCGCCACCGCCACAAACGCCAGCGACGCGAGGAACATGCCGATGGTCATCCGGTGCAGCGGCCTCAGCGGCCGGCCGCGACGCTCGAGCGGCTTGTAGATCAGCACGTTCAGCAGCGGGATGATTACCATCACCATGAGCGGATTGGTCGCGGCAATCTGCGCCGGCAGCATGTCGATGACCACCCTGCCCCCGATGATTAACTGGGCCCCGATCGCGCCGAGCCCCCACGCCCCGAGCAACCCCAGGTAGCCCCACGTCACGGCCCGCGGAATCGGATGATTGCCCACCCAAAGGAAAAGCCAGGCCGCACCGAAGAGCGCCGAGACGATTACCCCGGGCCACACCCACCAGTTCCAGACGATCGCCGGCATCGTGAGCTGCAGATCCATCGCCTTGGCCTGCTCCACCCACGTCGACGAGTGCTGGTCGAACAGCGCCCAAAACACGCTAACCATGGAGAACACCACGATGATGCGGAGCACGGCCGGCGGCCCATCCGCCACTTCGTCGCCGTACCGCGTCCGGGCCGGCGTCCAGAAATCCTCGTCCGGCCGGCGCGTGCCGCGCTCGCGCCAGCAGTACAGCAGCGTCGCGAAGAATCCAGTGTCCTGCTGGAGCTTCTGGCGCACCCCGAAGATCGCCATCCCCAGCCCGAGACCGCCAAGGGCAATGAGTGCATACCACCAGTACTCGGCGGCGATGTGCTGCAAAGCCGCCACCACCTCCCCCGCCTGACCGCTCATCCCGGCCTGGACTATTTCCTCCGCCACGGCGGCCCCCACCCCCACCATCACCAGCAGGGGTGTCGCCATGAGCGAGGAGGCGACAAAATCGAGCAGGCCGAGTTTGCCGCCAGGTTGCGGCGGCACTCTGATGAATTTGTTTTTACCGAGCCAGAAGACAACGGTGGCGAGGAACATCAGTACGCCGGGCACACCGAACGCCACGGCCGGACCGTAGATGCCGTACTTCTTGTACAGCCAGGGCGTCAGCACGGTGGCGAAAAACGACCCGAAGTTGATCATGAAGTAGAAAATCTGAAAGATTCGCGTCACGAGATGGGCGTTCTTCGCCGTAAACTGGTCGCCCACATTGGCCGACACGCAGGGTTTGATTCCCCCGGACCCCAGCGCGACGAGCGTCAGCCCCAGAAATACGATCGCCTGGGCGCCGCCAAGATTGCCCATGGCTCCGGCATAGCCGGCAAACGACATGGCGGCCTGGCCGGCGCAATAAATCAGCGATACCCAGAAGATGACACGATACTTGCCCAGAAGGCGATCGGCGAGGATCGCCCCGATCATCGGGAACAGGTAAACGCCAGCATTGAAAAGATGCACGATCTGCGTGGCGCGCACCTTGGCCTCGGCCAACGCATCCGGCGCCACCGCCGATTCGGTCACGAAGCCGACGAACAACGACGTGAGGTAGATGTAGAGAATCTGCCTCATGCCGTAAAAGCTGAACCGCTCGGCCCCTTCGTTGCCGACGATGTAGGGAATACCGGGCGGGAAGCGATCGCCGCGGGGAGGGGTGACGGGAGAGCCGGAGGGTAACGAGGTCGCGGTCGATGAACTCATTTTTCGGCAGAACAAACGCAACTTCCCCCAAAAGCGCGAGTGGAAAGCCGCCTTTCCCGATAGGCCGGATGGCCCAATCTGCCCCGCCCGGTCGTCCGATGGAGCCGTCGGGGCGCAATCGCATCACGCTGCAAACCACCACTGTTCTCCGAGTCGTTCCAACCGACCGTCAGGACGGTCGGCCGGAATCCAAACCCAGACAGGCGGGCGGCGGCACAAGCACCCAGCAGGTTTTAACCGGCCAGCTTGCGTCGAAGGATTTCGTCGACGAGCCTGGGGTTGGCCTTGCCCTTCGACTGCTTCATCATGAAACCCTTCATGGCGTTGATCGCCTTGTCGTTGCCTGCTTTGAAGTCGGCGACCGACTTTGGATTGGCCGCCATGGCGGCATCGGCCCATTCCTCCAATTCATTGGTGTCGGTCGATTGCTTGAGTCCCTTGCGCTCGACGAGCGCCTCCGGCATCTCGCCGGTCGCGAACATTTCCACAAACACCTCCTTGGCGATGTTGCTGGAAATGGCCCCGCCCTCGACGAGTTTCACCAGGCCGGCAATGTGCGCTGGGCGCACGCGGGAATCGGCAAGCGATTGTCTGGAACTGGCAAGATCGCGCAGCAGGTCGTTCGTGATCCAGTTGCCTGCGGCCTGCGGCTTGTCGCAAAGCCGGGCGGCCGCCTCGAAATAGTCGCTGAGCTCGCGGTCGCGCACTAGCACCGCCGTGATCGTGTAAGGCAGGCGGTACTTCTCCATAAACCGGCGCTGCTTGTCGAAGGGCAGTTCGGGAAGGGGCGCGCGCAGCCGCGCCTTCCAGTCCTCGTCCACCTTGACCGGCATGAGATCGGGATCCGGGAAATAGCGGTAATCGTGCGCCATTTCCTTCGACCGCAAAGACTGGGAGGCGCCAGTCTGGCCGTCGTAGTCGCGCGTCTCCTGCACAATGGTGCCGCCGCCTTCGATCACGGCAATCTGGCGCTTGATCTCATGATCGATGCCATCGCGCACAAACGAGATGGAATTGAGGTTCTTCAACTCGACCTTGGTGCCGAGCTTGGTGCTGCCGGCCGGCCGGATCGAGACGTTGGCGTCGCAGCGGAGCTGGCCCTTCTCCATGTCGCAATCGGAAATGCCCCCGTAAATCATGACCGTCTTGAGCGCGGTGAGGTAGGCGAAAGCTTCGTCCGCTCCATGGAGGGCGGGCTCGGAAACAATTTCCATGAGAGGGGTGCCGGCGCGGTTGTAATCGATCAGGGAATCGTGAACGCCGTGGCTCAATTTTCCGACATCCTCCTCAAGATGAATGCGGGTCAGCGGAATCTTTTTGTGCTCACCCATGACGTTGCGCGACGGGCCGGGCAGCTCGATCTCGACGAAACCGCCCAGACAGATCGGCTGGTCGTATTGGGAAATCTGGTAGTTTTTTGGCGAGTCGGGATAAAAATAGTTCTTCCGATCCCACTTGCAGACCGGGGCGATGGTGCAGCCCAGCATGAGACCAGCCTGGATGACCTTGTCGATGGCCTCCTTGTTCATGACGGGCAGCACGCCGGGCAGCGCCAGGACCACGGGGTCGGTCAGCGTGTTTTCCGGCTGGCCGTAGCCGGCGGCCACCCGCGCGAACATCTTCGAGCAGGTTTTGATCTGGACGTGGACTTCAAGGCCGATGACGGCTTCGTAGGGCATGGGAGAGGAAAGGAGCGAGTAGAGGGGGAAGTAGTGGGTAGAGAGTAGCTGGCAGCCGGGAAGAAGTAGTGAGGAGCGGGTAGCGCGTAGTGAGTAGATTAGAAACAGTTGCGCTCAAGGCCGTTGTTGTAGCCTTGGAGCAGGCGAGAGACCTCTTCAAGATTGGTCTGGAGTACAGTGGTGTCCGCGTAACCGAGATCGTGGGCGAGAATGAGGTGATAGAGACATTCGTCAGCCGAGGCTTGGGCGATATTGTAGAAGCGAAGCTTGTCTGCCGCGGTGCGCCGGCGGAAGCCCTCGACAAAATTGGCGGAAATGCTCGCGGCGGCTCGGCGCACTTGCGAAGTGAGTCCGTATTGTTCCGACTTCGGGAAGGATTCCGAGGCCCGGTAAACTTGCAAGGTGAACGCGTGTGCCTTTTGCCACACGAGGACGTCACGGAACGATTGTGATTTGTCCGTCATGCTTGCTACTCATCACTCACTACCAGCTACTGACTCCTCGCTTCATAGCTTTGGATGCCTCGTGTGCCAATCGTGCGCCTGCTCGTAGGCCCGGGCGATGGCGAGCAAATCCGCCTCCAGGTAAGGCTGACCGATGAGCTGCAGGCCAATTGGCAGGCCGTTTCCAGTGAATCCGCACGGTATGCTGATGCCCGGCAGACCCGCGAGGTTGACCGTGATCGTGTAGATGTCGCTCAGATACATGGCGAGCGGATCGGCCGACTTCTCGCCTTTCCGGAAGGCCGGCGTAGGCGAGGTGGGGGTGAGAATTGCGTCCACCTCCTGGTACGCCTTCAGAAAGTCCTGGCGGATGAGAGTGCGCACCTTTTGCGCGCGAAGGTAATAGGCGTCGTAGTAGCCGCTGCTCAGCACGTAGGTGCCGAGGATGATGCGCCGCTTCACCTCCGGTCCAAACCCCTCGGCCCGCGATTTGAAGTAGAGGTCGAGGATATCGGTCGCCGTTTTCGAGCGGTGCCCGTAGCGGATGCCGTCGTATCGCGCCAGGTTCGAGGACGCCTCGGCCGTGGCGATGATGTAGTAGGCGGCCACGCCGTATTCAGTGTGCGGCAGCGAGACTTCTTTGATCGCACAGCCTGCTTTCTGGTAGTGGTCGATGGCGCGCTGCACCGCCGCCCCCACCTCGGGGTCAAGGCCCGTCCCAAAGTATTCCCTGGGTATCCCGAGCTTCCATGGCCCGCGGCGTTTCTTCAGCTCGGCCCGGTAGTCGGGAATCCCGGTCCGGAAAGAAGTCGAGTCGCGCTCATCGTGACCGGCGATGGCGCCGAGCGTGATGGCCACATCCTCCACCGTGCGGCCGAACGGGCCGATCTGGTCGAGAGACGAGGCGAAGGCGATCAACCCGTAGCGCGAGACCAGGCCGTAAGTCGGCTTGAGGCCGGCCAGATTGCACAACGCCGCCGGTTGCCGGATCGAGCCACCGGTATCAGAGCCGAGCGACACGACCGCCTCGCCCGCGGCCACGGCGGCCGCGCTGCCGCCCGAGGAACCGCCCGGCACACGCGCGAGATCCCAGGGATTCGACGTGACGTGGAAAGCCGAGTTTTCCGTCGAGGACCCCATGGCAAACTCGTCGAGATTGAGCCGGCCCCAGCAGACGGCCCCGGCCTCCCTGAGCTTGCGCGCCACCGTCGCATCGTAGGGCGAAACGAACTGGGCGAGCATCTTGCTCGAAGCGGTCAGCGGCTGGCCTGCCACCGAGATGACGTCCTTGAGGCCGACCGGGATGCCGTCGAGCGGTCCCCTCGCCTGTCCCGCGGCGCGCCGGGCATCCGAGGCGCTGGCCTGGGCCAGAGCATCGGACTCGTCGAAGGAATTGAAGGCCCGCACCCGCCCGTCGATCGCCTTCGTCCGCTCAATGATCGTCTGGGCTAGCTCCACAGCGGAGATTTTTTTCGTGGCGAGCATCTCGCCCAGTTCGGCGGCAGTTTGGAAATAGAGTTCGGAAGACACTGGGAAAATATTAGGCAAAAGGAGGTCAAATAACCACAGGGAACACGGAGGCCACCGAGATCGGTGGGCAAGGCGGTTGGTCCCTTGTTTGAGGATCGGAAACTGGAAATTGATGAGCATGCCGGCCCCGGAGCCGGTGGAGGGCACCAGCGACGCAGGGAATTCTCTCCGTGATCTCTGTGTCTCGGCGGTTCATTTTCTCAATGTGTGGGGAGATACATGTGCCCGCATGGGCCTTTTGCCATGCGATCATCTCGCGAAAAGACTGTGATTCGTCGGCCATGCTCGCTCCCACTGCTCGATGCACGCTGCTACTGCCCTCATTCCACCACTTTGGGCACGGCGATCATGTGGTCGCGCTGCGCCGGGGCGTTTTGCAGCGCCTCTTCGACCGGCAGCGCCGGCTCAGCCACATCGTCGCGCCAGACATTGCAGACCGGAAACGCATGCGCGGTCGGTTCGACCTGCGTGACGTCGAGCTCGTTCAGTTTTTCGATATAATGGAGAATATCACCCAGCTGCTGGGAGAATTGGGACTTCTCCTCCGCCGTCAGGGCGAGCCGGGCGAGATTTGCCACGTAATCGATGTTGATTTCGGAAGACTTGGACATGGGCGGAATGGCTGACCGGACGCTGGATCCGGCCGTAAGTTCCAGTAATTCGACACTCGGCGCCTCGCTTGGCAACCGACAAAAAATCGGGCGGGGTCAAACAGGGATGGGCAGCGGGGTCTTTTCCACCGCCACGTCATCGATGGGAAAGCGGCGGACAATCCGGCAGCACATCCCCCCGAGGCCCGGTTAGACCCGCACGCTGATGGAACCGTCAGCGGCGATGTCCTGCTTGATTTTCGTGAAGGCGGCGTTGACCTCCTCGTCGGTGAGCGTCCGGACGGCGGAGCGGAAGGCGAGTGAGAACGCGAGGCTCTTCTTCCCCTCTGGCAGACCCTGGCCCTTGTAGACATCGAACACTTTGATCTGCTCGACTGTGAAGGCCCCGGCTGCGGCCGCCTGAGCGACCTGGGCAAGCGTTCGGCGCACGTCGTCGGCATGGCGCGAGGCATCGACCACCAAGGCGATGTCGCGCAACGCCGCCGGGAACAGGCTGATCGGCTGGTAACGGCGACGAATCGAATCGGCCGGCAGTTTTTCGGGCAGAATGACGAAGATGCCGGCCCACACCTGCCCTTCGATGCCTGCCGCCCGCAGCATGGCCAGATTCACCAGGCCGAAACGGGCCGCCCAACCGTCCGTCATTTCCCCGGCGCTAGCCGAATGGTCTTCCTGCCAGTCAGGATAGGCGCCGCTGACCGGCGAAAGAGCGCTCTTGCCAAGCTCAACCCCGGCGTGGCCGGCGAGAATCTCGACGTGGCGTTTGGCGGTGTAGAAATCGGCAGCCGCTCGCGGCAGCCAGGCGCGGTCCTTTTCGTTGTGGCAATTGAGAAACGCCACCGCCGCGCACTCATGCGCGACGCCATCGCGTTCGACAAACACCCGCCCGGTCTCGAAGAGACGGCAGGCCTCCACGCCGCGCGACTGATTGAGCTTGAGCGATTCAAGCATGCCGAGCAGCAGGGTCGGCCGCAGGTGCGACTGGTCCTCCACGAACGGATTGGCGAGCGCCAGTTCCTGCGCCGCGGCCCGGGAAACCCAGACTTTCAGCTCATTGGCCGAGCGCAGCGTGTAGTTGACAACCTCGTGATAATTCTGGCCGACGAGGTAGGCGGACACCTTGCGGTTGAATACAACCACCGGATCATCGTCCCCGTCGAGGAGCGCCGGCCCGATACAGGGCGCCGGCGGCACCCGGTCGGAACCATACAGGCGCAGCACTTCCTCGACCAGATCGATGGGGCGGTCGAGATCGCTGCGATAACTGGGAATGTCCACCGTCCATTCGGGACCGGTTTCCTTCCTGCTCTCGCCCACGATGGCGAGGTTGAGCAACTTGAGGGCATTGCGCATCTCGTCGTCGCTGAGGGGGAATCCCAGCCGGCGGCGCACATAGTCCGACGTGAGCGTGATCTCGCGCTTCCAAGGCCGGTCGCCACCCACGTGATAAAGCGGTCCGACGACGTGTCCACCCGCCGTCTCGAGAATCAGATCGATAGTGCGGCGGGCCGCCTCAAAGGTGCTGTGCGGATCGACCCCCCGCTCAAAACGGTAGGAGGAATCGGAGGCCAGCCCAAGGCGCTTGGAGGTCCAGCGGACGGACTGCGGACGGAAATAGGCCGCTTCCAACACCACATCGGTGGTGGTGCTGTCGACCTCGGCCTTTTCCCCTCCCATGATGCCCGCGACGACCATGGGCTTGTCGGCGTCAGCGATCACCAGCATGCGGCTGCTGAGGGTGCGCTCCTTGCCATCGAGCGTGACCAGCTTCTCGCGGTCCGCGGCGCGCCGGACGACGATCCTGCGCCCGCCAATCTTCTTGGCGTCGAACACATGCACCGGCTGCCCCAGTTCCAGCATCGCATAGTTGCCGACATCAACGAGATTATTGATGGGGCGCAGGCCGACCGCCTTGAGACGCTCCTGCATCCATGCCGGGCTCGGACCGACCTTCACGCCCGTCACCAGGATGGCGATGTAGAGCGGGCAGTCCGCCGGTGATTCGACGCGGACTTCGGACAGAATGTCGGGACGGGCCGTCTCCGTTACCAGGTCATTGAATTTGATCTCGGGAAACCTGAGATCCTGCCGGAACCACGCCGCCAGTTCCCGCGCGATGCCGATGTGGCTCAGTGCGTCGGGCCGGTTGGGCGTAATCTCGAGATCAAACACCACATCCCCGGACGGCAGCACCTCGTTGATGGGCGTGCCGAGCGCTGGCGCGCCGTCAAGGAGGAGCAGGCCGGCATGCTCGGTGCCGAGGCCGAGCTCGTCGGGTGCGCACATCATGCCATCGGAAAGCTGGCCGCGGATTTTGGACTGCTTGATCTCGAAATCGCCCGGCAGCACCGCGCCCGGCAGCGCGACCGGAACCCGCCGGCCGGCATCGCAGTTGGGCGCGCCGCAAACGATCGTCTTGACGCCGCCGGCCGGGCCGACGTCCACCGTGCACACCGAAAGCTTGTCGGCGTTGGGATGCCGGACGCGCGTGAGAATCTCGCCGACGACGACATGGTCGAGCTTCGGCGCGCCCGTGCGGACAATGCCTTCGACCTCAAAGCCCAGGAAGACGAGCGCATGGGCGATTTCGTCGACGGGTGCTTCGAGCGCGACATACTGTTTGAGCCAATTGAGGGAAATTTTCATGAAAGGAGAGAGGAGTGCGAAGCGAGGAGCGAGAAGGTCATTTCTCGATGGCGTTCATGTAAGCTTGCAGGAGACGTGACACCTCCTCGAGGTTGTGTTGCAGCGGAACGGTGTCGGTGAACTTCAGGTCATGCACGAGCACGAGGTAATAAAGGCATTCGTCCGCGGAACCCTGCGCGATGTTAAAGTAGCGCAGTTTGTCGGCGGGACCGCATTTGCGGAAGCCTTCGACGATGTTGGCCGCAACGCTGACGGCGGCCCGGCGGAACTGAGAAGTGATACCATAACGCTCGGTCGCAGGAAATGCCTCCGAAACGCGGTAGACCTCCAGCACGAAAGCGTGCGCCTTCTGCCAGACGATTAGATCGCGGAAGGATTTTGCGGCTGATTCCATGCTCGATTCTCGCTCCTCGCTGCTCGGCTTCTTTGGCCGTTCGCTCACGCGAACTGCCGCAGGAACCGGAGGTCATTCTGGTAGAAATAGCGGATGTCATCGATGCCGTAGAGGAGCATCGCGAGGCGTTCGAGTCCCATGCCGAAAGCGTAGCCGGTCCAGACCTCGGGGTCGTAGCCGACGGCCTCGAACACGGATGGATCCACCATGCCGCAGCCGCCGATCTCGATCCATTCCTTGTTCACCTTTGGCAGATGCCTGGCGCTGAGGTCCACCTCGAAGCTGGGCTCGGTGTAGCCGAAGTAGTGCGGGCGGAAGCGCGTCTTGGTGTCGGGTCCCAGCAGTGCCGCAAAGATGTAATCGAGCAGCGCCTTGAGATCGCGCACCGTCACGTCGCGATCGACGTACAGGCATTCGAGCTGGTGAAAGTTGGCGCTGTGCGTGGCGTCGGTAGTATCGCGACGGAACACGCGTCCGGGAGACACGATGCGGATCGGCGGCGGGCGCTTGAGCATGGTGCGGATCTGCACCGTCGACGTGTGGCTGCGCAACAGGTAGCGCTCTTCAGGCACCCTTTTGGAAACATTGCCAAAGCGGGCGTTTTCCGGGAAAAAGAACGTGTCCTGCACATCGCGAGCCGGATGCTCCGGCGGCGTGTTGAGCGCATCGAAGTTGTAAAACTCCGTGTCAACCTCCGGCCCGTCGGCGACGCTGAAGCCGGCCCTGCGCAGGATGCGGCACATCTCCTCCCGCACAAGCGTCAGCGGGTGGTAGGTGCCGGGGCCGGCGTCGGGCGAGGGCAGAGTGGGATCGACCGCCGGTCCGAGCTGGGCCGCGATCTCGCGATCCGCAATTGTCCGGAGTGCCGCATCGAGCAGAGACTGGAGCCGGACCTTGGCCTCGTTGATGAGCTTGCCGAGAGCGGGACGCTGGTCCTTGGGCACGGAGCCCATTTGTTTCAGCAGCGCGGTAAACTCGCCGTTGGGGCCGACGTAACGCGCCTTGGCGGTTTCGAATTCGGCCCGGGTCTGCAGCGCAGAGAATTCCGTCTGCGCCTTGGCGAGAATGGTGGCAATGGTTGCTTGCATATTATTCGTGCTCGTTCTCGTGCCCTTGCCCCTGCCCGGCCCGATGACGGAACGAGCAGGGAAACGGGGAGGGAACGTTATAAAACAAAAGGACGGGCGCCTGCGGAGAGGCCCGTCCTTCGAGAAAAGTGGTTTGGAAACCGGAAGGCGAGCCTGTAGCCGGCTCGCGTTTAGTGGAGGGCTTACGCCTTGGCGGCGGCAGCCTTGGCCTTCAACGCGTCCTGGGCAATCTTGACCAGGGCGTTAAACGCCTCGCTGTCCCGGATCGCGAGGTCTGAGAGGTTCTTGCGGTCCAGCTGGATGTTGGCGGCCTTGAGGCCTTCAATGAACCGGCTGTAACTGATGCCGGCAGCACGGCAGGCGGCATTGACGCGGATGATCCAGAGGCCGCGAAAATCGCCCTTCTTCTTGCGGCGGGCGGCGTAGGCGTACTGCCAGGCATGCTGAACCGCTTCCTTGGCGTAGCGGTACAGCTTGGATTTATTGCCAAAATAGCCCTTGGCATATTTCAGCACTTTCTTGCGACGCTTGCGCGACGCGGGGGAGTTGGTGACACGAGGCATGTTGAGTTGTGGAGTTTGGGCGCCGGCGGGTCGTCTCGTTAGGATTCACCCGCCTGGCGGAGTTGTGGTTGTGCGCTAGGCTGGGCCCTAGAGACCGAAGGGCAGGCAGCGTATGAGCGGCGCAGCGTGGCCGGCCGGAACGAGCTTGTCCTTGGTGGCACGGCGTTTCTGCTTGGTGCCTTTGGACGCGAGCAAGTGGCGGAAGCCAGGCGTGCGGCGCACCAGCTTGCCCTTGGAGGTCAGCTTGAAGCGCTTGGCAACGGACTTTTTGGTCTTTTGCATGTACGAAGTTGGCAAAGACAGAGCACGTCCGCCGGCTTGGCAAGGGGAAATTAACTCCTCCGGTGCACCTTCTGCCTATGCCCAGCCATAGGTCCTCTGCCAGGCCTGCTGCAAACGGGCCGTCACCGGCCCAGGCGCAGGCAAAAAGCGGTCATCCAGCCTCACCACCGGGCGCAGTCCAATCAGCGCATTAGTGACAAAAATTTCGTCCGCCCCGTGCGCCGCCACGCAATCCAAGGTCCTTTCCTCCACCGTCAAGCAAAGTTCACCCGCCAGCGCAAGCACCTTGGCGCGCGTGATGCCGGGCAGCGGCCAGCAATCAAGCGCCGGTGTCAGCAAGCCCCCCCCTTGCACAAGAAACACGTTCGACACTGCGCCCTCGACGAGGCGACCCTGTTGATCGCCCAGTAATACTTCATCGAATCCCGCCGCCCGCGCCGCCGTGAGTTGGTCCCGCCATGCGACCCGGCCAAGGTGTTTGTAAGGCGCCTCCGGGCCGGCCGCCGGCAGAGCCGAGGCGGCGATCGTGGCGCTGAAGTCCCGCTTGAGCATGTGGGGCCGGGGCGGACCGGCCTGCATGCTCCACCCGGCGATATTCAGTTCGTCCATCCACGCCGACCAGCGCAGCACTCCGTCGACGAGGCCGTTGCTGCGCACAAGTTCCGTCGCCGCCTCGCGCAAGACCTTCGTTTCGGGGGCCCCACGCAGACCGAAATAATCACATCCCGCAGCATAACGCCGCGCATGCTCGGCAAAAAACACCGGCCGGCCGGACTGTAGCCGCAGGGTCTCAAACACGCCAATCGTCCCCGCCGGTTCCACGGGAACCGCACTGGCCGGGACGAGACGTCCGTTGACGATCCCCTTCATCATGCTCCATCCCTCCCTGTCAGCGCCGCAAACAAGGCCCGGCCCTTGGCCAGCGTTTCGTCGTATTCCGCCGCCGGATCCGAGTCCCACACGATCCCGGCGCCGAGATGAAAGTCAGCCCGCCCCGCGTGGCACACGACCGTGCGGATCGCGATATTGAGGTCGATCCGGCCGCAGGCGCTGAAATAGCCCAATGAGCCGGAAAACACACCACGCCGCACCGGCTCGATCGCATCGATGATTTGCATTGCGCGGATTTTCGGCGCCCCCGTGATGGAACCGCCGGGAAACACCGCACGCAGCAGTTTTGCCACGCCCGTTTCCGGCAGCAATTCACCCACCACTTCGCCCACCAGATGGTGCACCGTGGCAAACGTCTCGAGTGAGTGGAGCCGGCGCACTCGCACGCTGCCAAACCGGCACACGCGCCCGAGGTCGTTGCGCATCAAGTCCACGATCATGAGCAGTTCCGCACGCTCCTTTTCGCTGGCACAGAGTTCCTGCTGACGGACGCCGTCCTCAGCCGGCGTCCGGCCGCGCGGCCGGGTGCCTTTGACAGGGAAAGTGCGGATGCACCGGCCGTCAACCTCGATGAACCGCTCCGGCGAACTGCTCAGCACCACCCGGTCACCGGCATCAAGATACGCCGCCATCGGGGCCGGATTCAGCCGGCGCAAGCGACGGTAAACCAGCGGCGGCGGCTCGACGAGCGGACATGTGAATCGCTGCGCCAGATTCATCTGGTAGATTTCGCCCGCTGCGATGCGCTCCCGCACCTGACCGACCGCGGCAAGGTAGCCTGCCCGAGTGAAATTCGCCTGCACTTCCGGCGCCGGCGACGGCGCGGCTGTCTCCTCCTGGGCTGTGACCTCCCCCTCCATCCAAGAGGCCAGTTCCCTCAACGCTGTCTCGGGCGAACGCCGCCAGCCTGCACCCACCAGCCAGGATTGTCCGGTCGCATGGTCCCACACCGCCGCGGCGTCGTACCACGCCAGATGAATGTCCGGCGGCCCTGCATCGCCTTTCGTGTCGTCCCCCACCCGTTCAATTATCCGCCCCAAATCGTATGCAAGAAAGCCGACCGCGCCTCCACAGAATGGCACCGGACAATCAGTTTCCCGTTCGACCTGAAATTCTGCCAGCCATCGGCCCAGAGCCTCCAGCGGGTCACCGGTTGCCACTTCGGTCATCACGCCATCAAGTTCCATGCTGAATTCACGGCCGCGGGAACGGAAGACGCCAAAGGGCTGGCAGCCCATGATGGAAAACCGCCCGGCGGCACCGGTCCGCAGACTGCTGTCGAGCCAGAATACCCCTTGCCGCCGTTCCAGCCTGTCGAGGGCCTCCTCGGGCGCCGGGGCTGCCCAAGCGAGAATCCTGTGCGGTGCCACCCTGCCCGATATCAAGTGGGAACTCATTCGGCAATCAGTCTGCGCGGGTCTGGCGGGCGGGTCGGGCCGCCAGGCGCATGCCTGGCGCCTACCGGGCAAAGCCCTCCCCGGTCTTTGCGCGGTTTTTGCATCAACGCAGCGGGCGGCAGCCGGCAAGGATTGGCAAGGTGGAAATTGCACCAGCGACTAAGCCCCCGGGAGAAGCTGCGGTCCTTGCCACATTGCTCGGAGATTGACACATGGGGGAATAAATTTAGTTCTCCTACAAGTCGCTACATATCTTACCGAAAACAGACCCGTCGGACAAGTTATCAGCGTCCCCCATCCCCCCAAAAAATGAGCCTAATGAAGTCATCCCGTTCTCTCGTGGGCCATCCGTCTCGCATGAGCGCATGCCTTGGCCTGATGATTTGCGTTACAGCATTGTCTGCAGTTTCATCGACCGCGGCGGAACCGGCAGACGATGGAGTGATCCGCGATAAATTTGGCAATGTAGTTTCATCGCCGGGTGCCAAACAGGCGAGCGGTGACATGGTCCGCGATGCCTTGACCGTGCAGGCGGCGCGCAACGCCGCTGTAGCCGCCCGTGGCAAAAAGGCCTGGTATGAACCGCGCTGGGACCTGAGCGATTTGCCGCATTACCGGCCGGAGCATCAGGTCAGTGGGAAATTGTGCATCTGGGGGAACAACTACATCCGTGATGGCAGGCTGGAAGAATATTGGACGGAAGGGTTCCGCAAATATCATCCCCAGATCGAATTCGACAACTATCTGCCCACCACCGCCATCGGACTCTCGGCGCTCACCTGCGGCGCCGCTGACATTGGCATGTCCCGCCGTTGCACTTTTCTGGAGCTCCTGGCTTTCCAGCGGCTTCACAAGGTTGATCCGCTGGAAATTCCCGCGGTTACCGGAGCCTTGGATGTGCCAGGCTGGACACCGGGGTTTGCCATCTTTGTCAACAAGGCCAACCCGATCAAGGGACTGTCGATGAAACAGCTGGATGGCATTTTCGGCGGGCCGCGCCTCGGCGGGTGGGTGGGAACGGAATGGCACCCGGAGTTTGCCCGGGGGAAGGAACAGAACATCCGCACCTGGGGGCAGGCCGGTCTGACCGGCGAATGGGCTGACAAGACGATCAATGTCTACGCCGTGAGCATGCGCTATAATTCTACCTACCTCTTCGCCGATATCGTGCTCAAAAGCAGCGACCAGTACAATGAGGACATGCGCTGTTATGCCAACTATCAGAAGCCCGACGGCACGCTCGTCGCCTGGTTTGATCAGATGAGGGAAGCCCTCGACAATGATCCTTACGGCATCAACTACAGTTTCCTAAACGCCATTACCCCGAAGACCAAGGCGCTGCCCATCCAAGTGGCAGACGGTGGTCCCTATATCGAGATGACGTACGACACCGTCCGTGAGCATCTTTATCCCTTATACACCGAGCAATACTTCTACATCAACCGCCAGCCGGGCAAACCGCTCGATCCGAAGGTGAAGGAATTCGTGCGTTATGTCCTCAGCCAGGAAGGCCAGAATGAGGTTCAACGCGACGGGAAATACCTACCGCTGACGGCAAAAACCGTGCGCGAAAACCTGAAGAAGCTCGATTAATCTTCCCTTCCTTGGACAGCAGCATCGCATTCCTTTGCGCCCATGTTCTTCCCTTTCTCTGTGACCACGGGGCATCCCGCCCTTGGCGAATCGGAGCTGCCCCCCGGTCAGCTTGGGCATCGCGCCTATTCCCCGTGCTTCAGCACATCGCTGTGACAGAAATACGGCCGGTTTGCTCTCCTCTCCCGCCCCGGATGATTCCCTTCCCATCGTTTCGTCCGCACGGCGTTCGGCAGGGAGCCTTGCATTCCGGGAGGAACATCACCGGAAATCCCTGGTTTGCAGAAGCTGCTTTTAATCCTGCCTGTCCCCTTCGATGACTATGAACGAAAAACCGACAAAAGTCAGATACTGGGTCCTGTTTGTGGTGTGCCTGGTCTACCTGATCACTTACCTGGACCGAGTGAATATTTCGGTTGCGGGGCCGCTCATGATGAAGGAGTTCAATCTGAACAAGCTCGAGTGGGGGCTCGTGCTTTCAGTTTTCTCCTGGACCTATGCCACTTGCCAAATCCCTGTCGGCATCCTCAGTGACAGGGTGGGCGCCCGCCCGGTTCTGGCAGGTATCGTCGCGTTTTGGTCGCTCATGACAGCATTGACCGCCCAGGCTTGGAGCTATGTCTCCCTGGTCGTCATTCGGCTCATGTTTGGAGCGGGGGAAGCGGGTGCTTTCCCCACGGCGACCCGCGCCTTTTCGCATTGGATTCCGCCCACCGAGCGAGGCTTTGTTCAAGGGTTAACCCATGGATGCTCACGGCTGGGGGGAGCCCTGGCCCCGGCTGTGGTCGCAATCATCATGGCGCGCTGGGGCTGGCGATGGGCCTTTTATTCCTTTGCGATCATCGGCTTTATCTGGGCCGCATTCTGGTACTTCTGGTATCGCGACACCCCCGCTGAATTCCGCGCTAAATGGGGAGGCATCAACCAGGCTGAAATCGATCTTATCAATAGCGGAAAATCCAACAAACCGAAAGTGAAGCTTCCGTTCGCGACGCTCCTGAGGAGCCGGAACTTGTGGTTTTTGTCCCTCAGTTATCCGACCTATTGTTACACCATCTGGATTTTCATGACCTGGCTCCCCGCCTACCTCGTGGAGGCGCGTGGATTCAGCATCATCAAAATGGGCATCTTCGCGAGCCTGCCGCTGCTGGCCGGCACCGTGGGCGACACTTTGGGTGGCTGGCTTTCGGACCGGATCTGGCGCCACACGAAAAATGGCAAATTCTCCCGCCGCGTCGTGGCCATGTCCGGAATGCTGGTTGCGGCTGCGTTCATGATCCCAGGCGCGCTGACCAATTCCTCCTACATGGCGGTATTCTACATGGCATGCTCGCTTTTCGGGCTCGAGATGGCGGTCGGCGTATATTGGGCGGTCTGTCTGGACGTGGGCCATCAGTATGCCGGAACGGTCTCCGGCCTGATGAACACCATGGGGAACGTGGGATCCGCGGCGTCGCCGCTGGTATTTGGCGCGATTTTGCAGTTCACGGGATCGTGGGTTTATCCCTTCATCGTCGCCAGCTCCCTGTTGGTAATTGGCGCGATACTCTGGCTGAAAGTGAACCCGGAGATGTCAATCGCTGAGGAATTGTCCCTGGAGCCCGTTGTCCAAAAGTAACAAGTGCACGGAGCGGCCTTCTCCATCGCCGCGGTGCCGGACGCCACACTCCTGCGCCGGTGAGTGATGGGGCCGCGGTCGTAGTCGAACGCCCCGGGGTCAGTCGCCGGTCACTTCCAGGTCCTGCCGCGCCGATGCGATCAAACGGTGCAGGCAGGCCTGTACCACCGCGTCACTTTCGCCCTCGACGAGTAAACGCAGCTTGGGCTCCGTGCCGGAATAGCGCACGAGCACCCGGCCGCGTGTCCCTAGCTCGTCTCTGATCGCCTGAATGGCGACCGGCAAGGCGACGAGCGTGGCGAGGGGACGCTTCTGCGCCACCGTCAACGCCGCGGACCGTTGGGGGAACTTCCTGAGCACCCGCCGCAGCTCCGAGAGCGGTCGTCCGGTCGAGCGCATCACGGCCATGATCTTGAGCGCGGCGACCAGTCCATCGCCGGTTGGCGCCACCTCCGTACAGATGACATGGCCCGACGACTCACCGCCCAAGGTGGCGCCCAGCGCGAGCATTTGTTCGATGACGTAGCGGTCTCCCACGGGCGTGCGGTGCACCCGCCCGCCCAGCCTGGCCAGGGCGGAGTCGACGCCCAGATTGCTCTGGACCGTGACCACCAGCGTCCCCGCTGCCAAGCGATCCTCCCTCAAGGCCTGCGCCGCCAGTATCGCCAGCATCTCGTCGCCATCCAACGCCTCGCCCAGCTCGTCGCAGAGAATGCAGCGATCTCCATCGCCATCGTGTGCAAGGCCAAGCTGCGCCCCCGTGGCCCTGACGCGCGCGCTCATGACCTCGGGATGCTGGCTGCCGACTCCGGCGTTGATGTTCATCCCGTCCGGCGCATTGCCGATCAACTCGAGCTCCGCGCCCAAGGCCGCCAGCACCCCGCGACTGGTCTCGGCCGTGGCCCCGTTAGCGGTGTCGAGCACAATGCGCCAGCCGCGCAAGGCGTCGGCCGCCAGCAGGCCGGTCGCGGTCGTGATGTAGAGCGATCTGGCGTCATAGGTCGCCAAAGGCCCATCGAGCGGGGCACCGGCCGTGGCCGGCAGAAGCTGCTCCAAGCGCATTTCCTCCTTGTCGGTCAGCTTGATGCCGTCCGCGCGGAAAAATTTAATCCCGTTGTCGCAGGCCGGATTGTGCGACGCGGTGATGACCGCCCCGAACGCCGCGCCACCTTTCCGCACGGCCAAACTGACGGCGGGTGTCGGCACCACGCCGAGGCTCACCGGCATGAGGCCGGCACTGGCCAGGCCGCCGGCCAGCGCACGCTCCAACACTGGTCCGGATCCGCGCGTATCCCGACCGATGAAAACATGCGCCTTCTCCGCGGCGCCTCCTTCGCGGGCCAACCTTCCCGCGGCTGCCCCCAGCCGCCAGGCAAAAGCCTCATTGATCACCGGGCCTCCCCACGGCCCTCGTACGCCATCTGTGCCGAAATATTGCCGCTTCACGATGCTTGTGATGGTTTCGCCATACCCGGCTTGTATGGCAGATGATCAACTGGCACGGAAGAACTCCCGGGTCGCGGCTAACTTGGCCTCGACCGCGCCCCCGAGCAGATATTCGCGGGCGGCCGGCATGCCATCGGCCACGCTGCCGGTTTTGCCGACGATCCAAAGCCCGATCGCGGCGTTCAAAACAATCGTGTCGACCAAACCACGCGGCCCCCGGCCGTTCAGAAGGGCCTGCACAATGGCCAGATTGACCGGCAAGTCGCCGCCGACGAGATCGGAAAAGGGAGCCGGCGCCAGACCAAAATCCTCCGCCCGCCAGACGGCATCCAGGTCGGCCAGCCGGCCGAAACCGCGGACATGATTGCGGGTGGCGGTGGTCAATTCGTCAACGCCTCGATCCGGTCCGATCTCGCCATACCCCGCCAGGCCGGCCTGGGCGCCAAGGGCATCCATGCTTGCCGCGAGGATTGACGCCAGCGGTTTGTTGTAAGCCCCCATCATCACGTAGGCCGGCCGGCCGGGATTGATAAGCGGGCCCAGTATGTTGAAAATGGTGCGCTGCCCCCGGGCGGCGAGTGCCTTGCGGGCCGGCGCGATGTGCTGGAAGGCCGGATGGTAGTTCGGCGCGAAGAAGAAAACGTAACCCAGTTCAGTCAGCGCTCGGCGCTGCTTGTCGGGCGACGCGCGGAGATCGACGCCCAGTGCTGCGAGCAGGTCGGCGCTGCCGCATTTCGAAGTGACTGCCCGGTTGCCGTGTTTCATGACCGGCACACCGGCGCAAGCCAGCAGCAGCACGACCATGCTGGAAACGTTGAACCCGCCGGCGTGATCACCGCCTGTCCCGACAATGTCGATGGCCTGCGACGCCCATGCCTCGACTCCGGGATTGGCGGCCAGTGTGCGAAAAACCGAGGCAAATGCCGCCACTTCGCCAGCGGACTCGCCTTTTTGGGCGAGGGCCATCAGAAAACCGACTTTTTCACCCTCCGGCACCCCGGGCAAGGCGAGCAACCGCGCCGCATTCGCAGCTTCCTCAGCGGACAGATCACGCCCGGCGGCCATTTTGTATTGCATCGAGACAAGCGGCATAATCGTCCAGAAAATGACAAATATTCCGCCGCGCAAAGCATAAAACTCGACACCCCGGACCGTTTTTGTGAACACCGCGGGCGATTCCGATGATGCGCAGCCTTCTTCTTTTCCTGGCTCTGGCTTGGGGCGGCCTCCTGCTGGCGGCGGAGCCCGTTCCCCCACCCGCAGCGGAACTGAGCGTCAGTGACGCCATCATCCTGGGAACAATCGAGGGGGTGACCGAGTATTTGCCGGTATCGTCCACCGGGCACCTGATCATCGCGAACACGGCGCTGCATCTTGGAAATGGGGCGCAGCTCAGAAACGCCGCCGGCCAGCCGTTGTGGTACAAGCCGCCCGTCTTCGCCCGCGAGGCAGGACTTCCCCTTTCCTTCAAGCAGCGAGCTCTTGACTGGATGGGACTGGAGCCGGCTATGGACGACCCCCAAGGCGTGCCTCTCACACTAAAACTAGCGGCTGACTCCTACACTGTCATCATCCAGTTTGGTGCCATCGCCGCCGTGGCCGTGCTTTATTGGTCACAATTCATGGCGATGCTGCGCGGCTTGCTGGGGCGCGATCGACCCGGACTGCGCTTGCTCGTGAATCTCGCCATTGCCTTTCTGCCGGCGGCTGTGGTGGGCCTGTTGCTTCACGACTGGATCGACGCGCATCTGTTTTCGGTGCGCGCAGTCATCGCCGCCCAGATCGCCGGGGCGGGCTTGATGTGGTGGGTGGAACGCTGGCGGCAGCGCCGGGCGGCGACGGGACAACCGGGGCTCGCGCTCGAAAAGCTCTCCGCCAGGCAGTCGGTAGGCATCGGGCTTCTGCAATGCGTGGCCTTATGGCCGGGCACCAGCCGATCGATGATGACAATTGTCGGCGGCTATGCCGCCGGTCTTGAACCGCGCCGGGCGGCGGAGTTCAGCTTCCTGCTGGGTTTTGTCACGCTGTCTGCAGCCGCGTTGTTCAAAAGCTGGACGGATGGAGCTGCCATGATTGAGGTCTTTGGCTGGCCGCATGTCCTTCTCGGTTGTGCAGTAGCGGCGGTGGTCGCGGCCGTCTGCGTCAGATTCCTGATCACCTGGCTGACCCGTCACGGACTGATGATTTTTGTATGGTATCGCCTGGGTGTGGCGGCTGTGCTGGGGGTTCTGCTGGCCGTCGGCTACCTCCATTGACGAACGGAGCGCTTGACGCAGACTTTATCACCTCTTTACTCGTTCACTTTTCGCACCTTTAACGGCGAGGCTCTCGCCATCGTCACACACTCATAAAACACCACTTCCATGGCCAATCCGAAACGCAAGCAGTCCAAACGCCGCAGTGCTAACCGGCGTGCTGCCAACGCCTTCAAGGCTCCCGAGCTCTCCAAAGACCCCACCGATGGGGGTGTTTGCCGCCCCCACCGCGTCAACCCGAAGACCGGCATGTATCGCGGCCGGCAGGTTCTCGACGTGCAGGTATAGCGCGCTTGCCCGCGGCTCCTTCACGCCATCAACCCCGAAGCGGTCAGTCCATTTCAGGCTCAGGCGCGTATCGCTGTTGATGCGATGGGCGGGGACCTAGGTCCGTCCGAAATAGTGGAGGCGGTCAAACTCGTTCTGACTTCGGGCGAGGAAATCGATCCAATCTTGCTGGTGGGCGAGCAAAGCGTTCTCCAGCCGCTGGTGAAGAAGGCCGGCTTGCAAACAGGAGACCGGCTCAACCTCGTCCAAGCCTCCGAAGTCATCACCATGGACGACAAACCCCTTCAGGCGTTGAAGCGAAAGAAGGACGCGTCGATGGTGCGCGCCTTGGAACTCGTCAAGGCCGGCGAGGCAAGCGTCGTCGTCAGCTGCGGCAACACCGGGGCACTGATGGCCGGCGGCACGCTGAAGCTCCGCCCCATGCCTGGCATCGACCGCCCGGCTCTCGCGGCCATCGTTCCGCGTGAGAACGGTTTTTTTGTTCTCATTGATGCGGGCGCCAATCCCGAACCGACGGCCGAACATCTCATGCACAACGCCATCCTGGGTGCCAATTATGCCCGGGTTGTGGTCGGCGCCGATTCTCCCCGCGTCGGCCTCCTGACCATTGGCACCGAGGAGGGCAAGGGAAACACGCTGGTGGCTGAAACCAACGAACTGCTCAAAAGACTGGGCTCCCTCATCAATTATGTCGGCCCGATCGAGGGCTTTCAGGTGTTCCGCGACCAGGTCGACGTGGTGGTGTGCGACGGCTTCGTCGGCAACACCCTGGTGAAGACCTGGGAATCGCTGGCCACTTTCATCAATGGGATGATTCGCGAGGAACTGACGAGCTCGCCGATACGGAAAGCAGGCGCCTTCCTCGCCCAAGGCGCTTTCCGCTCGCTCAAGTCGCGTCTGAATCCCGACCGGTATGGAGGCGCCCCGTTGCTCGGCCTGCGGGGCAATGTCCTGAAGGCGCACGGTTCCAGCAGCCGGCACGCCATTGCCAGCGCCATCCGGGCCGCCGAGAAAATCATTCGCAAGGATCTCTATCAACACACGGAGGCCGACCTAGCCCGAGTCCATGACTTGCTGCTCGCTCCCTCCGCAACCTGAACTTTCCCTCCCCTTCTATGGCTTCTGTAGTCATCACTGGAGTCGGCTCCTACGCTCCGAATAAGATACTGACTAATAGCGACCTATCCAAGATCGTCGATACCACCGATCAGTGGATTTGCGAGCGCACCGGCATCAAGGAGCGGCATATAGCTGGAGACGACGAGGCATGCTCCGATCTTGCGATCAAGGCCGCAATCGCCGCCCTCGCTGACGCCAATGTCAAACCCGGCGAGATCGACCTGCTCATCGTTGCCACCTGTTCGGGGGACATGCCACTGCCGTCGACCGCCTGTCTTGTGCAACATCGCCTCGGGATCCCTGCGCATGCCACCAGTTTCGACATCGCCGCAGCTTGCTCGGGCTTCCTATACGCGATGGAGATCGCCTACGGCCAGATCCTGACCAACCGCTATAAGTGCGCCCTGATCATCGGCGCGGAAAAACTTTCCGCCCTCACCGACTGGACCGACCGCACGACCTGCGTGCTGTTTGGCGATGGCGCCGGCGCCGCGGTACTGCGCAAGGTCGACCAAAGCGGAATCGGCATCATCGGCTCCGATCTTGGCGCCGATGGCCAATTTGTGGACAAGCTTTGTGTGCCCGCCGGCGGAAGTCGCAAGCCGGCCTCGGCCCAGACCGTGGCGGATCGCGCCCACTTTATTCGCATGAACGGCCGCGAAGTCTTCAAAAGCGCCGTCCGGGTGATGGATCAGGTGGCCCGCGAAATGCTGGAACAACACCATCTCACGGCTGACCAAATTGACCTTGTGATTCCGCATCAGGCCAACCGCCGCATCATCGAGTCTTTATCCCAAAGCCTAAAGATTCCGCTCGATCGTTTTTACATCAACCTCGACCGCTACGGCAACACGTCCGCCGCCTCCATCCCCATCGCCCTCGCCGAGGCCCGGCGCTTCGGTCGCATCAAGCCAGGTCAGATCACCCTCCTGATAGCCTTCGGCGCCGGCTTGACCTATGGCTCCGCTCTCATTCGATGGTAACCGACCGTGTCATGCGTCATTATCCGTTCCTCCTCCTGGTTGCCCTAACCTGTCTGCTCTTCGGCCCTGCCCGGCTGGCTGCCGATCTTGTCTGGTCACCCCAAACCGGCTGGCGCATCGAGGGCGGCGTGCTTACCGGCCTGACCGGCAATGAGGCCCGCACCGCGCTCGATCTGATGAACAAGGCCCGCTCGGCCGAGGACGCCGGCTCCCTGCGCCGCGCGATCCGGGCCTACACCAAGGTGACGAAGAAATACCCCAATTCCATCTACGCGCCCGAGGCGTTCTTCCGGATTGGAATGCTGCGCGAGAAGCGCCATCAGTATTTCAAGGCCTTCGATGCCCTTCAGGAGCTGGTGCGCAAATATCCGAGTTCGGAAAAATTCAGTCAGGTCATCGCCGAGCAATACCGCATCGCCAACCTGCTCCTCGAGGGGAAGCGCAACTATATGTGGGGCATCATCCCGGGATTCCGCGATCGATCCAAGGCCGTCGATTTTTACGAGCAGATCATCACCAACGCCCCCTACAGCGACTACGCCTCCCTGTCCCTCATGAACGCTGCGCGGGCCCACCAGATCCTTGGCAACCCCGAGGAGGCCATCGATGTGCTCGACCGCATGATTAATTTCTACCCCAAGAGCGTTCTGACCCCCGATGCCTATCTCAAGCTGGCGCAGACGCACGCCTCTCTCGTGGAGGGCGCCTACTACGATCAGGCGTCCACCAAGGAGGCCATCACCTATTACGAGGATTATCTCATTCTCTTCCCGAACGAAGCCGGCGTGGCCACGGCGGAAAAGGGTGTCACAGACATGAAGCGGGTGTTCGCCGAGAGCAAAATCAAGATCGCGGATTTCTATTACCTCAAACGCTCGAATTTCAAGGCCGCACGCGTCTTCTATAACGAAGCCATCACGATTTTCCCTGACTCGGACGTTGCCGCGAATGCGAAACAGCGCCTCGCCGAAATCGACGCCCGGGAGCAGAAGCTCACCACCACCCCGGCCCCCGAGAAAAAGAAAAAGCGCTTCCTGCTTTTCTAGGCAACCCCTGACCGGACATGGGAGCGCGGTTCTACGCATGAGGCGGATGTTGCAGCAAGGCGCCCTCTGGATCGGCCTGTTAATCCTGGCCGGCTGTTCGCACTATAAGCTCGGCACCGGGGCGCCCCGCTCCTTCTCCACCCTCTACATCCCGCCCGTCGTCGCACGGGCCCTCCTGCCCCAGGCGGCGGCCCTCGTGAGCACACAGGTGCGCGAAGCCTTCCTGCGCGACGGCCGGGTGACGGTGGTCAATTCCGCCGACGCGGCGGACGCCACGCTGCAAATCGATCTCGAACGCTATGACCGGGAGACAGCCGTGGCGCGCTCCGATGACACCGGCCTGGCCCGCAAACTTGACGTCCGCCTGTACGCCTCGTGCACCCTGCTGGATCTCCGTTCGCGGCAGACCCTTTTTACCCGCCGTCCGGTGGTCGCCACCCGCGGCGTCTTTGCCGACAGCGGCCAGCTGCAAGCTGAATACCAGGCGCTGCCCCTGCTGGCTCAGGATCTGTCGGGCCAGATCGTCCACGCGGTGCTCGACACCTGGTGACCCTTCCGCCGGCTGCTGGCCCGTCCGCGGAAATGCTCCCCCTTCCCATCGGCCGCGTCCGGGATTTTCCTGCTTCCCCTTTTTCGCGTCTTTGCGTGTGATTCGACGGCAATGGCAACGCATGCTCCCATCCTCTCTCCCTCTCTTCTCGCTGGTGACCATGCCGCCCTGGCCGAAAGCGCCATGGTGGTCGAGCAGCTCGGCCTGCCATGGCTGCACCTCGACCTTATGGACGGCCACTTCGTGCCGAACCTGACGTTCGGCCCCGAGACGCTCGCGGCGCTGCGCCGGCGGGGGTTGAAGCTTTTTTTCGACACCCACCTCATGCTGACGGAACCGCACCGCTACATTGAGCCCTTTGCCAAGGCTGGCGCCAACCTCATCAGCATTCATATCGAACCGGCCTACGATCATGCCGCCGTCCTCCGGCGCATCCGGGAGCTCGGCTGCAAGTGCGGCATCGTGCTCAATCCCGGGACGCCCGCCGCTGCCATTGAACCACACTTGAGCCTCGTCGATCTTGTCCTGGTGATGACGGTGCAGCCCGGGTTCGGCGGCCAGTCATTCCGGCGCGACATGCTGCCCAAGCTGACCCAAATCGATGCGTGGCGCCACGAACGCGGACTGAATTTCCGCCTCGAAGTCGATGGCGGCATCGATCTCTCCACCGCACGGGAATGCCGGTCCGCAGGCGCCGACACATTCGTGGCGGGAACCTCGTTCTTCCGCGCCCCAGACACACGCGCTTTCGCCGCTGAGTTCGCCGAGATCGCCTGACCGACCCCACTGACAGCGCGACGGCCCGCCCCTATGCGGGCCTTTCTGCAGCCGCAAGGACGGCTGGTTGCGCCGCGAGGCCGGTTTCCGTCACCGCCATCCGAACAGCTGCTGCAGCACCACTTCGAGATCGGACCCCGGCACGTTCTGACCGCGGCGCTGCCGCACCAGCGATTTGCAGCGGTAGGCCCGCAGCAGGGCTGAATCGACTTCAACAACCTGGGGGGAGCCGGACTTCAATCCTGCGACATCGGGAGCAGACAGCGGCGTCCAGGCGAACGGAATCCCGGTCCAGTTGCACTCAATCTCCCATCCTGCCACGAGACCGGTCGGCATCGGTTTGCGCAGCAGTGTTGGATAGCGCCGGATAAAGTCCGGCACGCGTATCGTGGAGATGCGCACCCGCACCGCCGGCTTCATGTTGTCGAGATACTGCTGGAAATCCGTGCCGCGGCCGGAACGAAACTGACGGAACCAGTCGAGTCCATCAAAGCCCATCAGGTTCATCCCATTCCATGGGCCGTGCTCGTTTGGGCTGCCGAATTTCTTCCAATTATACCAGCCTTGGAAATCGCGCGTAACCATGAGGCCGATCTCAAAATGCAGGTGTGCCCGGGCCCGCGGGATGGAATAGCCTCCGGCGGTATGTCCCATCACGCCGATGACCTGGCCGGCGCTGACCCGCACTCCGGGACGGATGCCGATCTCGACGCTCCGCAAATGTGCATAAAGCGTATAGACAGCGGGCGTAACCTCCGTGTGCTCGATGACGAGATAGCGTCCATAGCTGCTTTTGCCGGCCCGGTTGTTGACGTGGCGAACTATCCCCGCCATCGCGGCGGAAACCCTGTCGAGCGGCTCACCGCGAACGTCGCGCTGCAGCGGCTTGAGATCGATCCCCTCGTGGAATTGGATGCCGCCGCTGCGCACGCAGCCAAACAGGCCGGACTCGGTCTCGCCCGAGGCCGTCGACTGCACGAAGTTTTGGATTTGTTTACCCTGCGCTGGCGCCTGATTGGGCACGGGCCAGACAAACTCGAATCGTTCGGCCGGCAACGCATTCGCGGAAAGGAGGAGACCAAGCAAGACGGGCAGAAGTAAGCGCACAGGTGGAATGGTTAGTTATTTTGGGCGACCGACGGCGAGATTCGCCGAAGTTTGCCTAATACGCGCAACGAGACTGGGCAATTGCGCATCCGGTATTTCAACAAACATCATGATCGTCCCATCGGGCAAATCCCGGTCGAGGTACTGCGCGCCGATCAGCGCATCATTAAGCGCAAGCACCAATCGGCGTCCCCTCATCTTCTGGGAAAGCCGGTGGAGATCCCGCGCCGCCACCGAAGTCAGATAGAATTGCAGGCATTGCCCCAGCTCCGTTTGCCCCACCCCGGCGTTGGCGATGTCATACTCCGTCAGCACGGGTCTGGCCCCGACCGTGATGCTCCCTCCGCGCACCGGCACGCCGGGCTCGCCGGGGCTGGCCTCCAGGTAAAACCTTGCGTAGAGGGGCGGATGAAGGGGGACGGGGGACTTGCATCCGCTCAATGCCAGGGCAGCAAGGCATGTAACCGCCCACCGGATTATAACGCAGCGCAAACTCGCGTGGTTCACGGGATATCCCTTGCGGTTGCGGCAAACGCCTCAAGCATTTCCACCCCCACCGCGTCGGCAACCAGTCGACCGCGTTTCGTAAGACGGGCCTGCCCGCCGGACTCCAGGAGAAGCAGCCCTTCGTCCTCCAGCCTGCGCAGGCAGGAGACCGCCTCCGTCCATGGCGCCGCAGGATAGCAGGCCTGCAATGCGGGCACGTTCACCCCGGCATTCATCCGCAGACCGAAAATGATGCTGTCGGCAGCCAGCAATTCCGGCGTCAGGCGCACCCGGTCGTTCTGCGCCCGCCGGCCGGATGCGATCTGCTCATGCCACAGGGAAAGATCGGGGGGGTTGGCCCCCCGCCAGCCACCGAACTGCGAGGCGGCAGAGGGGCCGAGCCCGATCCATTCCTCCATACGCCAGGTGTTGAGATTGTGCCGGCAGATGTGCCCCGATCGCGCGAAGTTCGAGATCTCGTATTGTGCGTATCCAGCCGCTTCCAGGTAATCCCACGTGCGTTCATAAAAAACCGCCTCCTTTTCGACATCGAGCCTGACGCGGCCTTGCGAGAGTTTGATCCACAGGGCCGTGTCCTCCTCGAAGGTGAGACAGTAGGTCGAAAGATGATCGGGCCGGAGACGCACTGCCTCGGCCAGGTCCGCACGCCAGGCCTCTTCGTCCTGTCCAGGCAGGGCGAAAATCAGGTCCAGATTCACGCTGGGAAAGTCGGCGGCCCGCAGCAGATCGTAGGCGCGGTAGATTTGCGCCGGAGTGTGCCGCCGTCCCAGCGCCTCCAGCAGAGCAGGCTGGAAACTCTGCACCCCCATCGACACGCGGGTCACGCCCAACTCGCGCAGCACCGCTATCCGGTTGGGGCTCACGGTGGCGGGTGCCAGTTCGACGGTCCATTCGTCCGGTCGCCCGCCGTCGCGGGCCAGCATGACTGCTCCCAGCCGGAGCAGTTGGGCAGGCTGCAGCAGCCCCGGCGTGCCGCCGCCCCAGAAAGCCGTGGTCGCGCGCCGCGCCCCCCATTCCACCAGCGAGGCCTCCGCCTCCATGCCCTCGAGGTAGCGCGCCACCGCATTGCCTTTGGGTACGGTCTGGTAGAATGCGCAGAAGTCGCAAGTGCTCGCGCAGAAGGGGACGTGGAAATACACGCCGAGCGGAGGCTCCGCTTTTGCTTGCCCTGAGGGGAGTTCGACCATTACAAGACGCGCTAGATAATTTTCCGCCAACGGCCTGCGCGGCCGCCGCCATTTCTTACACAATGCACAAGACCACCTTCCTCCACGCGAGCAGAATTTTCCTGACCACGTTCGCCCTGATCGGACTGATGCTGCTCACCGGCTGCGAGATGACCATCATCGATCTCACACCCGACAAAATGCCTCAGAATCCCTCGCAGATTTATACTCTGACGGCGCGCTTCAAGCCGAGCTCCTCCGCCATCTCCATGCCCAGCATTCAACCGCGCATCGTGATCGACGGACAGAGCTTCATGATGGCCAAGAGTTCCGTCGGCGAGGATGTCTGGGAGTTCGATTACCAGCTTCCCGCCGGTCGCCTCAATGCCTCCTACTACTACATCTGCGATTACACGGCCAGCAACGCCAGCGGCAAACTGCAGCAACAGGCCTTCTCCGAGCTTAAGACGCTGACGATCAACAACCGCTATGTGCGCCCCCTCGAGGTGACTCGCGCCCCGGTTGGCGCCCGGGTCAATGTGCTCGGCTACGGCCTGACCCCACAGGATGTTGTTTGCTTTGATAACACGGCGGCGCGGACGGTCTACGAATCGCCCGCCTCCCTCAGTTTCTTCGTGCCCTCGATCAATTCCGGCAAGAGCTACCAGCTCGTGGTCCGCGGCCCCTCCGGGGAACTCGGAGTCGGCACGTTCCGGGTCGACTCGACCAGCATTCAAGTGTCGCCCTCCTCCCTCTACCTGCGCCAGGGCGAACAGCAACCGCTGACCTTCACGATTCCGCTGCCGGCCGGCCCCGGCGGAGTGCTGGTGGAAGTGACAACGGACATCCCCGAGAGCGTGATCATGCCCGAAGTCATCGTGCCCGCCGGCTCTTCCAGCGTCAGTGTTTCCATCCAGGGCGGCAAGCCGGGCCAGGGCTCCATCTATTTCAAGAGCAACGGCGCGGGCGAAATCAGCGTTCCGATTACGGTCGCGGCCAAGTAGGGCCGTCTCGAACCCTCCGAAAGCCGGCGTTGTCACCGCCGGCTTTTCTTGTGTCCTGAAAGAACCGGGATCTGCTCCGCTGGCCAATCAGCCTGCGGCCTTCAATGCCTTCCCCCTAACCTGAGGCAGGAAAATTTCCCATTAAGCATATCCCCAAAATATTGCTTCTTATCGTGCTGGCAGCATCCGCTGCCGCTTACGCCACTTCCCTGACCATGGAAGCCGGACTTGCCTCCGTCCGGGTCTCAGGCGTCCGTCCTTATGCGGCTAAACGGAATCTGAGCCGAAGCGAAACCGTCCATTTGACCGTGCCCACTATGCGCCTGGGCTATTCGGTGACCCCTGCTTTCAGCCTGGGGCTTTCCTATTGCCGCTATGCGGATCTCGATAGCTCCGGTTTGGCCGGCTCATCGGACATTTTCAACGAAGGGGGCCCAGCCCTGACGGTCATGACCCCCGTTCGAGGCAGTGAGGATATCAACGAATTCGCCCTGGATGGGCGGTATCGTTTCCCGGTTGCAGGGAAGATCGGGTTCGAGATCGGCCCGGTGGCTTCTGCTTTTCACTCCCTGGCACGCATTGGGGCGGCTCCTTCCTCCGCCGGGGCGGTCCCCATCGTCACTGCCGCTGCGACGGATGCTGCTTCACTCAACAATCGAATCTTCACTGCAACAGACTTCCGTTTAGGGGGAGTGGCGGTGCTCACAATGGTGTTTCCCAATCACTGGCGGTTGAACGGAAGCTACCGCTATGCCGTTCCGCCGGGAAGGAGGCTGCATCTTTACGGCCTCACATTGGGGTATGGCTTCTAGGCTGGACGGAGACGGGCGCTGACCGTTCGGAGAATGCCCGGGCCATCTGCGCCAGGCGTTCATGAGATCTGTTCATTTGACCGGCTCTGTTTTTAGCCGGACGTAGACGGGGCGATGATCGCTGGCGTCGCCAACACCAGGTCCATCGAATACGTACGCACGGCCGCCGTCTATAAGTGGCCCGAGTCCGGGCGAGGCCAGCAGCAGGTCGATGCGACTGTAACTTTCGTACCGACGAAAATGGTAAGTCCAGCCCTCGCCACGGGAATCGACGGCGGGGAGGATTCTGCCCACGGCCAGGCTTCCGCGCTTGAGCAGGGCAGCCAGGGATTTATCCGCGGGCGCGGCGTTGAAGTCCCCCAAAACTATGAATTTCGCCTTGGCCGGATCCGGGAAACGGCCGAGCACGACTTCACGCACCGCCCGTGCCTCCAACCGGCGCTGCGTCACACCTCCTGGATCGTCGGGATGCTCCGTACGGGGGCTCTTGAGATGAACGATGAACAGGGTGAGATCGCCGCCGGTGGTGGAGAACGTCACCTCGAGCACGCCGCGCTTCACTGCACCGCGCCGCCCGAACAGTGTGATTGGCACGTCGGCGTGGCGCCGGATTTCCTTGAACGGCACCTTCGACAGTACGGCGACGTGGCGCTCGGCATCGACCGCCTCTAGCAGAGCGGCGTGCGGAAAATCCTGTCCCTCGTGGCGCAAGTCGCGCTGAAACTCCTCGAGATAGGGCTGCGGTCCCATCTCGGACAGGGTCAGGATGTCAGGCGCCAGATCCGAGATAACCCGCCGCAAGGCCCTCTTCTCCGCCTCGGGCTTCGGATAGGATTGACGAAAGTGCCCTTCGACCATCCGGTCTGCCACCACGTAATTCTCCACATTGTATGTGGCGATGGTCAGCGCCGAAGCGAGCGCCGCACCCGCACAGAACAGCCACAGAACGGAAGCCCTCCGGCCGGCTTTGTTCATGACGACGACACCAGGGACTGCTCGCGCTCAAGCATGGTTGGATGCGAGTAATGGAAGGTGCTGTAGAGCGGGTGCGGCGTCAGGTTGGAAAGGTTTTTTTCCGCCAGCTTGCGCAAGGCGCCAATGAGCGGCGCCGGGCCGCCCATGGCATGGCGGGCAAAGGCGTCGGCCTCGTATTCGTGGCGGCGTGACAGCCAGTTGCTCACCGGAGAGAACCAGAATGTCACGAGACCACCCAGCAGGCCGGCGAGCAGAAACGCCGGCGCAAGTTCGCCAGCCGGCAGGCCGAAGGCGGGGCTGAACCACTCCCCGCGGGCAAGCCAGGCGATCAACGCAAGCCCGCCGAGTTCGCTTGCGGCGATCAGGGCCAGCCGCTTCGGGATGTGGCCGCGCTTGTAATGACCGATCTCGTGGGCCAGCACTGCTTCGAGTTCATCCTGCGCGAGCTGTTGGATCAATGTGTCGAAAAGGACGATCCGCCGGTACCGTCCGAAGCCGGTGAAAAAGGCATTGGAATGCGCCGAGCGCTTGCTGCCGTCCATCACCTCGATGGTCTGCGCCCGAAAGCCGGTTCTCTCCGCCAGAGCCAGCAGACGCGAGCGCTGCTCCCCCTCTGCGAGGGGTGTAAGTTTGTTGAAGATCGGAAGGATCAGCTTGGGATAGAGCACGAGCATCAGGATCTGAAAACCGAAAATCAGGGCGAAGCCCCACAGCCACCAGGCCGCCCCCACCCAGTGCACGAGAGAGAGCAGCGCCCAGGCGAGCGGAAAGCCGATGGCGAGCCCAAGGGCGGTGGATTTGAGCTGATCGCCAATCCAGAGGCGCAGCGTGCTCTTGTTGAAGCCAAAGCGCTCCTCCAAGCGAAACTGTCCCCACCACTCAAACGGCAGGCCGGGCAGACTCAGCAGCAGACCGGTCGCCATCAGAAAGATCGCACCGCTCCAAGCCGCCCCGGGCGCAAGAGCGTATGTCTTGTCCCACAGCCACGGCAACAGTCCGCTGAACAGCACGATCAGCAGCACGGCCTGGTCGAAGACCATCTCAATCGAGCCAAAGCGGCTCTTTGCCAGCGTGTAGTCGACAGACTTCGCGTAAGTGGTCCCGTCCATCACGCCAGCCAGGGCGGCGGGACGCGTGCCGGCATGCCGGCGGACCTCGGCACGATTGAGAAACTCGAGCACCTGTTGCGCGCCCAGACGCATGGCAACGAGCGCAATCACTACGACCACAAGCGAATTCATGCGCTTAGTAATCCGCAGGAATTCGCTCCTTCGCCAACTCAAAAGCTGCCCCGCCATGCCAAGAATGAAACGTCCATCGAGCGGGTTGCCGCAGGAGGCGCCACTTTCCCCACCGGCCACGCAAAGAAGGTTGAAATCGGGAATCAGGCGCGCATGGTGGGCGGCGTGGAATCGGACAAACCGTCAAAACTCAGTTTCGAGGCAGCCTTGGGCAAACTCGAGGGCATCGTCGATTCGATGGAGCAAGGCGAAGTACCTCTGGCTGAGTTGCTTGCCAAATATGAGGAAGGCAGCAAATTATTAACATTCTGCGAGGTTCGCCTCAAGGAGGCCGAGCTGAGGATTGAAAAGCTCAAAAAGAAGAACTCCGGTGTTGCGCTGGAACCTTTTGATACCGGCCGGCAGGCCGAGTAGGCTTTCTTTAGTCCATGTCCGACCCCACGCTTTTTGATGAGCGCTTCCTCTTCCGTCCCGCCTCAATCACCTCCCCCGTCCTCTCCCACGCACCTGTTGGATCTGATCAGGGGGCCTGATGACGTCAAAGCGCTCGCTGCGGAGCAACTCCCGCAATTGGCCCGCGAACTCCGCGAGGAGATCATCGCCGTCACGGCTCGGAATGGCGGGCATGTAGGCCCCAACCTGGGAGTGGTCGAGCTGACTATTGCCCTGCACCGGGTATTCCGCACGCCGGAGGATCAGCTCGTCTTCGACGTTTCCCACCAAGGCTATGTCCACAAGCTGCTCACCGGGCGCGGCGGCAGTCTCTTCCAAAAGCTGCGGCGCAGCGGAGGGACGTCTGGTTTTCTCTGCCGCGCGGAAAGTCCTCACGACAGCTATGGCGCGGGCCACGCCGGCACCGCGCTTTCGGCCGCCTTGGGCATGGCCACAGCGCGCGATTTGCGTGGCACGAACGAACACGTCGTTGCCATCTGCGGGGATGCGTCCTTCACCTGCGGCATCACGATGGAGGCGCTCAACAACATCGTCAGCAGCACCAAGCGCTTGATTGTCATCCTCAATGACAATGAATGGTCGATCGCCAAAAATGTTGGGGCGATCGCGCATTACCTCAACCGTCTTACCACCAGCCCGACCTACAACAAGATCCACCGCGACCTGGAGACTTTTCTCAAAAAATTCTCCCACGGCGAGGACCTGAATCGCCTGTACGCGAAATGGAAACGCGAAACGAAGGACTTCTTCGTCGAGTCGAGTCTGTTTGAGAAATATGGCCTGCGGTACATCGGGCCGATCGACGGCCACAATTTCGCCGAGTTGACGAAGAACCTCGAGTTTGCCCGGCAGTCCGACGTTCCGGTGCTGGTGCATGTCCTGACGAAAAAGGGACGAGGTCTCGAGGCTGCGTTGCAATCGCCGGAGAAATTCCACGGGCTGAGTTCCTTCGATCCCGCCACCGGCGAAAGCCTCCAGCTCGCCCCCGGCACTCCGCCCAACTATCAGGAGGTCTTCGGCCAGGCGCTGGTCCGCTTCGCCAAGGCCAACCCCAAGATCATCGGTATCACCGCCGCCATGCCCAGCGGCACCAGCCTGTCGCTGCTGGCCAGAGAGTTGCCCCGACAATTTTTCGACGTGGGCATTGCCGAGGAGCACGCTGTGCTTTTCGCCGCCGGGCTCGCCACCAAGGATTTCCGGCCGGTCTGCGCCATTTACTCGACCTTCCTGCAACGCGCCTACGATCCGATCATCCACGATGTTTGCCTCCAGAATCTGCCGGTCACCTTCTGCCTGGACCGCGCCGGCCTGTCGCCGAACGACGGCCCGACCCATCATGGCCTGTTCGATCTCGCGTTTCTCCGCTGCGTGCCGAACGCCATTGTGATGCAGCCCAAGGACGAGGACGAACTCGTGGACATGCTGCACACCTCGCTCCAGCTCCGTGCGCCCGCCTTTATTCGCTATCCACGCGGCACCGGCACCGGCGCCACGGTCAAGCCCCAGCCGGCCACGCTCGTTGCCGGCCAGGCCGAACTGCTGCGTCAGGGAGCCCACATCATGATCTGGGCGCTTGGGCCAATGGTGGCAGAGGCGCTCACCGTGGCCGAACGCATTGCGGGGGAAGAGGGTCTTAGCGTCGGCGTCGTTAATGCAAGGTTCATCAAACCGCTGGATCGAACGCTACTGCTCAGCCAGGCAGCGGGCCTCCCGCTGCTGGTGACGATGGAAGACCATGTGGTCACCGGCGGTTTCGGCAGCGCGGTGCTCGAGGCGCTCCAGGAAGCAGATTGCCAGACTCCGGTCGAACGCATCGGCTGGCCAGACCAGTTTGTGGAGCATGGCAGCAATGCTGAAGCGCTGCGGACCTCCTACGGTCTCTCCACCAACGAGATCGTGCGCCGGATCAAGGATCGCCACCGGCGGCTCTGTCCTCGCGTCTCCACCGTCGCGACCACGGTTCAATAAAAAGCCGCACCGGGCACGGAGCGGCTTGGTCAAACCCGGAAGTTGCGGGTCGGGGCTATCTTATTGTTCTATTTCTTCTTCCCCTGCTTCTCGTTTTCCTTGGCCAGGCATTTCCCGCAGGCTTTGCCTTCCCTAGCCGCGGTCACGCAGCAGCGCTTCTCGCACTTTTTCCCCTTCTGCTCGGCCTTTTGGCAGCAGGCCGGTTTCTGGGGTGCAGCCTGAGGGACACCCTTCCCGGCCTCTTCGGCCAAGAGCAAGGTGCACATCATCGCCGAGGCCATAGCGACGGCTGACAAGCCACGGAGTATTTTCATGGGGACTCTTTGGGTTGGGGTTGCAGTCGGGACCAAGAGTCCATCTCCCATCGCTGCGACGATGGCGGGCAGGACTCTTTCCTCTGCTGATGCAAGTTGGTGCGGGCGGGGGTAGTCGAAACCCCGTCTCATGGTTGGGAACCACGCATACTACCGCTGTACTACGCCCGCATAAAAAAGAACGGCCCTCACTAAAACCGCTTCGGGCCCGCCGGCAAGTCATGAATAATCGCGCCGCCCATCCAGGGCGCTCTTGAGCGTGGTGGGATCAGCGTAGAGGACGCCGCCTCCGCTGGGCAGCCCAAACCCGATGCGCATGACCTTGACCCCACTCTTGGGCAGGCACTCCAGGAGGTAATGACAGGTGGCCTCTCCTTCCACATCGTTCGACAGCGCCAGGATGAGTTCCCGCGCCTCGCCCGTTGCCACGCGCTCGAGTAGCGTCGCCAAATTGAGCTGGTCGGGTCCGACGCCATGGATCGGCGACAGCTTGCCATGCAGCACATGGTAGCGTCCCCGAAAGGCGCTGGAGCGCTCAAGGGCGGCCAAATCGGGCACGTTTTCCACCACGCAAACCTGGCCGGTGGCGCGTTTCGCATCCGCACAAATCGGACACAGTTCGGCCTCGGCGAGGTTGCCACATCGTCCGCAACGCCGCACCGAACGCGCCGCCTCGTGCAGCGCCGCCACCAGCCCGGGCAGACGCTCGGGGCGCTCCACCAGCAGATGCAGCGCCAGTCGTTCGGCCGATCGATAGCCGATGCCCGGCAGCTGCTTGAGCTGCTTCTGCAGTTCCTCGAGCGCGGGCGTCATGCCAAATCCTCAGAACATGCCCGGCATCTGGAATGCGGAGCTGATTTTCTGCATTTCGGCGTCGTTGAGCTCCTTCGCCTTCTGCGCGGCCTCCTTGACGGCGTTGAGGATCGTCTCCTCGACCATCCTGGCCTCTTCCTTCAGAAAATCGGGATCGAGTTTGAGGCTGACGAATTTCCCCGCGCCGTTGATTTTTACCTGGACCGCGCCGCCGCCACTCGAGATGTCGAGTTCTCGCGTTTCCAACGAGGTCTGGAGCGCCTCGATCTGGCGCTGCATTTTCTGGGCTTGTTTGAGCAGTTTTCCGACTCCGGCCATGGTGGTGCTGTTCTAGAGGTTGTGGGTGGATATTCTGGTTTTTCCTCTGCTAGTGGCTCGCAAGCCCGGCAAATCTTCAAGCACTTAATATGGCCTCGTAGCCCGCGCGAAAACCGGCAGGCCGCAGCCGTCAGCCCCCAGCATGGTCCGGCGTTTCCCATTGCTGGCACTGCGCCCGGATGGCACGCCCCGGCTGGAGGCGACGCCAGCAAAACGCGGTTGCTGCCGCCATCCCCTGCGGCGCCAGTGCCGTTCCGACATGGCCACAACCGAGGACCACTGGGCATTTGCTGGCCAGCGGGACGAGGAGGGACATCATCGCGCCACAGGAGTTGACGCCCATAACGGGAGTCGATGTGGTTCAATTATCGCCATGCCCACCACTCTCACGCTGCTAGCCGATGGATTTGAGGAAATCGAGACAGTCGCACCGGTCGATTTACTGCGACGGTCTGGGGTTGATGTGACCATAGCATCTCTGGCCGATAATCGGTACGCTACCGGCCGCAGCGGCATCACCATGATGGCTGACACAGCATTGAAGGACGTGCGGTCCAATCTCTACGATATGATTTTCATCCCCGGCGGGCAGGGCGTAAAACATCTGCGCGCTGATCCGCGAGTAGGTGAAATGCTCCTGCACCATCATCAAGCAGGGCGCTGGCTGGCCGCCATCTGCGCGGCGCCAACCGTGCTGTATGACGCCGGCTTGCTGGAGGGGCGCCGCTATACTGCGCACTTCTCTGTCGCCAACGAATTGGGATCGATCCTTGCGAACGAACGCATCGTCACCGACGGTAAAATCACGACATCACGTGGTGCCGGCACAGCAGTCGAGTTCGGCCTGCACTTGATTGCCCTGCTGGTTTCCCCGGCAAAGGCCGAAGAAATTAGCAAAGCCATTTGTTTCTAAGGCCTTAGGCAAAAACGACATTGCCAGAGGCGGACGATTATTGTTTGTATCTGGGAGTCCGGAAACTGCCTCACTGCATTTCTTGGCATCATTCGCTGCCACCCCTAGCCGCCTTTGTTGCGTTCACAGATGCGACCCTGCGAAGCTTTTTCTAGTGTATTCCCCCTATGTGCGGGATAGCTTGTTTGATCAGTCAGCGGACAACACCCGTTGAACGGGAGGCAGCCGTCTCCCGGATGATAGCGCGGCAGCAGCACCGCGGTCCCGACGATCGCGGCCTTGTTTCGACCGGACAGGCAACGCTGGGCATGTGCCGGCTGGCGGTCATCGATCCGGCTCATGGCCACCAGCCGATGGTCACGGCCGACGGCCGCTATCACCTCGTTTTCAACGGCGCCATTTATAATTTCCGCGAATTGCAGGTGGAACTGCGCGGCCATGGCCTTCACTTCCAAACCAACTGCGACACCGAAGTGTTGCTGGCCGCCTATGCCCACTATGGCGAGAGCTGCCTCAGCCGGCTGCGCGGCATGTTCGCCTTTGCGATTTGGGACGCGCAGGAGGGTTCGCTCTTTGCGGCCCGTGATTCGCTTGGCATCAAGCCGCTCTATTATGCGCGGCTCCGTGGCGGCGACTTCATTCTCGCGTCAGAGATCAATGCCCTTCTGGCCAGCCGCCTGGTGCGCCGCGAAATCGATCCGGCAGCCGTCGGTGACTATCTGGCCTGGTTTTCCGTGCCAGCGCCACGCACGATCTACCAGGGTATTGCCAACCTGCCGGCGGGCCACTGCCTGAAAATCGATGCCGCCGGACGCTGCCGGACCCGCGCCTGGTGGCATCTGCCAGATCCCTCTCCAGTCTCCACGGCACCGACCGGCTATAATGACTTTGTCCGGGCGCTGCGCAACAAACTCGAGGATACAATCCGGGCGCACCGTGTCGCCGACGTTCCTGTCGGCGCCTTTCTTTCGGGCGGCATGGATTCATCCTCGGTGGTCGGGCTTATGACGGCCACCGGCGCCACGCATCTGAAGACCTTCTCGCTCGTCTTCGACGAAAAGGAATATTCTGAGCGAACCTATGCCCGCCTTGCGGCCGAAACCTACGGGACCGAGCACCACGAGGAACTGCTGACGGGCCGGCAGGTCGCCGCCGACTTGCCGCAGATCCTCGATTCCTTCGACCAGCCGACAGGCGATGGCATCAACACTTACTATGCCAGCCGGATGGCGCACTGCGGTGGCGTCAAGGTCGCCCTTTCCGGCATCGGCGGCGATGAGCTTTTTGGCGGTTACCCCTCATTCCGCAGCCTGCCCAGGCTTGCACGCTTCGTCCCTTGCTGGCGGCAATTGCCGGCTGCCTGGCGCAAATCTGCCGTGGCCCGCTTGCGAACCCGCGGGGCGCGCGCCCGCAAGCTCGCCGACTTCATCGATTCGGCCCGCGACTTGCACGAACTCTGCTCGCTCCAGCGCCGCGTGCTGCCGGAATCCACCCGGCTCAGCCTGCTGGCGCCCGAGGCGCGCCGCATCACGTTGCGACAGGGGCCCCACCATCCCATGCTCGATGACTTCGTGTTCGATTTGCTTGGTGCAGATTCCTTTCAGACCATCAGTGCGTGGGAGCTGCGCACCTACATGGCTGATGTGCTCCTGCGCGACGGCGATGTTTTCAGCATGGCACACTCATTGGAACTGCGCGTGCCCTTTGTCGACAGCGTGCTCATCGAGTGGCTGTGGAGCCAGCCACGCGCGTTCAAATGCCAGCCCGGCTCGCCCAAAAGCGCGCTGGCCGACGCGGTCGCCGACCTCGTGCCCGCCACCATCCGGTCCCGCTGCAAGCAAGGCTTCACCCTCCCGTTTGCCCGCTGGATGCGGACGGAACTGCGGCCTTTCCTTGAGGAGACATTCTCCGCCGTCTCGCTGGCGGCCTGCCCCTGGCTGGATGCGCCGGCCGTGACGCGGGAGTGGCAGCGTTTCCATCGCGAATCGGATCCCCGTGACTGGTCGCGAGTCTGGACGCTAGCCATCCTCATCGCCTTCGCCAACCGCCGCCCCCCCGAGTGAAAACCCTTTTGTTGATTCCGGAGCTGTTCCAAAGCGAAGGCGGCATTCCACGAATCATGCGCCTCTATCTGAAGGCGCTTTGCGAAATGGACGCCGGCGACGAAGTCCGATATGTAGCCCTGAACGACTCGCCGGGGACGGAGCCACGGGAGGAGTACTACACTAGGGATCGGCTGCAGTCCAGGGCCGGATGCGGACGCAGCAAGCTCAGCTTCATCAAGACTAGTCTGCGCCTGGGGCGCGGGACAGATCGCGTCATATGCGGCCACCTGCACCAATTGAGCGTGGCCCGGCTTCTACAGTTTCTCCACCCCCGGCTCGACTATTACCTGGTCGCGCATGGCATCGACGTCTGGCGGCCTTACACGCCGCTGGAGAAGCACTGCCTGCGCCGCGCCCGCCGCATTCTCTGCATCAGTGAGTACACCCGTCGCCAGATGCTCCGCTTCTACCCGGCGCTAGCCCCCGCCCGGCTCCTCGTGGTGCCCAACACGATGGACCCTTCGTTCGGACCTTCCGTGTCCGCCGGCGACCGAGCGAACCTGGGAGGATTGTCGCCCCGCATCCTCGTGGTGTCGCGCCTGACTGCCGCCGACCGGTACAAAGGCGTGGACACCGTGATCGAAGCCATGCCGCTGGTTCGCAGTGAGTTTCCCAGGGCGCAACTGCGCATTGTCGGCGGGGGCGACGACCGGCCGCGCTTGCAGGATCTCGCTCAAGCCTTTCAAGTAGGCGACGCCGTGTGTTTCTTGGGGATTATCGATGATGACGCTTTGCGGGCCGAATACGCCGCCTGCGATGTTTTCGCGCTGCCCAGCCGCAAGGAGGGTTTCGGCCTCGTCTACCTTGAGGCCATGGCCTACGGGAAGCCCTGCCTGGGCGCGCGTGCCGGCGGCGTGCCGGAAGTGATCCACGAAGGGATTGGCGCCCTGGTCGAGTATGGGAACATCGGCCAGATTGCCGCGGCCCTCTCCCACTTGCTGTGCCACCCGTGTGCACCGGCCGTCGTCCGGCAACACGCCGAAACCTTTGCTTTCCCCGCCTTCAAACGTCGGCTGGCGAACGCCCTCCACTCCTGACCATGGAAGCAACCGAACCCCCTGAACTCGTCATCGAAGCCGGCCGAAGCAGCCGGCACTACTGGCGCGACCTGTGGCGCTATCGCGAACTGCTGTTTTTCCTGGCCTGGCGGGACGTGAAGGTCCGCTACAAGCAGGCCGTGCTCGGCGCGGCCTGGGCCCTGGTTCAGCCGCTCGTCACCATGGTCGTGTTCACCCTGGTGTTCGGCAAACTTGCCGGCATGCCCTCCGGAACCACGCCTTATCCGCTCCTCGTCCTGGCGGGGCTCTTGCCGTGGCAGCTTTTCTCCGGCGCCTTTTCCGGTTCGAGCGGCAGTATCATTGCCAACGCCAACCTTGTGTCGAAAGTGTATTTCCCGCGCCTCGTGGTTCCGCTGGCGGCCCTGGCCGTCGCCCTCATTGATTTTGCGGTCGTGTTTGTCATGTACGCCGGCTTCTCGACCTGGTTCGGCATTTGGCCGACGTGGCGGCTGTTGGCGCTGCCGGCCTTCATGCTCGTGGCGCTGTTGATTGCCCTTGGCGCGGGGCTGTGGCTGACCGCCCTCACCGTCAAGTACCGCGACTTTCGCTTCATCGTGCCCTTCCTCCTGCAGGTCGGTGTCTTCATCACGCCGGTGGGCTACCGGACCGACAACATTCCCAACTGGCGCGATCTGCTCGCCCTCAATCCCCTCACGGGCGTCATTGACGGCTTCCGCTGGTGCCTGCTCGGCGGCGATTACCAGGTAAGCGCCGGCTTGATGGGCACCTCCCTGCTCGTCGCCGCCCTGCTTCTCACGACCGGCGTGTGGTTTTTCCGCGCCACCGAACGCACGTTCGCCGACATTATCTAAGCATGGACGACACGATCATCCGCGTCGAAGCGCTCTCCAAAAAATACCACCTCGGGCTCGTCCGGCACGACACGCTCCGGGACCATCTCGCCGCTGCGCTCCGAACCTCCCTGCGCCGGCTCCGCGGCATGAGGGTTCCCGATCCCGCCGACTTCTGGGCCCTGCGCGATGTTTCTTTCGACGTCAAGCGCGGCGAGGTGCTCGGCATCATCGGCCGAAACGGGGCTGGCAAGTCCACGCTGCTCAAGATCCTGTCCCGCATCACCGAGCCGACCACGGGCCGCGTGACGATCCGCGGCCGCGTGGCCTCGCTGCTCGAGGTCGGCACCGGGTTTCACCCCGAGCTCACGGGCAGGGAAAACATCTTCCTCAACGGCGCCATTCTCGGCATGACCCAAGCGGAGATCCGCCGGAAATTCGACGAGATTGTCGCCTTCGCCGAGGTGGAACGCTTCATCGACACGCCGGTGAAACACTACTCGAGCGGCATGTACATGCGTCTGGCATTCGCTGTCGCAGCCCACCTCGAGCCGGAAATCCTGATCATCGACGAGGTCCTCGCCGTCGGCGACCTGCCGTTTCAGAAGAAATGCCTTGGCAAAATACAGGATGTCGCGAGTGGCGAGGGCCGGACCGTGCTTTTCGTGAGCCACAACACCGCCGCAATCGCGCAGCTTTGCACAAAAGGGTTGGTTCTCCAGTATGGTCGCGTTGCTCACTGGGGTACGGCCGCGCAAAGCCTGGCCTACTATTCTGCGTCTTTTACCGAGGATTCCGGATCGATGAACGACAGTTTCAGGATCCTGGATCAGCGCGTCGCAATCGCCGATGCGCGAATAAATGGCTCGAATAAACGGTCCATCCAACTGCCTCCCGGCCGGGATAACATTGAGATGGAGCTGGAATTTACGGCTACTGAGCCGTTGGTGGTCACCCTTGAGGCACGGCTGCTGGACCAATTCGGCGGATGCATTGCCTTTTTCTGTCCAGGTCATACTGACCCACACCACAATGTCATCCAGGTATCTGCCGGCCGCCACGTGTTGGCGGCGAATATGCGGTTACCTCCACTCCATCGTGGGACCTATCAGATCGATCTCGCCTTGGTTCGTCCCGGCGTTTGCTACTATGCCCGTGCCGAAAACCCCTGCTTTCTGCACCATTCCGGGACTCCTTTGCCAAACGGCAACGTTTTCGAGCAATCCGCGCAGGGTGCCGGCTATCAGGTTCTCACTGGGGCGGTGCGGCCGCGAAGCGGCGGGACAATCTGAAGACCAATCGTGAGCTCGACCCCCTCCTCTTTCTCTGGCGGCTATCTCGCAACTGCGTGGGGTATTGTCGGTGTCTTCACAGCTACTTACGTAGCCTTTCACCTCGCGACACATTCGGCCGCCTCGCTCGAGACGGCGACCAGCCAGCTTCTTCGCGGCGAAACTCATTGGATAACATTCCAAAATCGTCTCCTTGGGTGCGCTCTGATCGAACTCATCCGTTTACTCACTGGCTCGACCTGGCTGCAAGCTTTCTACATACTGGTTGGAAGCTGCAGTTTTGTTGCTGGGGCCATCCTCGTGCATCGCGCTTGGCAGTGGCATGGCGATGTCGCTTCTGCTCTCGGCGCGGTTGCCGCGTGGTTTTTGTTGGCCGTATTTTTCAACCACGTATGGTCTTATCCGTGGGACTTCGTCGGCGCTCTTTTGAATCTTCTTTTACTGATCTGGGTATCCGATCATTACCGCTCACCCGGAGATTTATGGTCCTGGCGTCCTCTAGTGCTTCTGTTCGCCCAGATACTGAACCGTGAGTCTTCGCTTATCACGCTCGTTAGCCTCGCCTTGATGGTAGGGATGCATGACCTCCGGAAATCGTCGCGCGGAGCCGCACTGCGTGCAGTCTCTGCACTGGCCGCCGGCGCAGTCGGGAACATCGCGCTAGTCATCGCGCTGCGTCGCCTGCTGTTTGTTGCATCGACCCGGCCGGCGTCGTCCGCCCACGTTAACGAAACTGTGGCCGGCAATTTCCTCCAACTGCGGGACAACTTCAGCATCTTCGTCGCCGAGCGCTTGCCAATTCGGATGGCGGTTGCCTCAATTATCGCCGGATTCGGGTTGCTGTGTGTCGCCAGCCTCGTTCGCTGCTGGCAGGATTGGCGAATGACCGGTACCGTCGAGCCAGGACCGACGTTTGCCCTTTGCTACTTGGGTGTCAGCACCGCAGCGTTGGCGTTCTTCGCGTGCGCATCGGAGTTCCGCGTTTACTACGAGTTGATCCCCGTCTGCATCGTACTCGCGCTTTCACTTCGCCCGCCGGTCGTGTCCGGCATGCCAGCCTGAGTCCTTCACATGGACCCGATCTATCGCCTCGCCGACTTTCTTTCCAGAGTCCTTCGCGTTGCCTCGCACCGGTTCGAGGCTGTGGTTGAGCGCCGATCCCAGACCGTGCGCCTCGCTCCTGCCGACCGCACGCGAGGGCGTGTAGTGCTCTTCTACTTGACCGATCCCTGGAAATACCCCGAACAGCGCGAGCGGCACTACCATACCAACCGCTGGGAGTGCGCCACGATGGCCGACACTTTCCTGGAAGCCGGCTATGCCGTCGATGTGGTTGACTACCAAGCGAAGCACTACCGCCCGCCTTCTGATTGCGTGATCGCCATCGATTCCGAGCACAGCTTCGGAAATTTCGCCGCGCAGCTACCGGCGGACTGCCTCAAAATCTACCACGCGCCGACCTCCCACTGGCTGCACTGGAATCCAGCCGAGCTGCGACGCCTTGCCGCAATCCGCGACCGCCGCGGTGTAGCGCTTCGCCCACGCCGTCAGCTTCCGCCGAACCCTGGCATCGAAATCGCCGATCTCGCGACCTACGTCGGCAACCGCTTCACCGCTGAAACCTACACCTTCGCCGGTAAGCCGATGCACCGTATTCCCATCTCAACGGTTGCGCGCGAGGACGTCTTCCCGTCGCGCGACATCGATCGAATTCGGCAACGGTTCATCTGGTTCGGCAGTGTTGGCCTTGCCCACAAGGGTCTCGATCTTGCGCTCGAGGCTTTCGCCCGCATGCCGGACCTCGAACTGACCGTCGCCGGGGCCATCTCGCTCGACCGGGATTTTGTCGCCGCTTATGATCGCGAACTCAATCACACCCCGAACATCCACAACCTCGGTTGGATCGATGTCACGGCGCCTTCTTTCCAAAAGCTGATGCGCGATCATCTCGGCGTCGTTTATCCCTCCTGCTCCGAAGGCGGCGCCGGTTCCGTAATCTGCTGCATGCATAGCGGTGTCATTCCGGTGGTCACTTACGAAGCGAGCATCGACACCGAGAATTTCGGCATCCTGACAGGAGGTGACTCGGTCGATGACGTGATCGCCGGCGTTCGGCGCCTGATTGATCTGCCGGAGGCCGATCTGCTGGCCCGTTCCCGGGCAGCGTGGGAACACGTGCGTCGCGTCCACACCCGCGAAAATTTTCGCGCCACCTATCGCCGCTTCGCGCGTGTCGAACTGAAACTCGCCCTCGGTCCGGACACAGATCGCTCGTGAATTCGTCTGCATTTCACTATCTCATCACCATCCATAACAAGGAGGTACTCCTAACCGCCGTACTCGAGGGGATCGACGTCTGCGCCGGCCGGGAGGCGACGATCGTGCCTGTGCTCGACGGTTGTACGGATGGCTCTGCGCGTGTGGTGCAGGAATTCGCTCGGCGTTCGGCGCGGCGGGTCGCGCCCGTGGTCACCGACGACGTACACGAAATCCGGGCGATCAACGCCGGTCTGCGCACGTGCGGACCAGGTTTCTGCGTCGTTCTTCAAGACGACGTCATTCTCCGCGACCCGCAGCTCGAAAACCGCCTCCGTGATCTGCATGCTGCCGATGGGCGAAACCTCGGCTGCATCAGCCTGCGCATGGGCGGAGTGATCGTGACGGAAAGCCTGACAACGCGTTTCCGCCGATGGCTCTTCCAACCACGCCGCTGGCCACGCTCCACGCTGGGAGTGGCGGATCTCACGGGTTCGCCCTTTGACACCCACCCGGTCGCCAAGCTGCGGACGGTGGAGCTCGGCGGCTTCGCTCCGCTCGCCGCCGTCTTCAAGAGCCCGATCGTCTTCACGCCAGAACTGCGCGCCGCGGAACCTTTGCTTGATGAGAATCTGGCACCACATAGCTACGACGACCTCGACCTCTCGATTCGCGCCCTCCAGCATGGGCTCGTCAACGGTGTGCTGGCACTCGAATACACTTCCGAACCAAGCTGGGGCGGAACCCGGAAATCAGCCGAATTCCGGCGCACGATGATGGCCATCATGTATCGCAACCAGACCTACCTTTGGGGCAAGCATCGTCGCTGGCTGCTCGGTCCGGGACGACGCTGGCTGCAGTACCGCTAAGCGTTCTTACCGCCCAATGCCTCACTCCTCCGACGCCCCCTCACTGCTCGGCTGGCTGCTCTATCGGTTCTTCCACACGCCACGCAATGCTCTGCGCAATCGCAACGCGGAGTTTCTTCTCTATTTGCTCGCCGGACGGCGCGTCTTGGGCGGGCCGTTCCGTGGTCTGCGATATGTGGGCAGTTCACCCAATACTCACATCGGTGACGCCCTGCTCGGCACGTTGGAATTGGAGATCCGACCGTTCATCGAGCGCCTGCGGGCTGGCCTCTTCGACGTATTCATCAATGTCGGTGCCGCGGAGGGTTACTACGCCGTCGGCATGGCGAAGTTTTCCCGGATTCCGTGGATCATCGCTTTCGAAGGCGATCGGCTGGGCCGGACCCTTATTCGCTTCATGGCACAGCGCAACGGCGTGTCCGACCGGATCGACGTACGGGGCTTTTGCACGCCCACACTGCTGGCGGACGCTCTTATCTCATGGCGATCACCCGCACTGCTCATTGACATTGAAGGAGCGGAAGAGCAAGTGCTCGATCCTACGGTCAACCCGCACCTCTCCCGTTCAACGATAATCGTCGAACTTCACGAAATGAGCCGATCGATGGCGGATCTGCTGCGGCCACGTTTTTCGGCGACTCATCGCATCGAGGAAATCTGGTCGCGCCCGCGCACGTTCGCCGATCTGCCCGCCAATCTCGGCGCCGCTGGTCCGATCTTTTCGCCCGAGCGCCTGCTCCGCTTCGCCGACGAACGGCGCGGCCGCCCGATGCGCTGGTGGCTGCTGACACCGCGCTCCAAAACGTAGTCCACTCACATCCCCGGTTGCTCGTGTCACCCGCTTTTTCTCCCAGTATTTCTCTCGTCACGCCGTCGTTCAACCAGGCGCCATTTCTCGGTGCGGCGCTGGATAGCGTGCTCGCTCAAAATTACCCCGCACTCGACTACGTGGTCGTCGACGGCGGTTCTACCGACGGCAGCCGGGATATTATCGCGACCCGCGCGGCGCAGCTCGCCTGGTGGTGCAGCGAACCTGATGCTGGCATGTATGACGCTTTGAACAAAGGTTTTGCGCAGACGCGGGGCGAGATTATGGGTTGGCTCAATAGCGATGATCTATTGTTGCCGGGCGCCTTGCGATCGATCGGCGAAATTTTCGCACATTTTCCCGAAGTGATGTGGCTCTCGAGCCTGACGGTTAGCACTTGGACGACCGATGGTAATTGGGCCGGAGTCTCGACGCTCCCGGGCTATGCGCGGATGGCGTTTCTCGAGGGTGGCTATCTCCCGGGCGGGGCCCGCCACTATGCCTGGATTCCGCAGGAGAGCACTTTCTGGCGTCGAACATTGTGGGAAAAATCCGGCTCGTATCTCGCTGCCTCGCTCAAGCTCGCCGGCGATTTCGAACTGTGGGGGCGTTTTTACCAGCACGCCGAACTCGTTGGCACGCCTGCGCCGCTCGGCGGCTTCCGGACGCATGCCGCGCAGAAAAGCCGCGCGATAGAAACGTACCTCGACGAGGCTCGCCCCGCGCTCGCAGCAGCACGTTTGTCGGCCGCACATCGACCGAGCCTCGCTCGCTGCTTCTTGTTACGTTCGCACCTCGCCGACGTGCCCGGCCTCAGAGGGCCGTGCGTATGCACTTACGGTTATCCGGCACGCCGTGTGGTCGCCGACCTCACCGGCGGTTGGCGTCTGGAAGATTACAAGTTCTTGTGAGTGTTCCCGACCTCCTCGCGCTGCTTCCAACATTGCGTGATCGCACCGGTCGGCCGCGGACGGAGGAAATGAATGCGGTTTTCCTCGCTGCCCCGCCCACTGGCGACACCGGGCGTCCTGCAACCGCGCTTGAACTCTTGAATCGAATCACCTCGGCGCCGCCGCCCGCCGGCACGCCGAGAAATATCTCCATTTGCGCCCATTCCAAACGTGGCTGGAAAACAAGTTCCGTGCCCATGCCGCCGGCTGACCTTCCTGCGACCTGCTCGCTAAGCAGGAACGACGTTCGCCGATTGTTTGGTTCATAATGTTGAAGTGCATCAAGGATTGGATCAACAACGCGATAGCCGCAACCGGCTATCGGCTCACGAGCACTCGCGCTCAGCCCTGGCAGCCGACTCTCGCCGCCGGCTTGCGCCGCCTTGCGGCCCGCAATCTCCCCTTGCAGACCCTGATCGACGTGGGGGCCGCTGATGGCGGATGGGCGCGCCAGGCGATCGCCTTGTTGCCCAGCTGCCGGAATCAACTCCTCATTAAAGCGCAGTCTGTCCACCGCCCTGCCCTTGCCACTTTCCATCGTGACTTTCCCCAGTCCCATGTGGTGATGGCCGTCGCGGGTCCCGAATGCGGCGAAGTGAGTTTCCATGCCAACAGCCCCTGGGATGGGGCCGCTTCAGCTGTGCCACAGCAGGGTGACGACTGGGTGCGCCTGCCCCAGACCAGCATCGACCACGAAATCGCGATCCGGGGATTGTCCGGCCCGTTCTTGATCAAGCTCGACGTGCACGGCTACGAACGCGCTGTCCTGGCCGGCGCCCGCGCCGCCCTAGCGCAAACCGAGGCACTGATCGTCGAATGTTACAACGTCGAGATGGGCCGCGATACGCAGCGTTTCCCCGATTTCTGCCGTAATATGGAAACCCTTGGTTTTCGCTGCGCCGATCTCTGGGATCCGCTTTATATCGGTCATCAGAACACACTCTGGCAGTTTGATCTTCTGTTTCTGCGCGCGGCCAGAGTGGCCGCCGCGGATCCTGTCTCCACCGTCTTATGAACGCCATGAAGGGGCTGATTGCACAACTGCCTCCACCACCCTCGGGGCGCCTGGGCTGGCCCTGGACCGAGGAAACCAATCTGGAGCATTACCGATCGGCCCCAAGCGGCGGTTGGCCGAAGATCTCCATCGTCTGCCCCTCATTCCAGCAGGGGCGTTTCATCGAGGAGGCGATCCGCTCGGTACTGCTGCAAAATTATCCCGCGCTGGAGTTCATCGTAATGGACGGCGGCAGCGACGATGAAACCGTACCGATTCTGCAAAAATACGCCGTCTGGCTGACCCACTGGGAGTCGCAGCCCGACCACGGCCAGGCGCACGCGCTCAACAAAGGTTTCGCCAAAGCCACGGGCGAGATCTTTGGTTGGATTAACTCCGACGATTACTACCTCCCCGGCGCTTTCGCTACGGTTGGCCGCGCCGCGCGTGTCGGGCACGATGTGCTTTGGTCTGGTAATTACGATGACCTTATCGGCGAACCACCCGAATTACGTCGCGTGCACAACCTGCCGGCCCTGGCGTTTCAAGTCGCCGTCGGCGGCCGCACTCTTCCCAGCCACGCCACATTCTGGCATCGTACGATCCACCAGCAATTCGACGAGACCCTGCAGTTCACGCTCGATGCGGAGCTGTTCAAACGCTTTGGGCGCTGCGGTATTCGCCCCCGTCATCTCGCACAGTCGCTCGCGGTTTTTCGCCGACATCCAGACGCCAAGACCTCCACCCTCGCGGCGGTCGCCAAAAGCGAAACGCATGCCTGGTTCGCCACGTGTCCCTGGTATTATCCGTGGTTGTATCGATTATCGCGTTTGATCGACCGCCTCCGGCGATTGCTTCACGATGATAAATAAGTTTGTTCAACTTGCGCGCCGCTGGCGCCTCCATTGCACCGGCGTGCGCTCGGCTCGCATACCCGCCTTTCGCCGCCCCGTCATCACGATCGATCGCGACTGCGGGCTCAGTCTCGTGCACCGCCCCGTCGGCGGTACACCTCTCTTGCCCGCTCCCTGAGCCAGTCGCGCTAAATGGATGTCCGTTTTCATCTCGCGGGTCTACGTCGCTGGCTCGCCCTTGTACGCCGCTACGGACGTCCCCAACGTTTATTGTATTTTTACGGCGGCATCGGCGACCAACTGCTCTGCTCCGCCGTAGCCCGTGAGACCCAGCGCCGCTGCCCCTGCAATATCTGGCTCTTTACCCAAGCGCCGGAACTTTTTGCCGACAATGTAGACATTCGTGCTGCCCTGCCCTTCGATCTCGGACTCATCCCCTGGGCGCGTCTCAGCGGCTCGCGCCCGATACGGATGTTCTATCAAGACCACGTCGATGGCGAGGACCGTTACGCCCCTCTCGACGAGCCGTGCATTGCCGCACTTTGCCGCCGTGCTGGCGTCACCGGAACGATCTCGCTTCGGCCTTACCTGCCCGCTGTGCCTTTCACCTCTCCACCGCGCCGGACACGTCCGCGCATCGCAATTCACTCCAGCTGTCTTTCCGCGCGTTACCCGATGGCGAACAAACAATGGCCCGTCAAAAGTCTACAGGCCGTCGCCACCGCCCTCGCTCCATACGCCGACTTAGTTCAACTTGGCAGCCCACAGGACCCCGATCTTCCCGGCGTGATAGATCGGCGTGGTGCCCCCCTGCTCGACGCCGCGCGCGAACTTGCGGGCTGCGACCTTTTTGTCGGCCTCGTGGGTTTTCTCATGCACTTGGCTCGCGCTGTGGAATGTCCTGCCGTTATCGTTTATGGCGGGCGAGAACCACCTGAGATAACTGGCTATGCCTGCAACACAAACCTCGCCAACCGCCCGCCTTGCGCCCCGTGCTGGCAATTCTCACGTTGCGATCACGCCCGCCTATGCCTTGCTGCAATCACACCCGACTCCGTTATTACTGCCGTGCACCGGATGCTTGCTGCTCCACCTTCTCGTCCCTTGCCAGCTGACTGTATTGAACTGATCGCCCGCTGACTATGCGCCTTGCCTTTGTCTCCACCGTTCTGAGCTACCCGTGGGGCGGCGCAGACAAACTCTGGACGGCGGCGGCCGAAGCGGCGTCGACTGATGCGCACGCCGTATTCGTAGCGGCCTCGCCCCTGACCGTCGCACATACTAACGTGCGCCATCTCGCGACCCCTGGTGTCGTCGTCCATGTCCGCGATAGCTTCACCCAGTTCAACGGCCGACGGGCACGCTGGCGGCAGCGGGTCCAGCAATGGCTGAAGAGTCCCCGCTCGCTGCTCGCAGCCCTTGATGCTTTCCAACCCGATTTTATTTTCGTCAACCAAGGCGGCGCCTTCGACATCTTGATCGAAGACGGTTTGGTCGAGTGGCTTTTGGCTATCCACTTTCCGTTTGCGTTGATATGCTAATCGAACGCCGAGACCGACGCGCTATCTGCCCACGATCAGGCAGCGGCGCGGCGGATTGCTGCGCGGGCCCGCCGGTTCGCCTTCGTGTCGACGCACAATCGCGATCTCGCCGAACAACAACTGGTGACGCGCCTACCGAATGCCGTCGTGCTGCAAAACCCCGTTGCCCTGCCGTTTGCCACGCCGCTGCCATGGCCACCCGACACCGTGGCGCGGTTGGCCGTCGTCGTCCGCCTCGAAAGCCACCACAAAGGTCTCGACGTCCTGCTCGATGCGCTCAATCGCGCCCTAGTGCCTTTCAATGATTGGAGCCTCGAGCTATTCGGCCTCGGCCCCGACGAGGCCGCTCTGCGACAGCACGCGACCGACCTCGGACTTGGAGAACGCGTCCATTTTCGCGGCTTTGAATCCAATCCGCGTGAGATCTGGACGACCTGCCATTTATTAGTGCTACCCTCGCGCCGCGAAGGCTGCTCGATCGCGATGCTCGAAGCGCTGCTTTGCGGTCGACCGGTGCTGGCAACTGCTGTCGGCGGCGTGAGCGACTGGATCAAGCCCGGGGTCAATGGCTACATTTGCCCGCGATGCGACATCGAAACCTTGACCGCCTCGTTGCGGGAGGCATGGGACTCCCGCGCCGGCTGGCCCCACTCGGCGAGGCGGCCCACCGGGTGAAACTCGAATTAGATCCGGATCCCGCGCGCAGCCTCCTGGCCCTCGCCCACTGATCTCTCTCGCGCGTCCGCACCTTCAGCACCGCTTTCCGTTCCGCCATGTATCTGATGCCTCGCCTCGAACTTCTGGCCGCACGCCTTCGCGCCGCTATGCTCCGCTGCCGCAGCATCACTGTCGGGCACGGTTGTCACGTCGGTCCCCGCGCCATGGTGCGTCGCACCTGGGGACACGGCAGTTACGGCTCGATCGCATTGGGCGATCGTTGCGACTTGCGCGACAGCGTTATCATCGAGTCATGGGGCGGTGACGTTCGCCTCGGCCACAACGTCTTTGTCGGCTTCGCACTCTTGCTGGGTTTCCGCGTTATCGCGACCGCCTTTCCGGTGTGGTCTTGGCCGTTCTTTTTCTTCGCCTCGCTGACACTCTCGTTTGTGTGTGCCGCCGGAAGCTGGTTCTTGGTCGAACGTCGTTTCCTCCGGACACGCCCGGCTCCAAGGTCGCCCGCTCCAATCACTCAGTCTCCAGCCAGCACGGTTTGCCAAGAGGCGTCTTTACCATAAGCCCCGCCCCACATCGCTCCGTCATTGTCCGTATCGGCGGCTTGCATCGGCCACGATGCGAATGCCGCGCTAATGGTCGATGGTCGCCTTCCGTTATTACCGCGCCGACGACTACTTTCAACTCATCGCCTGATGATTAAATCATTGATCAAATCCACGCTCCAAGAGTTAAGGTGCCTGCGGTTGCGGCAGGTCGGCGTGAAAATAGGTTCCCCTCGTCATCTTTCCGCCGGGATTGACTGCCGCCCCGGGTACGGTGCTGCCGGCCGGGGCGACATCAATATTGGCGATGGGGCCTGGCTTGAACAGGGCGTCGTGCTCCATGCCTTTGGTGGCACTATCCGACTCGGTCGCGACGTTTTCCTTGGCCCGTACGCGGTGGTCTACGGCCACGGTGGTGTCGAGATTGGCGACGCCTGCCTCATCTCCATGCACTGCCGCATCCTGTCGTCGAACCACACCATTGCCCCTTTCGGCACCGACATGCGTTCACAACCCGATGTACTGTTGCACACCAAAATCGGTCGCGATGTCTGGCTCGGTGCGGGTGTGACCATCCTCGGTGGAGTGAAACTAGGCGAGGGTTGCATCATTGGGGCTGGCTCGGTGGTAACCAAAGACATCCCGCCCGGCGCCATCGCATTCGGCTCGCCGGCTATGATCAAAGATTTTCGCGACCGCTCACCGCAGCCGGTATGACTCCCCTAATCAGCGTCATAGTACCGACGCACAATCCCGACCGCGAACGCCTTCGTCGCACACTTGGCGGCCTCCGTGCCCAAACGCTGCCCCCAACCGATTGGGAAACGATCCTCGTCAACAACGCGTCGACCCGATTCCCCGACGACGCATTCTTCGCCGGTCATGCCCCGCAGAATCTGTCGATTGTCGCAGAGTCCGTCCTCGGCCTCAGCCGGGCGAGAATGCGCGGATTCGCCGCAGCGCTGGGCGAATTCGCCGTGTTGGTCGACGACGACAACGTCCTCGCTCCCGATTATCTGGCAGAGACACTCCAGCTTTTTGCGGCTCACCCTCGTGTCGGTGCGTTCGGAGGCAGATCGCTCCCCGAATTTGAGACGGCACCACCCGCTTGGACGCAGGAATTCTTTCCCCTCCTCGCGCTTCGCGACCCGGGGGAGAAACCGCTCATCTCCCAGGGCCTGCGGCCCGCCGGCGGCACGCGGAATGAATACCCGCTTTGCGCGCCCATCGGGGCCGGCATGGCGCTGCGTCGCCCGGCCTGGATGGTCTGGCTCGAATCACGCCAGGGCACCGGTCTGGTGCTCAGTGACCGCAGTGGCAGCAGACTTACCTCGTCCGGTGACAACGACATCGTCCTTGCCCTCATGCACGCAGGTTGGGAGGTCGGTTATTTCCCCCAGCTTTCCCTCACGCATCTGATTCCCGCCAACCGGCTGGAAGCGGCATACCTGGCGAGACTTAACCGCAGCATCCAGCAGTCCTGGATGGAGGTATTGACGTTTAACGATGCCAGTCCCTGGCGGCCGCTCACTGCCCCCGGCGCAGGACTTCGCAAAATCAAGGCCTGGTTCATTCATCGGCCTTGGCGCGGTCCCGCCGCCTACATCCGCTGGCAGGGCGCCTGCGGGCATTTCGACGGACGCATCAAGCAACGTTCATGACCCCGGCTCTTCAAGCAGCCCTCGCACAGCTACCTGAATCCTCTCGTGTGCTAGATGCCGGCGGTTGGTTCAGACCGCTTAACCGAGCCACTCATGTGCTTGACTTGATGCCTTATGAAACCCGTCGCGGCACCGTGACGCCCACGCCGTTGCCCGACGAGCGCTTCTCTCGGGAAACATGGTTGCAGGTTGACTTCTTGGCCCCTGATTTACGCCTGCCGTTCAGCGACCGGTTTTTTGACTTCATCGTGTGCAGCCACACGATTGAAGATCTAGTCGATCCGACGCCGCTCCTGCGCGAGATGAGGCGGATCGCACGGGCCGGCTATTTTGAGACGCCCTCCCGACTATCCGAGCAAGCCGTCGGACAACGGGATCGGATAAGTTACGCACCGGGACATCCCCACCATTACTGGATTGTTGAAACTCCAGACGAAGCGCGACTGTTGCTCGCCCACAAGGGCGATTCCCTTGATGGTAATCCTTGTAGCTACGTGCCGCTCATCTGTTATGAAAAGCTTTTGCGCACCGGCGTTCACGCCGACGTGTGCCAGCTCCTCTGGCGTGACTCGTTCGAATGCGAATTTGTCCGCGGCGAAGGCGCTCGGCGCCGCGCGACCGAATTTACCGCTCGCCTAGGCATCCGAACATCCGATCGACTAGTGGACGGGCTCGTCCGCGCGGCTCGGCGGATCAAGCGCCTGCCGCAACATCTTGGCGCCCAATCCATGCACGATTGGTGGCAGGAGATGCTGCGAATCAGTCGACCTTATTCCCGAATTCCGTTGCGATGAACTGGCACAAGCTCGCACGCCAAATCTGCCTCGGCCGCACCGTCTATCGTTTGTGGCATTTCCCCGCTGGCCTCGTGCGCGACTCGATTGCTGCAGGTGGGCCGATGGAGCAATTGCGCAACGTCTCCGGCGCCCGTGCGATGGCGCATGCTGCTGCGACGCTGCCGACCTCACGGGCGCCGGCTTGTTCGTCGCGACCGGAGCTACACTTTCTGACCGGCAGAAGATTCTGGTTTCAAACCGCGTTCTGCCTGCACACGCTGCAGGCCCACGCCGGTTGCGTATTCCACGCAGTATTTCACGACGACGGTTCGCTTCACCCGGCAGATGCCGCGCGCCTGCGCGCACTGTTTCCCGAGGCGGAACTCCGCACGCGGACGGACAACGATGCTCGCGTCGCCGAGTTACTGCCGCCAGCGCGCTTCCCCACGCTGCACGCAGAGCGCCAACAACCCTACCCAAACTTTTTGAAACTCACGGACGTCCATGCCGGCAGGCGCGGCTGGCGGCTCGTGCTCGATTCCGACATGCTGTTCTTTCGGCGGCCTGATTTCTTGCTGACATGGCTCGACGCGCCCGCACGGCCACTTTGTCTGCGTGACGTCGCCGACGCTTACGGTTATCCGCTGACCAAAATGTCGGCGCTTGCGGGCGCGCCCGTGCCGCAGCAGGTCAACGTTGGGCTCTGTGGTCTCGACAGCGCCAAGTTGGATTGGGAGCAACTCGAATTTTGGGCGCGCACGTTGATCGCCCGGTACGGCCCTCGCTATTACCTCGAACAGGCGCTTAGCGCCATGTTGATGGCCCAGCATAAGACGGCAATGGCGCCCGCCGTTGATTACTTGCTCGCGCCCGACGAAGCCGAGTGCCGGACGCCACGTGCGGTCCTGCACCATTACGTCGGACAATCGAAACGTGGTTATTTCCGGCACGCGTGGCGCGTCGCCTACCTGCGCGCCGCCACGGCGGCCTGAGAGCGCTCCCATGCGTTTTCTTCATCTCTATACCGCAGTTTTCGGCTGGCGTGTGCGCGGCGGCCCTTTTCGTGGAATGCGTTATGTGTCTGAAAGCGTCTGCAGCGTGCTCGCGCCCAAGTTACTCGGCACGTACGAGTGCGAGCTTGGCGACTGGATCGAACGGCTCGTCGCGGAAGGCTTTCCCATGGTGCTCAACATCGGGGCAGCCGAGGGCTACTACTCCGTGGGGTTTGCGTGGCGCTGCCCGCAGACGCGCATTGTGGCGTTCGAAGGCGAGCCGACGGGACGCGCGCTCATCGCCGAGCTGGCGGCGCGCAATTGCGTGACGGATCGCATTGCCATCGACGGATTTGGCACCCCAGAGACTCTCCGCTCATACCTGGACAATGCAGTCAAGCCGCTGCTCATTGTTGATATCGAGGGTGGGGAACTCGATTTACTCGATCCCGCCAAACTCCCTGTCTTGCAGCATTGCTTCTTGCTGGTCGAATTGCACGAGGCCGCGCAGCCCGTCGCCGAAATCTTGCGGACGCGATTCACCGCCTCACACTACATCGCCAAGTGCTGGACGCGGCCGCGTGATCTCAGAGATCTGACGACACCAATGCGAATCGCCGCCTGGATCCTTGGCCGCAGACGCTTTCTGAAGGCGCTCAACGAGCAACGCCCGGGACCGATGCGGTGGTTCTTGTGCGAGCCCAGGGAGGCGGTCGCATGATTCGGTTGCGCACATGGCTGCGCGATCAGGGGGCCGGCCGACTTGCCTATCGCTGGTGGCATCGTCCGCGGCAAAAAATCGCTCTGGCACGCACCTATGGCTGGTCCGTCGTCTGGCACGCCGCGCGCGGCGAATGCGCCATGCGCCGGGCCGCGCGTCGCCTTCCGCCGTTGCCCGCCCTGCCCGAAAGCCTGCCAGGTATTCGAATCTGTTTCCTCACCGGCCGGAATTTCGTCCATCAGACCGCCTTTTGCGCGCACTCCTTCGCCACGCAGGCCCGCACCGACACCCGCTTTGAATTCCTGAGCGACGGCAGTCTGACCAGCGAAGATGCCGCCACCCTGCTTCATCTTTTTCCGCGGGCGCAAGTACACAACATCGCCGGGCAGGACCAACGCGTCTGTCAGACACTGCCGCCGTCGAAATTCCCGGTGTTGCACGCGGTCCGGCGGGATTATGTTTTTCTGCGCAAGCTCACCGATGCCATGGCCGGAACCACTGGCTACCGTCTTTATTTCGACAGCGACATGCTGTTCTGGCGCCAACCGGAGGAGTTGCTGGCTCGTGCCGCGACCAGGAACCCTCTCTATATGGCCGACATCGTGGATGACGGCTACACGATGACACGCGACGCCATCACCCGCTCTCTCGGGGTCGCCGCAGCGACGGGAGTCAACGCCGGTCTTGTCGGCCTCGATGCCAGCCGCATCGACTGGGAGTTGATGGAGCGCGCCTGCGAATCCCTGCGCAACTCGCCAGGCGATCAACGTCTCCTCGAGCAAACCCTGTGGGCGATCGCGCTCGGCGCGCAGGATGCGCGTCCCCTGGCAGCGGACACGTATCGCCTTGTCATAGATCCGATGCAGTGGCACGCCGCACGCATCCAAACGCCCTCGCCCGCGTTGCTGCACTATGCCTGGCATGCCCGCCTGCCTTATACCGCAAGCGAGTGGCGACGCTATCTCGGCGACAAAAACGCTGCATGAGCGCTCCCCTCGTCAGCATACTGGTTCCCTGCTTCAACGCCGAACGCTGGCTTGCAGCGACACTCGAGTCCGCGTGTGCGCAGACCTGGCCGCACTGCGAAATCATCGTTGTCGATGATGGATCCAGCGACGGGAGCCTGGCCCTGGCCCGTACTTTCGCAGGGCGCGGCGTGCGGGTTTTCACTCAACCAAACGCCGGGGCGAGCGCCGCGCGCAACCGCGCCCTGCGCGAAGCCCGCGGTGAGTTTTTCCAGTTCCTCGATGCCGACGACCTGATCGCGCCCGACAAGATTGCCGCCCAACTTTCCCTGCTTGCGACCCGCCCTGCCGGCACGCTGGCAACCTGTGCGTGGGGTCGGTTTCGCGACGACTCGGCGCAGGCCCGGTTCATCGACACCGCCGTATTTCGCGACTTTGCGCCGCTCGATTTTCTTGTGCTTGGCGGGCGCACCGGCGCGATGATGCATCCCTCCGCGTGGCTGGTGCCGCGATTCGTCGCCACCCAGGCCGGCCCATGGAACGAGGCCCTCTCCCTGAACGACGACGGGGAGTACTTTTGTCGGGTGATTCTCGCCAGTTCCGGGATGGCGTTTTGCCGCGAAACGGAGGCAAGGAGCTTTTATCGCTCGGGCCTGCCCGGCAGCCTCAGCCAGCGACGCAGCGAGCGTGCCCGGCGCTCGCAGTTCCGCTCCTACGAGCTTATTGCCCAACATTTGCTCGCCGCGGAAGATTCGCCTCGCACCCGGCAGACCGTGGCCGACATGTTCCAGCGTTTCCTTTACGATTTCTACCCTTTCCCCGCCGACCTGATGCGGAACGCCGAGAGGCTTGTGGCCGCCCATGGCGGATCAGCTTTGCCTCCGCCCATGGGATCGAAGACCGCCGCGCTCGTTCGCGTGCTGGGTTGGAGAAATGTCTGGCGGCTCAAACACCTCCTGCGTCGATGAATCGCCGTAAGATACTGATTTTTACCGCCTCTCCCCTTTGCCGCAATCCGCGCGTCGTGAAGGAGGCGACCACCCTGGGAAGCAACGGTTACGACACCATCGTGCTGACCGTGGCGTTTTCGGACCGCTTCGAACAGATCGATCGCGAGCTGATTGCCCCGCTGCCATTTCGGCGCGTCGTGCTCGACTGCCTGGGACGGGGGCCGGCTTCGCGCATTCGCCGCTTCCGCGTTCGCAGCATCACCTGGCTTGCCCGCGCGCTGCTGCACTATCTGCGGGTTGAGACCGCCGCGGCGCTCGGCCCGGCGCGTTCCCTGCTGGCCATGGCCCGCGCGATCCCTGCCGACCTGACCATCCTGCACACCGAGATCCCTCTCTGGGCGGCACGCCCGCTGGTGGGTCGCGGCCGTCGGGTCGCCGTGGACTTTGAAGACTGGTATTCCGAGGACCTGCTGGAGTCGGATCGCCGTGCGCGTCCCCGGCGACTGCTCCGGAAAGACGAGGCCTTCGCTCTCCACCGGGCGGCCTATACCACGGCCACGTCTGAGAGCATGGCGGCGGCCCTCGCGGCTGCCCACGGCGGCATGCGCCCTATCGTCGTACGCAACGTATTCCCATTGCAGCCACGCTCCCGCTTGGAACGGCCACAGGGCAACGAACCACCCAGCATCGCCTGGTTTTCCCAGACCATCGGACCGGGGCGCGGGCTTGAGTCGTTCTTCGCCGCGTGGAGCCGTTCGCAACGGCCCAGCCAGGTCTTCCTGCTGGGTGATGAACGCCCGGGATACCGCGAACAGCTTCTCACTTCCGTGCCGCCGGACCGGCGTTCTAGGATTCTCTTCCAACCCTTCGTGGCGCCGGACAAACTGCCGGAGGTGCTCGCCGGATTCGATATCGGGCTGGCTTTGGAGCCCACGTCTCCGCCCAACCGGGACGTCACCATTTCGAACAAGATTTTCCAATATATGAATGCCGGACTGGCCGTCATCGCGACCAGCACTGCCGGCCAGCGCGAAGTGCTGGCGACGGCCCCGGGATGCGGCCTGCTCGTGGAAAAGGACGATCCGGCCCAGTTTGCCTCCCAACTCGACACTCTTCTCGGCAACACGGAACGGCTGCGCGCCTGCCAGAACGCCGCGCGGGCAGCCGCGGCGACCGAGTTGTGCTGGGAAAAAGAGTCAGCCCGGTTCCTGCAGGCGGTCGCGGAGGCGCTCAACGTATGAAACGCGTCCTGATCGTGAGTCCCCATTTTCCCCCGACGAACGCGCCGGACATGCAGCGCATACGGATGAGCCTGCCTTACTTCCGCGACTTTGGTTGGGCTCCCACGATTTTGACCGTAAAATCGTCCTGTGTGGAAGCCCCCTGCGATCCCCTGCTGGCCGAAACGGTCCCGCTCGACATCGCTATCCACCGCGTCGCTGCGTTGCCGGGACGTTGGACACGGTTGGTGGGTCTTGGCACCCTCGGGTATCGGGCGTGGTTCCAACTCGCGGTCGCCGGTGCTCGTCTTATCCGCGAACAGCCGCCCGACCTGGTCTATTTTTCCACCACGCAATTCCTGGTGACGGCCCTGGGCCGGCGGTGGCGGACGCGTTTCGGCACACCGTTCGTCATCGATGTGCAGGATCCCTGGCGCACCGACTACTACAAACGGCCGGGGGCACCGCGGCCGCCCGGCGGATGGAAATACCGTTTTGCCCACTGGCAGGCCAAGCGCCTGGAAGAACCATCGTGGCGCGACGCTGCGGGATTCATCAGCGTATCGGAGCACTACCTGGCGCAGTTGCGGGCACGCTATCCCTGGTTCGCAAAGAAACCGGCGGCCACCATCCCCTTCGGGGTCTCCGCGGCGGACCTCGAATTGGCGCGGCGCAATGAAAGCCTGATTCCCGCCTTTGTCCGCGTGCCGGGAGCGGTGCACCTGGTCAGCGTGGGCGCGGCCGGCCCAATCATGCAGGCGGCCCTGGAACGGCTGTTCGCCGGCGTGCGGTCGCTGTTGTCTTCCGCGCCGGAGGTTGCGGCCCGGATCCGCTTCCATTTCATCGGCACAAGTTACGCCCCACCGGAGCGCGCCACTCCCACTGTGGAACCACTTGCCCGAGCCTGTGGCGTCGGGGCCTTGGTGCGCGAACAGCCGGGGCGCGTCGGTTATTTCACCGCCCTGAAGACGATGCTGGCGGCTGATGCCATCGTCATTCCCGGTTCCGACGATCCCGCCTACAATCCGTCGAAACTCGCCACTTGTGCTCTCGTCGGTAAACCGGTGCTCGCGCTGCATGCCACCGGCTCCGCTTTCGGGAACCTGGCGCACCAGTTCGGGTTTGCCACCCCGGCCGAGCCCGCGTCCGTGGCGGATTTCCTGAAATCCCTGGCCGCCGGCCCGACTCCCCCTCCCTCATTTCCCATGGAAAGCGGACCGGTCGCCGGCGACTTTTCGGCGCGGGCTTGCACCCAACAACAATGCGAGCTCTTGTCCCGGGCCCTTGCCGCCTCCGGCACCTGACCATGAACGACACGGAAAACGGCGCGACTGAACCTGAGCCACCTGCGGCGACAAGCCCGGCGGCGCCCGCCGCCCCAGCTGCGCCGACCTCCTACCATCTGCTGGGAGATCGGACGGACCGTGAATTCAGCGGGCTCTTCAAGACCTCCCTGGGCGTGCTGATCGCGACGATGGTGTACTATGCCTTCACCGCAAACGTCCAGAATCCCCTGCATCTCTACCAGGGACTCGCCATCCTGGTGTTTTCCGTTGTCCCCACGCTCATCTGGCTGCGGCAGGGCGGCGTCCGGTTCCCGGTTTTCGAACCGATGATGTTTCTGTGCGCCACCTCCTACGCCCTGCCCTTGCTCAACGGTCACGCCCAGCTTGTCGACTATCCCCACGAGGTGTTGAGCCGTGCCGGTTGGTATGTCCTGGCGTACCAGGCTTCCGCCCTTCTGGTCTATGCCGCCGTCAGGGGACAACCAGGCCGCGGGAGATTCTGGACCGAGTCGATCATTTCCTCGCGCTTGGAGCGCAACATGACCTACGGGGTCGTCCTCTCCAGTGTTTACACGGGGGTGAGCGTGTTCACCGATTGGATTCCCACCGACCTCGCCAGCGTGCTGCGGGCGGTCTTCTTCGGCATCAGCATTCTCTGCGTGTTTACCACCTGCCAGCGATGGGGGAAGGGGGAATTGACCCGCACCGAGAAGGGGATTTTCAGCACCGCCTTCGCCCTGCAGTTGATCTTCCTCTCCACCGGGCTGCTGCTGATCATGCCGCTTACGCAAATCGGCATCGCCTTGCTGGGCTATCTCTCGGTCGGACGCCGAATGCCCTGGGTGATGGCGGTCGTCCTGTTCGGCCTTTTCGCCATTTTGCACAATGGCAAGACGCCGATGCGCGAGGTTTATTGGGAGGGACTGAAGCCGGAGCCGAATGTCTGGTTCCTCCCTGGGTTCTTCTCCGAATGGATCGGGCACGGATTGACTGTACCCACCTCCGAGAAGCAAGGCATGGCGAGCGCACTGGGCTCGAAACTGCTCGAGCGCACCTCCATCATGCATATCCTTTGTCTGGTCGTTGCCTGCACCCCCGACCGGCAGCCGCACCTCGACGGGGAGACCTACGGCTATGTTCTGCCGCAACTGATCCCCAGGTTTTTTTGGCCCGACAAGCCGCGATCCCACATTTCCACCTACCGGCTTTCCGTGTATTATGGTTTGCAGTCCGAGGAGGGGACGCTGAAAACGACCATCGCCTTCGGCATGCTGACGGAGGCATACGCGAATTTTGGAATCGGGGGCGTCCTCCTGCTGGGAGCCCTGTTTGGGGGGGGCATCAAGACGATGCAGGTCTTGAGTGCGCAAAGCCCCATGTTCTCCCTTGCCGGCCTCACCATGGTCCTGCTGACGGCGTGGTCCTTCAATGTCGAGCTGACCATGGCCGCTTGGGTGTCCTCCTTATACCAGGCAATGATCGCCGTCCTGGGAGTCCCCCTCGTCCTGCGCAGTTTTGTCGGCCTCTAACCCCGGCTCCTTTCCCCCCGTGGCCGCTCCTCTTCCCCGTCTCGCCGTCATCCTGTCCCACCCGACGCAGTACTACAGTCCGTGGTTCATCTGGCTGGGTGCGCACACGCCTCTCCCCTTCCGCGTGTTCTACCTCTGGGACTTCGGCGTGCGGGACACCCGCGATCCGCAATTCGGCACCACCTTCAGATGGGACAGGGATCTGCTGTCCGGCTACGAATCCGAGTTTGTCCCGAACACCGCTGCCGACCCCGGCACGCATCACTGGCGGGGTCTGTCGAATCCGGCACTCCCGGACCGCCTCGCGGCCTGGCGGCCGGAATGCCTGCTGCTGTTTGGCTACAAGTGGTCCGCCCACTTGCGCGCCCTCGCCTGGGCCCGCCGCCACCGGGTTCCCGTGCTCTTCCGCGGCGACTCACATTTTCTTGGCCGCGGGGCCCCGCCGCTCATCCGCCGCCTGCTGTTGCGACTTCTTTACCGGCAGTTTGCCGGCATCACCTACGTGGGCCAGGCCAACCGCGACTATTTCCGTTTGCTCGGTGTCCGCGAGGAGCAGTTGTTTTTTGCCCCCCACTCGGTGGACCAAACCCTGTTTGATCCGGCAAATCCAACCGTCCAGGCCGCCGCGGCCGCCCTTCGGACGGAGCACGGACTCGCGGGCAAACGCGTGGTCCTCTTTGCCGGCAAGATGTCCGAACGCAAGCAACCCGTGCCGCTGCTGCGGGCGTTCTTGCAGGTCGCGACGGAGAACGATGCCTTGGTCTTTGTGGGCGAGGGCGATGAGCGCGGTGCGCTCGAGTCGCTGGCGCGGGCCCACCCGGACCGGCGGGTGCGGTTTCTGCCCTTTGCCAACCAGACCGAGATGCCGGCGCGTTACTTGCTCGCCGACTTTTTTGCCCTGCCCTCCCACGGCTTTTATGAAACCTGGGGCCTGGCCGTGAACGAAGCCATGCACATGGGTGTGCCCTGTCTCGTGTCCGATCTCGTCGGCTGCCAGCGCGACCTGGTCCGCCCCGGCGAGACGGGATGGGTTTTCGAGGCCGGCAATCTGTCCGCCCTCGCGCAGGCGCTCCAGGCCGCCCTCCGCACGCCGCCCGAAGAACTCGCCCGCCTGCGCAGCAAGGTGATCGCCACGATCTCCCGCTATACCTACGAGCAAACCGCGGCGGGTCTCCTCCAGGCGCTTGCCCATCTGTCTTCCCGATGAATCATCGGCGACATCGTGGCCACTCCGTGGATGGCCTGTCTCCTGTTCGAGCCCGGGCTCGCCCGATCGCCCGGACCGTGTCGAACGATCGGCCCTGCCGCTGACCTCATGCGCATCACAATCGTCAACGGATTCTTCCTGCCGGTGCCGCCGATCAGCGGCGGGGCCACTGAAAAATCATGGTATTGTCTTGGTCGGGAGTTTGCGGCCCGCGGACACACGGTCACCCAGATTTCCCGTCAATGGCGGTCGTATCCCCCTTCTGAGACCGCCGAAGGCGTCGTGCATGTGCGCCTCAAAGGCTGCGATCACACCCGCCATCTCTGGCGCAATCTGGTCCACGACTGGTTCTGGTCGTGGCGCGTGTTCCGGGCGTTGCCCGCCGCCGACATCGTCGTCGTCAATTCCGTAATGCTTCCCATCTGGCTCGGCCGGCTCAAGCCGGCGGCTGGTCGCGTTGTTGTCATGCCCGGCCGCGTTCCCAAGGGCCAATACCGCTTCTATCGCCGGCTGGCGCGCATAATAGCGCCGAGTGAATTTGTGCGGGAACGCGTCGTGTCCGAGAATCCTGCGCTCGATCCACTGGTGCGGGTTTGCGGTTATCCGATAAACTGGACGCTGATCCAGTCACCGGCCACCGTCCGCCCGTCTGCCGCCGATCTGCGCTCCGGCCCGGATCTCGTGGTAGGCTACGTCGGACGGCTTCACGAGGAGAAGGGTCTGCTCCTGCTGGCCGACGCGGCAAGACTACTGGGCAAACAGCCCGGCATTCCACCTTGGCGGCTGTTGGTATGCGGACCATCCGATGTGTCCCGCGGCGGGTCGGGCACCGCTTTCCGAAACAAGCTCGTCAGCCGGCTTTCGAGCGCGATCCCCGGCGGCCGTTTCCATTTGCTCAACCCCGAGTTCAACGAGCGCGTGCTCGCCGGCATTTACCGGCAGCTGGATGTTTTCTGCTACCCGAGCCTGGCGGCACAGGGAGAGACGTTTGGCGTCGCAATCGCCGAGGCCATGGCCGGCGGAGCGGTGCCGGTTGTCTCCAGCCTGCCCGTATTTTCCGGGCTGATTCGTTCCGGAGCCAACGGACTCGTCTTCGACCATGCCGCGGCCGACGCCCCGGCCCGGCTCGCTGCAGCCCTTGGGCGCCTGCTGGGTGACGAAGCCCTTCGCAGGCAACTCTCCCTTGCGGCCCAAGAGGACTCACGCCGCTATGATTTTCCAAACTATGCGGAAGACCTGCTCGCCGATTTCGCCAGGATCATCCGCCCGGCTTGAACCTTCCCCTTCGCGATTGAACCCGACCGCCAATTGCCCATCGTTGCCACCGACCGACCCGTGAACAACGAGCGCCCCTATCTCGGACAAAATTGTCGAACGCCCTATCCTCGGCCGGAAGTGCTCCGCCGCTGGCTATGGCTCTTCGTCCAGTCAACCCTCTTCCGCTGGAGCCCGCGGCCGTTTCACGGGTTTCGCGCCCGGCTGCTCCGCCTGTTTGGCGCCGATATTCCCGAGCCGGCGCGGGTGGTTGTATTCCCGACGGTCAAAGTCATGTTCCCGTGGAAACTCTCCCTGGCGCAGCGCACGATGATCGGCCCCGGCACCAACCTCTACAACCTCGGCCCCATCCGGTTGGAATATGGCGCCAACATCAGCCAGTTTTGCCATCTTTGCGCAGGCACACATGATTTCACGCGCTGGGACATGCCGCTGCTGACAAAACCCATTGTGCTCGGTCAGAATGCCTGGCTCGGCACCGATGTTTTTGTCGGCCCGGGCGTGACTGTCGGCGAATTGTGCGTAGTGGGAGCCCGGTCGGTGGTCGTCAAGGATCTGCCGCCGCGCACAGTCTGTGCCGGCTCCCCCTGCCGCCCCCTGCGCGCCAGGCCAACTCCCAGCTAGTCGGACCATGCCCAGGCGAATGCAACCACTCAGGCGTCTCCTCGCACGCGTGAGCCGCCAATTGGTTTTTCAGCGCCGCCTGCCGGCCCGTTTTGGCCGCTCTCCATTGTGGGTGTCGCCAGCTGCGGCCCTCTCTTACTATCGTTCTCTCGACAGCGGCAATTGGCAGGATCTCTACGACTTTGCAGAATATTGTGTGCAGCCCGGCGACACCGTGTGGGATATAGGTGCCAACGTCGGCGTGTTCTCCTTTGCCGCAGCGCATTGTGCCAGAGCTGGAGGCCACGTGCTTGCTGTCGAAGCCGATAGCTGGCTCGTTCAGCTCATCCGGCGGTCGGCACGAATCCCGCAGCATGGTGCCACCCCGGTGGAAGTGCTTTGCGTTGCGGCAGCCGAAGGCATCGGACTGCAGACGTTTGATGTCCCCCGACTGACACGCTCCTGCGCCCACCTCACGACATTCCAAGGCGCCGGTGATGATATCGTCGGCTCCACTTATGAGACCTATCCGGTGGTGACAATTTCGCTCGACTGGCTGCTAGCCCATCGCCCGCCTCCTGCAGTGCTCAAGATCGACGTCGAAGGCGCGGAATGCGCGCTCCTGGCCGGTGCCCGCACTATTCTGGGGCAGCACCGCCCAAGGATTCTGTTGGAGGTTTTTGACCGCAACGCAGATGCAGTTACCTCCCTTTTGACGCAATTCGGCTACGAGCTCTACGATTTCACCGCTGGCTGGGCCGGACGCCATCACATAACCCGCGCCGCATATAACACCCTGGCGTTGCCTCGGTCAGCATAGGTCATGCGTTTCTGCCACATCGTGCCCAGTCTTGCGGATCGCCACGGTGGCCCGTCAAAATCTGTCCGGGCCCTCGCTAACGCTCAAGCCAGCATCGGGGAAGCCGTCGATCTTCTTACCTCCATTGAACCCGGCACAGACATTCCATCGCCTGAAGGCAATCTGGCGCTGATTCGCACGTTTCCCCGCATCGCTCCTCGCTGGCTCTGTCGCGCCCCCGCCCTCAACCGCCATCTCGCCGCATCCGCCTACGATTGCGTGCACAACCACGCGCTCTGGCTACTCACCCTGCATTACGCCCATATCGCGACCCAATCCAAGCGTGTGCCTCTCGTAATATCCCCGCGAGGCATGCTGAGCGGATGGGCCTACACGCACCGCCGGTGGCGCAAACGGCTGGCCGAGTTGTTCGTGCATCCTGGCGCTTTCCGCGATGCCGCCGGCTGGCATGCAACCAGTCCCGAGGAAGCCGACGACATCCGTGCCCTCGGGTTCCGGCAGCCGGTGTGCGTGGCGCCCAACGGCATCGATCCTCCCACCGACACTCAATGCGCAGAGGCGCGCCGCGAGTGGCTCGCGCGCGCTCCGCAGCTCGGCGCCCGGCGCGTCGCCCTCTTCTACTCCCGCTTCCACCGCAAGAAGCGGCTGCGGGAGCTCATCGACCTCTGGTTGTCGGCACCCCGCGGTGACTGGCTGTTGCTGCTCGTCGGCCTGCCCGAGGAATACTCTGTCGCCGAAATCCAGGGATGGATTGACGCGGCGGCCGGCCGTGACCGAATCCTCGTCTTCGATGGCACCGCCGCCCCGCCTCCCTATGCGATCGCTTCGCTCTTCCTGTTGCCGTCGCATTCGGAGAATTTCGGCATGGTGGTCGCCGAGGCGCTGGCTGGCGGCGTGCCCGCTCTCGTCACCGACACCACACCCTGGCGCCCACTGGAGGCGGCAGGTGCCGGCTGGTGTGTTCCTTGGACCAGCTACGCGGTTACGCTCCAAACAGCCCTCGCGACGCCGCCCGCCGAGCTGGCAGCCCATGGCACGCACGGCCGCCGCTGGGTGATCGAAAACTACTCCTGGGAGAAGTCTGCCCTCCTCCTCCTCAACTTCTACCACCATCTTGCCGATGTCCGCCGCTGAATCCGCCCCGTCCCAGCGGACTCCGTCCGTGGCGCGCGAGTTCACCCCCGACCCCAACTGGCAGCGCGTGCGTCTGATCACCGGTTTTGAAAAGCTGCTGCTGGCGCACTTTGGCGTGATCGTCGTGTTTACTTCCTGGAGCTTTGGCGGACAGGCCGTTTTTGCGCGCCAGTTTTTGCTTGGTTGGGGCACGCTGGGAATGGCGCTGTTTGTGATTACCGCATGGCGTGAAGCCCACCGATCCAACACCACTCCGGCATGGTGCGCGCGACACCTCTGGCCCCTGATGCTCTTCGATCTGTTCGTCAGCCTGAGCTGCCTCAACCCCACCTTCCGGACAGCGATCCACGCCGGCGAACTGGTCAATGTGTTGATGCCGCCGCCGCATGCGTGGCTGCCCAGTTCCGCGCGCCCTGACCTGACGCTCCGCGAACTCTGGCTGGTCAACGGCATCATTTTATCCTGCGCCTGTCTTTACGTCGGGCTGCAGAGCCGTCGTGCCGTGCGGACCGCGCTATTCATCATGGCCGCCAACGGCGTGATCCTCGCCATCTTTGGCACTTTACAAAAACTGGTCCACGCCAAGGGGCTCTGGTTCGGCTTGGTGCCGTCGCCCCAGCCACTGTTCTTCTCGACATTTGTCTACCACAACCATTGGGGCGCTTTTACATTGCTCAACTCGGCGGTCTGCCTCGCCCTGCTGTTTCATTATTTGCGCAAAAACGGCAATCACCGCAATGTCTGGCATTCGCCCGCGCCGGTCGGCGCCCTCGCCACGCTGCTGCTGGCCGCCAGCTTGCCGTTGAGCGGATCGCGCTCAAGCACCCTGTTGATTTGTTTGCTGCTCATGATCGCCGCCGCTCATTTTCTTCTCAGTCTCATGCGCAGGCGGAAAGATCTGCATGAATCGTCCGCCCTTCCCGCCGCCGCCCTTGTCCTGACTTTGGCGCTCGCCATCGGGGCCATCACTTACCTCAGCCGCGACACCATTATCACACGTACTCAACTCACGGTGCAGCAGGTGGAGCAGATCCGGAATGCCACCAGTCTCAATGCACGCCTCCAGCTTTACGTCGACACCTGGCGAATGGCCACCGAGAAGCCGTGGTTTGGCTGGGGACTGGAATCCTATGCACACGTCTTCGGCATCTTCAACACGCAGCGCCCCATCGAACCATGGTTTCCGCGGCCCTTTTACGCCGAAGCGCATAACGACTGGCTGCAATCGCTGGCCGAGGTGGGCGTGATCGGGACCGGTCTCCTCCTGCTGCTGGGCCTGCTCCCGCTTTGGTCCGTGATCCGGGCGCGAGTCGAGTCGGTCGTCCCCCGTTATCTCCTGGCCGGCTGCGGTCTGCTCCTGCTCTATGCCGTGTTTGAATTTCCTCTGGCAAACCCGGCAGTGCTCATCTCCTTCGGCGCCTGCTTCTATTGTGCGGTCCGGTATCTCCAGTTGGAATTGAGCGATAGGAGTACCCGCACATGAACGAGTACTCCGTCCTCATCCTGACCCTCAACGAGGAGCACAACCTGCCGCGTTGCCTCGCCTCGGTGCGGAAATGCGATGACGTCGTGGTGCTCGACTCCGGCTCAACCGACCGGACCGTGACACTAGCCGGCGAAGCTGACGCACGGGTGTTTTCCCGGCCGTTCGACACCTTCGCCGGCCAACGGAATCATGCCCAGCGCCATATCCCTTTTCGGCATCCCTGGGTCTTCCACCTCGACGCCGACGAACAGATGACGCCGGAACTGGCCGCTGAATGCCGAGCCGCCGCCGTCCGCACCGACGTCGACGGTTTTTACGTGGCCCCCAAGATGATGTTTCTGAATCGGTGGGTTCCTCATTGCACCGACTTTCCTGCCTGGCAGGCACGTTTCGTGCACGCACCGGAATTTGAATTTATCGATTTCGGTCACGGCCAGCGCGAAGCCCCCACCATGCGCATGGGCCGGCTCACCGCCAACTATCTGCACGACATTCTCGCGCAGGGAGAATCCGCGTGGCTGAACAAACACCGCGGCTATGCCATCCGGGAAGCTCGCACCTGCGGGCAAGCCTCGGTTCCGCTAGCCTGGCGGCGGCTTTTCGCTGCCGACCCACTGGAGCGGCGACGGACACTAAAACAGTTAAGCTACCAGTTGCCCTTCCGTCCCGCCCTCCGTTTTGTTTACCAGTATATTCTCAGACGCGGATTTCTCGACGGAGAAGCCGGCTTCCGCTATTGTCAATTATTAGCCCGTTACGAATCATTTGTCGCGCAGGAGCTGCGTCGGCTGCGCCTCGCCTCATCCGGCGAATGAGACTGATTTTTGTCAACCGGGTTTACGCTCCGTCCGAGGCCGCCACGGCCCAATTACTGACGGACCTTGCCCCGGCGCTGGCCGAGCACCGGTGGGAGGTGCATGTGATCACGTCCGGCGCCGCCGGGCTGCCCGCCTGCGAATCTTCCACCGGGGTGACTATCCACCGCACTGCACCACCGCGTTTTTCGATCAGGCCTTTACGCCGTATCCTCCAATACGCGGCCTTCCTGCGGGGCGCCCGCCGCCAGTTGGCCAGGCTGGCGGCGCCAGATGCCCTCATCGTGTTGATGACCGATCCCCCCATGCTGGCAGTGGCCGCCACCTTCGTCGGGCTGCGCCGCGGAGCCAGGGTCGTCCAGTGGATTCAGGATATCTATCCGGAGATCGTGCCGGCGACGATTGGAGCCTGGTCGGCCGTTCCGCTTGCGCCCCTCCGATGGGTGCGCAACCGCGCTTGGCGCGCAGCCGATCGCTGTGTGACCCTGAGTGACGGGATGCGGGCGGTCGTCGACGCCCAACTGGGCTTCCCCCGCTCCTGCCGGGTGATCCCCAACTGGGCCCCCCGAGAACTGGAAACCGCGCCGCCGCCCGCCGCGGTGGCCGCCCAGCGCGCCACCTGGGGTCTGACGGACAAATTTGTCGTGGCTTATTCCGGAAATCTCGGCCGCGTCCATGAGTTCGACACCGTGCTTGCGGCGGCAGCCCGATTGCAGTCCTGCCGTGACATCGTGTTCCTCTTTGCCGGCGGCGGCGCCCGGTTCCCGGCGGTGCGCGATGACGCACGGCAACGCCAGCTGGCGAATACGGTTTTTGTCGAGACGCAGCCCCGTTCCAACCTGGCGGTCTCCCTGGCCGCCGCCGACGTCCATCTGGTCACTTTGCGGCCCGGCTTCGAGCGCCTGGTTTTCCCCAGCAAGGTGGCGGGCGTGCTGGCGGCCGCGCGTCCGCTTCTTTTCGTCGGCCCGGAGGGGAGCGAAATCGCGCCATTGGTGACCCAGCATGACTGCGGAGCCGTGGTGGCCAACGGAGACGCCGCGGCGCTGGCCGGGCAAATCCTCCATCTTCGAGCCGGCCGTTCGCGCTGGCAGCAACAGGGGCAGAACGCGCGCGCCGTCTACGCCCGCCGTTATGTCTTGGCCGAAGCGGTGACCGCCTGGGAGCGGCTGCTCCACGAGCTGATGGCGGGAACGTGAGCCGAAATACGTTTGCCTGTGTCATCTCCTGAGCCAAAGAGAATGGCAGCGCTATGATCCAAGGGCGTAAGACTCTGATTTTTTTGGGCGCATTGGACATTTTCAGCACCCTGATCGTGTTCAACCTGCTCGCGTGGGCGCGCGGCCTGACCATCTCTGGCAGTCTTATTCTCGCTCCGCTGCTATTGCCGGCGTTTTTGCTCTGCCTCGGCATTTACCTGATCGACGGTTATGAGCCGCGAACGGACATGACCTCGGTCGCTTATGTCAGCCAGCATGGGATTGCGCTGATCACCGGGCTCGGCCTCACGCTGTTGCTGACGTACGCCATCATTCCTGGGGGCTACTCGCTGCAGAGCAGCCGCATAGTCATCTCCCTGAGCTTCCTGTCCCTGATCCCAATCACCCTGGGCTATCGCGGCCTGTTGCAGGGGCGGCGGGCAGTCCGCAACCGGCAACGCTATTTCCTTTTCGCCGGCAGCCCTGAGAGCTGCCGCAGCTTCAAGGCGGAATGCACGAGAAATGGCATGTCCCAAGGAGTGTTGTATGCGACCATCGAGGAGCCGTCTGGCGAAAGCCTGCCTGCGGCCACTGCATCGATCCCGCCCTCCGCCGGTCTGCTGGATCTCCTGCGCCTCCACGCGGGACAGATCGATGCCATCATTCTACGGGAGACGAGTCACGAGCTGCCGCCGGAAATTTCCCAAAAGCTCGTCGATCTGCATTTTTCCGGGGTGCCCACTTACACCTTGGAGCTTTTTCACGAAGTCTACTGGCGCAAGATCCCCCTGTATCGGGTCAACCAGACCTGGCTTTTCCAGGAGGGATTCCCTATTGCCCGCGAGCCGGTGTTTGCCCGTCTCAAGCGGCTCAGCGACATCTTGTTTGCTGTAGTCGGGCTGGTCGCTTTTGCCCCGCTCTATCCGTTCATTGCCGCCGCCATCTGGCTGAATGATCGCGGCCCCATCCTTTTCCGCCAGACCCGCGTCGGGAAAAACCGCGTTCCTTTTGAACTAATCAAGTTCCGCACGATGCGCGCCGACGCCGATGCGTATCCCTACACCCGGGCAAATGATGATCGCGTCACCGCGGTGGGTCGTTGGCTCCGCACCACCCGCCTGGACGAGGTGCCCCAACTCTGGAATGTGCTGGTCGGCGAGATGAGCCTGATCGGCCCGCGGGCAGAGTGGACGAGGCTGGTTGAGGAATACGAGATCAATATCCCCTGTTATCACTTCCGGCATCTGATCAAACCCGGAATCACAGGCTGGGCCCAGGTCAACTATCCGTACGGGGCCGGCATCGAGGACACGCTCCGCAAGCTCGAGTACGACCTCTACTATATCCGCTACTTTTCCTTCGTGCTCGATGCCTCGATCGTGCTGAAGACGGTTCAGATCATGTTGTTCGGCAAGGGGCGGTGAACGCGATGGCTGACGCACGTGGAACGCCGCATCGCTGGCCCGGAACGGCAAATCGGATCCTGACCGTCCTGGCCATCGCCGGTGCAGTGTTGTCCGTCGCCCTTTTTCTGCGACGCGGCATGGCCGTGTGGTCGGCCGCGGCCATCGCCCCTGGAGTGATTGTCTCGTCGGGCTGCGAGCAGGAAAGTCAGTTCGCGGTCTGGCGCGCCATCCGCGACCAGCCCGTCTATGTCGACAGCCATAGGCAGCCGTATGCCGCGGCCTATTTCAACTGGTTGTTTTACCACGGCTATGCGCCACTGTTGCGGAGGGTGACTGCCACGCAAGGCGACTCCGCCCTGCCCCGTTACGGGAGACTGATCACCGCCGCCGGGGGAGTGGCGGGGGCGCTTGCCTTCGCCTGGCTTTTGTTCCGGCTCGACGATCGCCGCCTGATTTTCGCAGCAGCCGTGGCCGGTTACGTCTATTTCGGGCCGCTCATCGGCTGGTGGGCCCATACCGTCCGGCCGGATGTCTGGGCATTAGCCTGTGAGACGGGAGCCGTGGTCGTCCTGCTCGCCGCCGGCCGGGCGCGGCCATGGCGGGCGGTGCTGGCAAGCACGCTGTTGTTCTTCGCCGCCTGGTCCTTCAAGCAGACCTTCGTTTGCGGGCTCGGCGCCGCCGTGCTCTTTCTTGTTGCCCGCCGGCGCTGGCGGATGGCCGCCGGCCTCGTGACCGGCAGCGTGGCGCTCTGGACCGGCACTTTGCTCACCTTGGGCGCCAACTACCGGTATGCGCTCTTCCATGTCACCCCCTATGATATCTTTTCCCTCCGCATCGGCTTGGACAATCTGGTCCTCGCGCTCGCGAAGGCCGCACCCCTCGTCGTGCTGGCGGCGGCGGCTTTCAGGGAAGGATGGCGCAATTCCCCAAATGTTCCCCTGACCCCGCTCGCCGCCGACGCGCGTCTGTTGGGCGGCATCGGTATCCTCGTTTCCGGCCCGCTGGCCTTCCTCGCGAGTTGCAAATTCGGAGCCTGGGTCAACTACTACTTCACCTTCTCCTTGATGCTTGCCCTCTACGGCAGCGCTTGGCCGCCGCCCCGCCAGCGGAAGTTGGGCGCGGCCGCTGCGACGGTCAGCCTCGCGCTCGTGCTTCAAGGTCTTGCCCTGGTTGGCGCGGTCGGAGTGATCGACCTCACCCCCCAAGCCCGGACGCTGGCGGTCCGCTGGGAAGTCTGGCGCCATCTACCCGAACCACGTTTCTCGCATGATACCCGTCTGAATCTGCCGTGGTTGAACAAGGGATCGCCGGCCTTCGTCCTGGCATTCAACTACGGCTTGGAACGGATGGCTCGAACCCGCTACGAGGGAGGCGGTTTGGGCGGCTTGATCGAGGCCGGCTATTTTTCCGCTCTCTTGCTGCCCGCCGAGACAACCGGCGAATATGATGGCGGCAGTCTGCGCCGGTATGTCCGGGGGCAGACCGTGGAAGGGATGACGGCATTCGTGCGCACCGAATCCGTCACTCCGCCGAACAGGTGAACTTCTCTTCGCGGCTGACCTCATTTCCGGTCCAATCGTCCTCCTATCCTCCATCCCGTCTTATGAAATCCTTCGATCTCGTCTGCATCGGCGGTGGCAGCGCCGGCTTCAACGCCGCGCGGGTCGCCGCCGCCCTTGGCCAGAAGGTCGCCATTGTCGACGGCGCCGGGTCGCTTGGCGGCCTGTGCATCCTCCGCGGGTGCATGCCGTCGAAAACCTTGCTCTACACCGCGGAGATTCTCCATCTGGCCAGGCACGCCGATAAGTTTGGACTGCGCCTCACCGGCGCCCGCGCCGACATGAAGGCGGTCGCCGCCCGCAAGCGCCGCATCATCGGGGAATTCGCCAGGTACCGGGTCAAGCAGCTCCTCTCCGACCGTTTCGATCTCTACCGGGCCGACGCCAGATTTCTCGATCCCCACACGGTCGAGCTGTCCGATGGCCGCAAACTGCGCGGACGGCATTTCCTCATCGGCACCGGCTCGAAGGTTTCCGTGCCGCCCATTCCCGGCCTGCGCGACATCGAATCCTGGACCAGCGACGATGTGCTCGACCTCGATTTTCTGCCCGCAAGCGTGCTGGTTCTCGGCGGAGGCATTGTGGCTTGCGAGCTCGCCCAGTACCTAAATCGCATGGGAGCGCGCGTTGTCCAGGTTCAGCGCAGCGCCCAGATCCTGCGCGACCACTCCGAAGCGGCAGCGCACGTAATCGAGCAAGCCTTCGTCGGCGAGGGAATTGAACTCTTTACCGGCACCAAGATCGAGGCCCTCGCCCAAGACCGGCGCGGTGTAACAATCAGATTCATCCATCAAGGCAGGACCATCATCCGCCGCGCCCGTCATTGCTTCAACGCTCTCGGCCGCGAACCCAACACCGTCGGGCTCGATCTCGCGGCGGCCGGGGTGCGCACCCGCCCTGACGGACAGATCGTTACCAACCGCTGGCAGCAGACCACCTCGCCGCACATCTATGCGGCAGGCGATTGCTGCGGGCCGCACGAGATCGTGCATGTGGCCATCCAGCAGGCCGAGTTGGCCGCCCGACACGCTGCCGGCTTGAAGAACCTTGAGCCCGTGGATTATTCGTTGCTGCTCAGTGTGGTCTTCACTGATCCGCAGCTTGCCACAGTCGGCCTCCTCGCGCGCGATCTCGACGAACGGGGCACCAAGTACCTCAGCGCCTCCTATCCTTTCGATGATCATGGCAAATCCATCCTCATGGAGGCCAAGTACGGCTTCGTGAAGGTGCTCGCCGAACCCCGGCGCGGTCGCATCCTCGGTGCCGAGATGGTCGGCAAGGACGCCGGCGAACTCATTCACTGTATCTCAGTCGCCCTCGCGCAACGTGCCACCGTTTTCGACATGCTCCGCGCGCCGTGGTATCACCCGACATTGGCCGAGATCATCACCTACCCGCTGGAGGAGCTTGCTGAAAAACTGGGTTAATAATACCGCTTTCACCGCACGCTTGATCAGGAAGGAGGCCCTGGGGCCTCCTTTCTTTTTGACCGGATGGCGGGTTTGAGCAGAGGCTACCTCCATGCCCACTTACTCCGCCCCCGTCTTCCTGACAGATCTCCTCAAGGCCAAGTCGCCGTCTGGCGCCGAGGCCCAGGCCCAAGCCGTGTTTGATCGCCACGTGCGGCCGCACGCCGACGTCTACGCCAACGATGCCTTGGGCAACCGCCTGGCCACCCTCAACCCCAAAGGCAATCCCACGCTCATGTTCGCCGGCCACATGGACGAGTTGGGCCTCATCATCACCTTCATCAACAAGGATGGTTTCCTTTATTTCGACACCATCGGCGGGCATGATTTAAGCATCATTTCCGGCCGCCGCGTCATCATCCAAGCCGACGGGGGGCCGGTGAAAGGAGTCACCGGCAAACGCGCCATCCACCTCATGGAAGAGGAGGATCGCAAGAAAGTGCCGAAGAAGCACGAAATCTGGATCGACATCGGGGCCAAGTCGAAGAAGGAGGCGCTCAAGCGTGTCTCCATCGGCGACGTGGCGACCTACGATCATGAATTTGAATTGATCAACGGCAGCATCGGCACCGCGCGCGCGTTCGACAACAAGGTGGGCGCTTACGTCGTGGGCGAGGCACTCGTGCGTCTGGCGAAGGGGAAGGCAAGGCTCGCCGCAAAAGTCGTGTCCGTCGCCACCACACAGGAGGAGATCGGCACCCGCGGCGCCATCACCGCCGGATTCGCCGCCAATCCGCACGTCGCCCTTGCCGTCGACGTCGGCCATGCGACCGACCATCCCGACTGCGACAACCGCAGGTTCGGCGAAACCAAGCTGGGCGCCGGGCCGATTTTTTGCCGCGGTCCGAACATCAATCCCAAAGTGTTTGACCGGCTGCTGGGATGCGCGAAGCGGGCCAGGATTCCGTACCAAATCGAGGCCGACCCGCGCCCGACCGGCACCGATGCCCGCGCGATCCAGATGGCTCGGGGCGGAGTGGCGTGCGGCCTGGTATCGGTGCCCCTGCGCTACATGCACACGCCCAGCGAAGTCGTGGACCTGAAGGATGTGGAGAATTGCGTCCGCCTCTTCGTCGAGTTCGCCCAATCGATCAAACCGGGCGAATCGTTCAACTGGTAGACCCGAGCTCCCGATAGTTCTTCCCACGCAGCCGCGCCTAACCGGCGCGGCTGTTTTTTTGTCGGTACCGGCGCCATCCGAATGCGAAGATTGCCCCCATGCCGCCCATCATCATGCCCGTTTCGGTCGGCTCGGGGATCACCGACAGAATGGCACCGCGATAGGTGGCAATATCGGCATCGAGTGTGGCGTTCCCGTAGCCGAGGTCGTCGTAGTCGTAGATGGCAGCCGTCGTGCCCGCCATGCCGTCCAGCCCGGAGACGGCCAGCATCACCCCACCCAAACACCACGTGCCGCTGCTCTGGAAAAAGACCGCCCCGCCAGAATCGCCCGCCGAACCTTGTGCCTCGTTGCTGGTATTAAAATCGGCCGGCCGGCTGAAGAAGGTCGCAAAGCAGGCAGTCGCCGAGAAGGATTGATCCAGCAATTCCACGTTGTTGCTGCCCCAGCGGAGGACATTGCCGCCGGGAAATGTGTAGCCTTCGGCATTTACCACCTCCTCGGAGGGCGGCGTTGTCCAGATGTCGTCGTTGTCACCCAGGAGCTTGGTAATCGTCCATTGGGTAGCGGCGGAACGCTGCTGCCCGCCGCCGACCATGTAGATCGGCGTGCCGAGCACGGGAGACGATGTTGCCAGCGTCAGCGTGGGCAGCCCCGGGTTCGCATCGATGCGAAACACATACAGGTCGGCACTCCCGATTTGCCGACCTGAGCCCGCGACCGCGTTGAAAGTTGTTCCGCAGAGGGCGATGTTCCCCATTCCAACATGGTTCGCCGTGAGCACCCAATAACCGCCCCCGTAGCTGCCGAGGTAGATGCCGGTGGCACCGCCGATGATGCCCACATTGCCAAACCCAAATCCCAGACCGGGATCGGTTGTGTTGTTGGTGCCCGTGCCATTCACGCCGGCCACCACGACCGCGCGCGCCGGGATGGCGCAGAGAAGCAAGGCCAACCACGCCAGCGCGATCGCGCTTCTCATTCCCCAGATGGAGGCCCTACGCCGCGTCCTTGCTGACGGCGCGATTGACCTTCCTGAGTTGCGGCTTGCGGCGCCCATCGACAACGGCCCGGTCGATGACGACTTCCGCGATGTCGTCGCAGTGCGGCAAATCGTACATAATCTCGAGCATGAGTTTTTCAAGAATGGCGCGCAGGGCCCGGGCGCCGGTCTTCAGCTCGAGCGCCTTGACGCCAATGGCGCGAACGGCATCGCGGGTAAAGCGCAGATGCACGCCGTCCATCGCGAAGAGTTTCGAGTACTGCTTCACCATGGCGTTCTTGGTTCGAAGCAGGACCTTTTCCAGATCCTCGACCCTGAGCTCGTTGAGCACCGAGACCACCGGCAGCCGGCCGATGAATTCGGGAATCATGCCGTAATGGATGAGATCTTCGGGAGCGACGCCCTTCATCATCTCATCCGGCGTGAGGTCGTGGTCCTGATCATTGATGTGGAAACCCAGTGATCGCTGCCCCAGCCGCTTCTTGATCACCTGATCGAGCCCGACGAATGCGCCGCCGCATATGAAAAGGATGTTGGTCGTGTTGACCTGGATGTACTCCTGGTTCGGGTGCTTGCGCCCGCCCTGGGGCGGCACGTTGCACACGGTGCCCTCGAGAATCTTGAGCAGGGCCTGCTGCACCCCCTCGCCGGAAACATCGCGCGTGATGGAGACATTTTCCGTGGTCCGGCGGATCTTGTCGATTTCGTCAATGTAGACGATGCCGCACTCGGCCTTCTTCACGTCGTAATTGGCGGCCTGCAGGAGGCGCAGCACGACGTTCTCCACGTCCTCGCCGACGTACCCGGCCTCCGTGAGCGTGGTGGAATCGGAAATGGCAAAAGGGACGTCGAGGATCTTGGCCAGGGTGCGGGCGAGCAGGGTCTTGCCCGAACCGGTGGGGCCAACGAGGAGGATGTTGCTTTTTTCGACCTCGATCTCGCTGAACTCAGCGGCCAGCGCGGCGGAATCCTTCACCTGGCCCGAATCGAACATCAGGCGCTTGTAGTGGTTGTAAACCGCGACGGAGAGCACCTTCTTGGCGTGGTCCTGCCCGATGACAAAATCGTCCAGCACTTTCTTGATTTCGGCCGGTTTGATGAGGCGGAACGCCGGCTTGTGTTCCGCCACCGGCGCCTTGATCTCACGATCGATGATCGTCTTGCATACGTTGACGCAGGAATCGCAGATATAGACCCCGGGACCCGCGATGATCTTGCGGACCTCCGTCTGCGATTTGCCGCAGAACGAGCAGAGTGTCATGCGTGACGACTTGGCCATAAGTTATCGTATCGGCGAGCGATCGGGGTTAGTCGAGGGATTTTTTCCCCTCACGGGCCGCGCCGTTGGTCTCCCTCAGGCCGCGCTTTGCACGGCCAGCTGCTGCGCATCGCGGGTAGACGCCACGACATGGTCAACGATGCCGTAGGCCTTGGCCTCCTCGGCACTCATGTAGTAGTCGCGATCGGAGTCCTTTTCCACCTGTTCGGGAGTCTTGCCGGCATGCTTGGCGATCACCTCGTTGAGCGTGCGGCGCCAGCGGAGAATCTCCTTCGCGGCGATGGCAATGTCGGTCGCCTGACCGCCTATCCCGCCCGAGGGCTGATGGATCATCACGCGGCTGTTGGGCAGGGCGAAACGCTTCCCCTTGGACCCCGCCGCCAGCAGCACGGTGCTCATGCTCGCGGCCATGCCAATGCAATAGGTCACCACGTCGCACTGCAGGAAATTCATCGTGTCATAGATGGCCATGCCTCCCGTCACGACGCCGCCCGGCGAATTGATGTAGAGATGGATGTCCTTCTTTGGATCCTCCATCTGCAGGAAAAGCATCTGGGCGATGACCAGATTAGCCACGACATCATCGATCGGCGTGCCGATGAAAATGATGCGATCCTTGAGCAGGCGGCTGTAGATGTCCATCGACCGTTCACCGCGGCCGGTGTTTTCGAGGACGATGGGGACGTAATAGCTCACGTTGGACTCCTTGGCTTAGGCTTTGGCGGTGGCTGAGAGCTTTACGGTAGCTTTGGCGACTAGGAAATCAAGGGTCTTGTCGAAAAGGATCTGCTGTTGCACCGCGTGCAACCGGCTGCGCTCCTTGCCCAGTTCCTTGGCCAGTTTGTCGGGCCTCTCCCCGCTCCGCATGGCTTCGCGCATGAGCCATTTGTTGAAATCTTCCTTCTCGACGGTGAGTTTCTCCGCCTGGGCGATTTTGGCGAGCATGAGCTGCACTTTCACGCGGGACAACGCCGCCCGGCTGGCGCTTTCGTAGAGATCCTTCTTGTTTTGCTCGAATTGCTCCTGCGGCACGCCCCGCCGCATGTTTTCCTCGATGAATTGCCGCAGCACGCCGTCACGCTCGGAGGCAATCAGGCTCTCCGGCACGGGGAAATTCCCCCGCACCACCAGCGCGTCGGTGATCTGGCGGCGTTGCGCTGCCCGGTTTTCGTATTCCTTGCGGGTCTTGAGATTCCCTTGGATCTGCGCCCGGAGCCCGTCAATATTTTCAACGTTGTGCGCCTTGAAAAAGGCATCATCAAGCGGGGGGAGCACGCGCTCACGCACTTCCTGCACGTCGATCGCATAGCTGACGGTCTTTCCCCCCAGCGCCGGCGCCGCGGGAAACTCCGCCGGGAAGACGATGGAGGCGGTTTTTTTGTCTCCGGCCTTGGCGCCGGCCAGCTGTGCGCCCATCCCTGGCAGTATCCCGTCCGGTCCGCCGATCTCCTCCCAAGTCTGCGGTGCCTTGGCATAAATGCCCTTGTCGCCGACCAGTTCGGCAATCGACTTGCCATCAAGGCTGCCTTCATAGCCGAACCGCACATAATCGCCTTTTTGGGCCGTCCGGTCCACCACCTTGAAATCCGCCCGCTCCTGCCGCAATCCCTCGACCACCTGGTCGATTTCGGTTTCGGTCGGATCCGTGGGCTGCACCTCGGTCTCCAGGCCGACATAGTCCGGCAGCGTAAATTCGGGCCGCAAATCAACGGTGAACTTGATGGCTGCCGACAGGCCCGCCTCGACCGTCCCCGGCTCAACGTCCACCAGCGATATAACGTCGATCTTCGCCTGCTCGACTCCTTCGCTGTAGGCCTTGCTTACCACCTTGTTCTTGAATTCATCCTGCAGTTCCTTGCCATAGCGTTTCACCACCAGTTCGGCCGGCGCCCGCCCGGGGCGGAAACCGGGCAAATGCGCGAACTTGGTGAATTCACCGACGACGGTTTTATACACGCCGTCGACTTCGCTCTTGTCGAGGGTAACAACCAAGGTCTTGCGGGTTTCGTTGGTATCGGAGATTTGGACGTTCACAAAAAGAATCCGTTATTATTTGGTGCGTAGAATCGTTCACGGTAGGTGACGGTTTTGCCCGCGGTCAATGCCAGACTGCGCCGAAACCGGGCACCGGCAGGAGAAAGCGCCTTGGTTTTTTCTCCGCACCCCTGCAACCTGTCCTCCCATCATGCCTTCGCTGGTCCAACTCCTTGCCCTCCATCGCCACCTGCTGGTGCTCGACGCCTCATCCACGGTGATCCAGGTCGGGCTGCTTCGGGCGGACGCTCACCCGGTCTGGCGCCATGCGCAGACCGATGCCAATCAAGGGCTGTTCACCCAAGCTGCCGCTTGCCTCGCCGAAGGGGGCGGCCGCTCGATGGCGGAAATCGAGGCGTTTGTGTTTTGCGAAGGCCCGGGCTCGATGCTCGGTGTGCGCACGGCGGCGATGGCCATTCGCGCCTGGCAGGCGGTGGCGGAGTCGCCCCGTCCGGCCTACCGTTATCAAAGCCTCACCGTGGTGGCGCACGAACTCGTCCGTCGGGGCGAAGCCGCGCCCTTTGCCGTCATTGCCGACGCACGCCGTGACCTCTGGCACTTGGTCGAAGTCGGCCCCGACCTGAATCCTCAGCCGCTCAAACGCGTGCCTGCCGAGGAACTCGCCTTGTTCCCCGGCCCCGTGTGGACGCCGAAGACATTCAAGTTGTGGAGTCAGCCGCCGCTGGAAACCCGTCCGCACGAATACGATCTCCCAACCCTGCTGGCCGCCCTCCCCGACAAGGAACTGTTTGTCCTTGCGGATGCGCCGGACGCGTTCCAGCACGACGCTCCTGCCTACAAAAAGTGGTCACCGCAGATTCATAGGGCCGCAACACGGTCGACCCCCACCCATTGACATGCCCCCTCCCTCTCAACTGCCCCTGCGCTGCTGGGCCGAAATCGATCTCGCGGCCCTGGAACGCAATCTCAGGTTGATTCGCGCCTCGCTGCCGGCGCACATCAAATACGTCGCCGTCGTCAAGGCCGACGCCTACGGACACGGCCTGCCCCAGACCGCCGCTCATCTCATGCACGCCGGCGCCGATCTTTTCGCAGTCGCCAACATCACCGAGGCCACGACCATCCGTGAGCTCAGTCCGAACTGGCCCATCCTGATGCTCAGCCCGGTCCTTCCCGAGGAGGATGCGCACCTCGCGGAATACGACCTCGCCGCCACCGTGTCCTCGACGGAGGAACTCGCCCGCTTCGACGCCGTCGGCCGCGCCGCCGGCCGTCCCATCGCCGTGCACTTGAAGATCGATACGGGCATGGGCCGCCTCGGCGTCTGGCACGAGGACACTCCCGCGCTTTACGAGCGTCTTCGCGCCTCGCAAGGCGTGCGTCTCTCCGGGGTGTTCACGCATTTCTCCAGCGCCGATGAGGACCTCGCCTTCACCGGACTGCAGCGGCAGCGCTTCCTCGATGCTATCGCCCGGTGCCCCGGGCTCGATCCTCAATCCCTCCTTATCCATGCCGACAACAGCGCCGGCCTCGAAACCACTCCTGGCGGCAGCGTGTTTAACGCCGTCCGCGTGGGCCTGTTGCAGTTTGGCATTCTGCCCCATCCCCATTCCATGCTCGCACGCGTGCATACCGAGCCGGTGTTCAGCTTCCACACCCGCGTCGGCTTGATCAAGCGCCTGCCCGCCGGCACCAGCATCAGTTACGGGCGCACGCACACTCTGCGCCGCGATTCGCGCGTCGCCGTATTGACGGCCGGATACGGCGATGGCATCGCCCGCGCCTGCAGCAACCGGGCCCAAGTGCTCATTCACGGACACCGCTGCCCTGTGCTCGGTCGCGTGACCATGGATCAGACCATAGTGGACGTCACCGATCTGCCGGTGGACCTGCACTGCGGAGACCAGGCCACTTTGGTCGGACGGCAGGGCCCGGAGCAAATCACCGTTACCGAATTCAGCGAATGGTCGGATTCCATTTCCTGGGAAACACTTTGTTCTGTCACGAAACGTGTTCCGCGCTTGTACCGGACTGCCCTCGGAACGTAACCACCCGCCGGGCGCTGGAGACGCAGGCTAAGCAAAGCCGGTTGGCATGGTCCTTTCCGGCAAGCTTTATCGCCATCACTGGAGCACTGATTTACCATTTATTATCAGGTCAAATGGACCCAAATCTGGATGCCAAAATCGGCAATCCTTTTGCTTTCATTAGCATGCAGATGAGGCGCTTGAGATTCTCGGCGTGCGCCGTTCCGACCTCCCCAAGGAATCCGTTTGACTCTAGGGTGTTTTCCTTATTTATTAGCATTGTGAAAGCGCGATGCTCAGGCCCATCGACAACGCTTCCTACGCCGTCTGTGGCTGCGTTCATGAATAGCCTGTTGGCAGGCCTCGTCGTCCTGCTTTTTTACGTGGTGTCGATTCCTGCCCAGACCGTCACCAACTGGACTGGTGGCGGCAGCGGCAAATATTGGGCGACGGCGGCCAACTGGAGCAACGGCGTGCCCAACACGACCAATGGCATCGCCCAATTCAACACGAACACTGCCAAAACCCCCCAAATCAAAGCCAACACGTCGGTAGGCCAAATTGTTTTCACGAGCGGCAGCGACGCGGAGTCTTTCACCGGCAGCAATCGCACCCTGACGATAAATGGTGTCAGCGGTATCGGCATCGACAACCAAGGCAGCCTCACCCAGACGTTTGCCAACAAGTTCGCCTTGGGGAGCAGTCAAACGTGGCAGACCACGGCCAACGGCGGCGGGCTCACCTTCAATAGTGCCATCAATCTCAACGCCTATACGCTGACTCTCGGTCTGGCCGCGAGCGGAACGTCGACCGTCACTTTGGGCGCGTCGGTCAGAGGCACCGGCGGCCTGACGGCAAACGGAGCTGGCACCGTCATCATCGCTGCGTATCAAGCCTATACCGGCCCCACGACCATCAATAGCGGAGCCACCATTCGGTTGGGTGGCGCCGATGGTTTGACCGACGATAATGCACTGACGGTCAACTCCGGGGGCACGTACGACCTGAACGGGACCTCGGACACTCTTGGCACCATTGCCGGCGCGGGCAGCATCACGCTGGGCAGCGGCACCCTGACGGTCTCGGGCGACGGTTCCACGACGTTTTCGGGCACGATCAGTGGTACGGGAGGCCTGACCAAATCCACCGGAACGGGTACGCTCACTCTCTCTGGCGCCAGCACCTACAGCGGCACGACCAATATCAACGCGGGTGCCATCCGGATCGAGAATGCCACCGCCCTCGGCAGCAGCGCCGGTGGCACCGTGGTCTCCACGGGCGAGGCGCTTGAAGTGGCCAACAACATCACCGTCTCAGGGGAAGCGCTCACGATCACCGGCACCGGCGTCTCGACTGGCGGCGCGCTGCGCAATGTCAGCGGCGCCAATGAATGGGCCGGATCCATCACTCTAAGCGGCGCCAGTCGCATCAATTCCGACGCCGGCACGCTGACGATTTCAGGCGGCATCAGTGGCACGCGGAACCTCACCTTGGGCGGGGAGGGTGACATCACGGTCTCCGGCATCATCGGCACCGGAGCCCGCACCGTCACCAAGGATGGCACTGGCACGCTCACGCTCTCGGGTGCCAACACCTATACCGGCGTCACCACCGTCAGTGCGGGCACCCTGATCGCGGCCAACGCCAGCGCCCTCGGCACCACCGCCCATACCGACACGATCAGCTCGGGGGCCACGTTCGGGATTCAAGGCGGCATCACGCTCGATTCGAGCCAGACCCTTTCCATCGCCGGCTCTGGCGCCGCCGGCCGCAACGGGGCAATCGACAACATTTCGGGCACCAATACGATCGCGGGGCCGATCACCCTCGCGGGCAGCGCCACCGTCGGGGCTGCCACCGATTCGCAGCTCACGCTGTCCGAGGCGATTGGTCTCGGCGCCAACACCCTCACGCTGGGCGGCGCGACCGCCACTGGCGGCATCATATCCAGCGGCGCTATCAGCGGCACCGGCAACATCCTGGTGGCCGGCGGCACCAACACGCTGAGCAACGCCGCCAACACCTACAGCGGCACGACCACGATCAATGCCGGCATCTTGAAGATTTCCGCCGACACCAATCTCGGAGCCGTGCCCGGCAGCGTCACTTCAGCCAATATCACCCTGGGTGGCGGCACGCTCGAGGCCACGGCGGGCTTCACTCTGGCGGCCAACCGCGGGATCACGCTCACCGAAGCCACCAACAGCAACATCACGGCCGACACCAGTCAAACCCTCTCCTATGGCGGGATCATCGCCGGCAGCGGCAATCTCACCTTCGGCACAACCTCGACCGGAACGGGCACGGTCGCGTTGTCCGACGCCAGCACCTACTCGGGTACCTCCACGATTGCCGCCGGCACGGTCCGATACGACGCGAACAATGCACTGCCCACCGCCACCGCCCTGACGATTGCCTCCGGAGCCACTCTCAATCTGAACAACTACGATGCCCAGATCGGATCGCTCTCCGGCTCCGGCACCGTGGACCTCACCACCGCCTCCGCCAACAAGACCCTGACCGTGGGGGATGCCGCCAGCACCGCGTTCTCGGGAGTCATCCAGGATTCCGGCTCCGGCGCCGCGCTTAACCTGGCCAAACAGGGTACCGGCACTCTGACCCTTTCGGGCACCAACAGCTATAGCGGGACAACGAGCGTGGCGGCGGGGACCCTGGTGGCGGCAAGCAACACGGCACTGGGCACAAGTGCCGGCGCCACTTCGGTGACCAGCGGGGCCACGCTCGCCCTGCAGGGCAACATCACGGTGACGGGCGAGGCGCTGACCCTCAACGGCAGCGGCGCGGCCAGTGCCGGTGCGCTTAACAATCTCAGCGGCAACAACACCTGGGCGGGAGACATCTCGCTGGGCTCGGCGGCGACGATCACCTCCACGGCCGGCCAGGGAACCATCGGCGACGGCACCTCCTTTGCCAATGCCGTCAATCTCGCCGGCAACACCCTCACGCTCAATGTCGGCTCGGGCAGCAGCCTCTACTTCAACTCCCAGGTCGGCCAGACCGGCGGCGACACCGGGGCGGTGACCATCAACGGTCCAACCGGCGGGACCGTGACCTATTACGGCGACCAGAATACCTACACGGGCACGACCACCATCAATTCCGGCACCCTCATTGTCGACACCTCCGCCTATGCCCAGAACGGCATCCTGGGCAGCGTCGTCATCGGCGACGGCTCAGCCAATGCCGCCAGACTGCAAATGGGCCAGGGGGCCACCCCCGCCGCCAGCGATGTGATCAGCCACACCGCGGATTTCACGATCAACAGCAACGGCACCTTCGATCTCAACAGCCAGACGGAAACCATCGGCTCCCTGGCCCTGAGCAGCGGCAAGGTGACCGACACGGGCAACGCCGGCACCCTCTACCTGGGCGGCGACGTCACTTCCTCGGGCACCTCCTCCATCGACACGTTCCAGCTCAACCTCAATGCCCCCACCCGCACCTTCACGGTCAACAGCGGCACCCTTTCGGTTTCCAGCTCCCTTGCGGATGTCGGCGTGAGCCCCTCTGCCCAGCTGGTCAAGGCCGGGGCGGGCACCCTCACGCTCTCCGGAGCCAACAGCGGCTACAGCGGCGCCACCTCCGTCAACGCCGGCGTCCTCAACATCCAAAGCGGCAATGCGCTGGGCTCGAGCGCCAGCGGCACGACCGTGGCCAGCGGCGCTGCCCTGCAGCTCCAGAACAACATCACCGTGGCCAGCGAGGCGCTCACGCTCAACGGCACCGGCATCGCCAACGACGGGGCGCTGCGCAGCGTTTCGGGCAACAATATCTGGGGCGGCAACGTCACGCTCGGCTCCAGCGCCCGGATCAACGCCGATGCCGGCACCCTGGCGCTCAACGGCTCGGTCTCCGGTTCCGGCACCACGCTCACCGTGGGCGGCGCCGGCAACACCACCATCGCCGGCACGGTCGGCATCGGCGCCGGCGGCCTGACCAAGGACGGCGGCGGCACGCTCACCCTCGGGGCCGCAGGCAACAACTACACCGGGGCGACGTCGGTCAGCGCCGGCAAGCTGCTGCTGGGCGCCAACGATGCCATGCCGCACGGCACCGCGGTGACCGTGGCCTCCGGGGCGAGCTTCGATCTCGGCAGCCAGACCGCCACCATCGGCTCCCTGGCAGGGGCCGGCAGCGTCCTCATCGGCACCGGCCAGCTCATTGCCGGGGACGCGAGCAACACCACCTTCTCTGGCACCTTCGCGGGCACGGGCACCTTCACAAAGCAGGGCTCGGGCCAGCTGACCTTCGGGAGCGACCTCAACAGCGGGGCCGGCTTTGCCGGCGGCACGCTTGCTCTCAACGCCGGTTCCCTGCTCTTCTCCGCCAGCAGCGGCGACTCGGGCGCGGCAGCCAACAACTTCAACCTGACCATCTCCGCCTCGTCCAATCCCACCCTGCTGCTCAGCGGCGCCAGCATCTACCTGAACAATCTGACCCTGACGGGCACCGGGACCATCACGATCGATTTCGGCGGAGCCTCCCTCCTGAGCGTCCTGGGCAACCTCGACATTGGAGCGGGCGTTTCCGTGACCGTCACCAACTGGCAGGACATGACCGATTACTGGTATGCCCAGAACTGGACCGGGGCGGTGTTCGACAAGGGGCTGCCCCCAATGAACCAGATCACTTTCAATCCGCCCGCCTTCGTCGCCGACGACACCAGGTGGCTCCCGTGGAATCGCGAAATCTCCCCGGTCCCCGAGCCCTCCACCTACGGGGCCACCCTCCTCGGACTCCTCACCCTTCTGGCAGGTTGGCGCCGCTTCCGTCGCCGGCGGCAAGCGTAAGGCCGGCTAACGGCCGCGCCCCGGCCCGCACGCAGGCAAGGGATCGGCCGATCGTCGCGCCGGACCTATTCTCCGCTCCGCGCCTGCTCCGGCAGCCTTCACCGAGCGAGCCATGAGGTCCCCACCAAAACTGCGCCCAACCCGGCCAAACTAACCCCAGCGCTGGCTCAGTAAACGGTAGCGGATCAGGCGGCCTAAAAAGGCGGATTCACGTCAAGTGAAAAGCTACTGACAGACGCCAAAGAAACCCGGTTCACGCCGGATGCAAATCAAAAGGCCGCATTTCAGACACGCAAATGGGAACATTAACGAGGGACCGCAGGAAACCGCATTGGCCGCATTAGCCGCGCGGGGGACACCCAGCAATATCAACCGGGGCAAGATCTTAGTTCAGTGGGGCCGGAAAAACAGGGCTCTTCATCAAAGATTGGGGACATGTGGTAATTAAGCCACCATGTCCCCTGCAATGATTGAACTAACGCTGCCAGGATACCGCATCGTCCGGTGCGAAAGCAACTCTGAGATGCGGATTTACC
>JAQUYL010000011.1 GCA_028691845.1 Opitutaceae bacterium
ACAATCTCCATGTACACCAGGGAGGGATTGCTCACCACCCCGGGTGTCCGGCCAGGAATGTTCGGCTCGAGCCGCGCGCTCTGCCCGAACAGCGCTATAGCACCGTCCCAGTCACGCGCATAGTAGCAATCCAACCCACGGGAAAAGAGCCCAAGGCACTCGGGCACGGTCGGAGCCAGATTTTCCTTTAGCCCCACAATTTCGTGGATCGGCACTGCTTGGGTGCGGCCTTTGACCACGATCCGACCAAGGGGACGAAACACCAGCCGGTCACGACCATGCTGTTCGCATGCGTGCTTGGTCGCTTCCGTGCACATCGTGTAAACACCCCAGCTTTTCGCACCAGATTCCATGCGCGCTGCCAGATTTACGTCGTCCCCCATCATCGTGTAATTGAACCGGGTACGGCTGCCCATGTTCCCAATGATGCATCGGCCACTGTTCAGGCCGATGCGCGATTGCATATGCCGAACGGCCTCGGGCCACTGGTCTCCTTCGCTTTGCCACTTCGCTCGCAGTTCAGCGAGTTTGCGTTGGACCCGCTGGGTGGCGACGCAGGCGCGGTAGGAGTGATCGGGCAACGCTATGGGCGCCCCAAACATGGCTACGACGGCGTCACCGATGTATTTGTCTAGCGTGCCACCCTCCTCTTGCACGATGTCAGTGCAGGCGGTGAGATATTCATTCATCAGTTCGACGAGACGATTCGGCGGTAGTTTTTCCGAAAACGTTGAGAAACCCTGAATATCGCTGAAGTACGCCGTGATTTCCTCCTCGTGGCCGCCGAGCTTGGGACGCTGGCCTGATTCGATCAGGCGCTCGACGAGTTGCGGTGAGACGTAAGAACCGAACATGCCTTTTATCTCCTGCTTTGCCCGCTGCTCCTCTAGCACGCGTCGACCGATGAGGTAACTCTGCAACGAAACAAAACCAATTTCCGGCCAGATCCAAGGCAACCACCAGCTCGCAGCCATCCAGCCCCAAAAACAGAGCGCGGTGTAACCCGCCAATCCCGTAAAGGTGATCAAACCCATGAACCAGACGGAGCGTCTCACACCAAGAAATATGCCTCCCAACGTGAAGCACACCGCGACCAGCCACACGATCCAGTCCGGCATCTGCCACGCGAAATCGTCGGCCAGCACGTTGTTCACCATATTGGCCACAAAAAACGTGAGCGGTGTCAGATCGCGCAACGGGCTCGGGCCCGCGTCAGCCTTGCCGGTCACGGTCTGCCCGATGAAGACAATCTTATCCTTCAGGTCCGGCGGCGGATTTTCGGGTGTTTTATTCTCAAGATGCACTTCGCTGAGGGCGACCAGTATGGCCCCATAGCTGTAAACCGGGATGTCACTAGCACGGCCGGTTTGGTCGAAGCGATAATTCAGCAGAAAATCACCCTGATCATCGATCGGCAGCCGCACCGTGCGTCCCAATGCCTTGAATGTAATGGCCCGTCCTAACTCCACTCGCACGTCGTCCGGTCTGACGCCATAGTAGCCCAGCAAGGTTTGCAGCGATAAAGTGGGATACAGTTCGTTCCCCACCCGCACCACTAGCGGGATGTTGCGACGGATTCCATCGGGCCCCGGCGGCATATCGGCAAAACCATACAGACTCACGGCCCGCAAAAGCGGATATGGAATAAACGCGTATTTATCGCCCTTCACCCTGCTGCTATCGCCCACGACCTGCTTCAACGCTTTGGTCGGTCCCTCCCTCCCAGGAGAGGAATCCGTCGGCTCTGAATTCGTCACTGCTGCGGAAATTACCGTAGTGCCCGCCTCATTCGCAGCCTGCGCAATCTGTGCGAAAGCCCCGTCTCCATCCCCCTCGCGGGAAACATCCATAATCACGTCCCACGCCACCATCTTCGCCCCCGCCAGAGCCAGCACCTGGGTCATTTGTGCATGATACTGCCGATCCACAGGCCAGGGCTGGCTCAGCAGAGCCTCGGTATCGTCCTCAAAAAGCACGACCGCCAGTCGGGGATCGGGCGGCTTCTGGTAATGAGTGCGCGCCCTGGTGCGCCAGTCGAGCGTATGACGCTCAAGCTGTTTAATTACTTCCGTGTAGTTCAGGGCCCAAGCCAGCCCGAAGCAGACCAAAGGCACCCACCAGATCTGCCGAAGAGTTGTGCCTGTCGGGGTGCTCATGGACGCACCGCCATCTTGAGACGCCGGATAGCGTCGCGCCAAGAAGTTTCTCGGCCGGTATCAGACGCTGTCAGCTTCCCTGCGGGCAGTACATTGCCCCCTGGTAAGCTGAGATTTCATAGCGCGGACCGCCGGTCGGGACATTGAACCACGTCTCGTTTGAGAGAATGTCGAAACGCGTCCAGGACACCGTGAAACTGCCTTCGGGCGCCGGATCACTTGCTGCCGCCAAACGCTTCTGCTGCTTCAATTTTTCCACCAGATTCTGAACCTGTTCGGCATAGCCATAGCTCACGGCCGGCACACGGCCGGTCACGACGGCATCGAGGCCGCAATTCCACGCCAATGCGATATTGAATGGACCGGCATGAATGCCAGCACGCTCGAGACCGGCCTTGATCCATTCATAGTGTTTGACCGCTACCTCGTCGGCATGCTTGCGCTGCATCGCGAGCGAAAACGGCCGGGAAGTATGCATGCGCCAAGTCGCCACCCGGAATTGGTATGGCCCCATCTCGCCATGTGCCCCGACGCGGGTCTCATTGTTCGGGTTCTCGACCCAATGGATGGCCTGCAGTGTTTCCCAACGGTCCGACGCCCGCGCGGCAGCCGTGCCAAGAAGGCCAAGCGCAGCTGTGACAGGCATTAGGCGGATTATCATTCTGGTCATCATAAAGTCGAAAAAGGGGCGCGCACCAAGGAGAACGATGCGCACTCTGTCCAGCGGGATTTGCTCATGACGCCATTTTGGCGCGGCTTTTTATAAAAATCGACACCTTGGCGCACCTCACGGCCGACACATTTGTAAATTTACATCTCTAAAAATCATTGTGAAATGTTACGAAGAGATGATGCCCATTGCCCACGGCAGAGCCGTTGCGTGGCCGGTCATGATCGCGATTGCCGCCAATCAACAGCCCCCTGTCATGAATTTGTCCAAGAAAAGGGAAATTGATCCTTATCGATCGGCGGGTAGGTTGCCACTTGTGAGCGACAAAAATATTTCACCAGCCGAAGACTCCGACCAGAGATTCGAAAAGATCGCTACCCTAGACAACGAGGTTGAGGCTCAATTGTTGGATGCTGTGCTGAACGATCGGCGGATTCCGCATTTGATGGTGACCTATTTCGATTCGGTCTACAGCGGCGTATTTCAGGGGACGGGTGGCTGGGGCCGGATCGAATCCTCGGCGCAGTTCCGGGACGAAATCATGGCTATCATCGAGGAGATCAAGAATCAGGCCCCTCCCCTGCCGCCCGAGACAGAGGGCACAAGCAGCGAAGAAAACAGCAGGTGATATGATTCGAAAGTTGGTTATTCCTTCACCAGTCGTGAACCTCTTCATTTTCGAGTTGCTGCCCGAGCTTCCCTCGGTGAAGAGAAGCCCGTTTCGAAATTCCCGTTGACGCGCCCTCCGGCGGCCCTTTTAACTCGCCCCCTTTCGTTTCTGGCCCGGTAGCTCAGTTGGTAGAGCAGAGGACTGAAAATCCTTGTGTCGGCGGTTCGATTCCGCCCTGGGCCACCACTTTCGGGTTTCCAGCATTCGACATCTCGCGGAACAGTGGTCCGCTTTGGTTTTACACCAAAGATTGGTTTTGAAAGCTGCGCCACGCCATGCAAACGCCCACCAATGTCCAGCTGATCGGTCGCGAAGTAGCCATTCTCTGGGATGATGGCCGTGAGAGTTACCTGCCCTTCGAATATCTGCGGGCCTCATCGCCAAGTGCGGAAACGCGCGGCGAACAGGATATTTTTGGCAACCGCTATGGCGGCAGTGACAAACCCAAGGATTATGACGGCGTCGAGGTGCTTGGCTGGGAGTTGGTCGGCAACTACGCGCTGCGGTTCGATTTCAGCGACGGCCACCGCACGGGGCTTTATTCGTTCGAGTACCTGCGGCAGATCGATGCCGCGCGCGGGGGACAGACCACTTAACTACTTGGGTCCCACTCCAGCCGCGGAAGGCGGCCCGCCCCTCGGGCAGTCCCGTCGCCATCCAGCACCTCCTACCGGCTCGGCGCGAATCCGCGCTGGCTGCTGGCCGCAAAGGCCAGGAAATGCTTGAATTCCGGCGTCTCGGCCAGCGCATGCGCCCGAAGGGCGTCAAGAGCCTGCGCTCGATTGAGACCCTGCCGGTAGACTGTGCGGAAGATCTGCTTGATGGCTTCGAGCTGCGCGACGGTGAAGTCGCTGCGCTCAAGCCCCACCTTGTTGATCGAGCGTACCACCGCCGGGTTGCCATCGGCAATGACGTACGGCGGCACATCCTGCACGACCTTGGCCATCGCGCCGAGCATGGCGTACATTCCGATCCGGCAGAATTGATGTACGCCGGCTCCCCAGCCGATGTTGACGTGGTCTTCCACGATCACATGGCCCGCCAAGGCCGCCTGGCTGCTCATCACGAAGTGGTTGCCGACAATGCAATCGTGGGCAATATGGCTGTAGGCCAGGATGACGTTGTCGTCGCCCATGCGTGTTAACTCGCCGTCCTTCGTCGCCATGTGTACCGAGGTGAATTCGCGGAATACATTGCGGTCCCCGATGATCAAACCCGGCTCGCCGCCCTTGTATTTCAGGTCGTGCGTCTTCATGCCGATGCAGGCGAAGGGGAATACCTCACCTTGCTTTCCCATGCGCGTGTTGCCCTGCACGGTGGCGTGATGATGCAGCACGGTGCCGTCCCCGATCACGACCTGCCCTCCGATGTAGGCATAGGCCCCGACCACCACCTCGTCGCCTAGTTCCGCCTGCGGCTCTACGATGGCCGTGGGATGAATCTGTCTGGCCATGGCTAGTTGACCTCGGACTCGTCAACGAGAGCGAACATGAGTTCGGCCGACGAAACCACCTGCCCGTCGACACTGCAGGAGCCTTCGGCGCAGGCGATCTTGTTGCCGCGGCTCTTGGTGAGCCTGACATTGATGAGCAACTGGTCACCGGGGCGCACCGGCTTGCGCCACTTGACCTTGTCGCAGCTCATGAACAAGGCGGTCTTGCCTTCGATGCTGGCGCGCTGGAGCAGCAGGATGCCCGCCGCCTGCGCCATGGCTTCGAGTTGCATGACCCCGGGCATGACTGGATTGCCCGGGTAATGCCCCTGAAAATAGGGCTCATTAATCGTCACGTTCTTCAGCGCCAGAAGTTCGTCGTTGCCCTTGATCTCGACGACGCGGTCGATCATGACAAAAGGATACCGATGCGGCACCGTGTCGAGCACGCGGCGAATGTCCAACTGGGTCTCGGCCGCCAGCGTGGCGGCCGGCCCCTTGGGCTTGGTCGGCTTTTTCCCGCCTTTTTTCCACGCATCGTATTTCTCGAAAAGCAGCTTTGTCAGTTCGGCGTTGATGGCGTGGCCTGGCCGTGTCGCCACGATATGCGCCTTGAGTGGCACACCGAGCAGGGCGAGATCCCCGATGATATCGAGAATCTTATGGCGCACGAACTCGTCCTTAAAGCGCAATGGCTCCTTTGAGATGATTTTGTCGCCCTTGATCACCACGGCGCAATCGAGGCTGCCGCCCTTGATCTTGCCCAGCTTGAGGAGTTCCTCGATGTCCTCGTAGATGGTAAAGGTACGGGCGGCGGCGATCTGCGTCACATACACATCGGGCTCGACGGTCAGCGACAGATGCTGGGTGTGGATGCCGCGGTCATCGGCTGAAGTGCAGGAAATTTTCAGCCCTTCAAACGGCAGCGCGATGATGGACGAATTACCGCGCGAAACCGACACCGGATCGGTCAGTGTAAATTGCTCGCGCTCGACGTCCTGCTCGACGGGCTCGGCTTGCTGGAGGGCATTCACAAACGGCCGGGCCGAGCCATCCATGATGGGCGGTTCGCTGGCGTTGATATCGATGAGCACATTGTCGATGCCACAGCCGTGAAGCGCGCTAAGCACGTGCTCGACGAGATTAATCTTGGCATGACCGCTCTGGATGGTTGTGGCCCGCACGAGGTCGGTCACGAGATCGATGCGAGGCTTGATCTCAGGTTGCCCATGCAGATCGATCCGCTTGAACACGATGCCGTGGTTCGCAGGTGCCGGTTTCATGGTCATCACCACGGGATCGCCGGTATGGAGGCCATTGCCCTTGATGGATACCTCACGCAGAAGGGTGCGTTGCTTCATTGAATAAGGGCGCAGTGTCGGAAAGAGCTTGGAAATGACAAGCTTGGAGATTCAGCGGGGCCGGTCGTGATAGCACCGGCGTTGCCGCCTCAAATCCTCCGGACTTAGGTGGACTGCCTTCTGTCCGGCCAGAAAGATGCACCGCTCATGGAGTGGCGTGTTGACAACTGCGAAAGCCCGCCGGTATTCCTGTACCCTTTAACAACACAAAACCGCAACCGCACGATTAGTTATGCCGTCCGCCAACGACCTCCGCAAAGGCCAAGTCATCAAATTCAACGGTGAGCCTCATCTCATTATGGAGACGCAGCATCGCACGCCGGGCAATTTGCGCGCTTTCGTCCAAGTGAAAATGCGTAATCTCCGGTATGGCAAATCACTTGAGCAGCGTTTCAATTCCCCCGATCCGGTCGAAGTGTTGCAGACCGACCGCCGCACTCTCGAATTCAGCTACGCGGACCGCGACACCTTCGCCTTCATGGATCCTGTTTCCTACGAAACCATTGAACTCACCGCCACCATGATCGGCGACGCCAAGAATTATCTTGTCGCCAATGGCAAGGTCGAGGTGCTCTTTGTCGACGACCGTCCGGTCACTATCGACCTGCCCTCCGCGGTGTCACTCAAGGTGACCGACGCCCCCGAGGGTATCCGCGGCGACACCGCCAGTAACGTCCAAAAGACGGTCACCTGCGAAACCGGCCTCGTGGTGTCGGTGCCGTTGTTCATCAAGGAAGGCGACGTTATCCGCGTCAGCACCGCCGACTCCTCCTACCTCGGCCGCGCCTGATCGGCCGTCGCATCTTTTTCGACCGGCAACCGGGGCAGCCGCTCCGGTTTTTTCATAAATCCGCTCGAAGTTGTTCGCCCAGCTCCGCTGCTATTCAGCGGGCATAAAGCGCGTCGCAGCCTATTGTTTAAGGATGGCGTATAATGCAAAATGTCCTCTGATTTTCCGGCTCCGCCTCCAGAGGCTGCCTAAAGTTGTGCCGCCTTACCCCACCATGCACGCAATCTTGCCGGTTGCGCGTTGATTACGGGGTTGTGCATGCCGGCTTGCTGCCATCGTACCACGGGCCCGAGCCGGTGGCAGGAGACTCCTGCATGAACTCAAGATTGGAGCGGACCACCTCGGATTCCACTTGTGCCACGGGACCTAGCCCGATAAAAAAACACTCGGATAATTCATCTGTCCCTCCCTTCGGCTCGAGGGCCTTTGCCAACGCAACCATTAACCCTTGTATTCAAGATGAATAAACCGAACATCGCCCAGAAGTCACCTTATGTGAAGGAAACTCCCGCGGGCACCTACTACTGGTGCACATGCGGACATTCTAAAGGTCAGCCATTCTGCGATGGTTCACACAAGGGGACGGGCTTCGTCCCTCATAAAATCGAGTTCACGGAAACCAAACGCGCGGCGTGGTGTGGATGCAAACACACCAAAAAACCGCCATTCTGCGACGGCTCGCACTCAAAACTATAGCCGCTGACGCCGCAGCGATTCAGGCTCACGCTTGTTCCCAAAGCTGCCGCCGGAACCAGTTGGGAACAAGTGCAACCTGACCTGGGCTGACTGAGGGCCAAATATCGGTTTCATGGGCTCCCGAATTACACTACCCGTGCCCATATAGGACCTTTAGGTAGCGGCTTTCGAGGCAGTTGGAGTTAACGGGATGATCGGGTCCGGCGCTTGTACGGTCAGGGATCTGCAACCGGCGGTTCACCCGGTGCACACCCTTGGTGACGCACTCCTCAAAGGGTTCCAACGAAACGAGATCCGAGCATGAGCATGTGACGAATAGGGAGCCGGGCTTTACGAGGCTGGCGACAGTCTGCTTCAGAACCGCGTATTTCCGCATGCACTTCGGCGGCGCCGGCGGGTTCGCAGGTCATCACAAATCTGGGCGGATTGCACATCACCGCGTCAAACGGCCCGCCGTTTTTCTGCATCCGCCGCGCGCAGGCGGAAATGTCGGCGTGCACCCGTTTCAACCGGGGGCTGCACGCATCACAGCAGAGCACGTCGGCGTGGCGGTCGGCCGTCAGGCCGCTGATCCCGTCACCGTTCGAATTGATTACCAGGCAGGCGCTGCCCCGTGCGTCGATCTTGAACAGGTTCCTCCGCAGCGCGACGGCCCGCCGGATAGCCAGGTCGAAACACTCCTCTCCCACCAGATCCGCGGAGTGGACGACCACGCGGAGCGGCATCTTGGCGCGCGCGGATTGAAGTGCCCTGCGCCGACGCGATTGCCAAACTTGCCATAGACCGTCAGCAGATCGTCCGGACGGTCGCCGCGCGACACCTCGCCGAGCATGCGTGGGAATATGGCCGGCTGGAGACCGGCAAATTTCAACTGCGTCCATGTCCATGGCTTGGACCAGACGGACCGGTCGATTGCCGAGGGCGACATCCCCGCAGGACGGATTCCGTCGCACATGATAAAGGATGTGAAGAGACCGGAGCTGGAAATGCAGGGCAGCGACAGCGCTGCCTCAGCAATTCCAGGCATCCACCTCCACCAAGCTTTCCGCCAATGTCTGCTTCAGGCCACGCGCTCGACAATGAGCGGGGGCGGGACGGGACGCTTCGGCGCGAGACGATAGGCACTCTTGAAGTACTCCAGCGCCTGCTCGAGCTTGGCCTCATCGTTGTAATGGATCATCATGAGTGGCTCGCCCTGCTTGACCTGGGTGCCGACTTTTTTAATCTCAGATACACCTACCGCGTGGTCGATCCGACCGTGATGCAGCGCGTCCTTGCCCGCGCCGAGCAAATAGACGCCCCGTGCGATCATCGCGGCATTGATGGTGTGCACGTAGCCACGTTTCGGGGCCGGCAGCTTGCGGATGTGCTTCGCTGTCGGAAATTTTTCCGGATGGTCGATGAAAGTCGCGTCTCCCCCCTGCGCCTTGATCATCCCTTTGAATTTCTCGAGCGCCGAGCCGTCACTCAGGTGTCGTTGCACCGTCTGTTTCGCCGACAAAGTAGAACCAGCGACACCGGCGAGGCGCACTATTTCCATCCCGAGCTTGATTACCAGTTCCTTCATGTCGTCGGGACCCTCGCCCTTGAGCAACTGGATGGCCTCCTTCACTTCGAGCGAAGTGCCAACGCTGTCTCCCAGCGGCTGATTCATGTCCGTGACTAATGCGACGCACCGGCGTTTCATCGATCGGCCGACGCGCGTCATGGAACGGGCGAGTTGTTTGGCCTGCTCGAGATCCTTGATAAAGGAGCCATTGCCCCATTTCACGTCGATGACGAGACCCTCGGCTCCCTCGGCCAGCTTTTTGGAGAGGACGCTGCCGGTGATGAGCGGCAGGCTGGGTATCGTACCGGTACTCTTGCGCAGTTCGTAAAGTTTCTTGTCTGCCGGCGCAAGTTCTTCGCTCTGCTGGACAATCGCGCCGCCGACCCGCATGAGCTGATCGACAAAATGCGGGATCGTGGCTTGCGGTCTGAACCCGGGAATGGCGCAGAGTTTGTCGAGCGTGTTGATCACATATTCCTGCTCGACGCCGACCATCATCGGGACCACGACGCCGCTGGCCATGGCCAGCGATGCGAGCACCAAGGAGGTCTTGTCGCCAACACCTCCAGTGGAGTACCGGTCGATCTTGGGCTTGCTGATATGCGAGAGATCAATGACCTCACCGGACAGCATCATTTCCTCAGTCAGAATCGCTGTCTCCTGCGCAGACATCCCCTGGAAGTATATCGCCATCATCAGCGCAGCGAGTTGATGCTGCGGCATTTCTCCGTCGAGGGTGGAGTCGATGATATAGCGGATTTCTTCCTGGGTGAACTCACCGCCATCGCGCTTTTTCTCGATAAGAAAAGTGAATGTGGGCTTGATGAATCGGCGCGTAGGAATTGGACGTTTTCGCATCGTTGTTACAGGAGTGTCAGACGTATTGTATTCTCGTAAAATGCGTCAATCCAAAGGGTTTTGTCGTTTTTGTCGAGACAATTTTACCTCCAGACCCTGTAAAATCAGTTTTGCCCCTCCAATAGATGCGACTCCGATGGAATATCGGCATTCCATAATATTGTCGCGAAAATCCTTCTTGCTCAAAGCCAAGCGCGATTCTTGATTGGCCGGATGGCCGTATCATTCAACCTTGCCGATATCATCGAGTCGGTTCTGCGCTCAGCCGCTGCAAAATTGAACCTGGCGGACAGAGGCTTTCAGCCCGAGGTGCGGGTGGCTGAACCGATGCACGGGGACTTCCAGGCCAACGGCGTCTTGGCATATGCAAAACGCGAACGTCTGAATCCGCGTGCCTTGGCGCAGCAGCTTGTGGCGCAGATTGATGAGCTTAACCCCTATTTCGACATCAGTATCGCGGGTCCCGGATTCATCAATTTCAAGCTCAAGCCCGCGGCGCTTTTGACCTGGCTGCAGGACCATGACTCAGAGGAACACATGCGCGCAAGCGCGGCATCCAGCGGATATGCTGGTCAGACTTGGATCGTCGATTACAGCTCCCCCAACACGGCGAAACAAATGCACGTCGGCCACCTGCGGTCCGCCGTCATTGGGGAAGCAATCGGCCGGATGCTGGGGTTTTGCGGCGCCCGAGTGGTACGCGACAACCATGTGGGGGACTGGGGCACCCAGTTCGGCAAACTCATCTGGGCTTACAAACACCACCTCGACTCCGCTGCACTGGCCCGCGATCCGCTCGAGGAATTCGAACGCCTCTACAAGATCGGCAATCAGGCTGCCGAGTCCGACCCGGCCGTGCTCGAAGCCGCGCGCCAGGAACTCGTGCAACTCCAGGCCGGCGAACCCGCAAATCTCGCGATCTGGCGTGCAATCAATGCTGCCAGCCTCGCCGCATTCCAGCAAATCTACGACCAGCTTGGCATCCATTTTGACGAAATCCTGGGAGAGAGTTTCTATAACGACAAGGTCGAGCGGATCTACCGCGAGCTCACCGGGTGCGGTCTGGCCGAGGAGAGTCAGGGCGCCCTCGTCGTCTTCCACCCGGACCATGCACGCTTTAAGTCTCAGCCGTTCATCATCCGCAAAAGCGATGGCGCTGCCAACTACGCTTCGACCGACTTGGCCACGATCCTCTACCGCACCGAACATTTCGCGGCCCGCGGCGTGCTCTACGTCGTGGACAAGCGCCAGAGCGACCACTTCGATCAGCTGTTCCTGACCGCTAAAAAATGGTTCGAGAAAACCTCCCGGCACCTGCCCAGCTTGGAGCATATCGATTTCGGCACGGTGCTCGGCGAAAACAACAAACCGCTCAAGACCCGCAGCGGCGACAATATCCGCCTCAAGGAGCTGCTGGGCGAGGCCATCGCACGCGCCTTCCAACTGGTCACCGAAAAGAGCCCCGACATGCCCGAGACCGAGCGCCGCGCCATCGCCCAGGTGATCGGGGTCGGAGCGGTGCAATATGCGGATCTCAGCCAGAACCGCAGCAGTGACTACGTTTTCTCGTGGGACAAGATGCTTAGCCTCGACGGTAATACAGCGCCCTATCTGCTCTACGCCGTGGCGCGGGTGCATTCAATTTTCCGCCGGGCCGGGATCAATGACGTTACCGCGTCCACAGTGGGCGCCACCCCCTTCGAAACCAGAACCGAACTCGACCTCGCGCGCAAACTCGTGGGCTTCGCCGCGGCGCTCAACCTGGCGGTGGCGCAGCTTCGGCCGCATTATCTCTGCACCTATCTCTATGAATTGGCCGGCCAGTTCAGCACCTTCTACAATGCCGACAAGGTGCTCGTCGACGATCCCGCAGTGCGGGCCCGCCGTGTTTTGCTCTGCGCCCGCACTTTGCTTGTGCTGGAAACCGGCCTCAGGCTGCTCGGTCTGCAGCCCTTGAAGAAGATGTAACCAGCCTGTTTGAATTCACTTGCCCGCACTCCACTGTCGCGCAACATACTCATCCAAGATGGCCACCCAGGAATTCTATATTCGCGGGGCGAACGATACGGACGCGCGCGGCCCCTTCAGTTTGGAGCAACTTACATCACTCGCCGAAACCAGCGGGGTTACCAAGGAAACCTATTTCTATGACGCCACGAGCGAGCAATGGGTCACCATTGAAAGCAACGCCGAGCTGATGGCCGTGCTGTGGCCAGAGAAAAAGAAGATTACCTTCAAGGCCACCCAGACTAAGACGCTCAATGTTGAAAAAGAAGGCGACGCCCCCATCACCGTCGAGCAGTTCCTCGCCGCGGCCGAAGGCAAGACTGATGACACCAAGGACCGCAAGAACAAGAATGTTATCATGATGCAGGCGGCCATCTGGGGCACTCGAGCCGCAGCCTTGATCTGCATACTGAGCGCGGTAGCACTCGCCCTGCCCAACATCGACACCATCTCCTCGTTCGATGTGGGCAAAATCATCGCCCAGCCTTACATAATTCTAGGCATCATAGACTTAGCGATCGGCTTGCTGCTTGCCCTCGGCATGATCAGCCTTTACCCACTGGTCCGTTTTCGAGCTGTTTTCGGACTGGGTTTTCTAGGTTTCCTCTTTTGGACCCAAGGGCAGAGTCCGGCGATGCTGGCGGTGGTCGCCACTTCCGCCGGTCTCTATTTCTGCACTATCCTGCTAAGCTACATCCCCCTCGCGATTGCCGCCCTGGTTGGAATCGGCGGAGCCATCGCGATGGCCGGCATGGGGCTGATGTGACTCTCGCGGCCGTCCGCGGTTTCCTTCCGCCATGCCGCTCCCGCGAAACCTAGAGCGACTCCGCACCTTCTGGGTGCGCGATATTTGGCAGGCGGCCAGTGGCCGCGATCACTCGCTCCGGGGGCATTGCTACGCTCTGGTGCGCGTGATTTCGATCACCTGTTCTGGTTTGCGCGAGATGCATGTTGCCGTGCGCGCCGCCGCATTGAGTTACAGCTCACTGCTCAGTCTCGGCCCGCTCGTCGCCCTGACCGTGCTCATTTCCGGCTTCGCGCTCGGCGGCCAAGATCCCGCGCTGATCGCCCACAGCCTCAACCGGATCATCCAGTTTATTGCTCCCCAGGTTGCCCAATACGAGCGATCCGGCGGCAGCGCCACCCCGGAGGCACGCCCCGGGGGAATTCAGTACGGTCAGGCGCCGGCAATAGCCGGAGCCCAACCCCAATCCGGCGTGCAACCGGTCGCCGCCCAGTCCGGACCGGAACTTGTCCAGTTGATCAACCATTTCATCACGAGCAGCCGTTCCGGAACCGCCGGTGCGGTCGGGCTTTTCACTCTCCTGCTTATCGTAATCCAGCTCTTCACTACCGTCGAAAATACTTTCAATGACATCTGGGGCGTCCGACGGGGTCGCAGCTGGCTCACTCGCATCGTCTATTATTGGACTGCCGTGACGCTCGGCGCCGTGCTGTTTTTCACATCGCTCACGCTGCTATCGGCTGGGGCCTTCATGAACGTCTTCCTCGAAAAACTGCCTTTGGGCAATCAATTTGCGCAGTTCTTCGCCTGGCTTCTGCCCTCTTCCTCCGTTGTCATCCTGGGCCTGCTCTTGGCGCTGTTCTATCGTACGGTGCCCAATACGAGGGTTGTGTGGAGGGCGGCGTTCATCGGGGCGCTCGTCGTCACCATACTGCTGTTCCTGAACAATTATCTCGCCTTCCTCTATTTCAAACGCGTGCTCGTGAATCGCAGCCTGTACGGTTCGGTGGGCATCATGCCCATCCTGATGATCGGCCTCTACATCTTCTGGTTCTTTGTGCTGGTGGGCGGCCAGATTACTTATGCAATCCAAAACGTCCACTACCGGAGCAGTCAGGCCGCATGGCATAGCATCAACGAAAAAACCCGCGAAGGCCTGTCGCTCCTGGTGCTCGTCTTGATCGCCCGTCGTTTCAAGGATTGCGCCCCGCCCTACTCGACGACGGAAATCTCCCATCTCATCCGCGTGCCTACGCAGGTGCTCAATGAAAGCCTCAACCGCCTGTGTGAACTCGGCCTGATTACGGAATTGCCGCCCGGTGAAGGCCGCGACCCCACCGAGCACCGGTACCAGCCGGCGCGCCCGCTCGGCAAGATCTCGCTCGTGCAGTTCAAGCAGCTCTTTGAGAATTATGGCGAGTCCCCCAGTGGGGAGATTCTCAGCAGCGTCGATCCCATACTGCAACGATACCAAGACAACCTCGCCGCCCATCTGCCTCAATCCCTCGGCGAAAAGAGCCTCGACGAACTCATTGACGAACTGCCGCTGCCCACGAAGGCATCCCTCGCGCTGTGATCCTACGGACGGCCTCGCTCCCGTCCAAACGCCAGCGCGCATTCCCTCCTTGCGGCACTGGCGCCTGAAATAAGCTGGGAAGATGGAGGGAAGTGTCGCAGCCGGAATATCTCCGACACTTTCACTTCACCACCATTAGTTCCTATTGGCCGCCAGCATGTGCATCGCCTCTCCGCGCCCACGGAGAAGGCCCAGTCTTCAGGCCGTGCGTCGGCCTCCACGCTGACCGTCTCATAGTTCAACGCTTCCTTCGCCCCCCAACCCAGCAAATCATTCACGCAATTGTGTCCGCCGCGGAAGTCTCCGGCGGATTACGATGGCGGACTTAGCAGATTGACACCCGCCGCCCGATTTCTACGGTATGCACCTTTTTATGTGGATAACCTGGATTCAGACCAATTTTCAGAAGCACTTTAGGGCTATTTTTGCAGTCCTGCTCGCGGTTACGATCGTCGCGTTCATCTTCACGATCGGCGCCGCGCCTGGTATCGGACAAGCCGACCGGCAGATCTCCGAGCGTCCATTTTTTGGCCGCAACCTCGGCAACGACACGCAAAACCGTCTGATTTTTCAGGACGCCGAGCTGAGCTCCACCCTTAAGGCCGGCTACCCTGCGCTTAATAGCAATCAATTGCAAACATATGGCTTCCAACGCGTAGCCGGACTCGCCCTAGCCAACGAGCTCCATCTGCCGGCGCCAACCGACGATCAATTGGCCAAATATATCACCACCCTGCCCGCATTCCAGAACGAACAGGGACAGTTCGATCAGGGGCGCTACAGTCGCTTTGCCGATGCTCTCAAGTCCGATCCGCAGTTCACTGCCGCAGATGTAACCCGCGTCCTCCGCGAGGACGCGCGGCTTGAACAAGTCGACCAACTGATCGGCGGCCCCGGTTACGTGCTGCCCGGCGATGTGAAGACCCAATTGCTGCGCGCCGACTCGGTTTGGACCGTCGCGGTCGCCACCATCGACTACGCCAGCTACGATCCCGGCTTCAATCCCACCGAGGAGGCCGTAAAGAAGTATTTCGAGGATAATTCATTTCGCTACGAAGTGCCGCCGCGCACCAATCTGAGTTACATCGAGTACAAAGCCGCCGATTTTACCGTCGGCCCCAACCCCAGCGAAGCCGAGGTGCGTGCCTACTACGACGCCAATCCCACCCGTTTCGCTCCACCCGCCGAGCCTGATAAAAAGGACACCTCCTCGATCAAGCTGGCCCCTGTCGCCAACACAGCCGACACCTATGCCGCGGTTCGGATGCAGGTGGAGGCCGCGCTCCTGCAGGAACTCGCGATGAAGCGTGCCGCCAAAGCCGCCAACGATTTCACGCTAGGCCTGTATGAGCGCAAGTTCTCGCCCAACTCCCCCGCGCTGGATGCCTTTCTCGCCACCCAAAAACTGTCCCCGGTGGCTCTGCCGCCCTTCACGCCCGCCGCTCCGCCGCCCAATGCCCCTTGGCTCGGAAATTATGCAGCCGAAATCTCCCGGCTGAGCGCCCAGCGCTACTTCTCCGACCCCCTCCCCACTCCGACCGGCTTGGCCGTGCTCATCTGGAAGGAAACTCTGCCCTCTTACAAGCCCGTGCTCAGCGAAGTCCGCGACAAGGTGGCCGCCGACTGCAAAGAAAGCGAGAAACGCAAGCGTTTCATCGAGCATGGCCGGGCTTTGCGCGTGCAGCTTGAGGCGGCGATCAAGTCCGGCACGCCCTTTGACCAAGCAGCCGCTACGAAAAAACTGGAGGTGAAGTCCTTCTCCTCATTCACGCTCCGCCAGCCGCCAAAGGACTTCCCCTATGTGGCTTTCTCCGCCTTGCAGACCCTTGAAGCCGGACGGATCGCGGAGATGGTGGCGACGGCTGACCAGGGCTATCTCGTCTATGCGCAGGAGAAAAAGGCTCCCGATCTGTCCGCCTCCAGCCCCCAATACGCTACGACGCGCCAGCAGTTGATGCGTTTTACCGCAGGCATGAACCAGAGCGCCTACCTCGGCGAGCTCGTCACCCGCGAACTGGCGAAAACCGAGCCGGCCAAGCAGCCGCAGTGAAGCCGGGCGCCGGCTGATGACGGCGGTTTGGGGTCCTCCGCACCGCCGAAAAACCTTCTCTCGCCCCCGACGGATCGGATGAGTAGTGTTTTTCCAAATGCCGATCCGTTTTTATGTCCCCACCGCCGGCCGCTGTCGTCTCTGCGGCGACGGATTCGAGCACCTTGAACAGGGTGGCGCCACGCCCCTCTCCACCTGCCCCCGCTGCGGCCTGCCGGTGGCGCGAAAAGACGCCCAGGCAATCAGTTCACCAAAACTTTCAGCGCCTGTCTCCCCCTCAAGGGCAAGGTCGGCCGGGTTTGCCTTATTGAAACGCACCGCTAGCGGTGAATATGAAAAGCAGTAACTTTAGCATCCTTCCGCGTGTCATCATGCCTGGCCGCCGCCTTCCCCCCTCTCGACACTTCCGCTTCCCCTCCATGATTGTCCACCGCTTCTCCTCCTCCGTCCTCGCCATTCTCGGCGGATTCTGCCTGTCGTTAACCCTGGCCTGCCGTGCTGAAAACGCACCGGCTGCCGCGGCACCTGCCCCCACCACTGCGTCCGATGCGCCGGCCATGCCCCTGAAGGAATGCATCATCCGTGCGCTCAAGCAGAACTTCGATGTGCAAATCCAAAGCTACACCTTGGCCAGCGCCCAAGATGCGCTCGAGATTGCCAAGTCCACTTTCGACCCGACGATCTCTCTGTCCGCCGAGCGCAATTTCAGCCAAACGACAAACACCAACAACCGCCTCAGCGGCGCGGTCAACCCTGTCTCGGACTCAGGCAGTTATCGCCTCAGTATCAGCCAGCCCGTTTCCTCTGGCGGCACCGTCAGCCTCGGTTCGAATCTCTCGCGCAGTTCCAGCAATTCCACTTATTACACCTTCAATCCCGCCTACAGTGGCGCGGTCAGCCTGAGCGTCACGCAACCCCTGCTTAAAAATTTCGGCCGTCAGATTGCCCTGGCCAACATCGAGACGAGCGAAATCGGCGTTGCCCGCGCCAGTCTCGACTTCAAAGCGCAGGTTCTAAATGTCGTCCAGAGCACGGAAACGGCCTATTACAATTATCTGTTCGCCCGGGAGCAAGAGCACGTAATGCAACAGAGCCTCGGCCTCGCAACGCAGGTTTACGAGGAGAACAAGACCAAGCGGACGGTCGGCACCGCCACTGATATCGACATTCTGACCGCCGAGGTAGGCGTCGCCAACGCCCGGCGTCAGCTCCTGCTTGCCCAACAGCAAACCCGGAACAGCGCCGACAGTCTCCTGGCCCTAATCGGCCAGTTCGAACTCGACCAACCCATCGGCGCCACGCCGTTCGACGACTACATCGGCCCTGTCCCAACCATCGATGCCGTCTATGCCCGCGCCATAGCAAATCAGCCTGATTATCTTTCCACCAAGGCTGCCATCGACCAGACCAAAATCAGTCTGCGTCTCGCTCAGGACGCCAAGCGCCCCGAGCTCGACCTCACAGGATCACTTTCCTCCAACGGAATCGATAGCACCGCCGGCAACGCCTATCAGGACATTCCCCGGGGCGACAGCTACAGCTGGGCCATGGGCCTGACCCTTTCCTTCCCGTGGGGCTTCCACGGCGACTCCGCCCGCTACCGCCAGGCGCTGGCCGCGCTCCGGCAGCAGGAACTTGTACTCCGGCAGCTCGAGCAGAACGTGCTGGTGCAGGTCCGCGCATCCGTCCGTGCCGTGGAAACTAACCTCGAGAATGTCAAAATCGCAGCACTCGCCACCAGGCTGAGTGAGAAAAATTACGATTTGGAGAAGGCACGATTCGACGCCGGCCTGACCACCGCCCGCCTCTTGCAGCAAGCCCGGGACGACCTTGACTCCGCTCGCGTCAATGAACTGCAATCCCGTGTCAACCTCCGTCACGCCATCATCAGCCTCAATCGCCTCCAAGGAACCTCGCTTGACACGTATGGCATCGCCCTGCCCTGAACGCCCCGGGCTCCCTGCAGCGGCGGCAACCACCTGCACAGCTGGTTCCCTTTCCCGTTCGCTTTGCACCGGCTTTTTTAATTCTGGCATAGGAGGGCGGACCTCTGGCATCTGAATGCCCCTTCCCGTCTTCTCTCATGTCCACTCCTCTTTCCATCCGCCTCCCCGTCTGGCTCTGGCTTATTGCCGCCATCCTGGCCGGCCAGTTCCGACTGCTGGCCCACATCCCGGCTCCTGCGGTTCAAGGGATCCTCCTCGCGCTCACCGCGCTGCTGCTGCTCGTCTACTTCAAGGTCCCGTCGCTGCGCGCTTGGGTTGACGGGCTCGATCTGCGCGCCCTGGTGCTGCTGCACGTCACCCGCTTCGTCGGCTGCTATTTTCTGCTGCTCTACCAGCGAGGCGAGCTGCCCTATGCCTATGCCGTGCCCGGCGGCTGGGGGGACAACCTGGTCGCAGCCCTCGCCGTGCTGGTGTCCGTCCTGCCCATGAAGGTGGCTACGCGACGTCACGCCATCGCGATCTGGAATACCATCGGATTGCTGGAAATGTTGCTGTTCGTCTTCACGGCCTGCCAGCTGGGCCTGCAGAGCCCGTGGCTGATGAAGGCTTTCACGCACCTGCCCTTGAGTCTGCTGCCCACCTTTCTCCTTCCCCTCCTCCTCGGCACGCATGTCATTATTTACCTGCGGATGGCCCGCGAGCAAAAGCTGCCGGCATTATGAGGCTCGACATCAAATATGGACTCCTGGCCGGTGCCGGCATCTGCCTCTGGAGCTACATCGAACATTTGCTCGGCTTCGACACCACGCGCCTCGAGATTGGCGAATACAGCGACTATTTTTCCATCCTTATCCTGCTGGGCGCGCTATATCTCCTGCTGCGCCGCCTGCGTAATGCCAGCAGCAACGGCCGGCTCTCCATCGTGCCCGCCCTGTGGTATGGCCTCATCTCCTCGACGGTCGCCGGACTGGTCTTATATGTGTTCCGAATCGCCTACGACCACTTGATCAACCCCGGCTGGTTCGAGCATGTTCTGGCCTGGAAGGAGGCCAGCATGCGCACGGCGGGCGATTCAGAAACCGACATCCGGGATGCAATGCTCCGATACCGCCACCTGAATACCCCCGTCGGCATTTTGCTCAGCATCGTCGCCGGCTACATGCTCTCCGGCGCGATCATCTCTTTTTTGCTCGCCGTCATCCTTCGCCGGAATCCCAGCCCGCCGCCCCTCCCCAAGGCCTAGCGGCCCTTTCAGGAGAAAAGTTCGCTCACCTGCGCGGAACCGGCTTCGATGGTCGGGTGCGCCGGCAGCTGCGTCTTGAACCACGTCCGCTGCTTCTTCACCAGGGTCCGGGTGTTTTTTGCGATTTCGGCAGCCAGCTTGGACTCCTTCAGCCGTTCTTCCAGGCAATCGACGATCTCCCGGTATCCGATGGCTTTCGCTGCGCTCGGATTCTGCCGCAAGCCGCGCGCCAGTAGTCCGCGCACCTCCTCTACCAGGCCGGCGCGTAACATCGTGGCTACGCGCTCCTCGATGCGCTGGTTCAATTCTCCCGGGGAGCGGATCAATTCCACCAGTTCCACCGTGCAATCAGCGAACGGCGGCGGCTGCGCGCGAAACTCCGCCTCCAGAACTGCCAGCGTCTTTCCCGACGCCAGACAGCGTTCCAGCGCCCGCGCCACCCGGCGAGGGTTCTTGACGTCCAAGGCGCCCAGTCCGTCCGGATTCAATTGACGCAGCTCTTCCACCAGGGCCTCCAGCCCGCCAATCGCCAGCCGCTGCGCCACCTCCGCCCGTACGGCCGTCGGCACATCCACACTGTCGGCCACCGCCGCGAAGAAACTCTTCAGATAAAATCCGCTCCCCCCTGTCACTAGCACCTTTCGTCCCCGCGCCCAGATCTCTTCCACTGCCACCCGCGCCCTTGTCACGTATTCCGTGACGTCCATCGGTTCGGTAACGTCCCGGATGTCGATCAGGTAGTGCCGGACCCGCGCCCGTTCCGCCATCGTCGGCTTCGCCGTTCCGATGTCCATGCCCCGATAGAACAGCAACGAATCGCAGGAGACGATCTCCGCATCGAATTGCTCCGCCCAGCGCAGGGCCAACTCCGTCTTCCCCACGGCGGTGCACCCGGTCAGAATGTGAATGACTCGGTCCATCCTTGGTGGCAGCATTGCGTTCGTTGTTCCTCGCGTCAGCTTGAAAATCCTCTTCATCCACAACCCGTGCGCGGGCCGCCGACGGCGGCAACCGGAGATCGCGGCCGAGATAGCCCGCTTCATTGCGGAGAGACACCTCGATGCCCGGCTGGTCCCGACGGAACGCCCCGGTCATGCCACGGAGTTGGCGGCGTCCGCGGTGCACTCGGGGTGTCAGCTCGTGGTGGCCGTGGGCGGGGACGGCACGATGAACGAGGTAGCCCGCGCCCTGGTGCATACCGGGACCAGCCTGGGGCTCGTGCCTTGCGGTTCGGGCAACGGTCTGGCGCTCCACCTTGGCCTGTCCCTGCGGCCGCGCCTCGCTCTGGCCTCCCTGCTGTCCGGCCGATCGCGGCTCATCGACACCGGCCGCGCCAACTCCGAGCCGTTTTTCAACGCCGTTGGCCTCGGTTATGAGGCCGAGATTGCCGCCGCGTTTGCCGCGCGGACCCGCCGAGGGCTGGCCGGTTATTTCCGCGTGGGCATACCCTTGCTCTTCTCCCACAGAAAGGAGATCTGCCGCCTAACCCACGACGGCGGTGTTCTCGACCTCAAAGTCTTCACCCTCGCCGTGCTGAACTCCGAGCAATATGGCCACAACGTCGTCATGGCCCCAGGGGCCTCCGTCGACGACGGCCGGCTCGATCTGGTGGCAGTGCGCCCAGTGGGACTGGCTCGCGCGGTCGCGTTGCTCTGGCATCTGCGGCGCAGGACGATCGACCGCCTGCCTGAACTTACGAGGGTGTCCAGCAGCCGTTTCGCCATCGTCCGTCCCGCTCCCGCTCCTTTTCACCTCGACGGCGAACCACGACCCCCGGTCGACCGCCTCGAAATCGCCGTTCAGCCCCGCAGTCTGCGGGTCATCCTCCCTTGACCGGTGGATCGACCCGCTTCGCAGGGTTCGCGGACGGAAGCAGCGACGCCCGGGTCGTCTGCCACGGTGCCTGCGTCATCCGTGACTTGGCTGTCAAGACGCGGTTGCGTCCCAACCTCTTCGCGGTGTAGAGCGCCGCGTCCGCCGCAGCCACCAGGGTTTCCACCGAGTCCGCATCCTCCGGGCAGGCCGCCACCCCGGCACTGATCGTCACGGCAATCGTCAACTGCTTCCCCGGGAGTATGCACGGTGTCTCCTCAAGCAGTGAACGCAGCCGCTCCGCCGCGGTGTGCGCGCTTTTGCGGTCGGTCTCGATCATGATCAGGGCAAACTCCTCGCCGCCATAGCGGGCCACCCGGTCGACCAGTCGCACCTGGCCGGCCAGCAGGCTGGCCACATGCCGCAGGACGGCGTCGCCGACCTGGTGGCCGTGGGTGTCGTTCACCAGCTTGAAGTGATCAATGTCGACCATCACGAGGGAAAAAGCCCGTGCAAAACGCGTGCTCCGCTCCCACTCCTCACGAATGATGCGCTCAAATTCGCGCCGGTTGAGCACGGTCGTCAACTCGTCGTGGGTGGCCAGCTGCCGCAGTTGCGCGAGGGTATCGGACATTTTCAGCGCATAGCGGACGGCACGCTCGAGCAGCCGTGGAGTAAGTTCACACTTGCCGAGAAAGTCCGCCGCGCCGGCATCAATCGCCGTCATGTCTGCATCCTCTCTCCCCTCGCCCATGAGCAGGATAACCGGGGTGGGACAATTCTTCGTCTTGGCCTCGCTCAGCAACTCCAGCCCGTCGCGCATCCCAAGCCGGTCGTCGAGCAGGCAGAGGGCGTAGCTACCGCTCATCAGCCGACGTAATCCGCCATCGAAATCGGCCGCATGCTCGAGCGCAAAGGGTCCGCTGCGGAACTCCTCAAACCATCTCCCCAGCAAGACCACGAGCGAAGGATCGTCGTCAATCAGCAGGATTTTCCTGGGGACGGGCACGCTCCATCAACGAGCCGGAACGTCCGTCGCTTCAAGCGCAAAAGCGCGTCCATCACTCACTCCCCGTCTCCGTCTTGCCCGCCAGTAATTCATTCACGGTCCGTCCCAGCTCCGCCGGACTGAATGGTTTCGTCATGAATGCCTGTACTCCCAGCTCCCGAGCCTGCGCCTGTGTGTCAGCCTGGCCGAGATGGAATCAGCACCTCGCCGGGGCGAGATGTCAGTCCCTTGTTTGGTGGCCGATGAGACCAGTGTGCCTTGTTGACCAGTCGCATCATAATGACCGCTTCGCTGACCGCACGCCCACGGAAAGAAAGCATCATGCAATCAGCGATCCTTCTCCTACGCCCACGGAAAGAAATCGGATTGCAATGGAGACGGTGCAATCCCGGCTGATGCCACGGCAGTGGGGTTATGGGGAAAGATGACTCAGCCGCAAGGCGTGCCGGCCACCAGTTCGGCGGCGACCGCCCGCAGCCGGGCCGGCAGCGCCGGTCGGTTGTCCAGATTGTCACGGATGACGTTGACGAGAGCACTGCCGACCACGACGCCATCGGCGGCCTGCGCCACCTGCCGCACATGGGCCCGGGTCGATACGCCGAAGCCCACCACCACGGGCAGCGCCGTGTGCCTCTTGATGCGCGCCACCGATTGGGGCAAATCACAAGCCATTTCCCCGCGCACGCCAGTCACCCCCTCGCGGGAGACATAGTAGATGAAGCCGGTGGCGGCGCGGCAGATCACCTGCAGGCGTTCCTCCGACGTGGTCGGCGCCACGATGAAAATGGTCCTGAGCTCGCCGGCCCGGCAGGCGGCGAGCATTTCGCCGGCCTCCTCGGGCGGCAGATCGAGGGTCAGAAGGCCATCGACTCCGGCGGCCTGCGCCTGCCGGACGTAGCCCTCCACTCCATGGGTGAAGACCAGGTTGTAGTAGGTGTAGAAAACGATGGGCAGAGCGGGAGCCAGGGGGCGGAGTCGGCGCACGAGTTCAAACACCCGCGCGGACGTCATGCCGCTGGCGAGCGCACGCTGGGCCGCCAGCTGGTTGGTCAGGCCGTCCGCCAGCGGATCGGAGAACGGCACGCCCAGTTCGAGCACATCAATACCCGCTTCGATGAGCGCCCGGCAGGCGGCTAGCGAGGTATCGAAATCCGGATCCCCGGCGCACAGATAGGCGATGAAGGCCGCGCGCTTCTCGGCGCGGGCGCGGGCAAAGGCTTGGGCGATGCGGTCCATGTAGGAGTCATGGCCGCAAAAAGTGGTCTCTGGCGCAAAGAAATTCTTCGTCCGGTCGACGTTTACGCCAGATTGAATTCCACCAGGACGGGCCGGTGATCGGAAAGCATGCTCCGCACAACCTCGGTGTGCACCGCGCCGCCGGTGGCGGGCAGGAACACGAAATCCAGCGACCGTTGCGGCCATGGCGACGGGAAAGTGCGGCTCCCATGGCCGGACTTGGGGAGCAGCATGTAGTCGTGCCGCTCCTCCAAATACCCCAGCAGCACGGCCGTGGCATCCGGCCAGTGCGCGGGGTTGTTGAGGTCTCCACAAAGGATCGGCGGCATCCGCCAGTGGGCGGCGCGCCGCCCGCGCACTTCGTCGAGAAAACGCATCAGGCGCTGGGCCTGTCTCAGCCGGTGCGGCCGCGACCGATGGTCCAGATGAAGGTCAAGCAACGGCAGGCGCCCCTGCGGGTGATTGATTTCGACGAACAGGAAGCCCTTCCCTCCGATCCTTTTCTGGCCGAACGGCACATTTTCGGAGTGGACGAAGGGCCATCGCGAGAGGATGCCGTTGCCATAGTTGAGGTGGTAGCTGCCGGCAAGGCGGTTGTTCACGCCGTGGATGGAATGCGGCAGGCCCGTGTGGTCGCGCAGGAACTGCAGGTGATCAAAGCTGCCGCTCCAGCGCGAGTTTTCATCAATCTCCTGCAGGGCCACGATGTCGGCCTCGACCCGCACAATAAGTCGGGCGATTTTCAGCAACTGGTGGCGAAACTGTGCCGGTACGCGCAACCCTTGGTGCAGGGAGAGGCCGCGCGCATGGGCGATGTTGAAGGTCAGGAGACGTAGTCTTGCCATGGGAAGAGAAGGCCCGCCAGCCTCGCCCAATTACGGACGGGCCGCTGCCGCATTCTGTGGGGACGATTCCATCGTGCTTATTATCCTATCAAGGGACTAAAAAGGCAATCCGCCAGCGGCTGGGATATGCAGGTCGGATACCGGGTTATCGGACTTCATGGCTTGGCCCTCGCGTCAAGGCAGATAGCAAAGACCGGGTCGCTCAATTCGGCCGTCGGTGGCACGACGATCGCAGCGGCAAGTGTGGACACCGGCAGCTCGGCTATCCTGCAGGGACTCGTAGTGCGAATTGTCGCCTGCTGGTAACCGCGATTGCGAAATGCGGCGCAACTGACTCGAAAGGGACGGATCAGGTCTCCCGTTTGCCCCGCGCAGGGCCAACCCGTTTCGAGACAAACGACAAAAATGGGGCGGCCAACGGGACTCGAACCCGCGACCCCCAGATCCACAATCTGGTGCTCTAACCAACTGAGCTATGACCGCCGTAAGGAGCGCGTCAAATACGGCTCCGGATCCGGACCTGTCAACCCCTTCTTCGGTGGGTTTTCATGATTGAGGGCACCGTCTGAACCCAACCGGCGGACCTCCGGAACAGCCAACGACGGGGTTCCGCCCGCAAGGCTTTTGATACGCCCCGGATGATTTCCTTCAACTGGAACGGCTTCGTGAAGCAGTCCTGAACGCCGAACTCGAAGGCGGGCTGTTTTTGCCTCCTTTGTGCTCCCTGCCTAGAGGATGATGATCGGAATCTTGGATTTCGCCGGGTCCCGCCGGAGGATTTCGTAGATGCCAAGGCCGTCGAAGTCGGGCAGCATAAGGCCGGGCAGAATCGAGTCCGGAGGCGTGGGGCGGAGACACTCGAGAGCCTCCCAACCGTTGCCGGCAGTGTCGACGCCGAAGCCGGCGCGCTGGAAATGCCACGCCATTGAATACGCAACGATCGGGATCGTCATCGACGACCAGGATATTCCGGGGAGCCTCCATGCCGAAATAATGCCGTGAGTGTGCGACGACATTGTTGAGTTGCGGTGACGTCCGTGTGAAATTCCACGCCGTAATCTCCCGCGCTTGCCCCTCATGGTGGAAAGATCGCATTTTTCCGACAAACTGGTTGCGCTCTTTCCGGCGGATAGCCTCCCAGGCTTGCTCCGCGCCGCCGCCCAACTTCCGCTCAGGCTGGACCTTAGAAAATTCGCTCGCGTCCATTGCCCCGATGCTATCGGCTGTAAAACCATGATTTCCGTCCGCAAACTATTCGGCAAAGAAGAAAAGTTTTTCGATCTCCTGGAGGCGAGCGCCGAAGAAGCCAACGTCGCCACGATGCTGCTGGCCAAGATTCTATCCTCCGATGGCATCAGCAATGCCTCAAATATCCACGAAATCATGCAGGCCCGGCGCAAGGAAAAGCGCATCACCAAGCAAATCACAGAAGAGTTGTGTAAGACCTTTGTGACGCCGCTTGAGCGCGAGGACATCGATGCCCTTTCCTATGCGCTTTACCGAATCCCCAAGACGATCGAGAAGATCGTCGAACGCCTGACGATCTGCCCGGCCCGCGTGCCACGGGAAAGCCTGCAGAAACAGGTGATATTGCTGCAGGAAGCGGTGGACTCGGTGGTGCTCATGGTAAAGGAACTGCGCAACGGCACCCGCGTCGACCGCATCAAGGACGCCAACAGCCGCCTGCAATACGCCGAAGGCGAAGCCGACAAGGTGATGCTGGCCCATGTGAAGGAACTCTACAACGGCCCCTACGATGCCAAGGAAGTCCTCATTCTAATGGAACTTTATAACCTCGTGGAAAAGGCGATCGACAGGGCCCGCGACGCCGGCAATGTCGTCTTCCAGATTGTGCTGAAATACTCCTGAGTTCTGCAGATCGCCCATGACCGTATTTCTGCTCGTCCTGTTCGCCGCGCTGGTTTTCGAATACATTAACGGCTTTCACGACGCAGCCAACGCCATCGCCACCGTCGTCTCTACCAAGGTGCTGACCCCGCGTCAGGCCATTGCCTTGGCCGCGGTCTGCGATCTTTCGGGCGCCTTCTTCGGCACCCAGGTGGCCAAGACCATCGGCACAGGCCTGGTCGACCTGAACGCCGTCACCATGACGACCGTGTTCGCGGCCCTGCTTGGTGCTATCATCTGGAATCTGTTCACTTGGTGGCTCGGCCTGCCGTCGAGCTCCAGTCATGCCCTCATGGGCGGACTGTGTGGCGCGGCACTGGCAACGTCCGGAGGAGACTGGACTGTGCTCAAATGGTCGGTGGTTGACCCGGTCAAGCACACGATCGACGGCCTTTGGCCCAAGGTCGTGCTGCCGATGATCACTTCGCCTGTGGTGGGATTCATTGTCGGTGCCGGCTTGATGGGCCTGCTTTACATTCTGCTGCGCAAGGCCACACCACGCACGGTCAATGGCATCTTCGGCAAACTCCAGATTGTCAGCGCCAGTGTGATGGGCTTTTCCCACGGCTCCAACGACGCCCAGAAAACCATGGGCATCGTCACGCTCGCTTTGGTCACGGCAACCCAGAGTCACGTTTTGGACAATCTGCCACCCTGGCTCGGCTTTTTGCGCATCCCGGAATTCAAGGATGTTCCCGTCTGGGTGGTGGTGCTATGCGCCTTCACGCTGGCTTGCGGGACTGCCGGGGGAGGCTGGCGTATCATCCGGACAATGGGGCACAAGATGGTCAAGCTCCAGCCTGTGCACGGCTTTGCCGCGGAAACCACGGCGGGATGCGTCATTCTCAGCGCGTCACACTTCGGCGTGCCGCTTTCGACCACGCATGTCATCTCGACGTCCATTATGGGAGTCGGCGCGACCAAGCGGTTGAGCGCCGTCAAATGGGGCATTGTCGAACGCATCGTCTGGGCATGGGTGCTGACACTGCCCGTGACCGGCCTGCTGGGATTTCTGGTCATGGTCGCCCTGAAGCTGCTTGGTTCATGGTGACCGGTTACGAAACCGAACGCACGGACGACTGGGGCCCGCCCAGCTTCTGGCCATCGTGTTGTGCCCTAGAACAAACAGGCCGCCGCGCCTCCGTCCACCCGACATCCTTCCCTCCTTGCCATCGGCCATTCCCCGCATGAATGCTATTGTTTCCATCGCTGGCCCATGACCATTTTTCTCCTAGTCCTGCTTGCAGCGCTTGCGTTTGAATACATCAACGGGTTTCACGACGCCGCCAACGCCATCGCCACGGTCGTATCAACCAAGGTGCTGACGCCACGCCAAGCCATCGCCCTGGCGGCCCTATGCAATCTGATCGGCGCTTTCATCGGGACCCAGGTGGCCAAAACCATCGGCAAGGGGCTGATCGACACCAGTGCCATCAACATGACGACGGTCCTCGCGGCGCTGCTCGGCGCCATCATCTGGAATCTGCTCACGTGGTGGCTCGGACTGCCGTCGAGTTCCAGCCACGCGCTGATCGGCGGGCTTTGCGGCGCGGCGCTGGCCACGGCCAACGGCAACTGGAGCGTGCTCAAATGGTCGATCGGCGACGTGACCGAAGGCACGGCGGACGGGCTGTGGCCGAAGGTCGTGCTGCCCATGTTCACCTCGCCGGCCATCGGTTTTGTACTCGGCGCAATACTCATGCTCTCCCTCTATGTGCTGCTGCGCAAGGCCAGACCATACACGGTCAACGGCGTCTTCGGCCGGCTGCAGCTCGTCAGCGCGGCCGGGATGGGTCTATCCCACGGCTCGAATGATGCCCAAAAGACCATGGGCATCATCGCCCTGGCCTTGTTCACCGGTACCCAGAATCATTCCTTCGACAATCTGCCCGCCTGGCTCGGCTTCCTGCGCACGCCTGAATTCAAGGAAATTCCCACCTGGGTCGTCATCGCCTGCGCCATGACCATGGCCGCCGGCACCGCGGGAGGCGGCTGGCGCATCATCCGCACCATGGGTCACAAGATGGTCAAGCTCCAGCCCGTGCATGGCTTTGCGGCCGAGACCACTGCCGGCCTGATCATCTTTGGCGCATCCCATTTCGGCGTGCCGCTCTCGACCACCCATATCATCTCGACCTCCATCATGGGAGTCGGCGCGACCAAGCGGTTGAGCGCCGTCAAATGGGGCATTGTCGAGCGCATCGTCTGGGCATGGGTGCTAACACTGCCCGTGACTGGCCTGCTGGGATTTCTGATCACGCTTGGCCTGCAGACGGTTTCCGCCTCCTGACCACAGGCGGCATTCAGCCCCCCACCGACCTGGAACGTTCCCTCCGCCCCCGTTGAACGCCGATCTACTGCCATTCTACATGGCTTCCACGCAAGGCCGGTGAAGGCATCGCTGGCGTGATCGGTCCGGGCGGCGTTCCGTTCCCATCACGGAAGCCACGTCACGAGGATATGATTTTGCCATTAATCTGCTGTCGGCGGCGCAGGCGACGGCCGTTGTCGCCTTCCGCGAAACAGCGGGTCACACCCGAGCACTCGATCGCCTTCAGGCTGCCGCTGGAAGTGAACTCCTCGTAGCCGACGTTGACCTTGCGCAGACCGAAATCGGCCGCGGTGTCCGAAACATGTTTCCACCCGCTGCAGGCGGCGTCGTAGCTCGGACCGGCAAAATCGCACGTGACAGCCAGGCTCCAGTCCACCCCCATGTTTGCCTTGGTGGTGAGGTAAACCCGGTGTTGGGAAAAGCGGTTGGTGTTGGTGATCGCCGGATCGGGCTTGCCGTTGATTGAGGTATTGAGACCCGCGTATTGGACCTGCAGCCGGCCGCCCACGCTGATCGTGCTGGTGGACTTGCCGCCGGCATGGGCGAGGGCGGGAATCTGCTGACTGCCCTTCATCAGGTCGGCGCGAGCTTCCTCCGCCTCCTGGTCGCTGAGGATGCCCTTCCTGATGAGAGCGTCGATCAATGGGCCTCTGTCCTGGGCAAAAGCGCGCCTATTCAGCACCATCCTGTCCGATGAACCCCGGAGCCTTGTAACCCAATAGGTGACATTACGCCGGCCGGGACCCGCGGTCCTTGGCACCGGACTAGGTGCCGGCGATCCGTCCTGCCGCTTCGCTCGCGCCCGCCGTCTCTCCCCCCAGTCCCTCAGCCTCTGTGGCGTTCAGCTGGATGAGCGCATGCAGTGAGTTGAAATGCTTCGTCCATTCAAAATCGCCCGAGGCCCCGCTCATGACCTGGTTAAAGAGGTGTTTCTTCTCGGCCTTGAGCGCCTGGATGCGCTCCTCGATCGTGCCGGAGGTGACCATGCGGTAAACGAACACGGTGTTGGTCTGGCCGATGCGGTGCACGCGGTCGATCGCCTGCTCCTCCACCGCCGGATTCCACCACGGATCGAGCAGGAAAACATAGTCCGCCGCGTGCAACGTGATGCCCGTGCCGGCCGCCTTGAGGCTGACCAGCATCGCCGCTGCGCCCGGCGCGGTCTGGAAACCCTGCACCGGCTTCTGCCGGTCGAGCGTCATGCCCGTGATCTCGTAACGCGGCAGCTCGGGGTAATGCGCAACCAGCGCCTCGCGCACCCGGTCCAGCAGGGTGACGAACTGCGAAAAGATGACGACCTTGTGCCCGCTGCCGACCACCTCGGAGAGTTTCTCGATCAGGAGGGCCAGCTTGCCGCTCTCGTACAGCGGCGCATTGAGCCATGGCAGGAGGTCGGGATCGCAACACACCTGCCGCAGACGGGTGAGCAGCGCGAGGAAGCCGAACGACTTTTCGCGCAGCGCCGCGCCGATATCCTCCCCCAGCCGGGCCAGACCCTCGGTGCAGATGCGGGCATACTCGACCCGTTGCACCTCCGTCAGCGGGCAATGCAAATCGATCTGGACCTTGGGCGGCAGCTCCTTCGCCACCTCGTCCTTGGTGCGGCGCAGGATGAAGGGCGCGACCTGCTGGCGCAGCCGCTCCATCGTGGCCTCGCGGTTTTGCAGCAACCCCGCCTCAAAACCGGCCCGCGTGCCCAGCAGGCCCGGCAGAAGGTAGCGAAAAATCGACCATAGATCGAGCTGCCGGTTCTCAAGCGGCGTGCCGGTGAGCACCAGACGATGGCGGGCCCTGATGGAGAAGCACGACTGGGTGACCTTGGCGTCGGGATTCTTGATGAACTGGCCCTCGTCCAGGACGACGTAACCGAAGTCGGTTTGGTCGAGCAACTGGCGGTGTTTGCGCAGCTGCGTAAAACTCGCGAGCCAGAGGATCGGCTCGGGATTCGTTGTGAAGTCATATCCGGCCTTGAGGACGCCGATTTTCGCCTCCGGATAAAACCGCACCAGCTCCTCGCGCCAGACCGGGACCACGCTTGCCGGACAGACCACAAGGTGGCGGAAGTCGGGCAGCGGTCGGGATTGGAGCAGGGCGATAACCTGCGCGGTTTTGCCCAGGCCCATCTCATCAGCCAGCAGGCCGTGGCAGTCGGTCTCGCAAAGGTGATGCAGCCATTCCACGCCACGCCGCTGGTAGGGGCGCAAATAGTCGGGAAGCGTCAACGGCAGGACGGGCGGAGTGAGCACCCGCCGGCGCCAGGCATCGAGCTCGGGGCCAAGTGTGAGTTTGATGCGTTCGTCGCTGAAGAGCGAAAAAATCAGGTAGGGCGGCACTGTGGCGGCCGTTTGCGCTTCATCGAGATTGCGCCGCCATTGTTTCAGGCTTTCCCATTTCTCGGGCGGCAGAGTTACAATCCCGATCTCCGGCAGCAGCACGGGCGTATGACCCCGGGCCAGCAGGGCGTCCGCCTGCTCGAACGTAAGCATTTTTTCGCCGGCCCGGAAAATCCACCGCAGGTTGAGACCGGAGCCATTGCTTTTGTCGGCGTGCGCTTCGACCTCGAGAACGCGAAATCCCTGTTTCAGGTGAACAACGTGCGGATCAAGTTCGACGCCGAACTGTTTTCGCCAGTGCGGCAGCGCCTCGCGCAAAAACCCGGGAATACTGGTCAGGGATTCGAGCACGTAGGAATGCGTATCCTGCCGGTAACGGAAATGGGCTTTTCGGGCATAAGCAGCCAAGGCGATCAATTTGCCCCGTTCCGCCTGACTGGCCGGGCTGGTGTTGGCGCTGCCCAACGCCGGAGTGCGTTTATGGCCGTTCAACCAGAAAGCCTGAAAGGTGAGTCCTTCAGTGGTGGTGGCGAAACTTAGCAGCAGATCGCGGGCCGCTGCATCCGCTTTGGGGCCGGGGTTGCCACCACTGCCACTGGTTTCGATCGGGGCTGAGGCGATCTCCGGCACCGCGCCGGGCATCGCGGCCACGATTTCATCGGCCACCAGTTCTTCGATCTCATGGATGCCAGCCACCGCGAGGGCATTAGCCACCTCCGGATTGGTGCAGGATGACCTTACCCGCAATTCATCCCCTTCCCATTCCACAACAGCGTATTCGTCCTTTTTATCGACCCGCCGGTGAATAATCGCATCCCGGGTGCCCAGCTCGATTTCACGAATTTCACTATCCCTATACATTTTCCGTCCCCGCTCCACCTGGACTGGGTCGAAATGTCCCTCCCAGTCCATCTCCAGCTTCGAGAACCAGAACTCGAGTGATTGGGGCGTGTAGACGCGCTTCGGGCCGTGGATTTGCATCTATAAAAGGATCAACGTAGAGAATCCGTCGCGCGGCCATCAATCCTAATTTTAGAGGATGTACAGAATCAGCCCAAGACCAGCCAAACCATCGATTAACGCATGCTCTGATACCACTGTCCGCTGCATCAAAAACAGTCCGAAATCCCCCTGCCCACAGGATTCCTTCATTTCCCTTGCCCAAGATGAGCCAACCCGAAGATGTGCCCGGGGCAGCCTTCGTCGCCTTCCTCATGTAAGGTTGCGGCGGGCGGCCCCATTCTCCATTGCCCCGACAACAAGGGCGAGCCGCCTTACCTTACCCCACTTACCGTGCGCTTGTCCAATTCGGTTCGAATGATAGCCAGGGTTCGTTCGGTGGCGCCGCGATTGACATCGGCCCAGGCGCGGGCCGCCACCGCCATTTTTTCACGCTGCGCCGCGTCCTGCAGCAGTTCGACAGCCGCCGCCACCAAGACACTATGATTGTCAACCATGCGGGTTGCCCCGGTCTCTTTGAGCGTGCGGACAATTTCGCGGAAATTGGTCATGCGCGGCCCGTGCAGGATGGGTTTGCCCAGGATCGCGGCTTCCACCGGCGTCTGCCCGCCATCGTGTGGCGCGAGGCTCTTGCCCACAAAAACGAGATCCGCCAGTTGCGTAAGCCGGCGCAATTCGCCCGTGGTATCGGCCACCGTCACGTCGACTTCGCCGGGAGCAGGCCCCTCTGAGCGAAAATGGAAACGCAGGCCCGACTTCTCCAGCAACGCCCGCAGCTCCCCCCGCCGCTCCGCATGACGGGGCACGATGAGCAGGGAAACCTTCAACCCGCGTTCGCGGGCCACCCGCAAGGTCAGCAGCAAAGCCGATTCCTCCCCGGCCCAGGTTGAGGAACCGAGCAGCACGAGGCCATTGCCCAACCCGAGTTCGCGCCGCAGGCGCACTTTCTCGTCGTCAGGTAGCAGGGGAATCTTCACATCGAGCTTCAGGTTCCCGGATGTCTCCAGATTCCCGGTCGAAATACCCAACGCACGAAACCGCTGCTCGTCGCGTTTGGCGGCGGCTGCCAGGCGGGTGATGCCGACGGACAGTGCCGGCAGGATCCGCCGGAAACGATGCAAACGCCGCCAACTGCGGTCTGACATCCGGGCATTGATGCACAGCACAGGCACTCCCCGCTGCTGAGCCTGGCGAAGATGCTCCGGCCAGCGCTCGCCTTCCATGAGGATGGCAAGGTCAGGCTGCACGTGCCTCCAGGCCCGCGAACTGAAGGCCCAGAAATCCAACGGGAAATAGCCGAGGCCGACCGTCCAGTCGCGGTATTTCTCCAGGGCGAGCTTGTAACCGGTGCTGGTGGTCGTTGTGAGATAGATCTCCACTGATTTGTCGTGCCGGAACGCCTCCAGCAAAGGGGAGATCGCCAGCATCTCTCCCACGCTCACCGCCTGCAGCCAGATGCGCCGCACTCCGGGCCGTTTCGCCGGCAACTCCGGCACTCCGCCGAACCGGTGCCAGAACCCATCGCTGTAGCCGCCGCGACGGTGCATCCGCCACAAATAGTAGGGTGCCGCCACCAGCAACGCGGGAAGGAAGAGAAGTCGGTAGAGAAAGATCACGGGGTGGGGCCAGGCTGAACGCTGAGAGCTGAACGCAAAGCGCCTTGTGGTAAAACGCCGGTCAATCTGCGGTAGAGTCCGGAACCTTTCGACACAAAAGCCGCCACCTGGACCAAAATCTTCTGCTGCTCAGCTTCGGTAACGCAGCCTTTGTCCATTGCTGGAAAAACGTCGGACGCCACTTCCATCGCAGAGCCATGGGAGATCTCCGCAAACTGGGCGGAATCCCTGTCCGGGTTTCGTCCGCCTCCTTCTGCGATATTGACGCAGGCATAGCGCGCCGGGCACCTCCTTTGTGAAGTCAGACCGAACCACCCTTCGCGGGGGAATCTACGCACCAACCGCGAAACCGGCTGGTGGAGATTTCGTCCCTCCGGCCAGACCACCAGCGCCAGAAAACGGAATTGCTTCGAGTCGTCAGTCATGGCGAGCCGTTTTTTGTCACTCATCTGTCCGCATTCTGTCCTCAGCTCCTTGCATGACTACAGCCCCAGCACCCATGCAAAGACCAGCGGCGCCACGATCGTCGCGTCACTCTCGATGATAAACCGCGGGGTGTTCTCCGAGAGCTTGCCCCAAGTGATTTTTTCGTTGGGCACCGCACCCGAGTAACTGCCGTAACTGGTGGTCGCTTCGCTGATCTGACAGAAATAACCCCACAATGGCACCCCGGTGCGCTGCAGATCCTGGTGCAGCATCGGCACGACACAGATGGGGAAATCGCCCGCGATGCCGCCGCCGATCTGGAAGAATCCGATCGAACCGACCCCGTTCCGCCGCCGCGGGTGGAGCGGCCGGGCCGTCCGGGTATACCATTTCGCCAGCGTCATCATGTATTCGATGCCGGTGCGCACGGTGTGGACGTTCTTCACGTCGCCCGCGATGCAGTGGGCGGAATACATGTTGCCGAGCGTGGAGTCCTCCCACCCGGGCACCCACATGGGCAGGTTCTTCTCCGACGCCGCGATCATCCACGAATGCTTCGGGTCGATCTGGTAATGCTTCTTCAGCCTGCCGCTGCGGAGAACCCTGAACATGAACTCGTGGGGGAAGCAACGTTCGCCGGCGCGAGCGGCCTTCACCCATTCCTCCAGCACGGCGGCCTCGATGCGGCGCATGGCCTCCATCTCCGGAATGCAGGTGTCGGTAACGCGGTTCATGTGCCGGTTCAGCAGCGCCTTTTCGTCCCGCGCGCCCAGGGTGCGGTAGTGGGGAACACGCTCGTAAGAATCGTGGGCGACCAGGTTGAAAACGTCCTCCTCGAGATTGGCGCCCGTGCAGCAAATCGCGTGCACCTTGTCGCGGCGGATCATCTCGGCCAGCGTCAGTCCCAGCTCGGCGGTCGACATCGCCCCAGCGATGGACATGAGCATCTTTCCGCCCTGCTGCAGGTGCGCCTCGTAGGCCTTGGCGGCGTCCATAAGGGAGGCGGCGTTAAAGTGCCGGTAATGATGCGCGACAAAGCGGGAAATCGGCCCCTTGCGGCGGGCCAGTGCCTCGTTTTGGGCTTCCGGTTTCGGTGGAGCTTTTGCTTTCATGCCTGCGAAAAAAAATTGAGCGCACCCGCACGGATTGGCTACCAAAAACTCTCCCGGCGCCGGAGCGCGTTGCCGTGCAAGTGCTCAAGACGACATTTATTGCGCCAGCGGAAACTTGCCACTCCAGCCGCAGTCAACAGACATTCTCCTTCCCATGACCCCCCGCCCGCGCCTCTCCGCCGCCCTCCTCCCCCTTTTGGTCCTGCTTGCCGCGCTGCCCTCCCCCGCCCTGCCGCCCCCGCCTCAGGCCGTCGTCTTCCCTCATCAAACCAGCGATCTCCCTGTTGACCCGGCGGTGCGCTGGGGCCGTCTCGAAAACGGCCTGCGCTATGCCATCCTGTCCAATTCCGAGCCCAAGGGACGCGCCTCCCTTCGTTTTGCCGTGCATGCCGGTTCGCTCAACGAAAGCGAGGACCAGCGCGGCCTGGCCCACTTTCTGGAGCATATGGCATTCAACGGCAGCATGCATTTTGCGCCCGGCACCCTCGTCGAATATTTCCAGCGCCTCGGCATGAGCTTCGGCGGCGACACCAACGCCCTCACCAGTTTTGACCGCACCGTCTACCTGCTCGAACTGCCCGACACCAATCCCGAAACCGTCGGAAAGGCCCTCACCCTCTTCGCCGACTACGGCGGCGGCCTCCTGCTCAACCAGGCCGAGATCGACAAGGAACGCGGCATCATCCTCAGCGAAAGACGCGCACGCGATTCGGTGGAATACCGAACGTTTGTGTCCGAGCTTGGGTTTCTCCTGCCTGAAGCCCGCCTGCCCCATCGCATGCCCATAGGCCTTGAGAAGGTCGTCCAGGAAGCCTCACGCGACCAATTCACGGACTTCTACGACACCTGGTACCGGCCGGATAACACGCTTGTCGTTGCCGTCGGCGATTTCGATCCCGACGCCGTCGAGGCGCAGCTCGTCAAGGTCCTTTCGCCCCTCACGCCCCGCGCCCCGGCCCGTTCCACACCCCATCCCGGCGTCGTCCGGCCGTCCGGCCGGATCGTCGCACAGCTGCACTTCGAGCCCGAGGCCTCAGCCACCACCGTGGCCATCGAGTCCATCACTCCCTACGCTTACGAGCCCGACACCGCCGCCAACCGCTTGAAATACCTCCCGCGTGACCTCGCCCTGCGCATGTTAAACCGCCGCCTTTCGATTCTCGCCAAGAAGGAAGGCGCCCCCTTCCTCGGCGGCCAGGTTGGCATTACCGAACAGTACGACTTCTTCCGCAACGCCTCCATCGAGCTGATCTGCCAGCCCGGACAGTGGCGCGCCGCGCTGGAGGTCGGCGAGCAGGAGCTGCGCCGCGCTATCGACCACGGATTCCAGCCCGCCGAGCTGGCCGAGGCGGCGGCCGCCATGCGCAACGGACTCGAGGAGGCCGTCCGCACCGCTTCCACGCGCCACTCCGGCCGGCTCGCCGACGTGCTCGTCGACCGGCTGATCGAACGCAACGTCTTTACCACGCCCGCCGCCGATCTCGCCCTCTACGGACCGGCTCTCGACCGGGTCGCCCCCGCGGACTGCCAGGCTGCCCTGCGCGAAGCATGGAGCGAAACCTCCGGCCGCTACCTGTTTGTCTCCGGCAACCTCAAGCTGGCCGAACCCGAAAAGGAAATCCTCGCCGCCTATGCCGCCAGCCGGGCCGTGCCCGTCGCGCCTCCCGAGAAAATCGCGGATGCCGCCTTTGCCTACACCGACTTCGGTCCCGCCGGCGAAGTCACTGCGCGCCGCCACGTCGCAGACCTCGACGTCACCCTGGTCGAATTCAAGAACGGCTTGCGGCTCAATCTCAAGCGCACCGACTTCGAGGCCGGACGCATTCGCATCAGCGTGCGCCTCGGCGGCGGACGGTTGACCGAACCGGCGGACCGGCCCGGACTCTCTCTCCTCGCCTCGTCGACATTTACTCTGGGAGGGCTCGGCCGGCACAGCGCCGACGACCTCGAACGCCTGTTCGCAGGCAAGACCGTCAACTTCAGTTTCTCCGTCCGTGACGATGCCTTCGTGCTGGCCGGCACCACGACCCCTGCAGATCTTTTGCTTCAGCTCCAGCTCCTTGGTGCATTCGTCATGGATCCCGGCTACCGTCCCGAGGCGCTGCGCCAGTTCCAGAAAGGCATTGAACAGGCCTACACGCGTTTCGCCCATACCGTCGAAGGCCCGTTGCAGACGGAAGTGCCGCGCCTTCTCGCCTGCGGCGATTTGCGCTTTGGCGTCCCCCCCAAGGAGATCGCCCTCAGCCGCACCCTGGATGAGTCCCGCGCCTGGCTCGCCCCCCAGCTTGCCCACGGCCCCATCGAACTCGCCCTCGTCGGCGACCTGGATGTCGACGCGGCCATTGCGGCCGTGGCGCGAACCTTTGGCGCGCTGCCAGCGCGCGAGGCCAAGCCGGCCTACACCGCCGAGCGGCGCGTCGCCTATCCCGGCCAGCCTTTCGCCCGGCAGTTCACCGTGCCCACGGAAATCCCCCGCGGCCTGGTGGAAATCAACTGGCCGGCCACCGATGCTCGCGATGCCTCCCGGGCCCGCCGCCTCAATCTGCTCACTGCCGTGTTTGCCGACCGGCTACGGCTGAAAATCCGCGAACAGATGGGCGACACCTACAGCCCCGGGGCCCAGACCAGTCTCAGCGACACCTATCCGGGCTACGGGTTTATCGTGGCCGAGGCGGCGGTCGCGCCCGGACAGGCCCGCGCCGTCGCTGCCGCCATCAAAGCCGTTGCTGCCGGCTTGGCGAGGGATGGCGCCACCGCCGACGAACTCGCCCGAGCTAAGCAACCCATCCTGACGAGCCTCCGCGAGTCGGCCCGCACTAATTTCTACTGGCTTGGCATCGTGCTGGCGTCCGCGCAGGAGCAACCCGAGCGGCTCGACTGGTGCCGCACCCGGTACAGCGACTACGAGAGCATCACCAAAGACGAGATCGACGCCCTCGCGAAGCAATACCTCGATCCCGCCCGCGCCTTCGAATTCATTTCGCTGCCGGAGCCCCAGCCTGATGCGAATTGATTCAGCGGACCGTCCTCCATTCTCTTGCTCCGTCGCGGTGCCGTGGCGTTCCAGCCGCGCCTGTTGAGCGCCGTCACTGGCTGACAGCGGGGCCGATCTTTAGGTTGAACAGCGGGATCAGGCAAAGCAGGCCGGCGCACGTCAGCCCCAGCACCGCATAGCCGGCGGCATCGTGCACCGTTCCGGTGATGGCGTCGGGTCCGTAATGGTAGGCCCAACCGGTCAGAAACAGGCTGCGCAGCAGGTTGGTGAGAAACGCAAACCCCATCGCCGCCACGACCAGTCCGATCTTTTTCCACAGCCGGTCCAGGAAGACTGCTCCCAGAAAGGAACCGGCAAACAGGCACGCGGTGAGTGAGCGGATGCCTGAACAGGCGTCGGCCACTCCCACTGACCCCTTGGGCAGCACGAGCACGTTGCCCTGCTGCTCGATGGGAAGCCCCAGTATCTCAAAAACGAAGAACACCACTGTCACCACCCTCCGCAGCAGAAACAGGCTGACCTGCGATTCGATCGCCGACACCAGGGGAGCTGAAATCCCCCACACCAGCACGGGAAACAGGAAGAGCGCCGTCAATTGGACGCGCGGTTCCCGCCAGAGCGCACCAAGCGGTATCGCAGACCGGGGGCTCGCATCGGCCCCGGCCCGGGCGGTGTCCGGTCCGGACTCTCCTGCCGCAGCATCAGCCGAGGGAGGTGCATTGAGAAATACCAGTGCGAGGACAATTGCGGCCATGCCCATCGTGATGGCTGCGGTGCCGGGCTGCGAGGTGCCGGCGCCGGCCCGGTAAAACGAGCCGAGCAGGAACCATAAAACACCCCATATCAGGCATAAGGCGACCGCGCCGCCGAGCGCTATCCGCACCCAGCGCGGCGCCGGAGCCGCATCGCGGCAGGCGTCCAGCGCCTTGAGGATGCGCGGCCAGCGGTCGAAAACCACGTAGAGTACAAACACCGGCACTAGCCAGCCAAAGGCGTAATCCTCCTTGATCAGCCACCAATGCGACTGGTCCCACGCCACGAAAGCCATGAAGCCAGCTCCCAACGCCAGGGCCCATGCAAAATGCGCCGGTATGCCATGCCGCCTGCCGTGGCTTGGGAAAGGCGTATCTATTGCACGAGATTCAGACATGGCATCGTTCCGATTCGTTCTCATACAGCAGTCGGGTGGCACAAAAGGCAACGAAAGTTCCGGCACGACGGAGTGGCGGGTTGTTCTTGTAGGGCGAAGCCGGAACCTGCCCAGCCGGCAGCAGACAAGGCCTGTTCTTCGCTGCCAAATGGATGCACGTTCAACGCTTCGGTCAATGGATTGGTTGCCCCCCCCCTGCACCTTGGTCAGCCTCGCATTCCGAATCACGTGTCCCAGGCCTTCGCTCTTGCCCCAACACCGTCAGCTTCAGTCTTCCCGCCGCATCAAATGATTCCCCGATAAAGTCAAAGGCCAGTATGGCATCTTCTTGTCAAAACGCGTTTTCCGTCTAGAATTCACCCTAGCCAACTAGGGCTGCTCAAACCCTGCTTTGACAAGCCGGAACGGCATTCTTAATTGGCTTGTTTTTCAAAATGCAGCACCTGCACGCCTATTGGCGCATGGAATACATCGAAGCGCCCAAATATCCGGAAGGCAATAATCCGTTCACGGCGCTTCCAAAGCTGGACGATGCCACGGCCTTTATCGTCCACCGCAGCCAGTACTGTTACCTGGTTCTCAACCGTTTCCCCTATAACGCCGGACACCTTCTGGCCGTGCCGTTTCGCGCCGTCACCGATCTGCCGGACCTCACCGCCGCCGAGCGCGTCGATCTCATGGAACTGACCATCTTGGGCGAAAAGATGCTGCGGGCCGCCCTCAACCCCGACGGCTTCAACATCGGCTACAATCTGGGCGCCGCCGCCGGCAGCAGCATTCCGCATCTCCATGCGCACATTGTGCCGCGCTGGGCCGGCGACACCAATTTCATGCCGGTGATCGGCCGAACGCGCGTCCTGCCCACTTCGCTCGAGGTCATGTACCAGCGCCTGCGCGCGGCCACCGCCGGCCTCGCGGCCAAAACCGAAGACCCGCGCTAGCCTGCTTCTCGACCCTCCCCTCATCGTGTCAGCCACCAAGACACTCCATTTCCCCAACGCTCGCCATCTCAGCCAGCTTTATTGCAGCAGCCACGAGAATCTTGCCCAGGTGGAATCGGCGCTGTCCGTCAGGCTCGTTACCCGCGATGACTGGCTCAAGATCGAGGGCGCCGCCCCGGCGGTCGCGCACGCAGAGGAGTTCTTCAACCTGCTCAACAACGGCCGCACGCAGGGCCTGACGATGCGCTCGCCCGATTTCGTCCGCCTGCTCGAGACCTTCTCGCGCGGCGACAGCGCGCGGCTGCGCTCGCTATTTTCCGAACCGCTGGTCATCACCGCGGGACGCAAGAGTGTCGTGCCCAAGACCATTGGCCAGAAGCTCTACCTGCAGGCGATCCAGCGCAATTCGATCGTGGTTGCCATCGGTCCCGCCGGCACCGGCAAGACCTACCTGGCGGTCGCTGCGGCGGTCGCCGCGCTCCTCCAGGGCCAGGTGCAGCGCATCATCCTTACGCGCCCGGCGGTCGAGGCCGGCGAGACACTGGGTTTCCTTCCGGGTGACCTTCGGGAAAAAATCCTCCCCTACCTGCGACCGCTCTACGACGCGATGAACGACCTGATCGATGCGGAAGACGTGGCGAAATTGTCGGAGAAGGGCCTCATCGAGATCGCCCCGCTCGCCTACATGCGCGGCCGCACCCTGCCCAACGCCTTCATCATTCTCGACGAGGCCCAAAACACCACGCCGGAGCAGATGATGATGTTTCTGACCCGCCTTGGCGATGAGTCCCGCATGATTGTCACCGGCGACATCACCCAGATCGACCTGCCCCGCAGCAAGCAATCCGGCCTCGTGCAGGTGCAGCACATTCTGCAGCATATCGAGGGGATCGAGTTCCACCACTTTACCGCCAGTGACGTGGTGCGCCATCCTCTTGTGCAGCGAATCATCGACGCCTACGATCGCTACAAGCATCCGATCACCAAAAACCCCGAGCCGAGAAACGGCGCCGCAGACTGAGCGCGATCCCCATGTCCTTCTTCAAAATTTTCCCTGCCCGATCCGGCCCGCGCGGCCCCGACCGATCGGCAATGCGTGAATTTTGGGAGACAAACCGGTTCGTTTCGCTCGCCATTTTCGTGGTGACCGTCGCCGCCATCGTGCTGATCAGTTCGGCCGGCAGTTCCACCACCCTCCTGCCGGTGCTGCCCAACCAACTGGCGCAGATTCGGGTGACCGCCAGCGCCGCCTTCAGCTACCAGAGCAGGCTCAAGACCGAGCTGACCCGCGAGCAGATCCTCAACCGGGTGCCGCCCGTTTATCAGATCGAGCTCACGCCCTATCAGCAGTTTGAGACGCACGTTCGCGAGCTGCTCGCCGATCTCTCCGCCTACGAACAGAGCCTGCTCAAGCCTGCTCCCGATGGCGCCGCCCATCCGGCCCCCAGTCCAGCTGCACCCTTCCGTCCCCGCATCGCGCCGGCTCCCTTCCTCCCCCCGGAGATATCCCCTCCCTCCACCCCGGAAGCCCCCCTGGCTCTCATTTCCATCAAGGACCGTTTCAACGCCAATGGACCCTACCGCCTGACCGCCGAGGATATTGCGGCGTTGCTCACCGTCGGCAATTCCCAGGCGCGCAGCGCTCTGGTCGAGAACGGCCTGGCCAATTTGCGCGAAATTTACAACGAAGGCGTGCACGATGGATTCGGCGGCGGCTCCACTCCCGACTCCGTGTCGCTCTTCCAACTCCGAAATCCCAATGGAGACGTCCACGAGAGCCGCGTCATGTCACTCGAAGACGCGTTGACCTATCTCCGTGTAAATCTGTCCACCGAAGGGTTGAGCCGCCCGGCCAACCGCGCTGTGTTCAATCTTTTCCGCAACGGACTTACCCCCAACCTCGTTTACGATCGCGAAGCCACCTCGCGGCTCCAGCAGCAGGCGGTCGCCGGCCTCAAGACCTCCCTCGTCACGGTCGAACGCGGTCAGACGATCATCAGCCCCGGCGACAGGGTCACGCCTGAGCAGTACGAGATGCTTGAGGCCTACCGGCACTTCCTTGAGTCCAGTGGCAGCGCAGCTCTTGACCAAGGCTTGCAGCTTTTCGGCCGCGTACTGCTTGTGCTCGCCATGGTCATGGCCTCGGTTTTCTACATCCGCCTAGAGGATCCCGAAACACTCCAGCGCAACGGCCGTCTCGGCCTCCTCGCGCTCGTGGTCATCTTCAACCTCGCGCTGGTGCGCGGCAGCTACTCGCTCGCCAGCCTGCCTTACTTTGTCGACAACTTCTCCGCCGCCGCCCTGCTGCCCTACATCGCCCCCACAGCGCTCGCGCCGCTCATCGTCACAATCCTTATCGACACCGGATCGGCCACGTTCATGGCGCTGCTCATTTCGATCTTTACCGGGGTCATCTATGGCAACCGGCTCGACCTAGTCGTGCTCACCCTCCTCGCCTCCATGGTCGGCCTCTTCTACTGCCGCAACGTGCGCAAGCGCGGCCGGATCGTCAAGGCTGCCGGCTTCGGCGGGCTGACCGTCGCGTGTTTCGCCCTGCTCATAGGCATCTCCGACCAGACCCCCCCCGGCACGGTGCTGCGGCAGATGGGCGCCGGCATCGCGACCGGCCTTTTCACCGGAGTCCTCGTGGCCGGACTGCTCCCCGTGCTCGAAAGCCTCTTCAAGCGCACTACGGACATCACGCTGCTCGAACTGACGGATTTCAACCATCCTCTGCTCCGCCTCATGCAGATGGAGGCGCCCGGCACCTACCACCATTCGCTCATGGTTGCCCAACTGGCAGAAAACGCCGCCAATGCCGTCGGCGCCAATCCTCTGCTGGCGCGCGTCTGCTCGCTCTTCCACGACATCGGCAAAACCGCCCGGCCTGAATACTTCACCGAAAACCAGCGCGAACGCGCCAATCCACACGACAAGCATGCTCCCGCCCACTCCGCGCTTGTCATCAAGAGCCACGTCCGGGATGGGGTCGACCTCGCGGTCAAGCATCGCCTGCCCCGCGCCGTCGTCGATGCCATCCAGCAACATCACGGCACGACGCTCATCCAGTATTTCTACCAGCGCGCCAAAAACGAGCGCCCGCCCCTCCCTGCCACTGACCCGGCCGGCGTTGCCGAATCGGCGTATCGCTACGACGGACCCAAGCCCCAGTTCCGGGAAGCCGCCATCATCATGCTGGCCGATGCGGTCGAGGCCGCCTCGCGTTCACTCCGCAAGGTGACGCCGCCCGCCCTCGGCGAGATCATCGACCGGATCACCGCCGAGCGCATCGCCAATGGCCAGTTGGACGACGCCCCTTTGACCTTCGAGGATATCGGCAAGATCAAGACCAGCTTTACGTTCACTTTGCTCAACATGCTGCATTCCCGCATCGCTTACCCGCCAGCGGAGGAACTGCCGGCGGCCAAAGAGGATCAGAATATAAAATCCCGGACTCGATGAAGGTGACTTCCCAGCGTCCGGCGCCTCGTGCCGCGCGCCCGGTGGCAATCCACAACGGTTACCATGGCCTGCGTTTTTCTCGCGCCGCCATCGCGTCGATGATCCATGCGCTCGATGCGCATGCTTCTCTCTTCACCCCTCACACCTCAAGCCGCACTTCTCGCGCGTCCCGCCTCGCGCCTCCCTCCCCCCACGACGGCTGCCCGCCGGGCGACATCTCCCTCGCCTTCCTGACCGACGTGGCGCTGGCGGGCATCCACGGCGCTTTTCTCAACAATCCGGCCACCACGGATGTCATCACGTTCGAGGGCGAGCCGGCGTACGGCACCGCAGGCGAAATCTGCGTCTCCGTCGACACGGCCCGCACCTACGCCCGCAAGCATGGCAGTGACTTCTCCACTGAGCTCACACTCTATCTTGTCCATGGCTGGCTTCACCTCGCCGGCTACGACGACCTCCAGCCTGCGGAGAAGCGCCGCATGCGCGCCGCCGAGAAGCGCGCCATGGCCTTGCTGGCCGCACTCGGCGCCATGCCGCGCTTCCTGATCGACAAGAGCTGAACCTCCTTTTTCTTTGCCTCGGCCCTGCTTTGCGCGGAGTTATATCCTATCATGGCACAGTCCCGCCTCGCATCCCTCCGCAATGCCTTCCTATCCGGCCTCCTCCTGCTTGCACCCCTGGCCGTCACGTGGCTCGTGTTCAGCTGGTTGATCGAAAGGGTCGGAGGGGCCTCCCGCCCGGTTCTATTTTTCTTCCTGCCCGAAAATCTGCTCCAGCACCGGATGTGGGCCATCCTCTGGGACGTCCTTGCGACGCTGATTGTCATCATCCTCGTCACCGCACTCGGTTACCTGTCACGCTATGTGTTTGGCCGGTATTTCGTCGGGCTGGCCGAGCGCTTTCTTCAGAATGTCCCCGGCGTCGGCACGGTCTACAACACGGTCAGGGAGATCGTCGACACCTTCAGCACGAAAAACCGCAGCGCTTTTTCCCGGGTGGTTTTAATCGAATATCCGCGCAAAGGCTGCTTCGCGATCGGTTTTCTGACCAATGAGACCCACGGCGAGGTGCAGGCCAAGACCGCCGGGCGTCTCTGGAACGTTTTCTTGCCCACGACACCGAACCCCACCAGCGGTTTCCTCCTCATGCTGCCTCGCGAGGAAATCATCGATCTCGAGATATCCGTCGGGGACGGAATGAAACTGATCATCTCTGGAGGCTCCGTTGTTCCCTCCTGGCCGAATGCCGCCTCCGCGAAGGCCGCGCTCGAAAATCTGCCGGCGCCGCCGCCCGTCTGAACTTCCCTCCCGCTCGCCGCGACGCGGCCCAAAGCCCGGGGCAACGGCCTCGGCGGCAACCTCAGCGGATTCCCACTTTCGCCGCCCTCGAAGATTGCCTCCTGCGTTCGTTCTCGGCTTGCCTCGTCCCGACTCCGTGGGAGCGTAGCCAGGTGCCCGGCCTGCAGCTTCAAACCACTGCGTTCGTCCTTTCCCGACAGCCTTCCGGCTCGGATCGCTTCGAAATGCTGGCCGTCTTTTCATCCGGACAAGGTCTGCTGCACTGTCTCCGACGCATATCTGCCGGAAAGACGCCGGCCAGTCCTCCCCTCGATCTCTTCGATTTTGCCGAACTCTGGCTTGAATCATCCAATCAAGGACGCACCTGGTTCATCAAGGAGCACCGCATCATCGAGCGCCACGCCGGCATCGGCCGCTCCTATGATGCCCTCCGCCGGGCTTCGGCTTTATCGACTTTGCTCACCCGCAATCCCCTGCCTGAGGAATCCCGTCCCGCGATCGCGGCTCTGCTCGCCCAGAGCCTCCGGGCGTTGAACGACGGCGCCCGGCCCGATCTCGTCTGGCTCAAAGTCCTGTTCTGCTTTGCCCGGGACGAAGGCTACGCTGTCAAACAACAGTGGTGGCCGCAACTTCCCGCCCAGGAGGGCGCCGCCGCCACCGCCATTCTCAACCAGCCGATCGCCGGACAATCTATTGATCCTGCCATCGTCGCCCGACTCGTCGATAGCCTTGAGACTTGGCTGCGGACGCAAGCAGAAGTCCGTCTGCCGTAGGGTCACAACCGACCCGGAGATTGCCGCCCCGCCGGCTTTTGATCGGCCTGCTATTGCGTCATCCTTCCTCCCCCGGCTGTCCCACCTGATTCGCATTCCTCCCGATCACGCCAGGGCACTCCTGGAGAAAAGACCAAACTAGGAGGCAGGTTGACTAGCCAGACCGTTCCCTCCGTTCTTTCGTTGGTTTGGTTTTGGCAGGCCTTCTCATGAATTTGAGCTTATTAACTTCAATTGGTGATTCTCTTCTGCAGGAATCCTCCTAGTCGGCGGTTTCTCCGATGCAATTTTCCCTCGAGCAGCGCACCGCCAGTCTCAGTGTCGGCGAATTCGCCGACTTCACCATGGGGCTGCGGGAGTCCGGCGACGGCCCGCGCGGCCTCTGGCGCGCGCAATTGGGCCAGCAATGGCATGGGGAACTCCGCAACCGCACCCGGGCTTCCTCGCCGACCGCCCAGTTTGAAGTTCCCATCGAAGGCCGACTGCGGCACCGTGAGTGGACCTTTCACCTTGCCGGACGCATTGACCAGCTCCTGCCGCTCGATCCGGCTGCTTCCACATCAGCCGGTCCAGCCGGCGGCAGAGTACTGCTGCGGGAAATCAAGACCGTCACCTGCCCGCTGCCTGCCCTCGAGCCCGATCTCCGCGCCGACTACCCCGCTTACTTTCTGCAGTTGGCCGCCTACCTGGTGCTCTGGCGCGCCGCCCCCCCTCCTCTCGCCTCCGGCTTGGCGTCTCCGGCCTCGCCGAATGGCGAGTTGGTTTTCGTCGAGACTTGTACCGGACTCTCCCAATCCGTCGGGCTGACGCCGTTCGATGAAGCGCTGGTGTTTCACCAGCTCGATGCCATCGCCGATTTTTTGGAGCTTCGCCTTCGCGCCACGGCTCGCCGCCGCTCCCTCCTTTTCCGTCCCGCCTTTGCCACTCTTCGTCCCGGCCAGGAAACCATCCAGTCCGACCTCGCCTTCCATCTCTCGCCTCCTGCCTCCTGCCTTCTTTTTGAGGCCCCCACCGGCTACGGCAAGACGGGCTGTGTACTCGAATTTGCCCTGAGCCAGCTCCGAGCCGGGCGCTTCGCCCGCCTCATCTGGCTGACCAGCAAGGCCACCGGCCAGCTCCATGTTATGTACACCTTGGCCACCATGGCCATCCCACGGCCCAGCCTGCCAAGCAACTGCCCATCTCCCTCGCCGCCTTCGACCATTTGTCACCCAATAGGTGACAAGTTCAAGCGATCGGCCCCGGCAATATGTAACCCAATAGGTGACAATATTCCGGCGACCCGCCCGTCGGGAGCCATCGAGGCGGATGGCGCGGCGCCGACGCCAGTAGCGGCCTGGCAGGTGCGTCCTAAATCCGAGCACTGCATCAACTCCACATTCCACTGCGTGCGCGCCGCTTGCAGTTTTCTTGACGGGGCCGCCGCCCGCTGGCCGCAGAGCGGACTGACGAAATTCCAGATCGACGAGTCCTCTCCGCACGATCTTGACACCCTCCGGTCCGCCGGCCGCGACGCCCACATCTGCCCCTACGAAATAACCCGCCTTTCGCTGCCGTTCAGCGACGTGTGGATCGGCGACTACAACTACGTTTTTTCGCCCGACAACCGCGGTCTCTTTTACGAGCAGCCGGGGTTTGATCCCGTCGAAACGCTACTGGTCATCGACGAGGCCCACAATCTGCCCTCCCGGGTCGCTGACGCCTTCTCGCATGTCGTCCGCGCCGCCGACGCCCGCTTCGTCCTCGAGCAGCTGTACCGGCAGCGTCCGCTCAGCTCGTTGCTGCTGGCTTGGGAAAACTGGGCCCGGTTCCTGTCGCGTCTGCCCCACACCGAGCACCTCGATGAAGACGATGAGGCCGACTTGCGCGACACACTCGAACATCTTGCCGGCCAGGTTGCCATTTCTCCGCTCGATTACGCCGCCCTCGGGCCGGAAGTCAGCGACCAGTTATGGCAGCCGCAAGCCCTGCTCGACTTCCTTGACAACTCCACGTTGGAAAAACTGCTGTCCTGTCCGCGGGCGGGCGAACTCCGATTCACCTGTCTGGATGCCGCGCCCGTGATTGGGGAGGGCCTGCGGGCCTACGGCGGAGTCATCCTCATGTCCGGCACCCTCAACCCACCGGAAGCATTTCTGTCCTCATGTGGTCTAGGGGCCGGCTCGGTCGAACCCGTCCCACTGCCGCGCGTCGAGCCGTCGCCCGCCCTGGGCAAACTATCGCGACGCAGCCGCCGGATCCTGCGCGGACTGACTTCGGGTGCCGAACTGCTCCGCGTCGAGGAGTCACGCGAAGCCGCGCGGCCCCATCTGCTCCACGCCCGCGCTCCGTGGCGCGAACAGGCCTATGACGTTGCCATCGACCTAAGGGTGGACACCACGCTGCGCCATCGGGCGTCCCACTACTCCACTACAGCCGCCACCGTGGCAGCCTTGCAGGCCGCGGCTGCAAGACGGTCCCTTGCAGGCGATCGGGCAGATCGGGCCGGGGATGGCGGTCCGCCATCCCCAGCCGAAAAGCTCTCCCATTCCCCTCCTTTCGATCCGTGTCCTTCGCTTCCGACAGTCGCGGTATTTTTCCCCAGTTATGCCTATGCCGACAACATAGTCGAAGCCCTTGAATCGGCCGGTTCGACTCTCCGGGTCGCGCTGCAACCCCGCCTGCCTGACCTGGCGGCGCAAACTGCCTGGGTCGAGGAATCGCTCACCCACTGCGATGCCCTCTTTCTCGTACTGGGCAGTAGTTTCGCCGAGGGGATCGATCTGCTCGGTGGGCGGGTGACCCATGCGATGGTCGTGGGACCGGCGTTGCCCGAGGTCAACGCCGTGCAGCGGGCCCGCATGTCAATCCTGTCGCAAACCGGGCTGTCACGCGACGCCGCCTTTCGCCGGGTCTACCAGATTCCAGGCATGACAAAGGTGAACCAGGCGCTCGGCCGCCTCGTGCGTTCTCCCGGCCAGCACGCCCGGGTACTGCTTCACTGCCGCCGCTTCGCTGATCCGACATATGCCGCGCTGCTGGCGCCCGAATATCAATCGGCCCGCGGAGTCACTTCCGACACCGATCTCGCATCGTGGCTGGGGCGGGGCGACGACACCGTATCGCCCGACTGAGGATGGGGGGCGTGCGGTTTAAAACAGTTCCGCCAGCGGGGCCCAGGGCGCCAAGCACGCCGGCCCGTCGAAATTCGCAGTCAACAACCGCGGATCTACCGGATGGCCGGCCATACCGCCGGCCGGGAAGGGCTTGCACAATTCCCGGAGGCTGTCGGCCGGCAGCGGCCGGCAGCCCAGCCATTCGCGCGCGGCGGCGTCATCCAGCAGCACGGGCATGCGCGGATGGATTGGCCCCACCAGTTCGTTGGGCCTTGTCGTCACCAGCACGCAGCAGGGAGGAGAGTCCCCTTTGGCCGGCTCCCACAATGCGGCCATCCAGAACGGTTCCCGTGTTTGCAGGTAAAAAAAGTAGGGCCGCCGGCGATCGCGCAATTCGAAGAAACCGGTGGCGAACATCAGTCCGCGCCGGCAGCGGGCCGCTTCGCGGAAGGCCGGTTTTTGGTGTATCGTTTCGGCCCGCGCGCACGTCAGCACCGTGGACAACCGGCCCGATCCGCCCCACGATCCGCGCCAGCCCCAGCGCATCGGCCCGAGCTGACAGCGCTCCTTCTCATAGGCGACCGGAACCATCTCGGTCGGACGAATTTTCCAGCGAGCCGTGATGGGGGCGATATCCGATCCGGCCGCCATCAGCGCTCCCGCCTTGCGCGCAATCGATCCACCCTCTTCAATCGTGTAGGCGACACACATTTTCCGACACCTTGCCCGGCCGCCGGCGCGACGCAAGTCCGCCCTACTTTCCGGCAGCAGCAGGAAACAGCACCCTGACAGGGCCGGCCTGCCGGATCACCCCCGAGAGAGTCGGCACGAATTCGTAAGGCTCCTCGTTGCGCCAGTTCCATGTCTTGCCGGCTACAAAGGTCCGAATTGGTTTGGCCGGCAACGAGATGAAGACTACTGCTTGAGCCGTGCTGATCACCTGCGCCGCAGGGCCGGGCTGCCGTTCCAGCTGGGCCAGAATCCAGACGCTGCGTTCGAGTTCGACAATGCGCTCGATCCGAAGTCGCCAGCCTGCATCAGGGGTCTGCACTGCCAGTCTTACCGGTCCCGCCGATGCCTGGCGGGAAGAGGGAGGCAATGGAGTCCCGGCGCACGATCCCACCCCCAAGCCTACGGCAGACAGAAGGGCGCAGACACATCCCCATAATGCAACCTTTACAAACTGCTTCATGTCATTGGACGATTCCCCCAATCGAGGCAATTGAAGCAGCGATTCGTTCCGAGTTCAACTTCCATGACTAACATGCGACTGGGTTTGTTGCTTGCTTTCCTGGCATACGCCCTCGCGTTGACTTGCGAAGCGGAGCCGGGCTCCGAGCCCGCTGAACTGTCCGACACGGAGCGGGTCCAAGGGTATCGCAACGGTCGTGTGCTCGTTAAACTGAAAGGCGGCGACGACTCCACCGCCGAACATTCCCGGCGGGCCGCAGAGAGTCGCCTCGGCATCAACCGCCGGCGGACCTTCACCCGCCTGCGCGACCAACAGGTGCTCGAGTTTGAGCCTTCCCAATCCGTCGCGACAACGATCAATGAACTCCGGGCGACCGGCCTCTATGAATACGTCGAGCCCGATCGCCTCCTGCATGCCCGCCTGGCGCCCAACGACGCGGCCTTGGGGCAGCAATGGTCGATCAACAACACCGGGCAAAGCGGCGGGACGGCCGGAGCCGACATCGGCGCCTTCTCCGCCTGGAACATGCAAACGGACGCGTCGTCTGTAATTGTCGCCGTTATCGACTCGGGCATCCGGCTCACTCATTCCGATCTCAGCGCCAATCTGTGGACTAATTCGAGCCCGGGAACCAGCGGATACGGCAACGATCTCCATGGCATTAACGTCACGGTGTCGAAGTCTTCGTCGAGCAGCGGCAATCCCACGGACAACAACACCGAGGGCCATGGCACCCACGTTTCCGGCATCATCGGCGCAGTCGGCAATAACGGCATCGGGATCTCAGGGGTCGCCTGGAAAACCCAGCTCATGGCGCTCAAGTTTCTGAGTGCCGATGGATCGGGCAGCACCTCGGGCGCGATAGCCTGCATCAATTACGCGATCGCCCATGGGGCCTCTATCATCAACGCCAGTTACGGCACGAACACGTACTCCCAGGCGGAGCACGATGCCATCAGGCAGGCCCGCAGCGCGGGCATCATCTTCGTCGCCGCCGCAGGAAACGACGCCCTCAATGCCGACAACGGCCACGACTACCCCGCCGCCTATGCGCTGGACAACATCGTTGCCGTCGCCGCGACCACGCGCACCGATGCGCTGGCCAGCTATTCGAATTATGGCCCGGGTTCGGTCGATCTGGCCGCTCCCGGCAGCGCGATATACTCCACCATCAACTCCTCGGACACGGCCTACGCCACGTACACCGGCACCTCCATGGCAGCCCCGCACGTCACCGGTGCCCTCGCACTCCTGCGGGCGCGTTTCCCCGCTGACACTTATCGCCAGCTCATCAACCGCCTCCTGCGGTCCAGCACCAGGTTAGCCGGCCTGGCCGGCAAAGTGCAAAGCGGCGGCCGGCTCAACCTCGCCCAGGCCCTCTCCTCCTCCGACAACCGCCCGTTCAACGACGATTTCGCCGCGCGCGCCCAACTCTCCGGATCCAATGTCCGCGTGCGCTCCTCAAATCTCGGCGCCACGCGCGAATCCGGCGAACCCGCCCACGCCGGCGCCACAGGCGGAGCCTCCCTCTGGTGGACCTGGACTGCACCCAGCACCGGCACGGTGGTCTTCGACACCACTGGCAGTGCCTTCGACACCGTGCTGGCCCTCTACACCGGCAGCACCCTGGACAGCCTGCAGCTGGCCGCCTCCAACGACAATGTCTCGTCGACCGTCACAACCAGCTGCCTCACCTTCAGGGTGACCGCCGGCACCAGCTACCAGATCGCGATCGACGGCAATTACGGCGCAACCGGATTCGCGATACTTCGGATCGGATCCGTTCCAGCCAACGACAACTTCGCCAGTGCGCAGGACGTCTCCGGGAAAAGTTTCGCGGCCAGCAGCACCAATCTCAATGCCACCTCCGAGGCGGGAGAGCCGCGGCACGCCGGCGCCGGATCCGGTCATTCCCTCTGGTACAAGTGGACGGCCCCGGCGGCCGGCCGCTACCAGCTTGCCGCCTACAGCACCCAGATGGACGCCGTTGCCGCCGTCTACACCGGCGCCTCCGTTTCCGCCCTGACGACGGTCGCATCGAACAACAACTCGACCGCCACCAACAGCGACAGCCTGGTGACCTTCACGGCGACAGCTGGTCAGACCTACTATTTCGCCGTCGCCAGCTCCGGGACTGAAGGAGGGGACTTTGTGCTCTCGTTAAATGACTCCGTCTGGCAGGCAGTAACGGACGGGGAAATCACCTCTTCCCCGGCGGTGGGGAGCGATGGCACGGTCATTATCGGTTCCAACGACAAATCCGTTTACGCTTTCAACAGTGACGGCACCCTGAAGTGGTCGAAGGCCACCAGCGAGATCATCGACCTGGGATCGCCCGCTATTGGACCGGATGGCACCGTCTATATCGGCTCAAACGACAACCACCTTTATGCGCTGACCGGCAGCACGGGAGTGATGAAATGGCGCTTCGCCGCCACGACCCCCATTGTGTCCACTCCCGCCATCGGCGCCGACGGGACGGTCTACTTCCGCGATGACACCCATCTCTACGCGCTCACCAACAGCGGAACGATGAAATGGAGCAGCCCGCTGAGCGGCGGCACCTACAGTTCGCCGGTGCTGGCCACGGACGGCACCATTTATGTCGGAGCGACCGACCGCACCTTCTATGCCGTCAACCCCGATGGCACGACAAAATGGACCTTCTCCGCCGACGACGACATCTTCACCACTCCCGCCATCGCCGACGATGGAACGATCTATTTCGGCACAGTGGGAGGCAGCTTCTATGCCCTGCGCGGCGACGGCACCCAAAAATGGGTTTGGACCACCTCCGACGGCAGCAGCCTGACGTCGTCTCCGGCCCTTGCGGCCGACGGCACGATTTATTTTGCCGGTTACGACCACAAGCTCCATGCCCTGCGCAGCGATGGCACCGAAAAGTGGGCGTTTACCGCCGGGGACGAGGTGCGCGCCTCCTCCCCGGCCATCGGCGCCGACGGCACGGTCTACTTTGGTGACTACGACTCGCTGCTCTACGCCGTAAATCCCGGAGGCACTCTCCAGCGCACCTATGCCACCGCCGCCCGCATCCGGTCCTCGCCTGTTCTCGCCGGCGGCCGCCTTTATTTCGGCAGCAACGACGGCAAGCTTTATGCCTTCAATGTCGACCAGAAACCCCAAGCTTCGGCGTGGCCGATGCACCACCAGAATTCACTGCGCAACGGCCGCGCCGTCACCCCTGCCAGCGTCATTGCAATCACCAGGCAACCGGTGAGCCAAACCATCGCGCCAGGCGGCACGGTGGTGTTCAGCGCGGATGCCACCCGCAGCCCGGCAACCGCCCTTCAATGGAAGAAGAACGGCGTGGCCATTCCCGGCGCGACGAGCGATCTGCTCATGCTCCGCGGCCTGACGGCCGGCGACGCGGGCGTTTACACCTGTGAAATGACGAACGGCCCGGGCTCCGTAACCACCGATGCCGCCCTGCTCAACGTCGTGTCAACAGGCACCCCGGGCGTGTTTTCCGCGCTATCGATCCGGAGCCAAGTGGGGACGGACGCCAACATCATGATCGCCGGACTCGTGGCGGAGGGTGCGCCTGTGCCGACAATCATCCAGGCAGTGGGACCAACGCTGGGCGTGCTGTACCCGGATCTGGCCGGTTCAGTGCTGACGAACCCGAAGATGGAGCTTTACCAATTTGGCGACGGCAGCTTTGGCAAGACGCTGGAGAACGACAATTGGGGAGGCGAGGCAGCGATCACAGCGATCGCCCCCGCAACTGGCGCGACACCCCTGGCGGACCCCACGAGCAAGGACTCGGCCCTGCTGACGACCCTGGCGCCAGGCATTTATACCGCCAACGTAAGCGGGATTGATCGCTCCACGGGGGTCGTCCTGCTCGAGGCCTACACCGTGCCATCGGCCAGTGCTCAGGGTGTCTTGTCAGCCCTGTCGATCCGTGGCCGCGTCGGCACGGGTAGCGACGTGTTGATCGCCGGCATCGCCATAACCGGATCGACCTCGAAAACAGTAATCATCCAGGCTGTGGGACCGAGCCTGGGGGTATTGGTCCCCAGTTTAGCGGACGAGGTGCTGGTGAACCCGAAGCTGGAACTTTATCAGCTGGTCGACGGCAGTTTTGTGAAGATCCGGGAGAACGACGACTGGGGCGGTGACGCGCAGATCACAACCATTGAGAAGGCCACCGGGGCGACGGGGCTGCCCAACGCAGCCAGCCAGGATTCAGCGCTGCTGGTTACCCTCCCGCCTGGGGTCTACACCGCAAATGTACGCGGCTTGAATGACACCACAGGCCTTGTCCTCCTGCAAGCCTACGCCGTGCCGTGAGCTTGCCGCCGCTCTCTGAGCCTGAGTCCTTCGGAGCCCGTTGAGAAACCGTCGAGAAATCCCTCCTATGCTTCACCTTCATCCAAGCCGAGCAGGTTTGCGAAAATCATCTTCCCTCCCGTCGTCGGCAGCACGCCGCTGATTTCCGCCGTCACCCGCCTGCCCACATATGGCCGGCCGTTCTGCACTACCACCAGGGAACCGTCGAGCAGATAGCCCACCGCCTGCCCCTCCTCTTTGCCGGGCTTCATCAGTTCGACCGCGATGCTCTCGCCGACCACAAGTTCGGGGCGGAGGGCCTTCTCCAAGGCGTGCAGATTCAGCCAGGTAACGCCGTGAAACTGCGCCATCTTGGCAAGATTGTAGTCGGTGGTCAGCAGCTTGGCGCGCAATGATTGCGCGATGAACACCAGTTTGGCCTCAATGTCCTGCCGCCGGCTGACTTCGCTCTCGTGGATGCGGATGTCGATGCCCTTGATTTTGCGGAGTTCGTTGAGCACCTCCAGGCCGCGGCGTCCCCGCGCCTGCTTCACCGGGTCGCTGGAGTCCGCGATCTGGCGCAGCTCATTCAGGACAAAACTGGGGATGACCAGCGCCGCCCCCAGGAAATGGGTTTCATAAATCCTGGCGATGCGCCCGTCGATCAGCACGCTGGTGTCCACCACGACCACCGGCACATCCACCTCGTGGGGCACGAACCGCACATAGGGGATGACCAGGTTGAAATCATCCTTGCCGCGCAGCGCGATGACCGTGCCCAGATACATGCAGATGACGAACAGGGCCAGCCGCACGAGAAAGATAATCTGCGGATCTCCCTGGCCAAACAGCGGCGACGCGCTGACCAGCGAGGCAATCAGGGCGCCCACCGCCAGGCCAAAGGTGATGGCGGTGAGGCCGCGCAAAGAAAATCCTTTCAGCAACAGGTCCACCAGAATCACCAGCACGCCGATCAGGAATCCCATCGACATGGCCACCAGCCGGTAACGATCCCACTCCTCGACGGTGTAGCAGATCAGCCAGCTGCCGAGCACGCAGAGAGCAAGGAAAATGATCCTGATGGCCAGCAAGGTCTTGTTCATGGAACAAAGCACGCTCGTCGCATCGGATTGGAGCGGGTAATGGTCACTTCCTCTGATTCAACCAGTAGAGCAAAAAGGGCAGCAACCCACAGATGATCATCACGGCATAGAGAATGATGATCGCTCGCTTCGCTTTTGCCTTTTCCTCCGGTCTCTCTTTCACTGCGCAGGCATTCGACCAAAGGCCTGCGGCGATGACAATGCAATACTGACTGGTTAGACAGGAATCCCGCCGCCCGCTCATGGAACGACCCGGTCCGCGATGGCCTTACCCCGGGGGATGGACTTCATCATATTCAGGCCCGCCCTTATCTCAAGGCCATGCGTCCCGGCGAGCAGGTGCTCCGATCCCCCCAGTGGCGGAGAAAAGGGGAAACCCATCTTGCTCAGGTCGTCCAAGCCGCGCTCCCCGATCCGACGGCCAAAGAGCCCGGCTGGGGCGCCGTCGAACCCGCTCCCGTGATGCCATGGCCGCGCACAGGCTAGCGCGGGGCGGCCGTCCCAGTGGCGCTCATCCGGCCGGCTGGGGCCCGGGAGGCGCTGCGCTCTCGACAATCGAGTCATTCTGCATTGGAAAAAGGCATGTTTGAGCACATAGCGATTCTCGCCCCAGGGCTTCTCGGCGCCTCCGTGGCCCAAGCCGTGCGCCGGCTGGACGTGGCGCGAACAATTTCCGTCTGGGCACGGCGCCCGGAAACTCGACTCAAGCTCAAGCAGCTGCAATGGTGCGACCAGATGCACGATACGCCCGCCGACGCCGCCAGAGCGGCTCAGCTGGTCGTCATTTGCTCACCCGTCGACGCGATCGCTCCCCTGGCAACCCTGATTGCCCCGGCCCTGGCTCCGGGCGCCCTTGTCACCGATGTCGGCAGTGTGAAAGGGGAGGTTTCCCGTCTCGGGCATGCGGCCATGCGTGCCGGTACGCACTTTGTCGGTTCGCACCCCATGGCCGGCTCGGAAAAAACCGGCTGGGAACACGCCCGGGCCGATCTTTTCACGCATCGCACCGTCTTTGTCACCCCCCTCATGGAATCCGATCCGGCCGCGGTTCAGCGCATCGTCGGTTTCTGGGCCGCCCTCGAAGCCGAAGTCGTCACCCTTAACCCGGACAGGCACGACGAGATCGTGGCTCACATCAGCCACCTGCCCAAGGTGCTGGCCTCCACCCTCTGCAGCTACCTTCAGCACCGGGATCACACGTGGCGCAACTATGCCGGCGGCGGTCTCCGCGACACCACGCGCATCGCAGCGGGCGACCCCCACCTCTGGCGGACCATTCTCGAGCAAAATCGAGACGAGATTCTCCACGCCCTGCACGCCTACCAGGACGAGTTGCACCATTTCCAGATGGCGCTGGCCAACCGTGACTGGCTCGAAATTCAGGCCATCTTCGAGCGCGGCAAGGCCTACCGCGACCAATTCCGCCCGCTGCCGTGACGCCCCTGCCCGATCTGCTGCCAATCACGCCGTTCACGCGTCCGGTGCGCGGCGGGGTCGCGCTGCCCGGATCCAAAAGCATTACGAACCGCGCGCTTGTCCTCGCCGCCCTGTCCGACGGCACGATCACTCTGCACGGGGCGCTTTTCAGCCGCGACACGCAGATCATGGGCGACGCGCTGAGAATCCTCGGCTTCAACATCACCACCGATGAGCCGGCGCGCACCCTCACGATCACCGGCCGGGGCGGCCGGATCCCCGCCGGCCGGGCCTCGCTGCACGTTGGCAATGCCGGCACCGCCGCACGCTTCCTCACCGCCCTGCTCTGCCTGCGCGAAGCCGGCCGCTACGATCTCGACAGTGACGAGGCCATGCGCCGCCGGCCTATCGGGTCCCTGCTGGAAGCACTGCGCTCCCAGGGGACAACCGCAAGCGGCCCGTCCTTTCCGTTCACCATTCAAACCACCGGTCTGCCCGGCGGCATTGTAGAACTCGACGCCTCTGAAAGCAGCCAGTTGCTTTCGGCACTGCTGATGATCGCGCCGTTGGCACGCACGCCATTGACGGTTCGATTGCACGGCGGCACTGTTTCGCGGCCGTTTGTTGACATGACGATGCGCATGATGGAGCAATTCGGCCAGCCTCCGGTCACCGTCTCGGACGGCAGTGTTTTTGCGGTGCCCAACGGCACCCCCTACCACTTGTCTGTTCCAGAATACGCCATCGAGGGGGATGCCACTGCGGCCAGCTATTTCGGCGCCCTCGCGATCATCACCCGCGGCGAACTGGAAATCGCTGGCCTGCGCCTGGATGCCGGGGCACTGCAGGGTGACGCAGGTTTCTTCCGTCTGCTCGAGTCCCGGGGAATGCTGCACCCATCCGGCCGGCAAGTGACCGCGGGCAGTGCCAGGCGCGGTTTCACGGCCGATTTCAACTCCATCTCCGACACCTTCCTCTCGCTGGCTGCCATCGCCCCGTTGCTCGAGGGACCCACGCGCATCACCGGCATCGCCCATACCCGGCGGCAGGAGACCGACCGCGTGACCGGCGTGGCGCGGGAGTTAAGAAAACTGGGGCAGCAGGTAGTTGAAACCGAGGATTCGATTGAAATTCATCCCCGGCCGCTCATCTCCGGCGTCGAAATCGACACCTACCACGACCATCGCTTTGCCATGAGCTTCGCCATCCTCGGCTGCCACGATCTCCACGGCAACGGACGCCCCTGGCTCGCCCTCCGCGATCCGGCGTGCTGCGCCAAGACCTACCCGGACTTTTTCGACGTGCTTGCCGCCCTGCACCGGGCCTCTCATTAAAGGTCACTCATGGCCCCCCAGTCTTTTATCATTGTCGCCATCGACGGCGGCGCCGCCTCCGGCAAATCGTCCACGGCCCGCGCCCTCAGTGAGCGCTTCAACCTCCTGCACGTCGACACCGGCTCCCATTACCGCCGTCTCACACACGAAATGCTGCGCCGCCAGGTTCGTCCTGACGATCTGCCGGCCCTCCAATCGATCCTCGCGGCGCTCCGCCTCGACACCCGCATCGAGGGGCGCTGTGCGGAGATGGAAATTGACGGCCGCACCGCCGGCGGCGAAATCCGCAGCCCCGAGGTCAACGCCAGCGTCTCCCACTACGCCGCCGTGCCCGAGTTGCGCCAAGCGCTCCTCGCGTACCAGCGCGGCCAGGCCGGAATCGCCCGCCGGCACGGCTTCCGCGGCCTGGTGATGGAGGGACGCGACATCGGCTCGGTCATTTTCCCCGACGCAGATTTCCGCTTCTTTCTGCGTGCCGAAAGCGGCGAGCGGACAAAACGCCGCGCCAATCAGGGCTTTGACGACCGCATCCTCGAGCGCGACCGCATCGACTCGTCCCGGAAGGCCGCACCGCTCACCTGTCCGCCCGGTGCGATCGACATCGACACCACGCCGCTCACGCTCGGCCAGGTGGTTGAGAAAATGGCGGCGCATCTCGCGCCGCGCCTTGCTTGAAATAGCCGCCATGCCGCGCCAGCCCGACCACCTCGCCATGACGCCGTTCTTCGGCTTCTTCCATTACGTGGTGCGCTGCTGCTATGACGCTTTCTTCCGCGGCGAGGTGGTGGGCGTCGAACATCTGCCCCGCACCGGCCCGTTCATCATCGCGGCCAACCACGCGAGCCATCTCGATCCGTTTTTCATAGGTGGCCAGGCGCCGCGCCAGATGCGCTTTTTCGCCCGCAAGACCCTCTGGACCGGGGGCATAATCAGCTGGTGGCTCGACTCCACCGAATCGATTCCTGTTGACCGCGACGGCCGCTCGGACACGGCCGGAGCAGTCAAACGCGTGCTGCAGACACTGCGGGCCAACCGCGGCCTCATCCTTTTCCCCGAAGGCACGCGCACCCTCGACGGCCGGCTGCAAAAGGCAAAACCCGGCATCGGTTTCATCGCCAGCCGCTCCGGGGTGCCGGTGGTGCCATGCCGGATCTATGGCTCTTTCGAGGCGTTTGGCAAAGGACGCGTGATTCCGCGCCTCGGCACCCCGATTTCCATCGTCTTCGGACCGGCGCTTTCGCCGGCGCAATACGACGAACCTTCCGCCGGCAAGGACCGGGCCGGCATCGTGGCCGCACGCATCATGCAGGAAATCGCCGCCCTGTCGGAGCCGGAGTTTGCGGTGATCTGAGCCCCCGTCCCCGCCCGACCTTATTCAAGGCCGCAGTTGCGCCGGGCGCGCTGGAGCACCGGGCCGGCCACCTGGCGGGCGCGGTTCGCCCCGTCGGCGAGCACCTGATGCACGTAATCCAGGTTGGCCGCCAGCTCGGCGCGACGCTGGCGGGCCTCCCGGAAATACTCCCAGTAATGGGCGAACAGTGCCTTCTTAAGATCGCCGTAACCAAGCCCGCCGGCCCGGAGGCGATTCTCAAAATCGGCTGAAACCTCCTCCGGCGCGAGGAGCTTCAGGAGCTGGATGGCGAGATTCCTGTCGGCGTCGGGCTTGGGCTCGGCGGGCGTGCGGCTGTCCATGACGATCGACATGATTTTTTTGCGCATCGCCTTCTCGTCGCCAAAAATCTCCACGGTGTTGCCATAGCTCTTGCTCATCTTCTGGCCATCGAGGCCGGGCACCACCGCCACTTCCTGGCGAATCTCCGGCTCGGGCACGACAAAGGTATCGCCATAATTCTGGTTGAACTTGATGGCGATGTCGCGGGTCATCTCGATGTGCTGCTTCTGATCCTTGCCCACGGGCACGACGTTGGTGTCGTACAGCAGGATATCGGCGGCCATGAGCACCGGATAGGCAAACAGCCCGAAGTTGGGCGCGATGCCCTTGGCCAGCTTGTCCTTGTAGCTGTGGGCACGCTCCAACAGCCCCATCGGGGTGAGCGAACCAATCAGCCACGTCAATTCGACCACCTCCGGCACGTCGCTCTGGCGCCAGAATACGCACTGCTTGGGATCGAGGCCGCAGGCCAACCAGTCGAGGGCGATGCCAAGGCTCAATTCGCGCCGTTTTCCCGCGTCGGTGATCACAGTCATCGAATGATAATCCGCGATGAAATAGAAGGCGTTGCCGTCTTTCTGCATTTCGATGGCGGGCCGCATCGCACCGAAATAATTCCCGATGTGCAGGGCGCCCGAAGGAGTGATGCCGGTTAGGACACGCATGGATGATGGTTCTGTTGGCGGATATTCCGAGAGACAAAAGACTCACGGAAAACGAGAAAGCAGGCGGTGACGAGATTGATTTTAGTCGCGCCGCGGGATCTGCGTCACCGTCCCGCGCATCCGGGCGAACATGGCGGGCGGAAGGTAGCCGCCGAAGACCATGGCGGACATCACCAGCGCGCGTCGGCCGAGCAGCGTGCCGGGATTGAGCACGGCGTTGCAGCCGACCTCAGCCTGATCCCCCAGGATCGCCCCAAACTTCCTGAGGCCCGTCTGCACCACCCCTTCGGGCAGAGACACGGCAACCGGTTGCTGGTCAAGGCGCAGATTCGCACAGATGGCGCCGGCCGCCAGATGCGCGCCATTTCCGAGAATGGAGTCACCGACATAGTTGTAGTGCGGCGTCTGCACCCCATCCATGAGCAGGCAGTTCTTGAACTCGCTGGCGTTGCCCAGCACGCAGCGCTCGCCCACGATCACTTTGCCGCGGACAAAGGCGCCCGGACGGATCTCGGTGCCGGCGCCGATCCATGCCGGGCCGATCAAGGTCGCCATGTGAGGCAGTTTTACCGTCGGATGCAGCCAGACGCGGCCTTCGACATGCACGCCCGGCGGCAGTGCACGGTGGCCGTCGCCCAGGTCGGTCGCTTCCAAAGCCACTCCAATCTGATTGAGCCACTCCCACGGAGCCGCCTCGGCAGGGAAAAATGACGCGAATTGCGCCAGCGACGGCGGCAAGGCAAAGAATTCGGAGGCTTTCACAGCCTACCGATAGCACAAAATCCGCCGACGACCAGCGGCTTTTGGACCGGGGAAGTTCCCTCGCGTGGAGGGGAAACCCGAAAACAAACGAGGGAATCCTGTTCGGCAATCCGTTCGCGTGGGCCCAATTATGCGAAACAGCACGCCCGGCACTGGGGGATCTCAGGTCCGCCTGTTGAGCCCAGACCGGCTCTTCACTCGGTCCGGAATATGCGAACCATGCCAAGTGGCTAAAACCGCAGGGTCCACGCCACTTTTGTAGACACGCGGGAGTCGACCGGGCGCAGGTGCCATTCCTCCGGATTCGTGTAATTCTGATTCAACACAAGGAACACTTCATTCCCGGGCTGAACGATCCACTTCAGACGCAGGTGGGTGCCAAAGAGGCGCGATTTGTTGTCGTACTGTAGGAATGTGTTGAGTGAAAGATTGGGGCTGAAGGTGTAATTCAGAGCAAAGTTGCCGAGGCGCGCGGCGAAACTTCCCTCAGGCAGACGGATCTCCTGCAACGTATAGTTGAGCCCCATATACAAGTGAGACGAAGGGCGCCATTCGACGTTGCCCTGGTAGTAGCGGATATGACCCGCATAATGACTGCCGCCTCTCACCTGAATTCCACCCCGCCAGGGGCGGCCCCGCGTGGTGGCGATATCTACTACGCTACGACTGAAGCGATAGTTGCCTGGACGAATTACGACCCCCTTGTAAATCTGAAACGGTTCGTCGAGCCGTTCGCTCAGGGTGTTCCATATGACGTAGATGCTATCGCCCGCGGCATTCTCAAAAAGGAATTTCGCCAGGTTGGTATTGAGGCTCTGGCTATGCCCATCGAGATCCGTGGCCAAGAAAGGTGCCGTTGACACCGTCACCTTGCGCACCAGTCCGGTTTTGCGATGCACCACGTAGTCGGCACTACCCTTGAATTGCCAGGTTCCCGGGCGCGGGGAAAACCCGAGGGCGGGATCGAAGTCTTCGCCGATGCGCTGTCCTGAAAGGCAAATTGAAAACGGCTCGTTGGGATAGTTCAGTTCACCGGCCACCAAGTAATCTCGCTCCCCCGCGAGGTCGCTGTCCGTGCCCAAAAGCCAAAGATGGGCGTCGACTGACTTGCCGTTTGCCAGATAGCTGTTCAGGTAATTGAAGTCGCCACCGACCGTGGTGCTATTGCCGTTGGTGCGAGGATCGCCGTTCGTCAATATCACGCCGACATTCGATTCCCCGAATACATCCAGAGTGGAACGGGCCACCAGAAGGTTTTTCGATTTAACAGTACTCGTCTCATCGATCTGGGCATCAATCAGGCCTACCGTGCCTGGACCGAGACGGCCCGCCACCTTAACTCCCCCGAGAATGTCCACCGGATGGCCGTCAGCGGTCAGGCCGATGCTCCGGGAATAATATGGCCGGGAGGGAGACCATCCCTCGTTGTTGTTCGTGCCGAAGGCAAAGAGGGAGGAGTCCTGGAGGAAGAAGTTGCGTTTTTCCGGATAGGAGATCGAGAAGCGCGTGAGGTTCATCTGCCGCTCATCCACATCGGCCTCCGCAAAATCGGTGTTCACGGTTAGAGTGGCGGCGAGCGAGGGCGTGGCGTACCAGGTGAGGTCGAATCCGGGCTTCAAATCCCATTTGGGATCATTCCGCCGGGAGCGCAGCGGCGCGAAATTGACGCTGGTAAACGGGCGAAATTCGAGCCCATGCCCCTGTCGCAGGCCGGTGATCCCGGTGATTTCCCCCATGTCGGACAGGGCCGTCACTTCCTTCACCCGCGAGAAGCCCGCCCAGCGCACGATTTCCTGTTTGCGGCGGATGATCCGCTCAATGTTGAACCCCCAAGAGTCTCCCGCTGGATTAAACGCGAGGCTCTTCATCGGGATGGAGAACTCAGCGGTCCAGGCTTTACCGGCGATCCGGGAGCGACCATGCCAGACGGTATCCCATTCGGGTACTTTTGTATCGTTGTCCTTGACCAATCCCTCCAGCTTGGCGCCGCCGGCCGTGAGGGAAAAATAATAGCCATCATTCTGGCGGTTAAAAGTGTCGAGGACCACGCGCACCATGTCATCGGAATCCGTGTCACGGTCATGCTGCATCTCCTTCGCGATGATCTTGTCAGCCTCCTGATCAAAGCAGCGAACGGCAATGTAGAGGTTGTCGGCATCATACGTTATGCGCACTTCCGTTCGCTCGGTGGGAGCGGCGTCTTCAAGCGGCGCCACTTGCCGGAAATCGGTGATCATAGCCTGATCGCTGCTCCAGCAATCATCATGGAGTTGGCCGTCAATGAGCGGGGGAGCGGCAGTGATGCGCAGTTCAAAGGAGGGCTTTGCCGCCACTACCGAGGCCAGGATGGCCAGCCAGAGCAGCCAGGACATGGCGCTGCGGCTGGAAGCAGATGGGCAGGGTTCCAAAGGTGGCAAATATGTGGGCAAAAAGGACGACGATGGCTAGACTGATTTATTCCTTCGCCTTACTCTGGCTTGTCTACTGTCGCCGGCGTGGGAGACCATGTCGGCAAGGGACATCCTTGCCCCACAAGCCGTACCGCCTGGAGTCCCAGCGGGACGAACAGAAGGTGGACGGGCAACGTTCCGCCTTGAGGCAGGAGCACTTTGCCAGGCCACTGGCGGAGTTGGAGGCCCATGCGCAGGCGCTGCTGGCGGGCCCCGGTGCTGCCCAGCCGGGGTTTGTTCAAGGCACCTGCACGCATCTGCCCAGGCACCGGGAATCGCTGACCACGCACCTGCGCTTCAGTCAGACCGGGCTCGACCCCGACTCCGTCGAGAACATCATCGGTCCCAGCAAGCTGGGCGCGAAAAACTGGTTCTTCATCCGACATTCCGATGCGGGGCAGCGCTCCGCCATCCTCTACTCGATGGTTGTCTGCTGCCGCCGCCACGAACCAAGGACGCGTTTGCCTGCCTGTGGGGATGCCCTCATCCGGCCTGCCAGCAATGACCAATCGGGACGACCTGACGGTGCTGTTGCCGGCCAACTGCTCGCCGGCTTTCCAAGCGCAATCCACTCGGGATCCGATCCGTACTGGCCACCAGTACGCGTAGCTGCCCTGCGACACCTAGTCGAACTTGTCACAAACTCGACCCGTCAACAAGGCACCCCGGTTGACGCCTACAACATTTGTGCGATTGATTTCTACTGAGCCATATCTCGAATGCCCATGGGACAACGGGACGCGGTGGGGGCGATTGGCCGACTTGTGCTTTTGGGTGGAGAAGCAAGATCCGGCCGGTTTTTTCGTCGAAAGTGATGTGCGTGGCGCACGCCCCTGACGGGACGGTCTCTCCCAACGCATACTTATTCTGCCTCCCGAAGTGGAGGAATTGTCATCGTCCTTTCATGATAGGGATGCCTGTTCGCGCGGAAGTGGAGTAAAATACAACACTGTTGGCATCCTCCCCGACTGTGTTTCGCCACAAACGGCAGGAATAAAATAATCAGGCCTCGCGGGGTCACTGCCGCCGCGAGGCCTGTCATCCGGACACAGGTCCGGAAATTTCACTTCGTGCTTAAGCTCCGATTACTTGCGCGAGTAAGTGAGCACCACGAACGTATTCTTGAAGTACTTGTTGGGATAGAAGGGAGCGATGCTGGTCTTCCAGGGCCTGGAAGGATCGACGGTGCCTTCCGCCGTGCACAGATAAACTTTCTTGGTCTTGAAATCCACGGCCATGGTGCGAGCCCAAGGACGGGTGGTGAGAGCTTCAGCCAGCTTGTAGGTATTGGCATCAATCTGGTCGATGATGACCAGTGTTCCATCTCCGTTAGCGGTGTAGATCTTCCTGGTTTGCCTGTCGAAGGCTGCGACATCGTTCCAGCGCCCGATGGTCGGGCTAGCGACGATCTTGCCCGTCGCAACATCGAATACGAGCAGGGAGGCGTTCTCCGCCCGGGTGGTCACAAACAACCGATTGTTGTCGCCATCGAAGATCACGCTGTTGGGCAGTGGGTAGCCGGTGGTGGGCCACTCGGCCACTACCTTGTGTTGGCGCATGTCAATCTTGATCACCTTCTCGCGATCGCGAAGCGCGCAGTACATGAATCCCCGACCGTCAGGGGCCGTGCCTTCGAGTTTTTCGGAATCGTATTCGAGCGTAGCAGTCGCGGCGTAGGTCTTCGCATCAACGAAAACGGCTCTCTTCTGGTCGCCCTGGGTCATAAAAAGCTGCTGGGTCGCGGGATCATAGAAGGCGTTGTCCGAACTCACCCCGTAGGAATTCCGGGTCAGGAACTTCAGATCGGAAAACCGGAAAATTGACAGGGAGCCGTCTTGGTTCGTGACAAAAAGACGATCGAGCTCGGGCACGATGGTCACGGCATTGCCACCCTTCGTGTTTTCAAGAACACCGGTGACCTTATTGGTGTCGGTGTTATACATCAGAACTCCGTCCTCGCGCCGCGTGACGTACAAAATCGGGCGGGTTGAGTCCTTGGCGAGATAATCCCAATTGGGAGTGGAGTCGCTATTAATAGTCACAGCGGACTCGAGTTGGTAGAACTGCTGCGCCCAGAGGGGGCAGCTGATCAACGTGAAGCCCGTCAGCACGACGGCTTTCAGACCTTTGATGAGGCGTGTTTTATTCATGGTGATTCCGGATTAGAAGTCGGGGGATTAAAACAGAATGGCAGGATTAAAGTGTAGGCGTGTCTTGATACAGCACAATCTGCATGCTGCCATCAGTCATAGTTCAGGTTTCAGTCGTAATTTACCGTCCCAAGATTACAGGGAGATGAAGGCTATCTTAAAATTGGTTAATCACGGGCACACATGGATGAATGTGATCCAGGCGCTCCTCACGCCAATCCATGGTCCCAGGACCAGGCCTTCATTCTCGGCAAAAGCCTAGCGTCCCGCGCCTTGCGTTGCCTTATTGTGCCACCTGATGCCTTGGTTTGGCGGCACGTGTATCACAAAATTTACATGCTTTCCACAAAGCGCCCCGCACTTATCAATTCTTGCGCGAATTTCCCCTCGCATGGAATTCGCCCGGGTATTTTAGTTACCTCTCCCATATATCCCGGGAACATTCCATTTCCGCTCTGTAATCCACCATCATGAAAATCCTGGTTGTTGAGGATCAAAAACGCCTTGGTCAGTTCCTGAAGAAAAGTTTTACTGAGCATTTTTACACCACTACCTGGGTGCAATCCTGCGCCGAAGCCCGCGATGTCCTGAGCGAATCGGGTTACGACGTGATTGTCCTGGATCTCAGTCTTCCCGATGGCGACGGACTGGACCTGTTGCGGGAATGGCGCAAAGCGGGATTCAATGAGCCTGTCCTCATTCTCAGCGCCCGCGATGCCGTCCAGGATCGCATCAAAGGGCTGGACCTGGGCGCTGATGACTACTTGCCCAAGCCGTTCAGCATGGAGGAATTGCTGGCGCGGATACGCACTTTGCTGCGGCGACAGGCGGCGGTGAAGGAAACCGTGCTCGAACACGGGGGTATTCGGCTCGATCTCATCGGCCGCACCGTGCTGTTGGAAGGACAGCGCGTGGACCTGACGAGCCGGGAATTCGCTTTGCTGGAAATTTTCATGCAAAATCCTGGGCGCATCCTGACCCGCACGCTGATCAGCGAAAAAATCTGGGAGTCGCATTACGATGTGGATACCAACTTGCTCGATGTCTACATGAGCAAGCTCCGCTCCAAGCTCGATACGACGCCGGAAAGGCCGCGTTTCAAAACCGTGCGAGGAGTGGGCTACCAGATGCTATGAAGTCGTTTGGTGCCAAGTTGGCCCTGTGGTATGCGCTGGTGTCGACCGCCACTCTGGTATGCCTGACCGTGATCGGTTACTATTTGCTTAATCAGTATCTCATCAACGGACTGGATCTGCTGAACGAGGCCGAATTCACCCAAATCAAGGCCAGTCTCGGACCGGATTACGATAGACTCACCTCGGCCAAGATTGAGGAGAGGGTCCGCCGCACCACTGAGTCCGCATCAGTCCTGTTCTACGTTGAGATTCACCAGAGAGGGGAAGGCGTCGTGTTTGCCTCCTCCAATCTTGGCGATCGGCAGCTGCCGGAGGAGCGGCGGCAACGGTTGTTCAATGTCACCATTGACGGACTGGGCGAATTGCGAGTCGGTGAGTTCATCCATGGACCCATGAATATCCTGGTCGCAACCTCACTCAGCCAAGTGCGCGAAGTGATGGATGGCTACGCGGAAATCAGTGTCGTGATGATCTGTTTCATGCTGCTGGGCAGTCTCATGACTGGCTTGGCTCTGAGCCATGTGGCGATGCGTCCGGTGCGGTTGATCCGGGAGACAGCCAATCGCATTCGCTCAGACAACCTGAGCGAGCGCATACCTGTCTCAGATGTTCAGGATGAATTCTCGAATCTGGCGCGCCTGTTGAACGAGACCTTCGACCGGCTCGAATCCTCCTTCAATCAGATCCGCCGCTTCACCGCTGAAGCTTCGCATGAATTAAAGACACCGCTGTCGCTCGTGCGGCTGCAGGCAGAAAAACTGCTGGTCGATGGGGATCTCACCCCCGCGCAGGAAGAAGCGGTGCAGCTGCAACTCGAGGAAATCACCCGCCTCAACACGATCATCGAGGAGTTGCTCTTTCTCTCGCGGGCCGAGGCGCAGGCGATCAAGCCCGTTCTCCAGCGTCAGGATCCCCGGCAATTCCTGCAAAATTTCGCGGTGGACGCACGCGTGCTTGCCGAGGATCGCGGCGTGCAGTTTGACGAGTCCATCTCCGGCGCGGGGCTGGTGGATTTTGATCCCAAATGGATTCGCCAAGTCCTTCTCAATCTGCTGACGAACTCGCTCAATGTTTCGCCGCGCGGATGCCTTGTTACCTTGGCCTCAGAGTTCACCTCCAACGCCTGGCAGGTTGCGGTCGAGGACGAGGGACCGGGCGTGCCACCGGAACAACGCGAATGCATCTTCGAACGTTTTGTCCGCCTAACCCCCAACCAATCCTCCGGGGAAAAAGGCAGCGGACTCGGGCTGGCGATTTCACGCAGCATCATCGGCATGCATCAGGGCATCATTCGAGCCGAAGACTCGTCCCGCGGTCGAGGACTGCGTGTCGTGTTTGAAATCCCCCTTCCTCCTCAGACGCCGCAACCCGGAATTGAAGTATCCGCGGGCATTCGGAATGCCGCACACCGCCCCAACCCTGTTACCAAAGGCCGATAGCCGACCACCAAACCAGCCCGCCCCCCGATCCAGATTGCGAAATTCACCAGGGAAACCAGAAAATCCAGCATCCACCAGGAGTATTGCGACAGAAATCCGGACGCGAAGCAGGCTGGGGCGGAACCTGCCCCATAGTGGGTGATGCCGGCACCGATATTGGAGAGAAAGGCCAGCGGAAGCGCGGCAAGATACGGCGGCACTCCCGCCGTCAATGCGGCACCCAAGAGACCTCGATAGAGCGCCGAAACTCCTGTCCGTCTGGCGGCGATGGGAGGGGAGAAGAGGCCAGCCCAGATGACGGGGTAAATCCCGGTCAGGCGCTGTAACAAATTCTATAGGAACTCGGCTGCCTCTGCGAATGGCCGCTGCAACACGATTCCCAACATGCCTTCGCCCGCATGGCCATGCTTGCCATAGATGAGGAGCAGCACGGCGGGCTCAGAGCCTTTCGCTTGGATGCAGCTGCGGCAAAGAGCACGCAGCTGCACACACATGCGTTAAAACCAATCAACGACGGTTACACCAACCGGGACAGGACGGCCAGTCCGAACGTCACCGTGGCCAAGCCACCGATGCGTGTGGCGATCTGCGCGAACGGCATGAGATTCATGCGGTTCGACGCGGTCAAAATGGCGATGTCGCCGGTGCCACCCTGGCCACAACGGCACGCATTGATGATGGCCATTTCGATGGGATAGAGCTTGATCCAGCGGGCGACCACGAATCCAGTCGCGGTCATGGTGACCACGATCGAGAAGATGGTGATCAGGTTGACTGGCGCAAAAGCCGCGATCAACTTTTCCCATGGCGTCATCGCGACACCAATGGCAAACAGCAGCGGATAAGTCACGGCAGTGGCGAAGAAGCGGTACACCACATAGGATCCCTCCTGCAGCCTGGGGGAAACCCCGTGCGCCAACTTGGCGACAACCGCAAGGACGAGCATGGCAATCGGAGCCGGCCAGCCCCACAGCTTGTAGGTAAACAGACCGAGCAGATAAAGGGTGATGGAGAAGCTGGCCGCGGCCGAAATATGGGCCACATCCATTTTCCCGGAGATCTCGTCCTTCTTGGGATCCATTTCATCCTCTTCCCCCACGGACAGACGCCCGTCACCGGAGAATTGCGGGAATTTCTGGCCGATCAGGTTCATAAGACCAGAAAGCAGGATCGCGAACAAACTGCCGATCATGACCGAGGGCAGGATCTGAGCGAATTGGTCGCCCTGACTGACATGCAACAGGTCGCTGTAGCCTACCGAGAGAGGGATCGCGCCCTCCCCGACTCCGCCGGCCATGACCGGCACGACGAGATAGAAGAAGGTGTGGCGCCATGGCAGGCCCAGCGCCGTGCCAACCCCGAGTCCGACCAGCCCGGCCAGCACCGTGCCGATCGCCATGGGGATGAAAATCTTCAAGAAGCCAGCGATCAACACCTTGCGGTCCATGCCAAGAATACTGCCTACAATGACCGTAGCGATGAAGAGATAGAGGAAATTAGTATACTTGGTGAAATTGGTGATCGATGTGATAAGAACGGGCGGAATTAATTTATAATACACCAAGGCCGACGGAATGAACGTGGCGCATATAACGGCGAAGCCCACGTGACGGAGGTAAGGCGTGCGCTTGCCGAGTTCGCCGCAGGCGAAACCACCAAGAGCCAGCACGGCCATCATCATGCAGATTTCTTCCGGGAAACTCCCGTTCCCAGTCTTGACGAAATAGGCCACGATGCCGAGCAGCACAACGAAAACGGGGATCGGCAGAATGCCGATGCGCATCTCCATGAGTTTCCACCAGCCTTCCGGCCAGAAGCCTGTGGATTTTTGTTCGCCGCCGGCATTAGCCGCAGGGGTCGGATTATTTTTGGGTTGATTTTGCATTGTATGGTTGAGGGAGGTGAAGTGTTCTGGGCGGTCAACGCCGCGCATGGACTAATGGTTATGCGGCTGAAAAAGAAAATCTGAATGGAGCATCAGCGTGTTGTTGTTGGCAAGTAGAACGTCGCCTGAACTGGACTATGAGTAGAAGGCGACAAAAAATCACAGGGCCCACCAAGTTGGCGAAAAGACCAGCGAGGTACAGTCGGATTTTGAGTGAAACCTTAGCCACGCCACCTTAATCCCGACTGAATTCTTGCTGAACATGAATTCAGGAAGGGCGGATCGATATGACAGATCTCCTCATGGGCAGCGCCAATTCTGGTATGTCCCCTCGAAAAAACTGCGGACTTAAAATGAACCTCGGCAGTTCTGAAAGAGCTGAATTGCCTCCTTCCCATCTTGTCAGGCGGCAGTTCCGGCCAGTGCTTTGCCCGCAAAAACAAAACGGCACCAAGCCAAGCTGCTTGGTGCCGTGAAATGATGCGATCGGAATAGTTCAGAAGCGTTTCGTCGCCATGAACGTGATCTTCCTCGTTTCGGAGGGGTTAAGGGTGTACGCGCTCTGCGCCCCCATGATATACTTGCGATCAAGCAAGTTGGCAACGTTGATGGCCAAGTCGTACGACTTCCGCCACTTGTAGTAGATGGCCAGATCGACGCGGGTCCAACCGGGGATGGCGTAATAAGGTTCGCCAGCGGGGTCGCCACCCCAGCTTTTGCCCGTGTACACCACACCGGTGCCCACGCCCAAGCCTTTCAGTCCACCCGTCGGTACATTGTAGCGGGTCCAGAAGCTGGCGGTGGCCCGGGGAGCTCCCGCCAAGTCGCGTCCGACCGACACGGGCTTGAGTGAGGAGGACCGCACATAGGCCTTGTTATACGCAACACCGCCCTGCAACTGCCAGTGGGGCTTGGGCTGCCATTGCGCCTCCAATTCGACGCCCTCGCTTCTTTGCTCGCCATCGAGCCGGAAGATTCCCTGCCCAGCCTTGGGTTGTCCGGCCGGAATGGTAGTTGCGGTGTTCACCGCCACGTTGGTGCGGCTGATGTCGTATGCCGCCATCGATGTGAAGAAGTTGCGATTGGTGCTTTCAAATTTTACACCCACCTCGTATTGGCGGCCCTTTTCCGCCGGGAATCCGGACTGGCCTCTATCGTCGACTATGACGACGCTGTTGGGGATCACTGACTGGCTCCAGCTCGCGTATGTCGACAATTGGGAGGTTATCGCATAGACAAGTCCGGCCTGCCCCACGGTGGACTTCACGTGTTGTTCGGCATAGGGAGTCGTTTTCGGTTTATAGACATCAATGCCATGACCGTTCTGTTGGTCATGACGCAGACCAAGCGAAACATTGAAACGGTCGCCGATTTTGATCTGATCGGACACATATTCGCCAAACGTGGTCAGATAATTGCGCTGGCTCTGCACCCCCGACCCAACGGCCGGATAAGCAGTCTGGTTGAGGATCGGGTTGATCAACGTGATCGCCACGGTATCATTGGGACCGAAGGCGAAGCGCTCGTTCATGGACACCTCGTGACCGCCGCCAACGCCGAGTAGCAGGGTGTGCTTGATTTTCCCGGTTTCAAACGTGCGGTAAAGATTGGTGTCGAAGAAATTATAGCGGTGACCGTTCTGCTGCCTGTTGAATTGCCGCTTGAGGGTGGTAGTGGGGGTAGCGTAGTTTGCTTTTGGTGTATACACACTCTTGTTGTTGATCGAAAATTCGTTGGTAAAATCAGCATGCCAGACCGACCGACTGGCGAAACGGTAAGTCCATTCACCAGGCAGCAGGGCTTGAAAATTCACTGCGGCAGCCGCGCCCTTGTCCCGGGCCTCGCATTTCGGATCCTGGTAGACCGTGTCGTAAGGAGCCGTATACCAAGCCGCGCCCGAACCAACGGCGGTCGGACTCGTGAAGATGGGGATCAAGCCATCGTCCTGACGGCGATTGTCCTGACTGGTCTCGAGCTTGATAGTGAGAGAAGTCTCGGGATTCCAACGATAGGTCAGTGAGGGATAAAAACTTATGGAACGAGCAAAATTCCCTGGGCGAGACGTTGGGGTACTGGCGACATCCAGCACCGTGCGATACAACCAGCGCGCGTCGTTATCAATCGGTCCCGTCAGGTCGAGAGAAGCGGTGCCCAGAAGCTTGTCGCCAGGGTCTCCGCCAAAGCCCGCATACGTGCCAAATGACACACGCAGACTGGCGGCCTTGGTCTCTTGCGGGCTTTTGGTAACGATATTCAAGAGGCCACCGGGCTTCATTTGGCCATAGAGCACCGAATTTGGGCCTTTCAGGAACTCGAGCCTTTCCACATTAGCTGAGCTGGAGGCCCCCTTCTTCAGCGTGGCGCCTTGGAGACCATCGAATTCGATGTTCTGGGTGAACGTGCCACCATTAGTAAAGCCACGGAAGGTGAACCCGTTGATATGCGTCTGGTTCTGCGTGGCGCCAACGACGTAACTGAACACATCCTGCAGAGAGATCGCATTGCGGTCGGTGATCGCGGTGGCGTTCAGGATTTGCAGGGATGAAGCGAGCTCTTTCATGTTCATCGGGACCTTGGTCGCCATCCCCGAAGTTTCTTCGCGGTAGGAACCGATGGCAGTGGAGACGGTGAACGCATCCATCTGCACGACATCCTCCATGGCCACGCGTTCAACCGGTGCCTGGCCTTGGCCAAGGACGGTGGAGGGTAGGATTAAGCTCGCTGCAAAAAAGGCGGACGCAACGAGCGAGTATTGGGCGGCAAAACGGGATTGCCGCGGACGATACAGCGACTGGCTGACAACAGGATTCATGGGTTGGTATTAGCTTGGGTTTGTTTTTCCCCTATAAGCTTTTCCACAACCAGCTCTCACCTAGCATCCCACGAAGAATGTTAGTTTGTTGGCTTGTTGGTAAGGGTAAGCAAAGGGGCGATAACTATACTGGAACTTGGGCGAGTAACACGAAAGGCTCCGACAGAAGTCGGGGCCTTTCATATCAGTAGTCAGACTAGTGCTGCATGGTGAATCAATCCTGAAATTTGTCTTAATTATTTTTCATAGAACAACCTTGGGCGGCATTAGCCCGGATTTTTCATGAAACAGCCATCACGCAGTTCCTAAAGCTCTGCCAGTGGCAGGTTTGATTTGGCGGCGCCGGCGCCACACGCGCCACAAACGAAGCCGGTTCGCCGTTCGTCGGCAGGGAGGTGGGTGGCGGGTTCCCGCCCGGTCCGGAATCAAGGGGGAGTGGAATGCGACGACCGCGCCGGCCTTCGCACGGAGATGGCGAGCATCACTCGCAGTTGCCCCTGCCGCCTTGCCGGCGTGAAGTGCGCATGGAGGGATGGCAGGGAATCATGACGGGATCTGCCGCATGATTTCCTTCAGCTCCCCGACCTCCGTGTTGTTTTCAAGGTAGGACTTGATCAGCTTTCTGCGCAGCTCGTCGCCGCGGTCGTAAAGCCGTTTCAACTTTTTCGGCTGCGTCGTCTGGCGGACGTACGCCACGAGCAGCGGGAACGCCACCGTAACATCGATGTAGGCGGTCACGGTATGTTGCAGCATCGTCGGGTCGATTTTTCCCCAACTGGCGGCCTCGCTCGGGGACGCGCCGGACAGACCCCCCGTGTCGGGACGGGCATCGGTAATGTTAATGTCGTAGTCCTGCCCTGCCTCAGGAATCATGAGCACCTCTTGAATCTGCGGTTCGGTCTGGAGCAGAAAGTTCTTCGGGCTTCCGCCGCCGATCAGAAGAACCCCGGTCTTCCCCTTCTCGTACCTTTTCGCGTTGAGGATGATCGCCGTCGAATCGTTCACGTCGATGCTGGGATTGATCTTGAGTTTGTACTGCTCCTGAAGCCCCGCCGCCTCGGCCAGAAGCTCCAGCCCCGCCACGTTCATCCCGATGGTGGAATCTCCAGGAGAAGACGTGAAGACCGGAATCCCGTTGCGATAGGCAGCTGCAAGGACGCTGACCTCGCCCAGGTTGTTCTTCCGCTCGTGCTCGTTGACGACCTTGCCCAGATGATGGTAAAACTCCCGTGTCCCCATCTCCTTCTGGAACTGCGGTTGCAGCAGGATTTTCCGCAGGATCCGGTCGGTCGCCATCAGGACGTCCTCATAATCGAAGAGAATATCGTAGATCCGGGTCACCCCCTTGTCGCGCAGGTCAACATCGTCCACCGTGTGGCTTCCCCGGAAAAGCGGCATGTTGAACGCAAAATGGAGGTCGTGGTACATGTTCGCCCCCGTTGCCACCATCCAGTCGACGAACCCGTGGTTCATGAGCGGGATGATCGTCGATGCCCCGAGCCCGGCGGGCGTAAGCGCGCCTGCGATGCTCAGGCCGATCGTGACATCTTCTGCCGCGTATTTGTCGCGCATCAGATGACAGGCCGCCCGCAGGCGCCCACCATTGTAGGCGTCCATGTTGTCGATGATGCTCGCGAGATCGCTGTCTTTCGTAATCGGCTTGGGGAGCACCCGCTTGCCTGATAGGTATTGGTGCTTGTCCGGATGGGGATTCGACGAACGGTCCATGATTGTTTTCTCCTAGTGTACGATCTAATCTGTGTGGAGCGCCGTGAAGACCGCGGCGCTGGCGGAATCATTCACTCGATCTGCAAGCGTAGTTCATCAGCTTGTAGGTCAGTTTCGCGGCGGTATAATCGGGGTGTGACATCCCCCGGTGAGGGGCAAACTCCACGACGTCGAAGCCAACGATCCTCCTTTGCTCCCCGACCTGCCGGAGCAGCCTCATCGTTTCCGGCCACTGCAGTCCGTTGGGCTCCGGGGTTCCCGTGCTCGGCATGAGTGGAGGATCAAAGGCGTCGACGTCGAATGTCACGTAGACATTCGGCGAGAGCTTTGGCAGGATTGCGGCCATCCACTCCTCGTTGCTCCGGATCTGGTGCGCATAGAGCGTGGTGATCCCGCTCGTCCGGATAAACTGCGCCTCCTCGGGGGAAAGCGCCCGAATGCCCACCTGCACGATCCGGGCTGGCTCCATGTACTCGCAGACGCGTGCCATGACGCAGGCGTGGCTGTAGCGGTTCCCCTCGTAGGCCTGCCGCAGGTCGGCATGGGCGTCGAAATGTAGAATCGACAAATCGGGATAACGGTCCAGATGGGCGCGGATCGTCGCCTGAGAGATTGTGTGCTCCCCACCCAACACCGCCACGAATTTCCCGTCATCCAGGAGTTTCTCGGCCGCGGTCCGGATTTTCCCCATCGCCCGCGCGTCCGTGCTCTGCCCGAGGGCGAGCGGCGGCAGTGTCGCTATCCCGACCCGGGTGCAGAGCTCAGTCTCCAACTCCTCGTCATAGAACTCCACGTAGCGCGAGGCATCCAGGATCGCACGGGGGCCGCGGCCCGTCCCTCCTCCGTAACTAACCGTGTGCTCGTACGGTACCGGAAGCACGACAACCTTTGAAGAGCTGTAGGAGGAGAACCGGTCTTCAAGCCCGAGGAAGTTCTCCTTCTTCCCGAGCGTGCGGAGAGGTTTGTTCATGATTCCGTTCAATGTTTGTGGCAGAAACTCCTTCATCAGGGGAGAGAAATGGACAAGACGCAAGACCTCCGATCTGCTTTCTGCACTTCAGCGGGCCGCAGATCGTTGGGACTCGTCCGCCTTGGGGCGCTCGACTCCAACCCGCAGACCGCAATCCCCCTTCGGCGGGCAAGCGCGCCGCGAAGGCACAGCGAATCCGTCTGCGGCACACGCGCCAGGGCAGACGGCCTCCTGCAGCCGAAGAATCGACTGTGCCCCCTTCGGTCGAAAACGGTTCAAGTTGACGTGTCGCCGACATGATGCCGCGAGTGGAGAGGCAAGACACCCGCGGGAAACGGTGGCCGCTTGAAGAAAACCGCTCGAACTGTTCGGTGGCGGCTGGGTCGGTCCAAAGACCGACGCCAACCCTTTTCCCAACGCCAACGTTGATCTTCATGGCCGTTTAGAAAAGGTCGTGGCCGTATCTTGCCGCTGGAGCGCGGGCGACCTCGCCCGCGAGGCGCGCCCTATTCCGCGGCGGGGTTGCCGCAGCTCCCGTCACCACGGCTCAGTTTTCATCAGACCCAAGCGGCCACCTTTTTGCTTGAACCACCCCAACCCGCATTTTTTCACCCGCTTGAGCGTCGGCCGATCCCAGCGAAACAAGATTGCCGGCGAAAAATGAGGGTTAGCGCGCCTCGGTTGGCTGCTCGGCTTCAACCCGGCGCCTCCGGGCGTGGAACTTAAATCCCTTCCGGCGCAAATCGGCAATAATGCGCCGGCGAACGGCTTTCGGCAGCGCCTCCGGCGGCAACACTCCGGCGACTCGCTTGGGCCAATGCCGGATGAAGGCGGCCGCGCATTCGGCTCCCGCGTAGGCGATCGGCGTCGTCAGCAGCCGTCGACGGCGGAGTTGTCGGAGGCTGAAGAAGACACACGAGCGCCGGTGCTCCGACCAGAGCGGACCCACTCGGCCCACCACCGAAATCGCCACGGCAAAGTTGGCGTCGTGCAGCGTCCGCTGGCGCATCAGGCCCGCGACCTCCGCGGGGTTAACCGTGGGGGGGGAACCGCCGGTCGGACCGGCCGTCGGACGGCCAGAGCTTTCCCTGGCGGTACCAGCGTCGAAGGCGCTCGATATCGTTGCCTCCGGCTTTTACGTCCAGATCGGCCATTCCGATGAAGTGCGGCAGGGTCGCCACTTCGTCCTGGGCCATCAGCACCACGCGCACTTCGCCGATCGGCGGCGGAAACCGGAACCACTCGGCCTCGCCAAAGCGGCGGGCCAGGCGGAACCGCCCCTGTCGATACACCCGCGGCTTGGAGATCGCCTCGTCGAAGGCAACCTCCGCTGACCACGTGGAGATCGGTTCGCTGCTTTCGGTGTCCTCGAACAACCGGATCCGCACCCGCTGCACTTGCTCCAGCGAATCGGCTGCGAGGGCGACGAGAACGTTGGTCAGACCCGGAGCCGCTCCCGCGTTGATCAACGCCAATTTGCCAAGGCGCTCGAACTGCTCGTGAAAGCGCAACTGCTCCGCCTTGAACGGGTCGCGTTCGAGGTGGGAAGCCATGTCCAGGTAGCTCACCCGCAGCCGCAACGCGGCGTGCAGGGCGGCTTCGTTGAACGCGGCGGGAACCGCATTGACGAAGAGGTCGCATCCGCGCGCGGCCCGCACGAGCGAGCCCGGGTTGCGGGCGTTGGCCGGCACGCAGGCGACATTTTGCCCCACAAAGGCGCGTGCGCGCTTCGCGTCCCGATCGCCACACCACACCTTGTGGCCCCGCCGCCGCAGCAACTGCGCCAATGCGCCGCCGGTGGAGCCCGCACCCAGTACGAAAATCCTCATGGTTTGCTCCTTTCATGGTTGGAAAAGAGTTGTGTACGTCAAGTTCAGCAAAAGCGGATCGGTGGTAGGAAGGATTGGTGAGTTAAGAAGATTTATGAGGAGGGTTGATGGGAGGAGGCGAAGCTTCCTCCCTTGCCCGGACTGAGCGGAGGGTGGCAGGGAGGCGGTCAGCCTCCCGCCGGTTAGGCGGCCTTGGGTTGCGGGGCGGGACGCTTGAGGTGCTCGCGCAGCAGGTCCATGTTGAGGTAGCGGTTTTCGTCGACCCATTCCTCGTGGGTCTCGACGGCGAGGGCCTGGACCAGCCGCAGGCAGCTCGCTTCGTCGGGGAACATCCGCACGAGCAGCGTGCGGGGTTTGACCTCCTGATTGAGCCGTCGAGCAGGTTGGTGGATTTGAGATGCTTGTGGTGCGCTTTGGGCAGGCGGTAGTAGGCGAAGGTCTCGTCGATGTTGGCCTCCACCCACGCGCATAACTTCGGATGCTTGTCCTGCCAGCGGGCGAGCCACTGCGCCAAATCGTGCCGGGCTTCGTCGGCGTCGTGCCGGTCGTAGATCCAGCGCAGTTCCACGAGGCAGTCGTCGGCCTGCTTGCGCGGCAGGTAATCGAGCGCATTACGCAGGAAGTGGACATAGCAGCGCTGCCAGTGGGCTTCCGGCAGCGTTTCCATAATCGCCCGTTTGAGCCCGGCATGATCATCGCTGACGGCCAGTTGCACACCGTGCAGGCCGCGTTCCTTCAAGCGCAGTAGATGCTCTTCCCAGCTGCTCGTGCGTTCGTTTTTGCCGGCCTGGACGCCCTGGTCCATCTCGGCTTCCAGCACTTCCTGCAGCATCTTTTGCAGGAGTGTTTTGATCGCATCATCCTGCGTCAGCATCTCCATCCGGCCTTGTTTCGTCACATTGATCACGGTATCGTTCCGCTTCGGGCGATTCATGGTTTCCCTTTTTGGGGTGGTTCTTGGTTTCGTCACCTAACCACCTACCTTGAATCGCCTTTTTGCTGAACTTGACGCACACAACTACAAGGCACTGGCGCCTGCTCACGTTGCAGACTGCTCTCCCCTATGGCTGGCAACTCCTCCGATTCCTCGCCAACCGCATCCTGCGCGGACTTGTGATCGGCGTCGTTCTCGGGTTGCTGACACTTTGGCTGGGACCGCTGCTTCCCCTTCCAGGGCTTCTGCGGGGCTGGCAGCGCTGCTGGGCATTAAATCCTCTGCCACGCTGCTGGAGGCGATGCGCGGCCTTTCGACCGTGCTCCTTGATCCCATTGGACGGGTGTTCCGGCGCCTGCTCTTCTTCGTGGTGATGCCGCTGGCTTTTGCGTCACTGGCGACCGGCACGGGTACGTACCGCACCCCTATTCGAGTTTGGCACGTTCCCGGGTCACCAAGTCGGCCGGCATCGGGAGATATGCCTTGTTTTCCATGACCAGTTCCTGTCCTCTCTTGCTGAGCACGAAAAGGAGAAACTCCCTTGTCAGAAGACTCAGCGGTCTTCCCGGAACCCGATTAACATAGAGATAGAGCGGCCGGGACAGTGGGTAGGTTCCATTGGCAATGGTCTCGTTGGATCCGGATACGTAAACACCGTCAGGTCCGGCAAGGGCAAGCGCCTTCACCATATCTGTTTGGTAGGTGAATCCGGAGTAAGCGATGCCATAAGGGTCATTGCCCAGGCGGTCGATTATGTCGACGGACGTACCCTTTCCCGGCTGCACATAGCCGGTCCTAAACGCACCATCAAACATGACCACATGCTTGAAGTGCCACGCAACCTCATCCCGCAATGTTCGCCCATAGATCCGGATGGGCTGGTCCTCCCATTCTCCGGTGAGCCCCAGATCGCCCCAGGTAGTGATGCCGTTGGGATGCCCCCGACGACGCTCCCGCGAATAGATGGCGTCGAGTTGTGTCAAGGTGATCCGGTCAAGTGGATTGGCTGCGTTTACATATACTCCCACGGCTTGAACTTGATGTGGAGTATTGTAACTCCCCATCGCCACTTGCACGAAAAACGGCTCGTAGAGATATTTCTCTCCATATGGTGCGCTTGTGTTGGCGAAAACCTCGTCGGTATTCGGCCCCAAGGCCGAACGGTCCACTGGAGTAACCATTTTCCCAAAATATGATATTTTGGACTTGGGCTGCAGTTTGTTGAATTCTGCAATCCAGAGCCTCCCTACCCCCTCCATGGTGTCTGGCCCGGAGAAAACAAGTTCACCGGTAACCTCAGCGGCCGGCAGGTAGGTTGGTAAGGTAGGATCGACCGAAATGGATCCGTTGGTGGAGCCAGCGAGCGCCACCTGCCCGAGCAGAGCAAAGATTAGGAGCCATTGTTTCATCGGTCAAAATCAAGAATTTATAAAATTGGCCAATCTGTGACTTCGAAATGGGGAAACCGTTTAAAGAACGAACCGGGGCGGAGTCCCGGCCCGGCTACTGGCGCTATTCGCGGATAAATCTGGCGAGCAAGACCCCGGCTTGCCCGGTGGGACAAGCCGGGGTTGTAAGATGGCTCGCGGAACTCTTATTCGAGTTTGGCCAGTTCCTGGCGGACTACCTCAGGCAATAGCGGCATATAAACACCGTCCATCGCTACCTGCTCCTGCCCTTCCCGGCTGAGCACGAGCTTGAGGAACTCCTTGATTTTCGGTTCCAGCGGCTTCCCCGGGGGACGATTGACGTAAATGTAGACGTAGCGGCTGAGCGGGTAAGTGTGATTGTAAATCGTGTCCACCGTCGGCGCGATAAACGGATCGCCTTCCTTCTCGGCAAGCGGCACGACTTTGACATCCGGCGTGACGTTGGGAAGCAGGGCATAAGTCAACCCGCCCTTGTTGGTCGCCATGTCATGCGACGCCACGGTAAATGCATGGGTGAACCCCTGGCCCTTCACATTTTGAATGCCAGGCTTCCAGTCTCCGCCCTGGCAGACGACATTCTTGAAGAACTGCTCAATACCGTTCGGCGGCCGCAGACCGTAAAGGTGGATCGGCATGCTGGCCCATTCACCGGTCAAACCCACATCGCCCCAAGTCTTGATGTCGGCATGCCCGCGATTGCGAGTCGTAGTATACATCGCATCGAGCTGGGCAAACGTCAGGCCCTTGATCGGATTATCCTTGGAGACGAGAACAATTGTTGTGGCGGTCTTGCCAAGCGAGGTCAGGCTGCCCGTCGCGACTTTGATTTCCAGCGGACGATAGCCGAATTTCTTCACAAATCCGTCCAATTCCGCCGGCATGTGCTCGCGGCCCACGGGGGAGACGTGCGCGCGGCCTGCAGTGAGGGCCGGGACGCCGGAGCCGGAAGAACGCGCCTCGAGTGTGACGCTGAGCCTGGGGTAAGCCTGCCGGAAGAGCTTGACCCAGCCCATGGCCATTTCATCCATGATGTCGGCACCGACAATGTTGAATTCCTCCTCGGGCACCGTCGTCAACTGTCCCGGCTGCCAGCTGGGGATCGAAGGATCGACTGGAATATGATATTGGGGAGGAGCGTATTTGAGGGCGAAGGCTGGCGAAGCGATCGCAAGAACAGCGATCGTTCGGGCGAACGGTAATATAAGGGCAGATGCTTTCATGGTTATGGTTTAGGGTTCAAGAGTATGCCGACATAGTCATGGCGACTACGGGCATGTCTGCTGGAGATTGCCACCTGCAGCTTAAATCAAACTGAAGTCTTTCTGAAATACGGTTTAGCTTGGTCGATGCGGATGACAATCACGGCACATCCCGCGGCCCCTGCCCCTGGAAAGCAGCCAGCAGCCAAGATTGAATCCAGTGTGAGCGTTCCATTTACTCGAACGCCACAGGGGGAAGAGGGTAGCAATCCAGACAAAGGCACTTGGACATCCCGCAGAGTGACTGGAAGAGGATCATCCTTGGTTCACCGAGGTGAACGCACACGGTTTGATCTGGGTGACCGGAAGACTCGATCGAGGCAAATCTCGATTCAGGCATGCTGCAGGGCGATTCGGCGCTGGTGGCGTTATGGTTGCCGTCAGCGCGCTGCTGCTGCCACACTGCACTGGCATACACTTTGATAACACAGGTATCTCAGGATGGACCGTGCGGATCCAGCCACAAGGCAATCCAACAGAAAATCATTTGTCGGCATGGAGCAGGTGGAGCCGGGCAGTTATTCAGGCATTTTGTCAAAAACGGGGCATAATGAATGAAAAAACCTATTTTAGGCGAAAAATGGCATGTCAGAATTATGATCATGAATCCGCCAGAATCATGAATTTCATCGGATTTTCGGGGTTTTCTTAATAAAAACCTAGGAAAACACCTATATTTGCTTCGTTTTTACACTATTTTACACATGTAAAACGGTCCACTAAAAATCCCGCATATTCAGTTATTGCCTATTAAATTCTATCTTGTTTTGAACGCAAATGACGATAACGGCACTAACGTAACTGTCGAAATTAATTCAACCAAGGGCTAACTTGGACCTAAAACAGATTAAGCAGATCATTGATTTGATGAAGCGATCAGACCTCACCGATTTTTCGGTTGAGGAAGAAGGGTTTAAGCTATCGATCCGCCGCAACTCCAGTGGACAGCCAATCGTGGCTGGCGAGCAATACTCAACCCCTCTCTCCGCTGCCACTGATCGTCCGACGATGGGGCCTGCCCCCGCTTCCCCAATCATGGCAGCTTCTCCGAGTGTACCACCCACAGGGGGCAACGACGAAGTTGGCATTACCTATATCAAGTCTCCCATGGTTGGCACATTCTACAGGTCCCCATCGCCAGAAAGCCCTCCCTTTACCGATCTTAACGCCAAGGTCTCAGAAAATTCGGTGGTTTGCATCATTGAGGCGATGAAGATCATGAATGAAATCCAAGCTGAGACCAAAGGCACGATCTTGGAAATCTTTGTTGAGAACGGGCAACCCGTCGAGTACGGGCAGCGGCTATTCAAGGTCAAAGTCGGCTAAAACTCCCTCCTGTCCACTGGTCTGGAGCATGTGTTTCGGTCTGCACCGGAGACATTTGCGTCCAATGATGAGTGGTCCGATTTCCCCCATTATCCTTCTGCATGATCCAGAAAATCCTGATCGCCAACCGTGGTGAAATCGCCCTGCGCATTGTGCGTGCCTGCCGCGAGCTCGGCATCAAGACCCTTGCGGTCTACTCTGAGGCCGACATGCAGTCCCTTCATGTCCAGCTGGCTGATGAAGCCATCTGCATCGGAGGACCCCAAAGTGCCGACAGCTACCTGAGAGCCGACCGCATCATCAGTGCAGCCGAGATCGCCGATGTCGATGCGATCCATCCCGGATACGGTTTCCTCTCCGAAAACGCCAAGTTTGCCGAACAGTGCGAGCAGTGTAACATCAAGTTTATCGGCCCAAAATCGAAAAGCATTCGCCTCATGGGTAACAAATCGGTGGCCAAAGACACTGTGCGCAAAGCGGGTGTCCCGATCGTGCCCGGTTCGGACGGCCCGATCGATTCGGAAGCCGAAGCCGTCAAACTCGCGCGCAAGATCGGCTACCCCATCATCATCAAAGCGGTCGCTGGCGGCGGTGGCCGGGGAATGCGGATCGCGCACAACGATGTCTCATTTGCCAAGGAATACCATGTCGCCCGGTCCGAAGCCGAAAAGGCCTTCGGCAATGGCGCCGTTTACATCGAAAAGTACATCCAGAATCCGCGCCATATCGAATTTCAGATTCTGGCCGATTCCCACGGCAAGGTAATTCACCTCGGCGAACGCGACTGCTCAGTCCAGCGCCGGCACCAGAAGCTGATCGAAGAGAGCCCTTCGCCCTTCATCACCCCTGATCTGCGCAAGAGAATGGGCAAGTCCGCCGTCCGTGCCGCCGAAGCTGCCGCCTACGAGAACGCGGGGACAATCGAGTACCTGGTGGACGCCAAGGGCAACTTCTACTTCATCGAGATGAACACCCGGATCCAGGTCGAACATGCCGTGACGGAGGAAGTCACCGGCATCGATCTGATCAAACAACAGATTCACATCGCCTCGGGGGAAAAACTCGAATTCGACCAGGGAGACGTCAAGTGGACGAAGCACGCCATCGAATGCCGTATTAACGCCGAAGACCCGGCCCGCAATTTCGCACCATCGCCAGGCACCCTTTCACTCTACTACGCCCCCGGAGGGCATGGTGTGCGGGTGGACTCGCATGTTTACAGCGGTTACACCATCCCGCCATACTATGACAGCATGATCGGCAAGCTGATCTGCTATGGCTCGAACCGCAAGATCGCCCTCCAGCGCGCCTATCGCGCCCTGAGCGAGTACCTGATTCGTGGAATCAAGACCACCATTCCCCTGCACAAGGCAATCATGAGCGACCCCACTTTCATTGAGGGCAAGGCCACCACCGCCTATCTTGAGGAATTCATGAGCCGCACGCCGCTCGACCTGTTTTAGTCCAAGGGGTGGCATCCGCCCAGGCGGAAGGGGACAACGACAACCTGGTCCGGCCTACGGGGCAAGTTTGGCTGGGTGTTCAGGAAAGCCGGGTCAATCCCAGGTCCGCCCACTCACCCATCTCACGCGAATCCACGGCCCAATCGTGGACCACAGCGGCAAAACACTCCCGCACCTGGGGCAATTCGCGTGTCAGAATGCCGCTCAAAACCAGTTCGCCACCAGGCGCCACCGCACCGGTGAGTTCGTGCGCGAATTTCATCAACACGTCCGCCTGAATATTGGCGAGCACGAGATTCGCCTGCCTGCCGGCAAGCCCGGACCTCAGATCGCTCACAAAAAACTCCACCCTTCCGGCGAGGTCGTTGAGTGCCGCATTTTCCTCGCTGACGTGCACCGCCTCCGGATCGTGGTCAAAGCCCGTGATGCGGGCGAAGTGACCCAGTTTGGCCGCTGACAACGCCAGGATCCCCGATCCGCAGCCGGCATCGATCAGCGTGGCCGCCTCCCGCCGGCGATCCTGCGGCGGCCGCCCTTTTTCGACAAACTTCACCAGCCGCTCGCAGCACAGCCGCGTCGTTTCGTGATTGCCGGTTCCAAACGCCAGCCCGGGATCCAGCCACAAAACCTCCTCCGCGGGCGGCAGCACGAAAGTCCCCCGCTCCCACACTGGGACCCAGTTTAAGCGGCCGAATTTCCACGCCTTGAAATGTGCCTTGTAGCTTTCCCGCCAGTCGACCTCGGCGAGTTCGTTCATTTCGGGTTCGCCGGAAAACCACCGGCCATCCGCCATCCCGATCAGGCCCTGCCAGGCCGTTTGCGCCGATGTCCTGGTCTCGAAATATCCGGCCAGCCACGCGCGCCCTGCGAGCTTGTCCTCCAGCACCATCCACCGAGCATCCTCCAGCAGCGCCAGGGTTTCCTCCAGCCTCTCGATCGCGCCGGGCGCCAGTTCGACTTTGTACTGAACTACCGTCATCTCAGAGGCCTTCCTTCGCTGAGCCGGGCAATGACGGCCGGCAGCAAGGCGTGCTCGGCAGCGTGCACCTTGGCCTCGAGCGTTTCGGGCGTGTCGGCCGGATCGATGCGGACCGCCGTTTGATCGATGATTGGCCCACCATCCACCTCGGCCGTCACGTAATGCACGGTGCAGCCCGTGATTTTCACGCCCCGGCGCCACGCCTGCCCGATGCCGTCGAGACCGGGGAAACTCGGCAGCAGGCTGGGATGCAGATTGATGATCTGCCGGGGGAACTCGTCGATGAACCGCGGCCTTAAAATCCGCATGAAGCCCGCCAGCACGACCAGATCCGGGGCACAGCCCCGGATGGCGTCGATGTAACGCGCTTCGCCCGCCTCGTCGAACTTCGTCTTGAACGGTCCCGGATCAAGCCAGCGCGCCGGAACACCAAACCGCGTGCCCAACTCGAGGATGGGTGCATCCGGTTTGTCCGAAAAAATCTGCCCGACCTTCGCCCGGCCCAGCCGGCCGGCCTGCTGCGCCCGCAAAATCGCCTCGGCGTTGCTGCCCCGTCCCGATCCCAGAATTACCAGGCGCATGGTCAGATTCCCCCCGCGGTTTTGATTTTTGCGATCAGTGCCGTCGTGCTGAAGCCGGGCAGAAACGGCAGAAACTCGATGCGAGCTGCCACCTGTTGCAACGCTGTGCGTTCATCGGCGTCGAGCTTTTCGAGCGTATAATCGCCCGCTTTGACATAAATGTCGGGGCGCAGCGCCAGAATCTCTCCCACTAGGCGCGGCGCGCGAAAGATCACAATGCCATCCACGCAGGCCAACGCCCCCAGGGCATAGGCCCGTTCCTGCTCGCTCTGCACCGGTCGTGCCGGACCTTTGAGGCGCCGCGTGCTCTCATCGGAATTGAGTGCGACGAAGAGCGTGCCGCCGAGCGCCCGCGCCTGCTGCAGGAAATGAAGATGCCCCGTATGCAGCAGGTCGAAAATGCCGTTCGTAAGCACGAGGGACGCTCCGGCGGACCGCAGTCGCGCGCGCGCTGCGACCGCTTGTTCAAGGGTGAACAACTTGGGATTGGGCAGTTTCATGCGTCGCGGAAGGAGGGATGCGGCTAGAAGAATTTCCTGGCCTTTTCAAAGAAGCTCTTGCCGACGGGTTGGTCGGTGTCGCCACTGACGCGGGCAAACTCCTCGAGCAGTTTGCGCTGTTCGTTGGTCAGGCTGGTCGGCACCTCGACGAGCACGCGCACGAGCTGGTCGCCATGGCCGCCGCCCCGCAATTGCGGCATGCCACGCCCCCTGAGGCGGAAGGTTGTGCCCGATTGCGTGCCGGTGGGAATTTTGAGAGTCGCCTTGCCCTGCAAGGTGGGCGCCTGAATCGTGCCCCCGAGGGTCGCGAGCGTAAACTTGATGGGAATCTCGCAAAACAGATCGTCGCCATGCCGCTCAAAGACCTCGTGTTCCTTTACATGCACGACGATGTAAAGATCGCCAGCTGGGCCGCCCATGGCGCCCGCTTCACCGTTGCCGGCCGAGCGCAGCTTCGAACCAGTGTCCACCCCGGGCGGGATGCGCACGTTAATCTTCGTGGTCTGATTCAGGCGTCCTTCGCCATGGCATTTGGTGCAGACCCGTTCGAAACGGTGGCCTGTGCCGCGACAGGTCGGGCAAACTTGCCGGACATGGGAAAAACCGCGCGAGGTCGTGACCTGCCCCGCCCCGTGGCAGGTCGGACAGGTGGTCCGCTTGGAGCCCGGCTCTGCGCCGGAGCCACCGCAATGCTCGCATTCGCCGAGTTTACGGAACGAAATTTCGCGCTCCACCCCGCTGGCCGCCTCTTCGAGCATAATCTCGAGGTCATACCGCAGATCGGAGCCATGGCGTTCGCCCTCATTGCCGCGCTCCCCTCCAAAAATGTCATTGAACATGCCGCCGCCGCCCGAGCCGAATACCTCGCGAAAGATGTCGAAGGGATCGTGGAATCCCCCACCACCTCCCGGAAAGCCGCCCCGCGGACCGCCGGCCCCGCCCTGCTGAAAGGCGGCATGGCCGAAGCGATCGTAAGCCGAGCGCTTATCCGGATCCTTGAGCACCTCGTAGGCCTCGGAGATCTTTTTGAACTTCTCCTCCGCCTCCTTGTTGCCCGGATTCTTATCCGGGTGATGCTGCACTGCTTTTTTGCGGTAGGCCTTTTTCAGTTCCTCGTCGGAAACACCGCGTGGCACACCGAGCAGTTCGTAATAGTCTTCTTTTGTGGCACCCATGGTTCGATCTCTGGCTTGGCCCGCCCGGAAACGGCAGGGGCATGCTCAGCTCTTGCCCTCCTGTTTGTTGGCAGCACCGCTTGACAGGACGACAGCGGCCGGCCGCAGCAGACGACCGTTCAGCGTGTAGCCGGGACGGACGACCTTCGCGACATGCTCTTCGGGCACCCGGTCATCCGGCTGGTGGGCGATGGACTCGTGCAAATGCGGATCGAACAGCTCACCGAGCGGATTGACCTCCTTGAGGCCATGCTTCGCCAGAGTGTTCTTGAGCTGTTCGAGCACGAGCGCCATGCCGTCCGCAAAACCCTTCACTTCCGTCTGGTTACGCGCCGCGCTGAGTCCGAGACTGATATTGTCGAGGACAGGCAGCAAATCCTGAGTCAGGCTCGTCACGGCAAACTGCCGCAGCTCCTCCTTCTCCCGCTGGGCCCGCTTGCGGTAGTTGTCGAGATCAGCCACCGCGCGCAGCAAGCGATCATAGTTTTCGGCAGCCTGCTTTTTCGCCACGTTCAGTTGTTCTTCGAGCGCCAGCGCCGTCACGGCAGCTGCCGCGGGTGCCGCGGGTGCCGCGGGTGCAGCGGGTGCAGCGGGTGGGGCAGGCGGAGATGTGGGACTAGTTTGGTCAATTTGACTCATAAAAGATAAAAAGACTATTTAGCCGGCAGTTTTTCCTCAAGCAACTCGAACACGCCCCGGAGTGTCTCGCCAGTTTTTTTGCCAGAGCCCCTAAGTATGTCGGCCACTGCATTGAGGGTGTCCCTGCTGGTTTTGAAGATGTCCCCCGTGGCATAGGAGGCACCCCCCCCGCCCGCCAGGGGTATAAAAATTTGCCAGGGATTCGTCACATTATGCAAGTCGCGATCGAGTCTTAAATTGTACTCCCGCACACTGGGCGTTTTGCCCGAATGATCGGCGTAAACGAGTTTGTCGAATTTCAACATCAGATGCCGGATGAGAAATTTCTTCTCCGGACCGGTGTCCTGCCGGCCGGCTGGTTCTTCCTTGCCCAACAAGCCATCCCTGAACTCCAGCGCATTCAGCTGGTTCTGTTCGTTCCTGACCAGCGTTAGCTTTGGCACATCAAGCATGACTTCGTCTGCGACCAGACGATCACCCAGCAGTGAATACAACTCCACCCCGGCCTTGAACTGGCGCACCTCCACAAAATCCTCTACCGGATAACCATCGGGATTTCGCAGGATGAGTCCGTGCAGTTCAACCCTGGCGGTCAGAGGATTGGCGGACAACCGGTCGATCATGATCCCAAATCCAGTCCGGGAACGGATGGCCGACGCCACCATCGCCGGCAGCAAGAAGACCCATGCCAAGACGAGCAGCAGCGGCATCAACGCCAGCAGGGACAGGAGGCCCTTTAGGATGCCTCCACGGCCCTGGTAGATTCGTGATGCAGCAAGGGTCATGATCCGAGTACAGCAAAGTGCTCTGTGACCAAGACCACCGATTTTTCAAGTGCCGCAAAGGCAAAACTTCCGGCATAGGGCAGCAGGGCGTTGTCCCCCCGCCGCAGAATGCGGCTGCCCGTCCGCACGCGGCCCGCAACGACGGACAGAATCCGCGGCTGCTGGCGCCCGGCAACACGAAACTCGGCGCCTGTCGCCAGTGGCACCCGGCGCAGGCGGAATTCCTTGCTATCGGCCAGCACCGCCGGCGTGTCGGCCGCGGGCACCAGAGGGGAGTCCACCGCACCGTAAAATTGGATCGAGGCCAGCGATTCGCGCACATGCAGCTTCCGCGGCCTGCCATCGAGACCCACCCGGCCCCAGTCGTATACGCGGTAGGTCGTGTCTGAGTTTTGCTGGATTTCCAGAATGAGGCAGCCTGCGTCGATGGTGTGCACGGTGCCGCTGTGCACCAAGATCGAATCCCCCGCCACCACCGGAATCCGCCGCAGGCAGGCCTCCAGGGTCCGGCTCGCGATCGCCCGCTCAAATTGATCCCTCGTCACCCCGGGCTCCAGGCCTACAAACACGGCTGCACCGGGGGCGGCGGCGGCAATGTACCAATTCTCGGTTTTCGGTTCGCCCCCCAGAAGCCCCGCCGCCGGTTCCGGAGGATGCACCTGCAGACTCAACCGCTCGCGGCAATCGAGCCACTTCACGAGGAGCGGGAAAGCCCGGGGTGCCGGCCAGCCCGGCCCCATGATTTCCGCTGCCTGCTCGGTTAGAAGCGCGTGCAATGTGCGGCCGGCATACGGTCCGTCGCGCACTACCGACTGGGCCTCGGGCCGGTCCACCAATTCCCAACTCTCGCCGATACGCCGTGCGCCGGGCAGGGTGCGTCCCGCGAACTCTTCCAAGGCGCATCCGCCCCATATCCGTTCCTGGTAAAGCGGCTCAAACTGAATTATTTCCTTCATTCTCTGGATAAGTTTTTTGTGAAAGAGTCGGTGGGGCTTATTTACATTGACCCGTCAACTCATTAGCGTGCAATCAATGTTCTTTAGGGCCCAGCCGGCCCACCACTGAAATGCCCAAAGCGGAGAGTTCAAATCCAAAGGACACACCCTCGTTTGAGGGGCCGCGTTACCGGCCGAAATGGATCGCCGCCACGCTGTGCTTCATGCTGGGCGTGCTCTTCACGGTAGCGCTGATCGATTTCACCCCGGAGCAAAGCATCCAACACTCGACCCACCCGACAAGCGTCAACCTGGTGGGGGTGTTCGGCGCCGAATTCTCGTGGTGGGCCTATCACCTTCTCGGCGTCTCCATCTGGCTCCTGCCGGTCTTTTTGGGCTGGATGACCTGGGTCAATCTGCGCAATGCCCGGCGCCTCCCCGGCACGCGGCTTCTGGCGATGATCAGCTGCATGGCCTCGCTGTCGGCGCTGGTGGCGATGCAGCATGTCTTTTTTACCGGCAAAAGCTTCTTCACTGCCGGTCCCGGGGGCATTCTCGGTCAGCTCATCTATGACGACTTTCTGAAGGATAACGCCGGCGTCTTCGGCTCCGGTCTCATCCTCTCGCTCGTCTACTTGCTCGGCCTGATGTTCATCTTCACGCGCGACATAGCCGCCGAGTTTGACCGCATGCTTGCGGGGTTCAATGAATGGCGTCACCAACGCGCCGCTTTGAAGGCCCAGCGTGCGGAGAATTTGCGCCGGCAGCAGGAAGAGCAGGCCAAGCAAAGGGCCTCTCTGGCGGCCACCGCGACCCCAACTGCAAAACCGTCCCCGTCCAGCTCTATTGGCGCCCCGCCTCCCTCGGGTCTCGGCAAAAAGTTCGTTGTCCCGCAAAAAGAGGATCCGCTCGCCGAGTCCGCCGCCAAACCGGCAACACCGGGCGGATCCAAGGCCGGCGCGGAAGTCTCCCCACCCCGGTCTCTGCCGGCAGCCACGCCTCCGGCCACCGACATCAAATCACTCGCTGCGGCCACCGCGGCCAAACTCGATCTCAAGATCGTCACTCCGGAGGAGACCAAAAAGGCCAAGGTCGTTCTCCCGACCAGATCCGACGACAATTATGAATTCCCTCCGCTCGCGCTGCTCAAGGAGCGTGACCGCAGCTCATCCGCCTCCAGCGAGGAGGAGCACCGCCAGAACGCCGAAAACCTCATCCGCATCCTCACCGAATTCGGCGTCGAGGTGACGCTCGGGGAAATTCATGTCGGCCCGGTCATCACCCGCTACGAGGTGGTGCCGGCGCCCGGCGTACGCGTCGAGAAGATCTCGAGCCTCGACAAGAATATTGCCCTCGGCATGAAAGCGCAGTCGGTGCGCATCCTGGCCCCCATCCCCGGCAAGGCCGCGGTCGGCGTCGAAGTGCCCAACCAGAAGGCCACGCCGGTCGGCTTGCGCGACATCCTCGAGTCGGAGGACTGGGTCGGCATGAAGGCCGAACTGCCCATCGCCATCGGGAAGGATGTGTCGGGCAAACCGCTCATCTCGGACCTCACGAAGATGCCGCACCTGCTCATCGCCGGTGCGACCGGCTCCGGCAAATCCGTCTGCATCAACTCCATCATTGCGTCCATTCTCTATAGCGCCAGCCCGAAAAATGTGCGGCTGTTGATGGTTGATCCGAAAATTGTCGAGCTCCAGATTTTCAATACGCTGCCCCATATGCTGATCCCGGTTGTCACGGAGCCGAAGAAGGTGCCGGCGGCGCTGAAGTGGCTGCTCAGCGAAATGGAGCAACGCTACCAGATCTTCGCCAAAGTCGGCGTACGCAACATCGCCAGCTTTAACGCGCGCAAAAGGGAGACTAAGGCCGAGCCCGCCCCGTCCGTTCAGCAACCCGAGCTCGAAGGCGTAGGCGCGATCGACGATATTGAGATTCCCGACCGCCTGCCCTACATCGTTGCCATCATCGATGAACTCGCCGATCTCATGATGGTCGCGCCGGCCGAGATTGAGACTTCCGTCGCCCGCCTGGCGCAGCTCACCCGCGCGGCCGGCATCCACCTGATTATCGCGACCCAGCGCCCCTCGGTGAACGTCATCACCGGCATCATCAAGGCCAATCTGCCCTCGCGCATAGCTTTCCAAGTGGCCTCGCAGGTCGACTCCCGCACCATCCTCGACATCAAGGGCGCCGAAACGCTCATCGGCCGCGGCGATATGCTTTTCAATTCCGCCTCCAAGCTCATCCGGGCGCAGGGCGCCTTCGTCTCCGACGAGGAGATCTCCACCGTCGTTGAATTCCTGAAAAAGAACGGCCCGCCGGTCTACGCCTCACATGTCCAGGCCCAGATCGACCGCGCCGCCAGCGAGGACGATGAGGACGGCGACGACGAGGATGAGGGCGAGGAAGACGATCTTGGCGACGACGACGAACTCTACCGCCAGGCGATCGACGTGCTCAAATCCACTCGCCGCGCCTCCACTTCCATGCTGCAGCGCCGGCTGCGGATCGGTTACAATCGGGCCGCCCGAATCATGGAGATCATGGAAGGGAAAGGCATCGTCGGTCCCGAGAACGGTTCATCTCCCCGCGAGATTCTGGTGGACCTGGACTCCTTGTAGCTCCACCCTGCCCCATTGGCATGCGACGAAGAATCGCACTTACGAGACGATTTCCACTTCCCCTCGACGGCAAATTTTCCTAACTGATTCTCATGCAGACCATCGGCGAACGGCTAGAGGAAGCACGCAAGCGCAAGGGCATTTCCATCCGCGAGGCCGCCGAAGCCACCAAAATCCGCGGCGACTACCTCCAAAAATTTGAGGGCAACACCTTTGATGTCGAACTGCCCCCGCTCTATCTCCGCGGTTTTCTGCGCACTTACGCCCGCTATCTTGGAATCGACGCCGAACGCATTCTGCAGGATTTCGACACGCTGATCGCCGACCAGGGCAAGGCCGTGCGTCGCGAAGCGCGGGAAATCTATGGCCGGGTGGAAGTGAGCGAAGGCAGTGGCCACCATGCCCCTGAGCAGGCTGAACATGCCGAGCCGGCTCCCTCTGCCCGCCCGTCCGTTGACCAAATGGCGCTCATCAAATACGGCCTCATCGGCTTGACGGCACTCGTGGCCGTGCTGGCGATTTTGTTTGCCGTGAGAATCTTCACGTCAGGAAACGGCAGCCGCCCCGCCAGTACGCCGCCCGCCACTTCCACCGTCCTCAAGGCCGGGACCAACCATGTACTGACCATTGTGGCCACTGAGCCGGTGCGCGTGAAGGTTGTCCGCTTGATGGATAATTCCGTCCTGCTTGATGGGATGTCCCCGTTGGCGGCCGGACAAACCCGGATCTTTCATTATAGTGACCGGCTCAAAGTCACTGTGGAAGACCCCAAGAAGATCCGACTCGAAATCGACGGCCAGCGTCTCGAAGTTCCGATCAAGACCTACGGATTTTTCTACGTTGATCCGACCGGTTGAGATCAGGGCAGCGCCCTGGCCTCGTCGGTCCTCCCCATTCTGGGGACGAGAAGAACCGAGCAGGTTTGCCTGAGTCTTTTCGGCTGCAAGCGAACCAAGGCCATCTTCAAACCTGCAATTCCAACGCGCGGTTCATCTCCCGGCGCGACAACGGAATATTCTGCCGGACCGTCATGCCCGATGAGCCGGTTGGAAGATCAACGCATGGTTGAGGACAAAACGGGGGTTACTTGGCCAACCCGCTGTTTTTTGCCACCCAGGCATCGTAGTCCTTGCGGGGCAGGAAGACGAGCGAAGCGGAATTGATGCAATAGCGCAGCCCTGTCGGTGCCGGGCCGTCGTCGAATACATGGCCGAGATGGCTGCCGCACACCGTGCAATGCACCTCGGTTCGAATCTGACCGTAGCTCGTATCGCGCGATTCACCGAGAAACATCTCTTCCAGCGGTTGCCAGAAACTCGGCCAACCGGTGGCGGAGTCGAATTTCTGTCGGCTGTCAAACAGCGGGACATGGCAACCGACGCAAACATAGGCCCCGTCAGCATGGTTGTCCCAATACGCGTTGCGAAACGGAGGCTCGGTGCCCTGCCTCCGTGCAACGGCATACTGTTCGGGTGTCAGTCGCTGGCGCCACTCGGCGTCGGTGTGCTGCACCTTGGCCTTGCCCATGTCGATGACGGCCTTGGAGGGGAGCCCGCAGGCCGATTTCTGATCGCCGGGCGGGCAGGACGCCGGGAATTGGTCGCTTTTCATAAGAGGAGGAGAAGATCTGTCCTCGGCTTTCCCCTGCCCACCGGCCGGAGCCAAGAGGGTCGCCATGGCCGTGAAGGATGACAAAAACATCACACCGTGCATGGGGGGCATGCTCATCGAACAGAAAAGCAATATAGCGCAAGTACTCAGTTTGCGCCAGGGGAGAGAGATGCTCCGGCCCCCATTTACTCCACTCTCACCCGCACCGAGCCATCGTGAAATTCGTTCACAAGGGACTGCCCGGAAGCCACGCCGGCTTTGCGCGCCACCGGCCGGCCTTGGGCGTCGCGAACAATCACGAAGCCGCGTTTGAGAACCGAGGCCGGACTGGCCGCCTGCAGACGCTTCCAAAGCGAAAGCAGCCGGTGCGATTCCTGTTGCACCCGCGTATCGGGAGAAAGCGTAGCCAGTCGGGTCCGTCCTTCCGCCAGCCTGTGGCGTTTTTCCAACACGGCCGCACGCAGGGCGGCGTCGAACCGGTTGGTCAGATCATCCAGGCGCAACTGGCTTTGCTCGATTACAGCCGTCGGCGTCAGCAGGCGCAGCCGGCTGCGCAGATGGGCAACACCCGTTGCGGCCCGTTCGAGGGTCGCTGCCGACCGCGTCTCCAGCGCTCCGCCCGCATTGGCCACACGCTCGGCGCAAGCCAGGTAGCTGCTCGAAATCAATTCGGCGGCGGCACTCGGAGTTTCGGCGCGCATATCGGCCGCAAAGTCGCACAAGGTGAAATCGATTTCGTGCCCGACGGCTGAAAGGATGGGCACGGTGCATGCTGCCACCGCCCGCACGAGCGACTCCTCGTTGAAGGCCCACAAATCTTCAAGGCTGCCGCCGCCGCGACCGACGACCAGCAGGTCGAACAGACGCAAGTCTTCCGCCAGACGCAGCATTGCAGCCATCTCCTCCGCCGCCCCCTCCCCCTGTACTCTGGCCGGCAGCACCACCAGCCGCCCGCGCCACCCGCGCCGCTGCAGGATGCGGATGAAATCCTGCACCGCCGCTCCGGTGGGCGAAGTCACAAAGCCCACCGTGCGCGGCAGTGCTGGGATCGCCGCCTTGGTGACCGGGTCGAACAATCCTTCGCCCGCCAGCCGCTGCTTCAGTTTTTCAAATTCCTGCTGCAGACGGCCGACGCCCTGCTCCAGCAGGGCCCGCACCACCAGCTGGTACTGGCCGCGCGCCTCGTAGAGGCTCACCTCGCCATAAGCAAGCACCTGCTGGCCGTCGCGCAGCACCACACTCTGGCGCACCGCATCGGCGCGGAAAAGGACGCACGCCAGCTGTGCTGTCGCATCCTTGAGGGAGAAATATACATGTCCGCTTGCCTGCGCCCGGAGATTTGACACTTCGCCGCGCACCCAGCCCGGGCGGAGGCCACCTTCCAGCAATTCCTTCACGCGCCGGGTGAACTCGGCGACGGTCGGTACGCAGCCGGCTTCCTCTCCGAAAAGGTCAGGGATGCTTCTTTCCATAATGCCGTCGGAAAAGATGGAACACCAAGGCCACCGCTATGATGACGCTCAGCCCAATGATCGCCTTGCCGGCTTTGCCATGCAGGATGGCTTCGCCGAAAATAATGAATCCCACGGCATACGCCATCGCAACCAACCACGAGATGAGCATGTAGGTGCCGAATTTCACCCCGGCCAGGCCAAGCAAGTATCCCTGCACGAAGAACGGCGGCCCGGGTGTGATGCGCACCACCAGCGTGATCTCCACGTGGTCGGCCGTGTCCAATTGCGGTATTTTGTAGCGGGTTCGCGCAATCAACCGCTCAAGCCATGGCCGAATGCCGTAACAGGCCAGCCAGTAGGTTAGCGCCAGGTTCACCGCCAGCGCCGCTCCGGCCGCAGCGAGCACGCCGCCCAATCCGAGTTGGGCGGCAAACGCGGACGCCGCCGTCAGGTGGAAAGCCAAAAGAGGGCAGCCGATCGCGGGCAGAATCGCCATCGCGCCGAAAAACGCAAACGGCCCGGCGTCACGCAGAAGGTTGATGCCTTCATCGATGGATCGGACCACGTCGAAATCGTGCGCCCACAGCCACATGAGTCCGAGCATGGCCACCGTCAGCACGGCAACTGACAGCAGGATCAGCTTCCACGAAATGACTCGGCGCGACATGCCGCCACGATGTCCGCGTCGCTTCGCGCCCGTCAAGGCTGGACGCCGCTTAACCTCTTGCCACCCCCCCCGACCGACCGACCTAAACTAATTGCGTCGCGATGACACCCGGCCCCACCCTGCTTCTTCGGCATTGGCCTGCAGCCCTCTGTGCCGCTGTCGCCTTCGCCTACACCTGCGGGCATCTTGGGTGGTATCTGGATACGCCGCTCGGAAGCGTCCCGGTTCTCGACGAACGGGAAAATCTGGACCTGGCCGAGGCGATTGTCAGCGCCCGCCTGCCGGCCGAGCCGTTTTATCGCGCCCCCGGTTATGCATTGGCGCTAGCCGGATTGCGCTGCCTCGGGGTGCCGGCTGGCGGTCTCTTCGCCACCGCGCTGTTGCTCGGCGCGGGACTGCATGCTCTCAATGCCGCGCTCGTGGCCAGCCTGGCCCGACGCTGGTTTGGCCACGCCGCCGCCCTATCCGCCGGGCTGCTGGCGGCACTGCATCCGGTTTTTGTCCATTTCTCCACCCAGGCGCTGGATGCCACGCCGGCGCTCACTTTCTTCCTGCTGGGGTTGAATTCACTCGACATCGCACTCGCCTGCCCCGGTGCGATTTCCCCTTGGATTTCCGCCAGCCTCTGCTGGGCCGCCGCAACCCTGCTCCGGCCTAATTACCTTCTGGTCTGGGCGGTGTTGCCGCCACTCGCCTTCATTCTATCCGGAACTCCGCGATGGCGCCGTCCTGCCGCCGGTGCAGCCCTGGCCGGGGTGGCGCTGTTCGCGGCGTCTGCCTTGTGGCAGTGGCGGATATGCAGCGACGCCGGCTTTCTGCCGTGGCAGGGCGCCTACAATCTCTGGGCCGCCAACCAGCCCGGCGCCCACGGCCGCTATTACGTACAGCGCGTCAGCCTGCCGCCGGACGCGGCGCGGACCAATCCCGCCCGCGCTGAATCCCTGGTGCTTTACCAGCGCGAAACCGGCCTGCTCCCCACCGACATTGCGGTCATGAATGCACACTGGCGCGGCCGTTTTCTCGCACACGTAACCGGACATCCGGGCCAGTGGCTGTCACTTCTCGCGCGGAAAATCTATGCCCTGCTCAACAACTGGGAACAATACAACAACAAGACCTTCGCCTTTCATCAGGCACGCTCCCCCTGGCTGCTCCCGAACCCGCTGTCGTGGGGTGTGCTCCTGATCCTCGGGGTGGCCGGGGCCGCCCGGCTCGCCTCCGCATCGCCGGGCGTCGCCCGTGTCCTTGCGGTCGTCGCCGGAGCCTGCGCACTGTCGATCGTATTGTTTTTTGCGAGCGCCCGCTTCCGTCTGCCGCTCGCCGCATTGCTGGCAGCGCTATCCGGCGGGGCGGTGGCAGCGCCAGGATTCTGGCGTCACTGGCCGGCGAAGCGGAAGCTCATGCTCAGCGGCAGTCTCCTGCTGGCCGCGACAGGGACCTTCTCCAATATCGGAGGAGTGCGTGACCGGGCTCCCTTTGTGCAGGACCACACGCTGCTTGCGCGCGCCGCGGAAACTGCAGGCGACAATGCGACGGCTTGGCGGGAGGCGCAGTCCGCGCTGGATCTGCAGCCAACCCATCCCGATGCCCTGCGTCTCGCTGTCACAGCCTATTTCAATCAACTCCTTGCCGGCGCCGCGACCGCCGCCGATGAGCCCCGCTGGCTTGAGACCTGCCGGCGCCTGCTGACCCAACCCACCGACGATGCCCCGGAATTGCGCGTCCTGGCCGCCCTGGCCATATGGCGCAGCGGGGACCAAGCCGGCGCACGGCAAATCTGGCGCGACATGGGCGACTTTCCTGACGCACTCGCTGTGCGCCGGCTGGTGGGCGACTGCACGGAGATGGTTTTACCGTCCCTGCGCTCCGCCGCTGCAACTACCCGCCGGCGGCCCTTGGTCCGGCTCGCACTGGGCTGGCCGGAGGAGAACTCCTCCTCCGCTTCCAATCCAACGGAAGAAAACCGCCTGAAAAAGCGTCTTTTCGACCGGTTGGGCCCCTGAAGACCAGCTCCATTGGGGAGCCACTTACCGGTGGTTTCAGGCTGTCCAGCTTCAGGCAATATCAATCTATTGTGTAAGCCTGGCCTTGCCTCCCCGCTGGTGGAACTCTTCTCTTGGGAACCGGTTCCCTACATGCGCCTGACGATCGTCATTCCCTGCTACAACGAATCCCGCACCATCCGTGCTATTGTCGAGGCCGTGCGGGCGGCGCCAGTGCACGACAAGGAGATCATCATTGTTGATGACTGTTCGAACGACGGCACGCGCGACCTACTGCAACAGGAGATCGAACCGCTTGTCAGCCGCATCATCTACCATGAGCGCAACCAGGGCAAGGGCGCCGCACTGCGCACCGGCTTTGCCGCGGCCACGGGCGATGCCATAATCGTGCAGGACGCCGATCTCGAATATGATCCGCAGGAGTATCCCCTCCTGCTGAAACCCATCCAAGACGGGAAAGCCGACGTCGTTTTCGGATCGCGCTTCATGGGCAGCCACGCGCATCGCGTCGTCTATTTCTGGCACATGGTCGGCAACCGTTTCCTCACGCTGCTCTCAAACATGCTCACGAACATCAACCTCACGGACATGGAGACCTGCTACAAACTCTTCCGCCGCGAGATTCTGCTGAAAGTCAAGCTGGAGGAGGACCGTTTCGGCTTCGAGCCGGAGATCACGGCAAAGGTCGCCCGGCTCAATTGCCGCATCTACGAAGTCGGCGTCTCTTACTACGGCCGCACTTATGCCGAAGGCAAAAAGATCGGCTGGCGCGACGGTTTCCGCGCCATATACGTCATCCTGAAATACAACCTTTTCCGCTGAAGCTGGTTCCGCACCCGCATCATGTGGTTGATTCTCCGCGAGTCGTTCCTGTTCGGACTGACGCTGGCCGGACTGGCGCTACCCTTCTACCGGGCCAGCGGGCGCTACCCGGTTTTGGGGCGCCTCAGCCTCAGCCTCGCTCTCGCCCTCGTAGCAATCTACCTCTTTGCCACGGTCGCCTACCTCGCCAGACTGGATTATCGTTGGCACTGGCTCCTGCCTGTCCTGGCAGGACTTGCCGGCTGGACCCAACGCCATGAACTGCCGGCGCTTGTGCGCAATCCGGAGGTCCGGTCGGCAACCGGCGGCTGGTTCTTGCTGACAGGTTGGTGTCTTGGCCTGACTGCACTGATCACCAGCTACGCCGGCGGCGGGTGGGCCGGCGACTGGCATGAACACTTCGAGCGTACGTGCTTCTTCCTCGAGCACTGGCCCGACGATTACCGCTTCATCACAATCTACCTTCTGCCAGCCCGGCCGCCACTCGCCAACCTGCTGACCGGATCGTTCCTCGCCCTCGGCCCCCTCGACTTTCCGCGCTATCAGATCATCACGTGCCTGCTCAGCACCCTGAGTTACTTCCCGCTGCTCGCGCTGGCTCAATTTTTCGGAGGGGGATCCCGCACCGGGGCCGTGTTGACCCTCGCGCTGATGGCCAGCCCCGCCTTCGTCCAGAACGCAACGTTCCCTTGGACGAAGCTGCCTGTCGCTTTCTTCGTGTTGGCCGCCCTGCCTTTTTTGCTACGCACCTTGTCCGAGCCGGGAGATCGGCGGCACTTTGCCTTCGGTGGCCTGCTGCTCGCGGCAGGCGTGCTGACGCACTATTCGGCGGCGGTGTGGGGCGTCGCGCTGGGCGCGGGCTGGCTATGGGCGCAGCGACCTGTCTGGGGTGCGCGCCGTCTCTGGCTCAACACCGGACGGGCACTGCTGCCGGCCGTGCTCCTCCTGGCCACGTGGTTCGGCTGGGCATTCCCCCGCTACGGGACCGGGTCGGTGCTCGGTGCCAGCAGCACCGCGACCATGGCCCGCCTGATGCGCGCCGACGAAATGGCCGTCACCTTCGTCCGCAACCTCGTCCACACGCTCGTGCCGCACCCGTGGATCGGCACCCAGGACGACACTCTCCTGCAACCCGACAGTCTGGCCCGGACCGTCGACTGGTTCTTCCATCTTTATCAGGAAACCCTGCCACTTACCCTTGGTTTCGCCGGCCTGCTCCTCCTGTTTTTAACCGTCATGAAAATTCGTCCCTCCCCGGGCCGCGTGGCGGCAGGCCGACGCCGTTTCTGGTCGGTCGCACTATCGCTCGCCCTCCTGCTCGGTGTGGGCACGCACACGCTGCCCAACCTCTGGGGGCTGGCCCACATCAGCCTGCTGCCGCTGACGCTGCTCGCGCTTGCTTGGCTCATCGCCCGACTGCCTGGCCTGTGGCCCACGCTGCCGGCCTGGACCCGAGGAGTAGTGGTCGCCCTCCTGCTGGCGGACGTCATCGGCGGCATCGTCCTGCATTTCGTCGTGCAGCACGAGGTCGTTGCACATTTCGCAGGTCTGAGCTTTGCCGCACGGTCAAACTATGCCGGCAAGCTCCGCCTAGGACAACCGTTCCTTGCCGATTCCGTCGCCACGGCGGATGGGATGGTGGTTGCGATCCTCGCTGCCCTGTTCGGCCTGGCTCTGTGGCGGGCCATAGCCGCAGCCAGTCCGCCTGACGCCGGGCAGGTCTGACGCAGTCGCCGCCAGAAACTTGATCTACCCACCGGAACGTGTAATCAACTCCCTCACGCATGAGCCTCACGTCCGCCCCGCCGCTCGTCACCATCGTCATCCCAATCTTCAACGAGGAGCCGGTGCTGCCCGAACTGTTTGCACGACTGACGGCGGTGTTCGACGGTCATCGCGACATGCGGTGGCAGGCCTTGCTGGTGGATGACGGCAGCCGCGACCGGTCGGCTGAACTCGTGTGCCAGCGGGCCGAATGCGACCATCGTTTCCGCTTGCTGGGGCTCACGCGCAACTTCGGCTTCCAAGCCGCACTCGCGGCCGGTCTCGCCGAAGCTGAGACGATCAAGGCCGATGTTGTCGTCACGATGGACGCTGACCTGCAGGATCCTCCTGAATTGATTACAGAGATGCTGGCGCGCTGGCGGGAGGGCGCGGAAGTAGTCCTTGCGGTGCGCCGATCCCGGCAGGAGCATGGTCCCCGTCGTCTGGGCATGGATCTTTTTCATCGTCTGTTTCAACTGGTGTCCGACTTTCCAATTGAATCCAACACGGGCACATTTGGCCTGCTCGACCGGGCAGCGGTGGCCGCGCTCAACAGTCTGCCGGAACGTCACCGCTTCTTCCCCGGCTTGCGCGCGTGGGTGGGATTCGCCACGATGGAGGTCTACTACGACCGCCAGGCGCGCGCCGCCGGCAAGCCGGGGCAGACCATGCGCCGCCTCGCCCGTTACGCGTTCGACGGCGTCTTCAGCTTTTCCTACCTGCCGTTGCGGGTGCTCACCTACACCGGGGTTTTCATTGGCGGATGCGGTTTCGCGCTCGGGCTTTACTACGTGGTGAAGCGGCTGGTCGATATCGAGCGGGCCCCCACGGGTTTCACCACCCTGGCCGCACTCGTGCTCTTTCTCGGCGGCGTTCAGCTCATCGGAATCGGCGTGCTCGGCGAATACTTAGCCCGCGTCTATGACGAGGTGAAACAACGCCCGCTTTTTCTGGTGAAGCGGCCACCGGCGCCGACGCCGGGCGGCCCTTCTGCCGCCGCCGACTAATGCGCTGCCGCCCCGGCTTCCTGATCGCCCTGGGCCTCGCCGTGTACTGGTTGATGGCGGTCAGCGTCTCGCCCCGGGTTGGCGTGACCGGGGACGAGGTGGTGCATCTCACGGCCGGCTACAGTTACTGGAAGTTCAACGACTACCGGATGCATCCCGAGAATGGTACGCTGCCCATGCGGCTCGCCGCCCTGCCCCTGCTCGCGATGGACCTTCACTTTCCCCCGCTCACCGATCCGGACTGGTTGAATTCGAAGGTCCATCTTTTCGGGGAGAAGTTCCTCTTCGGGGACGGCAATCCCGTCGACACCATGCTGTGGCGGGCCCGGATGATGATCGCTTTCGTCGGCGCTTTTGTCGTCTGGCTGACATGGCGCTGGGCGCACGGCCTCTTCGGCCGGACGGCCGGTTGGATGGCGTTACTGCTCGCGGCCTCCTGTCCGACGATGCTCGCGCATGGCGGCCTGGCCACCTCGGACATGACGATGACGGCATGCACCCTCGCCGCTCTTTCTGCCGTGTGGCTGCTGCTCCACCGCGCCACCTGGACGCGGCTGGTCCTCGCGACCGTTGCCTGCGGGGCCGCGTTTCTCGCCAAAATGTCCGGCGTGTTGATCGTGCCGCTCATCGCCCTCTTGCTGCTGCTCCGCTGGCTGCAGCCCGTGCCCTTTGTGCTGGCTCTTGGCCGGCGGGCGCGCTGGCTGCGGTGTCGGGCGGCCATCATCGGCACCACCCTCGGACTGACTGCGATCGTGGCGGCCGGCAGCCTGGCATTGCTCTGGGCCGGCTACGGTTTTCGTTTCGACGGCTTCAATCGCGCGGTTTCCTCCACGCAGGGGTATTTCTTTCCCTGGTCGGTGCTGCTGGAGGAGGAGGTGCTGCAGTGGTCCGGCGACAGTTCCTTGGATCGCTTCGCACCTCCGCCGCGGCCGTTGACGCCCACGGCGATGACCCGCACGGTGGGCTGGCTGCGCGATCACCAGCTCCTGCCGGAGGCGTATCTGTGGGGCTTCGCCCACACCTACAAATTTTCCCAACAGCGCTCCGCCTTCTTCCTCGGCGAGTACGCCAAGACCGGCTGGCCGGCGTTTTTCCCCGTCGCATTCCTGATGAAGACCACGCTGCCCGCGCTCCTGTTTTTGGCCGCCGGTGGCGCAGCGCTCGTCTGGGTCCATCGGCGGCCGGCCCGCCGATGGCCCGGCGGCCGCGTCCTCCGGTTTCCGAGAAGCTGGCTCTACCGCGCTGCACCGCTGGTTCTGTTCTTCGTCCTGTACTGGGCCCTGGCCGTCAACCTGCGCCTCAACATCGGGCACCGCCATATTCTGCCCACGTATCCGGTGGTCTATCTGTTCGCCTCGGCCGCCGTGTTGTGGCTGGCGACCCGGGCCCGGCGCTGGGTCGCCTTGGCGCTGGCCGTCGGCCTGGCCCTTCATGTCGTCGACTCCCTGGCGGCGCGTCCATTCTACCTCGCCTATTTTCAGCCTCTGACCGGAGGGACCGATCGCGCCTACCGCTATTTCGTCGACAGCTCGCTGGACTGGGGGCAGGGACTGCCCGATCTGGCCGCATGGCTGGACGCGCGGAAGCGCGCCGGCGACCACGCGACGGTGTTCCTCACGTACTTTGGCGCGGATGACCCCCGGGCCCGCGGACTCGATGTCGTGCGCTTCGCCGACGAAGGCAACGACTGGGGCTTGCGGGACTTTCCGGTCTCGGTGCATGGCGGCTGGTTTGCGATCAGTGCGACCCATTTTCAGCGCACCTACTTGCCGCTTCGGGGACGCTGGACTCAGGAAGAAGAGGCGCTCTACCGCGAAATCAGGCAACGCCTCCAGCAAGCTGCCGGAGGCGGTGGCGAACCCCGTGCCCCCGCGGCTCGCTCTCTCCTGTTGCGGGATGCCAAGGATTACGAGGTCCTGCAATTCGGCCGTCTCTGCCATTTTCTGCACGATCGCACGCCCGACCAAGTTGTGGGCGCCTCCCTCCTGCTCTTCCGTCTCACCGACGCCGAGGTAAACTTCGCCCTTTACGCACCGCTGGATGTCGTCAATCGCACGCTGGCGGCTGCCTCGGCCCCTTGAACGCCGTGCCGCTTCCCCGCTTCCTCCTCCGTTTGCCCCTAACCCGTGACTGGCGCGATCTGGCGGCCACGGCCCTGGCCACTCTGCTGCTTGCTCTGTTCTGGTGGCAGGCGGTATCCGCCTCGTTCGAGAAAAGCCACACGTCCGACGAACTGCCCCATATTACCGCGGGCTATGCCTACGACCGCTTCCAAGATTTCCGCATACAGCCCGAGAACGGCGTCCTGCCCCAGCGCCTGTTCGGCATTCCGGCCCTGATCGAGGGAGTCCATTTTCCGATGACGGACCTGGATTGGCGCCGTTCGCTCTATTGGGGAACTGCCTGGGATTATTTCTATGCGTCGGGCAATCCCACGGAATGGCTGGTGCTCACCGCCCGCGCGCTGAATGCCTTGTTCGGCGTCGCCTTGGGCGTGTTTATCTACCTCGTCGCGCGTCGGTGGGCAGGCCGCGGCAGCGGGCTGCTGGCGCTGGCCTATTTCGCCTTCTGTCCCAATTTTCTGGCCCACGCCGCCCTGGCCACTTCCGATCTCGCCATCGCGCTGTTTCTTGTCCTGGCCCCGTGGTTTTTCTGGCGGCATCTCGACCGCCGCACTGTGATGTCGGGGTTGCTCGCCGGCCTGGTCAGCGGTCTCGCCCTCACGGCCAAGCACTCGGGGATCCTGCTGGCCCCGATGTACCTGTTGCTGGCTGCCGCCGAAGCTTGGACCGCGCTGGGCTGGTCGGCCCGCCTCCGGCGCTTCGCAGCCAATCTGGGGCTCGCCGTCGTGCAGGCGGTCGCAGCGACCGCCGTCATCTGGGCGTTTTTCTGTTTTCGCTATGACCCCCGTGGTCCAGGCACTCCGCCGTTCGAAGCCTATGCCTGGACCTGGTCGGAGATGTATGCCCTGCTGGGTATCAAGGCTAACCTCATTCAATGGGCGCGCGCGGTCCATCTCCTGCCCGAAGCCTACCTTTACGGCCTCACCAACACGCTGGCCGGGGCTACCAGCCGGCCCGCCTTTCTCGCCGGTGAATACAGCGAGCAGGGGTGGTGGCAATTTTTCCCGACGGTTTTTCTGGCGAAGACAACCCTCGGCCTGCTGGCGGCCTCCCTGCTGGCTGTGGTGTCCGGGACGATCGGCCTCCAGCGTCTGTCCACTCCGGAGCCGCGGGTTTGGTGGCACCGTCTCGCGCCGCTCGTCGTCAGCGCCGGCGTGGTGTGGATCGTCGCCCTCAGCAGCAAACTCAATATCGGCCACCGCCACATTCTCGCAGTTTACCCCGTGCTGTTTGTTGCCACCGGTCTGCTGGCGGCACCGGGCTCGCCCTGGCCGCGCGCCACGGCTCTGGCTGGCGTCCTGTTCCTGGGCATGGAGGCGGCCGAATCGTTCTCCGTCCGCCCGCACTATCTCGCCTTTTTCAACCGCGCGGTAGGCGGACCGGAGCATGGCTACCGCCTGGTCGTCGACAGCTCGCTCGACTGGGGGCAGGACTTGCCCGCTTTGCACCGGTGGATCGAGTCCAACCGCCGGCCCGGGGAACCGCTTTATCTTTCCTTCTTTGGCAGCGCCTGGCCGCATGATTACGGCGTTCATGCCGTAGAGTTGCCCTCCATCAATGTTTCGCACGAGCCGCCGCAATGGCACACCTACGAGCCGGGGCTTTACTGCATCAGCGCCACCATGCTGTGGGAGGTCTACCAGCGCGAAAAAGGCCCGTGGACGGCCGAACGCGAGCAGCGCTATCGAGCCCTGCTGGCCGCCAGTCCGCAACTGGCATTGACCGTCGGCTCACCGGCAGGCGCCGCCCTCCCCGCCGTCGAGCGCCGGCAACAGGAGCAAGATTATGGCGAGTTCGACCGCCTCCGTTTCTCCCGTCTCTGCCGCTACCTTCGGGGCCGTGAGCCCGACGCCTCCGCGGGTTATTCCATCCTGATCTACCGGCTGAGTGCCGCCGAACTCCGTGCGGCGCTCGCGCCGCGGTAGGCCGGGATCGGTCCGGGAACCCGTCCCCTCCCTGGGATCACCGGGAAGGCGGGATTCCCCTCCGATTTCAAACTCGACTCGACAACCCAAAAACGCAGCCGCAACACGGTAAATCCAGCTCCTGGCAGTGTGCGTATCGGTGTCCTTGGATTTGGCCAATGGGGTCCCAACCACGTGCGCAACTTCCGCCTGATGGAAGGCTGTGACATCGTGCGGGTGGGCGATGCCAGCCCCAGTCGCCTTCAGGCCGCACAGAAACTCTTCCGCGATGTGGCCGTCACCGCCAATGCCGCCGAGATCCTGCAGGATCCCGACATCGACGCGGTGGTCATGGCCACCCCGACGGACACGCATTACGGCCTGGTGAAGGCGCGCTGGAGGCCGGCAAGGACGTGCTCAGCGAGAAGCCGCTCGCCCGCACGGCCGCGGAATGTCGCGAGTTGGCGGACCTCGCCCTCCGCCGCCAGCGGGTGCTCATGGTGGGCCACGTTTTCCTGTACAACTTCGAAGTGCTCCACCTGAAGGTCGATCTCGATCGGGGCGAGCTGGGTCGCGTCTATTACATGGACGCGGTGCGCACCAATCTCGGTCCGGTGCGCCAGGACGTCGGCGGCATTCACGATCTCGCCAGCCACGACATTTCAATTTTCAACTTCCTGCTCGGCGCGCGACCCCTGGAAGTGTCAGCCACCGGCAACAGCGTGCTGCGCAAAGGCATCGAGGATGTCAGTTTTCTCACCCTCTACTACCCCGGCAACGTGGTCTGCCATGTGCATACCTCCTGGCTCCAATCCCCGCAAGGTGCGCCAGCTGACCATCATCGGCGACCACAAGATGGCCGTTTGGGACGACATGAACAACCTCGAGCCCATCCGCTACTACGACAAGGGGGTCACTGCCGACCACTACAGTTCCTTCGGGGAATTTCAGATGATTCTGCGCGACGGCCAGATCACCATCCCCAGGGTGAAGATGTTTGAGCCGCTGCTGCTGCAGGACACCGAGTTCATCCACTGCGTGGTCAACCGCCGGGCCCCGTCGCGGACGCGCGCTTCGGCCTGGGGGTCGTGCTGGCGATGGAGGCGGCGCTCGAGTCCTTGCAGAATCACGGCCGCGCGACCAAAGTGGCTTTGGTATGCCCCCGGTGCCTGATTCGCCGCGCTATTGCCTCGCCGCCGACGTCGTGCTCGGCGAACGCGTCCGGCTTAATCCGTTTGTCAACCTTTACGGCTGCCGCATCGGCGACGATTGCATGATCGGCAGTTTCGTTGAAATCCAGCGCGATGTCACGGTCGGTCCGCGGTGCCGCATCCAGAGCCATACGTTCATCTGCACCGGCGTCACCATCGAGGCCGAAGTCTTCATCGACCACGGCGTCCTGTTCATCAACGACACCGCCATCCGACCGTGGCGGACACGCTGGTCGGCACCTGGAAACTCGAGCGGACCACGATCAAGCAGGGCGCCTCCATCGGCTCTGGCGCCATCATCTTTGGCGGCATCACGATTGGGGAGGGAGCCATGGTGGGGGTCGGGGCGCTGGTCCGTCATGATGTGCCGCCGGGGGCCAAGGTTGCCGGCGTGCCGGCGCGGCTGCTCGGCAGCCGGTCATGAGCGCCACCGTTCCGGCCCTCAGCCTCGTCGTTCCGGCCTTCAACGAGGAGGAACTTTTCGATCACTGTATGCGGACGCTGCATGGCTGCGGCGCGCAGCTCGGTCTCCTGATCGAGATCGTCATCGTCGACGACGGCAGTACGGATCGCACGCCGCAGGTGGCCGACACCCTGGCGCGCGAACTTCCCCGGGTGGCCGCCTGTCATCAGCCGAACCAAGGCATCGGCGGCGCGTTTCGCACCGGCACCCAAGAGGCGACCGGCGAGTATCTCATGCTCTGGCCGGCCGACATGCCGGCCGCGCCGGAGGATCTGGCGCCATTTGCCGCTCTGTTCGGCCACGCAGACGTGATCGTCGGCGTGCGTCGCCGCCGGATTGGCTACAATCCGCTCATGCGGTTCAATGCCTGGCTCTATCCGCACATCGTGCGCTGGTTGTTCGGCCTGCGACTGAGGGATGTCAAATGGATCCAGGCTTACCGGCGGGAGAAATTCGCCCAAATCCAACTACGCAGCAGGGCATCCCGATGCTGGTGGAGGCGCTGGTGCGTCTCCGTGATGCCGGGGCCACCTTTGCCGAGGTCGACGTCGCGATGAAACGGCGCCAGGGAGGGCGGCCCTCGGCCGCGCGCGTCAAGGTCATGTGGCGCACCTTGACGGGACTCATCGGTTTCTGGAAACTGTGGCGGCGTGAAACCCACGCCTGAGTCATGTCTCCTGCCTTCAAGATTCCCTTCCAAGACCTGCCCCAGCAAACGCGCGCGCTCCGGAGCGAACTCGATCCCGCGATGGAGACGGTCCTCCGACATTGTCAGTTTATCCTCGGTCCGGAGGTGACGGAATTCGAGCGTACCTTTGCTGAGCACACGGGGGCGGCTTACGCCATCGGCGTCGGCTCGGGCACCGACGCGCTGCAATTCATCCTGCGCGGATTGGACATCGGCGCGGGCGACGAAGTCATCACCGTTGCCAATACCTTCATCGCCACGGCCGAAGCCATTTCCTATGCCGGCGCCCGGCCCGTGCTCGTCGATTGCGGTCTCGATGATTTTCGGATCGATCCCGCCGCGATCGAGGCGGCCATCACCCCGCGAACGCGGGCCGTCATTCCCGTCCACCTCTACGGCCAGCCGGCCAACATCGAGGTCATCGCAGCGATTGCGGCCAAGCACGGCCTCGCCCTGGTGGAGGACGCCGCCCAAGCCCACGGCGCCCGCGATCGTGACGCCGTGGCGAAGGCGTTGCTCGATCGCGGGGTCCAGACCGTTGTCCACTATCCGGTCCCCATTTACCTGCAGAAAGCCTACGCCGGTCTCGGTTATCCGCCCGGTTCTTTTCCCAACGCCGAGGCGGCCGCCCGCACCGTGCTGTCGCTGCCGATGTTCCCGGAAATGACCCGGGAGCAATGCGACTACGTCGGCGCCATGCTGCGGGAGGTCCTTTCCTAGCCGCAGGGCGAAACGAGCAACCGGCGCTACCATGCTCCCACACCCTCCCACCTCCCGCCACCCCCGCTGGGGAGTGATCGCCGGGGTATCCGCCCTGCTCGTGTTGCATGTGGTGCTGGCCGTGAGTGCCGTCGCCACCAAAAGCGTGACCGCCGACGAAATCCTGCACGTCACGGGCGGCTATTTCTACAACAAGTTTGGCGACTTCCGCATTCATCCGGAGAATGGCGTCCTGCCGCAGCGGATCGAGGGGTTGTGGGCCTGGCTCAGCGGCGCGCCGGCCCCTCCGCTCGCCGGGAATCCCTACTGGCGGACCTCCGACGCCGCGGTGGTCGGCTACCAGTTCTTCTATGAAACCGGGCATGACCACTGGCCGATGCTGCTGGGCGCCCGGGCGTTGCTGGCGGTGTTTTCGACCGCCACCGGCCTTTTGATTTTTCTTTGGTCTCGCCGCCTTTTTGGACCAGGTGGCTCCTGGCTGTCCCTGGCCTTGTGGGCGCTCTGCCCGAACTTTCTCGCGCACGACGGCTTGGCAACGTCCGATTCTTTCGCCGTGTTTTTCCTCCTCGCGGCCAGCGGTGCATGGTGGCGGTATCTGCGCCAGCCCACGTGGTCCCGCGGCCTGCTCAGCGCACTGACTTTTGGACTGGCGGCGGTGGCGAAATATTCCGCGGTGCTGCTGCTTCCCATCATGCTGTTGCTGATCGCTTGGCGGGTTGTTCTGGAGGAAGCGGGAGCCCGCCGTCGCTGGTGGTGGCTCGCTCCGCTGTCGCTCGCGGGCCACGCCCTGGCAACCGGGTTGGTGATTTGGGCGTGCTACAATTTCCGCTACTCGGCGTTCGCCCCGGGCATACCGGCGGCGGATCATTTCATAGTCCCGTGGGATCGAGTGCTGCCGTTCATTGGCTGGCAGGGACGGGTGGTGCAGTTTTTCCGGGAATGGCGACTGCTGCCCGAGGCGTTCCTCTATGGCTACGCCTGGGTGATCCAGTCGGCCAAGGCCCGCTCGGCGTTTCTTGCCGGCGACTATAGCATCGTCGGCTGGGTCAGCTTTTTCCCCTGGGCGTTCTGGTGGAAGACGACCACCGCCGCCCTGCTGGCCCTGGTGACCGGCGCCATTCTGCTCGCGCGGCATTGGCTGGCAGCGACGAGAAGAATCCGGTCCGATCTGGCGTCGATCGCTCCTTTGCTCGTGTTATTTGCGGTTTACTGGGCCTTCTCTCTCGCCAGTCATTTGAACATCGGGCATCGGCATATCCTCTGCACCTATCCGGTGCTGTATATCCTGCTCGGGGGGCTGGCAGCGCCGGCGGTAGCGTGGTTGCGCCGGTGGCGCGTCATCCTGCCCGTGCTCGTGGTGGCCGGGCAGGCTGCCGCCAGTGTCGCGATTTACCCGGATTATCTCGCTTTCTTCAACCGGCTGGCCGGCGGACCGACGAACGGCTGGCGCCTGCTCGTCGACAGCTCGCTCGACTGGGGGCAGGATCTGCCGTGCTTGGCGCGCTGGTTGCGCGAACACAACTCCGGACCGGCGGCGCAACCGGTCTTCCTCTCCTACTTCGGCTCCGGGAAACCCCGCTACTACGGCATCCAAGCCACGCAGCTGCCGTTCGTCAACGGCTTCAAGCTGCCCCATCCGTGGTATCGCCCGGAAGCGGGCCTGTACTGTGTGAGCGCCACGATGCTGCAACAAGTTTACAGCCCGGTACACGGAGAGTGGTCCCTCGCCCGGGAGAAGGAGTACCAAGAGTTGCGCATACTGGACGGAATCTTCCGCGGCTACTGGCAGGATCCCGCCGCCCGATCAACGCTGCGGCCGACCGCACCGGACGAACAATGGCAACGTGCATGGAAGCGCTACGATTTGCTCCGTTTTGCCCGGTTATGCCACTATCTACGCGCCCGGCGACCCGACGCCATGATCGGCTATTCGATTTTGATTTATCGACTGACGGAGGCCGAAGTGGATGCGGCCATCGACCGCCCCTACAGCGAATGGTTGCAGGCCATTGAGCGCGCTCATGAGTTCTGAAACGCCCCTTTAGTATCTCTGGATTCCGTCATCACGGCACGCACGGAGTCACCCAGCAAGTCGAGAAGCCAGCCGGCCAGCAGGGCCAGGAGCGCCCAGTCAAGCGGGTAGCGGGCCATGCGCCAGAGGAACTGGATTTGTTCCAGCCGGTCGGAAGGCACCGGCGCGAAAAAGCTGTTTACCACGAAACAGAATAATCCATCCAGCCACAGCACCGACAGCAGCAGCCAAAGGGTCCACTGCGCCACCCGGCGCCGCCACCGATTGTTCGTCTCCGCGTGCGCTTCATGCCAAAGCCAAGGAGCCAACAGCAGGAGGAAAATCCAACGGTAGGCGTAGCTTGACCCCGCCAGGAAACAGGCGACGAGCACGGCTGCGCCCAGAACAAAACCGGCGCGCGAACGCAGACTGGCCTGCGGGTCGGCCAGACCGCGGGTACGCCGCCCCAGCACGAGGCCACTTGCGGCTATCCCCAGCACTGCCACGCTCGTCGCCAGTACCCCATGCCCCTGCCAGCCGAGATCGCGAAAGATCCCGGGCGCGCCGAATGTATAGATATTATGGGGTATCTCGAAGAATCCGCGCCCCAGCGTGGACCAAATGTTGGCCATTATCAATATTAGCCCGAGGAGTGCGGCGCTGCAAACCACCAGCATGCGGTGCGGCGGCCGCACGAGCAGGAAGACGGCCCCGGCCACCACCGGGTAGTATTTCAGCCCGGCGGCAAGGGCAATGCAGCTCCAAGCCAGAAATAGTCGCCACGATTTCCCCTGGTGCAGGATCAGCCCCGCCGCAGCCAGCAGTGCAAAAACCACGAGATCGTTGTTCGCGCGATTGATGGACAGCAGGACCGGAGGCGAGAGCAGCAGCAGGGTGTACCAGCCCGCCTCCCGATAGCTGGACGGCCACATTCCTGCCCACGCCGTAATCAGAAACGCAATCACCCAGCTGCTGCCGACTAAAAAATTATCGGCCCGCGTCAAACCCAGCCATTGGAGCGCAAACCACCAATCGGAATACACGTGGTTGCGCATGAATACATCCAAAGGGTTTGGCACATCAGGTCCGATGCCGGCACGCCGCGCGTCGTTGGCGGCCAGCACGGCATACGAATCCAGAAACCAGTGGCCAAAATCGAAGATCCCCAGCAGATCTTGAACACGTGGCGCGAGGATGAAGCCCAAGAGTCCCCCTATCGTCAGCAGTACTAGCAGGCGGCCAGGAGAAATCAGACGGCTCAAACCAGTCCGGCCTTTTTCCCCGGAGGGGACGGATGGAGGCGAAGCGGCAGTTTGGCTCATCGGCTCTGGAGGCCGGAAGCTCCGGCCGAAAAATCCTTTTCCCCGGAAATAGATTGGCGCGCAACCCGGCTCTGCCCAGGTTCTCCGAGGAGAAAAATCGGATGAGGCAGCGCAACGGCGCCCCCGCCGCAGCAACGTACGCCACCGAACGGGAAGGCCCGGCTACCCCTGATGACGGTGACCGGTAGATTCCCGGCGCCGCATAGCCAGCGCCAGCCTGCACACACCTGCGCCGGCATCACATGTTCCCGACCGCGAGACACAGCTCCCGGCGCATTATTCCCGGAGAGACCCGCCCGAAATGAGGAAGGATGATGAACCAGGAGCGGCACGGCATTCATGTGAATTTGAGGTGCCAAAGGCCAAACCATGTCATGCGCAACAACAGCCATCCATGTCGGAAGCGTGAAATGTTTGTCGTCCCGTAGGTGCGGTCATGGTAGCGCACCGGCAGATCGCGAATGCGCAGGTTAAGCAATGATGCTCCGAACAGCAGATTGAAGTCGCCAAACGGGTCGAAATCGCCGAACTGTTCGATGCGGCGAAGGAGGAGCTCGTAGTCGGAACGCGCCAGCATTTTGGTGCCGCACAGGCTGTCCTTCACCTTCTGCCCCAGCACATATGAGAGGGCGAGGGCAAAGAATTTATTCCCCAACAGGTTCAGGAAGCGCATGGCCTGCCCTTCCATCGGGTAGACCAGCCGGCTGCCGTTGACAAACTCGGCCGCCCCGGAGACAAGTGCGGCATAGAATTTTGGCAGATCCTCGGGCGGTGCTGTCAAATCGGCATCTTGAACAACAATCACGTCGCCTCGAGCGGCCGCACAGCCGGTGCGCACTGCATCCCACTTCCCTCGCCCGGGCTGCTGAAGGATGCGCACGAGATGTGGGCCGCGATAGGCCGCCACCTCCCGCTGGATCGTGCCCCAGGTGTCATCGCGGCTATGGCCCTCGACGAAGATTACCTCTGTGCGCGAACCGAGTGTGGGGATGCGTTCGAGCGCTGTCCGGATATTGCCCGCCTCGTTGCGGGCCGGCACGACGACCGAGCAGCTGACCGCCCCCCGCCTCTCGTAGCATCGCCGGGGACGAGCCGTTATGAAAAGCGTGATGCCCAAATGACGGAATCCCGGCAGGCGCACGAAAATCTTGTTGAGCAGCGGCGACAAGAGCGGCCAGTTGAAGGGGAACAGCTGCACCCGCTCGAAGCTCACCACCTCCCAGTCCGCAAGTTCCAGCAGGTTGAACAGGTCGGTGTGCGACAGCCAGTTGCTCGGCGGCTGCGGCATCACCGCACCCAACCGGACAGCCAACCGAAGAGGGAAGAGCCAGAGGGTGTTGAGCGAGGTGAGATGCAGCCTGGTACGCGAGTGCGCGGCGGACTGAAGGTGTTGGAGCACCCTTTGAATGTCGGTCAGATATCCCGTCAGGTAATCCAGCACGATGTGGTCAAACTGTTCGCCGGGGCCCCCCTCCTCGATGTCCAGCTCACGGAACTCGAGCCCCGCCTGCTTCCCGTGGGTCGCCCGGGCCTTGGCGATCATCCGCGGACTGAAGTCGATCCCGACCCCCCGCACCGGCCGCAAAGCCGCCAGAAGATCTCCGCCACCGCACCCGACCTCCAGCACGCGTCCGCCCTCGGGAATACGCTGACGGTACTGCCGCAGGAGCTGGCCGTGAAAATCGCGTTGCACCCGACGCGGGCCTGCATCGTTGTCGGCCACCCAATTGAAATGCTCGCGAAAGCCGCTCATGGAAATAATGCCGTGTTTAGGGGAGCTCCGGCGTTTTTGCCGTCCTTTTCATCCGGATCGATCGCCACCAAGCGGCTGATTCGGGTGAGCGTCACACCGAAGCGCCGCACTGCCACCGTCTCAAGCCGCCAATTGGGAGGAACCTCATCGGTGGCATCCACCCTCCAGCCACCATCGGCGCCCTGCACAAGCACGCGCTGCATCACAAGTACGGTGCCTAAACTGTGGTGGGCCATATGCCAGCGCACGTAGGGTGCCCGCGCCCGGGCCCGATCAAATTCGATCGCCGGCACCCCTTCAGCCAGCCAGCAAAGGGGAGATCGATTGGTAATTACCAGACCGGACGCCGGCCAGTATCCAGCAGCGATGCGGCGTTCCCATTCAAAATTTTTGCGCAGGAGATTGCCAGCCGTGTAGCGATCCCGCGCCACCGCCGGCAGGGTGAAGGTCAACAGGGCCGCCACGACCGCATAGCCCGGCCAGCGCCAGCTCGCCACCGTCATGCCTCTCAGGGAAATCAGCTCGCGCCAACCCGCCACCGCCAACAAAGCGAGCAGCAGATGGACCGGCAGGGACAGACGCGTCACAATAGGATCGTCAAGTTCGCCCCAGTAGTAGCACATGATCAGGCCCAGGTTGGCCAGCACCCCCATGCCCAAGGCGGCCAGGCTGGCGAGTTCATTGTCCGTCAACGTTGTCCGTCGGCGCAACAATTGCAGACCAAGGATCACGCCGCCGCCCAGACCACCCAAGGTCAATACGGGCGAATTGGGCAGCGACCTGCCAAAATTCAGCAGGAACCTCCCCGCATGGGCCAGGTTGTTCGGCGCGTAGGCAAGACTGAATCGCTGTGTTTGCTCGGGGCGCAATTCCCACAGAAGAGGGGAATGTGACAGAACGGTATTATGCCATGCATAAAGGATGAGAGCCAGCGGCAGCAGCGCCCATACCGGAGGCAGCAACCACGATCGCTCCTTCCGGGCCGCGACCGCCCAGATGAGGACAGTTGTGCCGACATAGAGCACCGACTCATAGCGACAATATCCGAGCAGGGCCGTGACAGACACGAGCAGGGCGGCGCGCGCATCACTAGGCCGATCAAGATACGCCAGCGCCACCCGCCACAAGGCCGCCAGCATCGTGAGATTTATGAGATCCATGCCGGCGCTTGTGGCGTTCACCCCGAGTATGGGCAGGGTCGCCAGCAGCCCCACCGTAAGAGCGCCACCCCGATGGCTCCCTCCATAGCGTTTTCCAAGTTGCCAGGCCAGTACCAGCAACACAAGCGTCCCGAGGATGTTGATCACATAGGCATTGGCCACCCGGTAACCAGCTAGATCATGCAGCGTCGCCACCCAGAAGGAGAACAACGGCGGCCGCTTGTCGAGGTAGGCCTTGAGCACTGTGAACACGCTGTTGATGGGATATGCGTGAACCGTTGTGGCGAGTTCGCGTTCGGTATGCAGGGTAAACGAAGTGGAGGCCTGCACCGGCTCATCATAGAGCACTTTGTACCCGGGTGAATCCATCCGGATGATCCAGATCCACGCGCCTAGAATAAATAACGCCTGCCATTTCCCGGGCCACAGGCGAAACCAGAAACGGCGGGCACCGCCGTTTTCGCGTACCACCGCCACCAGTGCAATGACGGCACCGAGGGTGAGCAGCAGCATCCAGGCATGGCCCAAGGACCCCACCAGCGCCTCGCATTCCGCAGACGAAAAATACAGGAAACCAACGTAGATGGAGAATAGGCCGGCCAGTACAATCAAGCCAAGCGTTCGGCGGGCGGAAGGAACCAGGGTCTTGGTGATTGATACGTTCATGGGCAGACTGCTGTGCCCTCAGGGAAGACGCTTGATCCACTCCTCCATGAAGGCTTTTTCCCGGGCATCGCGTTCTTGCCCCCCCTCCTCCGGGTCTGCCGGAAAAATCGGCGCCTGTTCCACTCGCGCGCCGGTATCGAGACGGATCGCCTTCACCCGGCTGATGCGACTGAGGAGATCCACCCGGAAGGTACGTTCCGCCACCGTTTCAAGCTCGTAGGCGGGACCCAAATCATCGTCGGGTTTGATGCGCAGGGCGCCGGTTTTCTCATCGATATCGAAGCGCTGAAAAACAAAAATGCCGTTGAACATGCGGTTGCGCAGGTTGAAAGCAATGGCCTCCACCCGCTGGCGCGCCTGCACCACCGGCGTCGCCGACACAAGGTGCGTGATCCAGAAGGTGGAGTCATTGTCGATCATCAGCATATCGTGTTCAGGCCATGCCCGCATGAACTCCCGGCGCCATTCCACATCGAGTGCGGGGTAATACAGACGTGTGGCGGCCTGCCTGGCGAGACTGGGAATTCCACTGATGATGAGCGAGGCAAACGCCACGACGACCAGTCCGGCAAGCCAACGGTCGGGCCGCGGCAGGAAACGAACGAAGACAATGACCGCAAAGAGGAACAGTAGGTGCGTTGGCAGGCTGAGGCGCCGGATCACCGGATCATCGAATTTGCCCCAAAAGTAACAAAGCATAAGGGCAAGATGGGCTAGGAGCGCCACCCCAAATATGACTGCAATCCGCACCGCCGGCGGCTGCTCCCGCCAAGTGCGCCAGAGGTGTCCCAGCCGAGCCAGGCACAGCACCACGGCGAGCAAACCGAGGGCCGCGAGTGCCGGTGCATTGGGTTGCTCGACGCCAAAATTAAACCAGAAGGCGAAGGCGTGCCCCAAGTTTTCGGGGACGTTGCCTAGGGCAAACACATGCTCATACCCGGGTTTGCTGGCGAGTTCCCACGACCCAGGGCGTGCCTCGAACACTCGTTCCAGCAGCACCACGGGGAAAAGCAGCACCGGACTGAACACGACCGGCCAAGGCAGGGTCACCGTACGCTGCTCAACCCAGACAAGCACGATCACTATCGCCACCGGAGCGAGATACAAGGGAGACTCGTAGCGCGTCTGTGCCAGCAGCACCCCGGCATAAACCAATGCGGTAAGAGACCAGGCGTCACGCTGCCGGTAGTGCCAGCTGGCCAGCAGCGCCGTGACTAGGAACATGACGAGGTTAAGCACTTCGAAGCCGCCGCCATGGGAATTTTGCCCCAGCAACGGAAGCGCAACCCATCCCAATGCGGCAAAGATGCCGGCACGCCAACCACCCAACGCGCGGCCAGCAAGGTAAGACAGGGCGAGTAAAACGAAGGTGAGCCCGGCGTTGAGCACGAACGGATTTTCCGGACGGTAACCGATCAAATCATGCAAGCAGCTGACCAAGAACGGAAAAAACATCGGCCGTTTGTCGACCTGTCCGACCATCAATTCAAAGATGCCTTGCAGGTCGTTGGCCCGTTGCGGGACGTACACAGCCCGCTCAAAGTGCATGGCCATTGAGGTGCCCAGCAACTGGATCTCATCCATGAGTACCTTGAATCCGGACGGCTCGTGCACCAAGAGGACCATGCCGAGGAGCCCCATCCCCCCGGCACACCATGCATCCGTGCGGGTCCATCTGAATTCCTGCCAGATCGCCGAGGAGTTTTTCCATAGCGCCCACACGAAAAACAGAAATGCGGCCAGGATGATCCAATAACCGCCGTAGGTAAGCACATCGAGTGCGAGTGCGGGCGAAAGCGTGAACAGTCCCGTCAGCACGGTCACCCCCCCCAAGATCGCCGTGAGAAAAAGACGGGCGATTTCCTGGTTGCCACGCAATCGATTAAGCATGAGCCAGAAAAAACGTCCGGGACGATGGAGTCGAGTGCCGAAGATCTGTGGTTCCGAGCGTAGGCCAGAAGCGACTATTCCCCAGTATCGAATGTAAAACATCTGCGTGCGGGTTCCGCTGATACCCGTGATCGCAAACGTAGCCCGTGCGTGAAAACCCCTGAGTGAATCTCGCCTGCCACCGTGTGGCTGGTTCTGACCCGACAAGAGGGTTCGATCCATCGTATCGAGCCCACCCTGCATCCTCGCTTCTCAGTAAGTACTTGCCTATTGTCGCCAAAAGCAGGCGGGCCTTTTTCAGACTGCCCTTGCCTTGAAAACCCTGCCCTGCAATTCGGGGTGCCACAACCGCCGTTGTGGACAGCATGTCGATGATGGATTCGACCACCATGATCTTTAGTAAGGCCCCCCTCCATGTCGTGATGCGCTTTTACGCATACCCTTCCGCCTCTTGGGCTGCCAAAAAGAAAAGCCGTCAACCTTGGAAGGGGACGGCTTGTAGATTGATTAAAAAGCGCCTGCCGTGAATTTATGGAGCGTAAGTAACGGTGCGGGCACCCGCAATACCACTAATGGTAATCGTGGTGCCTTGCGTGTAGTTGTCCGGATAGGCTTCACCCGCCACTGTATTGATCGCTTTGACGTAGTTGCTCGCACCTACCAGGTCCGTCGAGGCACACGTCGACACCCCATTTTCCAGGAAATACTGATCTGCTGCCGCCGAAAGCTGGCGGGCATTGTTCAACACGGCCTTGTCCTGCGAGGACTGGCGAACTTTCTGGAACGCGGGAATGGCCATTGCCGCCAACAGGCCGATAATGACCACGACTATCATGATTTCAACAAGGGTAAAGCCCTTGGCAGAACGATTCAGTGTCTTCATATGAGATATGATTGGTTTATGATATAACAGCCCCCCATGGGAGCAACTCCAATGGCACCACTCTTGCAAGTAAAGTGCAAGGTCTAACTTGATGAAAAGCGTGTAAGAAAAACGCTTGTTATGCCAGCACGCCCGTGGCCGGAAATGATTCAATCGCCAAAGTTCAGACTACGGCGCGTAGGTCACAGTGCGGGCACCCGCAATACCACTAATGGTAATCGTGGTGCCTTGCGTGTAGTTGTCCGGATAGGCTTCACCCGCCACTGTATTGATCGCTTTGACGTAGTTGGTCGCACCTACCAAGTCCGTCGAGGCACACGTCGACACCCCATTTTCCAGGAAATACTGATCTGCTGCCGCCGAAAGCTGGCGGGCATTGTTCAACACGGCCTTGTCCTGTGAGGACTGGCGAACTTTCTGGAACGCGGGAATGGCCATTGCCGCCAGCAGGCCGATGATGACCACGACTATCATGATTTCAACAAGGGTAAAGCCCTTGGCAGATTGGATGACAGAGCTTTTCATAATAAACAGATTGCTAACGTTAATATCAATGCCGTCAGTGGTGATTTTCCTCCGTTTCCGATGTCTATGCAAGGGCTTTCTTGTCAAAAGAAGAATCCTCCCCGGGCTGGAGGATTATCATGACCTGAGCGCCTTGTTCTTTATACAAGGAGCGAACGGACCGGTTTACTGGCTCAACCCCGACCGTTTTTTAAGCAGGAATCCAAGGTAATTTCAGAGGCATCCTTCCAGAGGGACTCCAACCGATATTTCGCACGCTTTTCAGCGGTAAAAACATGCACCATCAACTCGAACGCATCCACCACCGTCCATCCGCTTCCCCTGGATGAATCCACTCCCAGGACCGGCACCTGCTGCTCAGCCAAGACGCGTTCCAACTCAATCCTCAGTGCCCTCAAATGCGGTTCCGACGTGCCCGTTGCCAGCACAAGATAGTCGGTGATGCTTGACTGCCGGCTCACGTCGAGCACGCGCAGTTCCTCCGCCTTTTTGTCATCCAGAGCGCGCACCACCAGCGTGAGCAGCTTTCCTGGTTTTATGGGGGGACTCTTTCCGGGCACGGAAGGTTTTTTCATGCAAGATCAGCGATAGAGCTGTTTGGCTTCAATATGGGCGATCACCTCTTGTGGACAAAAATAGTGCAGCGATAAATCCTGCCGGACCCGCCGGCGCAGCTCGCTGGAACTGATCTCGATCAGGTGTCCGTCACAGCGGTGGAGCCGCAAACCAGGAATCTCTGGCGCTGGTTTGGACGGATGACCGGGACGCTCCAGGAAGATGAATTCAACCAGCTGCGCCAGTTCATCTATGCCTCTCCACATATTCATCCTGGGGAGCTGATCTCCACCAATGATCCAGTATAGATCGTCATTCGGGAAACAAGTGCGGAAATACCGGACCGAATCAATTGTGTAGCTGATGCCCCCTTTCTTCAACTCGTAGTCGGAGATTTCAAAACGCCGGTCCCATTCGATGGCGGCCTGCAACATGCCAAGACGGTCGGCAGGTGATGAGGCCACATCATTCGGCTTCAACGGCGCCTGGGCCGCCGGAACGAGAAAAATCCGGTCAAACTGATACTGTTCATAGGCATCCTGTGCCGCGATGAGATGTCCAAAATGCACCGGATCGAAACTGCCGCCAAAAAAACCGATCTTCATGACTATTCCTGGCGCAGGAGTCTGCCCCCCATCCTGCCGCTTCCGCGGCCAAGTTTTTCTTTAATCAAATGTAGTGGGCTCCGTATCAACGCCCCACACCTAGCCCGCACGGGGGCCGCAGCGCAAGGCGATTAACAGGATTAAAGGTCCTCTGCGGGTCGCCACACGCCAAGACAAAAACAACCAATGGCCGTCTCCCGTTCCCGTCACGACAATGTCGCCCCCGCCAGGCCTCGGCCTAAAATCAATCAAGCGTGCGGAACAACACCGTCTCCTCGGCTATCATGAAACCATTCGACCAGTCTGCGTGGCTTTGTAACGTCTCCTCTCGGCATCACTCTACCCCAGACTCTTTCCACTCCTGTGATCTTAAGGCGATAGCTGAAGCCTTGCACAGTTGAAGTCTTCTCTCCTCCCTCCTGGCACCATATCGTCTTTAAATTCCTAATTTACTGATAAACCGGCAATTGGCATATTATCAATGAACCAGTGGCTGATCAAAATGCCCATTGACAAGCCAGAACCGACACACAGCATTCGACTTTTTCCCAATATGAGCAGCCCAACCGAAACCAAGCCGCGCAGCCTGAGACCCGAGGAGATTCCTTTCACGAGTCCGCAAATGATGAGCCGTTACATCACCGACACCGGCAAAATCCTTCCCAGCAAGTACACGGGGCTTTCATCCAAACAGCAGCGCAACGTCAGCAAAAAGATTAAGCGCGCCCGCAACATGTTGGTGATGCAATAAACGATCCGACCACGATACAAGCATTCCTGGCCGGAGCTTTGTTCTCCGGCCTTTTTTGCGCCCCGATCCCATGACTGCGCAGATCTATGCCCCCACTCAAGCCAACCTGCACCGCCTGGTTGCGGCGCTGCACGAGGGCGATCTGGTGGCCCTGCCCACGGAAACGGTATACGGCCTTGCAGCGAACGCGTTCGATGCGCGAGCCTGCCAGAAAATTTTCCGGGCCAAAGGCCGCCCGAAGGCCGATCCCTTGATCGTGCATGTCTTGGGCCTGCAACAGGCGGCGCTGGTGGCAGAACTCAATCCAGCCGCGCGTCAGCTGGCCCGTGCCTTCTGGCCCGGCCCCTTGACGATGGTTTTGCCCAAGAAATCAGTGGTGCCTGATGCTGTCACTTCCGGTTTGAGCAGCGTGGCCGTACGGGCGCCGGCGCATTCTTTGTTCCAGAAGATACTTCGCATGGCCGGGCGGCCGCTAGCCGCTCCGAGTGCCAATCGGTTCGGCTGTGTCAGCCCGACTACGGCGGAGCACGTACAAGAAGGTCTGGGGCGGCAGATACCACATATTCTCGACGGCGGATCGTGCCAAATGGGCGTGGAATCTACAATTGTTGATTTGCGCGATCCGGATCGGCCACGCCTGTTGCGTCCGGGAGTAATCTCAGCTGCCCAACTCGAAACGGTCCTAGGCAAACCGTTGGTTGACATTGCTAGAGCAAGCCAACCGGCCAGTGATTCTCCGATCGCTCCGGGAATGATGAAACGCCATTATAGCCCAAAGACCGAGCTGCATCTGGTTCGCCGAATCACCGCCCGGCTGGCCCGCGAGGCTGATCGAGGCGTGGCCCTGCTCTATTATCGTAAGCCGGCCAACCCTTCCAGCACAAAAGGACGGATTTTCTGGATGAGTTCCGATGGTTCATCGAGAACAGCTGCCCGCCGGCTTTATGCGGCCTTGCATGCCATCGATCGACTGTCTCTCCGCTGCCTTTACGTCGAGGCTGCGCCGGCCGGGGCGGGGCCGGAGGCGGCCGCGATCAACGATCGTCTGCGGCGGGCCGCGGCCCGGCGCTGAGGGCCTTCAGCGGGCTTCGCCTTCCTCGGGGTTCTTCTTGGCCATCACGACGTAGTAATCCTTGTAGGATTTGTCGTAGTACTGGGCGTAATAGTAGCCGGAAACCGCGAGGTTCAAGCTGTTGAGGACCGCGCCGAAGCAGGGCACATTGACCTCGAGCATCCGGCGGGCGCTGTTCTGGGCGGCCTTGCGGCGGACGCGGTTGAAGAAGATCGTGAAGAGCGAGCCGT
>JAQUYL010000035.1 GCA_028691845.1 Opitutaceae bacterium
GGTAAATCCGCATCTCAGAGTTGCTTTCGCACCGGACGATGCGGTATCCTGGCAGCGTTAGTTCAATCATTGCAGGGGACATGGTGGCTTAATTACCACATGTCCCCAATCTTTGATGAAGAGCCCTTTTGTGCCAGCTGGTGACTGGCCGTGACTAAGCTCCTCTGCCCCAGCTGCTTTCTTAAGCGGCGAATCTTGGGTCGGTTTGTCAGGTTGTGCCCCGAAATGACCCTCTGCGCCTGTTTTGTGTGCGTCCATATGTGCGCATTGCGGACCATCACCGATCCACGGCAGCTTGGCGATCTGCGCGTGAAACTGCTTGGCGGCTGTCCGCGTGTAGATGTTGGCCGTTAGCTCCGGTGTTGAATGCCCCATCATCTTCTGAGTGGAGACCAAACTCAGACCGTAATTATCTCCCAACCTTTGGAAGGTCGTACGAAACGATAGGAAATGTCCATTTTTCAAAGTTACCAAGTACAGCTTTGTTGATCATGCTAGACATTTCCTTCGTCGCCGCAGTGCGCAACGATGCGACAAAATCTTACTTTGTAGATGCTACCCTCTAAACACCTCAACTAACGCACTGTCTCAGACGATGGATCAGAAACGTTACATATTTGCGCCCAGACAAGGCACCACAGGTTCGCGAGCTGTCGTGTTCCATCAAGGCGGTCGTACAGTAAGCATCGCTCAAAAAAAGGTCGCTCAAAATCATTCCACGCCAAGATGGGTTGTGTACAATCCATTTGAGACCTTGGCGCCCCAGAGCGCCACAGCCGCTGAGGCGGTCGCCATGGCGATCATTTCAGGTGACCAGAACCCGGAGGGGGCTGTAACCGGTCAACGCGGAATGACGATTGTCTGGGACCGCAAGACGGGGCGATCGGTCTACCCAGCTATTGTGTGGCAGGATCGCCGGACGGCTGACGAACTGAAGCATGACGGCGTCGAAACCTTTGGTGCGCGAAAGACCGGGCTTCGGTTCGAGCCTTATTTTCCCGCCACCAAATTACGATGGCTCCTTGCCAACGTGCCGGGGGCACAACACGCAGTCGACCGCTCCTTTGATTTCAAACCGATCTGCTCGGGGCACAGGTCCGGCCGTGCAACGTCAAAATCACTGCGGTGGGGACCGCGTATCTCGTTAGCCTTGCGGTCGACTACTGGTCTAGCTACGAGGACATCCAACGCAACTAGGTCTGCGATGCGACATTTGTCCGTGCCATTTCGTCTGAATCCATGTCCCAACTGCGGGCGGACCGGACCCGTGCCGTCGAATGAGCAAAGAGCAGTTTAATATCAGCCAAACAGACATGGATCGCGCGCACATACTCGATCGACTCAGCTCCGCTGAGGAGACTTTTGACGTGCTCGTCATCGGCGGGGGCGCCACTGGTCTTGGTGCTGCCGTGGACGCCGCCGCACGCGGGCACCGCACCGCCTTGATAGAACAGGCGGATTTTTCAAAGGGGACGTCCAGCCGCTCTACGAAGCTCATCCATGGCGGGGTACGTTATCTGCGGCAGGGCAACCTCTCGCTGGTTCTCGAGTCCCTGCACGAACGCGGCCTTCTCGCTCACAACGCGCCCCATCTGGTGCACAATCTCGCTTTTGTCATTCCCACGTACAGCTGGTGGGAGGGCCCGTTCTACGGGGTCGGCATGAAGGTGTACGATCGGCTTGCCGGCCGCTTGGGCCTGAGCCCCTCGCACCTGCTCAGTCGCGAGCAGACAATCGCCCTTATCCCGACGGTGGAGACGGCCGGTCTTTTGGGAGGAGTCGTTTACTACGACGGCCAGTTCGACGACTCCCGCCTAGCCGTCAGCCTCGCGCAGACCGCCGACTCGCTCGGGGCCGCGGTCCTCAACTATTGCGCTGCGGTGGGGCTCATTAAAGAGCACGGAGCCGTAGTCGGCATCCAGGCGCGGGACGCCGAAACGGATGCCGAATTCGAAATCCGAGCGCGCAGCGTCATCAACGCGACCGGCATATTCGTCGATGCACTGCGCAGCATGGACGATCCCGCCGCCGAGCGCCTGGTCGCGGTGAGCCAGGGAATCCACCTCGTTCTTCCGCGGGAGTTCCTGCCTGGTAACGCGGCCATCATGGTCCCTCGAACGGCGGACGGTCGCGTGCTGTTTGCGGTGCCTTGGCACGACCGGGTTGTAGTCGGCACGACCGACACGCCACGCAGTGTGCATGAACTTGAGCCACGGGCCCTTCCCGCCGAGCGGAATTTTGTGATGGAGCATGCCCGCCGGTACCTTGCCAAGTCTCCGCGAGATCAAGACGTACTCAGTGTCTTTGCCGGGCTGCGGCCGCTCGTCCTGGACAGCAAGGCGCCCAACACGGCGGCGCTGTCCCGCGATCACCTGATTTTGGTCAGCTCCAGCGGACTGATCACAATCACCGGAGGAAAGTGGACAACCTACCGAAAGATGGCAGAAGATGTGATCGATCACGGCGAAATGGTGGCGGGCCTCGAAAGGCGGCGCAGCCCGACAGAAACGCTGCAGATCCATGGCTGGACGCATGCGCCTATTTCCGAGAAGAATCTGCAGCCATACGGCGCGGACGCTCCAAGGATCGCGGATCTTTTTGAGAGCGATCCCGCGCTGGCAGCCCCAATCCATCTGCGGCTGCCCTACCAGCGGGGCGAGGTCCTCTGGCACGCGCGCCAAGAGATGGCGCGCACAGTGGAGGACGTTCTCGCCAGACGGACTCGCGCTCTGTTCATCGATGCGCAGGCCTCGATCGAAGCGGCGCCGGCAGTTGCCCAGCTCCTGGCGGGTGAACTCGGCCACGATCGTGCCTGGTGCGAGGCACAGGTGGAGGCCTATCGCTCGCTGGCTCGCGGCTATATTTTCACCGATCCGGCGAGCACTGCGAGAAGCACCTAGAAGCCTTCTCCCTTTCATCCAGCACTGCCCCGTGCTGGAATATGCACATGGAAATCGTCGGGGTCGGCCTCGGTTCAGCGACCTGCGCGAGTGCTGGCGCCGACAATCGTGAGCAACCGCAGCGTCCGGTCTTCCGCCAACTGATCCTGAACGAAGTCGATGCTCCACCGCTGATTCGGTCGCAGCAGCGCGGTCATCTGCTCGCCACAACGGGCCAGACGCTGCTTCTGGCTGCGGCGTTGCCGCACCTGTCGGCCATCGGCCCGGTCGAGGCGATGCATCCACTTATGGCTGTCAGCCCAAAGGCTTCGCGCACATGCGAAGAAATTCACGCTATAGGTCGTTCCGGGAGATTGAGGTCCCCTCCCCCGCCGGTTGATCGACTCCACTCCCCCTCTTCACGGCATGGTTTTCACAAACTCATCCGCCTTCGCGATCGACTGGTTCATCTGGGCAATCAACTTCGAGATCTCCGCCTGGATGTTCGTCGCCTCGCCCCTGAGAGACGCAATGGCCTGCGCGTTCAGGTTATGTTTCAAATACAGCACGTAATCCTTGAATTGTGCCAGCACTGGCGCCATCGCCTGCTCAGCGTTCTTCAACGCCGTGTGCAGTCCCTGGTAGCGCTGCCGCGTCGCCTGCAACTGATGTCGGCTGTTCGCCTGCAATGTCGCCGAACTATATTGCCCGATCTCCTTCTCCCACTCTGCGAACAAATCCTCCGCAACCGTTTCCATGTCCTTGATCCGCTTGCGCACCGCCTCCGACCGCGACGTACACCCGTCGAAATCGCCCTTCAATTCGCTGTAAGCCTTCTCCAGCTTGCCGCCGTCGAAGCCCGTGATCTCCTTCAGCCGCGTCATGGCGTCCTTGAACTGTTCGCCTGCCTCCTTCTGCTCATCGCGGGCCGCCACCACCCGCTTCCTGAGAAGCTCGCGTTTCTCCACCCCTAGCTTCTCCCACGCCGAGTAGTAAATGCTCTGGCACCCCATGAGCACGAGACAGACCGCAATCAAGCCCAGATGGAGGAAGGGTCGCTTATTCATCGAATCTATTTTGCGATGGGAAATAATTCCATGCAAACACTTTGGCCGGTAGGATCGAAGCAGGAACATTGACTCCACCGTGGAAAGGGTTCCGGAAAGGCCACGGCCTGCGGGGAGGAATCCGAAATGGGGAACAGGCTGCTTCGGCCAATCTATCGTCCGACAAGGTGCTGCTGCCGAAGCGGTGGCTCATGCGACAGCATTTGCATCGAGACTGCGATTGGAATGGAGCGCTGGATGCTTGTTCCTGCCTAAGGCGCCACATCGAGGACTTCTGCACCGTATCATATACTGCAGTGGGATCGCCACCAGCGACGATCTGGATGTCGGCCCCTTCCTCGGTTTCGTTCAATTCGCTGTCTTCGAGGCCGACTCACCCCACGTGGTTTTGCCAATACCCTTCGGGCAAAGTCCTGGGACGAGAGGCAAAATCCATCCGCCCGCATTCTCCGCCGGAGCGACGGCCTTGGCCCGAAAATGTGCGACCTACATTTGCCGCCCCAAGCACGCACCCGCGATGGGCGGGGAAGGGCGACAACCATCGGCGTCTGGCCCGCAGGCTAAATCGGCGCCAGCCAAAGGGGATCCGCAAATGACCATCGGGGCTTCCGATGGAACAGGATCAGGCCTTCTTCGAGAGCAGCCAGAAAGCGTGGATAATACCGCCGAGCCAGAATAAGAGCAGCGTGAGCAGCAGACTAATGATGAAGTCTTTTCCTGCCCCTTTGCGCAGAAAGACGGCCAGAGGCGGGAGAAGGATGGCGAGGATGATATCGACTATACTCATGGGATCTGGGTTTGTGTTGCTGCCGGGATCTGACGGGAACCCGGATCGGGGGCTCCTATCCCAGCAGATGGTGTATTTCCTTCAGGTTCGATGTGATATTGATGCCCGCTTTGCACGCAAGCAGGCAATTCCCGCAGGCTATACAGGCCGTGCCATCCTTGGTCAGGGTGCTGTATTCGGCGCACGCTCTTGCCAGTTCGTGGTAATCGAGCGCATACCGCTCGTAGCGCATGATATCGGCGATCGCGATATGCTCAGGACAGCGCGAGACACAGTTGGCGCACAACAGGCAGGTCAGTCCCTTGTTATAAGCGCCCAGCAAGCCGAGGGTTTCCCGGTCGCTGGCACTGAGGACACCTTGCCGGGCTGCGCCAAAATTCTCCTTCCATTGGGCGACGTTTTTGGTGCCGATTACGGCGGCCGTCAGGTTCGGGTTGGACATCAGCCATTTCACCATGGCCGCGCCGGGCGCGCTCCAATTGCTTGAACAGATCCATGACCCGCCAATCAGGATGATCACGACCCGCACACTTCCTGGTGGCGCCGCCTTGCGCAAGGCTGACATCGCTGCTGCGTATTGAATGGCTGCTTTTACGCTAGGGTTGTCGAAACTACCCTGTGGCATGCTGAGCTTGGCCAGCTTCCGAACCCCATGGTCGGCTCTGCGCCGCCAGGCACCCCGCCGGCAGCGCCTGCAAGCTAATCGCGCAGGCCGGAATCGCCGCGCAGGAATAGCTCCTGCAACCCCTCCGCCAAGGTGGTCGACGCGGTGAATCCCAGCTGAACCGCAGCATTTTTCGGGGAACCGAGCGAATGCCTAATGTCGCCCTGCCGCGGGGCCACGTGCATCGGCCTCACCTCCCGACCCAGCAGGCGCGCCATTGATTGCACGAGACCATTGAGCGACGTCGGGCGACCGGTGCAGATGTTGGCCACACCTGAACGGACATCCGGCTTGGTCGCCGCCAGGAGGTTCGCCCGGGCGACATCCCCGACATAGACGAAGTCGCGCGTTTGCTCGCCGTCGCCGAAGATGATCGGTTGGCTCCCCTCCCCCAGCCTTTCCCAAAACCGAGAAATCACGCCGGAGTATGGCGACGAGGGATCCTGGCGCGGACCATAGACATTAAAGTAGCGGTGGGAGCGTATGATTAGCCCGAAACACTCCGCATAGCCTGCGAGCAGGCTCTCGGAGGCAAGCTTGGCCGCACCATAAGGGCTGATAGGAACCGTGACGCAATGTTCGTCGAGCGGAAATGGTTCTGTCCGCCCGTAGACAGCCGCGCTTGAGGCAAACACCATTCGCTTGACCCCATGCCTGTGCGCCGCCTCGGCGACCACATGCGTAGCCGTCAGGTTAAGACGAAAATTCTCATCGGGCTGCTCGAAGCTTTCCGGTACACTGACAAGCGCCGCCAAGTGGATGATGGCCTCCGGTTGCGCCTCATCCAGAATTTCATTGAAAGGCGCCTCTTCCGCCACATCGGCGCGGACAAAATGGAACCGCAATGACTGTCCGGCCGCGCTCAGATTGGACATCCGTCCGGTCCTCAGGTTGTCGACGCCCCAGACCTCATGCCCCTCCTTCAAGAGAAGATCCACCGTATGACTGCCGATAAAGCCGGCCGGACCGGTCACAAGAATTCGTGCCATGATAAGATATGCTCACTCCTCCGGCCGGCGTATGGCAAGAGGCGAACATGCACAGGCTTCGCCCTCCTCGCCTCAATCCCCCATACATTGGCTGATGGTTATCCGATATTCGTTCGAAATACCGGTCCGATTTCACCGGCAACAAACCATTCCTCACGAATAGCCAAGCGGCGTCTGGGCTGCCCTTCGACTTTCTCCGGTCCTCTCGCGCCTCATCGCGAACCAAGGATCCTCCCTTCTTCTTAACGTGTTTATCCACCAGCGGCCAATTCTAGCCAATCAGGGGCAGAAAGAGGGAAATGGAGATCTCCCTGCCGTCGCTGCTGAGGCCGTTGAACCAACTCCCTGGAACGTCTGTTCCCTGTCGGGCCGCAGCCAAACAAAAACGCCGTCCGGGGATCGGACGGCGTCTTGTTTCTGAAAGATTGGCGCTCCTCAGCTCGACCGGCTGATCGTCGTGGGATCAATCGGCTGCGGAGTCGTGGTC
>JAQUYL010000012.1 GCA_028691845.1 Opitutaceae bacterium
TATCCAGCGCCGTGCCTATGGCTTTAGGAACTTTAACAACTACCGCCTGCGCGTCATCGCCCAGTGCGGCTGACTTATGAACCTCCACTCCCTTCAACCCACTCCCCAATCTTTGGTGTAGACCCCATTTTTCCTGCGCATTTTTGAATAATTTTCTGCGCATTTATTGGCTGCCCGACTAGGACTCGAACCTAGACAAACAGAGTCAGAATCTGTTGTGCTACCATTACACTATCGGGCAGTAAAAAGCGTCGCTGACGCACACTCGAAAAAAGCTTTGACTAGCGGCAGAAGCAACCGGGGGGCCAGCATCGCCCCGCCGCGGAAATGGAGCCGGCGATGGGACTCGAACCCGCAACCGCCTGTTTACAAAACAGGTGCTCTGCCATTGAGCTACGCCGGCGTGACGCGCCGTCGCGACTAACTACATACACTGGGAAACAACATGCTCGGGGAACCGAAGCCCCCGCGCGGTGAAGCGTGAGGGCCTCCCATCCTTCGCTTGAAACACAAAAGATGGTGGCTCCCTGGGGACTCGAACCCCAAACCTACTGATTAAGAGTCAGCTGCTCTACCAATTGAGCTAGGAAGCCAGAAACTGGAAGGGCAAAAGGTTGAGAATGCCAATTGCATGTCAAACCCTTTTCCCGCGCCGCGACTCAGTGGAGACGGAAGTCGTTCGAGGCATGCCTGTCACACGACAATTCCGTTTCCCACCAGCATCACACCAACCCGGCTGAAAGCGCTCTTCGACCACCAGCGCCGCCGGGTGCGCTCCGTCTGCAAAAGAGGTTCCCTATTGATCAGCCCATCTTTAATGATGTGCCAAATCCGCCAAGCCGCCATTATTTGTGGGGCTTTTATCCCACTGGTCACATTAAGCGTTATCCCTTATCAACAACTGGCTTTGGAGTCTGCCGACGCCTCACTCGATCCAATGCGCTGCACACAGAGATTGTCATGCTTACGTCAATCGAAAGGAGCAAGAGGGTGCGGTAATGAAGCCGCGCGAGGTAGTGTCGCAGGCCCAGGAGGAGTGCCGATATGCTGTTTGAGTGCGCACCCTCCGAACCCGAAACCGGGTAATCAAGGAGTGGATGCATCAGTTTCCTTTTCTCTGCTGGTGGAGGGTTCAGTCACGGTGCAATCCCATGCTGGCTGGCTTCTGCAGCTGGAGGCCTGTATTGAATCCATACTGCGCAGACGCACCAGCGGAGGGGCCGCCCCTTCGTGCTCACGTCCCCGCCTGAGGAGTAAGCTGGACGTCGTTCAAGCCATCAAGGCCGCGCGGAACATGGGGCCCTTCACCGCACTTGCAGCGTATCACCCGCGAAAATCAAGTCGAGGGGGGGCACGACGACAGCCTTTCGGCTGCCCTCCTTTTTTACCGCACCAGCCAACCATGCATCATAGCCAGCGGATCTGGCAGCCACAAGCGTTTCCTCGGCAATCTCTGGGGCCACAAAGGCGGCAAATCCTATACCCATGTTGAAAGTCGCATAGGCTTCCCGCAGGCTTATGGGTCCAGCTTCCCGCAAAAAACGAAACAATGACGGCTCCGGTCTAACGTTCGTGATTTCATAAACGAACGGCTCTCCGAGACGCATCAACTTCCGCCAGCCGTGGCCGGTCACATGCGCCACATAGTTGAGTTTGAGGCCACGGCGTTGGCACTCGCGCACGAACGCCACGTAAATAACAGACGGCGCGAGCAATGACTCGCCAAATGTCCGGCCGTCCCCAATGGGGGTCTGATAGCCCTGCGGCAGCTTTTCGGCAATTTGGCGGCAAAGTGTCAGGCCATTGGTCTGCACACCGGAGGAAGCTAGAAAGATGATTGCATCCCCATCCCGCACGTCACCGGCGATCCGCAGCGATTTGGGAGCGATGCGGCCCACGGCCGAACCGGCGAGTACAATGGCCGACGGATCGACGACGCCTCGGAGCGTCGGCGTTTCTCCGCCGCCCCAGACCGCACCGGCCTGCCGGCAGCCCTCGGCGAAACCAACGGCCAGATCGTTCGCGCGGACCTCATCGGCAAACCATTCGGAATCGCCCACCGCAGCGTGCATCGCCACCGAGACGGGCAGCGCCCCGCAGGTGGCCAGGTCGTTCACAATCGTTGCGACGGTATCGATGCCAATTTCGCGGTAAAAACACCGGCCGGTTGCGGCGTAGATTGCATCGGCCACCAGGTTCTTGGTTCCCAGCCCCTCCTCAACGTGCGCTAGGTAATGATCACCGGCTTCAATCAGATAGGCGCTCTCCCCGCGCACGTCGGAGGGCTCGCAGTAACCGTGGGCCAACAAGGCCTCTCCAGTCGTCAGCGCGACCCGCTGACAAGCCCTTTTAAAAGCATCGAGGCGATCGTAGCGTACACCGGAGGACTCGTAGGAGAGGGACATGGTTACAAAAGGAACGCCACCGCGTTCAATAGGCGCGGCCCTCGTGCTTGTCATAGTAGTTCACGAACGCCTGGTTGACGACGCGATAACCACCGGGGGTCGGGTATTTGCCCGTGAAATACCAGTCACCGCTGTGCTGGGGCAGCGCCTGGTGCAGGTTCTCGATCTGCTGGAATATGATTTGAATCTCCCCCTGCCACGGGATGCCTTTGGGCCTGACCAGATCCGCAATCTTGGTCGCGATCTCCTCGGCAGTGAACGGTTCGTAAATTTTGCGGGCATGGTTGACGGGCGGGCTGGGCTTGCGGGCGAGTTCATCCCGACACAACCGGTAGACCTCATCGATCAGGTCGCTCTTGCCGCGCTCCTTCAGCAGTGAAATCGCCGCCTCGAACGCGATGAATTTTCCGATCTCCGACATGTCGATCCCATAGCAATCGGGATAGCGAATCTGCGGCGCGGTCGAGACGATGATGATCCTCTTCGGATTCAGCCGGCTGAGAATGCGCAGGATGGAACGGCGCAGGGTGGTGCCGCGCACGATCGAATCGTCGATGCACACAAGGTTGTCGTCCGGTTCCACCACTCCGTAGGTGATGTCGTAGACGTGTGAGGCGAGTTCATTGCGCCATTTTTCCTGGCCGATAAACGTGCGCAGTTTGATGTCCTTGCTGACAAGCTTCTCACCGCGCGGCCAATTGTGCATGATCAGTTTGTCCACCAGCTCCTCGGTAAGCTGCCCGCGGGCGGCCGCGGCCAGGATGGAGGTCTTCACCTCGAGACGCCGTCGGCTGCGCAGGGCGCTCAACAAGCCGTAATAGGCTGTTTCCGACGTGTTCGGAATGTAACTGAAGATGCTGTGCTCGAGATCGTTATCGATGGCCGCAAGAATCTGGTCGGCGAGGCAGGCGCCGAGCGCCTTGCGCTCGCGGTAAATGTCCGGGCCATTGCCGCGCGAGAAGTAGATGCGTTCGAACGAGCATTGCGTCTTCGGCAGGGCAGCCCGGATGCGCACGGACCGGACCAGGCCGGACTTCTTGACGACAACCACATAGCCCGGCTCGACCTCGTGCACCTGCTCGGATTTCAGGTCAAACACGGTGAGCAGCGGCGCGCGCTCCGAGGCAAAGGCCACCACTTCCTCATCTTCAAACCAGTGGCACGGACGGATTCCGGATGGATCGCGCACCACGAAGGCGTCGCCATTGCCGATGAGTCCGGCCAACGTGTACCCGCCGTCCCAGTTTATCGCAGCCTCATGCACCACCTTCGCCGGATCAAGACCCTCGCTGATCCGCTGTGAGATCTCGGCCCCCGGCAGGTGAAGGGCACGCAGTTCACGGTAGAGCGACTCGTGTTGCTCGTCGAGGCAGAAGCCTATTTGCTCAAGGAGTGCCTGGGTGTCGGCGGAGAAGATCGGGTGCTGGCCCATCGCGATGAGGCTGTCGTTCAGCTCCATCGTGTTGGTCATGTTGAAATTCCCCGCCAGCATCAGATTGCGTGTCGGCCACGGGCTGCGGCGAAAAAACGGATGACAGGCACTCAGACTATACCCGCCCGACGTACCGTAGCGCAGATGTCCAAGATAAAGCTCTCCGCAAAAATCAAAGTGCTTCTTAACCGTGTCGGGAAACTCGGGATGGATGTCTCCCGCGGACATCTTGACGGAATACTGGGCGAGCAGGGCCTTGAAGATGCGGTCGAGCGGGCTGGATTTTATCTCCCGCTCGCGAAACATGTAGGGTTCGCCCGGCGGCACGTCGAATTTAACACAAGCCACGCCCGCACCATCTTGGCCGCGGTTGTGCTGTTTCTCCATGAGGAGAAAAAGCTGGGAGAAACCCCACAACGGCGTGCCGTATTTTTCCTGATAGTAAGCTAGCGGCTTCTTGAGCCGCACAAGCGCGATCCCGCATTCGTGGGTAAGAGTTTCACTCATGGGAGGGGAAAATCGGGCGGCTTCTCTTGTCTGTTAAGTGGAAGATGATCTTCACGGAAGATAAAAACCGATAATTCCGATGAGACGGCCAGAATGGTCAACGGCTTTCTACGCTCGGCGCATCTAACGCATAGAACGATAAAACCTTAAATCTTGTCAATTTACGTGTTACTCATGCACCGTCCACCGCTTAGCAGCAAAACTGCTACAGCTGCGCAATCCTTCATGGGCCAAAGCAGGCCCAGCTCCACACGTCCGGGAAATAACTCTTAGCTCCCTTGACGCCTCGGGGATGTTAGAGAACATGCTTTCTTCCCGACCATGCTGATCCATCGTGGCTCTCCAGCCCTCTCACAATTCCGTCTTCAGAAGCTTCTTCAGGACCTCACTGCCGCCGGTCTGCCCGCCCGTGCCATCAACGCCGAGTTTGTTCATCTTGCTGAACTGGCTGAGGAACTTACGCCCCCCGATCGCGTGGTCCTCGAAAAACTTCTAACCTACGGACCGAGCCGGGCTGCCTCCGCAGTCAATGGACTCACCCAAGTCGTGGCTCCGCGTCCGGGCACAATTTCCCCTTGGTCCTCCAAGGCCACCGACATCGCCCACATCTGCGGACTGGCCAATGTAAAACGCATCGAGCGCGTCATCGCCTATTCCATCGATTTAGGTCCCGACTATTCGCTAACCGCCACTCACTCATCGATCCTGGCCGAAAAGCTCCACGACCGGATGACCCAGGTTGTCTTTGGCGACCTATCCGCCTGCGAAGCTCTCTTCCGCCACGAGGCCCCGCGCCCGATGACAATCGTGCCCGTTCTCGCTCAAGGCCGCCCCGCCCTCGTCGACGCCAACCACTCGCTCGGCCTCGCTCTCGCCGACGATGAAATCGACTATCTTGTCAGGAATTTCACCGATCTCGGCCGTGATCCCAACGACATCGAGCTCATGATGTTCGCCCAGGCCAACTCCGAGCATTGCCGCCATAAAATCTTCAACGCCACCTGGGAAATCGACGGCGCGCCGCGCGACCGCTCCCTCTTCCAGATGATTAAGAACACCCACCAGCTTCATCGCGACGGCATCCTCTCCGCCTACAAGGACAATTCCGCCGTCATGGTGGGCAGCCGCGGTGGCCGCTTCTTTGCCGACCCGCGAACCGGGGAATACGCCGCCCATGACGAGGACATCCACCTGCTCTGCAAGGTCGAGACGCACAACCATCCCACCGCCATTTCGCCATTCCCCGGCGCCGCAACCGGCTCCGGCGGAGAAATCCGCGACGAAGGCGCCACCGGCCGGGGTGCCAAGCCCAAGGCTGGCCTCACGGGCTTCACCGTCTCCAACCTCCGCCTTCCCGGCGCCATCCAGCCGTGGGAAAAAGACCATGGCAAACCTGGCCGCATTGTCTCCGCTCTCGACATCATGATCGAAGGTCCGCTCGGCAGCGCGGCTTTCAACAACGAGTTCGGCCGCCCCAATATCAACGGCTACTTTCGCACCTTTGAAGCAGAGGTCCCCGCTCCCCTGCCTCCTTCTGCCTCTCGTCCCACGCCTCTCGCCTCTGGCGTTCCCTCCACGGAGCTTCGCGGCTACCACAAGCCCATCATGCTCGCCGGCGGCATCGGCAACATCCGTCCCGAGCACATCCAGAAGGGAGAAATCCGCCCGAACGACAAACTCGTCATCCTCGGCGGCCCGGCCATGCTGATTGGCCTTGGCGGCGGCGCAGCCAGCTCCATGGCCAGTGGCTCGGGCCACGAAGACCTCGATTTCGCCAGCGTGCAACGCGACAACGCCGAGATGCAGCGCCGCTGCCAGGAAGTAATCGACCGCTGCTGGGCGCTGGGCGCGGACAATCCCATCGCCTTCATCCACGACGTCGGCGCCGGCGGCATCTCCAATGCCCTCCCTGAGCTCGTCAGCGACGGCGGCCGCGGCGGCCACTTCCACCTCCGCCGGATCCCCAACGACGAGCCGGGCATGAGCCCGCTCGAGATCTGGTGCAACGAGTCCCAGGAACGCTACGTCCTCGCCATCCCCGCCGATCGCATCGGCACCTTTCAGAAACTCTGCGAACGTGAGCGCTGCCCCTTTGCCGTCGTCGGCGAGGCGACCGCCGAAAAGCGGCTCGTTCTGGAAGACTCGCATTTCAAGAACACCCCCATCGACCTGCCCCTTGAGGTGCTGCTCGGCAAACCGCCCCGCATGCATCGCCAGGAGAAGTCGCTCCAGCGCCCGCTCCTTCCACTTTCACTTTCACTCTCGATCCAGGACGCCGTCCGCCGTGTCCTCGCCCATCCCGCGGTTGCGGACAAAACCTTCCTCATATCCATCGGTGACCGCACGATCACCGGTCTGGTCTGCCGCGACCAGATGGTCGGTCCTTGGCAGGTGCCTGTGGCCGACTGCGCCGTCACCGCCACCTCCTTCGACGTCTACACCGGCGAGGCCATGGCCATAGGTGAGCGCACACCTGTCGCCATCAACAATGCCGCCGCCTCGGCCCGCCTCGCGGTCGGCGAAGCCCTCACGAATCTCGCCGCCGCCCAGATCGGCGACCTCGGCAAGGTCAACCTTTCCGCCAACTGGATGGCCGCTCCCGCCGTCCCCGGCGACGCCGCCGACCTTTACGCCGCCGTCCGTTCCGTCGGCATGGAACTCTGCCCCGCTCTCGGCATCACCATCCCAACGGGCAAGGACTCCATGAGCATGAGTACCGTCTGGCAGGACGGCGACACGCGGAAGCGCATAACCGCGCCGGTCTCTCTCATCGTCTCGGCATTCGCGCCCGCCGCCGACATCCGCCTCTCCCTCACGCCGCAACTCCAGCAAATTGACGACACGGTTTTGCTGCTGCTTGACCTCGGCCGCGGCAAGAATCGTCTGGGCGGCTCTATCCTTGCGCAGGTTGTCTCGCAGATTGGCGACGCCCCGCCCGACGTCGACAGTGCTATCGACCTCAAAAATTTCTGGAATGCCATACAGCAACTCGGCCGCGATAAGAAACTTCTCGCCTACCACGACCGTTCCGATGGCGGCCTCCTCTCCACCGCCGTGGAGATGGCCTTCGCCGGCCACACCGGCGTGGATCTCGAGTTGTCTGCCAGCCCTCAACCCTCGGTCATCGACGCTCAGCACTCCGTCGCTTTCCAGCAGTTATTCTCCGAGGAACTCGGCGCAGTCATCCAGATCCGTGCCGCCGACCTCGATTGCGTCTCCCAAGTCTTTCTCTCTCACCATCTCGACGGGATTCTAACCCGGATCGGCACGCTCAACCGCGACCATGCCTTCCGCGTTCGCCAGGATGGCAAAGTCCTATTTGACGAAAACCTTTCCGCCCTGCGCGCCGTCTGGTCCAGTGTTACCCGCAGCATCGCCGCACTCCGCGACAACCCGGCCTGCGCCGAACAGGAATTCCAGCTCAAACTCGATCCCACTGACCCGGGCATCACGCCGAAAATCTCGTTCGACTATCCGCTGGCCGCGCCTCTCTTCCCTCATGCTGCAGGCCGGGCACGGCCTGCAATCGCCATTCTGCGCGAGCAGGGCGTGAACGGCGAGGTCGAGATGGCCGCTGCATTCACCAAGGCCGGATTCAAGGCCATCGACGTCCACATGACGGATATCCTCAGCGGGCGCGTGTCCCTGAGAAATTTCCTCGGCCTCGTGGCCTGCGGCGGCTTCAGCTACGGCGACGTGCTCGGCGCCGGCGAAGGATGGGCCAAAAGCATCCTTTTCCATGATCGCGCCCGCGACGAATTCGCCGCCTTTTTTGCCCGCGAGGACGCCTTTGCCCTCGGCGTGTGCAACGGCTGTCAGATGATGAGCAACCTCCATTCGATCATCCCCGGCTCCAACCATTGGCCGCGTTTCGTGCAGAATCGCAGCGAACGCTTCGAAGCCCGCTTTGCCTCCCTCAGGATCGAGCACAGTCCTAGCGTACTTTTCGCCGGCATGGCAGGATCGGTCATCCCCATCGCCGTCGCCCACGGCGAAGGCCACGCCGAGTTCAAGGACGCCGCAGCCGCCAGGGCGTGCAGCGAGTCCGGCCTCGTCGCCGCCCGGTTCGTGGACAACCGTCACAGCGTCACCGAGCAGTATCCGCTCAACCCGAACGGCTCACCTTTGGGCATGACCGCCTTTACAACCACCACCGGCCGCGTGACGATCCTGATGCCGCACCCCGAGCGCGTCTTCCGCACCGTCCAGATGAGCTGGGCTCCCGACACCTGGGGCGAAGATTCGCCGTGGATGAAACTATTCCATAACGCCCGGACTTGGGTGGGCTGAAATCATCAGACACCCGGATGACTGTCCTCCCTAGCCTTTCAGGCGACAACGGACGCTGGGCCCGCCGATTCTCCGGGAAATGTCTCAGATGGGGGGACGGCGCAGCAGTACCTGAAGCCTTCGCCCTCTCGCGGGCTCCGCAATTTCAAAACCAAGCTTCGTCGCCTCCTGCACGGAGGCCTGAAAAGCCGAGGGAGACACATGAACGGGAGGCTCGGCCAACAAAACCGCACAACCAGGTTTGAGCACCGTGTGCACCGTCCGCAGAAACCGATCCGGAGCGGCAACCTCGTGCAGCATATGGAAGAGCAGGACAAAATCGACCCGTCCGGCCAGATCGCCGATGCCCAGGTCGTCCCGACTGCAGCGCCGCGTTTCAATCCGGTCCGCTAGTCCGAACTTTTGCGCCCGCCGTCGCAAGGTCGCGAGCATCCTCTCCTGCAAATCGACCGCCACTACTCGTCCACCCGGACCGACCAACCGGGCGAGTTCAAGCGTGAAAAAACCCATGCCAGGTCCGGGTTCCAGCACGGTCATCCTCGGTTGCACCCAAGGTGTGAGAATCTTTGCTGGATTCTCCAACAGGCGGCGCAGCGGCGTGACGAGCAGATAGCCGAGCCACCAAGGGCAGGCATGAGTGGACATGATTTTTCAGGGTAGACAGTTCGGCCCCGAGTCACCAGTCGGAATAGCCGAGCCGCAGGATGAACTCGCCCGGGGCTGGGTTTTTCTAGAGCGATGAGGCCTATAAGTCCTTTCGCACGCCCTCTCCCTCCCCGGATTTCATTCCGACTCATGGGAACCGTCCGGAACTGCTTTCCTACCAGAAAGCCGAGGCGATCTACGACCTCAACTATCGTTTCTGCCATCGCTTCCTCGCCAAAGGCGACCGCACCGTCGACCGGATGATTCAGGCGGCACGCTCGGGGGAACAAAATATCATCGGTGCAGCAAAGTCTCGGGCACGTCAAAGGATATGGAGTTCAAGCTCACCAATGTCGACCGGGCGAGCCTCGAGGAGGTGCTGGCCGACTACCGCAATTTCCTCCGCGTGCGGGATTTCACAATCTGGGACAAGGGCTCCAAGGAGGCGCAATTCGTGCGCCACCTCAGCCATGGCACCACGAGCCCTACCGCCTCTACGTGGAGACTCGTCCGCCCGGGATCGTGGCCAACCTCGCCCTCTGCCTCATCCACCAAACCAACGACCTCCTCGCCCAGCAGATTCGCCGTCTGGAACAGGCACACAAAGACCTACCGTATTTACTTTTGCAGTAAGAACGACACGAACTGGTTTTGCTCGCGGCGGCTGGTCCAGAAACGCGTGCCGTCGAACGCGAGGGCCCGCGCCGCACAGGGGATGCGGACGAGATCATCCATCTTCGGCTCCATCGGGTTAGGGTCCTCCCGCGCATGCCAGTAATCGGTCGTCTCCTCGGCATCGGTGGTGGCGGGTAGATGAAACCGTCGACGGAAACCAGCCCGCAGATGCCGTGCGGCACGTTGATCACCCGCTCGTCCTTCCCGTCGGCGCCGAGTGTAGGCACTTTTTTCGGATACCATTGGCTGACGTACAGCCGCCGGCCGTCGAATCCGAGTTGGGAGCCGGTTTCGTCCGGCACGGCAGGCCGAATTTTCCGTCGAAGCCCTGTCCCGGGATGCATCGCCGGATGATCCGGTTGTCGGCCGCCGTCTCGCCGCACAGGATTCGGAGTTCCTTGCCCACTGCGGTCATGCCAAACGGAGTGCCTGGCGTCGTGGTTTCACAGCCGACGGTCCAGGTCGCCGGATTGATCGCATTGATGCGCCGTGTCTCCAGTGAGCCCATCCAGGAAATCGTCTCCCTCCCGCGCGAGCGACTGGGGTTTGGGCGCCGGCGTGGCCAATCGCTGGAGTTCCTGGATGTCTTTCATGGCCGGTGTTGCCAGATCGGGGAATAACCCGGGAAAGGACCAAACAAAGCACAGGAGTTGTTTTTGGCGACTGTGCTGCCCCGGACCAGGGCGGTTGGACACCGTGAACCGCGCCCCAGGCTGCAGCCGATCCGTCCGGCGGTCTATTTGGCGGCCAACGCCGTGGGTCTGTCCGTGTGGGCTGCGCGCCGGCGGCGGGCGAAGTCGAGCACCTGCTCGATGTGCACCTCCACCTGACGGAGAAACGCCGGCGTCACTGCGCACCCATCGCTTTCGTAAGTAAGAACCGGCACGCCGTGTTGCAGGCTGAGGGGGCGCAGGATCGCCTCGGCTATCCGAAACGGCAGGCAGTTGAACGGGCCGATGAGGAGGGTGCCGTCATAACCCTCCTCCGCCGCGCCGACCCCTTTCCCCACAGCCGGGATTGCCTCGCCGAAAATCGTCGGAGAGACATGCTCGGCGGCCCGTTCAAAAAGTTCGGCGACGTCGTTGCTGGAGGCCACCAGCAGACCGCTTTCCGCAAAGACATCCCGATAATACTGCTCGACGCGCCGCTGCGCCTGATACATCAGCCAACGCTGCAGGTACTCCTTGCCGTCAGGTTGAAGAATGCGCGTGCACGCCTTGGCGAATGCAAGATTGCCTGGCTTCATGCCCCACGCGTCCGCGGCGCCGGCGATGCCGTCGTAAGCGCCGTACAGCATGAGATCGGCAAGATCGACCGGCTTCAGGATGATGCCGCGCTCAGTGTAGAGGTCGCGCACCCCCTCCATGAAGAAAGGGCTGAAACGCGTGAAAAAATCGCCGGTGACTACCACCCGCGGACAGGTCTGGGGCTCGCGCGTCCGGGGCAGCGCCGCAATCCGCCGTATCAGCGCCGGCAGCCGGGAGTTAAACTCGTCGAGCGAATCGACCGTGGCTGCAAAACGGAGCCATTCCTTTCGGAATCTTCTGCCACTGCCGGTTGCGCCCACGACCCGCAGCACATGGTCGATCTCAACAAGAATGTCCGCGAGCACAATCGCCGTCCCAACGTGGCGTGCCAGGGTCTCCCCGGAGAAACCAAGATAATCGTTCTCGGCCGAGGCATTGAGCAGGAAAAGATCGCTCAGCTGCTGCTCCGCAACAAAGCGCTCGAAGTAGCCCAGGTAGGCGTCGCTCACACACGGCGCGCCGCCCCGCGCCGTGTAGAAGCCGACGATTTCGCCCGGAGCGCGCCGCTCGTGGATCTGGAGGATCTGTCCGATGCAGAGCGGGAGCGGCAGGCATTCGCGGCCGGACGTGTACCGCAGGCCGCGCTCCAGCTGCGTGCGTGTGAGCGGCACCACCGTGCCCGGATGCAAGCCGAGACAGTGCATCGCGAGCCCCAGCGCCTGGGTGTGATACGATGAAAAGTTTGGCAGGTAGAGTTTCACCCGCGGATCGGTCAGGGGCACGCGCTCGCCGCTGGAGCAGATCACCACGCCCTGACCGACCAGCCGCGCCGGCGTGAACGACGGACGGCGGACCGCGGCCGCTGCACGGTAGTTGCGGATGATGTCGAGAAACGCCTCAAGCCGGGTCTGCACGCCGGCGTCCGCGGTGGCGGCGTCGATTTCGAGGAGCAGGTAGGGCTTCGCGCCGAGCTCGGCGGCGAGCATCGCGTGGGTGAAGGCGTCGATCGTGCAACTGAAATTGCTCACGCAAAGCAGGAACAAATTGGGGTGCTGCTTGGCCAGCGCCACCGCGTTCATGATCTGGTTCGCAAAGTGCCATGCGGTCGGCCCCATATCCGCCATCCCGAGGCAGTCGGCCGGAATGGCCCAAATGCCCATGCTGGCGAGCTTGCGCCCGACGGACTGCGAAGCTTCGGGCGTGAAGGCGTTGTAGCTGTGCCCGGCGAGCAGCAGCGCGGGCTGGCCACTCGCGAGGGCCTCGGCCAGGGCGCTCCGGCCCAATTCCTGCATGGCCCGTTCGGCTTCCAGCTGCGCCCGCACAGCAGCGCCCCAAGCCGGTTCGGCGACCGCACGCGGCACACCCAGCTCACGCTCGACGAGCTCCACCAGCGTGGTACAGCCCCCGTAGCCTTGCGTGAAATCGAGCACCGGCGAAAGTATGCGGATCCCGGGGAACGCCTTGGCTAGAAAGTAGGGGCTCGCCTGCGTAATCGGGCACAACAACGAGTCGCGGCAGGCGCTCGGGTGCGGCATTCGCGTGACATGCGGCAGAAAAACCAGCTCCACGTTTTTGCGCGCCAGATCCAGCACCGCACCGTGGGCAATTTGCGCGGGGAAGCAGAAACCGGAATTGGATTTCGTGTCGCCCTCAGTATCGATGCCCGACAAAATGACTTCCATGCCGAGCCCGGCAAAGAAACCGGAATAGAGCGGATGCAGCGAATGTGTCGTCAGCGCCCGCGGCAGACCGATGCGTCTCGGAGTCACGCGGCCGGAAGGCACGGAGGTGGCGTCGCGCCCGAAACGGTCCTCGAGAAATGTTTTCGCCGCGGCGATCGTCGGGCCAAAATCCCAGCGCGCCGGGCTCGCGGCCGACGGGGCCGCGGCTGGGGCGGGGACCGGAAGAGGACGGAAGAGGAGCGCGGCGCGCTGCTCGACCAGATCCGGAATCACGACGGTGCGCGCGCGGCGCTGCCATGAGCGTTCGAAGAGGCTGCACCGTCCGCCAAACGGGAAGCGCCGCCGATCCACTACAAAACGATCAATGCCGCAATACATCCTGCAGGCACGGCAGGTAAACCGACCCGCGTGTTTCATTTCTTGTCCGGCGAGGGCCAAGAGACCGCGCGCGGAGCCGTCCACCCCCCCGGCACGGGCCAGGGCAAGCAACGCCACTCCGAGTGCGCCGAGCAGCTCCGGATGCGGCGGAATCACCACCGGACTCCCCGTGCTGTGCGCGAACGCGTGCGCCACGGCTGCGTTGAGTGCCACCCCACCCTGCAAAAACACCTTCGCACCGACCGGCCGCGGTCCCTTTACGCGGTTGAGGTAGTTGCCGGCGATTGCATAAACCAGCCCGGCGACAATGTCCTCACGTGAGCAGCCTTGCTGTTGGGCGATGCGGATGTCTGAGTTAATGAAGGCGGCGCAGGTGGTCTTGAACAGGACCGGAGAAGGGGCTGCGAGCGCCAGCGCGGCGATGTCTCCGACCTCGATGCCCAGATCCCCATGTGCGCTCTCCTCAAGGAAGGAGCCCGTACCCGCCGAACAGGCATTGTTCATCGTGTAGTCGATGGGCACGCCATGGCGCAGGAAGATGTATTTTGAATCCTGCCCCCCGATTTCGAAAATCGTGTCGACACCCGGATCGTAGTGGGTCGCGCCAGCGGCGTGCGCCGAGATCTCGTTGTGAACGTGGGCGGTGCCGAGATAGGCGCCCGCCAGTTCGCGAGCCGAGCCGGTGGTGGCGATCAATCCGACGGGGAGGTTGCCGTTTTCCGCTGCGACCGCCCGGAGGCACTGCCGGATCGCGGCAAGAGGATCTCCGTTGGTCCGCAGGTAGTGGAAGGCCACGAGACCGCGCGTCGCCGGGTCAAGTAGGACGATTTTAGTGGTCGTGGAACCGGCATCAACGCCGAGCACCAGCGGCCCGGCGGGGGCAGCCTGAGGACCCGGCGACGCGATCACCCTCACCTGCGCCGCGAAGCTCCCGAGCGGCGGAAGGCGGTCGAGACGGGGCCGCACCGTCGTATGCGGCTGGCGATGGTGGGGCTTGTCCCGCGCCAGCAGGGCGCTGCCCCAGGCCTCGAACCACGCGCTCTCCGGCCGCACGACGAATTCGACCCCCGGCCTCTTCCCGCGCAAGGCCGCGACTAGGGCGGCGTTCTGGACAACTCCACCGATCAACAGCACGCGCCCCAACTTGCGCGGCCCCTTTTCGATAAGAGCAATGACCTTGCCGGCCATGCTGTCGTGCAGCGTGTGCAGGATGTCCTCCGTGGCAGCCTCGTGCCGGTTGAGCTTGTGCGTGATATCGGACTTGCAGTGGACGGAACAGCGCGAGGCGAGCGGCACCACCTTGCCTGCGAAGGAACGTCGGATCGCTTCCTCGAGCCCGAGGCCCATGCGGCCGATTTGCTGGATGAAAAATTCCCCGCTGCCGGCGGCGCATTTGTTGTGGGAGAGGACATTTGCGATCCGTCCGTCAGCCAGTAGATAGACGAGGAATGCTTCCCCGCCGAGAGAAACCACCGCGTCGAAGGCATCCCCCGATTCGTGCAGCGCACGCTGGATGGCAGCGACTTCGGTGACATGTCCGAGGGAGCCGGATACGGCAAAAAACTCCGCATCAGCAAACTGCGGTCCGGCGAGCAGATGCCGGAGCACTTCGAGAGGCTGGCCTTGGTGGGGCGCGATCACGGCAGTCGTGGTATTTCCGCGCAACGCGACCGCCTTCACCGCCAACGCTCCGATATTTATTCCAATGAAGGACACGGCATTACACATCGTAGACCCTCGCGGGGATAATGCTCCGCAGGCCTTGTTAATTAGTCGGCGCTTCTTGCCCGGCCGGACGGAATGAGTGTTCGTCCCGCCGGATCTGGCGAAAGGAAATAAGGATTTTAGGTTCGCTTTCGGACCCTTGCGCGAAGCGGTGCTACAGGACAATAAACTCGCCGGTATTGCCGGCATGACCGGCATGCCAGCGATGTTAAGGGGAGCCCCGGAACTCGGTTGGATCAGGCGGTGCTGCTTGCCGGCGCACAACCCGACAGGGAGCCATGCCACCGGCGCCGAAAACATGGGACACGACGGCCAGGATCGTAATGGAACGTGCCCTTCCGGATGCCAGGTGAATCAGCTTGGCAGACTATCCCAACCGGGCGAACTAGGGCGTTCCCGGCCTAGCCCTCCCAGACCTTGAAGTCCTTGAGGATCGAACCGCCGATGAACTCCCGCAGAATTGAATTGTCGGGAATCCACTCAGTCTCGATGGGAGAAAACCATTCCAGGAGCGACAGCAGGCGGCGGGCCTCCACCTCCTCGGTTGTCCCGTGGGACACCTGCCGCAGGAGCGGCTCTGCCAGGGGACGCAGCACCGAAAGCTCATAGGCCAGCGCCGAGTTGAACATCACATCGGCATGTTCCTGATGGGGGAAGATGTGCAGCTTCTCGCCACGGCGCACCGATTCCCAACGATTGATTGTCTGGGTGGCGTTGTAGCCCCGGTCGCGCGCATCGCGCACAATGCGGCGGATAAGCCGGGTATCGGTCGTGGAGACGCGATTGTGGCGGTCGAGATTGAGCTGGGTCAGCGCCGAGGCATAGATCCGGAACGATTGCGCCGCCAGGGACGTGGGAAGAAGTCGCGGGTTCAGTCCATGGATGCCCTCCAAGATGATCAACTGTCCTGCCCGCAAACGGACAACCTCCCCCGACTCCTGCCGCCCCTTCTGAAAACTATAGCGAGGCATCTGAACTTCTTCACCCGACAGCAGGCGCTGCAGGTGGTCACCCAGTTGCGCAAGGTTCAGTGCTTCAATGGTCTCGTAGTCCAACTGGCCGTTTTCGTCCCGTGGCGTGTGCGTGCGTTCGATGAAATAGTTGTCGAGCTCCATCGCAAACGGCGAAAGCCCCAGTGCCAGCAGTTGCACGGTGAGGCGGCGGGAAAATGTGGTTTTACCCGAGGATGACGGTCCGGAGATGAGCACCAGCCGAGCCTGCTGCCGACAGTCGGAAATCTGCCGGGCAATTTCCGCAATATGTTGTTCATGCAGAGCCTCCGAAACCAGAATAATCTCCCGGCTGCGACCGGCCTGGATGGCATCGTCGAGCGAGCCCACACTGGAAATCCCCAACCGTTCCAGCCAGTCGCCATAACGGCGGAAGGCCGCTAGTAGCTTCGGATAGGTGACCATGGGCGCAAGTTTGCCCGGCGCATGCTGGCGGGGGTAGCGGAGGGCAAACCCTCCGTCCACCACCACGAGTTCAAACCACTTCAGATATCCGGTGGATGGCACCATGTAGCCGTGATGGCAATCAACGTAATCACCCAACCGGTATAGCGTGACCGTGGCCTTGCGGCGGTGGTGCATCAGCCGGGCTTTGTCGAGATAGTTCCGGCCCTTGAAGTAAGTGCTCGCTTCCTCGACAGGAACCTCGCGTCCGACAAAGGGCAAATTCTGCGCGACAAGGCGTCGCATCTCCGCTTCAACAATCTTTAGTTCAGCCGGGATGAAGGACGCCCGCCCGTACACCTGGCAGTAGTAGCCGCCGGACGGAAGCGAATGGTCGATAAACAGTGCCGCCCCGGGGAACAGGCGGGAGAAAGCCGCCTGCAGGAGAAAGGTCAGTGACCGGCGATAGATGCGCGCGCCATCGGCTTCCCCCATGGTCACCGGTCGGACGTACGCTTCCATTTCGATGGGATGAGTCAGTTCATGCAGCTCCCCGTTAATCACGACTCCAACGAGCGGCGCCGGCAAACTGGCGGCGATGGGCGCAAGCAAACTCTCGGCACTCGCCCCACGCGGACCGCGCAAGGTATGTCCGCCGGGTAGGTGAATTTCGACCTGGTCGCTTTGATCAACATAGGGACTGTCAGTCATTGGAATAGCCTTAGAATCACACATCATGACGGAGGAGCAAGCCTCGGGCATGCAAAGTGCCCGCGCATCCCTCCTTCCCCGTGCTTCCTCCGGATTGCGCGATTACGAGACAGCCTTCACCGATCTAGTCCATGGCTGGCAGCGGCGATCTGGCGCTATTTCGACCGGTTGCGGGGATGAAACTTGGCGTGCTCATCGAGCAGGCGGGAGGACTCAACGGCGGTGTAGATCTGCGTGGTGCCGATGCTGGCGTGGCCGAGCATCTCCTGAATGGCGCGCAGGTCGGCGCCGCCTCCGAGCAGATGAGTGGCAAACGAGTGGCGCAGCAGATGCGGCTTCACCAGCCGGGAAAGGCCGGCCAGCCGGGCGTATTTTTTGACGACATACCACACGGTCTTGCGCGAAAGGGCCCGGCCACGATGACTGAGAAAGAGTTCACTGCCGGTGCGCGGCTTGACCATTCTGGTCCGGGCGGAGGAAAGGTAGGCGGCCAGTGCGTCGCTGGCCTTGCCGCCAATAGGCACCACCCGCTCTTTCGATCCTTTGCCAAAAACTCGCACGAAACCGTGGTTCAAGTCGACTTGCTGCAAGGTCAGTCTGCAGAGCTCAGAAATCCGGAGGCCGCTCGAGTAGAAAAGCTCCAGGATGGCACGGTCACGCAAGGCGTAGGCATCGCCGCCAGCCGGCGCGGCAAGAAGTCTCCCGATCTGGGACGGCGACAGCGTCGCGGGCAGTTTGCGGCGGAACTTGGGGCCGGAAAGCAACGCGGTGGGATCGTCGCGGCGAACATCCTCCCGCATCAGGTGGCGGCAGAACATGCGCAGCGCGGTGAGCTTGCGCGCCTGGCTGGATTCCGTGAATCCGCCGCTCAACGAATGCAACCATCGGGTCAGATGATTGCTCGTGACGGTTTCCCAGTTGCGCACGCCATGGCGATGCAGGAACGATGCACACTGGCGCAGGTCACTTTCGTAGGAAAGCGCGGTGTTGCGCGACAGTCCTTTTTCCAGTTCGACGAAACTGATGTACGCGTCGATGGCATCCGCGAAGCCAGCCGGCGCCAGCGGAAGGGTTCTTCCCTTCGCTCTGCCGGGCCGCCCGCACATGGCTGATACTGAGCTCCGGGTATCGCTCCTAATAGCGACGCCGCTGGCCGCCAGGGCGGCGCACTTGCGGTGTGTGAGAAATCTCCCGCATCCGGTAGGTGATCCGCGCCTTTTCGAGGTCGTAGGGGCTCATTTCCATCTTCACGGTATCGCCGGCGGCGATCTTGATGAAATGCTTGCGGAGTTTGCCCGAAATGTGCGCGAGCACCATATGACCGTTGCTCAACTGCACACGAAACATTGTGCCTGGGAGAACGGTAACGATTTTCCCTTCAACTTCGATCGATTTGCCGTCGGAAACGGATGACTCGGGAGTGGACTCAGCAGGTGGCACGGTGGTGTAGGTTCATGCAGGAGACAGGAAAACCGTTGTAACACCGGATGCCGGTGGGTAAGTCAAGGTTTTCCTCTGAAATCCAGCCAGATATAGAAGCCGATGAGCAATACTCCCCGCCCTGACTTCGAATGTCCGTTCGAAAAGGTCTTCCCGTCCCAATTGCGACGGGACAACGAGTTTTACATGTGGTTGGCCTACAATCAGGCAATTGATGCCTGGTTGCTGGATGAGGTTCCCATCGGAGCCATAATCGAGTTCGGCGGGAATGTCATCGCAGCGGCGCACAACCAGCGCGACAGCACGCGTGATCCGACGGCGCACGCGGAAATGCTGGCGCTCACGCAAGCAGCCAAGGCCATCGGCGACTGGCGCCTCAACGAGGCCACCCTTTATGTGACCAAGGAACCCTGCCCGATGTGTTCCGGCGCCACACTCATGGCCCGGCTCAAGTGCGTCGTCTTCGCCGTATCCGATCCAAAAATGGGCTGCCTCGGGGGCGCCACGGACTTGAATGCACTGCCCCAGTCAAATCATCACCTTGAGATCATTCGCGACGTTCTGACGCAGCCCTGCCGGGAATTACTGCAGACGTATTTCCGATTGAAGCGGCAGGAGGACTAGGGCCGGACAAGCTGTCCTCGCTGCAGATTGCGCGGCATCAGCAAACCATGGTCCAGGCAGGGTCAGCGCGAGGAATATGCAGCTGACGGTTGACGATCCACAAAGGTTGTGCAGTTTGTGCATACACTCCTCAACCACTCCACGACATGGCATACGAACTTCCGAAATTACCTTACGCCTACAACGCCCTTGAGCCGCACATTGATGCGCGCACGATGGAAATCCACCACTCGAAACACCATCAGGCTTACATCACTAACGCCAACAATGCGCTGAAGGACTCACCCGAGTTGGCGGCGCTCGATGTCAATGTCCTCATCTCCGACTTGGGCAAAGTGCCCGAGGCCATCCGTCTCGCGGTTCGCAACAATGCCGGCAGCCATAGCAACCACTCGTTCTTCTGGAAGGTCATGGGACCGGGAAAGGGCGGTTTGCCCAAGGGACTCCTTGCCCAGGCCATCACGGCGACTTTCGGCAGCTTCGACAAATTCAAGGAGGAATTCAACCGGGCCGCGGCGACCCGCTTCGGCTCCGGCTGGGCATGGCTAGTGGTGACGCCTGACCGGAAACTGGCGATTGGCTCGACCGCCAATCAGGACAGCCCGCTCATGGGCAAGGCCGTAGCCGGGATCGAGGGCACACCCATCCTCACTATCGATGTGTGGGAACACTCCTATTACCTCCATTACCAGAATCGTCGCCCGGACTATATCGCCGCGTGGTGGAACGTAGTTGATTGGAATGCCGCCGAGGAAAACTATGCCGCCGCACTGAAGTAGCGCTCGCCTTTTTTCGCCCGAGAAGCCGCGCCCGCAAGGTGCGGCTTTTCATTTTCCCCCGCAGAATATGGCCGGGCTAATGCAGACCAAAGGCGGCTCGGTCACTTCTCCTTCATGACAAAGACACCGTCCCAGTTGGCATCCGGCGGGTTTTCCTTCCAATAACGACAGCGTTCGATGAGCACAAGCGAGGGGTTTGTCGCGATCGCAGGCGTCTTGTGCGGCTGAAGGGGCTCGAGTGCGGCGCTTTTTTCGAAGAGGGCGCTGGCGCCGTCCCAATCCTGGGCGAGGTAGCGTTCGATGCCCCGGGCGTAGACGCCTAGGCAGTCAAGCGTCTGCTGCGCCACTTCCTTATCAAAGCCCATGATTTCAAAGACCGGCACGGGCAACGAACGCCCCTTCACCACAATTTTATCAAGGTAGCGAAAGACAAGCTGGTTGCCCCCATGCTTTTCGCATTCCAGCTTGGTGGCCTCGGTGATCATCGCATAGACGCCGTAGGCTTTGGCGCCCGACTCCATGCGCGCGGCCAGATTTACATTGTCGCCCATCATGGTGTAGCTGAACCGGGCCTTGCTCCCCATGTTGCCGATGATGGCAGGCCCGGTGTTGAGCCCGATGCGGGCCCGAAGGTTATGCACGACTTCGGGCCACTGGCCGGTTTCTTCCCGCCACTTCACTCGCAGCTCGGATATGCGCTGCTGAACCCGCACGGTCGCCACGCAGGCCCGGTAGGCGTGGTTGGGCAGCGGAATGGGCGCGCCATATATTGCGACCACGGCATCGCCGATGTATTTGTCGAGCGTCCCTCCCTCCTCCTGCACGATTTCGGTACAGGCGGTGAGGTACTCATTCATCAGTTCGACCAGCTGGGCCGGATTCATTTTCTCCGAAAAGGTGGAGAATGATTGGATGTCCGAGAAGTAAGCGGTGATGACTTCCTCGTGGCCGCCAAGCTTCGGATCCTCGGCTGATTCGACCATGCGATTGACCAGCTCGGGCGAGAGGTAGGTGCCGAACATGTTTTTGATGCGGCCTTTTTGCTTCTCCTCGACAATAAGCTGCCAGATGACACCGGCAAAGCTGGTCGAAAGCGCCGCCCCAAGCGGTGCTGCCATGGGCAGAACCAGGTGATGGCGCCCAAAGAGCCAGAAACACATCCCCACGTAGACGATTAGGACAAGGGCGGCGGCAATCTTTGACATCAACCCTTTGGCCCCCCCAGCCTTCGCCATTGAAAGCCAGCTGACAGCCAGCGTCAGCCCCAAGACGATGCAGCCGATCGCCCAGACCGGTGGCCGCTGCAAATACACCCCCGAAACGATCGTCTTTAACAGATTGCCGTGCACCCCCACTTTCGGCACCGGGATCTCGTCGAACGGGGTGGTGGCAAGGTCCTGCAACAGTGGATCAACCGGGCCGACAAGAACAATCGCGTCCACAAACTGGGAAAAAAACTCCTGCGCCTTCTTCTGTTGCGGTTCATCCCCGGACTGCAGCATGGCAGCATAGTTGTAGACGGTCGACAGGCCGATGCGGGGATTCTTGTCCGACTGCCAGCGCGAGAACCAATTGATTTCAATTAGCTGTTGGTCGGTGAGCGGAATCACCGCCACCAAGCGTCCGTCCGGGGCCAGAACCTCCAAGCGGTCAGGATATTGTTTCACAGCCTCGGGTTTCAGACCCCAATGCAGCAGCGCCAGATTGAGCGCCATGTGGTCGTAACGCTTGACGCCAGTGGGGGCAAACAACGGCACCCAGCGCGTGCCGCCCTCCAAAGTGTCGATCAGTCCGATTTTCGGCGGGTTCCAATAAACCTTCCGCCCAATATTGAATTCAGGGAGTTCGGGTAGAGGGATTTTCTCCAACGCCGGAAGACCGGAGCGGATGAGCGGTAGATCGCGTGTGGCCATCCTTCCCGTCTCGTCGCGATACTCGTGCGCGGAATAGGAAGCGGCCACGACCACAGGCGGATCCTTGAGCAAGAATCGCGCAAACTCGACGTTGGCCGCAACCCATTTGGCACGGTCGTAGGATTCGGAAACCCCCTGTTCGGAAAATACAATATCGATCCCCACCGCCTTGGCCTTGCCCGCGTTGATCAAGGCGGCACTGGTCCGGGCGAAAATCGAACGTGGCCACGGGAAGTTGCCAAGCTCGGAGATCGATTGTGAATCGATGTCGACGTAGATGATGTTGACCGGAGCCTCGATTTCTCCGCGGGCGATAAAACGCAGATCAAGCAGACGATTATCAAGAAACCGGAGATAACCGTAGTATCCGAGAAACAGCCAGAGAAGCGGGATGGGCAGTAAAAGCAAAAACCGCCAATCGAACTTCGCCTTATTTTGCGCCACGGTACCCAAGCGTAATGGTGTGCTATCGAAAAGAAAGCAGAATTAGGGATCGGCGCCTGCGCTAACAAAAAACCCGGAGTCTAAGGACTCCGGGTGCGACCCCAAAACATATGCTGCGCTCACCCGCTGGAGAGGCCGTCACCAGGGGTCGTTCGTGGAATCGTAACCGGTGCAGTCGGCACCTGCGGGGGTATCACAGGCGGCGGCGTTGTGGGCGGCGTGGGCGTGGGCGGCGTAGTTGTGGGCGGCGTGGTCGTGGTGGGCGGCGTGGTCGTATCGGGGGGAGTGGTGGGCGTGGTCGTATCGGGGGGGGGCTGCTCTTGCCCCTGAGGAGCATTGGACTGGCTCTCCGGATCGGCATTGGCATTCTGCGAGCCTTCGGGATTGTTTTCTTGTCCTTGTGCCTGTTGCTGCTCCTGCTGTTGCTGTTGCTGTTGTTGCTGCTGCTGCTGGGCATTCTGGACGTCCACCTGAGTGAAGGTGGCCTGCTCCTGCACCTGTTGGATGACCTGAGTGACTGTCGTTTGAATTATTTGCTGGGCTTGAACGGAAATCGGTTGCGCTGAAGTGGGAGCACTGACCTGCACTTGATTAGTGGTCGTGTTGACCGTGGCGACTACGACAATTTCTTGTTGTGATGCTACCGCAACAGGCTGGGTTGGAGTTGTGGTGGAGGGTCCCGTCGAAGTCTGTTGACCCGCCCCCTGGCCCTGCCCTTGGCCCGGGCCCTGATCACCAGCCCCTTGGCCTTGCCCCTGACCCTGACCTTGGCCCTGACCCTGCCCTTGACCTTGATCACCGGCCCCTTGACCCTGTTGGGTGGTCTCCTGCGGCGCCGTGGTAGTCACTACACCGGCTCCTTGCGTAGTGCCCGTGAAAAGCACGACACCTTCCGCTGTGCTAAGTGTGAAATTAAACGCTCTCCCGTCCCCCGTCGGTCGAAAGACAATTCGGAAGGTCGTACCACGGATGCCGGCCGCACCAACCGGAGTGCGCACGTCAAAAGTAGATCCCCTGTCTTTGTTCAATTTCTTGACGTCGCCAATCAACTCGCCGTAGGCAAGATTCAGTTTGGTGGAGGAACTCGTAGGCTCGGTCGTAAGTTGGGCCACATTCACGTCGGTCTCCAGTGGATCCATCAAAAATTCGTCCACGGCCATCCGAGTCTCCGGTCCGAGCTTCATTGTCGAACCGTTTGCAAACACCAGCACCACGCTGGACGCCTTGCCCGTTATCACCGCAAAACCCTGAATCAGATCATTGCCATTGCTCAGGGGAGTCCGCGTTTTATCGAGCAGATTTTCCTTGAGCACCTCGCCCTGAACATTGGCGACCTTGACCAATCCGGCTACGCGAGACGCAGATTCCCCGGCCACCGGAGAAGATGGCTGCTGGGCCGAGACGCTCAACGTCAAAACGATTGCAACAAGAAAGGAAAAAATGAACCGGAGGCATGGAGAATTCATGGTGCTCAGAGTCAATTTATACTAGCGGCGTCCGTTCAACTGCTCACGCAAAGATAGTGCCCGAACACTATTAGGGTCAAGTTCTAAACAGGTTGCAATCGCGGCCCGGGCTGGTTCGTCCCCACCTGGGATACCGGAAAGATGATAGGCGTAATAATACCAGAAGTGGCTGGCCTTGGGCGCTAAGCGCAGGCAACTCAGGAAAAAAGGTTCGGATTCAGCCTGCCTCCCTTGCATGTCGAGGGCCACGCCCAGACGCAACCAGAACTCGGGGACCGCCTGAGACAAATCCGTGGCCCGACGGGCGGCTTTCTCCGCCGCAACCCCCATCAGCACAACCCGAGCAGGGGTCAAATAGGCCTGGAGTGACTTCACGTACGCCAGGTCAGCCCAAGCCTGCGCGTTGGAGGGATCAATATTCACGGCCCAATCTAAATTTTTTTCCGCGCGTTCGACGATTCGCCCGAGGTCTCCCTGTCCGGTTGCCGCATATTCATCGATGGGCTGGCGCGCAACGTACCGTAACGCTTCTGCCCGATAGGCCGGCAGTATTTTGACAAAACCAAGCACCAGCATCATGGCGCCAACAGCGAGCCAGCTCCATCGCCTTGGCCGTTGGCTCACATCGTCCATGCCCGCGTTCTCCTCGCGTAACAACAGGCCAAAGACAACCGCGACCATCAAGGCAAGCGCGGGAATCTTGAGATGAAAGTCCACAAACAGGTGAAACGAGAAAGCCACGATCCCTAGCAGCGCTCCCAGCCGCCAGGATCGCGCTAATCTCGCCGGATCCTCCTGCATTTTTCGCCAAGCGGTCCAGAATAGTCCTGCTCCCGCTGTCAAAAACAGAGCGAACCCGACCAATCCATAATCGCTCAGCGTATTGAGGTAGTCGTTGTGCGCCCATTGAGGCTCATCGATGAACCTCGCCGGCCGGTGCTCTTCGAATACGACATTGTAGGAAGCAGCCCCGCTTCCCAGCCAAGGATATTCGCAGAACACCTCCCATCCCGCACGCCACAGGATCAACCGGCTCGCCTCCCATTTGCCGTGAAGAAGCGGCTCAATCCGACCCCGCACCGACGGGACTGCCGCATAAAGTGCGATGGAGGCAAAGGCCACCCCAGCCCCGGCGATCACCAGCCCGGCCAGTCGCTTCCGCCACTCTCCACCAGCCAGCATGGGCCAGAACAAGATCGCCAGCCCCAATCCAATCATTGCCCCACGGCTAACAGACAAAACCAATCCAAAACCGAACAAGGCCGCGAGAATGCCACACACCAAGCGCACTCCCTTCCCCAGGTCCGGGGTGATCGCGATCACCAGGCAGGGCATCAGCACGATTTCAAAGAGCGCCGCCAGACTGTTGGGAATCCCGAATGGACCGGCCGCCCGTCCCAAATACTGTTCGACTTGCCTGCGGCCCAGCATGAGCCAATCCGGGTCGGCAAACCGCTGATAAACCGCCATCGCAGTGCTGACGACCCCCAGCAGCAAGATCAGCCCCATTAGCATCCCGGTCTGCCTCTTGGTTCGGCCAAAATGCAGCACCACTGCGAAAACCAGCCACATTTGCAGAAACAAAAACCACTCCCGCCAAGCCAACCAAGCCACCGGCGATACCCATAATGTATTTGCCAGCGCATAGAGCAGAAAAGGCAGCGGCCACAGGGCGGCGGCCCGCCAGGGTCGATGGACTCCGAATGCGGCCAGCACACTGGCCAGGACCGCGACTGCCAGGTTAATCGTACTGGTCCACACCATCGTCTCCGGGCGGTAACCGCCCAGACAAAGTGTTGTCCAAGCCAGGGAACTCGCGAGCAAAAGCACGAGCCCCCACTCCAAGACCGGGATGAACCGCCAACTAAATCTGCCTCTGGCTGCCGACGTGTCCATGTGAACAGGCTCTTAAAATCCCTGAAAAGCGATCATCGCGATACAAAACGTCGCAAGGATCAGCATGCCTCCTGGTCCGGGCATAAAAAAGCGCCACCCGCATCGGGGTGGCGCGAAAGGGCCGACCAGGGATCCCCTAACTTGAGTCAGGAGGTGGGGACAGTCTTGATCGTTTTGATAATGCGGCCAGCCACGAGGTACGGATCGGCCGCGGAATTCGGCCGACGATCCTCCAAGTAGCCCTTGTAGCCGTCCTTGACGAATTTGACCGGCATGCGGACTGAGGCGCCACGATCCGAAAGGCCGTAAGTAAATTTATCGATGGACTGCGTCTCGTGCAAACCTGTGAGACGGAGATGATTGTCCGGCCCATACACGGCGATGTGTTCGTCGCGATACTTGTTGAAGGCAGCCATGAGCTTGTCGAAGTAGGCCTTGCCCCCGACTTCGCGCATGAACTTCGTGGAAAAATTCGAGTGCATGCCGGAGCCGTTCCAATCGAGCAACCGTCCCCATTCGCCGCGTACCGGTTTGCAGTGCAATTCGACGTCGACGCCGAGACTTTCGCAGAGACGGGCTAGAATATAGCGGGCGACCCAGAGCTGATCGGCCGCCGCCTTGGCGCTCTTGCCAAAAATCTGGTATTCCCACTGTCCTTTCGCGACTTCGGCGTTGACTCCTTCGATGTTGATGCCGGCGGCCAGGCAGATGTCGATGTGCTCCTCGACAATCTTGCGGGCAAGGGAACCGATATACTTGTAGCCGACAGCCGTATAGTAGGGCCCCTGCGGCGCCGGATAGCCGTCGATCGGGAAACCAAGCGGCCGGCCGTCCTTGTAGAGGAAAAATTCCTGTTCAAAGCCGAACCATGCGTCGGGATCGTCGTCGATGGTGGCGCGGGTGTTCGACGGATGTGGCTCTCCGCTGGGGAGCAGCACCTCGCACATGACAAGGAAGCCGTTGGTTCGCGTGCAATCCGGATAGATTGCGACCGGCTTCAACAGGCAGTCGGAGCTCTTGCCATCCGCTTGCTCCGTGGAGCTGCCGTCAAAGCCCCAGCCATGAAGATCGGCGAGTTGCAGCTTGGCTGGGTCCCCGTCGATGATCTTGGTCTTGCTGCGCAAGTTGGCGAGCGGCGTGTAGCCGTCGAGCCAGATGTATTCGAGTTTGAGTTTGGCCATGGAGATGAAAGTTCAATGTTTCTTGGTGAGTATTCTCACCGACCGCGAGATAGAATCTTAAATGGAGTCTGTAATAATACAGGCTCAAATTGCACGTTACGTGCCAGAATCAGATTTTTTTTTGAAAATAATGCTCCGGCCGGCCGTTTTGTGACATAAACCGGCCGGGCCGGAAAACTCACCCTTGCCAGTCCGGTCCTGGCGTTGGATTCTGCCGTTCCTTCGAACATGCAAGAGGTAAAGGATACCGGCCGGGCGCTCGTCCGCATCACCTACGATGGCAAGGTGCACAAGACGTTCCGCGGACATAAGGCCGATCAGCGTTTCGCCAACGAGGTCCGGGTGCTCCGTCATCTGGAGGAGAAAGGCTGTAATTTCGTCCCCCGCCTCCTGCATGTCGACCCGAGCACACTCACTCTTGTTACCACCAATTGCGGCTCCCGTGTGGATCAACTGAACGAGGAACGCCGGAAGGAACTTTATGACGAGCTCGAAAAATACGGGGTACGGCACCTCGACCCGTATATGCGCAACATCACCTACCGCATCAGCGACGGACGTTTCTGCATCATTGATTTTGAGTTCGCCACCCTCATCGACAATCCGCACCCCGACGAACCCGAGCCCCCGCCTCCCGATCCAACCCGGGCCGGTTGACATGCCTGCCTCGCTTCCACCTGACCCTTCCTCCGCTGCCTCCGCGCCGTCCCTCCTCTGGTCGGGCATGACGCATTGCGGCCGCGTTCGGCCAAACAACGAAGACTCGTTCCTGGCGCTGACCTTCAGCGGGAGTGAAATCCGTTACCTCGGCAAGATCGGGGAGGCCACGTTTCAACACGGCGACTTCGTCTTCGCTGTGAGCGACGGCATGGGCGGCGCCAAATCCGGAGAATTTGCCAGCAAGATCACCGTCGAAAAAATCTCCCGGCTGCTCCCCCGCAGCTTTCATCTCTTGGCCCAGGGAATGGGCGGAGACTATGCGGATGTGCTCGTCGAGTTGTTTGAAGCCGTCCACCGGGATCTAATCAAACTTGGCTGCAGCTACGAGGAATGCCGCGGCATGGGCACGACGCTGAGTCTCTGCTGGTTCTCTCCCAATTGGATGCATTTCGCCCATGCGGGCGACAGCCGCATCTATTACCTGCCTCGCGACGGCGGCCTGCGCCAGCTTTCAGACGATCACACGCACGTCGGCTGGCTGCGCCGCCAGGGAAGGATCACCGAGCGTGAAGCACGCTCCCACCCCATGCGCAACAACCTGCATCTCTCGCTCGGAGCCGGCCACCAGTTTGTCGAGCCGCAGGTCGGAGCGGTCGGCTACGAACCGGGCGACCGGTTTCTCATCTGCTCCGACGGACTGATCGACGGGCTCTGGGATCGCCACCTGGATGAATTCATCAGGCACCCCGAGCCGCCAAGCGATCGCCTGCCACCGGCCCAGCGGTTGGTGGAGGAGTCGCTCGAACGTTCCGGCCGCGACAACACCACGGCGCTGGTGATCGAGTGCGTGTCCCCGGGCCCGGTCCCGGCCCCATGACACGCGTCTTTGTTTATGGCACTCTCAAACGTGGTGGCGGCAATCACGGTTTTCTGGCCCGGCAGCGATTTGTCGGCGAGGCGCGCACCCATCCCGGTTACGTGCTATATTCGCTCGGCGACTACCCGGGCATGGTGCAGGAAGCGACCGACCAGGTGGGCGTCACTGGCGAACTATGGGAGATCGACGACTCCGTCCTGCAACAACTCGATGAACTCGAGGGGGTTGCCGCCGGCCTCTTTCGGAGGATCACACTTACCCTGGCTCCACCACACGACGGTTCCACGGTCACTACTTATCTATATGCCCGCAATGTGGCCGGCCAAACTCGTATAGGTCCGAACTGGCATGAGTGAACAACGCCGCCTCGCTGCATCTCAGGCCCATCGCCCGGCGTCTTTCTGAGCGGCCCCACCCCGCTGGTCAGAGCAATGCCCCGCTATTGCGCCTTTCACCCTCTCGCCCTCCCTTAGTCTTCTTCCTTGAGCACCGCCTTCGGTATGCGCCGGACGGCCACAAATCGCGCGCGGAAGAGTTCGTCGAGCAATTGCCGCGTAGGCGCGGGAATGCGCTTCACCAAATCCTCGAGCGGCGGCAGTGGAACGTCGTCCGCTTCGGGCGAGGCTCCGCGGCGGCTGGCAGGCGGCGGTAAACTGGAGAGTGTTTCCGCAGCACGCTCTTGCGCCAGAAAGGCCGCCTCCTCGACGGATGTTGGTCCAACGGGCGCATCCTCCTCCGCCGAGATTGCTTCCGTCTCCGAGGCGACGGGACTCCCCTCCCCCCCTTTTGCCTCCTCGAGGTCTGGTTCCCCGGTTTCTGAATTCCCCTCTCGCGACGTCCCTCCGACCCTGTCTCCCGCATCAACTGCTGCACTATCCTCTGTCGTGTTTAGTTTTTTTTTGAGCCGTCGTCGGGAAGGCCTGCGGCCAAGGCAGCTATTTCCTGAATCAGACTGTCAATGGCGCGCGCCCGGCTGGCCTCCACTGCCTTCAACAGCGTGACCTCGAAATTGACCTTCTCGGACAGGCCGTGCTTTACGCCGCCCTCGCCCTCGCGCAAGCCATCCAACAGGCGCGTCAGCTGCTCGGTGCTCAGTCTGGCGCCTCCCATCGCAGTGCTATGTCCGCCCCGGGCGATAGCGTCGAGCAGGGCCGTGCGCACATGGGCCTGGAGATCAATGAGCAGGCGGCAAAGATCGCGTCCGCTGGCGTCGCAGTCGTCCACGATCGCGATAATCCTACGGTGGTCTCCCGTCGCCAGCGCGCCAGCGAGTTCGGCGATTTTTTCGGCCCCAACCAGGCCGTAGACGTCGAGCACGTCGGCCTCGGCGATGTCGCTGCCACAGAACGAAATCATCTGGTCGAGGATGGACTGGGCATCGCGCATGCCACCGTCGGCCATGCGGGCAATGCTCGCCAGTGCGCTATCGCCCGCCTTGATTTTCTCGGCGGCAGCAATCTTTTTGAGCCGCTGGACGATCAGCTCCGTCGAGATCGGTTTCAGGTCGAACCGCTGGCAGCGCGAGATGATCGTGGGCAGCACCTTTTGCACGTCAGTCGTGGCGAAGACAAATTTTACGTGAGCCGGCGGCTCCTCGAGCGTTTTCAGGAGCGCGTTGAACGCCGCTGCGGACAGCATGTGCACCTCGTCGATGATATAGACCTTGAACCGGCCCTGGGCTGGGGCGTAGCGCACAGTGTCGCGCAGTTCGCGCACCTGCTCCACCCCGTTGTTCGAGGCGCCGTCGATCTCGATCACGTCGAGGCAGGAGCCTTCGGCAATGGACTGGCAGATTGGATCCGCTGGATCGAAATCGGCTTTCGGCCCGCCGGTACAGTTGAGCGCCTTGGCAAAAATGCGCGCCGTGCTGGTCTTGCCCGTGCCGCGCGGCCCCACCAGCAGGTAGGCGTGGGCAATGCGACCCCGCCCGATGGCGTTCTTCAGCGTCCGGACCACGTGGTCCTGCCCGACGACGTCGTCAAACGTCTGCGGCCGCCACTTTCGTGCGATGACTTGGTAGGTGCTGGACACTAATCCACTCCAAATCGGCAACCGCCAATCGCAAATCAAAAATATCCGCTGCGCTCCGGAAGTGACCGGCCGCCGGCGAATCGCCCCTGGCGCTCCAGGCACAAAAAGTGGCCAGGCACTCCACGGCACTGGAAGAACGTCGTTACCGTTGCTACCTTCCGGTCCTGGCGGAGTTCACGCGCCTACCCATGCATGGCACCTGGCCAAGGCGGACCGTAGCCCCCATCTTTCGGCTTTCAACTAAAATCAGGAACGGGCGGCTGCTCCTTCAATCGGATCACTCTCCCTTACCGTCCGGCGGGAAAGGTTGACCGGGGAGGGATCCGGACGCCACATCCGCCGCCGGCTCGTCTTTCGGCCCAGTTTCGGACAGCTTCTCGAATGGGAAATGAGGTCTCCCGGATGCGTCCCTCAGCATTTCCCTCTCTTGCATCAGATGCCGCGCCCGTTCGCGCCGCTCCTGCCAGAACTCCTCAGCCTTGGGACGTTGCTCAGACGTGAGCATCTCTTTGATCCCCTTGTCGAGACGGTCGGTAATCTCGGCCGCCTGTTTGAATGACTGCTGCCGCAAATGCCGCAACTCCGTTTGCGCCGCCCGGACAAGTTTATCGATATTCCGTTGCTGGTCTGGCGTCAGGTTGACGCGTTCCGCAAACCGGCTCCGGTAGGACTGCGCCCACTGCTCGACCGGAGTCCGTTGCCGCTGCAGACGGGGGCCGGGGGCATGACGTCCGTCAAGGAAGCCCCTGTCCAGGCGCCAAATTACAAACCCTCCCGTCGCTCCGCCGGCGAGGAAGAGGGCCACGAGGACGATTTTCCAGGGTTTATCCATGACATCAGAACACTTCGAGAAGCTCGGCCACCGGGTCAATCATGCCGAGTCCATCGTCCTCTGCCGGGCTGACCGGCAGGACGATATTGACCACAATGCTCGCCCCTAACAGCAGACAGGCGACGAGCAGCGCGCGCACCGAGAACCGTCCGAAAGACGCCCATGGATCTGCCGCCGCCGCCTGCGGTGGGGCTTCCCCATGCAAACAGGGACGCCGCCCGGCCCGGCCCGCGCGAGCGGGGTTGGGCAAACAGCACCGAGAATCCCCGTGACCTGCCCCGGGGAGCAGTGTTGGCGAAAGGACGGCATTCAATCGTGCAACCCAGTATACGGGCCGGCATAACATCCTCCAAAATAAAAGCTGGCCCGCGATCGCGGGTTTATTTCGCGTGACTCGAGGGAGCCCCGTGATTTTGCTCCCCTCCCTTCCGAATGTCTGCCGCTCTCACCCCCTCCTATCGTCGCGATCTGCTGCTGCTAACGCTGCTCTTCGGCCTCCTCTTCGGCTTTCGGCTCGGCAGCTACCCGCTGGCCAACCCTGATGAGGGCCGCTACGCGGAAATTCCCCGTGAAATGGCCGCAACCGGCGACTACATCACTCCCCGTCTTAATGGCGTGCCCTACTTCGAAAAGCCGCCGCTGATGTACTGGCTGGGTGCGATCTCCATCCGGTGCTTTGGCTCCAGCGAATGGGTGATGCGCGCCTGGCCCGCGCTGTTCGGCCTTGCAGGCGTGCTGGCGACCTACGGCACCACGCGGCGTCTCTATGGACGCGACGCGGGCTGGTGGGCCGCCGTGGTCCTCGGTACTTCGCTGCTCTGGTTCGGGCTCAGCCGCCTGCTGCTGCTGGACATGGCCGTGTCATTTTTCATTGCGGGCACCCTGTTCGCCTTCATCGCCGCGCTGCAGGAGCCGCCCGGCCGCCGGCGGCGCCTGCTTTTCTATGCGCTCTATGCCTGCGCAGCGTGCGCCACGCTGACCAAGGGGTTGATCGGCTTCATGCTGCCCGGAGCCGTCATCTTTCTGTGGCTCCTGTTGCTGAACCAGTGGTCGCGACTGCGTCCGCTCTACCTGCCGACCGGACTGGTGCTTTTTCTGGCGATCGCCGCCCCCTGGCACGTGCTGGCCTCCCTGGCCAACCACTCGGCTGTAAAGGAACAAGACTTCGCTTGGTTCTACTTTGTCCACGAACATTTCCTTCGCTTCACCACGACCATCCATGGCCGCCATCAGCCGTGGTGGTTTTTTGTGCCGATTCTGATTTTCGGTCTATTCCCCTGGGTCGTCTTCCTGCCCCAAGCCTTGCGCCAGATGCTGGCGGGCGGCTGGGCCGCACGCCGGGAACGCGCCCCGGCGTGGTTTTTCGTTTTCTGGGCGGCTTTCATCTTCCTGTTTTTTTCCAAATCCAGTTCGAAGCTCATCCCTTACATTCTGCCGGTCTTTCCGGCCGTCGCGGCGCTCCTGGGCACTTTTCTGGCCCGCACATTTGCCGAGGGCGAACGAAAGGCACTGCGGGTGGGCGTCATCCTTTTCACCGTGCTTTGCTGCCTGATTGTGATCGCCGCCTGGGTCGCACTCTCGGGCCGCCCGGAGCCGCAACGCCTAGCCCTGCTGCCCTACTTCTCCCTGCTGCTGCTGGTGCTCGTCGCCGGCTCGGCCGCAACCCTGCTGGTGCATGCCCGCCGCGGTCCTCATTTTGCCATCAGCCAGATCGCCCTCACCGCCGCCGCTTTCAGCGCGTCGATGACTTATGTCATTCCCGAGGCCCAGCGCGCCTCGACCAAGCCTCTGGCGGAAATCTACCGGCCGCTGGCCCACCCGGGAGACCGCCTCTTCCAATATCGCGGTTTTTTCCATGACTTCACCTTTTACACCGGCCGCACGGTCGACCTCGTCGATTATCACGATGAACTTGAAGTGCAGTTTTTGACACCGGCCGAACGGGCCGCACGGTTCATTGACGAAGCGGAGTTCCGCAGGCGCTGGGCCGAGCCGGTCCCCGCCTATGCCCTGGGGAAGAAACAGGACCTGGCCGCGCTTTTTGCCGACAAGGCTTTTCGGTATCGCCTCCTCGGCGAAACCCGCGAACATTGCTTTTTCTCGAACCAGTCCGCCGCCCCCTGATGGCCACTCCCCCTACCAAGACCGAGTTTCTTCCGTTCACGCGCCCCTCCATCGATGAGGAGACCATCGCCGGCGTGGCCGAGGTGCTGCGCTCCGGCTGGATCACCTCCGGCCCGCAGGTCAAGGCATTCGAAGCCAGAGTTTCCGAGTATCTCGGCGGCCGCCCTGTGCGCGCCTTCAACTCCGGCACGTGCACGATGGAGATCGCGCTGCGCATCGCGGGGATCGGTCCGGGCCACGAGGTAATCACGACGCCGCTTTCCTGGGTGGCGACCAGCAACGTCATCCTCGAGGTTGGCGCCCGTCCGGTCTTCGTCGACATCGACCCGGTGACCCGGAATATCGATCTCGATCGCATCGAGGCGGCCATAACCCCGGCGACGCGCGCCATCATCCCGGTCGATCTGGCCGGCCTGCCGGTGGACCGCGACCGTTTGTACGCCATCGCCCGGCGGCACCATCTGCGCGTCATCGAGGATGCCGCCCAGGCCTTCGGCAGCAATTGGCAGACACGCCCAATCGGTTCCTTCGGCGACTTTGTCTCCTTCAGTTTTCATCCCAACAAGAATGTCACGACGATCGAGGGTGGCTGTCTCGTGCTCAACGACGAGCGCGAGGCGCGGCTGGCCGAGCAATACCGCCTGCAGGGCGTGGTGCGATCCGGCTACGACGGCATGGAAGTCGAGCTGGCCGGCGGCAAATTCAACCTGACCGACGTGGCGGCACGCGTGGGGCTCGGCCAGCTGCCCCGGCTGGAAGCCTTCACAGCAAGGCGCCGCGAACTCGCCCGCATCTACTTTGCGCGATTCGAGGCGTGCCGGATTCGCGAACTCGGCCTGCAACTGCCGGTCGCGGATTTCGCGAACAGCAACTGGCACATGTTCCAGGTTGTGCTGCCGGAAGCCCGGCTCGCGATCAAACGCTCGGAAATAATGGCGCAGATGCACGCGGCCGGCATAGGCACAGGCGTGCATTATCCGGCGATCCATCTTTTTGCGCTCTACCGCCGGCTGGGCTGGAAGGAGGGCGATTTCCCGCACGCCGAATATGCGGGCCGCAACATTCTTACGCTGCCGCTGTTCCCCGCCATGACATCTGCCGACGTCAGCCGGGTCGTGGACGCCCTGGCCGCCATTCTCCGGCAGAATCAGCGATGACGAGCCCGGAGTCCATATTCACCGGCACGACCCATCCGCCCATGGGGTCCTGCACTGCGGGGCAGCGGAACCGGACGGAGGGAACGCGCACCCGGGCAAACCGGACTCGCGGTAACGAGGGAAAAGACTATACTGCCTTCGATCATGCCTGAGCCTGTCAAAGCCGTATTCCTCTCCGTAGTCATTCCCGTGTTCAACGAAGAGCCCAACCTGCCGACCCTCTTTGCCCGCCTCTTCCCGGTGCTCGACGGACTGGGGAAAACCTACGAGGTCCTTTTCACCAATGACGGCAGCTCCGACCGCTCGTTTGAACTGCTCCGCGGCCAGCATGCGGCCCGGTCCGACGTCACCCGGGTCATCGATTTCAACGCCAACTACGGCCAGCACATGGCCGTCATGGCCGCATTCGAACGCGTGCGCGGCGAAATCGTCATCACCCTCGATGCGGACCTGCAGGACCCGCCGGAGGAGATCCCGAAGCTGCTTGAAAAGATCGACGCCGGCTTCGACTACGTCGGTGGCCGCCGGATCAATCGCAAGGACAACCTGTTCCGCTCCCTCGCCTCCCGGATCGTTAATTTTGTCCGCAGTCAGACGACCAACATCGAGATGACGGACCAGGGCTGCATGTTGCGAGCCTACCGTCGCGCCGTGGTCGACGCTGTCGTGCGCAGCGGCGCCATCAACACCTTCATCCCCGCCCTCGCCTACAGCTTTTCCAGCAAACCCACAGAGGTCGACGTGAGGCACGACGAGCGGCTCGCCGGCGAGTCGAACTACTCGATCTACAAGCTCATCCGCCTCAACTTTGACCTCATCACCGGTTTCACCCTGGTGCCCCTGCAGCTCTTCACGATCCTCAGCCTGCTCTGCGCCACTGGCAGCCTCGTGCTCGTGCTCTACCTCGCGTACCGCCGGATCTTTCTCGGCGTCGAAGTCGAGGGCGTGTTCACCCTGTTTGGCATTTTGTTCTTCCTGCTCAGCGTCGCGATGGTCGGCATCGGTCTCATCGGCGAATATGTCGGTCGCACCTACCAGGTCATCCGCACCCGCCAGCGCTACTTCGTCCGGGAGATATTGGAGATCAAGTGACGTGACGGAGTCAGGGAATACCGCCGCGCCGGGGGAACTTGCCGCCCGGGTCGGCCAGCCGGGCAAATTTGAATGGCCAAAATGCCCGCACGGCGCCGTATTGGCTTCTTTCGCCCGCCCCGGGAAATAATCCCGCGGGCCGGCGCCAACCACCCGGCCCATGTCCAAACCCCGCATCCTCTTCTTCGGCTACAGCGAAGCCGGTTATACGTGCCTCGATCTGCTGCTGTCGCGCGGCGACAACGTCGTCGCACTCATCACGCATGAGGACAACCCCCACGAAAAAATCTGGTTCAAGACGCCTGCCGTCGCCGCCCGCGAGCATGGCGTGCCCGTGCACACCCCTCAGGGCGTCAACACGCCGGAATGGATCGCCCGCATCGCGGCCATGCAGCCCGAGCTGATCCTGTCGGTTTACTACCGCAACATGATCAGCACAAAGATCCTGGATCTCGCCCGGCTCGGCGCATTCAACATCCACGGTTCGCTGCTGCCGAAATACCGCGGCCGGGCGCCGGTCAACTGGGCCGTGCTCAACGGTGAACCCCGCATCGGCATGACGCTCCACCGCATGGTCCGCCAGGCTGACGCCGGCGCCATCGTCGACCAGGAGGGCGTCGACCTTGGCCCCCGGGACACCGCCAAACAGGCATTCCTCAAGGTTCTTCCTTGCGCCCGCCGCGTGCTCGAACGCCAGATCGACGCCCTGCTCGCCGGCACCGCCAGGGAAACACCGCAGGATGATTCGCAGGCCACTTATTTCGGCGGACGCAAACCCGAGGACGGCCGCATCAACTGGGCGCAGACCTCGGCCCAGATTTTCAACCTCATCCGCGCCGTCACCGATCCCTACCCCGGGGCTTTCACCGACGCCGGTCCGGCCCGCCTCATGGTCTGGTGGGCCGAACCCGATTCACCGGTCGCCCGCGGGCGCCACGGCCGGCCCGGCGAAGTGCTCTCCCTGATCCCGCTGGTTATCGCCACCGGCGACGGAGCCCTGGAACTCACCCGCACCGAATGGCGCGGTGGCCTGATCCCGGCCGTTCAAATCGGACAGATGCTTTAGGAAGGGACTGGCGGAGGGCAGCCTGGCGTCGGAGGCGGAGGCTGCATGCGTTTCCAGGCCCGAGTGGGCTCTGCGCCTTGCGCAGAAAGGCGGGTATCATCTTTTTCGTGTCTTTTCACGGCTTTCGTGGTTAACCGTTCTGCATTCTTCCGCCCATAGCCTCATGTCTACCAAAGTCCTCCTCCTCGGTGCCAACGGTTTCATCGGCAGCTCACTCACACACGCCATCCTGAAGAAGACCGACTGGGAGGTCTACGGCATGGACGTGGGCGACCATAAATTGGGCAACTGCCTCGGTCATCCACGCTTCAAGTTCGTCGAGGGTGACGTCATGATATCGCGCGAATGGATCGAGTACCACGTCAAGAAATGCGACGCCGTGCTGCCGCTGGTGGCCATCGCCAACCCCGCCCAGTATGTCAAGGATCCCCTGCGGGTGTTCGAACTCGATTTCGAGTCCAATCTCGCCGTCGTCCGCCAGTGCGCAAAATACAGGAAGCGCATCATCTTCCCCTCCACCTCCGAGGTGTATGGCATGTGCACGGATCGCGAGCTCGACGAGGAAACGAGCACCTTGGTTTACGGCCCGATCGACAAGCAGCGCTGGATCTACGCCTGCTCCAAGCAGCTGCTCGACCGCGTCATCTACGCTTACGGCGTGCGCGACGGCATCGACTACACGCTCTTCCGTCCGTTCAACTGGATCGGACCCAAGCTCGACAACGTCTTTGAACCCAAGGAAGGCAGCTCGCGCCTGTTCACCCAGTTCATCAGCAACGTCATTTTCAAAAAGCCCATCCAGCTCGTCGACGGCGGCAAACAAGGCCGCTCCTTCACCTTCATCGACGACGGCATCGACGCCCTGCTGCGCATCATCGCGAACAAGAACGGTCGCGCTTCGCGACAGATATTCAACATCGGCAATCCGAAAAACAATGTCAGCGTCGCCCAACTGGCGAAGCTCATCATCTCCGCCTTCCGGGAATACCCCGAATATCGCGAGCACGCCGCACAGGCCAGGGTCGTGGTGGTGCCGTCGGGCAAATATTTTGGCAAATACTACCAGGACATCCAGAATCGCGTCCCCTCCATCACCCACATCCGGAGGCAGCTCGGATGGAAGCCGCAGGTTGATCTCAAGACCGCCATCAAGCTGACGCTCGACTATCATCTCGCGCACAAGGACTACCAGCTCGAGTGACCCCTCCCGGGTGGCGGGATAAATCCGCGCCTGCCACCGGACCATCATGCCCGCCCGCCTCGCGCTTAAAGTTGACGTCGACACCGACCGGGGCACGCGCCTCGGGGTGCCCAATCTGCTTGCCGACTGCCATGAGTTCGGCGTGCCGGCCTGTTTCCTTTTTTCCCTCGGGCCCGACAACACCGGCCAGGCCATCAAACGCGTCTTCCGCCCCGGCTTCCTGAAAAAAGCCAGCCGCACCAATGTCCTCCAGCTGTACGGAATCCGCACTCTGCTCAACGGCACGCTGCTGCCCGCCCCGCACATCGGCCGCCGCAATGAGCGCCTGCTGCACAAGGTGCGCGACGCCGGCTTTGAGGTCGGCATCCACTGTCACGACCACATCCGCTGGCAGGATCATCTGCACGAGATGACGCCCGCCGAGATCCGCGCCGAATTCACCGCCGCCCTTGATGAGTTCGAGCGCATCTTCGGCACCCCCGCGCATACCGCCGCCGCCGCCGGCTGGCAGAGCAACGCCCTCAGCCGCGAGGTCTACGACGAGGCGCGGCTTCTGTATTCAAGCGACACTCGCGGCGCGTTCCCCTTTTTCCCCCGCATCGCCGGCCGGGTCTTCCATACCCTGGAAATCCCCAGCACCCTGCCGACCCTCGACGAACTGATCGGCCGGCCCGAGTATCCGGACAACCGAATCGTGGCGCATTATCTGTCGCTGCTCAGTTACAAGCACCCGAATGTGCTCACCATTCACGCCGAGATCGAGGGGATGGGCAAACGCATGCTTTTCCACTCGCTGCTCGAGGCCTGCGCGCGCAGCGACGTGCAGTTCATCCGGCTCGACACTCTCGCGCAGGAGCTGCTCGCCCAGCGCGCTGCCATCCCCGTGTGTGATCAGGTGCTGGCCGGGATCGACGGCCGCTCCGGCGTGGTAGCCACCCAAGTGGTATAGCGCCGATTTGCACCGTCGGGAAGTACCGACAGATACCGGGCAAGCCCCACCTATTGCCGATGGCCGCAAGCCGCCACGGCGGACGGCAGAACGGGGCCAACCCATGAAATGCAGGGAGAACCTGAAACCAGCGCCCATTAGATTATGATTTCTTGCAGATAAGATAATTTTCTACACATTTATAATACCATGAATGAAAACGACGTGGATGTTCTGCTTGTCGGCGGAGGAGTCATGAGCGCCACGCTCGGCACCTTGCTGGCGCGGCTCGATCCCTCTCTCAAGATCTTGCTCGTGGAGCGCCTGGACCAGGTCGCGCAGGAAAGCACGGATGGCTGGAACAACGCCGGAACCGGACATGCCGGCTACTGTGAGCTGAACTACACGCCGCAAAATGCCAAGGGCGACATCACCATCAATCGGGCGCTGGCGATCAACGCAGCATTCGAAGTCTCGTTGCAATTCTGGTCTGCCCTGGTGGAACAAAACGCGCTGCCGCCCCCCTCCGCCTTCATTCAGGCCACTCCGCACCAAAACCTGGTCTGGGGCGAGGCCGACGTGGGTTTTCTGCGTCAGCGGCATGGACTCCTGACCCAACACCATCTGTTCCATGATATGGAATATACCGAGGATCCCTCCGTGCTGCGCGACTGGACCCCTCTGATCATGCAGGGACGCGATCCCAGGCAGAAGATAGCCGCCACCCGTGTGCGCTTCGGGTCCGACGTGGACTTTGGTGCTCTGACTCGCTGCATGATTGGCACCTTGCAGCAAAAGGCTTCTTTCGAACTAATCGTGGGCCACGCCGTCGACAGGCTTGCTCGGCTCAAGAACGGACGCTGGCAGGTCGGGGTGAAAGATTGCCGTTCCGGCGGCAGCAAGGCCATCGAAGCCGGCTTTGTGTTTCTCGGAGCGGGCGGCGGCGCGCTGCCGCTGCTGCAAAAATCCGGCATCCTGGAGGGCAAAGGCTACGGTGGCTTCCCGGTGAGCGGACAATGGCTGATATGCAAAAACCCCGCCATCATCCGGCAGCACCATGCCAAGGTGTACGGCAAGGCGTCGCTCGGAGCGCCCCCGATGTCAGTCCCTCATCTGGACACACGCATCATCAGCGGCCAGCCGGCCCTGCTGTTCGGTCCTTACGCCGGGTTTACAACCAAGTTTCTCAAGCAGGGCTCATGGTTGGATCTGCTCGCCTCCGTCAAGCCCGACAATCTCAAGCCCATGCTGGCCGCCGGCTGGCACAACTTGGATCTGATCCGCTATTTGATCGGCGAAGTCTTCCAGTCCCACCGGCAGCGGGTTGAATCCCTGCGTAATTTCTTCCCCGCCGCTGAAGAGAATGAGTGGGAGCTGGCGATTGCCGGCCAACGCGTGCAGATCATCAAGCGCTCGGCCGAACAAGGCGGCAAACTGGAGTTTGGCACGGAAATTGTTGCCGCCGCGGACGGTTCCTTGGCTGCATTGCTCGGGGCCTCCCCCGGGGCCTCGACCGCCGTGACTGCCATGATCGGAGTCATCGAGCGCTGCTTCGCCGACCGTCTCAAAACCGCCGACTGGCAGGGCAGAATTAAAGCCCTGGTGCCTTCCTATGGCCAATCGCTGGTCGAAGACGGCGCCTTGCTCAAAGGCGTCCGTCAGAGGACTCTCGCCACGCTTGGTCTGGGTTGAACTGCGCAATTCAATCAAAACCGCACGGACAACATGAGACGAAGCCGGCAAGGCGAATCCCGCACCGTCAGCGGCCCGCGTCCCGGCGGCAGCCCGTGAGGGCCGGCCATCGCGGCATTGTTCGCACCCGCCGCGCCGGAGTCCGAAGAACGATCACGAGGAAACCCAAATCCTACCCCCCGCTGGACCGATCTACCCGCCAGATCAGGCAACAGCCTAGCGCCTGGAAGATGAAATTGGGCGCCCACATCAACAGGTCTGGCCGCAGCGACGGATGCTGATCCAGCCAGCCGACCGCAATTGTGAGGAAATAATAGGCCATCGCCAGCGCCAGGGCGATGCCCAGGTTGGCCGACGTCTCCTTGCGCGAAACCTTCAGACCGAGCGGAATGCCAATCAGGGCGAAGGAAAGCACGGAAAACGCCGTCGTGAATTTTTCGTGGATAGTGATCTGCACCTTCATTCGCTGCAGCTCGAGCTGGGTGCTCTCTTCCGGGGTGGCGGCCCGCTGCGCCTTGATGCGGTTCCACTCGGCCCGCAGCTCATTGAATGTCATCCATTGCAGTTTCTGCCGTAGGGTACGCTGGCCGAAAAGGTTGTCGAGCGGCAGCACATCGGAGAACTTCTCCATGGTGCCGACCAACGGGGCTGTGGTCAGGTCCTCGGGGTTCTTGTGATCAAACTCCTGACTTGTGAATCTGCGCAATGTCACCAGTAGGCGGTTGTTCGCTTCATCGTAATCGATGCGCCCGGACTGCGCATGCACCAGCGTACGCACCCGCTTCTGACGGTCGAGCTTCCAGATCCACACATCCTTGAGCAGCGCCCCCTGCTTGTCGTTCACATAGACGATGGTCCCCGGAAAATCGCGGATGAACGTCTTCGGCACGATAAAACTGAGCGGATTCTGCCGTACCGCATCGGCTAGTTCGGCCTCATACGTCACTTTGGCGCGGGGCATGAAATAGAAATTGATTGCCACCGCCGCGGCCACGCCCAGCAAGGCAAAGATCACCACCGGCGTCGCGATCCGGGCCAGGCTCAGCCCGGCACTGCGCATGGCCGTGATCTCCCGGTCCGACGACATGCGCCCAAGCACCAGCAGCACCCCGGCCAGCACACCCAGCGGCAGGGCATAGGTGGACATGGCCACGCTGGTCAGCGCCACCAGCCGGATGAACAGGCCCGGCTCAATCTGACCGGACAAGGCGTAACCAAGCATGTCCCGGATCACGTTGCCCAGCATCAACACGAACACGAACAGGCCCACCGCGGCCAGGCAGGTCAGGGCCATGCTGGTGAACAGATGCCGGTGGAGAAGCTTCATGCTTAACTTGAACTTTGGGCAAACCGATCAATCCTGTCCAAGCCATTTCCATGAAATCCGCCCCCAACCCGCCGGCCATCCATGGCGAGACGCTCGCTTCGCTCACCACCCGTCTGCAGGAACATGGCCAGCCGGCGTTCCGCGCACGACAGATTCTCGACTGGCTCTACAAGAAACGCGCCGCCGCCTGGGACGACATGACCAATCTGCCGCGAGACCTCCGCGCCTGGCTGGCGGACACCTTCGATCTCGTCCCCTCGGCCCTGATCCTGGACCGGCAATCCACCGACGCCACGGACAAGCTGCTCCTGGAACTGCGCGATCGTTCCCTCATCGAAACCGTCATCATCCGCGCGCCGCAGGTCGGCGTGGGCATGGAACATTCCCGCAAGACCATCTGCATCTCCACCCAGGTCGGCTGCGCCATGGGCTGCAAGTTTTGCGCCTCGGGACTGGCCGGGCTCAAACGCAACCTTTCAGCGGGCGAGATCGTGCACCAACTCATCCAGGTCTGCCGGCAGGAGGACGCCCGCACCCCCCGCGCCCGAGCCGAACTCGCCTCGTTCGACAACCTTGTCGTCATGGGCATGGGCGAACCGCTGCACAATTACGACGCCCTTATTTGCGCCCTCACCATTCTCAACGCCGGGTGGGGCCTCGGTTTCGGCGCCCGCCGAATCACCCTCTCCACCTCCGGCCTCGTACCGCAAATCCGCCGGCTGGCCGACGAGCCCCTCGGCTTCCGCCTGGCCATCAGCCTGCATGGCGCCACCGACGAGGTGCGCGAGCAGATCATGCCGGTCAACCAGCGCTGGCCACTGGCGGAACTCCTGCCGGCCGTGAAGTATTTTTCCGAGAAACACGGCCGCATGATCACGCTTGAGTTCATCCTCATTGCCGGCCTCAACGACACGTCCGATCAGGCCGGCCGGCTGCGCGACCTCGCCCGTGATCTCCATGCTCACGTCAATCTGATTCCCTACAACACCGTCGAAGGCCTGCCCTGGCAGCGCCCCCCCCTCTCTCGGCAGCAGCGTTTCCTGCAGGTCCTGCACGATGCCGGCGTTTCCGCTACGTTGCGCCGCGAAAAAGGCCAGGATATCGCCGCAGCCTGCGGCCAACTCCGCCTGAAAACGGAAAAGGAGCGCGCAGCAAGATCTCCTGACGGTCCGGCGACTGATGCTGGCGCCGCGGTTTTCGCTTGAAAGTCGCCGCCGGTCTTCCATTAGGAAACCTCTTCCTCTAACCAGTCGGACCGGTGCCTGGCGGTGGAACCTTGCCGCCAGCCCGTTTTCTAACCGGAGCGAAAATTCCTGTTATCATCCCCATGATCGAAGTCAAAGGCTTGGTGAAAAACTACGGCACGCTGCGAGCGGTTGACGGCGTCTCGTTCTCGGTGCGGTGCGGCGACATTCTCGGCTTCCTCGGCCCCAACGGCGCGGGCAAATCGACCACGATGAAAATGATCACCGGCTTCCTCCGGCCGACCGCGGGCACGGCGATCGTCGATGGCCATGACGTGAAGGTCAACCCGCTCGCCGTGAAACGCCGCATCGGCTACCTCGCCGAAAGCGCCCCCGCCTATCCCGAAATGACGGTCGACGAGTTTCTCGGCTTCATTGCCGAAACGCGAGGTTACCGCGAGGAAGTTGAAAAGCGCGCCCGCATCGAACGGGTCGTCAACCTCTGCCACCTGAAGAGCGTGCGCCGGCAGACCATCGAAACCCTTTCCAAGGGCTACAAGCAGCGCGTGGGCTTCGCCCAGGCCCTTCTCCATGATCCGCCGGTGCTCGTGCTCGACGAGCCGACCGACGGGCTTGATCCCAACCAAAAGAACGAGATGCGCAACATCATCAAGCAGATGGCTGCAGAAAAGGCCATCGTGCTTTCGACCCATATTCTCGAGGAGGTCGAGGCTATCTGCAATCGCATCATCATCATCGCGCGCGGCCGGGTCGTGGTCGATGAAACCCCGGACTCCTTGCGCGCCCGCAAACCCGGAGCACGCCTCGATGAGATTTTCTACGACCTCACCCGGTCTGAAATTCTCTCCTGACGCCATCCTCGCCGTCCCGGCCCCCCGTCTTCCCAGTCTTCCTCTCTTTCCGGTCTTCCCAGTCTTCCTCTCATCACCGCCATGTCCCAAATCCCCCCGATCTTCAAACGCGAGTTCATCGGCTACTTCCGATCCCCTGTCGCCTACGTGTTCCTGGTGGTGTTTCTGGTGGCCTCGGTCGGCCTCGCCTTCTTCGTCGGCAACTTCTTCAAGGCCGGCATCGCGAGCCTCGAGAGCTATTTCATGTGGCACACGTGGTTGTTCGTGTTTTTCACCGCCGCCGCGGGAATGCGCCTGTGGGCCGAGGAAAAACGCTCGGGCACCATGGAACTCCTGTTCACGCTGCCGGTGACCACCTCCCAAGCGGTGATCGGAAAATTCCTCGCCGCCTGGGCGTTTCTCTGCCTCGCCATCCTGCTGAGTTTCCCCATGGCGATCACCGTCGGCTATCTGGGCGATCCCGACTGGGGAGTCGTCGGCGCAAGCTACTTCGGCAGCATGTTGATGGCGGGCTCCTTCCTCGGGGTCTGCTCGCTCACTTCCGCCCTGACCAGGAACCAGATCATCAGCTTTGTGCTCAGCGTGCTCATCAACCTGGTACTTGTTTTTCTCGGCTGGAGCGTCTTTTCCGATCTGCTCCACGCGGCGCTGCCCACCTGGCTGGTGGACCTGCTGGCCAACTTCAGCTATACGACCCACTTTGAGGCCATGAAGAAGGGCATCATCGACCCGAAGGATATCGTCTTTTTCCTCTCCCTCGGAGGGTTGAGCCTCTTCCTTAATGTGCTCGCCCTCGAACGCTGAGCCACCGCCACTCCTGAACTTCGCCCTAAGTCACAGCCTTCTCGCTCCATGAAAATCGGCAGCAAAGTCATCGCCATCCTCCTTCTTTTCATCGGCCTCGTCGCGGTCAACTTCCTCGCCTCCGCCATCCCGGCCCGGATCGACACCACCGCGGAGAAGATCTACACGCTGTCGCCCGGCACCAGGTCCATGCTCGGCAAGCTTGAAGAACCCGTGAAGCTCGAGCTCTACTATACGCGCGGTGCCGCAGGCCTTCCGATCTACTTCAAAAACTACGCCGCCCGAGTGGAGGAGATGCTCCGCCAGTACGTGAGCGCCTCCCGAGGCCGGATTGAACTCACGGTCATCGATCCCAAGCCCGATACTCCGGCGGAAGAAAAGGCCGGCGTGGCCGGTCTCTCCGGCCAGCCGATGCCGAGCGGCGAAACGGTCTTCTTTGGACTCGTGGCGACCCAGGCCGACCAGCAGAAGGTCATCCCGTTCTTCAGCCCCGAACGGGAGCAGTTTCTCGAGTACGACCTCTCGCAGCTCATCTACAGCGTCCAGTTGTTCGACAAACGCAGGCTCGGCTTCATCTCCGGCGTGCCGCTCCGCGCCGAACCGGACATCATGGCCATGCAAAGCGGCCGGATGCCGCAGAGCCAGACGATCATCAAGGAATGGGAAAAGACCTTCGCCATCGTCAATATCGAGGGTACGGCCACCGAACTGCCTGCCAACCTCGACTGCCTCGCCGTCATCCATCCGCTCGATCTATCGCCCAAACTCCAGTTCGCCATCGATCAGTTCCTGCTCTCGGGCAAGCCGGTGTTTCTCGCCCTTGACCCCTCGTCGGTCCAGATGCGTAGCCGGGGAGGCGGAATGAACATGTTCGGCGGCCTGCCGCCCGGCCTCTCCAGCAACCTGCCGGCCTTGCTCGGCCGCTGGGGCTTCGACTTCAATCCCGAGAACATTGTCGGCGACCTCGACAATCCCACCCAGGTGAACGCGGGTTCGGGCCAGGTGGTGCGATACCCCATGTGGCCCAGCCTGACCCGGGACTGCCTCAATCGCTCCGCGCTTCCCACCAGCCAGCTGGAATCGCTGCTCTTTGTGGAACCGGGATCCATTGCGCTGAAGCCGGGCAGCACCCTCACTTTCACTCCCCTCATCCAGACCTCCGCGCAGGGCGGCGAGGTGCCCATGTCGATGCTGCAGTTCACCCAGCTTGAGGACATCGGCCGGCAGATCACCATCTCCGGCCGCAAGACCGTCGCCGCCCTGGTCCAGGGACGGTTCGCGAGTGCATTCCCCGACGGCGCGCCCAAGGATGAAAAACCGGCCGACGCCACGGCCGGCAAGGACGAGAAAAAGGATGACCCGGCCGCTCCGGCTCCCACCGAAATCCTCAAGGAATCCAAGGCCACGTGCACCCTGATCGTGGTTTGCGATACCGACTGGCTGTTCGACGATTACAGCGTGCGGCGCCTCAAGTTCATGGGCGTGGAGGCGGCTCAACCCATCAACGACAATCTCGCGTTCGCCAGCAATGCCCTCGAATTCCTCTCCGGCTCACAGGACCTCATTTCCATCCGGGGCAAAGGCAACTCCATCCGGCCCTTCACCGTTGTACGCCGCATGGAGGCCGAAGCCCAGCTCAAGTACAAGCAGCAGCTCATGGCCTTGGAGACGCGTATCCAGGAGGTGGAAGCCAAGCTCACTGAACTCCAGGGCAAAAAAAGCGAGGGCACCCGCCTCGTTGCCTCGCCGGAAATGACCAAGACCATTGAGGATTTCCAGAAACAACAGTCCGTCATGCGGGCTGAACGCCGCCAGATCCGGGCCGCCCTGCGTGAAAATATCGAGGCACTGCAAAACCGCCTGCTTCTTGCCAACCTGCTTACCATGCCGCTGCTCGTCGGCGCCTTCGGGGTGTGGTTCTTCACCCGCCGCGGGAGATAAACCCCGCCGGATTAACCTCCCGGATCCCCTCCGGCCTACCGCCTCAAGCCAATCGCCTTCCGCTTCATTTTCCGCAATGAAACTCAAGCCCCTTCTGATCGTTGTCAGTCTCCTCGTCGTCGCCTGCGTCGCTGTCTATTATTTGCAGCGTCCGCCTCCGCCCGCCGCCCAGGATGTCCGCACTCAGCAACCCCTGCTCGAGGCCGGCATCGCGGCCAAGGCCGCCCGGCTGCGCCTCACCGATCAGGGCAAGACCCTGCTCTTCGTCCGCCAGGACGACGGCACCTGGCGCATTCCAGGCTATTTCGATTTCGCGGCCGACTTCTCCAAGCTGACCGATTTCGTCACCAAGTTTACCAGCACCAAGATCGAGCGCCTGGTAACAACCAGGCCGGATCGCATGGCCCGGCTGGAGTTCAAGGACACAAAAATCGAACTGCTCGATTCCGCCGACCAACTCCTCTGGTCGGTGACCCTGGGCAAGATGGGCGACGCCGGCGGCCGGTTCTTGCGCTACGGTGACGAGCCCAAGGCCTACTTCGCCCGCCTTAATCTCTGGCTCGACCTGGAGGCCAAAGGCTGGGCCGACTCCGTGTTGATCAACCTCAAACCGGACGACATCGCCAAGGTCGAGGTTGGCATGACCGATGGCGGCACCCTCGTCGCCAGCCGCGCAAGGAAGGAGGATTCCTGGACCGGGGCCGATGCCCCGCAGGGCCAACAGCTCATCGCCGACAAAATCACCTCGCTGCTGGGCAACCTCACCCCGTTGCGTTTCTCGGACACCTGCGAACTCAACGATCCGAATATCGCAGTCGCCCGGGCGCACCAGCGCACCGTCAAACTGACAACCTTCGACGGCAAGAACTACACCGTCGCCCTCGGACGCAAGCCCGAGGAGAAAAAGCCCAAGGACTCCGCCACCGAAGCGACGGCGACCCCGCCGTCGGCCACCGAGGATCCAGCAGCCGAAGCCAAACCCGCAGAGCCTGCCTACGAAACCATTCCTGCCGGACCGGTCTACGTGCACGTCACCAGTTCCGACGAAAAGGCCCCGGTCAGCGCGCTGATGCAAAAGCGCGCCTTCCAGGTCTACGACTACGTCTTCACCGGGCTGCCCGAGAAGCTCGCCGACTGCTGGGAAGACAAACCGGCCCAGCCACCTCCCGCCTCCGAAGCGCCCAAGCCTTAGCCACGGCGCCCCACCTGCCAGGCAAACCGCAATGCTTATCAGCCGGATTGGCGGCTGACTTTTCATGTCAACTAATAGTTGACGTTGCCATGTTTCTCGACTGCTTTGTCACCTATTGGGTGACATTCAACCCGAGGGGGAAACATGCGACTGCTGGGCCATGACGCCTGCCCCAGACGCCGCGGCCTCGGGATGGCAGCCTGCCCCAAACTCCGCGCTTTACGTCGCGGGCAATCGTCCTCAATTCACTGGGCCGGATGACATCTGATCGCCCGATCTCCGAGCTGTTTGCGCAAAAGCAAACACTCCGCTCGCTTGAATTTTTCCCGCCCAAAGACGATGCGGGCGTCGAGGCGCTGCGGCAGGCCGCCGCGGTGTTGAAGCGCATTGCGCCTGATTTCGTGTCCGTCACCTACGGAGCCGGCGGGAGCACGCGAGAGCGCACCTCCCAGGTCAGCACGATGCTCCGGAATGATTTCGGTTTCACGGTGATGCCGCATCTGACGTGCGTCGGCCATACCCGCGCCGAACTCGCCGGACTCGCCGATCGCATCCATGCTGGTGGTTTTCGGAATATCATGACCCTCCGGGGCGATCCGCCCAAGGGCGCCACCGCATTCCAGACGGTGCCGGACGGACTCCGCTACGCCAGCGAGCTCGTCACACTGCTGAAGACCCGGCACGCTGATTTTTGCCTCGGCGTCGGCGGCTACCCGGAAAAACATCCGGAAGCACCATCCATTGAGGCCGATCTCGCCCACCTCAAAAGCAAGGTTGATGCCGGTGCTGCCTTCGTCACCACGCAGCTGTTTTTCGACAACGCCGTCTATTACCGCTTTGTGGAGAAATGCCGCGCCGCCGGCATCACCGTGCCGATCGTGCCCGGAATCATGCCTGTGCTTTCCCTCAAGCAGACCAAGCGCATCACCGAAATGTGCGGCGCCGCGCTACCGCCCAAGCTCGTCAAGCGTCTCGAGGTTGCAGCCGAAAACCCCGATGTCGTGGAAACCATCGGCATCGACTGGGCGCTCACGCAAATCCGAGATCTTCTCACAAACGGCTCCCCCGGCTACCACCTCTACATCATGAACCGCACCAAGAGCGCGCTCGCTCTGGCCGCGGGCCTGGCGGCGTAGTATCGCCGTCACCCGCCCGCAAACACCGGCCGGAAGCCGGCCTCGGCAAGGATTTTTGCCACCGGCTCGCGCTTGTCGCCTTGGATTTCGATGCGGCCGTCCTTTACCGTACCGCCGCAGCCGCACGCCTTCTGCATTTTCTTGGCGAGCTGCTCTTTCTCCGGCTGGCCGATGCCGACAAAGCCGCTGACCACCGTGACCGTTTTGCCTCCACGGCCGGCCGTCTGCCGTGTGATATCAACCCGGCCGCGGTTTTTCGGCGGTGCCTCCCTTGGCAGGGCTGAAGCAGGCTTGCCCGCGACAGGTCGGACCGGTGCCGGCGGCAGGCCCGCATTGCTCAATGCCCCGAATGGATTTTGCCCGAGCGGTTGCCCACCACTGGTGGGCACATGTTCATTGTGGTTCATCATATCAAGGTCCCCACTTCTTTTCTCACGCAACGAGGCCGGCTTATTCCGGTCTTCCGCAAGATAAGCGCCTCTCGAATTTGCATCTCTGCGGGAGTGGGCGCATTCATGCAAGCATCGTTTATCCATTGGCCGATTCCTCATAATTGCCAGTGTAACCCCATCCTGCCGCTCGTATCTTCCTGAGAGCCCAAACCATCGGTACTCCTTCTTTCGATTCCCCTTTGCGCCCCGACATCTTTCGGTGCGATTCTCCACTACTTCTCCTGCCATGAACTCGGTCAACGTCTCAGCCCAGATCGGGGCTGCCCCGCTTGAGTAGTATTACCAACGCTGGCCCGACCAGCCTGACTCCGTCGATCCGACGTGGCGCGCCTTTTTCGAAGGTTTCACTCTCGGGGGCAACGGGTTTCCCTCCTGCGGCGATGGCCGTCTCCATCTTCAACTCCGCCGCCGCCGGGGCAGGCCCAGGTCGTCAGCATGATCTATCACTACCGCGCCATCGGCCATGTACAGGCCCATCCCGATCCGCTCGCGGATCCGCCGCCCCCATCGCCTTGGCTGGCACTGGCCGCGTTTGGCCTGAGCGAAGTCGATCTCGATACGGCCTTTGATCCCGACCATTATTTAGCCAGAGGGCGGATGAAACTACGCGAGATTGTCGCCTCCCTTCGCGAAACCTATTCCGGACACATCTGCGTCGAATGCTTCCATATCCAGGAGACCGGGGTGCGCCGCTTTCTGCATCACAGCTGCAGTGGCGAGGTTCTTATCCACCCGCTGTCCACTCTGCTTTGAATCCTTCGCTTGCCCGCCGGGCACCGAACCATCAGCTTGCCCGCCCATGTCCGATTCTCTGAAAAACCGCCTCTCCGTCCGCTGGCGCAAAGTCGTTGCGCCGGACGCGAACGCGTAAAGTCAATCAGCTGATCCTTCAACCGGCCCTGCTTCCGTCCACCGTGCCATTTCAGCGCGGTTTTTTGTCCCGCTGTTCATGAACAGCTTCCAATCCAAGGCATCACTTTCCGCCCATTCCCGCGGAGCTGCCCTCATGTTCGCGTCGGCCGCAGTGTTCACGGGCAATGTGCTGCTGATCCGCACGCTGGGTGAGATGCAGGCGGTCAATGTCTGGTTGGTGGCTTGCGCGCGTTTCGTGATCGGGCTCGGTCTGATTGCTGCAGTCTATTGGAAGGAATTCGAACCGCGGCATCTGTTCCGCAACCGCAAACTGGCGGAACGCGGCCTGGTCGGAGCCACCGGCGTCTACGTCTATTACGTGACGATCATGCATCTCGGCGCCGGCCGGGCCACGTTCATCGGCAACACCTACATGATCTGGGGCTCCCTGCTCGCCGCTTGGATGCTAAAGGAGCGCCTGCGCCCGGCGATCGTGATCGGCGGGATCTCCGCATTGATCGGACTGGCCCTGCTCACAAACGTGATTTCCACCGGGGCCAGACCCGGGATCTATGACCTGCTTGCCGTATTGGGATCGCTCCTGTCGGCCTATGTCGTCGTCACCATCCGCCATCTCCATGCCACCGAGCACACCTCGACCATTTTCGCGGCGCAATGCGTCTATGGCCTGTTGCTCTGCTCCGGGCCGGCGGTGCTGCATCCGCAAGTCCCGTCTCCTGGCGCGGGGCTCGTCATCCTTCTGGCGAGTCTCTGCGCCGGCGCCGGCCAGCTAGCGATGACCCGGGCTTTCCGCGACCTGCCCGTGGCCGAGGGTTCACTCATCCAGATGATCGGGCCGCTGGGCACTGCGATGGGCGGCGCATTTCTCTTCCACGAACGTTTTACCCCGCACGAATTGATCGGCGCCGGACTTATTTTCGGCGGCACCGTCTTCGCTGCCTGGCGCAGCGCCACCACGGCCAACGCCGAAGCCGAGTGACTTCCGTGCTTGCGGATGACCACCGTCTGAGTGTTCCTCATGACCGTTCATGGACGAAAAAAAACTAATCCTGTGGGACATAGATGGCACGCTGATCGTGTCGCGCGGAGCGGGAATGCGGGCCATGGAACGAGCCCTCTGGCAGCGTTTCGGCATTGTTGACTCGCTTGATAGCATCGACTGGGCGGGACGGACCGATTCCTGGATTGCCCATGAGATATTGAACCGGCACCGTTTGGGCGATTCGCCCCAGAACATCCACGACTATCTCGAAACCTATCTCGAACTGCTGCCGGCCGAATTGAAGACCACCCAGGGCTATACCCTGCCCGGCATCGTCGATCTGCTCGAAATTCTCCACCTCCGCCGCGACGTCGCGCAGGGACTGCTCACCGGCAACCTGGCCCGCGGCGCGCAACTCAAGCTCCAGCATTTCCGCGTCTGGCACTATTTCCAGTTCGGTGCATTTGCGGACGACAGCCCGCGACGCAACGATCTCGGTCCCCATGCCGTCCGGCGCGCCCGGGAGCAGCATCGGGTCGATTTTCCGCCCGAGCGCACCTTCATCATCGGTGACACGCCGCACGACATCGCCTGCGGCAAGGCAATAGGCGCGAAGACCATCGCCGTGGCGACCGGCAAATACAGTGTGACCGACCTCGCCCATCATCAGCCCACCGCCGTGTTCCCGAACTTTGCCGACACCACGGCCTTCTTGAGGGTGATCGACAGCGTTTAACTGTCGCGAACGGGTGTCTCCGGCATCACTGGAATGACACTTAGCCAAGTCGTTTCATCCGCGATCCCATCCGGAGATAATTCACACCATTGATGACATTATCGGGATTACTGCGCACTGAGTGAGGCGACAGCGAGAGGAGAATGCGGACTATTTCACACGGTCTTCCACGGACGTGACAACGCCTTCGCGAAAAACCACGCGCAGCGCGTCGACGCCGAAATTTCCGCCGGTCGCCACGCCCACGCTGCCTCCGTAGGCGGTGGAGCCGCCGGCAGTGCCCAAACCAAGACCGAAACCAAATTGCGGTTTCCGGTCATGATAGCTCCAGATCTCCTCGGTGGCAGCCTTCGTCTTATGCGTGAATTTCCGGTCCGGTTTGCCCAAGGCAATCAGCACCATCGACTCGGTGAAGCCCACCTCCACCTGGCCGGCCCGGATTTTCTCCTGCACTGGCATTGGAAATTGGTCAAAAACAACACGATTCCGGCCAATGCGTTCCGCTGGAGTCGAGGCGCATCCGCCCAGTCCCAGGCCGACGACCAACACTCCCATGATAAATGGCAGACGGAGTTTCATGACGAAATTTTGTTTTGCTGACGTTGTGGCGGTTTCCTCATATCGGCAACTGCACCATCATGTGGCTCTGGCCTAATTCCATCCTCTTAGCTTAATGAAAAAATTCACTATCGCCATCGGATCCGACCATGCCGGATTTGCTTATAAGGAAAAAATCAAAGCGATGCTACTTGCCCAAGGTTACACGGTCCGGGATTTCGGCACAGATTCGGATGTCTCCTGCGATTACCCTGATTTCATACGGCCCGTGGCTCTGGCTGTCGCGCGCGGCGAATTCGATCGCGGCATCATCTTGGGCGGCTCGGGCAACGGAGAAGCCATAGTTGCCAATCGCATCAAGGGCATCCGTTGCGGTCTCTGCTGGAATGAGCAGGTGGCGATTTGGAATCGCTCCCACAATGACGCCAACATGCTCTCTCTCGGACAACGCACCGTTTCTGAGGAACTCGCACTGGCGATCGTAAAAACATGGCTGGAAACCCCATTCGAGGGAGGCCGCCATGTCGCGCGTATTCAAAAAATTGACAGCTAACAGCTTAACAGCCCACATCTGGCCTGATTCTATTGACATTTTAATATCATAACATCTTGTACCGCAGGCATGGGAACCCATCACCAAGGTCCGATTGATGAAATAAATGCGCTCAATTCATTCATCAAGCTGCAACGGGCCGCAGATTCGATCCTTGTGCGGACTCATGCCGGACTACCGGGAAATCTGACCGAAACCCAATTCGCCGTCCTGGAAGCACTCCATCACCTCGGTCCGCTCTGTCAGGGCGAATTGGCGGAAAAACTGCTAAAAAGCGGGGGGAACCTGACCCTTGTCGTCAGCAATCTTGAAAGGGCGGGCTGGGTACGCCGCGAACGCGATCCCAGCGACCACCGCTTCGTTACGGTTAGACTCACGGATCAAGGGCAGGCTTTGATCAGCGAAATCTTCCCCAGGATCGCCGCCGCCATTACCCGGGAAATGTCGGCTCTCTCCTCAACCGAACTCATAGACCTTGGCCGACTGTGCAAGAAACTCGGCCTGGGAACGGCCAAAATCTGATCCCGAGCATTTGCCAAAGCCGGATGATGCGGCGCGACCCTTTCTGCCGGCATGTCCTGCTGTCGCTGGAAGACCGCCCGCGCCAGTCTTGTTTCGTCTTTTCTGCGGACCGTTATGCGCTAGAGTTTTTTTAATTCCGAATCGTTACCGCCATGAAAATCACCTACTTTGGCCACGCCTGCTTTTTCATCGAAACCGCCAAGGCGCGTCTGATCATCGATCCTTTCCTAACGGGCAATCCCCAGGCGCCAGTCAAGGCGACGGAGGTGCAATGCGATTTCATCCTCGTTTCCCACGGCCACGACGACCACATGGGCGACGCCCTTTCCCTGTCCAAGCACTGTGGCGCCACCATAATTTCCAATTACGAGCTTGCGGAATATTTCGCCGCGCAGGGGGGCAAGGCCCACGGCATGAATCCCGGCGGCAGCTTCAATTTCCCCTTTGGTCGGGTGAATCTCACAATCGCCCACCACAGTTCCAGCCTCAATGCCGGTCTTCATCCCCTCTACATGGGCGTCCCCTGTGGCTTTGTGGTCCGGGCGGACGGCAAGACAATTTACCATACCGGGGACACCGGGCTCTTCCTCGACATGCAACTCATCGGCCGCGCCGGCATTGATCTGGCGATGTTGCCCATCGGCGACAATTACACAATGGGACCGGACGACGCCCTCACCGCGCTCGATTTTCTAAAGCCGAAAGTGGCGGTACCCATGCACTACAACACATGGCCGATCATCGCCCAGGACGGCGCCGAATTTGCCCGCCGCGCCGCGCAGGCCGGACATAAGGTGCAGACGCTGGCGCCCGGGGCCAGTTTGGAGTTTTAGTCCGCTGCTTCCACATCGGTGGTTGCGAGACCTGTTGGCCGCGAGGAATTTCTTCCCTCCTTGCCAACGATTCGGATTGGCGCGAGCCGTCTTGGGAACCACACTGCCGCCCGCTGTGCCGAAACACAAACGCACCCCACCTACCCTCCGCCCCTCCGTCGCCAAGTCGCGATGGGGGCGCATCCGGTTGTTCGCCCTCGATGTCGACGGAGTGTTGACCGACGGCACTGTGCAAATCTCGTCGGATGGCACTGAGGCAAAAAAATTTTCAATCCTCGACGGAGCGGGACTCGTGCGGCTGGGCCGGGCCGGCGTGCAAGTCGCCTGGATTTCCGGCCGCTCCTCCGGCGCGACCACCGTCCGCGCCTCTGAACTCAAGGTGCCACACCTGATCCAGGGCCGTCTGGACAAACTCGCCGCGGTACAGGCTCTTGCCATTCAGCTCAACTGCGGGGCCGACGAGGTCTGTTACATGGGAGATGACGATGTCGATGTCCCGGCGATCCAGTGGGCCGGCATCGGCGTGGCGCCGGCCAACGCTATCCCGGCGGCCCTCGCCGCCGCCGACTGTGTGCCCGTCCGCGCCGCGGGACATGGCGCCGTGCGGGAAATCTGCGAACACATCCTCGCCGCCCGCGATTCCAAATCGCGTCCATGAAACCTCGTTTGCGCCATCTTATTCTGTTGCTTGGCGGATGCACACTGGCCTGCGTTCCTGTGGCCGCCGCCGCCCCGACTCCGCCGGCCTTGTCCGCCCCCATCGAAAACTTCCGCATCCACGTTTTTTCCAACGATGGATACCGTCTTTGGGTTTTGCGCGGGTCGACCATCCACCCGCTCGGGGACGACCAGTTCGAGGTGAAGGACTTGGAGCTGACTGCATTCTCGGGCGACGCCCGCAACCAGGTGGAAAGCGTATTGCTGAGCCCGGCGGCCCAGGTCGACACCGCCAACCGGCTCGCCAGCGGCGAGGGCACGATCCGCATCATCCATTACACCGAAAATCTCGAAGGGACGGGAACCGGCTGGAGCTACCACCAGAGGCAAAAAAGGGTTTCCCTCAAAAAAAATGTCAGCGTAACTTTCCGCGCCGAACTCAAGGATCTGCTCAAATGAAATCACTCTCGCGATGGTATCCGTTTCTGTTCGCCGGAGCGTGCCTGATGGCCGGTCTGGCGGTGGGCCAGGCGGCCGAGGAAGCAACCACGAACATCAAGTGCGACGGCGCGGGCGAGATGGTCAGCACGGACACGGAGACAACCATCACCTTCAATGACAATGTCGTGGTGACGGGCACAAACCTGAAGCTCACCTGTGATTACCTGCAGGTCGTCGTTCTGCGCACCGGAGACCCGACCGCGACCATCGGCAAACTGAACAAATTCCGATCCCTGCTGGCCACCGGCAATGTGGTCATTACTCAGGGCGACCGTGAGGCCGCCTGCGGCAGGGCCGAAGTGCTGCCCGAACAGGACCGGATCATCCTCTCGGAAAATCCCGTCATTGTGGACCGGGACACCGACACGCGCACGGTCGGGGACAAGATCACCCTGCTGCGCGGTGAACGTAAGGTCATAGTCGAAAAATTGAAACTGACCGGCCCCCCCATCAAGGATCTCGGCTTCGACAAGACCGAAAAACCGCCCGAACCAGCCGCAACTCCGCCAACCGGATCCGCCCCGCAGCCCTGAGCATGGACTCACCCGCAACCCAGCCGATCGCCCCAGCCGAGATTCGGACGAAGGACATCGGCAAAATCTACGGCCAGCGCGCAGTGGTTAATGGCGTCAACATCGCCGTGCGCGCCGGAGAGGTGGTAGGGCTGCTCGGTCCCAATGGGGCGGGCAAGACCACCACCTTCTATATGATTGTCGGCCTGGTGCCGGCCACACAGGGGCGCGTGCTCATCAACGGCATCGACGCCACCAACCTGCGCATGCACCGGCGCGCCCGTCTGGGAGTTGGTTATCTGCCTCAGGAACCGTCCATCTTCCGCAAGCTGACCGTAGCCGAGAATATCCTCGCCATAGCCGAAACCCTCCCCCTGCGTCCGGCCGACCGCCCTGCGCTAGTCCGGCACCACCTGGAGGAACTCCATATCCATCATCTGGCCGACCAGACGGCCTACACGCTCTCCGGCGGTGAACGCCGCCGCCTCGAGATTGCCCGGGCGCTCGTCACGCGCCCGCGCTTTCTCCTCATGGACGAGCCCTTCGCCGGCGTCGATCCGATCTCTGTGGCCGAGGTACAGAAAATCATCCTCGAGCTGAAAAGGCGCGGCATTGGCGTGCTTATCACCGATCACAACGTCCGCGAGACCCTGCGCATTGTTGATCGGGCCTACATCATTCACAGGGGCAAGGTCCTGACCGAAGGCACCGGCGAATTCCTCATCAACGACCCGCAGGCCCGTGAAATCTACCTCGGACGGGATTTCGACCTGTAGCCGCACCACTGCCGCGGGCTGCGGATTGGGGCTCCCTCCCTGCCGAGTCCGCTCCCGTTTGCAGGGATAGGTTTTGACGTTTTGCCCTGCGCCCCTCAGCAATCAGCTGCAACTCCTCATTCTTCATGCCCAAAGCTATCCATGGCATTACCGTCGCTCATTTTTTTGAGACCTACGGGGCCCACTTGAAAATGGAACTCGCCGCCGGTCACGGTGGCCTGCACCGGCTCATCCACGAAGGTTCGATCAACCGTCCGGCGCTCGCCCTCACCGGTTTTTTCAAGTATTTCGCCAACAAGCGCATCCAGGTCCTCGGCGCCGCCGAAATGACCTTCCTCAAGACCCTGCCGCAAGACACCCAGATACAGATTTTTCAGCAGATGGTGAAGCAGCACATCCCCTGCCTTGTCCTCACCCGGCACTATCTGCCTACGCACCCCATGATGGCCGTGGCAGAGGAAATGAGACTTCCGGTCTTCCGCACGCCCATGATCACAATGAATTTTGTGAATGCCGCCACTCTGTGCATCGACCGAGAGTTTGCCCCCTCGACCACGGAGCATGCCACCACCATCGAGGTCCGAGGCGTGGGCGTCATGATCCGCGGAACCAGCGGCATGGGCAAATCCGAATGCGCCCTCGCCCTCATTGAACGCGGCCATACGCTGATCGCGGACGACCTCACCCAGATTAAGCTGCTCGATGAGCGTGATCTCGTGGCCAGCAGCCGCCCCCTCAACCGCGGTTACATGGAGTGCCGCGGCATTGGCATCATCAATATTGGCGAGATGTTCGGCATCCGCAGCGTCCGTCCGGAAAAACGCATCAACCTGGTCGTTACCCTCAAGGAATGGACGCCCGAAGTTGTCGAGGAACGCACCGGTCTGGAGGAGAGTTTCTATGAGATTCTCGGCATCAAGGTGCCGCACATCGAATTCTACGTCCGCCCCGGCCGCGACATCGCCCGCCTCGTTGAGGTCGCCGCCATGGTGCAGGCTCTCAAGCGCATGGGACATGATCCCGCCAAGGAGTTCAACGATCGGCTCATTGCCCGGATGGCCAATCCCACGCAGGAGGAAGCGCCCCTCCGCGAGCACAATGTTGCCATTGAAAGCCGTCCCGAGGACGAAATCGCGCCGAGCTGAAGCCGGCTCGCGCACCCGAATCCGTCATCTCCGCGCCGCACCAATTCCTTTTCTCTTCCCCATTTTATGTCCTTCTCCCGCACCGACAGCCGTCGCCCTGACCAAATCCGCCCGGTCTCATTTGAGGCCAGCATTGCCCCGTATGCCGCCGGGTCCGCTCTGGTCAGCTTTGGTCTGACGCGTGTCATCTGCGCCGCGACCGTCGAACCCAAAGTGCCTTTCTGGATGAAGCAGCAAGGCATCACAGGCGGCTGGCTCACCGCGGAATATTCCATGCTGCCCTACAGCACACTCGAGCGGAAGCCGCGCGATATTGCCAAGGGCAAGATCGACGGACGCACCGTGGAGATCCAACGACTCATCGGACGTTCGCTCCGCGCGGTCACCGATCTCTCGAAACTGGGCGACCGCACCGTCTGGATCGACTGCGATGTGCTCCAAGCCGACGGTGGCACACGCACGGCCGCCATCACCGGCGCCTATGTCGCCGTCCGGCTCGCAGTCCAAAAATTGCTCGATGAAAAGGTCATCACCGAGAATCCCCTCTCTGATTCGGTTGCCGCAGTGAGCGTCGGCATTTTTCAAGACGAGAACCTGCTCGATCTTTCTTATGTTGAGGATAAAGACGCGGCGGTCGATTTCAATGTGGTAATGACCGGTCGCGGCCAGTTCGTCGAGGTGCAGGGCACGGGAGAGGAAGCCACTTTTTCGCAGGAACAGCTCCAGAGCCTGCTGACTCTGGCCCAGAAAGGCCTGAAAGAACTGGCGTCCGCGCAGGCAAGTTTTCTCGCGAAAAACCTGCTCGGGAAATAGGCGGCGACGCGTCAGCATTGTACGGGGGCATCATCCAGACTTGTTCTTCGCGGCCCTGAAGAGGCCGGCGCACGCCCTGAACCTTCCGAACGCTACCCCGTCTTTGCCTTTGGATCCCTGTCCATTGCGGCCGATCGGCGGCTTCAGATTGGGCAGATTGGTTATTTGCGATGGCTTCTCTATGGAACGGGTTAAGTTGAAGTCTAGCCGAGAGTAAACGGCTCTTTCAGAGAGGACGCACATGTAAAAACGGCTACGGTTTTTTGAACCCGCTCCAGAGATTCCTGCTGAGCCAGCATGCCTTCCCTCCCCATCGGGGGGAGGCAATGTGCCGAGCCTGGCTTCTTCCCTCTTCTTTCCTGCCTGGTTTTGGCGCTTTCTGCGATGAAAGAGCCCGGCTAATCCTCCAGGCCAAATTTTATTCTATAGGTTGGAACAGTCCCTATCGGCGTTCTTTTTTGTGTCTTTTTGGACCGCTTTATGGCCTAGTAAGAAGTTTCTACACATGAATATTCACGAATATCAGGCTAAAGCTCTACTTGAGAAGTTCGGCGTCGCCGTGCCCAAAGGCGCACCGGCAAAGTCTCCCGCCGAGTTCGAGTCCGCTCTCGCGCAACTCCCCGACGGCCCCATCATGGTCAAAGCACAAATCCACGCCGGCGGTCGCGGCAAGGGCACCTTCGTCGACGGATTCAAAGGTGGCGTCAAATTTGCCCAATCCAAGGCCGAGGCGCTGGAAATCGCCAAGCGCATGTTTGGCAACACGCTCGTCACGCTTCAGACTGGCCCAGCCGGCCGCAAGGTGCAGACGATCTACTTCGCCGCCCCCTGTGACATCGAGAAGGAGTACTATCTTGCGATTCTGCTCGATCGCGTGACCTCGCGCCCGGTGATCGTCGCCTCGACCGAAGGCGGCGTCGAAATCGAGACCGTCGCGCACAATACTCCTGAGAAAATCTTTAAGATCTACGTCGATCCTGCCGTGGGTCTGCAAGGTTACCAAGTCCGCCAGCTCGCCTTCAAGCTCGGCTTCACCGGTGACTATTTCAAGAACGCCATCAAGCTCATCGCCGGCCTCTACCGCACCTGGTGGGAGTCCGACGCAACCATGGTCGAGATCAATCCGCTCATTTCCGCACCTGGCGGCCGCGTGCTTGCCCTCGACGCCAAGGTCGCCTTTGACGACAGCGCCCTCTACCGCCATCCCGAGATCGTGGCCCTGCGCGACCTCAACGAGGAGGATCCCAAGGAAACGGAAGCTTCCAAGTTTGACCTCAACTACATCGCACTCGACGGGAACATCGCCTGTCTCGTCAACGGCGCCGGTCTTGCGATGAGCACGATGGACATCATCAAGCACTTCGGTGGCAATCCCGCCAACTTCCTCGACGTCGGCGGCGGCGCCTCAAAGGAGCAGGTTCAGGCTGCCTTCAAAATCATTCTCTCCGACCCGAAGGTGAAAGGCATTCTGGTAAACATCTTTGGCGGCATCATGGACTGCAACACGATCGCCCAGGGCGTTGTCGCCGCCGCCCGGGAGACAAGCCTCAACATCCCGCTCGTCGTTCGCCTCGAAGGCAACAACGTGGTCGCCGGCAAGAAGGCGCTCGCAGAGTCCGGTCTCAAGCTTGAGACCGCCGACTCCATGGCCGACGCAGCTCAAAAAATCGTGCGACTTGTCGCCTGAGGCACCTTCCTGGATATAAATTCTAACTTCTTACTTCCATGTCCATTCTCATCACTCCGAAAACCAAGGTTCTCATCCAAGGCATTACCGGCGAATTCGGCGCCCGGCACACCCGTCTCTCTCTTGACTACGGCACGAAGGTCGTCGCCGGCGTCACGCCCGGCAAGGGCGGCCAATTCTTCGAGCACGGCAAGCACAAGGTGCCGATCTTCAACACTGTCGCCGAAGCCATCGCCGCCACCGGCGCCGAGGCTTCCGCCGTGTTCGTGCCACCGGCGTTCGCCGCCGACGCCATCCTTGAGGGCGTCGACGCCGGCATCGGCCTCGTCGTTGCGATCACCGAAGGCATCCCGGTTAAGGATATGATCAAAGTCAAGCGGGCCATGGTCGGCAGCACGACGCGCCTCATCGGTCCCAATTGCCCCGGCCTCGTCACCCCCGGCGCGGGCAAGGATTCCAACGGCGGTTGCCGGATCGGCATCGCTCCCGGCTATATTCACCACAAGGGCCATGTCGGCGTCGTCTCCCGCTCCGGCACCCTCACCTACGAGGCCGTCTACCAGCTCACCGTCCGGGGACTCGGTCAGACCACCAGCGTCGGCATAGGCGGCGACCCCGTCAATGGCACGTCGCACCTCGACGCGATTAAGATGTTCAATGCTGACCGAAACACGTGGGGCATCATCGTCATCGGCGAGATCGGCGGCAATGCCGAGGCGGAAGCCGCCCGCTGGATCAAGGAAAACTGCACGAAGCCTGTCGCCGGCTTCATCGCCGGTGCCACGGCCCCGAAAGGCCGTCGCATGGGTCACGCCGGCGCCGTCATCGGAGGCAAGGAAGACACCGCCGCCGCGAAGATCGCCATCTTCAAGGAGTGCGGCATCGAGGTCGCCATCACGCCCTCCGACATGGCCGACGCACTGATCCGCTGCGCACAAGCCAAGGGCGTCAAGCTGGCGTAAATATCACTCCCCGCCGGGCCTTTGCAGCCCGGCGCCTCCCTCTCAAGGCCGGGCCTCGTGCCCGGCCTTTTTTTGTGCAGGTACGCGGACTTCGCCGCCCTGCCGCAGGCAGCCGTCCGTTCCGGAAAGGAAACTCCGGACGCAATACGATTACCGCCAATTTGATGGCCGGCCGGAAGTTGCCACATCGTTTGTACGCCGGGCACGGCCGCAACTGCAAAGCCACTTGCCAACTTGATCAAGGGAACGATACGATGATCTTTTTTAAAGGAGCGCCCTTTATCTCAACGTAAACCCAAAGATTGTCCCATGATCAAAGAGATCCCCGCCCATAAACTAAACACCCGGCAGTTCATCAAGGAACAGGTCGCCGCCATCAGTACGGCCGTCGGAGATGGCACCGCCATCAACGCCCTCTCCGGGGGAGTAGATTCGTCCGCGGTGACCATGCTCGGGCATCGCGCGCTGGGCCAACGCCTGAGGACCGTCTTCATCGACAACGGCATCATGCGCGAAGGCGAACCCGCCCGGATTGTGGCTTTGTTCCGCCGGCTCGGCGTCACCGTGGAGGTTATTGATGCCAGGGACGAATTCTTCGCTGCCTTGAAGGGAATCGAGGATCCAGAGCAAAAGCGTGAAGCCATCACCCAGACGTTCTACCGCAAGGTTTTCGGCCGGATCGTCCGGCGCAGCGGCGCGAAATATCTGCTCCAAGGCACTATCCTCACTGACGTCGACGAGACTGTCGCGGGCATCAAGAGGCAGCATAATGTTTTTGCCCAGCTCGGGATCGATCCGCAAAAGACTTTCGGCTACCATATTCTTGAACCGCTCATCCATCTGCGCAAGGTCGGCGTCCGCAAGGTCGGCCGGGCGTTGGGACTTCCGGCCGAGTTGTTTGCCCGCATGCCTTTCCCAGGACCGGCTCTCGCGGCCCGTGTCATCGGTGCCGTCACCCCGGAACGCGTCGCGATCGTGCGCCAAGCCACCGCCGTGATGGAACGGCGGCTCAAATCAAGCGGGGCCTTCCAGTACTTGGCCATCCTTCACCAGGATCGTGTCACCGGCATACGTGGCGGCCAGCGCGAGTTCGGACATCAGATTGAGATTCGTTGTTGGGACAGCATCGATGCGCGAACAGCAACCCCCACCATCCTCCCTTTCTCTACCCTGACGAAACTCGCAGACGAAATCACGCGCGTAGTGCCTGGAGTTGTCAGCGTCACATACAACATCACGCGCAAACCTCCCTCAACAATCGAGGCGATCTGAAGCCCTCCTGGATAAGACAGCCGTCTCCGGCCTCTGCCTAGGCGCCTGTATTTTCGCCAGGCAGAGGGCATCGAGAAGTGCGGGGATTCGGCCGGGCCGCCCGGGTCAACGGCCTGGCCGGGGATAGCGGCGAGTCGCCTCGCGCAGCTTCAAACAAAAAGGTAGACGTAAGTCGCAACCGAGACTGCGACGAGCCCGGCAGCAGCAGCCAGCGACCAGAGCAGATTGCGCTGCCGCGCGGCGATGGCGAAGGTGGAAATGATGACAGCAGCCTGAGCCGCAAGCATGCCGTAAAAGAAACGCTGGCTGCGAGCATGGTGCCGGTTGGCGGAGAAATTGTTTTTGCGCACCTGAAGTTCCAGCAGATTGGCAACGATTTGATTGGCGCGGGCCTCCCCGTCATAGCGCTGTGCGGTGTAACGCAGGCGTGCCGCGATAAAGTCCCGCCTAACGGCACCGGTGGCATCAGCGCTCGTAGCCAGAAGCCCAACCAGCCGGTCAAGCGCAAGATTGACGGGCGCCGTGGAGGCATCGACGGCGGCCGCATGCAGCCGGGCGTCGCGCAGCGCATTATCGAGCATGTCATCGCTGACTTTGTTCAAGAGGATCGCAATGGCGGGTTCGGGCTGGCTCGCATCGATGGCGTCGAGTACCGCTTGCACCGGAGGAGGAAGGCTGGCGGTAGCGGGAGGGGCGGGAACCGTGCCTTCATGCAAGTGTGCGGTCAACTGCCGGCCTGCGTCCGATTCGAGCAATGTGCGCACCTCCGCCGTTGCCGGAAGCCGGGCAGGATCGAACACTCCGAGGGGCGCCGCGGATTCCAACAGGTCAAGAGTGCTGCGCTGCAGTGAGCCGCGCAGTCGCTTCGCTTGAAAATATCCCCATTGATCCCCGGCCTTGGATTGAAGCTGGGCGCCAAGGGCACGGTCATATTGAGCCCTCGTCATCTCGCTCGAGGAAAGTCCAGCAAGCATGGTCGAGAGGACGGTCAGGATGATGGGGGTCGCGGTCAGGATCTTACCCCAGAGGGTCTGAGGCACCTCGGCCTTTAAGCTGTCGGGTATCGCGATTTTCATGTCGTGGAAAAGAGGAGGGGACTTGCTGCGGGATAATCCAAATCGACACACCAACTTAGAAAACCATTGAAGCCATGAAGGGCGACAAATGTCCAATAGACTTTGAAATCATATCATTTCATCGCCTGGGCAAGGAAAGTTACGAGATTGGACCAGACAGCCCGCCGGCCCTCTATCCTTTGGAAAGTTGATGTGAGGAGGGAATTTCCGGACAGCCCCCTCGGATTTTTCGACTTACGACGATAGGCCAGGCAGTCCACACAGTGTTTCAAGCCCCTAACACCTCTATACAATCCAATCTATGTTGTTTCCCTGCAACTAATTAATAATTTCGTATGGTGCCTGTATTCCGTGTGCCCAACAGTTCCGGGTTTTTTTTCTGGCTTTGCCAGGACGTATTGCACAAGTTGCCGCCTGCATCAGGAATGAGCCGGCTGGCAACAACAGCCGGTTCTGCCAACCGGGCCAGGGAGTGGCCACGGTGGTTTCGAGCCCGGCAGGGCCCGGATGTGCGCAGCGCCTCCCGCTTCGAACAAAGAACTCCCGAAAGCGAAAGCCGGCCTGATACAATTCAGCCGGTTTTTTTGTTTTCCGAACCTGATGCGCGAACCCGCCTACAAAACGAGTCCTCGCATCATGTCCAACCACATCACATCCAATCCGTCCGTGCGAGTACACACGAGCAATCCCAACCATCATCTCTGGAACAACAATGGCACGTGGTTTCTTCACTACACCGTGCATCCCACTCCATTCACCAAGGAACGCATCCGGCGTTCGCTCGGTACCAAGTGCTTGGAAACCGCCCGTCAGCGGCGCGACGCCTTTTTCCAGAGCCTTTCCTCATCGTCCAACTCTCCGTCCTCGGAGATCGCGGTCGCTTGAGCCGGGATTTTCCTCCGTATTTTCCATGTCCGGCTGGTTTTTTCAGCCGGAGCTGATTGGTTGATTCGCTGTCGGAGTGTCTCCCCGGGGCCGCGATCCCGTGGCAACCTTTACGGAATTCTTAGACGCTGCCCCAGTCGCAGCGCATTTTCACCACTCAATGCATCGCGATTCGCCTCGTAGATCTCCTGCCAGCGATTGGCCGTACCATAATAGCGCAGACTGATGCGCGAAAGCGAATCCCCTTCCTCCACCATGTGGGAGCGCGGCCCTGTCGTCTGGACGGCTTGGGGAGTGGATGCAACCGCGGGTGACGCGACAACCTGTTTCGGGGCACGGCCAGCGCCGCCCGCGTTGGCGGCCAGTGTTGCGGCCGGTGTACCCAGACGGGCGGCCGAGGCAATCTGATCCAGCACTCCTTGCGCCTGCTGCAGCCGCACGGTGATGGCCCGGTTCTCCTCCCGCAATTGCGCCATGGTCGCTGATCGCTCGCGTTCGAGCGCCGCGTTCGATTCGGTCAGGCGGACCTGAGCGGCGCGTAGCGCCTCCGTATCGCGCCGGGCTGCCACCAACTGGGCCGATAGAGCCGCGATGTTCTGACTCGCGCTGCGCTCCGATTCGCCACGTTGCATCTCCGCGCTTTGCAGCGCTTGGGTCAGCCGGACGCTGTCAGCCTGCAGGGAGGCAAGCTGCTTTTGCCCCGCCTCAACCTGTCTGTTCAGATCGTCCCGATCCTGCTGTAGTTTGACATTTAATCCGGTCAACTCTGCCACTGATGAGTTTTGCTGCTCTGCAGCCTTGTCCGCTTCGGCCAACTTCGCCTTCAGGCTTTCAATTTCGCTCCGCAGTTGGGCTTCAAGGGAGTGGCTTGACTGGGCTGCCGCCGTCGCGTCGTCCTGCAGCCGCTTGAAACGTTCAATCTCCTGCTGGGACTGCAGCAGGCTGGCTCCCACTGCCTTGACCCGTTCCTCCAACGCAATCTTCTCGGCTGTCAGACTGGCGGTCAGGGTCGCGCTCCCTCGCCTGCAAGGCCTCAAAATCCACACGACTGGGCGCATCTTCGGCCTGACGGGACTGCAACAATGCGCGATTTGCCTCAGTCAGAGAACGGTTGGTTTCCCGTAGTTTTTGAAGCTGAGTCGCCAGCGACGCCAGTTCCTTCGCCGCACTCGCCCGATCTTCATCAGCCACTGCCTCCAATGTTTTGATCCGCTCCTGCAGTGTCTGGATTTCCACCTTGAAAGCAGTGCTCTGGGTGGCGTCGACCACCTGCTGCTGGGCCGCCATCGCGGCCGCAGCGCTCTTTTTCGCCATGTCAAGATCCTTGGCCAGCCGGTCGTTCAAGCCCGTCAGTTCCGCGATGGTAGCCGCATTCTTGTCCAGCGTCTGGCTGGTTTCCGCTAATTCAGCCTGAGCCTTCCTCAAAGCATCTTCCACCGTGGTCTGCTCCTGCTGCGATTGTCGCAACATGGCCAGCTGTTCCTTCAGTGTCGCCGATTCCATCGCCGCCTGCTGCGCCGTCCTCAGATCTTTTTGCAGGCGGGCGTTGGCTTCCGTCAATTCGGCCAGCTGCTCGATTTGTCTTTCCTGGGCGGATCGGGTCTCATCTGCCTGGGCAAGCTTCGTCTGCAATGCTGTAATCTGGGAACGGAGGCCTGTGACTTGCTGGCTGCCCTCGTCTTGCTCCTTGCTCAGCTGCTCGCGCAGTGTATTCGTCTCCGCCGCCGCACGGCGGGCCTTGGCCAGCTTCTCGTTGAGGTCCTCGTTTGCTTTGGCCATCTGGCGCGTTGCCTCCTGTTCCTTCTGCAACCGCGTCTGCAGGTCAGCGATTTGCGCGTGGCTGGTTTCCCTCTCCTGTTGTCCGCCTTGTATGTCCGCAGCCAGCTGCCGGCTCTCGCCCGTTAGTCGATCAACCTCGGCTTGCAGGGACGAAATTTGCAGGCGCAGACCCGCCGTCTGTTGAGCCTCGGTCTGGGTCTGGGACAGTTGCGCACGCAGCTCATCGGACTCCGCCTGAACCCGCCTTGTCTTCGCCAGTTCCTCCCGCATGGCGGCCATTTCACCGGCAGACTGACGTGCCGCTTCCACCTCCTTTTTCAGTCGTTCATTTTCCGCCGCCAGGGTGGCGTTGGCTGCACGTTCTTGCGTCAGCGCCTCATGGGCTTCGGTCAGCGCAAGGTTTTGCTCGGTCGCCTCATCGGCACTGCGGTCTTGCCGAATCGGAACGTCCGCTGCGGACGGCGTTGCGGCGCCCGCCCTCCCCCGCAATGCGTCAATTTCCTTCTGCGCCACCCGCAGTTCCTTGCGGGCAACTTCGTTGCTGGCTGCCAGTTGCCGATTCTCCGCTCCCAGCTGATCTATCTGCGCCTGCAACGCAGCCAGCCCGCCGTCATCCGTTCCGACCGCCGCGCTTCGTTCGTGGAGGGAATCTTCCAGTGCCAGCATCCTTTGTTCGGCGTCGGTCTTGTCCTCCTCCAACCGGCGACGCGCGCGCTCCCCCTCCTCAAGTTTCATTTGCAGAGCGGCAAGATCACGGCTGTGCGCCGCCACCTGGGCCGCAAGTCCTCCTTTCTCCTCCTGCAGTACCGCGATTTGCTTCTGGAGTTCCGTGTTGGCCTGACGCAAACTAACCACTTGCTTTCCGACCTCGTCTGCTCGTTTCCCCTCAGCCAAGCTGACTTGTTTTTCCCGCTCTTCTAAGTCGTGATTAAGCTGCGCCAGATGCGCATTTTCAGCCTGTGCCTTTTCCATGGCGAGGCGAGTCTGGTCTAGCTGGCTGGTGAGCGTCGCCACCTGCCGAGCTGTCTCTGTCGTGTCGGCCGGGCTTGGCAACTGCTGCTGCTCCTTTGCCAGCCTGTCCGCCTCGTCGCGGGCGGCCTGCGCACTCTTCAATGCCGCGTCCCGTTCGTTGGCGAGCTGGGTGTTGACGGCGGAAAGCTGGGTGACCTGGGCCTGCAAATCCGTCAAAGCCTTGTCAGCAGTCTCGGGGGCAGCGGCGGTGGCGACTCCACTCGTCGTGGCCCGCATCTTTGCGACCTGCCGGTTGAGGGAAAGCAGTTCAATGGTGGCACGCTTGACTTCGTCATTGAGCCGCTGGTTTTCTTGCTGCAACTGGCGGATCTGGGCATCCCGGCTGCCCAATCGGGATCCCTCGCCCGCTGGCGGGGCCGGAACCGGACCCGACGCGGACCCAGCCGCCACGGTCGCGGCTTGTTCCTGCTCCTTTTGCATCCGCTCATTCGTCGCCACGAGCTGCTGGTTGGCCTCGCGCAACTGCGCAGTCAGCCGCGCACTCTCCTGCTCCCGGGCGGTCAGATCGGCCACCTGCTGGCGAAGCCGGGACAGCTCCTCCGGCGCCACGGCCGGGGTCGCTGTTGCGGCGGCAACGAGCCGGGAGGCCTCCTCATGTGCCGCCTTCAGCTGGGCGGAAAGCGATGCGGTTTCCCGTGCCAGAGCTTCCTTGTCCAGACTCAGCTGCTGCTTTTCACCGGCGAGCTTTTCGGCCTGGGACCTCAGCTCCTTGATCAAACGGGCTGCGTCGGGGGCAGGTTCTTGGGCGATGCGCCCTTCGAGTTGCTCTTTCTCAGTCTGAAATTGCCTCTTTGACTCCTCGGCTTGTGCAATCGCGGTCTGCGCCTGCTTGAGCGCTGCAGTCAGCTCCCGCACTTTTGCGGCCAACATCGCTGAATCTTCTCCGGCGGCCGGTAGGGGCGGCTCGACCCGAACGAGCGCCGGAGTCGCAGCGGCCGCAGCAGGTGACAAGCGCTGATGCAATTCGGTAAGCTTCTGTCTCGCAGCGTCCATCTGTTCCGGCGTGAGCATTTTTGCCACGTATTCGAAACCGGTGGGATTGGCCCCATTCTCGACGGCCAGAGAAAGCCACGCATAGGCCTGCGCGAGGTCCTTCGGGAGACCTCCGCGGCCGTAGGCATGCATCAGGCCGAGGTTGTTTTGGGCCGGACCAAAGCCCTGCTCCGCGGCCAGACGATACATGGAAACTGCGGTCGCATCATTCTGCCGCACGCCGCGTCCGTCCTCATATAGCAGGCCCAGATTGTATTGGGCCCGCACAAAACCTCGTTCGGCGGAAAGCTTGTACCAACGGGCCGCTTGCGCTTCGTCTTTTTTCACACCGCGGCCCGATTCGTAGGACAGACCAAGGTTGTACTGCGCCTCCGGCACACCCAGCTCGGCGGATTGGCGGAACCATACATTGGCCTCGAACAAATCCGGCGCCACCCCCCGACCGGTAGCGTACATATTGCCAACATTGAACTGCGCGGCTGCGTATCCCTGCTCCGCCGCCATTAAATAGTACTTGAAGGCGGCACGTTCGTCCACCGGCACACCGCGGCCCAGTTCATAGGCGAGCCCCAGGTTGAATTGGGCTGGCGGATAACCTTTTTCGGCCGACAGACGATACCACTTCAGTGCCTCAATCAAATCCTGACCCACGCCCGTGCCCTGAGTGTAGGCATTACCGAGCGTATTTTGGGCGGCCTGATCCCCTTGTTCCGCGTGACTGCGAACAGTGGCAATATCCGTCTGAGGCTGGCCTCGCAAACCGCCCAGCCCCAGCAATAAGCTCACGCCGGCGATCACGAAAAGTCTGGTACGGATAAAAATCACTTCCGGGTAAGAGACGGCACTAATTCGCACGGTCGCAACTTAAGGAGAAAACCCTAGTAGGTAGCAAGGCCGCAACTCATCGATCAGTGCTGCTCGCAATTCTTACCAGACCGCTCCCCGGATAGGGAATAGCCACTTCCTTCCTCTCCTAGCCGATGCTTTCCAAGTTTTCTTGTGTATCATGTCATTGTCGACAATTTGCATTGATTTCAGCGGATTGAGTCCCGCTGGAGCCGGGAACACCCTGTCCTGTCTGAAACTCTAGGGGGCCGGAACATCCGCACTCTCACATCGCACGATTTATCATGAAAGTCAGTCTATTCGGCATCTCCGGCATTGCTCTGGGAAAACACAACGTCAAGGACGCGCGTCTCGACCAGACCCACAAACTCGTGGAGGCAAAAAAAAAGACCTACGCGCAGGTCGATGTCGCCAATGAAGAGGAGGCGCTTACGGCCGATGCCATCGTCGTCACGCCGAGCGGCCGGCTCGAATTGATCCTGAGGGACTTGGAGTTCGTCGAAACGCGGTTGGAACGCGCCCCGGCCGAGGCGGAAAAGGCCATTCTCGGCAAAATCAAGACAGGCCTTGAAAGCGAACAACTGATCTCCTCCATTGCCCTTACCCCGGAGGAGAAGCAATTCGTCGCCGTGCAACCCTTCCTCACGGCAAAGCCTGTCGTCGTCGCTAACGACGAGGAAATCGCGACATTTGATGAATTCCTCGTGCGCGTGCTGGCCGAGAGCGGATACCTTTGCTTCCTCACTGTCGGCGGTCCCGAGAATCGCTGCTGGTTGATCAAAAAAGGCACGACTGCACCTGAAGCCGCCGGGGCGATTCACACTGACATCCAGAAAGGATTCATCCGCGCCGAGGTCATCGGGTTTGCCGACTTTATCGAAGCCGGCGGCGAGACCCAGGCCAAGCGGGCGGGCAAGCTGCGCCTCGAGATGAAGCAATATGTCGTGCAGGACTACGATCTATTGAATTTCCGGTTCAATAAGTGAAGCAACACCCCGACAGCTGGCCGGCCCGGCCGGTTCGGCTTGCACGCGGTCCCATCCCGCCAAGGACCGCCTCCGGAGCGTGACTCCGTGCAATCGGCCGGTTGACGGCTGTGCATCTCCAGAGGGCATGTCACCTATTGGGTGACAAAATGTCGGACAACGCTGATGGATATCGTCCACCAAGAGTGGATCGGCGGATTTCCGCAGGTTTTTCGAGAAGTCCATTTTTGTGCATGGTGGGAACGCTGGCATTAGCCCCGCGGTGGCGGCTGCATTAGGGATGCCTCTGAAAGGCTCTGATGAACGGTGGGGGGCAGAGCTCCTTAACATTTTCCAGCTCAGAAGTTGATTTGGTCACCGTGCTCCGTGAGCTCGCCGTCCAGGTTCCTGCTGATCCAGCACCGGCCCACTTCTGTCGAGTGGGACAGAGCGAGCCCGATCCATCGGCCCAAGACAAACTCCCCCACTGGCATCAGGAATGTCTCGAAAAATTACGGAAGAGACAATCACTGAAGAATTTTGTTAAGATTTTTGAGTAACGAATACAAACAGTTCGCTTGTTATAAAATAAGCCAATCTTGTCTTGTTGTTTCTCCAATACGCAAAACCTTCCGACCCTCCTTCTCACTCCTAGGTCTGGGAGAAATCAGTGGCTCGCCCAATCTTCGTCTCCGGATTGATGGAGGAACCACTTCAACCCCATCGAAATTCGATTCCCCCTTCAGGTTGATTGCCCGGCTGCACTTTCCGAAAGAGCACTCCCAAACATGAAATCGCCCTACCCTCCTATACTTGCGGCCGCATTTGCCCTAGCCGCTATTCTCGCTCAGCATGCTGTCGCCCAAGTCAACACACCTCCCGGCTACGACGACGTCGCCAAGAAGTCCGCCGCCTCCCTGAATGCCGAAAGACTGAGAGCGAAGGGACTGCAGAGCTTTTATCCGGCCAACCAGTTCGATCTGAGCGGATTGCCGCGCTACGTTCCCCAACAACAGGTCTCCGGCAAGCTCACGATCATTGGCAACAACTACATTGGCAACGGCCGCATTGCTGAGTGGTGGAAAGACGAATTCATAAGATTCCATCCTGGCATTTCCATTGAGTATGACCTGCCGACGGCCGCGATCGCCCACGCCGCCCTGATCTACTCCGATGCCGACGTGGTCATGGGGCATCTTCCGCTTTTTTATGACATGCTGGGTTTCCAGAGGAAGTTTGGCTATGATCCGTTGGATGTCATGGTACTGACGGGTTCCTTAAATGTCAGCGGATGGGGCAATGCCATGGTCATCCAGGTCAACAAAGCCAATCCCGTTTCGAAGATAACGTTACAACAGCTCGACGGAGTGTTTGGCTCGAAACGGGCAGGCGGCTGGGTGGGCACTACCTGGCATCCAGAACCTCCATATTCCCGTGGCGCGGACAAGAACATCCGCACTTGGGGTCAACTGGGTCTGACGGGGGAATGGGCGGACAAGACAATCAATCCTTATGGCTTTTCCCTGAGGTACAACACCTCCGGCTTTTTTGCGGATGCGTTTCTTTATAGCAGCGACAAGTGGAACGAGAACTTACTCGCCTTCGGAAACTACGTGAGAGCCGATGGCACGATCTACGGAGAACAGGACCAGATAAATGACATTTTGATGAAGGACCGATACGGCATCTCCTGCAATCTGTATCGCGACGACTCTGACAATAAGGTGAAAACTCTGGCGGTGGCCAGGGACGACAAGAGTCCCTACTATCTACCCACACTCGATACGCGGCATAACCTGACTTATCCGATTCAGAACCATTACTGGTGGTACGTGAACATCAAGCCGGGGGACAAGCTGCAGCCGAAGGTGAAGGAGTTCATCCGCTACACGTTGAGTCGGGAAGGCCAGGACGTGATACAACGCGATGGGAAATACGTCCCGTTGCCCGCCGAAAAAGTCCGAGAAGAACTGGCGAAACTTGACAGCCGGTAGCGCCTGGAAGCGCGAGGGAGGTGCAAACGAGGTCATGGGCGGCGGGCACCGGTCATCGCGGCAATCAGACAAGCATCGCCGAGGCCCGTGCCTGCGCCATGTGCAGCGACTCCACGATGCGGTTAAATAACTCTGTCTCATTTCGATCCGTGAGCCTTCTCCTCACTAAATCCAGTTTCCCATCAGTTGGGATCACGAAACCGCTAAACGGCAGGGTATGAGTGCGGCGTCGGTCATGCCGTGAATGATTTTTTTATCGGGTGGGCAGAAGGTGGCCAGCACGCCGGAGAGACGCGCCTGGCCGTCGACGACGAAGTAGTACGGGCACAGACGCAAGCGGCCGTCGGACTCGCAGATGGAATGATCCACCTCGTAGAGCCGGTGATGCACCCGCCGCGGTTTGCGATATTCCTGCAATATGTGCAGGTTTCCCGGCGCAAGTTTCAACGCCTGCTCCACGCCAGCCTGCCATTCCTCGCGTGAGCAATCGCTGCCCAGCACGACACTGCGGGCCCCCCAAGCCGTCTCGTGAAACCCACTTATCTTGATGATAAGCTCGCGCTCCTTCTGCGACGCCGCGGCAAGATCGTGCCAATCGTTGAGCAGGTGACCACCGACGCGCGGTCCATCGAGAACGGCCCCCGGAGGCAGCGGCGCCGGATCCATGACCCACGATGGCGGAATCAGCTGGCGCAGCAGCTTCAGGCTGCGTCCGCTTAACGTTTCCGCCCAAAACTCATGGAGCAAGTGGTGATGAAACAGCGCCATGGCGAGTTTCTCCTCCTGGAACGGGCGCATCGGCGGCGCGATGGCAACCGCCCCCCCTCCCATGCCTCCATGATGTGCTCCGCACTGCGCACGTTGGCCCAGTCGAACAGTTCGAAAAAGCGGTACAGAATATCAATTTTCTCGGGTGTGCCATCGACATCGAAGAACAGTTCGCTTCCGAGAGGGAAAACCTCGTCCGGATGCAGACAGGAAATGCGCCGTCCGCGCCGCTGCAGCTGCTCGGCGAGCCACTGCATCTCCGGCCGGTATGTCGCGGCTTCGTCGCTGATCAGGATCGCAATTTGTGGCGCGCTCACTTCGGGCCGGCATGCGGCGAGCGAAGCATAGAAATTATCGATCATGGCATCGCCGTGCCCGAGAATTGTTGGATCAGTCTCCCCTCCATACAGGCGGTTGAGAAATGCTGTGAGCCCGATGCCGCCCGGGACTGAATCGAGCTCGGTCAGCGCAAAACCGTCGGCGGTAAGCAGAAGATCCGGCCGCAGAACCGTGGGAAACACGCCGCGATTACGGGCCTCTCGTGCATGGTTCACCAGCTCCGCCGGTTTGCCCCGGTCGAGATAATCAACCGCCCAAGGGACGGCGAGTGGTTTGTTGCGCAAAAGATTCTTCCCGGCGACCGAGCGCAAATACAGTGTCTCCAACGCCTGATGGAACTCCAGACAGGCGGTCCCGATGCCTTCGAGCTGCGCCACTTGCTCAGGTGTCAGTGGCCACGCCTCCGGCGACAGACGCCAGGACTTGTTCTCAAACAATTCCTGGGCTTCGAGCGCGGAGCGGATGGTCTCATACGCCAGCATGGTCGTAAACTAGCAGTCAGACGCCAGTTGCCGGAAAACGCAAGCGAGGGTCTGCCGGTCGGGCCGACCGCGCCGGCGCTCACTCCTCCATCTGGATGTCCTTGTTCCGGTGGCGCGGCTGGCCGGCGCGCAGCCAGGCGTAAACGAAGCGGTCGAGATCGCCGTCGAGCACGCCCTGTGTGTCACTGTTGCTCACGCCAGTGCGCAGGTCCTTCACCATCTGGTAAGGTTGCAGCACGTAGCTGCGAATCTGGCTACCCCAGCCGATCTCCCCCTTGTCGCCGTAGAATTTCTCCATTTCGGCGCGCTTCTCGTCCTGCATCTTCTCGTAGACGCGCGCTTTCAGGATCTTCATGGCGTTGGCCTTGTTTTTGCCCTGCGAACGTTCGTTCTGGCAGGCCGCGACAATGCCGGTTGGCAGGTGCGTGATGCGCACCGCGGTGTCGTTCTTCTGGGTGTGCTGGCCGCCCTTGCCGGACGAGCGGTAGGTGTCGATGCGCAGGTCCTCCTCCTTGATCTCGACCTCAATGTCGTCGGTGATTTCCGCGATGACATCGACGGCGCAAAACGAGGTATGCCGGCGCTTGTTCGCATCAAACGGGCTGATGCGCACGAGCCGGTGCACGCCGCGCTCGGCCTTGGCGTAGCCGTAGGCATTCTCTCCCTTCAGCACCATCGTGGCCTTCGTGATGCCCGCCTCGTCGCCCACCTGCACGTCCTCCACTTCCAGGGTAAAGCCGCGCCGTTCGGCCCAGCGGCTGTACATGCGGAAAAGCATGTTGGCCCAGTCGCAGGACTCCGTGCCGCCCGCCCCCGCCTGGATGCTGAGGATGGCGTTGTTGGCGTCGAACGGCCCACTGAGAAAGCTCTGGATCTCCAGCCGGTCGAGCTCCTCCACCATGGCGGCGACCGTGTGGTCAAGCTCCCGGCCGTAAGCCTCCTGCTCCGCGCCGGCCGCGGCCTCGACCAGCTCCACCATCACGTCGCAGTCGGCCAGCTTTTTATTGTAGGCCACCAGCCCGCCGATGGTCCGCTTGAGCGTGTTCAGCTTGCCGATGTGCTGCTGGGCGCGCTCCTGACTGTTCCAAAAATCCGGCGCCCCCATCTGCGCCTCCATGGCCTCGATTTCGCGCTGCTTTTGCTCGACGTCAAAGAAACCTCCACAAATAGCCGGCGCGCTTCTTGATGTTTTCGATATGGGAGAAGGTTTCTGGAGTAATCATGTTTGCCTGCATCGCCGCAAAGACCTCACGGCGGCGCAAGGGAATTCTCCAATCGTAGCTCGACTCGCCCCAAAGCTGCTCCTGCTGTGGCGCTGAAAGCTTCGCCCGACGCAAGCTCCGGTGTGGGCCGGCGGCCATTGCCGGCGCACGAGAAAACCTCCGAAAGCATGCAACTCAGGGAGTTGGACCGCGGCACGCGAACGCGGGCAGGACCCCGCTCTTTTCGCATCCGAGGATGAACTAGCGAGCGCACGGCACCCCGAGGAGCATCCCACAGGCGCCAGCGCAATTCCCCTCCCCGTTCAGGCGGGTTCGTGGGCATTCATGATCGGGGTCGATTTGATCTATGGCGAGCCCCCGATCCGCGAAAACTCGAACCCATCCCTGTCCGCGGCTATGTCCGCAGTGTCCCAGCTGCCTGCTCGGCCAGAAATGAGGCGTAGGTTTTTTCGATTCCGTCGTGCAATCCGACCCTTGCTCTCCAGCCAAGCGCGGTGAGTCGCGTCACGTCCAGGAGCTTACGGGGGGTGCCATCAGGCTTGGACGGGTCCCACACAATCCGACCCTTGAAACCCGTGATGGCCGCCACCATCTCGGTCAGTTCCCTGATGGTCACGTCCGTTCCGGTGCCGACATTGATCCAATCAGGAGGATTGGCGAGTTGGAGCAGAAAGGCGCACGCATCGGCCAGATCGTCGACATACAGAAATTCGCGGCGCGGCGATCCCGTTCCCCAAGCCACGACCTCGGGGAGCCCCGCTTCCTTTGCCTCGTGGAAACGCCGGAGGAGCGCAGGAAGGACGTGCGAATTCTGCAAATGGTAATTATCCCCTTGCCCATAGAGATTGGTCGGCATCACCGAGTGGTAACGCACGCCATATTGCCGGCGGTAGGATTGGCAGAGTTTGAGGCCGGAGATTTTGGCGATGGCGTAGGCCTCGTTGGTCGGTTCGAGGCTGCCGCTCAGCAGGCAATCCTCCGGCATGGGCTGCGGGGCAAACTTGGGGTAGATGCAGGAGCTGCCGAGAAAAAGCACCGACCTCACACCGGCCCGGTAGGCGCCGTGGATGGTGTTCACGGCAATCGCCAGATTATCGCGCAAGAACTCAGCTGGGTATGTGCTGTTGGCATGAATCCCGCCAACCCTGGCGGCGGCGATGATGGCCGCGTCCGGTTTTTCAGCGGCATAGAACGCATTGACCGCCGCTTGGCTGGTCAGGTCGAGCTCCCGGTGGGTGCGCAACAACAGAGTGACCCCACTCTCGCGCTGAAAACGCCGAACGAGCGCGCTGCCCACCATGCCCTGATGACCCGCAAGAAAAAGTCTCATGGGGAAAAGATGAAACAGGTGAAACACTGAAACCTGGAAACGAACGGCGCGAGAATGGCAGACGGTGTTTTCACGGTTTCAATGTTTCCCTCGTTTCGGCTTTGCCTGCCTATGGTTTCGGCAGCTTGGCGATTTGCGACTCGCGCTTCGCCAGTTCGAGATCGTGCTCAACCATGATCCTGACGAGATCCTTGAATCGCACCTTCGGTTCCCAATTGAGTTGGCGGCGCGCCTTGGACGAATCGCCGATGAGCAGGTCGACCTCGGACGGCCGCTCGTAGCGCGTGTCGTGCTTCACATATTTCTGCCAGTCGAGCCCGAGCAGCCCGAACGCTGCCTCGCAAAATTCCTGCACGCTGTGCGTCTCGCCGGTCGCCACCACATAGTCGTCGGGCCGGTCTTGCTGCAGCATCAGCCACATCATCTCCACATACTCCTTGGCGTACCCCCAGTCGCGTTTCGCCTCCATGTTGCCCAGGTAGACCGAGTCCTGCAGGCCGACCTTGATTCGGGTGGCCGCCCGGGTGATCTTGCGCGTCACGAACGTCTCACCGCGCCGGGGCGATTCGTGGTTGAAGAGAATACCGTTGCTCGCGTGCAGGTGGTAGCTCTCGCGGTAGTTGACAGTGAGCCAGTAGGCAAAAACCTTGGCGCAACCATAGGGGGAGCGCGGCCAGAACGGCGTGCGTTCGGTCTGCGGCACCTGCTGGACCTTGCCGAACATCTCCGAGGACGACGCCTGGTAGAAACGCACTTTCTTGACCAGCCCGGACTCGCGGATGGCCTCGAGGATGCGCAGCGTTCCAAGCCCGTCGGTGTCGCCCGTGTATTCGGGAATATCGAACGACACCCGCACATGCGACTGGGCGCCGAGATGGTAAATCTCGTCGGGCTGCAGCTCGTAGAGCAGTTTTACCATCTGCACCGCGTCGCCCAGATCGCCGTAGTGCAGGAACAGCTTCACGCCGTTGACATGCGGATCGTGGTAAAGGTGGTCGATGCGACTCGTGTTGAAAGTCGAGGCCCGGCGGATAACGCCGTGCACCTCGTAACCTTTGGCCAGCAGCAGCTCGGCCAAATAGGATCCGTCCTGACCGGTGATGCCAGTGATAAGGGCTTTCTTCATGGGAGAACCTAACTAGAGCGAAGTTCCCGGCCCAGGCAAGCGCCGAGGCAAAAACAACGCGGGGCAGGGCGCGCCCCACCCCTCCGGCTGGCCTGGCGCCCCGAACCCACCGGAAACTCAGCCCAACGCCGCCAGCAACCGCTGAAGTTCGACGCGCTTGGCATGAAGGTCGGCGAGCTGTCTTTTCGCCCCGTCGATCACTGCTGGCGGCGCCTTGCTCACGAACGCTTGGTTCGCGAGACGGCTCTCCGTGCCGGCGATGTGTTTGGCCAGCGTCTCAAGTTCTTTCGTCAGGTGCGCTCTTTCGGCAGCGGGGTCGCCCTTCTGCTGCTTGATGAGGTTCCATGAGCCACAGGCCGTGACGGCGGCGGGAGCGTCTGGTGACATCCGGCCACGCGTAATCGACGCCGCCCCGATCATTCGTTGGAGCTTGCCCAGGTTGGCCTCGATCAGCGCCCACGCGGCATCCGCCGCTTCCACGATAAACTCGGCCTTCTTGTTGGCGGCCTCACCGTGCTCGGCCTTGAACGCCCGCAACTGGGAAGTGACGGCCTTGAGCTGCTCGACCGCCGCCGCAGCAGCAGCATCGATCGTGATTCCCGAGGTGGCGAGCTTGGCTGAGCTGTCGACCCGGGCGTCGCGCATGAGGAACGAGCCGTCGGTGCCGTAGCCCAGCAAGTGCCAGAGCTCCTCGGTGATGAACGGGGTGAAGGGATGCAGCAGCAGCAATGTTTGCCGCAGCACAAGATCCTGGATGGCAAGGCAAGTGGCCCGGGTGGACTCGTTCTGGAGCTTGGTCTTGGATACCTCCACGTACCAGTCACAGAAATCATTCCAGAAAAAACCGTACAACGCCTGCACGGCGGCGCTGAATTCATACTCATGGAAACAGCGTTCGACCTCACGCGTGGTTGCGTCCAGACGGTCGAGAATGGCGTGATCATCAGCATCAAATTTTCCCGAATCGAGACGGGCGACAATCGCGGCTACCGAGGAATTGTCCCCCGCGGGTCCGCTCAACTGGCGGAAGCGGCAGGCGTTCCAGAGTTTGTTGCAGAAGTTCTTGCCCGACTCGATCCGCTCTTCGGCAAAGCGGATGTCCTGTCCCTGCGGCGCAATGGAGATGATGCCGAAACGCAGGCCGTCCGCGCCATACTTGTCGATCAGGTCGAGTGGATCGGGCGAATTGCCGAGAGACTTGGACATCTTGCGTCCGAGGTGGTCACGGATGATGCCGGTGAAGTAGACATTCCGGAATGGAATGCGCTGCGCGATCTCCTTCTCGGAAAGGCGAGTTGCGCCGGGCAGGGGGAGCGGGTCCACCTTTTCCGAAGCCTGTGGCCGGCCGTCGGCCGCCGGTTCATTTGCGGAAAAATCCGCGAATTCGAGGCCGGCCATGATCATGCGGGCGACCCAGAAAAAGATGATGTCCGGTCCGGTAACAAGCGTGCTGGTCGGATAGAAATAATTTAATCCGGCTTGCCTCATCTTGGCTTGGTCGGGCCAGCCCATCGTTGCAAACGGCCAGAGCCATGACGAAGCCCAGGTGTCGAGCACATCGGCCTCCTGATCCCAGTTTTGCGGGTCGGAAGGGCCGGAGAGAGAAACATGCACCTTGGCCGGATCCCGCAGATCCGCCTCGGTAAGTTTCTCGCGGTCCAGTCCCTTGCGGTACCAGACCGGAATCCGGTGACCCCACCAGAGTTGGCGGCTGATGCACCAGTCCTGTATGTTCTCCAGCCAGTGGAGGTAGACTTTGCTCCACCGCTCGGGATGAAACTTGATGTGGCCGTCGCGCACCGCAGCCTTGGCCTCCTCGACGCGCGGATAGCGCAGCCACCACTGCCAGGTCAGACGCGGTTCAATGGGCACATCGGCGCGCTCCGAATAACCGACGTTGTTTTCGTAGGGCTCCTCCTTGACCAGCGCGCCAGCGGCCTTGAGCAGCTCTGCTGCTTTCTTGCGACCGGAAAAGCGGTCCAACCCCTCCAGTTCCGGGCCGGCTAGTTCGTTGAGTGAACCGTCGGCGTTAAGCACGTCGAGGATCGGCAGGTGGTGGCGCTGGCCGATCTCAAAGTCGGCCTTGTCGTGCGCCGGCGTGATCTTGAGGGCGCCGGTGCCGAATTCCTGGTCGACCGCGGCGTCGGAGATGATGGGGATTTGCTCCCGGACAAGCGCCCGCCAGACCTTCTTGCCGACGAGCCCCAGGTAGCGCGGATCGTCGGGATGGACCGCGATAGCCGTGTCGCCGGGGATGGTTTCGGGCCGCGTCGTCACGACCTGGATGTACGCGCCGGGCTGGTCCACGAGTTCGTAGCGAACGCGGTAAAGCATGCCCTGGGTGGGCTTCATGATGACCTCTTCGTCCGAGAGCGCGGTATGTGACACCGGGCACCAGTTCACCATGCGTTTTCCGCGGTAGATATGCCCCTTCCGGAAGAGGTCGACGAACACGGTGAGAACCGCCTGGGAATAGTTCGGATCCATCGTGAAGTGGGTGCGGGCCCAGTCACACGAGGCGCCCAGCCGACGGAGCTGCTCCAGGATAATGCCACCCTTCTCCACCCGCCAGTTCCACACCTGTTCCAGGAATTTATCGCGGCCTAGATCGTGGCGGGTTTTCTTTTGTTTCCGCAATTGCCGCTCCACGACGGTTTGCGTGGCGATGCCGGCGTGATCGGTGCCGGGAATCCAGAGGGCCGCTTTGCCCTCGAGCCGGGCGCGGCGGACGAGGATGTCCTGCAAAGTGTTGTTGAGCACATGCCCCATGGTGAGGACGCCGGTGACATTGGGTGGCGGAATGACGATGCTGTAGGATTCGCGGTCCGGCGTAACCTGGCCCGTGAAACAGCCGTTCTGCAGCCAGGCGGCATACCACTTTTTTTCGACGTCGCGCGGATCGTAGCTCTTGTTGATTTCAGCCATGGAAGAAAGGTGAGCCGGGCAGTGAAAGGCGGGAAGTGGCAGGGGGCAAGCTTGCAACGCCCGCCGCCGGAAGCCGGCCGACCATGGGGGCAGCACGGTGCCGGGTGCCGGGCCCAATCGGCAGACTACCAAAGTGGAAGCCAGGCCTTCGGCTATTCATCATCCAATCGATGACAAAACGGTTGAAGCCTTCCGACTTTTGTCATCTAATGGATGACAAACAACCTTATCCGCCGCCGTCCGCGGACTAGCTCTTGTTTTTCTCCGGCAAATCCAAGTGCTCGGCCGGCCGGCGGACGTCTTTGCCGCGATTGGCCGCGGAGGACGCCCTCGGCCGCTTCCCGTCGTGATGCCGGTAATAGGAGTAGTTGTTTGTGTAGTAGCTGTAATCCTCGCCGGTCCCATTTGGCACCTGGTTGAGAATCACGCCCAAAATGGGCACATTGAGCCCGTCAAGAATCTGGCGGGCACGTTGCACCATGCTTTGCGGATTCCGGCGATGCTGGATCAGCAGGATGACCCCGTCGGCGATGCTGGTGAGCACGGCCGCGTCGCTGACGCCGATGATGGGCGGAGAGTCCAACAGGATTTTGTCGTAGCGCTGCTTGAATTCGCCCAGCAACTCGCGCAGCCGGTTGATGTGCAGCAGGCTGAGGGTAATGTTGCCGGTAGTGCCGCTGGCCAGAATATCGAACCCGCCCTCGACCGCGTGGTGCACGGCGTCGGTCCAGGGGAGTTTGTTGAGCAGCACGTCAGTGAGACCGGGCTCGCGGGCCAGCCGGGCCAGCCGGTGCTGCATGGGTCTTCGCACATCCGAGTCCACGAGAAGCACCCTCTCGCCTGCCGCCGCCATGGCCTGCGCCAGTTGCCGGGTCAACGTGGACTTGCCCTCGCCGGGACCGGCCGAGAGAATCGCCAATGCAGTGGGCTGACCGGCCTTGAGGGCGAGGTTGATGTTGGTCTGCAAGACACGGAAGGGCTCGGCTTCAGGCGAGCCGGCCTCGTGATGCTCGACCGGTTCACGCGAGAACGGAATTACCCCGAGCACGGGCAGATTGAGCCGGCTCTCGACATCCGCGACGCTGCGAAAACTGGTGTCGAAATACTCGACCAGCACTGCGGTCCCGACGCCCAGGATGGCGCCAAACACGACGGCGAAAATGAGATTGAGCGCCCAGTTGGGCTTGCTGGCAAACCGGGGTGGTTCGGCCTGATTGAGAATCTCGATGGATTTCTTTGGAACTTGGAAATCGATTTCGCGCTGTCTGAGGGTGAGTTTGAGCGTGGTGAGCAGGCGCTGCTCGTCCTCGAGTTTCTGGGCGGCCTCCTCGAAGGGGCGCATGCGTTCGCGGGCTGAAAGAATCTGGTCAACCCGGGCCTGCCCCAGCTGCCGTTCGAGTTCGTTCACCCTCGCCTCCGCCTCCTTGCAAGAGATCTCGAGAGCGTTTTCGTAGCCACGCAGGGCGTTGTCGAGCTGCTCTTGTATCTTGGCGCTATTGCCCACAGCGGCGATGAGGTCCGGATGCGCCTCACCGAGCCTGCCCCGGAGTTTGGCTAGGTTCTGCTCCGCGACCAGGTAGGCCTGAAGGAGGTTCTGGATGTTGGAATCCTGGATGAGCTCGGAATTGACCAGATTGCGGCGTTCCTCGACGGGGATGCCGCGAAAGCGCTCCCAGCGGGTTTTGCGGCCGATGGCGTCGACCCGGAGCGCAATCAGAGAGTTCTGCATTTGGCGCAGCGTCTCGATTTCCATGTCGTTGTACCGGGCCGTCAGGTCGACCCCGGCTATGTCGAGTTCCTTGCGGAGTTTCTCGACCCGGTCGCGCTGGGCCACGACGACATGCTCCTGTTTATCGAGCTCCTTGCGGAGCTGGGCGAGCCCCTCGCGCTGATCGGAGGTGGCAAGAGTGATCCGGTCCTCTGAATAGACCTTGGCGATGTCGTTAGCGAGCGCGGCGGCCAGAGGCGGGTCCTTGGCATAGACGTTGATCTCGATCAACGAGGTGCTGCGGCGGGATTCGACCCGGAGCATCTTGTTGATCAAGTATCGGTAGGAAATGGAGGAAGGGAGTGGCACCCCATTGTTCATCTCTCGGCCGAGGACGGCGTTGAGCCCGAGGTGGTCGATGACCGGGTAAAGGATCTTTTCCGACTGGATAATCTCGAACTGATCCTGAATGAAATAGGGATCGTAGTAGGGGTTATTCTGCGCTTGGAAGAGCTTCACTTGGCTCTCCGGTTTCTCGACACGGATCTTCGCGGTCGCCAGGTACCACTTGGGCAGCATGGCGGTCACGACAATCGTGGTGAGCAACACGAGCGCAAAAACGAGGAAGACGAGCGTCTGCCGGAGGCGCAGCAGCGCGACAAAATCGGCGAGCGTAGCGTTCTCCTGGGTGGGCGGGGATGCTGGCATCGGGACGGCGCCGGACGCCTAGAACGAATACCGCATGCTGCCCCCGACCCGATTGCGCTTCAAACGGCGGCTGGAATCATCCGAACTCGTGTGATCGTAGTCGTAGGTGGCGGACACGGCCCAATTTTTGGTGGGTGTCCAAGTAAGAGCGGCGCCAGCGCGGATGGTATCCTCGGCAACATTGTTGACTCCGCGGCGGCCCTGCAGTTGCGCCGCCTCATAGGTGAATGAACCGGAGGCACTGACAAGAGCGGTCAAGGCATGCTGGACATTGACAAAGAACCGGTTCGCTTTGGAATCGGTAAAGCGGACGGTATCCGAGGATTCGTCGATGGAGTAGGTATAGCCGCCAGTCACAAATGAATTCACGGCGTACCTGTAATTAGCAGTCAGCTCGGCGTACGGCGAGGTGGTACTGCGCTCTGATTCACGGCGCCGGTCTTCCGCGCCCGCCCGGCCAGAGAGAGTGATATTCTCCCCGAGCGCATGGTCGACTCCGCCGAGCAGAAAATGGGAACGCTTGTCCTTCTGATCGCTGGCGTGGTCGTAGGCGATCGCTTGGTAGCGGTACTCCCCGGCAAGTTTGGTCTCGGGCATGAACGCGTAAGAAAACTCAACGCCCGTCAGGTGCTCCATGCGGTTGAGACTGTGGCCGAGCGCGGCGTTGTCGTAGTCGAAGATGACATTGCGATACTTGAGGAGGACGCCGGTCTTGGCATTCAGGGCAGTCGCAAACCGTCCGCTAAATTCGTTGCGCTTGAAGGATTGGTCGGTGTTAAGCGGAATGCCGGCGAGCAGGGATTGCGGATTCTTGGCGATCTGAAACATATCGGTCAGATCAACGTTGGTTTGCTGGGTGAATGCATGGGCCAGGCGCGCATTTAGCGTCTGGCTGACCAAAGTATGGTCCGAGGGCCTGTCCGGCATATGGTCAAGGCTGAGATCGTAGCCGGCGGAGACAAAGGTTTGGTCGGTTACTGAACCATTGAAGGAAACCGAAGGCGTCACGTTGTAGACCATGCTATCGATGGCGCCGGACGCCGCGCCGAACAGATTGGTGTCATAGTAAGACGCAGCACTGATGCGAAAACTGAGCGCCTTGCCCTGTTCCTGATCGGGCACTGGAGCATAAACAGCCCACACCAGCGAGGGAAGGAAGAGCGCCGCAAAGACAAAGGTGAGGAGCTTTTTCATGGAGGAACGGGTAAAACCCTACATCGAGGAGAGTTAGGCTGCTTAGCAAACCAAGGCAATCAATTTCCTCGCAATTGCAGAGCACCGGGATTCAGAAGCAGCACAATATTATCGGTGAGCTTCTGCGGTGGGAGGTTAAGCGGGAAATTGGCCGGCATCCGGCGGGTCACCAAGCCCGCGTAGACTCCGCCCCATCCTCCTGCGTCGGAAATCCGAATCGTGTCCTCGTTGCGCGCAGCCAGTTCGGTAAAAAAAGGGCGATCGAGGGTGACAGGAGTGAGCAGCAACGCCCCAATGTTCTGTTCAACGAAAATCATCTGAAAGTCCCTCAACCGCTCGGGCTTCGCCCATGTCCGGACGCGTCCATACCACGCCGCTCCGGCCGGCACGTCGGCCGCCAGGCCCGTACCAGGCAGAAAGCGCTTCTCGGCGTCCTTGCGCAGCTCCATGAACAACGACGGGAAATACGGCGGATAGAAGAAATGAACCTTGCGCGGTTCCATGGCATCACGCACGAGCGGCAGGCCTTGCAGGATGAGCACCCCGGCGGCAATCCAGCGCCAGTGAAGGCCAAGCGCGGGCTGGCTGTCCACCAGCACCAGGAAAAATGCCGCGCCAAACAGGATGATCAAAGGCGCCAGATAGTGCGCGGGCAGTCTTAGGCTCTCGCCCGAATTCAAAAACGGCTGAACCACAAACAGGACAAACAGCAGCCCGGCAAAACACCAGCGAATCCGGTTGGCCGGCGCGTGCCTGAATTCATATGCCAGCCCCGCCGCAAAGAATGCCGTGAACACGAGTGCCCCGCCCGACCAGAGCCGCTCCTTGAGATTGCGCTCCAGCCCCGTGAGGCCCTTGTTGCCCAGCTTCTTGAAATCGAGGCTCGGCGAGTCACTTGTGGCCAGATTGCGCTGCGCCGCGGGCTCGGCCGTACTGTCCCCCGCCTTCAGGGCAAGGTTCTGCCACGCCAGTCCGACCGGACTGCCGGTGAGATTTCCGTTGCGCACAAGCCACGGAGTTGTGAGCAGGATCGCTGCCGCCGCAAATAGGCCCACGGCCGGCCAACGGGCCGCCCCGCGAATACGCCAAGTCAGCCAGCCCCCGACCACCACAGCAACGAGGCCCGCGGAATATTCCGTCAGAAACAACAAGCCGCACCATAATCCCAGCAGCACAACGCGCCAGCCAAGCGGGAGGCTGAATCGCTCCAATGTTTCATCCTCGAGCAACTCATCAATCGAGACAAGCCCATCGAACACCGCCAGCACGAGCACCATGAGCAGCGGCATTCCATCCACCGCCACCGTGCGTTGCCAGAGTGTCACCGAAACCGCGATGCCGAGGACTGTGATCCATGCCACGCGGTCATCGAACAGCCGGCGGGCCATCCGCCATGCCAGGAACACCGCCGTCCAAAACAGCATCAGATTCAGGCCGAGCAGCAAATAATCGAGCGCCCACCCTTCCGGCGGCTGCGGCCGGTGGGCGAAAAGCCCGTCGCGCCAGTTTGTAGGTATAACCCCCATCGCCCCGGCGATCAAAAGTGAATACAGCGGCGCTTGATGCAGCTCAGGGTACGGCTTCTTCTCATCAAAGGGTGCCCCTCGCTCCTTCAGCACGGCATAGGTCTGGGGATAGTTCACCAGTGTCGTGAAGCTGTGGCTGGAGACGAGCTGCCGTGCCACGTCGGCCTGCAGCAGCGTCATTTCATCCTGGGGTCCATGAAACTGCCGCCAGGAAATGGTCAGGGTTAGCACCAGCGCCCCCATCAGCACGGCGGCGCGCCGCAACCAACGCGCCCCCGCGCCGAGTTCGAGCCAGTGAATGAATTCCTGGCCGGATTTCATGGGATCCCGACCATCCTGGCTGCCCTCCGGGGCGCGGCGAGGAAGCCGGCAGGAATTGTCGGAGCGGTCCTGCTCGGGAAGCCGACACGGCGCCCATGATGTTCGAACTGCTGCAAACAGCCATCGGCCGGCGAGGCAAGCGATGGGAGCAGCAACGATTGACCTCCAGCCTTTGAGGGGGCGCGCATAAAAGCATCAATCGACCACGTCCAGCTCGGGCCATTGGGCCAGCTTGCGATGCAGGGTGCGGCGGCTGATGCCCATAAGCTTAGCCGCGGTCGTGCGGTTGCCTCGCGACTGATGCAGCGCCTCGCGCAGCAGGCGTTTCTCGTTTTCTTCGACCGAGAGATGCTTGGCCACCGGGTCCGCCCCGGGTGCGGCCACGAGTCCGGCCGGCGGGCCGCCGCGGAATTTGGGTTCGAGGTCGTACTCAGTCAACTGGCCACCGCGACGAAGCACCACGGCGTTTTCGGCGAAATTGCGTAGCTCGCGGATGTTGCCCGGCCAAGAGTAGACCTGCAGATGCCGCAATGCGCCGGGCTCAACGGTCAGCGGCGCGAAGCCGTTCTCCTGGGAGAAGATTTTGATGAAATGGTCGAGTAAGAGTGGAATGTCCTCGTTCCGGTCACGCAACGGCGGCAGGGTTATCCGCACAACATTCAGGCGAAAAAACAGGTCTTCGCGGAACTTGCCGTCCTTCACGAGCTGTTCGAGATTGCGGTTTGTAGCTGCCACCAGCCGCACATCGAGCTCGAGCGGCTTGTTGCCGCCTACACGCTCGACAGCCTTGGTCTCGAGAAAGCGCAGCAGCTTGACCTGCGTCGAACCGGAGATTTCGCCGATCTCATCGAGGAATAGCGTGCCGCCATCGGCCGACTCGAACCGTCCCACCCGGCGTTCGATGGCTCCGGTAAATGCGCCCCGCTCGTGGCCGAAGAGTTCGCTCTCGAGCAGGTTTTCCGACAGCGCCGCGCAATGGACGGCGATGAACGGCCCGCGTGCCCGCGGGCTCGCCTGGTGGATGGCCTGAGCGATCATCTCCTTGCCAGTACCAGACTCGCCTTCGATGAGAATCGTCGCCTTGGACGGCGCCACCAGTCGCACCCTCTCAATCACCTCGGCCAGTTTTCCCGAGTGCCCGACAATGCCTTCAAAACTGAATTTTCTGTCGAGACGTTCGTGCAGCTGCTTCACCTCGACCTCGAGCGTTCTGGTCTTGAGCGCCCGCTGGATCAGGATTTCCAAACGCTCGATGTTGACCGGCTTGGTCAGGAAATCCACCGCTCCTCGCTTCATCGCCTCGACTGCCGACTCGATGTTGCCATAGGCGGTCATCATGATGGCGGCGGGGCGATTGGGCAGCGCCAGGGCCTTTTCGATCACCTTGAGGCCGGATTTGCCCGGCATGCGCAGATCGGTAACGATGACCTCGAATTCCTGTGCCTCCATGAGATTGAACGCTTCGTCAGCGCTGCTCGCCACCGAAACGTCATAGTTTTCCTGCAACGCTTGCTGCAACCCTTCACGGGTGTGCTTCTCGTCATCTACAATTAAGACGCTCGGCACCATGAATCCATCACAGCAAAGCCCCAGCCTCGGTCAACGGGAAATGAGACGGGATGACCCAGTGGGCGGGGTTGAAACTTGGAGCCAGGATATGGAGAACCTTGGATTTACCCTTATCTCCAACAACCCGAAGGGATGACTTTGGACTTTCATGTTGGGTCGAGAAAATTCCTGCCGCCTTTGGTCCTGCCCCTGCTTCATTAGACGATTTACGGCTCAAACCGTGTTTTCCGCGATCAGGGGCATTATCGGCACCCTCTGTTTTTCATCTCCCTGATGTCGCAGGTAGCCCTACATGAATTCATGTAGACGGAGAATTTGACGGACTGGTGGGAGGGGGCGCTGACTCACGGCCCTTCCCCTATGAACACAAAAACAATCCGCATGATGATCATTACCGCTGCCTTGCTTGTCAGCAGTTCGGCGTTAACATTAGCATTTGAAGCTTCCAAAGAAGATGCCGCGCTCTCCGCAAAGCTGATTCGCGCTCTCCAAACGGCTGATTATTCCTCCTATATCGCCGATGGCACGACTGCCTTCAAGAAGATGAAGCCGGAGCAATTTAATGCCGTCGCGACCCGCTTGGCGCCCAAGTTGAAGGCCGGGCATGAAGTATCCTATTTGGGAGAACTGAAGCAGAAGGGGCACCATATCACACTCTGGAAGGTGAGTTTCCAGGATGGGAGCGACGATGCCCTGGCAAGGCTAAGCATGAAGGACGGCAAGGTTGGATCCTTCGGAATTAGATAAAAACTGAGCCGAGCCACATCAGTAAAATGACGATCCGATAAGTTACGATTGCTGCCATGCCCCGGAAGGCGGTGCGCCGTCGCCGCCCTCCCGAGCACTCCCGGCGCAGACAAATCCGAACCTGCCGAGCTTGGCTACCGGATGGCTTTCCCGGTGAAGGCGCGCTATGCGCGCCTTCCTTTTTGAAGCCTACAAGAAAGTGTTCCTTAAACTAACGTCCACATTGTCCGACTCATATTTGTTCCACCATAATAACTCATGCGGGCACTAACCACGATGCAGGAACATTCTGGTTTGTGGCCACCCTCGTTTAAAAGCCCTTCCCGCCGCCCAAATAATCTAATGGGCATGGTTTGCACCTTGCGCTTCAATCGCGCAGGTTGAACATTTCAGTGCGTGCCAGCACTGCTGATATCAACCTTGCCCGACTTTCATGAACCGTGCCACGGCCTTGGACAGACTACGGTCCGGCCAATAATATCGGCACTGCTTCTGGTCCTTTTCCTTGCCTGCACAAGTGGTCAAGCCCAAGCAGAAGATCACGTTGCATCTCGCGGATGTTCTGCAGTTCTGGACAAACAAGGATACTTCTTCGCCGGCGGGAAATACTACGACGGCCCAGGGGGAAAATATTTTGCGGGGCAAATGTATGTCCGTTATGCGAAGCCCAGCCGAGTGACACATCGCTACCCGGTGGTAATGATCCATGGCGCTGGCCAGACCGGCACCAACTTCGCCGGAACCCCCGACGGCCGGAAGGGATGGGCGGATATTTTTCTCGAACTGGGATACACCGTCTACGTCGTCGATCAGGCTGGACGTGGTAAATCGGCTTATGCGTCCGACTTGTACGGGTCGACGACCCGCATCCCCGCGCTGCAGGCGGAACGGCGTTGGACTGCCCCGGAGCGGTATAACCTTTGGCCCCAAGCGCACCTTCATACCCAATGGCCGGGCGACGGGCCGCTGAAAGGTCGGATTGGTGATTCTATTTTCGATCAATTCTACGCCTCCCAGGTTCCTTACATCGCCAACGCCCGCCTGACCCAGCAATTGAATCGGGATGCAGGGATTGCACTGCTTGATAAAATCGGCCCGGCGATTCTTCTGACGCACTCCCAGTCCGGTCCCTATGGCTGGTTGATCGCCGACGCCCGACCCCAATTGGTCAGGGGGATTCTCGCGGTGGAGCCTGGCGGGGCACCAGTGGTGGAACCGAAGTCCAAAAACCGAAGCAACGAGACCTGGGGCTGGGGGCTGACCGCCATCCCAATCACATACGACCCTCCGGTTACGGATCTGTCTCAATTGCATCTCGCCGATCAAGCCTCGCCCGAAGGCCCTAGCCTCAGCTTGGGCCGACTGCAGACCGAGCCCGTTCATGGACTGCCCAACCTGCGCAATATCCCGATTCTGATCCTTACGAGCGAGGCTTCGGAACATGCGTGCTATGACCATTGCACTGTCAATTATCTTACCCAAGCGGGAGTCAGAGTCGACTTCGTCCGACTCCCGGAGGTGGGCATCCACGGGAATGGACACATGATGATGCTAGAAAAGAACAACCGGGAGATCGCTGTTTTTCTCTCCCGCTGGGCGGAGGAGCATGTCAAGTAATCCCTTTCTCGCCTGATAGTGGGCCGATTTGCTGCACCACTTCTTCTTTCACTCCAAGAACCCAGCTGATGCCCCCGCACATGGCCCACATGAAGCAGGAACATCCTGCCCCAAATCGGGTCATCCCAAGCAGTCTACCATTGCGGAAATAGCCGTCATGAAAAGGTCACCGCTTATTCCCAGCCTCGTGATTGTGCTGTTCATCGCCTTGCTGGAGTCGGGTTGCGTCTCGCACACGACCGAATCAGCCCGGGAGCCGCTTACTTTTGCCATCGTCGCAGTAGACGACACCGGTGTGCTGTCCCAGGCCCAACTTAAGACTGTAGAGAATGACCTTATCCAGTATTTGATCGACACTGGCCTGGCCGAAAAGGACATGAGGTTCATCGACGACCCCACCCGCGCCGACACGGTCTTCCGTGTTCGTCTGGTTGGAACCCATGCATGGGGGGCACCGCCTGCGATTGCCTACGTTTCGCCCAGTTATGGCAGCCGTTACAGCTATACCCCCGACAGCAGCACATATAATCCGATTTATTCACCCTACCCGACGTTTCCCCTCTGGCCCTACAACTACTATTACAATGGTCTTGGCTATCCGTATTATAGTCCGTTGCCGTATTATAGCTCGTTGAGGATCCATCACCCAGTGACAGCCCCACCTGCCCCTATGGCTCAACCGAGCCATTCGCCGCGTCATCGTCCCCCCTTGCCGGCGGCGCGACCGCCGGCGGACGTTTCCCAGAATCCACCGCGCCCTTCGCGGCCCACGATCATAACCCCGGGCACCGAACGGCCCACTGAGACACCCGCACGACGCCCCTCTCGCCCCTCGATCGGCTCCCGTCCTTACCCAGAAAGGTCCTCCCCTATCCATTCCCCTGCGCCGGCCCCCTCCTTTTCCCCGCAGTCTCCCTCTTCCAATCCCGCCGCGGCGCCCGCGTTATCGTCCCCGGTTCGAGAAAACGACGGGGGAGACACCCGCCGACGGAATGTGAGCGAACGCTGAGCAGACGTGGTTCCTTGGGGCCGCAAGAGCGAGCGTGCACTCCCTCTGGCAACAAACTCGACACTGCAGGAATTCTGCGAGCGGCGAACTATGAGACGCCGCTTTTGAGCATCCGTACGCGGCGATGCTTCTGGGGGAATTGCAGCGTCACGACCGTGCCCACATCCTGCTTGCTCTCGATCCCGACATGACCGCCGTGGTCGCGCATGATGCGTTGCGCGATCATGAGGCCGAGGCCGTGGCCCGTCGCTTTGGTCGTATGATAGGGCTGGAAGAGTTTCGCCAGATCCTCCTGTTTAATGCCGGTGCCGGTATCAGCCAGACGCACAAAGACTGAATCGTCATCGGCCCGCACTTTGATGCCCAACCGGCCGCCGGGCTGCATCGCTTCCATCGCATTCTTCACCAGATTGAAAAAAACCTGCTTAAGCTGGTCTCGGTCGGCCATGATGACCGGTGTACTGGCAGGCAGCTCGCCCTCGACCGCAATGCCGCGGTCCTCCAGCTCTTTGGCTTGGAAGCGCAGAACGTCCTCGATGACCTCGACCAGATGGGTTTCGGCCAGATCGGGCGGCCGCGGACGTATGGCCTCGAGGAAATTGCGAATAATGCCGTCGAGGCGCTGCACTTCCTGCTGGCAAATCCGGACGGATTCGCCCAGCGCCGCCGCCTCTTTCGAGGCCCGCAGTTTGTGCAGCTTGCGCTCGATAAGTTGCAGGTGGATGGTCAGCGAATTGAGCGGATTCCCCAGTTCGTGGGCGACCCCGGCCGCGAGCAGAAGTATCGACGAGATGCGTTCGTTTTCGAGCAGTTCCTCGGTCGACTTCTTGTCGCGAGTAATGTCGGCAAGGATTATGGCAAACCTCGCCCCACCCCTCTCTCCGCCGTGAAAAGGAACCATATAGAGCCGCACCACGCGGGGCTGCGGGTAGGCGATTTCAAATTCCCGCGTGACAATCGGGAGCCGATCGTCATGGCGGACACCTTCACCGCCTTCGATCGTGGCGCGCAAGCCCGGCCCCAGGCGCCATAAAATGGCCGCGGACCCTGTGCCCGCGGCCGTTTCCTTGAGGCCGATCATGCGACCGGCCGATTCATTTGCGTATTCGATCGCGCCTTCGGCATTGATGACCAACACGCCTTCCTGCAGCGTATCGAACACCGCTTCCAGCACCGCCCGCTCCCGGGCCAAGCGCTGCACGAGATTGTGCAGGTTGACCTCGTCGAGCTGGTCGAGCCGGCCGAGGACGCGATCGAGAGAGCTATGTTTTTTTCCGGGCATAGGGAGGAAGGCCCAATGCCCGATTAATCAGTAGCAGACTTGGACGCGCGTCAACAACCGGCCTTTGTCGTACGTATCGCCGGGACCATCCCCAATGATGTAATTGGCCTGAAGTTCCACGTCATAGCTCTTGATGTAGTAGTTGATGCCGAACACCCATTCCTTGAACGTGTTGCCACCGATCGCCTTGTTGCCATCGAACTGCTCGCGGCGGACAATAGTCTGCACCTTGCCGGGGATGACGAAATATCCCAGCGTCCCATGCCAGCCTTTGGCGCGGAAGGAATCGAACGGCACGTTGTTTTCCGGGCGGAATTTGCACTCGATATACTCGCCTCCGAGATAGAAGTCTCCCAGGGTCCATTGCGCATCGACTCCATACATGTCGCGCTTGCCGGTGAAGGAGTTGCCGGTGAGGCCAAGATCCGACCGCGAAAGGCCGGTATTCTCATCACTCAGAATGTTGGCACCGAGAGTAAGCTTGCTGTTCATGTCGCCAAGCTTGCCGGTGTATGGGGCCATGGTGACGCGAAGGGACGGCTGGAACTTATTGTTGTCGTTTTTGCTGACATTGGAGCCGTTGCCCATGGCCAAAACCGCGTAATAAGTGAACTTCGAGTTTGCGAAATTACCGGCGGCGCCAACGGCGAGGTTACGACCGTCGATCAGGCGGTCGTTGGCCAGGAAACGCTCGATGGTGGGAGTCTTGGTATCACTCGTGAGCTGCTCGTAGCCAAAAGCAGGCTTGAGCTGGCCGAAACGCAGATTGGCGAAGCTGTATTGGTGCCAGTTGATGAAAATCTCGTTGGCCCGGGACGTGTTGCCCGTGCTTGCACCAAGCGTATTGCCCTGCATGTCGATTTCGGTCTTAAAATCCCACGGTACCGGGTCGAAGTTACCGGCGACATTAATGCGGGCCCGACGGAAGAAGAACCGGTCATCCATGCCAGCGAAGCGAGAATCGGGCGCATTGCCGAATTCAGCTTGCCCCATCAGGAAGCCGCCAACAGACAGGTTCGAAGTGTTCCCGCCCGGACGAACCAACGACGGCGTGGTTTTGGTATCCGTAAGGCCAAGCTGTTTTTTAAGATCAGCATTTTCTTGCGAGAGCTTCTGAACCTGTGATTCGAGTCGGTTCAGTCGCTCATCAGAGCTTTGAGCCACGGCACTGCCGCAGGCGCACAACATGCCCAAGGATAGGGCAACGATAGTCAGCTTGTGTTTATTCATGGTTGGAAAAGAGAGAATTAACTTATGGCAGATTCATATTACAAGAGCATTAAGTGTGTCTTAATGTTTCGTCATGAAAACAATGTCATCTGTCCTTCGAGATCGCGGGTCTTGGCTAAAAGCTTGCGTAGGAATGTGTCGCGATGGATGGCGCTGCGGCCGAGTTTGAGTACAGCCATGCGGTGGTCCTCTGTCCCATAACCCTTGTGCTGCGCCAGTCCATAGCCCGGATGCGCCCGGTCGAGTTCGTCCATTAGTCGGTCACGAGTCACCTTGGCAATTATCGATGCCATTGCCACACAGAGAGAACGAGCGTCCCCATTCACCACGCCGGTATGCGGATAGGAGAAATCGCGTAATGACAGTCCATCTATGAGAATTCTGCAGGATATTTTTTGAGTGCAACAAGCTTGCTCACTGGCACTTGGGAAAAGCTCTGGTTCCGATCGAGACTGAAAAAATGCGGGCGGATAGATGCCTTCTATAGCGCGGTGCATGGCGAGTTTAGTGGCGCCAAGGATATTGAGCGTCTCAATCTCGGCCACGCTGGCTACACCTGTGCTGGCGTGGATGCACCGCGACGCAGCGAGCCGGTCAAATTCCGCCCATAGTTCTTCGCGGACTGCCGCGGTCAGCTGTTTTGAATCATTAACCCGATTGGCCTTAGTGATTGCCCATCGCCCCTCTAAAAAATCCTGGGTGACCAACACCGCCGCAGCCACCACCGGACCGGCCAATGCCCCCCGGCCGGCCTCGTCGACGCCGATCAGGCTGTCAAATCCATATATTTGCCTGAGGTCAAAACCTCGCAACTTGCGACGCTTCCGCATTTTGCAAAAAACGACAGCAGAGAATCATTCCCGGCTGGTTGAGATCGAAGTCCGCCCTGACCTGCGACCGCAAATCGAGATCATCGCTTCCACTCGGTTCGCTCCTTTGGTTCAGGCAGCGGTAATTTGCCAAGCTGACCCGCCGCCGCCACTACTTCGTAGGTTGTGCGAAAATGCAGCTTGGCGAATTCTCGCAACGCCGGCGCACCAAGCTTGGCCACAATATGCGCGGCGAGCGACTTGGCCTGGGCTCCGGCACCCTTGGGCAGACGCTCGCCAAATTTCCGCGAGAGCTGCTGCACTTGCCGGACGTATTCCGCCCTCGCCACGATCGATGCAGCCGCGACGACGGGATCCTCCTCGGCCTTGGGACGCATTTTGAGGTCGAAATTTTTTGCTCCTTTATTTGCCAGCTCGCGCTGCGCGAGCGGCTGCTTGGAGAACTGGTCCAGCAATCCCCACGGCACCCACTTCTTTGTAAGCGCCTGATCCAACGCGGTGGCATGCTGCCAAGCGAGCAGACGGTTGAGGTTGGCATGCGGCTTCAACATCAAGTCGTTGTATTTCGGCATTCCACAGAAGCAGGTTTCGACCACAACGCCAGGTGTGCCGCGGATCAGCTCGTCGAGTTTCAATATCTGGGTGTCAACGATCTTCTTGCTGTCGCGCACGCCGGCCTTGAGCCATGACTCCACTGCCGCCTTCTCAGCTATCACCGTCGCCGCAATGACGGGCCCGAAAAGGTCGCCCTTGCCGCTTTCGTCGAGTCCGGCATGTGGTTCGAACCACTCGGGATGGTGCACCGCATCATACCCCAGGCGCGGGGTGCCGGTCACCTCGGCCTCAATGACATTTTGCACAAAGTCCTCGGTTTCCTTGCCGGCCACCACAACCTTGCCGCTCTCATAGGCGGTCACGCTGACCTTATGCGCACGAAAAGCAAAACGTGCGTACGGAACTTCCGCCTGCTCCCAATGCCGCGCCTCGCATGCGGCGCGCAGCTTTTCCATCTGCGCATCGTCGAGCTTTATGGTGTAGGTGGTCAGCGCCTTGGATTTCTCTTCGGCGTCGTCGGGCCGTTTCTTCATTGGAAAAAAATAACCGCAAAGAAGCGTCAAAAACGCAAAAAGGAAAAACAACCCCCGAAGAGTTGTTTTCTTGATCCCCAAGGGCCATCTTGCAGCCAATTCCCTGCCATGCCCTCCTTGGCTGAAGCCCGCCCTGCCTTTCAGAAGGCCCTGCACGCTTGGTATCGCGTGCATCACCGCCGCCTGCCATGGCGCAAGTCCCCATCGCTCTATCAGACGGTAGTGTCTGAATTCATGCTCCAGCAGACGCAGGTTGCCACGGTTCAACCCTATTTCGCGCGCTGGCTGCGCGAACTGCCGGATTTCGCCGCGCTCGCCGCCGCGCCCGAGGCGAAAGTACTCAAACTCTGGGAGGGTTTAGGATACTATTCGCGCGCCCGCAATCTGCACCGGCTGGCAAAAGCGTTTGCCCTCCTGCCAGCCCCGCCGACCCGGCCCGAGGTCTGGCGCGAACTGCCAGGCATCGGCCCTTATACTGCCGCCGCCATCACTAGCATCGCATTCGGCCAGCCTGAGGCCTGCGTGGATGGCAATGTCGTGCGCATCCTTGCTCGCCTGACCGGGACGAAGCGGCTCTTCCGCCACAGCACCGAAGCCGCACGGTATTTCGCTCCGCGCGCCGCAGCCCTTATCGAGGGGGCCGATCCCGGCCTCCATAACCAGGCGATGATGGAACTGGGCGCCACCGTCTGCCTGCGTCAGAAGCCCAGGTGTCTCATCTGCCCCGTTGCGAGGTTTTGTACGGCACGAACCACGCCCCATCCGGGGAAATTTCCGCGCCTGATGTCGAAACAAGTTGAGAAGAAGCTGGTCAATCGCGTCTGGTGCGAACATCGAGGCCGGCTGCTGCTCCGCCGGGCGCACGCCAAGGCGCAACGGCTCGCCGGTTTGCACGAACTGCCGGAAGCCGGGGATCTTGGCATGGCGGCCCACCCAACGGACGTGCCCGTCTTGGTGGCCCGGAAACGCCGCACGATCACCCGATTTCGGATTACCGAAGCCATATACAGGTACACCCCCTCTCCAAATTTGCTCGCCTGCGCCCGGCGCAATTCTGCGCTTGAATGGGTGCGTATCGCCGATTTGGACCGCCTCGCACTCTCCGGTCCACACCGGCGCTGGGTGCGAGAACTGCTCGCACTGTGATCATTTGGAACGGTGACGGCTCGGAGATCCTTCGCTTTAGCCAAACCGCCGGTCTACCAGTGCTTCCACCCGTTTTTTCGACAACAGCACTTCCTCGGTCGAAAGCCGGGGGCTCAGTTCAATGACCAGCGCGTGCTCCGGCCGCCAGAACTCGCTCACCATCTCAAAATCGATGCGCCCCGAACCAATCGGCTGGTGATCGTGCCCTCCTTCTCTGCTCACATCGTGCAGGTGGAACCCGATCGCCTTGGGGGCGTTGCTTTCCAAGTGTTGGCGATGATCAAGGAGCCCAAGCTTTTCCTTGATATCCGCGTGCCCGGTATCATGCCAGTAGCCGGCAGGAGCGAGTGGCGGCAGCGACTCCAGCAGCCCGCCATGATCGGCGTCGAGCGGCAGCTCCTCGAAACCTTCGCGATTCTCGAAGCCCAGCGTCACCCCCTTCTGTTCGGCATAAGGCAACAACTCGACAATGCCTGTCCTGGTGTTGGCCCAAAACTCCGGCATGCGGGCCCGCAGCCGAGCCAGGGCTTTCGCCAGCAGCTTCTGATAGGCCTCATCCTGCGCCGGCTGCGTGCCGGGATGGGCGCGGAAATACCGGTCCAGCCGGCGGACAGGATTAAACCAGAAGAACTCGATGCTGCCGAGATGGGCTACCAGCCGTCTGGATCCCACCTGATGGGCAAAATCAATCGACCTTTTGGAGTGCCGGAGCCATTGGTCCCGTTCGCGGGCATCGCGCGAGGAAGGCATGTAGAGGTTCGGTGCTGCGTGCATCACCCCTGTCGGCAGGGGACAGAAATTGTGGCAGGAAGAGACTTTGACAATCCCCTCCTCCAATGCGCGCAGAATGCCGGGCACCAAGGTGATACGGACGCCATGGCTGAGTTCCACCCAGCTGAAGCCCAAATCGGCGATTTCCCTGATCAACGCATAGCCGTCGGTATGGCGATGCGAGTTCCAGCAAGTGGAAAGGGCAACAAGTGGCTTCATCACTCTGAACTAAGCCACATTATGTCCGTCAAACGCAAGCCAGCCAATCGGCAAAAAAAAAGCCGGCAGCGCGCCCTGTGACGCACTACCGGCCATGAAAGATGGCTGTATCCCTAGCTCGCGTAGCGGGCGCGCAGCATCGCCGTGAAGGCCGCAACCTTTTCCTTGCGGCGGCGACGCTCGCAGGGTTTCTCATAGTAACGCTTGGCGCGCACGTCTTTGATGATATTCTCGCGTTCGAGCTTCTTCTTCATGCGACGAATCGCACGATCGATTGGCTCATTCTTGCGCATTTTGATCTCGATGGACATGTGGAGGAAAATGGTTTCTGACTGGAGAAACGGACACAAAGCCAGCAGCTCTCGCCACCGTCAACTGCAATTTTTCGCCACCATTCCAGGGCGGAATCGGCGGACGGACGGATATGGCCGGATTATGGCTTGCGCACACGTAAGCCCCTGATTCCCATCACTGATTCGTGCCCTCATCAGATACCAATTTTGTCCACCTCCACGTCCATTCGGACTACAGTTTGCTGGATGGCGCCTGCCGCATCGACCGCCTGATCGACCGGGTGGCGGCCTCGGGCATGAAGTCCATCGCCCTCACCGATCACGGCGTGTTGTTTGGCGCGCTCGATTTTTACCGCGCGGCCAAGGCCAAGGGCATCAAGCCGCTAGTCGGATGCGAAATCTACCTCGTCGAGGGTTCGCGTCTGGAAAAAACGGCCCGGGCCGAGGGCGAAAAAGGCTACTACCATCTGGGCCTTATCGCCCGCGACACGCAGGGCTATCAGAACCTGCTCAAGCTCGTGTCTGACGCGCATCTGAAGGGCTATTATTACAAGCCGCGCACCGACCTCAACACGCTGGCTGCACACGCACAGGGCTTGATCGCGCTCAGCGGCTGCCTCGCCGGCATGGTGCCGCAATTCCTGTTGCAGGACCGCTGGGAGGACGCACGAAAGTCCACGGCGCATTTCGTGGACATGTTCGGCCGTGAAAATTTCTTCATCGAATTGCAGGACCACGGCATCCCCGAGCAGCGCCGGATCGCTCCGCTCCTGCTCAAGCTCGCGCAGGAATTCCACCTGCAGGTTGTGTGCACGAACGACGTGCACTATGTCGACGCCGCCGACGCCTCGCCGCACGATACCATGTTGTGCATCCAGACAGGCTCGAAGATCGACGATGCCGATCGCATGCGCTTCACCACTCCGCAGTTTTATCTCAAAACGCGCGCCGAGATGGAGCAGATTTTTCGCGAGGTGCCGCAAGCCATCACCAACACCCAGGCGGTCGCCGAAATGTGTGATCTCAGCATCAAATTCGGCAAGAATCGCTTCCCGGTTTATCCTCTTCCTCTCGAAATCAAGACCGACCGGGCAGGTTACCTGCACGATCTCTGTTTAGCCGGCCTCCGCCGCCGCTATGGTGTCGAATACCATGCCCCTGCCGAGGCTGCCGATCCGGACCGCGCCGGCATGCTCGTCGCGCGCACAGACTATGAACTCGGCATCATCAAGAAAACCGGCTTCATCGACTACTTCCTGATCGTCTGGGATTTCATCCATTGGGCCAAGAAGCATGACATTCCAGTCGGTCCGGGCCGAGGCTCAGGCGCAGGTTGCCTGGTCGCCTATCTGCTTGGTATCACCGACATCGACCCTATCCGTTTCGGCTTGCTATTCGAGCGTTTCCTCAACCCCGAACGCGTGTCGCCGCCTGACTTCGATATCGATTTCTGCATGCGCCGCCGCGATGAGGTCATCCGCTACGTCCGCGAGAAATACGGCCAGGAGTGCGTCGCCAACATCATCACCTTCGGCACGCTCAGGGCCAAGATGGTTATCCGCGATGTCTCTCGTGTGCACAATCTGCCCTTCGCCGAGGCCGACCGGCTCGCGAAGATGGTTCCCGACGAGCTCAATATCGATCTCAAGACTGCCATAGAGAAGTCCGCCGAGCTGCGCGAGGAGATCGCGCGCAATCCCGCCACCAAGAAAATCATCGACCAGGCGCTTGTCCTCGAAGGAATGGTGCGCAACACCGGCAAACATGCAGCCGGCATAATTATTGCCGACCGCCCGTTGAGCGAATTTGTGCCCCTCACCCTGCAGGAAGGCGATGTTACCACGCAATACGCGATGGATCCCGTGCAGAAGCTCGGGCTCCTCAAGATGGACTTCCTCGGTCTCAAGACCCTCACCGTCATCCAGGACGCCGTCGATCACATCCACCGCACCGCCGACCCGAAGTTCGACATCGATGCCATACCGCTTGACGACGCCCGCACGTTTGCGCTGCTGAACTCCGGCCGCACCACCGGCGTATTCCAGCTCGAATCAAGCGGCATGCAGGCGCTATGCCGGCAGTTCAACGTCGGCGCCATCGAGGAGATCGTGGCCCTTATCGCCCTGTACCGTCCCGGCCCTATGGATCTGATTCCCGAGTACATCCGCGGCAAAAAGGATCCGTCGGCCATTGAATATCCCCACCCCCTCCTCGAGGACGTCTGCCACGAAACCTACGGCATCATGGTCTATCAGGAGCAGGTCATGGAGGCGGCGCGCCGGATCGCCGGCTACACGCTCGGAGGCGCCGACCTCCTGCGCCGCGCCATGGGCAAGAAAAAGCCGGAGGAGATGGACCAGCAGCGCAGCGTATTCGTCGAAGGCGCGAAGAAGACCAACAACATCCCCGAAAAGAAGGCGCTCGAAATCTTCGCCCTGCTCGAAAAATTCGCCGGCTACGGTTTCAATAAGTCCCACTCCGCGGCCTACGCCGTCATCAGCTACCGCACCGCCTATCTGAAGGCCCATTATCCCGTGCAGTTCATGGCGGCCGTGCTCGGTGTCGAACTGGGCAATGCCGAAAAGATCGCCCATTTTCTCAACGAATGCGGCGCGATGGACATCCAGGTGCTCGGCCCGGACATCAACGAATCGCGCGAAAATTTCACCCCGGTGGGGGCCCGGATCCGCTTCGGTCTTGGCGCCATCAAGGGGGTCGGCGAATCCGCCTCGCAGAGGATCATCGCCGAGCGCGAGGCCGGGGGACCCTACCGCGACTTTCACGATTTCATCGGCCGCGCTGACGGTCGGGCTATCAACAAGCGTGTCCTGGAGTGCCTGATCAAAACGGGCACGTTCGATTTTTCAGGCGAAGCCCGCGGCGTGCTCTTTGGACAGATCGATGAGGCGCTTTCTTCGGTTGCCGCGCGCCAACGCGACGCCGCCGCCGGCCAGCACTCCTTCCTCGATCTGCTCCATGAGCCCGAATATGGCGCCGAAGGAGCCGCGACTCCCTCGACTCGACGGAACGGCAATGACCGGCATGCGGATTTTCCCCTGATTGAGCGCCTGCAATTCGAGAAGGAACTGCTGGGCTTCTACATCTCCGGCCATCCGATGAACGCTTATGCGGAGCTGGCCGAGGCGATTTCCTCGCACACCGAAGAGGAGGTGCTTGCCCTCGGGGACCGGGCTGAATTTCGCCTCTGCGGCGTCGCCTCCAACATCACCAAAAAGCTTTCGCGCCGTGATAACCGCCCGTGGGCGCTGTTCAACCTCGCCTCGAAGCGCGCCTCCGTGTCGCTGAACATGTACGCCGACGCTTTTGCGGAATATGGGAAATCCCTGGAGGAAAATAAACCGGTCGTGGTGCTCGGCACCGTCCTCCGCGGCAACGACGGCATCCGTCTCAACTGCCGGGAATGCTATCCGCTCGACGCCGCCATCGCCAGTCACGTGCGCAAGATCGTCTGGCTGCTCCAGCCCGAACATCCGGAGCTGGCTGACTTCCTGAAAAAGCTCCGCGCCGCCATTGATGCCGCCAGCGGCGAAACCCGCGTCGAGTTGGGATTTGTGGTCGGCGACCGCGTCGCCGCCATGGCCGAAACCGGCTACAGTTTCGCCTGGCGGGTGGCCCAGCCGGTCTTTCAGGAGCTGCGCGGCCACTCCGCCGTCACCGGGGTGCTGGTCGAATCCCGCCCGCTTCAGCTCAAGGAATTCCGCAAATGGACCAGGCGTGCATGAGCAGCCATAAAACATGCCTCTTTAACCGAGAAATCGCTTGGCTCCATCTCCGGCGCCCCCTTTCCAAGACATGATGAAGCCTGCCGGTGCCTATTCAAGCCACGCCGCCCGCGTCCTCGGCCAGATTAGTTCGGACATGCCGGCCGACGATGCACTCCGGGAAGAGTTCAGACGTTCGCGCCGTCTCACCGCAGAGCAGCGCCGCGACATTTCCCGCGCCGTGTTCGCCTACTTCCGGTGGCTGCAATGGCTCGATCGGCGTGATACGCTGCTGCGCCAGGTCGAAGCTGCACTGGAACTTCAATGCCGCTTCGACACCAATCCAGCGTGCATAAAATCGGAGGCATTGGCCGCGCGCGCGGTGCCCGAATGGCTGAAGAATGAAATGGATGAAATTCCGCTCGCCTGGCTTCGCCAATTGCAACGAGAGCCGGCCTTATGGCTCCGTGCTAAATCCGGTAAGATTGAACAACTCGCCCGCGAACTCGGCAATTGCGCACCGCCTCCGGCGACAGGAAGAGCGGGTTTGCTCGCGACCTGCTTGCGTTATACCGGCTCGCACGATCTTTTTCGCACTGCCGCATTTCACAAGGGCTTGTTCGAAATCCAGGATTTGGCTTCACAACTGGTTGGCCACGCCTGTGCGCCTCAACCCGGCGAAACCTGGTGGGATGCCTGTGCGGGCGAGGGCGGCAAGATGCTGCACCTGTCCGATCTGATGCAGAATAAGGGCCTGCTCTGGGCAAGCGACCGTTCGGCCCGCCGCCTCGCACTGCTGAAACGTCGCGCCGCCCGCGCCCAAGTTTACAACTATCGTGCTGCACCCTGGGACGGCAGTCCGCGCCTGCCCACCAAAACGAAATTTGACGGCGTGCTCGTCGACGCACCCTGCAGCGGCATCGGCACCTGGCAGCGCAACCCGCACGCCCGCTGGACCACTTTCCCCCACGATGTCAGGGAACTGGCTGCTGTGCAGGGTCGTCTGCTCGACCACGCGTCTGCCGGTCTCAAACCCGGAGGCCGACTGGTCTATGCCGTATGCACCCTCGCCCGCGCGGAAACCACTGCCGTTGCCGACGCCTTCGCGTCGGCCCACCCAAACTTCGAAGCAACGCCGATTCCTCTCCCCGTCGGGATTGCGCATCCGGTTCCAGCGGGACCATCTGCGCTTGTTCTCTGGCCGCATGAACACAATGCCAACGGTATGTTCATCGCGACTTGGCGAAGAAAATGAGCGACAAGATTTCCGCCGAAACGGTCCGCCGCGACTTCGACGACATCCACGCGGTGCTCCACTACACCCGAGCCGCGCACCACCTCGGGCTGTGGGCTTCCGAGCGGCTGCTGATCGAGCGCTTCTTTCCCGATCGCACCGCCTGCCTGCTCGAGCTCGGCTGCGGAGCCGGGCGGGTAACCCTGGGCCTGTGGGGATTGGGTTACCGCCATCTCACCGCCGTCGATTTCTCTGGCGAGCTGCTCGAGCAGGCTCGCAGCCTCGCCGCAGAACGTGGCGCCACTGACATCACCTTTATCCAAGCCGACGCAACTCGCCTCCATGAATGTCACCCATTAGGTGACCTTTACAACGGGGCAATCTTTGCGTTCAACGGGCTGATGCAGATTCCTGGACGGGAGAATCGCCGACAGGCTCTGAGGGAGATCCACCGCTTGTGCCAAACGGGTGCTCCGCTGCTTTTCACCACGCACGACCGCGACGATGCTCCGAGCGAACGAACGCGGTGGGCCGAGGAAGCGGCACGATGGGCCCGCGGCGGGCAGGATCCACGGCTGGTCGAGTTCGGCGACCGCTACTTTGCGGATGAGTATGGCGGCATGACGTTCATACACCTGCCGGATCGGCGCGAGATTCTCGATGATCTCGCTGCGACCGGCTGGCGACCGATCTCCGACTCCATGCGGCGTGATATCGCCATCGAGTCGCGCGTCGTCCGGGAATTCTCCGACGAATGTCGCATCTGGGTGGCACAAAAGCAGTAGCCTTTTCGCGAGACGCCGCTATGTTCCCATCCAGTCACCCCTCCCATGAGCCACAAACTATGCGTCATAGTCGGTTATGGCCCAGGCATTGGCCACAGCCTCGCCAAGGCATTTGCCCACGAAGGCCATACGCTCGCGCTCATTTCCCGCATCCCGGGAAAGCATGAGAGCCTGCGCCAATCACTCGGGGCAGCCGCTCACGGATTTGCCGCCGACGCCGGAGACGCCGCCAGCCTGCAGACCGCATTTGCGTCCATCCGTGGCCAGTTGGGTGATCCCAGCGTGTTGATCTACAACGCGTACTCATCTCACCCCGGCAAACCCACTACCTTAAACGTCGACGGACTGATGGACGACTTCCGCATCAATGTCGCCGGTGCGCTGGTCGCAACGATGGAAGTTCTGCCCGCCATGAAGGCGAGCCGTCAGGGCACGATCATCTTCACCGGAGGCGGGCTGGCACTGCAGCCCTGGGCGGAACAAGCCTCGCTCTCCATCGGCAAGGCGGGCCTTCGCAGCCTCGCCTTCACTCTCGCTCAGGAACTACAGGGCACGAACATCCAGGTTGGCACTGTAACCATCTGCGGCATGGTAAAACCCGGAACCCATTTCGATCCGGATAAAATCGCAGCGTCTTTCATCGGACTGCACTATAGCTCCTGCAAACCGCACAACGTCGAGGTTGTCTACCATTGAGTCCCGACGATGCGGCGTCTTGCCCTCCTGATATTTCTGCTTGGCCCCGGTATGGGCCTTTGTGCTGCGCCCGAATCCCCGCCCCAGGGGCCGGAAATCTATGATCCCAATGCCGATGGGTTTGCGCAGATTGAGACTGCGCTCCAACAGGCCAGGGACGGATACAAAAACGTCTTGCTGATGTTCGGCGCCAACTGGTGCATATGGTGCCATCGACTGCATCAGACTTTCGTGTCGGACGCCGCCGTCGCCAGGGTGCTGCGGGCCAATTTCATCCTGGTGGCGATCGATGTAAACTCGCGCCAGGGCGTGAAACGCAATGCCGCCGTGAACGAGAGATACGGCAACCCAATCAAACTCGGATTGCCCGTGCTGGTCGTGCTCGATGCGACCGGAAGGCCGTTGGCCACCCAGGAGACGGGCGCATTCGAAGAGGGCAATCATCACTCCTCTGATAGGCTCGTCGCCTTTCTCCAACGATGGGCACCACCGCGTTGGCCGATTCCTGATCCGGCGGATCAGCCATCGGAACGACGGGGCGACGAATAGGAAGTCATCACTCCTTCAATAAGGATGAGCCTGTCTGTGGCTCATCAAATCCGAACACTGGGCGCGAGGATAGAAGCACCCTCCCTGAGGAGTCGCCAGAACAACGCCAAGGTGGAGCCTCTTCTTGTTGGGCTGCTCTTTGCCAAGGTCTGGCCCGGCCAACAAGGCGACAAACCTCCTCGAGGCGGCGACGCGGTCAGCCGGCAATTTCTCCCCCACCATCTCATTTGCTACCAGACTTGCGAATAAGCTGAGCGAATGTCACTCTCCGCATATGCTCCCACTTTTCACTGATCGCTTCTTTATATGGGCGGGAGCCTTGCTCTATCTCGCTGGATTTATTGCTGGGTGCGCAACCTTGGTTCGCCGCGTGCCGCCAGACCGCGCTCAGACGATGCTTAATACATTGCTGGTTGGCGGCTTGCTCCTGCAGATGTCCGGGCTCTACCTCCGCGGTGCCGCGACTGGCGGCTGCCCCCTCGGCAACAAATTCGAGATTGTTCAGTTCGTGGCGTGGTCGGCAATGGTGCTCTACTTCGTGGTCGGCCCGGCTTTCCGCGTCAGCCTCCTCGGCTTGTTTACGGCGGGCTACGCGGCCGTGCTTGCACTGGTCTCGTTGCTCATTCCGGCGTGGGACGCCATGCGAGGCGAAAAATTATTCGGCAATAACCCCTGGGTCGAACTCCACGCCTCGCTGGCCGTCTTCAGTTACGGCGTATTCGGGATTCTCGCTCTCACGTCGCTCATGCACTTGCTGCAAAACTTCAGCCTGAAACAGAAGCAGTTGAATGGCCTTTTCTGGTTTCTGCCCTCGATCAAGGCGCTGGATCAAATCAACTTCCGACTGCTGGCGACGGGCTTGGTGATCCTCAGCTTTTCCCTGGGAGTGGGTGCGACATGGTTTTGCCAAGACATCAAGTCAGTGGATTCGACCAAACTGCTGGCGACCGCCGGCGTGTGGCTGGCCTACTTCATCGTGCTGCTGCTGCGCTGGCGCGGCCGGCTTTATTCCAACCGGTTTGCCTGGGTATGCATCGTGCTTTCCCTCCTAGCCATGCTCTCGCTCGGCCCGGTCAACGCGAGCCGCCACGCCACCCACCCGATGACCGTACTCGCGGCCCCCTGACCCATGGACGCACCGGTCCCTCATCCCACGCTGTTCCTGCTCGGGGCCAGCCACCAGACCGCCCCTCTGGCCCTGCGGGAAAAACTGTCGCTCAACCAGGAGCGCGCCGCCGCCTTTACCACACGGCTGCAGCAGCTCCCCGGCGTACGCGAATGCGCGTTGCTCAACACATGCAACCGGGTGGAAGTCTATGGGGTAAGTGCGGATCTCCCGACACTGGCGTCGATCCGCGCCGCGTTCTGCGAAATCACTGGTTGCACTCTGGCTGAACTCGATGGGGCCTGCCTGCAACTCGCCAATGGCGAAGTCATCGCGCATTTGTTCGAGGTGGCTTCCGGACTCGATTCCCAGATTGTTGGGGAGACGGAAATCCTCGGCCAAGTGAAGGCGGCCTACGCCGCCGCCCAAGTGCGGCGCCTCACCGGGCCGGTGCTCAACCGTGTGTTCCAGAAAGCCTTCCAGGCCGCCAAGCATGTGCGCACGCACACGGCTATCGGCACGGGACAGATCAGCATCGCAACTGTGGCGGTTGATCTGGCGGAGAAGATCTTCGGCAGTTTGGAGGAAATCAAAATCCTCGTCGTCGGCGCCGGCGAAATCGGCGTAAAGACCGTGCAGTCCTTCCAGAGTCGAGGAGCCCGCTCGATCACGGTCGCCTCCCGCACCTTGGCCAAAGCCGAGGTAACCGCCGCACAGGCGGGCGGCTGGGCGGCGAGCATCGCCGACCTGCCCGAGACGCTGGCCGCCGCTGACGTTGTGACCTGCTCGACCTCCGCTCCCGGCGCCGTGATCACGGCCGTGATGACAGCAACCGCAATGCACCGGCGTCCCTCCCTTCCGCTGTTTCTTATCGATCTGGCGTTGCCGCGCGACATCGAACCGGCCGCCGGCAAACTCCCGAACGTGTATCTCTACAACCTCGACGACCTCGCCGAGATAGCCGAGGAAAACATGGCGCAACGCAAAGCCGAGGTCGCCGGTTGCCGGGCGATCCTGGCGGAGCGTACTGTGGCCCTCTGGCACCAGGTGGCACCTTATTTGCACGCGCAGGTGCCCTTCGCCGGCACCGACGGAAGCGCGGCAGGTACGAAGGATCCCCGCCCCGCCGCCCCTCCCTCTGCCGCAGCACACCCTCCAGCCCCTCCCCCTTAGTTCAGTCCGGGTCTGAGTGCCATCAATCCCTGATCCGCTCCCGTTTTCGGGGGCAACGTCATAGGAATGGAGTTGATGAGGCATAGTGAAAGCCGTCTGACAGAGAAGGTATATACTGATTCTTCTCATCTTCCGTTACAGTCAGCACTCAACAGTTTACCCTCCCTCCGCGTCCCTCAAACCTGTACACTCCCGCGCACACTTTCAGGGGACTTTTCAGGACTTGTTGAGTCTTTTGCTGTCAGCGTCCAGCAAGCAGCTTCAATTCCGGAAGTCTCTCACGATGGCACGCTTGGGCACAAAAAAGCGCCTGGCGGCACAACCAGGCGCAATCGGAAAATGGAGCGGGCGATGAGACTCGAACTCACGACGTCCACCTTGGCAAGGTGGTGCTCTACCAACTGAGCTACGCCCGCATTTAAGGGAGGGCGAAGTATTGAAAGCGAATTCTCGCCGTCAATCAGAATTATTCCCTCTACTTTTACCGGACGCCTGGGCCATTTCCTGCTTTCCCGCGGGAACTTGTGCTGTTCATCTTGAACGTTCGCCATCATGTCCGGTCACAAACCCCAGCCTTCGCCCCTCCCTCTTGAGCTATCGTCGGAAGTCAGCCCCGCCGACCGGCTGGCCGCATGCAAATCCTATCTCGCACATCAGGGGGAGCAATTGCGCCACCGGCACAGGGCCGGCTCATCTGGTCTGGAGGTCGCGCAAGCGCGGGCGGCCATGATCGATCACCTGCTAACACAGCTCTTCACCTGCGCCATGGCCACTTGGCGCCGGCAGCATGGCGAACCGCTCACCGCCGTCTGCCTGATCGCGCTTGGCGGCTACGGCCGCAGTGAACTCAGTCCGCGAAGCGATATCGACATAATGGCCCTCTACCCAACCGAGGCGAGGCCGGCCGATCTGAAAAATTTCCAGCAGCATCTCTCTAACGAGATTCTTTACTTTTTGTGGGATGCCAAGTTGAAGGTCGGCCACTCCACCCGCACGGTGAACGAAGCGTTCGCTGAGGCCGCTCGGGACATCCGGACCAAGACGGCGCTGCTCGAGGCGCGCTTGATAACCGGCTCGGAACCGCTTTTTGCCAGTTTTGCCCAGGCCTACCAGAATTACTACCTCAAGGACGATCCGAAGGGCTACCTCGCTTCCCGCCTCGCTGATCAGGCTGCCCGCCGGGCCAAATACGGCGACTCCGTTTTCCTCCAGGAACCAGATATCAAGAATGGCGTCGGCGGCCTCCGCGATTACCAGAACGCCCTTTGGATGGCCCGCGTCAAACTCGGCATTTCCCATATCGAGGAGCTGGAGGTCCAGCATTATCTCCAGCCCGGCGAACTGCGTGATTTCCAGCGCGCCTACGACTTCCTGCTGCGTGTGCGAAACGAACTCCACTATCTGAGCCACCACGCCACGGACCTGCTCAACCTCGATCTGCAGCCCCGCCTGGCCCAACATCTGGGCTACCACCAGCACGAAATCCTCGCCCGCGTCGAGGCGTTCATGCAGGATTACTACCGAAGCGCTCAAACGATCTACCGAGTTTCCAAGATCGTCGAGACCCGCCTGGCGCTCAGCCTCGAAACCTCCGAGGATGCTCGCATCTCCTTCCGCGACCTGCTGCGGGTGCGGCGTACCGAGCGCACGAAACGCCTCGACGGTTTCGTGCTGCGCGGACGCGAACTGGCCTATGAGACCCGCCGGGTCTTCGAGGAGGATCCCGTCCGCCTCATCCGCGTCTTCCGGCACTGTCAGCAGCTCGGCTGCACGCCTGATTTCGATCTTGCCTCCCTGATCCGGGAATCACTCCCGCTGATCACCCCGCAGGTCATCGCGTCGGTCGACGCCAACCTCAGTTTCCGCACTCTCCTGGAGGAGGCGGGGCAGGTCTTTCCGGCCCTCAATCTCATGCACGAGCTCGGCGTGCTCGGACGGTTCGTGCCGGAGTTCGACCGCCTCACCTGCCTGGTTCAGCATGAGTTCTACCACCGTTACACGGCTGATATTCACACCCTCAGCGCCCTTCGCGAACTGGATGGCGTGCTCACAGCGGCGGACCCAGTCTCCGAGAAATACCGCGCCGAACTTCACCGCACCGGACAACCCACCCTGCTCTACCTCATTCTCCTCCTGCACGACATCGGCAAGGCCGAGGGACTGAAAGGGCACAGTGAAGCGGGGGTGCGCATCGCCGGGCCCCTCCTCGAGCGCCTGCAGATCGACCCAAAGGCGCGGTCAGTCGTTACCTTCATCATCAAAAATCATTTAATCATGGCGCGCTTCTGGCAGAAGCACGATCTCGATGATCCTCACACCGCCGCCGCCTTCGCTAAAATCGTTGGCAATGCTGAAACCTTGCGATATCTGTATGTTCATACCTTCTGCGACGCTCGCGCTACCTCCGCCAACCTTTGGAACAGTTACAAGGACACCCTGCACCACCGTCTTTTCCTTACCACCATTGAACGCCTGACCCTCGGAAAGGATGTCGAGACCCGTCAACGTAAACATATTAACATGACCCGCCAAAAACTCATTGCCGAGCAGATTCCGGGTATCAGCCCGGAGGAAATCAGCGCCCATTTCAACCTCCTCCCCGAACGCTACTTCATCCAGACTGACGAGAAGGAGATTTCCCTTCACCTCAAGATGGTCAACCGGCTGCTTCAGGCCATCAATGAGGCCGATTCGGTTGGATCCCTCCGCCCCATCATCGACTGGCAGGACGATCTCAATCGTTCCCTAACCATGGTCCACGTTGTCACCTGGGATCGCGCCGGGCTTTTCTACAAGCTTGCCGGCGCCTTCAGCGTTGCCGGCCTCAACATTCTGTCCGCCAAAATCATCTCACGCTCCGACCACATCGCGATCGACACCTTCTATGTGGTCGAGCCCGGACGCGGCATCGTGCAGAATCAAGCCGCCATGGAAACCTTTGCCCGGACGGTTGAGACTGCGCTCGTTTTCAACAAGGATCTCCTGCCCGACATCGAGGCCCAAGCCCGCCGGCTTGCGGCCTCGCGTTTCACCACCGACAAGCAGGAACTGCAGGCCTCCTTCCCTCCTTCGGTCGAGGTCTACCACGAACTCACGCTCAATCATATCATCGTCGAGGTGCAGGCCCGCGACCAGATCGGCCTCCTGTACCGCCTGGCCAAAATCATTTCGGATCACAACTACGACATCACCTTCGCCCGCATCAACACCGAGCGCGGCGTCGCCATCGACACCTTCTACATCGAGAGCACCGGTAAGGACAACCCGCCGGACGATACGCCGCGCCTCCACGCCCTTCGCGATGCCCTCGCCTCCATCATCGCACTTCCCCCGGTCAATGCCGCGGGGTGAGAGGGACATGAAAAGGCTTGGGTTGGAATGGAGTTGCGGTCCGGCTGTCTCCAGACGGAGGCGGCACGCTTTGGACCGGCCAATGGTCCCTGGGTGCGAATTTCTCGCCATCCCTGCCCCCTCCCTCAGGATTAATTCTCGTGGAAGCTGACACGGCCTCGTCTTCAAGCCCGCCGGCTCCCGGCCCCACGCCACTGGCATCCCATGATCCACCCCAGGATGTCGCCGTGCTATATCGCATCGCCACTCTGACCGGCCGGACCGATGATCCCCGGCTGGCGGGCCAGTCTATCCTGCGCGAACTCATGGCGCTTTTTCGTGCGGACAGCGGTTCGCTGGCCCTGCTCAATCCCGATTCCGGGCTGCTGGAAACCGAAGCTGCCCAGCAGCCGGGGGGCTCCCCCGGCTGCGATCCCTTTGCCCTGCGACTGGGCCAGGGGGTCACGGGATGGGTGGCGCTCCATGCCCGCCCTCTGCTGGTGCCGGATGTGAGCATCGAACCGCGCTACATCGCGGCTCACCCCGGGGTCCGCTGTGAGATGGCGGTCCCGCTGCTCGCAGGCGAAGGCAGCGCCCTCGGGGTTATCGATCTTGAAGCCAACCGCCCACGCGCTTTCACCGCCGACGATCTGAACCGAATGACTTGCCTAGTCGACGAGGCGAGCCACGTTCTGCGACGTTTGTGGGAGTGGCGGCATTCGCGCGAGAAATCCGCCCAGTTGCAGACCTTGGTGGACCTGGGCCACTCGCTGGTCACGCGGCTCGAGGAGAACGATCTGCTCGCCACCCTGACCCGAAGCGGTCGCGCCCTCTTCAACGCGCGCCTCTGCACCATCCACCTCCACGCTCCGGCACAGCGCACGGTGCGTCTGGCTGCTTTTGCGGCCGAGAACAGCCAGCCACCGGAAGCCATGCCAATCCTCGACCAGCCGGTGCCGCTTGACGACGCGCTGCTGGCCCCTGTTGTGCACTTCCAGCGGGTAATGGAATTTCAGAATCTTGACGGTCCGGCTTACAACGATGCCTCCGATCTGCCCCATGATCATTCCATCTGCTCACTTTTAGCGGCCCCGATTCTGATCGACGGGGCCTCCTCGGGAGTGCTGGCCGTTTTCACCTCGGGCCATCACCGGTTCAACAACGATGAACGGCGCCTGCTGGCCGCCCTCGCCAGCATCGCGTCCGTGGCGCTCCAGAACGCCCGCCTCTATGCCCGAGTTTTCCAGAGCGAGGAAACCCTGTGCAAAAACGAAACACTGACCACGCTCGGCCTCCTCGCCGCCGAGCTCGCGCACGAGATCCGCAATCCGCTCACGGTCGTCAAGTTGCTCCATGGCACTCTTGGTGCCGATTTTCCCGAGAGCGATCCCCGCCGGCGCGACTTGCAGATCATCACCGAGAAGCTCGGCCAGCTGGAAGTGATTGTATCCCGTGTCCTGTCCTTCGCCAAGGCTCCCGCCGTCCTCCGCTCGCACTGGCCTCTGGATGAAATCATCGGTGATACGCTCCTGCTGGTGCGGGCCAAGCTTGCTCAAAGCGGAGTCCGGTTGCACTGCCCGTCGCCCGGCGCGCAACTGGTCGTCGATGTCAACAAAGGCCAGCTTCAGCAAGTTCTCCTCAATGTCCTGCTCAACGCCGTGCAGGCCATGCCGCAGGGCGGCGATCTCACCCTGGGGTGGACCGCCACCGGAGGCGAAGACGCCGGGGGCGTCCAGATCGACATCTCCGATACTGGTGGAGGAATCCCAGCCTCAATCCGCGACCACATCTTCGAATCGTTCCTCTCCGGCTCCACCGGAGGCACCGGACTGGGCCTGTCCATCGCCAAGCGCATCATGCACGCTCACCATGGCGACATCGTGCTCGCCGCCACGGGGCAGACAGGCACCACGATGCGCCTTACTCTGCCACTGGTAAAAAATTGACCGCGGCCTCAAGCGGACGGAAACCCTAGCGCCGGGCCGGTTGGAACTTGAGATCGACCATCAGGTCGGCGGCGATTTTCTCCAAGTCCAGGCGGACCGCGGACAGGTTCGTCGTGCCAGTCGAATCCATTCCCCCCTCCTTCGCGCGCCGCACCAAAGATTCCGTCAAGCTGGGAGAAGTTGATTCTGGCGAGCGAATTCCGCTTCTTGACGAGGATCGCATAAGCGGGATTCCAGTCGGGCACGTCGAACGATCCGGTCATCATCTCGATTTTCAACGGCACATAGAGCGTTTTCGGTTTAGATTGGCGCTTTTTGTAGCAACCGGGGTCGCTGACCCCGGGACCTCCTACCGACCGGCCTCAACGAGGCCGGCTACAATTGTGCACGTCCATGAAAACAGAAAATGCTCCAGCTGAACGCATCGAGGAATGCTGAGTTGTCGTTCCAAGTCAGTTTCGGACCAGAACCCAGATCGGCCACCTCGGCGCAAAGCCCTCCGAGGGCGATCAGGCTGCCGGGCAGATGATCTGCAAAGTTCACACTGGGATGATACTTGTAGAAACCTTCTTCCCAATACTTCGCGGTATTGCCATCGGCGATGTAGTTGGATCCCCAGATTCGAATCGTCCCGGAGACTTTCTGCCCGGCACATTATGCGGCAGGCCATCCAGCGCAAACTTGCCCGGACGATAAAAGACCTGGTTTCCGCGCTCGGGCAGAGCCGCGTTGCGCACGGCATTCAGGATATCTTAAATCCGGGAGAAGGCGTGGCTGGCGGCAATTGCGGCGATGCATGAGCCCGCGAGGAGCGGACGCTGACGGCGGCAATGGAGTGCGAAGGTTCGATCCATGGGGAAGGGGGATTGGAAGGTAACGTGTGTCGGGAAGTTCAATTGCCGCAGATCGCCAGGGCCAAATTTGACCGGGGTCATCTTTTTGCCCGAGGGCAGGGTTGTCCTGAATGCAATAGGATTGGTTTATCCGCCTCGGCGCTCCTCCGGCCGTTTCTCCAGCTTCTTCGGATGACAGGCCGCCCGTTTCCATCCAGGTCATCGCTCTGAATGGAAGCCAGGCAATCACTCCTCCAACTCGACGTTCCAGTAGGCCAGATCGAGGAAATCCTTCCACTTTTCGCGGCCATGGTTGCCCAGCACCAGGCTGATGACCGGCCGCCACTTTGGCCGCACCGGCTTGCGAATCAGGCGCATGCCCGCCTCGTGGGGCAGGCGGTTGGCTTTGCGCGTGTTGCACTTGACGCAGGAACAGACGATGTTCTCCCACGTTGTCTTGCCGCCATAGTGGCGAGGGATCACGTGGTCGAGGTTGAGCTGCTCGCGCGGATGCTTGTTGCCGCAATACTGGCAGCGGTCCTTGTCGCGCTCGAAGATGTTGTTGCGCGTCAGCTTCAACTCCTTGCAGGGCAGCTTGTCGAAGAAAGTCAGCAAGATGACGCGGGGCACGCGGATGCGGCGGCTGACCGTATGCACGACCTCCCGCTCCGAGAGCGGCGGATTGCTGTGCGAAAAATCGATCCAGTCCATGAGCGAGAAGACGCGAAAATCGTCCTCTTCATGGTGCACAACGCTCGCATGGCCGCGGGCCAGCAGGCCAAATGCGCGACGGAGTCCGATGATGTTCACCGCCTGCCACAGGCGGTTCAGCACCAGCACCGACTGATCGAGTACCGCTTCCATTACAATCGGGTCTGGAATTACCGCCAGCTTTCCCGCCTGTCAAGTACCTCGCCCAGACCGTCATGCCCGATTCTTCACTGTGGAAAGCATGGATGAATGACGAGAGACCGCATGGGCAAGTCACTCCCCGCCCGCAAGAAGGATTGCCAGCGTTCGGATTTCTCCATCCAGTCGCGAGCTGCGTGCCGCTGAAAACCGACCTTTTTGACTATCATCTGCCAGAGCGGCTGATTGCCCAGCATCCGGCCGACCGCCGCGATGCCTCCCGGCTGCTGGTGGTGCATCGGACTGAACGGCGGATTGAACACCGGCATTTTCGCGACCTGCCAGAGTACCTGCAGTCCGGCGACTGTCTCTTCCGCAACAATGCCGCCGTGATTCCGGCGCGGCTGCATGCCACCCGTCCCACCGGAGGCCGGGTCGAATGCCTGCTCCTGCGACCTGCCGACGCCGCTGGCGAGTGGTGGGGCCTGCTGCGCCCCGGCAAAAAGCTGCCGGTCGGCGCCCGTTTCGCCGCCACCGGGCATTTTACCGCCGAGGTGCGCGAAAAGACATCCGACGGTCTCGCCCGGGTGGCATTTACAACGGAGTCCGGTCCCGATATTCTGGCCGTTGCCAACCGACTCGGCGATATGCCCCTGCCGCCTTACATCCATGAGCGACACACTGAGGCCGAACGCTCTCTCGACCGTGAACGCTATCAGACTGTCTATGCCGACCCCGCCCACCAAGTCGCGGCCGCAGCCCCAACCGCAGGTTTGCATTTCACTCCCGAGTTGCTTGCCACCGTGGCCGCGCACGGTGTCGAATTTGCCGACATCACTTTGCACGTTGGTCTCGGCACATTCCGCCCGATTACGAGCGAACTGATCCAAGATCATGTAATCCACCATGAAGTCTACTTCGTGCCGGCAATTTGTCAGCGACGACTGTTCGCGCACCGGCAGGGCCGGCGCATCGCGGTGGGCACCACAACTGTGCGAACGGTGGAGGATTTCCTCGAGAAGCACTGCGCCGCCTTGCCCCAAGACCTGCTTGATGAGGCCGCAATTTTCATCCATCCGCCGCGCCGGTTTCGCGGAGTGGACGCCTTAATCACGAATTTTCACCAGCCCCGCTCCACGCTGTTGTGTCTTGTCGCCGCCTTCCTTGCACCGGGAACAACCGACGGCATCGACTGGCTTAAAGAAATCTATGCAGAAGCCATTGCCCGCGAGTACCGTTTCTTCAGCTACGGCGACGCCATGTTGATCGTGTGAGCGACTGCACCCGGACTGTGAAACCGGAGGGTGGAGGACAGCTCCATACAAGTCCTTGAAACGATCGGCAATCGGATTCCCGGATGTCCGGTCCGGTGACCGCATTGAGGGGTCTTCCTCACACACGGAGCGCTGCTGGGAGCCGATCGTCTATTAGCCGGACGGCGGCCAACAAACCACTTGCGCAATCAACCTTTCTGGATAACCGGCTTCTATTCACCGCCACTCTAATTCATGAAGCACACTACCAGACTCCTGTTTGCCCTGCTTCCCATGCTTGGCCTGCTCGCCCCGGCACGCGCCGCAGTCGAGACCTACGCCATCGATCCAGTCCATTCCTCAGTCGGCTTCAGCATCCGCCACTTTGTCAGCAAGGTGCCCGGCAGTTTCACCAAGTCCAGCGGCACCATCGTGGTAGACCGCGATAACCCCGAGAAAAACTCGGTGGAAGCCACCATCGACATCGGCTCGGTGAGCACAGCGAACGAAAAACGTGACACCCACCTGAAGTCGCCTGACTTCTTCGACGCCGCGAGGTTTCCGACCATGACGTTCAAAAGCAAATCATGGGAGAGGACAGGCGAGGATTCGTTCGATGTTACCGGCGACCTCACCATCAAGGACGTGACCAAGGAGGTAGTGCTTCGGGTCAAATCGCTCGGATTTGGTCCAGGCATGCAGGGGACGATGCTCTCCGGCTGGGAGGCCACGACCATCCTGAGCAAGTCTGCGTTCAACATCACCGGGCCGGCCATGCTCGGCACTGCCCTCGGCGACGAGGTGGCGGTAACCATCAGCGTCGAGGCGAGCCTAAAAAAATAGCTCCTCCCCTCGTCCCTTAAATTCCCCCCGCAATGACGGTGCGAACCGTCCTTAGTAATTCCCCCCGGCCGTACCCGATCGGGTCGTCAGAGAAATATCCGATCGCTGATCGAGGACGCCACGTCTGATTATATCCTGCGGGCGCCCCTGACGACCTCCCTCGTCCAGTTCCATCGGGCCACGGCAACTGCGCCGGATGCCCTCGGTGCGTGACCGCGCCCTTGCAGAAATCAACCCCGGTCTGGGGTCGGTTTGACGTCGACCTAGCTGCCTGAAATCCGCCACCTCTGCCCCCAAAAGCACACCCGCTCCATCCATCCCCTCCCTAGGGGGGCGGTCGGAGGTAGCGCGCTTTCTGCGTCCAGTAGTAACTCTTTGAACCATGGCGAGGCAAATCGCCCGTCATCCTACTGTCCCCTCATTGACACCCACTGCCCGCTCCCCCAAGCTGACGAAACATGGATAAACGAGCCTACGTTCTCGAATTCGAGAAGCCTCTGCGTGAATTGGAGAAGCAAATCGACGAGCTCCACCAAGGGGCACTGGAGAGCGACCACGACGTTTCAGCAGATATTGCCGCTATCGAAGCCAAGCTGGAGGAAACCAAGAAGGAAATTTACTCGAGTCTCACACCGTGGCAGCGCGTGCTCGTGGCCCGTCACCCCAAGCGACCCTACGCCCCGGACTACATCGCGGCCCTGTTCGAGAACTTCCAGGAATTGCACGGCGATCGCCAGTTCAGGGATGACCGCGCCCTGATCGGCGGCACCGCCATGTTTCACGGCCAGGCGGTCATGCTGGTCGCACAGCAGAAGGGCCGCGACACCAAGGAAAACATTGTCCGAAATTTTGGCATGCCCAATCCCGAAGGCTACCGCAAAGCTTTGCGCCTGATGCACCTCGCCGAGAAGTTCGGGCTGCCCGTCATCTGTTTCATCGATACGCCCGGCGCCTTCCCCGGCATAGGCTCCGAAGAGCGTCACGTGGCCGAGGCTATCGCTGTCAACCAGCGGGAGATGGCGCGCCTGCGCGTGCCCACCATCTCGGTCGTGATCGGAGAGGGAGGCTCGGGTGGCGCACTCGGCATTGGGGTGACCAACCGGGTGCTCATCATGGAGAACGCCTACTACTCGGTCATTTCGCCCGAAGGCTGTGCCGCAATCCTGTGGAAGGACCGCGCCAATGCCGCCAAGGCCACCGAGGCCATGAAGATCAGCGCCCAGTATCTTTTTGAATTCGGAGTGGTAGAGGAAGTCATTCCGGAGCCACTCGGCGGCGCCCACAATGACCCCGCCCAGACAGCGGCCGCCCTCGACGCAGCATTGCGGAAGCATCTCGCCGAATTGCTGCCACTTTCTTCCGATGAACTCGTCCGCCAGCGCTACGATCGCTTCCGCCGGCTCGGCGTATACACCGAAACCACCACCTAACCCGCCCTCACCCTCGTTCCCGCTGGTACTGGCCACGGAAGGACGGACGATTCGCCAGCGGCAGATGGGGACTGGGACAGATGCAGATTCTCCTTGATTGGCCGCGGCATTCTGCCCATTGATGCACCCTTCGCCCGTCAATGGGTGGGGCGGTTGTTTTCAAATACTTGAATATCGGGGTGTAGCTTAGCCTGGTAGAGCGCTACGTTCGGGACGTAGAGGTCGTCAGTTCGAATCTGACCACCCCGACCATTTAATTGCCGCCGCTGGGATCGTCTTGCAGCTGTTTTTGCACAACACCCTTTATATCAGTTGCTTGATCGACAAAATAAAGGGTCTACACCAAAGATTGGGGAGTGGGTTGAAGGGAGTGGAGGTTCATAAGTCAGCCGCACTGGGCGATGACGCGCAGGCGGTAGTTGTTAAAGTTCCTAAAGCCATAGGCACGGCGCTGGATA
>JAQUYL010000036.1 GCA_028691845.1 Opitutaceae bacterium
AAATCCGCATCTCAGAGTTGCTTTCGCACCGGACGATGCGGTATCCTGGCAGCGTTAGTTCAATCATTGCAGGGGACATGGTGGCTTAATTACCACATGTCCCCAATCTTTGATGAAGAGCCGAAAAGCCGGGCGACCGTGAGATGCACCATCTCCGCTGGAGTTGCCGCGCTCGTGATGGCGGGACGGAAATATCGCGCCGTGGCAAAGGTCCGGGGCGCGTCGACCGCGCGCAATTGGAGGCTGAGTTCGATCAGATAGGTTCGGAAATCCCACGCCCAGCGATCCTCATAGGAGAGGATGGCGTCGACCTTCTCCGGCATCATCGTAAGCGGGCCACAGGACGCCTCATACCCCAGGTTCCGGAGCTCCTGCACAACCAGTTGGTCGATGCCCTGCCGGTCGGTCAGCCGGTGCTCGACAAATATGCGCTTAAACTGATCGAGTCGGATCGTCGGATCCCGCTGGGAGGAAACCGACGAGCAGCCCGCCAGCATCAGGACCCCGATCAAGAGCAGGAGGGGCGGCTTCATTTTACGGCGCGGCCACTGGGTGTTTGCGGAGGCGAACGCCGGCGATCCCGGCTACTTCCCCTCGAAATCGAGCAGTTCGACTTCGAAGATCAACGTGGCGTTGCGGGGGATCGTTGGGGCACGGCCGCGCGTGCCATAACCCAGTTCGGCCGGGACGATGAGCAGCCGTTTCTCCCCCTTGTGCATTTGTTGGAGCGCCTCTTCCCATCCGTCGATCAGGTTGCCGCGACCGAGGCGAATCCGGAGCGGCTTGGCGGGATCGAGCGCCTCATCAAAGACCGTCCCGTCCAGCAGCATCCCCTTGTAGAGGGTGGACACCATCATGCCCGGCACCGGCATGGCGCTATTCTTGTCCCCCTCATTCAGGACAATGTAGCGCAGGCCTGTACCCGTGCGCCTGGCATCGGGCCATTTCTTTTCGACAAATTCCAGATCCTCCAACGGCAGTTTTTCCCGCTGGGCATGCAACGGTGCCGCGGCGAGGGTCGCCAACAGGAGGAGAGGCCACAGGCGAAGGAACGAAATACTCATGGTTTATTGGGCGGAATCACACGAAAGATTAGCGTGGGGGACTCTGCCGTCGAGCATTGTTGCGGCACAGTCGGAGCGGAGGACACGGGGGAGGACGGCTTGATGACGGGAATCTGGCCGGCGACGGCTGGCGCCGGGATCTCCGCGGTGGCGGTCGGGCTGGCCGCTCGGGTGAGTTTTGCCGAGGCAAAGCCGTGCTCAATCAGTTCCTTGGTTTTCACGTCACGCGGCACGCGTTCAGCACTGCCAAGCACGACTGTGATGATGCGTCGGCCGTCGCGCTCGACGCTCGCGGCGAGCGAAAAGCCGGCGGCGCTGTAATAACCGGTTTTCAGGCCGTCGCAGCCCGGCACGACGCCTAGGAGGTGGTTGTGCGTGCGCATGATGAACGGTTGCGCGCTGGCCTCGCGAAACGGCCGCTGCTTCGTCGAGCTGTACCGCAGGATGGCGCCCCGTTTGATCAGCTCGCGCGAAAGCCGCGCCAGATCGCGCGCGGTGGAGACGTCGGGCAACTGGCCCCGTCCGGGCGGCAAACCGTGCGGCGAGTGGAAGGTCGTATTTGTGAGTCCGAGTTCCCGCGCCTGGCTGTTCATGAGGCTGACAAAAGCCTCCTTGGAGCCCGCGACGTGCTCGGCGAGCGCCACGGCCGCATCGTTGGCTGACTGCACGATAAGCGCATAGAGCAAATCGTCCACCGTAAAGACCTCGCCCTGTTTCAAATAAACCTGCGAACCGCCGGTCCGCGCCGCGGCCGCCGACACCGTCACCGGCGTGTCGAGCCTGAGCTGGCCGGCACCGACGCGGTCCATGACGATGCCGAAGGTCATGAGCTTGGTGATGCTGGCCGGATAGCCGCGCGCATCAGCATTGTCCTCGAACAACACCTCGCCCGTCCAGGCGTCGGTCACAATGGCGCCAAGGTAGGGATTGCGGGCGAGTTTCTCGGCGGCGCTGGCGGAGAGAAAAACGAATGCAAAAGCAAAAAGTGCGGCAAGCCGCTGGCCGGTGGACATGGGTGAAAATAAAAATGCCACAGGTAGGGACCGGGCCCCGCGAAGCAAATCAAATAGTTGAGCGCCCCGCGGGAAACCATGACAAAGGGACGGACAGAGATCCGGATCGGCGTCATCGGGTTCTGCAGCCGGGTCGGCAGCACCGTCAAACCATGTTCGGGAATGGGTGCCTCTGCATGGGACAATTCCTGCGAGAAGCGATAGCCGCCCCCGCCTCAGGCTGGGGATCCTGGGACTGGCCCAATGCTTGCCTATTTTTCCCCCGGAGGCAGCAAGGTGGGAGCCGGCTCTGCGACAGGTGACAAAGGGGCGAAAAAATCGAGGCCGGCCTCTCTGGTCGTACGCGCCAGAAACTGAAAGCGCGGCGAATCGGATCCGTCCAGATCATCCGGTGCGCCGAGAAGAGCGACGACGGCCGTGGAGGAATTTCGTTTAATCTCAAGGCTGGTTTCAATCCAGCTTTCGATGGCGCGCGGCAGCTTGTCCTCGCTGCTCGTAGAAACAACCAGCATTTCAGCCTTGGTCACATCAGCCGTGGCCAAGGCGCACCAATCCGGTTTCCCGAGGTACTCGAAGCGCCAGGGCATAGGCAGAACGCTGACATCGTCACCCAGCTGGCTGGCCACCCTCACGAGAGTACGGATGGCGCGCTTGTAGGCACGATGGTCATCATATGCGATGACCACATTCAGCTTCAGATCCGGTTCCTTGGTCATCACGGGGGGCCTGGCCACTAGTCGCCGCTGTGAAGTTGCTCGTGGATCAGCCGTTTCCGTATCTTCTCACTGAAGTACAGTTCGCCGCGCAGCACCTGCCGGATGGCTGCCAGCACCTCGTGGGTTGGCGCCTGCTTTGTGACATAGCCGCCGGCGCCGGCCCGCCAGGCGCGCTCGCCATAAAGCAGTTCGGGATACATGGACATGATCAGAACCGGAAGGGTGGGGCTTTTGGCCACAATGTGTTTCGTCAGTTCGAGGCCGTTGCCGTCTCCCAGCGAGATATCCACAATCACAAGATCAGGCTGCGAGGTGTGGATACCCGCCAACGCAGCCACGATCGTCGCTGCCTGGCCGCAAACCCTCAGACCCGCATGGTAATTGATCAGCTGAGCCAGGCCTTCCCGCGTCACCGGGTGGTCATCCACCAAAAAGATCCGTCGCCGGGGCTCGTCATTATTTTTCACGGACATGGTGATATGGCTTGGTCGGCGGTCACCGAGGCCCTTTCCCAGTGCGCCTTTACGCGTACCAGGAAATTGCAGCCAAGCGCAGAAGGGTGTCTACTTCTTCCGCTTCCGGCGGGAGGAAGAAACGGATTTTGAAATGGGTTTCGCCAGGGGGCTGGCCGATTCGCAGCACAGACCGCTCCGTTCCGGACAGTCGGCCCCGAAAGGCGATGGCGCTTCGGGGCAATCGGTCGTCAATTGTGCTTCGGCCTGAAACCAGAACTCTTCGTCGCGGCCCGACGGGCAAAAGGCCTGTTGCCACAGTTGGTATGCCCGCTCGGCTATTTTGTCATGGGGGGGGGTATTCATTGCGTTTATCGATTGATGGATCGTCGGATTTCCAACGAAACCAGCCGCTCATCGGCCAATTAACTCATATTAGCACAAAGGTCGTGATGCCAACAATCGTGAGAACCATGATTGCGGCATCGTGTTTCGCGCGATGCGGGCGCAAGCCGCAAATCGTCGTGACGGCCGCGCATTCCGCGGGTACGTCCGTCATCCAAACCGACGAGTAACCCACTCGATCGCGTGGCGCAGCAATTCCAACCCGTGCTTCAAGCCCAGCTTTTGCTTGATGTGGTTCCGGTGGGTTTCAATCGTGCTGACGCTGCAGTGAAGTATTTGGGCAATCTGCTTGGTGCTGAGCCCTTGGCCCAGATTCTGGAAAACCTCCAGCTCCCGATCGGAAAGAGAATTGACGTCGCCGGCAGAAGTCTTGCCGCTGCCGCGCAGTTGCCGGTGGGCCAGGCGTGCCTGCATTGCCGGGGTCAGATAGAGTTCGCCGCGCAAGACCTTGCGAATGGCGTTCATCACCTCGTGGGTGGACGTCTGTTTCATGACATACCCCCTGGCCCCAGCGCGCATGGCGCGCTCGGCGTAAAGGGCTTCATCGAATGTGGAAAGAACCAGCACCGGCACATTGGGGCAGGTTGCCACGATTTGCTTGATCAACTCGATGCCGTCGCCTCCGCTGCCGAGGGCCAGGTCCACAATGGCCGCGTCTGGCCGCGTGGCCTGAATTCCAGCCAGCGCGGCCGTCGCCGTCCCCGCTTCGCCACAGACCTGGAAACCCGGCTGGTAGTTGATCAACTGGGCAAACCCCTCCCGCGTCACCGGGTGGTCTTCCACGAGAAAGAGCCGGTGTTTTCGCTCCCGCCCTGAAATATCAGCTCGAGTCTTGTTTTTCATACCCAGGCGGCTGTCGGCGAAAGGAGCAGGTTACGTTCGTCCCGATCGGCCGGGCTTTGCCAACATTGAAGGAGGCGCCGAGGATGCCAGCCCGGTGTCTCATAATATGAATTCCCATTCCCTTTCCCGTCAAATAGTCGGAAGGCAATCCCTCTCCGTTGTCCCGGATGGTCAGGCGAGCCCGGTTGCCCTCGATCGCAAGTTCGATCCATACCCGCGTGGCCCGGCCATGCTTGACCGCATTTGATACGGCCTCCTGGGCAATGCGATACAGGTGAATGGAGTTGGCTACGGCGCACTCAAAAACCGGGACATTGCTCTGAAAATCACAGGAGACATTGTAGAGAGCAGAAACGCTCACGGCCAGCTCCTCCAGGGCGGGAACCAGACCCTGCGACCCCAGGGTCACGGGAAGCAACCCATGGGCGATGTTGCGCGCCTGCTCCAGTGCCTGGCCGAGCAGCGTTTCGATCTCCGAGGCATCCCGGGCCTGCGGCAGGGCCGCATCGCCAAGCTTCTGGGCGATCAAGCTGGTTCGAAATTTGATCCCGCTGAGATACTGGCAGAGACTGTCGTGCAAATCCTGTCCGATCCGCGCCTGTTCCCGGTCCGCGACTTCCAGGATTTGCTTTTCCAAGCGCTTCCGTTCCGTGATGTCTTGGATTTCCTTGATGAAATAGAGAGGCTTCTGCTGGCGGTCGCGCACCACCGAGACGTTTACTTGGCCCCAGACAATCTCACCGGATTTTCGCACATAACACTTTTCCCTCTCGCACATGCAAATTTTGCCGGAGATCAGCTTTTCATTGAGTTCCATTTCCGCCGGAAGTTCCTCGGGCAGGCTGAACTCTTGGACCTTCTTGGCGAGGAGTTCGTCTTCAGAATACCCGGTCAACCGGCACAGCATCCGGTTCACCTTGAGGAAGCGCCCGTCGGGGGCAACCAGGGCCTTGCCGATGGCCGCATGAACGAATGCGGTGTGAAATCTTTGCTCGCTCTCGCGCAGCGCCTTCTCGGCCTGTTTGCGCTCGGTGATGTCTGTCGCCACCAGAAGCAGTTTGTCGCAGGAGCCGTCTTCGTTCACTAACGGCACCTTGTTGGTGGCAAACCAATGGTTTTGTCCGTCGGCCCCTATGACCTGGCCCTCGGAGCAAATCCCTCTCCGGCTCCGGGTGACCTCCCTATCCTCCTGTTGCATGCGCGGCATCTGCTCCGCCGAGTGGAGGAATCCGTAGTCCTCCTCGGTCGTGCCCACCATTTTCTCAACAGACGAGCCGTGGAAAGATGCTGTGGCCTCGTTGACGAGATGGAAGCAGCCGGCGGGTTCCTTGACGAATACCAGGCTCGGCACGGCATCAATCACGGTGCGCAGAAACGTCCGTTCCCGCTGCAGCTCCTGTTCGTACCTCTTCCGGTCCGTAATGTCGCGGGAGTTGACGATAATGCCCCGAATGTCCGGATCGTTGAGCAGATTACTCGCCACGAATTCGATGACCCGCCACGAGCCGTCTTTATGCTGGATACGAAAAACCCCCGGGTGAATCTTGTCGAATGTCGTCAGACTATGGTAGAAGAGGTTTTGGATACGCTCTCGATCATCCGGATAGAGCAACTCAAAGGCGTTCCTGCCAACTAGTTCCGCCGGCTTCCAGCCGAGGACCCTCTCAACCGAGCGACTGAGGAAGCGGCTTGTCCCGTCGGCGTTGATCACCACAAAGATATCCATCGCTTGCTCGATCAAGGCGCGGTAGTATTTCTCGGTGCGGAGCAAAGCCTGATCAGCCCCCTGTCGCGGGGCATCCTCGCGCAGGCGACATTGGATGATCTCCCGTCCCTTCACCCGGTAAGTGCCCGGCAAAAACTCGCATCGGAAATCGCGGCCGGTCTTTGTCCGCAGCTGCAAATCCCCGTTCTCGACAAATCCCTTCCGTTGGCGGTCCCGGAAGATCGCCTCGCAGTCTTCGACTTCCCTGAAAGGGGCGGCCTCCCAGAATTTTTTGCCGCACAGTTCGCTGCTCCTGCATCCAAGGAATTCCTGAAGGGCCGGGTTCGCCCCAATGATCTCCGTCGTCTGCGTCTCCAGGATCAATATGCTGTCGCTGGCAGTTTCAAAGAGATGCCAGAAAAGAGCCTCCGCCTCTTGGGAGACTGTGAATGCCTGATGATCGCTGGAGTTTTTCACGGACGGGCTGCGACAGATTTTAATTACCGCGAGAACAACCTGACGCCAAGGGTGCACTGCGTC
>JAQUYL010000013.1 GCA_028691845.1 Opitutaceae bacterium
GCGGAGCTTCCTGCGACCGTCGGAGTTACGGTGTCTTCTGGCATGGTGGCTGTCGGGTTTTGGATTAGCGGTTAATCCGCCCCAAGCCAACCTCCACAAAATGTGCGAAACATGCCGGACGTTATCCGACAAAGTAAACAGTGGAATGGATGGTAAGTGCATATAGATTAGTTTATTAAAACCATTTCGATTTTGCCACGCCCGGCTCTCACAAGAGGCCGGGTCGTACTTTTTCTGCTCGCTGCTGCACTTGGGGAAACACGGCGCTGCTGGCAGCTACCGTCGCAGTGGCGTCTGGCAGCAGCACCTAATCCGCCTCTTCTTCGCGACGGCGTGGGGCGCGCTCGATCCTGATCTCGTCCCTAGGCAACACGTTGTCGGTAATCATGACGGAGACCGCTTCCTTTGTTTTCACCCAGAGCTCGCACTCCTTGAAAAACTTGGCGCCGACAGCCTCAAGGGCTTCGCCTACGGATTTGACCGGCAGGCGTCGGCCTTTTTTTGAGGCGTTGAAGTCGTAGGCTCCCTTGAAGATGCGCTCGCGGAGCGTTATGGGGCTGGTGTCCTCAGGAATCTGAACCACCCATCCTACCAAATCGACTTTTGGAAGTTTGTGTTCTGGATCGGAAAGCAGGATGACGAACTGCTTTTTAAGCGGAGGCGGCTTGTCCTCCTCATTGGGGTCAGGCTGTACTGCGACATTGAGTGCCTCGACGATCTCGCGGAGGAGCGCCGGGTCAATCTTGTGCTTTTTAAGGATTTCGGCGACTTGGTTGACTTCAATCTTGGGCATGGGAGGAGGTGGAAGATCACACCGATTACACGGATGGCCGGGAATGAGAAAGCGAATTCTGCGCCATAGTTGCCATTGAGCCGATAAGCCGCTCGACAGATGACCAGCGGTGGGCATCTGTGTAGGACCGTGGGGCAGAATTTAAGCGAACTATTCGATGTCGTGGATGAGCACGACCGGGTTGTGGGCCAGGCGCCGCGCGGTGAGGTGCACGCCCGCGAACTGCGGCACCGGGCGGTGCATGTGCTTGTCGTGAACGCGCGCAGCGAAGTTTTTCTGCAGAAGCGATCACTGGCAAAGGATACGTTTCCCGGTGCGTGGGATTCCTCGGCCTCAGGACATCTGGGCGAGGGAGAGGACTACGACACCACAGCCCTGCGCGAGCTGGGCGAGGAACTCGGCTGGCAGCCGGCGCAGGCACCTCGCCGGTTGTTCAAACTGACCGCCTGCAGGGAGACCGGATGGGAGTTTGTCTGGGTTTATTCCGTTGCAGGCGAGGGACCATTCCAGCTGCAGCCCGAGGAAATTGAGAGTGGGGGCTGGTTTACCCCGGTGGATATTGACCGGTGGGTGGCGCTCCGACCGGAGGAGTTTGCCACGGCCTTCGTCTTGTTATGGCCGGAGGCGCGCTCCCGGCTCACTGGCCACGGCTCTTGATCAACTCGTATTGCTTTTTGCTCAGGAGCCGGCGCGGAAGACGGCGTTCGGCCTCGGCGACGAGCCGTTCCCAATCCTGCTCGGATGGCGGATAGGCCTCCCAGGGCTGGTGATGGCCCTGCTTGCGGCGCCACGTTATGTAACGCCCGAACACATCGGCGCAAATCTGGAATTTGCGCCCTTCGTCATCTTTGGCCCACCATCCGAATTCCATAGGCAAGTGTTGATGTGCGTAACGATTCCGGCGGCGCCGGCAAGTCCAGTCTGACCGGGACGGAACAAGGGATTCGGATTTGTGGCGGGTAGGCCCTCCGGTAAGGGGCGATAGTAACCAGCGAATCTTTCAGTGGACGCCTAGGGAACGTTTCATGCAGCATGGCGGCAGATGAAGGCAAACTCCCAAATGATCGTGCTTTCGCTACTGCTGGCGATGCCGTACTCAATGCTGCGGGCCGGCATCGGAGACGAACTGGCGGCCATGCATGTTGAGAGAATGGGAGGCGTTGATCGGATTCACAATTTGCAGGCCCTGCGGGTGGAGGGGCGGACCTATGTGCAGGACAATGCCGTGGAGATGGTGATGTGGGCGGAGCGTCCGAATCATTTGAGGGTGGAAAGCAGGCAGGGTGAAAAGCGATTTGTGCAGGCTTACGATGGAGCGCACGCGCCTTGGCAGAGCCATTCGGCGGTGGGAGAGGGTGCGCCCAAACTGATGGGCGAGAGTGAGGCGCGTGAATTTATCCGTAACGCCGACTTTGACGGACCGCTCATCGGTTACTCCACCAAGGGCTTCACCGTCGACTATGCGGGCGAGGAACAACTCGAAGGCCGGGCCGCCTACAAGTTGCTCGTGATGGGCCAGCATGATGAAATTCTGTTCCTCTGGCTCGACAAGGAGAGCTACTTGCTGGTGAAACGTCTAGAATACCACATCAGTCCGGAAGGACGACGTGTGGGAATTGCGACCCTATACAAGGATTATCGTCCTGTGGGTGGCGTGCCCCAGCCGTACCGGGTGGAGACTCAGGTGAATGGTCGCCTGCTGAACATGGTCTTGATGGATAAGATCGAGGCCAATCCGCGATTGCCAAATGGAATTTTCAGTCTGCCAGCGGCCCCGGCCGAGTCGGTGAAAGAAATAACAAAGGCGGCATCGGCAGCGCGGGACGACGCAACGGCCCCGGCACGGTAGCAAGCGCCTCCGCAAACCCGGAAACGACCGCGGCATCCGACCAGGCGGAATAATCAGGTGCGGACGCGGATTGCTGCGGCTCGAGGACGGCGAGCAATCTGAAACATGTCACCTATTGGGTGACTTTCTTTCTGAAAAAAGATACCCTCATTGGATCTGGGCTCTGCCATGTGCGCGGGCACCGGCCGCCGTATTCCCGACGATGCCAATACAGCCAAAAAGGAGAGATGTGGACGTCGAGATCTCCCGGCCGACACCGTCTCTGGCCGCAAGAATTTAGAGCGTCAGCCGGCGGACGAGACGGCATTAGCGATGCAGTGCCCGTACTTCCGACGGCCGGAGCGAACCGGCGGGAAGGCGCGTTCGCCGCGCGCCGCGTGCCAGAGGATTTCGTCGGCCATCCAGTTGCCGATACCAGGGAAACGATCCTGCATGATCAAAACGGCCTTGATCGGGGGTGCGAGTGTGGTTGATGAGGAAAGCGGCCACCGCCTCTGTGGTATAGGCGCGGAGAGGATTGCCGGCGTCAGCCCGTCCACTGTGGTGGGAACTGCGACTCGACGGCAAGGCTCACGCGTCCGAACATGCGCGTATCTGTGATGACGAGGATGCGTTGCCGCTGCTCCAGTACCGCATGGCCGTGTTTTTGCGGCGCGTAGCCGGGCGGCTCGACGCGTAATTCGTCGCTTGGGCCGGCAATGGCCGGTGCGCCGATGCTGATTCCAGAAGCGTTCCACGCTTTTCCCGCTCGCCCGGAAGCGCTGGCACACTTCGCCGGTGCTTTTCCCGCTCTCGCGGGCCGCGACGATGCGTAGCCGCAAATTCTCACTCTATGGTCTCATGGGCTTGGTTCCTCATGAAACCGTGGGTACAGGATTTAGCGCAATCCATCTATCTAAATAGAAAATGCTCGAGGGCATGCGTCAGACCAGCGTGGCGGCGAAATCTGCGAAGGTGGCGTAGACCGGCACCTGGTGCCGCGTCACCTCGGGAAGAGAACGCGGATCGATCTTGCCCGTGCAGACTACGGCCGCACGGATGCCGGCGTTGAGTGCGGCGCCAATGTCGGCGGCAGAATCGCCGACAACCCAGCACTGGGCCGGATCGAGGTGGTGACTGGCGATCGTTTCGAGGATGAATCTAGGCGAAGGCTTCCGGTAGACGACGGGCTGGTCGGGCGCTTCCGGGGCGATGCAGATCCCGGCAAACGCGGGCGGAGGCAGGCCCAACAGTTCCTCCAGCCGGGCATTAACGCTTAAGGTGTCGGCCAGGGTGTGGTAACCGCGGCCAATCCCCGATTGGTTGGTGAACAGGAAGAGCTGAAAGCCGAGGGCACGGACCCGGCGCAGCGCGGCCGGCACGCCGGGGATCACTTCAACTCCGGTGGGATCGGCCAGGTAGCCCTTGTCGATGATCAATGTGCCATCGCGATCGAGAAACAGGGCTCGGCTGGAATTCACCGTTTATGATTTTTGAGTTTCGCTATGCAAAGGGAGCCGTTGGCACACCGGGAATGTCAACTATTAGTTGACGTTAACGGATGCGCATTGAGGCTGAGATTGTTTCTCCTCAGCGAGGTGCGCGAGCAACTCTGCTGGTGTAACAGTGGCAGTGCCAAACTTGCCTACGACGACCCCGGCGGCGGCGTTGGCGAAGTGAGCCGCCTCCTCCAGCCCGGCATCGGCGCAGAGGGCCAGTGTGAGCGCGGCAATGGCGGTGTCGCCCGCGCCTGAAACATCGTAGACCTCCCGCGCGGCCGTGGGGATGATCCGGCCGACCTTGCCCCTCTGGCTGAGCAGCATGCCGTCTTCGCCCAGGGTGATCACAAGGTGAGCGGGACGATATTGCCGATGAATTCTGGCGCACACATCGGCGGAGGGGAAGGGCTCGTGCGGCGCGGGCTCAAGACCAGCGAGCTCGAGTGCCTCCTTGCGGTTGGGAGTGATCAAATCGAGCTTGCGAAACGAGAGCCGGCGACGCGGTTTGGGATCGAGGGCGACGAACCGGCGGTGCGTCCGGGCGAGGGAAGTGACCCGGGCGATCAAATCGTCAGTGATCAGGCCCTTCGCGTAATCGGACAAAATAACCGCGTCGGCTTGGCGGATGAGTTTGTTGAAAAGCCCCTCGACGCGCCCTGGATCGATGGCGTACTGGTGCGAAGGGGATTCGCGGTCGAGGCGGCACAATTGTTGGCGGCGCACGACGACGCGCGTCTTGACGATGGTCGAACCGGTGCCGGGTGTGGAGACAGTGGGGATGCCCATTCGGGTGAGAATGCCGCCGAGGCGCTTGCCCGCGTCATCCTTGCCGAAAAAACCGGCGACGCTGGCGCGTGCGCCGAGCGAAGCGATATTGAGGGCCACATTGGCGGCGCCACCGGCGCTGTAAGTGTCGTGATCGACATCGATGACCGGCACCGGTGCCTCGGGGGAGATGCGCTGGGCGTCGCCCCAGAGGTAATGATCCAGCATCACGTCCCCGATGACGAGGACATGGAGCTTCGCGATTTTTTTGAGAAGGGCTTTCATATGGCGCGGATGAAAATCAACGGATTTCCCAGTCGTATGGATAGCGTGAGAGGAGTCGCGGCGCACGGTTGGTCACCTGGACGACATCCTCGAAACGGCAGCCGCCGAGGCCGGGGTAATAAAGGCCGGGCTCGACCGTCACGACGGCGCCCTTTTTGAGGACCATGGAGACGGTTCCGCTCAGGCGCGGCATCTCGTGCACGGCTAAGCCGAGTCCATGGCCTGTCCCGTGGAAAAATCCGACTGAACCGTTCTTGCCGTGGCGCGTCGCGTAACCAGCCGCTGTGAAGGTGGAGACGACCTTTTCGTGCACGGTGCGGCCGTCAACCCCGGCGCGGATGGTCTGCAGGGCGGCGAGTTGGGCCGCCCGGACGGTGGAGCAGAGCTTGCGCTGGGCCTCAGAGGCGCGACCTTTCAGGAACGTACGCGTCATGTCGCCATAATAACCGGTCCGGTTGACCCTGGGGAAAATATCGATGATGATCAGCTCGTGGGGGTGTAGCGGACCGGAACCCTGGTTGTGCGGATCACAGGCCTGATTGCCGCCGGCGACGATGGTGTCGTCGGATGTTCCACCCTCGGCCATAATTGCAGCGTCGATGGCATGGCGCAAGCGCTCGGAAGTGAGCTGTCGGCCCTGGTAGAGAAGGGTGCGGCCTTTTATGCGGGAAGTGCGAAGGATTTCCTCCGCTACGGCGTAGCCCACGGTGCTGAGACGGTTGCCTTCGCGGATGGCGGCAGCCTCCCATGGCGACTTGATTTCGCGTTCGGGAAACATTGCACCGCCGGCGACTTCAAGGCGCAAGCCGAGGCGTCGCAGCCGGAGGAACAGCGCCGCAGGGAAGTCGTCCGGCACACGGAAGGCGCGGATCCGATAGTGTCGGGCGAGTGTGGCAATGATTTCGGCGGGGCCAGCCTGATGGCGGGGGTAACACGCTTCAGCGCGTTTGCGCCAAACCTCCAACGGCAGGATGACATCGAACGTGCCAGCCTTTTTTACGCGGCCGAGTTCGAGCGCGCTCTGGACCGAAAATTTACGACCCTTGAAGCCGAAGGAGATGAAGGGATCATGGATGCCGACGCGGCTGAAATAAAGCTGGTCGGAGCTTGTCCGGGTGTCGGCGTAGAGCAGGGGTGGAAGCGCGGCTGAATTCACGGAAGAAGCAATATGTTGGGTTGAATCTGAGCGGGCATTAGCCATGAATCCGTCAAAAACGCAAAAATGTTTTCCCTCACGCGGCAAAAGATTCCCTTTACGATACTGGCATTGATGACCGTGCTTTTGCTCGCGGCCTGCGGTGCCGACCGGAAGGAAACGGTGACCAAAACGGTCGACGACTTCTTCGAGATCAAGCTGGGCGAGCGTGTCATCAAGATGCAGATTGCCGTGCTCCCGGGCGAAGTGCAGCGCGGCCTGATGTTTCGCAAGACGATGGGCTGGGACGAGGGCATGCTGTTTGCGTTCCGCCGGCCGCAGACCATGTCGTTTTTCATGCGCAACACCTCGCTGCCGCTTGATATCGGCTACATTTCCGGGACCGGAGAGTTAAAGGAGATTTATCCAATGTACCCGTTTGACGAGCGCACTGTTATTTCGCACGGCAACGATCTGCAGTACGCGCTGGAAATGAACCAGGGGTGGTTCAAGGACCGCGGCGTGAAGCCTGGGGACAAACTCGATCTCAAGGCTTTGGCGGCGGCACTCAAGGCACGGGGATTGGATCTCCAGGCGGCTGAGATGCCCTAGCATCGTCTGACGGCGTGTTAGGCAGGAGGCAACCCAGACCCATGTCACCTATTAGGTGACATTCCTCCCGGGACCGACCCCCCTGCAGTAGGGGTAAGGCGACTCCCTGTGTGATCCGGTCGGGGGGCGTTCATTCGCGCCAATTGCGTAGTCATGGATGCCGAATATGATGGGCACTAAATGCCGGTCGTTCTGGCTGGAAACCGCTTTGCCAATTTTGGGAGGTGGAAGGCGGAAAATCCGGCCCGCCTGGGGAAAGGCGGGAGTGCCTGTGCCGGAGCTTTACCCCAGCGCTCCCCGGCTCTACGTTCCCCCCATGCTCCCACACTGGAAGATCGTCAAAACCTACGAGGACATCCTCTATCACAAGGCTGAAGGCATCGCCAGGATCACCATCAACCGGCCCGAGAAACGCAATGCCTTCCGGCCGCAGACCGTGTTCGAACTGTACGATGCATTTGCCGACGCCCGCGAGGACCAGTCGGTCGGAGTCGTGCTGCTGACGGGCGCCGGTCCGGCGAAGGACGGCAAGTACGCCTTCTGCGCAGGCGGCGACCAGTCCGTGCGCGGGCATGCCGGGTACATCGACCAGAAGGGTGTGCCGCGTCTCAATGTGCTCGATCTGCAGAAACTCATCCGATCAATGCCCAAGGTGGTCATCGCGTTGGTGGCGGGCTATGCCATCGGCGGCGGGCATGTGCTGCATGTTGTCTGCGATCTCACGATTGCGGCCCACAATGCCGTTTTCGGCCAGATCGGACCGAAGATGGGGAGCTTTGACGGCGGCTTCGGATCCAGCTACCTCGCGCGGCTGGTTGGACAGAAAAAAGCCCGCGAAATTTGGTTTCTCTGCCGCCAGTACGACGCCGCGCAGGCGCTGGACATGGGGCTCGTCAACGCCGTCGTGCCCGTGGCTGAACTAGAGGCCGAGGGCGTCAAGTGGGCACGGGAGATTCTGGGGAACAGTCCGCTGGCGATCCGCTGCCTCAAGTCGGCCTTCAATGCCGAGACCGACGGGCAGGCGGGCATCCAGGAACTCGCCGGCAACGCCACCATGCTTTACTATATGTCGGAGGAGGCAAAGGAGTTTCACGCGGCCCAGCGCGAGAAACGCAAACCCGACGCCAAGAAGTTTCCGTGGCTGCCGTGAGGTGATTTCCGGATCAGACGACAAACTACACGGACGGCACTACCGAGAGGGAAGCGCCATTGATACGCTGTTTCGGGTGTTTGAGGTCTTTTCGCAGATTGATCCTCGGTTTCTTGAGCGCTACGCCGCTCTTCCCAAGCATGGTCGGAAGCGGCGTTACTTGGCGCGCGACAAGATGGAGCTGTATCCGGGCCGCGGGGATCTCTTCGACGAGTACTCACAGCAGAAGTTCGGCGGTTGGTGGATCGGCACGAACTACAGCCGCTCGACGATACGTCACGCCATCGAGCTTGCGTGTGAGGTCGCAGGGCTTCGATTCGGGGGGTGATTTGAGGCTGCTATAAAGGCGAACAAGATGCCGGACCGAATGACGAAGAGCGCACTCAGTCACGTGTTCCTATTCGGACGTCTCTGGCGCGTTCCTCATCATCGGTCAGCCTTGCGATAGCCCGCTCGACCACGAGAAGAGAGTTGCTTGGCATTGGGACGCTCCTTGGCATGCTGCCGGCATGTCCATGAACCGACCAGCGCCGGAGTCCTCCGCCTTTCTGCCCATGACCCGCGCCGAGATGGACGTGCGGCAGTGGTCGGAGTTGGACGTCCTGCTCGTCACAGGCGACGCCTATGTGGATCATCCGTCCTTCGGTGCCGCCGTCATCGGCCGCGTGCTGGAGGCGGCGGGCTATCGCGTTGGCATCGTGGCTCAGCCGGACTGGCGGCGGATCGACTCCATCCAGGGGATGGGCCGGCCGCGGCTGTTCTGCGGCGTCACGTCGGGCAACCTAGACTCGATGGTCTCGAACTACACCGCAGCCCGCCACAAGCGGAAGGAGGACGCTTACAGCGAGTGGGGAACGCCCGGCAAGCGGCCGAACCACGCCACCGTGGTTTACGCGCAAATGTGCCAGCGGGCCTTTCCCGGCGTGCCGGTCGTGCTCGGCGGCATGGAGGCGAGCATGCGGCGGGTGGCGCACTACGATTACTGGGAGGACAAGCTGCGGCCCTCCATCCTGGCCGACGCCAAGGCCGACATTCTTGTGTACGGCATGGGCGAAACCGCGGTGAGGGAAATCGCCGCGCGGCTGCGCACCGGCAAGGCCGATCTCGGTGGCATTCCCGGGACGGTGCGAATCCTGGGCGCCAGGGAAACCGCGGCGGAGGATTTTGACGATTGCATCATTCTTCCGTCGTGGGAGGAGCTGCAGGAGGACAAACAGCTCCTGCTCCGGCTCACCAAGGTGGTAGAAGCGCAGCAGACGCCGTTCTGCGGCCGGCGCATGGTGCAGCGCGATGGCCGTCGCGCCGTCCTCCTGGAACCACCGGCGGCTCCGTTGCCGGTGGGAGAACTTGATGCCCTCTATGAACTGCCCTTCCAGCGGCTTGCGCATCCGGCGTACCGCGGAGAGATCCCCGGTTTCGCGACCATCAAGGACTCAATCATCGTCTCGCGCGGCTGTGCGGGTGGCTGCGCGTTCTGTGGGCTGGGGTTTCACCAGGGGAAATTTCTCACCAGCCGCAGCGTGGATTCGGTGCATAAGGAAATCCGGCGGCTGGCGGAGGCGGAGACCTTTCACGGCACGGTATCGGATCTCGGTGGCCCCACGGCCAATCTTTACGGCTGCCAGAATGGCCACACGGCTGCCTGCAGGAAATGCCACCGGCCGAGCTGCCTCTGGCCCAAGCTCTGCCCGTATTTCAGCCTCGGCGAGGAGCAGATCTTGCAGCTTCTGCGCGGCGCGCGGGAAACGCCTGGGATCAGCCACGTCTTCATCCAGTCCGGCATTCGCATGGACGTGGCCCTGCGCACGCCGGAATATTTCCGCGAGCTGGTCCGATCCCATGTTTCAGGCCACCTGAAGGTGGCCCCGGAACACCTGCATCCAGACGTGCTGCGACGGATGCGCAAACCGGCCGGAGACTTTGAGAAGTTCCGGGAAAAATTTGCCGAGGAGAGCGCCGCGGCCGGCAAGAAACAGTATCTAGTGCCGTATTTTATCTCCAGCTACCCGGGCTGCACTGAGGCGGAAATGGGTGCAGTCGAGCAATTTCTGCGGAAGGAGAAATGGAATCTGCAACAGGTGCAGGACTTTATCCCCCTCCCCATGACTCCGGCAACGGCCATGTATGTAACCGGCCTGGATTTCAACACGGGAACCCCCATCCCGGTTGTGCGCAATGCCGGCGACCGGGAAAGGCAGAAACGTGCCCTGCGACCAAATCCGTCCCGAAAGAGCCGAATTCGGTTCACCGATTCGGTGGCATGATATGCTTATCCATGATGCCGGGCCTCGGTGCTTTCGGGGTGGCAAGAAGAGCAGGTAGTGGGCTGGACGGGGTTTCTGCCGTCCAGCCTGACGCCCGATGCCGGTCTCCGCTGAAGGCATCTGAACCCATTATTCGATGTTCGCGCTTCGAGAGGGAAGTGGGGAGCGAACGCATGAGTCCGCTTCTCGATCCAACAAAAGCGCCTGTCATTCGAATTATGGCTTTCTGCGTTCGGAACGATGCAATCCTCCTTGGGCAGGTCTGTCGGGACGAAAATCTCTACCAGCGGCATTAATCCAATTCTGAAGGGCACCGGTATTGCATTTGAGCGGCGCCTCAAACGCGCAACTGAGCAGCCATCGCCCTGAAGCCGTGCTGGGTCCCGCCGGGGGTTCGCAATCAGACGAGATCGGCCGTTATCGGCAGATCCACATGGACGCGGCTTTGGTTGCCGCCGGCGGCCGCGAATTGACGTGCAGTCATGCCGGTTCCGTCGCGCAGCGTGAACGCGTACGCGTTGCCAAGCGCGATGTGGTTGCCGGCGTTTTCATCCAGCAACGGAAGATGGAAAAGGCGTCCCGACCGTGCGATCGAGTTGCCCGGCGCAACGACCGCCACCTCGCCCAGGCGCATGGCACCGGCATCGGTCTGCAGGATCTGGTGCAGCAACGCCTCGCCGACACGGGCTCTGGCGCGGATCACCCGGCCGCCGCGGAATTCCAGTTCGACGCCGTCGATGAGCGCGCCGCCGTAGGCCACGGAACGGGCCGCCCGCACGCGTCCTTCGGCGGAATCCATATGCGGCAGGGTGAATACCTCTTCAGTTGGCAGATTGGCGACAAACGGCACGCCCGCCTGCGAGGTGAGACACGCCGTGCACCAGCGATGCCCGAGTGGCAGTGCGAGGGTGATGTCAGTGCCGTCGCCAGAGAAATGAAGGGAGGCGCGGCGACGAGAGTTGAGATTGTCGCGCTGTTGGCGCAATGCCTCGAGATGCCTTTGCCACGCGGTGAGGGGATCGGCAGAAGAAAGACGGCAGGCCTCAAAAATCGCCGACCACAGCAGGGGGAGGCGGTCGTTGACCGGCAAATCGGGGTAGACGGCGTCAGCCCAGCCGGGTGTCGGCGCGGGCGCGGCGGTCCAGTTCGTTGCACTGCGAGTAAGTCGCTGCGCGACGGAGCCGAAATGAGTCCATGCGAGATTGTGCAATTCGGTGACGCGCCCGGCCGGCACGCCGGCCAGCAGTTCAGGCTGGCCCGACTGAAGAAACAGCAGAGCGTCGCCGCGGTCCACATATTCGGTCATGCGGTCGGTGTGACCGGACACCAACTGTTCGAAACGTCGGATGTCGCCGCGTTCGGCGTCCCGGCGATACTGTTGCTCGTCGCCCCAGATCACCTCGATGTCGCGTGCTCCTGCCTCCCGGGCGCAGGCCGTCACCGCCTCGACGAGTCCGGCCGCGTCGCGGCTGACGCCTTGCAGCTCGTAAGGTTCGGCGATGAGCAGCCGCTGGCCGCGCTGAAGGTTGAGGCCGACGCGTATGATGATCTCCGCCAGGGTATTCAGATTCTGGGAGAAAGAGGAAGGCACAGGCGCATGATTGCCGGCGGTCCCGTCAGCAGGCGACGAAAAAGCGGGCAGGGTTCAATTGAACAGTTACCGCTCAGCCGTGTCCGTGGCCGGCGACACCGACAACCAGAAGGCTGGCCACAAGCCGGGCCCGCTGCGCTCCGGCAGATTGCTCGCCCTTCCTGCCCGCAGAAGATATCACGCAAGAATCGGACAAGAAATGGGGAGAGAAACCGTTTGCCGGCGATTACATGCGATCGCATACTGGTTTCGTCAAATCTCCATGGTCATGGCTGTTCCCCAGTCTCAGCCGGAGCAAAATGAGCCACCGCCGCCGCACTTCCCCCTGAGGCTGTGGCTGGGGCTTGCCTGTCCGATGGTCACGGGAGTAGTGGCCATCGTTTTTCTCTGGATGTGGTGGACGGGTCACTGGCAATGGGCGGTTTTCGGCAACATTGTACCCATGGCGCCCAGTACCGCGCTGGCGTTCGTACTGCTCAGCGTCGCGCTGGGACTTCAGCGGCTCTGGGCAACCCGGCCGGTCGCACGGGGGTTGGCCCTTCTGGCGGCCGGGATTACGGCGGCAGCGGCGCTCGATGTAGTCATCCGCAGTCTGACCACCGGCGACACCCCGGGCTGGGAGAACTGGCTGGGGCATGTCGATGCCACCGTGCGCGGCAGCCAGGTGGGACACATGTCTCCCTACACCGCCGGTTTGTTTTTGCTGTCGGCCTTCAGTCTGGCCACATTGTCATTAACGCTGACCAGCCGCGCCCGCCTCCGGGAGGCAGGATTGGGAGCCGCTTTTCTGGGCGGGTTTGCGGCGCTTCCCATCGTCCTGTCCTACGTTGCCGGCACTCCGTTGATCTTCAACAGCGAACGCGTGCCGATTGCCCCTGCGACCGCCCTCCTCTTCATGGTTTTGAATCTCGGTTTGTTGCTGGCCGGCAGAGGAGAGGTTTGGCTGCACCGCCTTTTTTTCGGAAGCGATGCCGCGACGGCGGGCCCGGTGAGGGCCAAGCGGGAGGAGTATTTCGCCGCGGCGCTCATGCTGATGACCCTGCTGGCCGTCGTGAGCGGGGGACATTTTTATCTGCGCATCCAGCAACGGATTCATCGGAAACTGATTCTGCATGAACTGACGGCCATCGCAGATCTCAAGGTCAACCAGATTACACAGTGGCGCGAAGAGCGGGATGGCGATGCGCGGATTCTGCAGCGCACGCCGTTACTGGGTCAAAACCTGGCGGCGCTGGCGGCGGCCGACCCGGGGTCCGCCGCCCTGCGCGCCGAGCTGCGGGACTGGATGCAGCGGTTTGTCGACAGCCACCGCTACAAAGCCATCATTCTGCTGGATTGCTCCATGCAGCCCCTGCTAGCCGTGCCCGGGTCGGCCGAAGCGTCCGGTCCCCGACTGAGGGAGTGGCTGCGCACGATCCCGGCCGGCGACGAAGTGGCGCAGAGCGAATTCTACCGCGATGAGCCCGGCGGACTATGCCTGGATCTGTTCGTACCGCTGCGGGCCGGCGACGGAGCGGCGGAGCCCGGCGGAGTACTGCTGCGAATCGATCCGGGCCGGTTTTTATTCCCGTTCCTCCAGACGTGGCCCTATCGGAGCGCCACGGCGGAAACCCTGATGCTGCAGCGCGAAGGGGACAGCTTGCTCTATTTGAATGAACTCCGCCACCAGTCGGATGCAGCGCTGAAATTGCGCCGCTCGCTGACGGCAGAGTCCGGCCTGCTGGGCGCCCGGACGGTGCGCGGAGAAACGGGGGCCATGGAAGGCGTGGATTACCGGGGGGTGCCGGTGCTGGGGGTCGGCCGGCCTGTGCCGGGGACGTCATGGTTTATTGTCGCGAAGATAGACCGGGAGGAAATCTATGCGCCGTTGCGCGAGGAAGCCTGGAAGGTGGGCTGGAAGGTGGCCGCAATTCTGTTTGCGATTGCGTTGGGGATGAGCCTGGCTTGGCGGCGGCGGCGAGACGAGATCTTGCAACGGCAATGGACGGCCGAGCGGGAGCGGGCAAAGCTGCATGAGCGGCTGGCCCTAGTCATGCGGCATGCCAACGATGCCATCCTGTTGCTCGACCAGAACCTGCGGGTGGTCGAAAGCAACGAGCGGGTGTCCCTTCTTTATGGCTACACCGAGAACGAGCTGCTCCAGCTGACCGTGCGGGATTTCCGCGCTCCGGAGGGGCAGGCGCGGCTGGCGGCCGATCTGGCGGGCTACCGCACCCCGGCGGGTGCCACATTGGAGACCGTCCATCGGCGCAAGGACGGCACGATTTTCCCCGTGGAGGTAAGCGGCCGCTGGGTCGAGATCGGGAGTCGCCCACATCTGCTCGCGATCATTCGCGATATTTCCGAGCGCAAGGCGCATGAGAGACAGATCGAACGACTGACCCGCCTTTACCTCGGGCTTGGACAAGTGAGTCAGGCGATCGTCCGCATACAGACTCCGTCGGAACTGATGGACACGATTTGCCGGATCCTGGTTGAACAGGGCCGTTTCAAGATGGCGTGGATCGGGTGGTACGAACCGGCGACTAGAGAGATTAGAGCCGCCGCGAAATTCGGCGACCCGGCGGGCTACCCTGAGACGCTTCAGGTGTATCCCGATAATCAGCCGGAGGGCTGTGGTCCGAGCGGCACGGCCTTCCGCGAGAACCGTACTTACGTCTGCAACGATTTTACCCGCGATCCGGCGACCCTGTCCTGGCGCGAGCGGGCGGCAGCCAGCGGTTTCCGCTCGTCGATTGCCCTCCCGGTGCGCCAGGGAGGGGAGGTTAAAGGCACCCTGACCGTCTACGCGGCGGAAAGCGATTTTTTCGGCGACCAGGAAGTCGCGCTGCTGGAGGAAGCGGCCTGCGACCTCTCATTCGCGCTCGATGTTTTTGAGCGGGACGAGCAGCGGCGCGCAGCGGAGCAGGCGTTGCACAATAGTGAAAACCGCCTGCAATTTCTGCTTACCTCCACGCCGGCGATCATTTACGCCGGCCGGGCCTCCGGGGATTATGGCGCGACTTTCGTCAGCGAAAATGCCGCCGTCGTGACCGGCCACGCCGCCCGGGAATTTGTCGAAGATCCGGGTTTCTGGGCCGCCCACCTGCATCCCGACGATGCGGCCGGTGCGATCGCGGCGCTGGCGCGCATTTTCGAAAACGGCAACCTCATCCGCGAATATCGCTTCCGGCACAAGGATGGCGGTTACCGATGGATGCTTGATGAATCGCACCTGGTGCGGGACACGCAGGGCCGGCCGTTGGAATATGTCGGCTTCTGGCTCGATATTACCGGGCGCAAGCAGGCAGAAGAGGCACTGCAGGCAAGCCGCACCCGCCTGGCCGAGGCCGAGCGAATGGCCGTCAAGCTCCAACAGGAGCGCGAGGTCTCCGAGATGAAAACCCGCTTCATCGCAGTGACGTCGCACGAATTCCGCACGCCCATGGCGGCTGCGCTCGGATCGGTCGACCTGCTCTTGCACCACTTCGACCAGCTGCCTCCCGGCAAGCGACAGGAGTTGCTCGCGCGCATCGACGACTCGCTGCGGCGCATGGCCGACATGCTCGACGAGATACTGACCCTCAACCGGGTCGATTCGGGCCGACTCAGAGTGCAGTTGCTGGAGCTGAATCTGGGCGAATTCGTGCGCGATATCATGGAAGAGGTCCGCGCGGCCGACCGCGACATCCACCGGTTCGAGTGTCACATCGTGGGCGACGCCACGCGGGTAGTCACGGACCCGAACCTGCTTCATCACATCCTTTCCAATCTGCTCAGCAACGCCGTGCGCTTCTCGCCGCCCGGCAGGATGGTGACCGTCCGCCTAGAGTCGGGAACGCAGGGATTCCGGCTGGCGGTGGAGGATCAGGGCATCGGCATCCCGGAGGCCGACCGCCACCGCATCTTCGAGCCGTTTGAGCGGGGTTCCAACGTCGGCGAGATTCGGGGCACCGGCCTCGGCCTCAACATTGTCAAGCGCATGACCGATCTGCTTGGTGGACATATCGCCCTCGACTCCGCCGCGGACCGCGGCACCTGCTTCGCCCTCGACTTTCCGCAGCAATCCCCATCCGCTCAACCCAACGCATGACCCCTCCCATCCGCCCCAGGATACTGATTGTCGAGGACGACGAAGCCGTGAGGCAGACGCTCGCCGATTTGCTCCAGGTGAACGGCTTCGACCCCGTGACGGCCGGCACCGGGGAGGAGGGCCTGGCTCGCGCCCGCCAGGATGAACCGGCGCTTGTCCTTACCGACCTGTCCATGCCGGGCCTCACGGGGTTTCAACTGATCGAGGCGATGCGCCGGGACGCAGCCCTTTGCACCGTTCCCGTTATCGTGATTTCCGCCAAGGCCGACCGCGCGGCCACCCGGCGCGGTATGGAACTGGGCGCCGAGGATTTCATCTCCAAGCCCTTCACGGAGGCCGAGGTGATCCGCTCAATCCAGACCCGCCTGGAAAAGAAGGGCCTCCTCGACGAGCTTGATGCCTTTGCCCACACCGTGGCGCATGACCTGAAGGCCCCGCTGTCCGTGGTCAAACTCCGCGCCGACCTGTTGGAGCTTACCTGGCATCAAGACGACGACGAAACGAAGCACAAGCATGTGCGGGAAATCGTTGCGGCTACGAATCAGCTCGGCCGGATCGTTGATGAATTGCTCTTGCTGACCGGGGTGCTGCGGCAGCCCATCACGCCCGGTCCGGTCGACATGACCCCGGTGGTGGGCGAGGCGCTGGCGCGGCTTGAACCCCTCATCGCCCAGGCGAGGGCGAAAATCAGCCAACCGGCGGCATGGCCCGCGGCCAGCGGTTATGCGCCCTGGCTGGTGGAAGTCTGGACCAACTACATCAGCAATGCGGTGAAATATGGCGGGAACCAACCCCAGATCACGCTGGGCGGGGACCTTGTGCCGGATGGCAGCCGGGTGCGCTTCTGGGTGCAGGATGCCGGCCCCGGGATTGATCCGGCCGTCCAGGCGGCGCTTTTCGTGCCCTTTGCCCGTATCTCCACCATCCGTGCGAGCGGGCACGGCCTCGGGCTTCCCATTGTCCGCCGTATTCTGGAAAAACTGGGCGGCCAAGTTGGAGTCGAGAGCCACCCGGGCCGGGGCGCCCGTTTCTGGTTCGAACTGTCGCCGGTTCCGCGCGCGGCCACGATCTCGCCTTTCCCGTCGTGAAAATCCTGATCATCGAAGACGAGCCCAACATCCGGCTGACGTTGCAGGACCTGCTCGAAATCAATGGGCATGTCGTGCTGGCTGCTGCCGATGGCGAGGAGGGCATCCGGCTCGCGGCGCAACGGCCGGACTTCATTTTTTGCGACGTGGCCATGCCCCGTCTGGATGGCTACGCCACTCTGGAGGCCATCCGCCGGCTGCCGGAAACCGGCGAGGTGCCGTTTGTGTTTCTCACCGCCAAAGCCGACCGGGGCGAGCAACGCCGCGGCATGGCCCTCGGCGCCGATGACTACATCACCAAGCCGTTTACCATGCGCGATATTCTTGACGCCATCGCGGCCCGCATGCACCGGCACCGGACCGTCCGGGAACGCCTCGCCCAGATGATCGAAAATCGGCGCCAGCAGATCCGCGCACCGTGGTCGCATGAGCTGCTGACGCCGCTGACCGGCGTTCTCGGCGGCTTGGGACTGATTGAAGCAGAGGCCGAGACGATCGACCGGCGTGAACTCAAGGAAGCTCTCGCCATCATCCGGGCCGGGGCTGAGCGCCAGGAGCGGCTCTCGCGCAAACTCATCCGGTATTTCGAACTCGAGCAGGTGAAGGATGTGCCCCGTCGGTCCGGTTCTCATGGCTGCGATGCCCCGTGTGCGATCACGGAGGCCGCTGCCCAGGCCGCTCGCGAGGAGCAGCGCGAAGGCGACCTGACCGTCGTCAGCGATCCCGGCGCGGTCGCCGTGCGGGAGGAATATCTGGCCGGCGCCCTCCTCGAGGTGGTGGGTAATGCCTTTCGCTTTTCCCCTCCCGGCCGGCCGGTGACGGTGACCGGCATCCGCCGGAACGGACGCTACCGGATCGAAATCCTGGACGAGGGACCAGGCATGACGACGGAACAGCGGGCGGAGGTAGGCGCATTCATCCAGTTCGAGCGCAGCAAACGCGAGCAGCAGGGGCTCGGACTGGGCTTGGCCATCGCCCGGGCGACTGCGACACTCGCCGGCGGTCGCCTTGCTCTCGAAGCCGGCCCGGGCGGACGCGGGCTCAAGGTCATCTTCGATCTGCCGCTGGCGTAGACGCCCCCGCCGGGCGTCTGACCGCGGCTTTGCTGCCCGGCAGAACCCCGTGCCATTGCCCAAAAAAATCCAAGGATCAAAGGAGAGGAACCCTACCCAGCCGGCAATCAGCAGGGAATGGCCGGACGCATGCGGCAAAAAGGCGCGACCCGATGAGTCGCGCCTGAGGGGGGAGAGGGGGCAGGAGAGGACTACTTGCCGAGGCTCTTGCGCAGATCGGGGATCTGTCCGGCGGAGCCGAGAAGCTGGTTGCGACTGGCGATGAACTTCGAGTACTCCTCCATGAAGATCTTGCCCGGCGAGCGGAAATCGAATTCGGCGGGCTTGTCGCGGAAGAACTCGCGGTGGACGCGGGTCCAGACCAGGCGGCCGTCGGTGTCGATGTTGATCTTGGTGACGCCGAGCTTGGCGGCGGGCAGGTATTCATTGACGTCGACGCCCATGGAGCCGGCGATCTTGCCGCCCGCGGCATTGATGCGGTCGACCTCTTCCTTCGGCACACTGGAGCTGCCGTGCATGACGAGAGGGAAGCCGGGGACGAGGGCCATGATCTTCTTCAGGACGTCGAAATGGAGGGACTGTTTGCCCTTGAACTTGAAGGCTCCGTGGCTGGTGCCGATGGCGCAGGCGAGGGAGTCGCAGCCGGTCAGTTGGATGAATTTCCTGGCCTCTTCGGGGTTGGTGAGGGTGGCGTGGCCGTCCTCGACCTTGATGTCTTCCTCGACGCCACCGAGCTGGCCGAGTTCGGCCTCGACGGAGATGCCCCGCTTGTGCGCGGCCTCAACGACGCGCTTGGTGATGGCGACATTCTGATCAAACGGCTCGTGCGAGGCGTCGATCATCACGGAGCTGTAGAAGCCGGAGTTGATGCAGTCGTAGCAGGTTGCCTCGTCGCCATGGTCCAGATGGACAGCAAAAATCGCCTCGGGGAAGATCTGTTCGGCGGCACGGATGATAGCCTCGAGTATCTTCTTGTCGGTGTATTTGCGCGCACCCTTGGAAAGCTGGATGATGAAGGGCGCCTGCGACTGGATGCATCCGCGGAAGAGGCCCATGGCCTGCTCGGCGTTGTTGATATTGTACGCGCCGACGGCATACTTGCCATAAGCGTGTTGGAAGAGTTGGGCGGTGGTAACAATCATAGACGCTAAATTGGCTGAATCCCAGCCTACCGATGTCGCGGAAAACGCCGCAAGGGAAAAGTTCCGGAGCGGCCCGCTCGCGGTGGTGCACCGCTGTAGTGCCACCGCCCGGGGGCGCGGGTGGTCTCTGTTGCCAGCGTGTCTGCGTCGCCAGTGGCCGCTGCAAGGACGAGAGATTGCTCGGCACTACCGTGACTGTCCCGAGCAAGCTTGTTCTTATAGCCAAAGTTGAGCAGCCGGTGTCAGCAGACACGCTGACACCCCGTGGCGCGGGCAGCAGTTGACTTTTGTGACGTCCCCGACGGCGACAGCCGTCACGCCCGGGTCCGCCTGCCGCGGGGAGGATTTACCGTGGGGGAAATTCGAATTCCACCTTGGCGCGGTTGGGCGCGAGCACGAGAAAAGCGCTGAAGTGGGCACCGCGCTTGGAGACAAAGCCCTCGATCAGGTTGGTGCGGCCGTCGTCGAGCAGGCGCTTGATCTCGTCGACCGGCAGCTCCTTCTGGCATAGCTGGCGCTTCATGGTGAAGACGATGCGTCCGTCCTGGCCGGGCTTGCGCACGTAGAAGGCGTCGTCGGTCTGGAGAATTTCGCCGCCGAGCAGCTTGCTTTCGCCGATTGACACGGCCTTGGAGATGTCGGGCGGTGCCTTGGTTTTCCGCGGGATCGGCTTGCCGTCCTTGCCCACGCGCGGTTTGCGCGGTGGGAATTCCCACGCGATCCGGCCATCCTCCTTCTTGAGGAATGCGTCGAACGGCCGGCCTTTTTTCGAGATGAACCCCTGGATGAGGTCGGTCTTCCCCTTTTCAATCAGCTGGATGGCATGCTCGCGTGTCAGCGGCTTCTGGCACATGATGCGGCCAACCCGGAAGGTCTGCTTCCAAACGCCGCCCTCGCGTTCGCGGAGCACGAAATTATTGCCCGCCTCGCAGAGTTCCGCGCCAGTGCGCGGGTCGGTCCAGAAAGGGGTGAGGGTGTCGATGTCCGCCTTGTCGCCGAAATCCAGTTCGGTCTTCCACTTGCCGGTTTCCTCATCCTTGACGAGTCGCAGCGAGGCGGCGAAGCGGTTGCGGGTTTTGTTGGAAACAAAGCCGTCGAGCGGACCAACAATGCCGTTGGTCACGAGGTCGCGAACCTCCGCCTCCTCGATTTTGCGGCCGCCGATGACCTTGTAGACCATGAACTCACCATCCTGCGACTTGTAGCCGCGCAGGGTTTCACGCAACGGCTTGCCGTCGGTGGGGGAGGGGATGTCGGTCACGCGCGCCACCGAGTCATCCTCCTCAAAGGTTTTCACCCGGTTCACGATGCCCCTGGTCTCGACGATGATTTCGCGCATGAACTCCTTGCGGGAGAACTTGCCGTGCTCCATTTGCCGCAGCTTGTATTCCCACTCGCCGGTCATCGCGGGACTGGTCAGGTTCTCGGTCTTCACCGCCGCCAGGAACTGGAACAACTGCTCCGCCTTGGCCGTGGGCGCGAGATCGCGTTGCAGGCGTTCCATGTATTTCTGGTGGATGAGGCCGTCGATGATGTCGGCGCGGGTCGCGGGTGTGCCCAGGCCGCGCTCCTTCATGGCGTCGGCGTGGTCCTCGTCGTCGACGAGCTTGCCGGCTCCTTCCATCGCGGACAGGAGCGTGGCTTCAGTGTAGCGCGGCGGCGGCCTGGTGGCCTCCTCGTGGAGCACTGGCTCGACCGTCCGGCCGCGGGCCGGTTTGCCGTCGTCGGCAGACAGGGCGGGCAGCGCCGTGGAGCCGGGCGCGTCGTCCTCCACCGCGGTCTTGCCATAGACGGCCAGCCAGCCGGGGGAGGTGAGGACCTTGCCCTCGGTCCTGAATGTGTGGCCGGCGACGACGCTGAGGCGAGTGGTGACGTCGAATTCCGCTGCCGGATAGAACACGGCCACAAAGCGCCGCGCGATCATGTCGTAAATCTTCGCCTCCGCCTCATCCAGGTGCTTGTCCTCATGCTCGGTCGGAATGATGGCGAAGTGGTCTGAGACCTTGGAGTTGTTGAAAATGCGCTTGCTGAACTGCACCCAGCCCTCGTCCAGCGCCTTCTGCGCGTGCGGGGCGAGGGAGCCGTGCAGGCTCGCGAGGGTCTGCCGCACGGTGGGCAGGTAATCCTCGGGCAGTGCCCGCGAGTCGGTGCGCGGATAGGTGATCATCTTGTGCCGCTCGTAGAGGGCCTGCGCGATTTGCAATGTGCGCCGGGCCGGGAATCCGTAGCGGGTGTTGGCTTCGCGCTGGAGCGTCGTCAGGTCGTAGAGTCGCGGCGAAATCTGCGTGGTCGGTTTCTTCTCCTCGGAAACCTCGGCCGGCGGATGGCCCCGGCAGGCAGCCAGCACGGCTTCGGCCGGCGCCTTCTCCCAGAGGCGGTCGACCCGGTCGTGCTCGTCGCCGCTCTTCTTGAAGTCGGGCCGCTGATAAACCCCTTCGTAGCGCCCGTTCGCCACATCGAACGAGGCGGTGACGCGCCAGTAGCCGCGTGGCTTGAAATTACGGATCTCCAGTTCGCGGGCGTAGACAATCCCGAGCGTCGGCGTCTGCACGCGGCCGACTGACGCGACATTGCCAGCCCGCGAGCCGAACATGCGCTTGGTGATGGCCCGCGTGCCGTTGATGCCAATCAGCCAGTCGCTTTCGCTGCGGCACCGTGCTGCGTCGGCCAAGCCGTTCATCTGCTCATTGTTGCGCAAATGCGCGAACGCCTCGAGGATGCCCTCCCTCGTCATCGACGACATCCACAGCCGTTTGACGGGCTTCTGGCATTTTGCGAGCTGGTAGATGTAGGTAAAGATCAGCTCGCCCTCGCGGCCGGCGTCGCAGGCGTTGATGACCAGGCCGACATCCTTGCGAGCCAGCAGCCGTTTCAACATGTCGAAGTGCTTTTTGGATTCATCGATCGGCCGGAGTTCGAATTTCTCCGGGATGATCGGCAACGTTTCAAGCCGCCAGAAGCCGTATTTCTTCTTGTCGATGTGCTCCGGCATCTGGAGTTCCACCAGATGGCCCACCGCCGACGAGACGACGTACTCGTCGTTCTCGTAATGGTCGGTTTTCTTGGGCACCCGGCCGAGCGCGCGCGCGATGTCCGCGGCGACTGACGGCTTCTCGGCAATGATGAGGGACTTCATGGGCTTGCGAGCGGGTAACGCTCCCGGCACAGATTTCAAGCACTACTTTTTTGGCCGAGACGCGCGCGGGCGCCCAGGCGACGCGCGCGTGAGGCAGAGGTGGAGGGAAGGTTGGAGGGGGAGGATGAAAAAAGCGCCACCATGAGGTGGCGCTTGGGAAGATGCCGGAGGATGGGAAACTGCTTCGCGGTACCTGGCCTCCCGGACTCAAGCGGCGGGCAGCTTGGGGGTTTCGGCGAGGGAGAGATCGAGCGCCTTGATCAGCGCGGCCATCGTCTCATCGGTCTCGTCGCCCATGTTGGAAATGCGGAAGGTCTTGCCTTTGAGCTTGCCGTAGCCGCCGTCGATGAGGAACCCGTGCTTCGACTTGAGCGTCTTGTTCAACGCGGGGAGATCGTAGCTGAGTGTGTTGGCGAAGCAATTGAGCGAAACGGAGCCGTAGCCCTCCCTGGGAAAGAGCTTGAAGCCCCGGTCGAAGGCCCAGTCGCGGACTTTCTTGTTCAGGCGGGCATGGCGGGCATAGCGGGCCTCGATGCCCTCGCCCCTGATGTCCTCGAGCTTGGATTGCAGCGCGTAGATGTGCGGAATCGACGGCGTGCTGGGCGTCATGCCCTTCTCGTGGTTGACCTGGAATTCGATCAGGTCGAAATAGTAGCCGCGGTCGGTCGTGCCGGCGGCGCGCTCGAGGGCGCGCTTCGAGGGCGAGAGCAGTGCCATGCCCGGCGGCAGCGCGAGCGCCTTTTGCGTGCCGGTGAGCATGATGTCGACGCCGAGCTCGTCCTTTTTGATGGGCAGCGCGCTGAAGGAGCTGACGGTGTCGACGATGCTGATGACCTCGGGAAACTTGCGAACGACGGCCATGACCGCGGCGATGTCGGTCATGCAGCCGCAGGAGGTTTCGTTATGGATGAAGGTGATCGTGTCGTAGGCGCCAGTGGCGAGTTCGCGCTGCACTGCGGCGGGATCGACGGGCTGGCCCCAGTCGAACTTCAGGGCGGTGGCCTGCCGGCCGATCCGCTGGGCGACATTGTACCACTTGTCCGAAAACGCACCATTCATGCAGCAGAGGACCTTCTTGCGGCAGACGTTGCGCAGGGACCCCTCCATGACACCCCAGGCGCTGGAAGTGCTGAGGTAGACCGGGTCCTTCGTGTAGAACAGTTCCTGCAGACCGGGTTGCAGAGACTGATACAAGGCTACGAAGTCAGTGCTGCGATGGCCGATCATGGGTCGGGACATCGCGCGCAGCGTTTTCTCCGAAACGGCCACCGGGCCTGGGATGAAGAGCTTGTAGTTCATAAATGGGAGCGCTGGGATTGGATTGCCTATTGCCTGTCACCGGGCGGGCAACTAGGCAGATCCGTTAAAAGCTAGACTCGCGCCAATCCGTCAACTGGTTTTCCTATCATAGGTCGTCTTTCCCCTTCATGCCCCACCGCTGGTTCCGCAAAAAATTTTACGAGTTCGAGCAGTTCGCCATAGATGTAATCATGGGGCGGCGCGAGGATGCGTGGGCGCTGCTGTTTGCCGGTTTCCTGAAGGGCTGCTCGGTCTTGTTCAACGGCTTGGTTCAGCTCCGGGCGTGGCTTTATCGAGAACGCCTGCTGCACGATCACCCGTTGGGCTGCCTTGTGGTGGTGGTCGGCAACCTGACCGTAGGCGGGACGGGCAAGACGCCGGTGGTGGAAAAATTTGCCCGAGCCCTCCACGAGCGCGGGCGCAAGGTCGGTATCCTGAGCCGCGGCTACAAAAGCAAACCGCCCCCGTTCTGGCGCAAGTGGTGGAACTGGCTCACTCACACCACCGAGCCCCCGCCGCGCGTGGTGAGCGACGGCGAGCGCGTGCTGCTCGACTCCGAGCACGCGGGCGACGAGCCCTACATGCTGGCCCGCAATCTGCCCGGCGTGGTGGTGCTTGTGGACAAAAACCGGGTCAAGGCCGGCGCCTATGCCATCCGGAAATTCGGCTGTGACACGCTGCTGCTCGACGACGGCTTCCAGTATCTGCCGCTCAAGGGCCGGCTCAATCTCGTGCTCATTGACAAGACGAATCCCTTCGGGAACGGCCACCTGCTTCCGCGCGGCGTGCTGCGCGAACCAGTGAAACACCTGAATCGCGCGTCGTATGTCTTTCTCACCAAGTCCAATGGGCAGCGCGATGCCGAGTTGGAGGCCCTCATCCGCCGCCATAATTCGTCGGCGGAAATCATCGAGTGTGCCCACCGGCCGCAATACCTGCAGCGGGTGGGCATTGACGAGCGGCGCCCGTTGGCGGATTTGAAGGGGCACGCCGTCGCAGCCTTTAGCGGTATCGCGGCGCCTGAGAGTTTCGAATCATTCCTGCGGGAGACCGGCGCACGACTGGTGGCGACAAAGCGGTTCATCGATCATTACCGATTCACCGCCGAGGATCTGGAAAGCATTTTCACCGAGGCGCAAATTGCCGGGGCCGAGTTTGTTGTGACCACGGAAAAGGATTCAGTGCGGCTCGAGGCGGATGCCCGTTTCCCCCTCCCGCTCTACTATCTGCGACTGGAGATTGAGATCATCCGCGGCGCGACAGATTTCCAGGAGGCGGTCGAGAAGATCTGCTTTCCGTTGGGGGGGCACCGGGCATCGCCGGTGGCGGCAGCGGGATAAGGGCATGCGTCCATTTTCGCCACCCCGTGGCCAGCCCCGGGGAGGGCAAGGGATCCTTGCCATGCCGAACCTGAGTTTTGGTCCTCCGTGAGCCGGAGCAGTTGGACTAGGGGGCGAAGGCGAGCATGCTCTCGCCGCTGTACTGAACAGACCGTTTTGCCTGATGGGATTGGACCGCTTTGGAGTTGAACAGCAGGCGGCTTCCCGAGATACATAACTCATGATTGATCCTCGTCTTACCCAACTGGCCGATGTACTGACGGGATTCTCCACCGAGCTTAAACCCGGTGAGCGCGTGCTCATTGACGCGTACGACGTTCCGGATGAGTTTGTGATCGAGTTGGTGCGGGCAGCCCGCCGTCGCGGCGCGTTGCCCTATGTCAACATCCAGCATGTGCGTGTGACCCGCGAACTAATGCTCGGCGCGGAGAAGGAGCAATACCAGACCACAGCGGAAGTGGAGTTGCAGCGCATGAAGCGCATGCAGGCGTACATCGCGGTTCGTGGTTCGCCGAACATCTTCGAAACATCCGACGTGCCGTCCGCCCGGGTGCAACTGGTCACCAAAATGCTCAAGCCGGTGCTCGATTGGCGGGTGCAAAAAACCAAATGGATGGTACTGCGCTGGCCGTCATCGCCCATGGCGCAGCAGGCAGGCATGAGCACGGAGGCGTTCGAGGATTTCTTCCTCCGTGTTTGCACGCTCGATTACGCGCGGATGAAGCCCGGCATGAAGGCGCTGGGCGACCTGATGAGGAGAACCGACCGCGTGCAGATCAAGGGGCCCGGCACCGATCTGCGCTTCTCCATCAAGGGCATCGGCGCCATCGAATGCGGGGGCCGGCGCAATATTCCCGACGGTGAGGTGTATTCCTGCCCGGTGCGGGAGAGCGTCGAAGGCATCGTCCAGTACAACGCACCGACGGTCTATCTCGGCACCTCGTTCGACCACGTCCGCCTTGTCTTCAAGCAGGGCCGGATCGTCGAAGCCACGGCCAACAACACGAAGCGCCTGAACGAGATTCTCGACAGCGATGCCGGGGCGCGCTACGTGGGCGAATTCGCCCTCGGCTTCAATCCGCACGTGCTTGAGCCGATGCGCGACATCCTGTTCGACGAGAAGATTGCCGGCTCGTTCCACTTCACGCCGGGGCAGGCCTACGAGGATTGCGGCAACGGCAACAAATCGCAGGTGCACTGGGACCTGGTCTGCATCCAGCGTCCGGAATACGGGGGCGGCGAAATCTGGTTCGACGGCAAGCTGATCCGCAAGGACGGCCTGTTCGTGCCGAAAGCACTTCAGAAACTTAATCCGGATTATTTGCTCGGAAAGGGTTGACGCGTATTTTCCCGGAGAGCCGGACTTCCGCGTGCCGCGGTCGGCCGCGCGGCCTCGCCCGTAATCCGGACCCATATTTTCCCCCATGTCAAACGACGGCGATCTTCGTAGTTTCATCCGGGCTCTGCCCAAAACCGAGACGCACCTGCACCTCGAAGGGGCGCTGCCCTTCGAATTGCTGCAGCGGGTGCGTCCGGAATTCGCCCGGCCGCCGGCCTCATGGGGCTGGGACTACAAGTTCAGCGACTTCGACCAGTTCGAGTCCGAACTGCTCGACATGGCGTTCTCCTGGTACAACTCGCCTGAGCGCTACCATGAGGCGGCGAAGATGATTTTCTCACGGCATCTGGCGCTGAACGTCCGCTATGTCGAAACCAGTTTCGCCTCGGGAGTGATCGAGTTCGGCGGACTCGACGGTCGCGAAGTCTTGGCGGCCATCCGCGCCGCGGTGCCGGCGGGGCTGGAAGTGCGGGTTTTCCTCGGCGTCCATCACAACGGGGCCGGACCGAAGATGAAGCCGGTGCTGGAGGACGCGCTGGACTGGAAGGGGCTCGCCGGCATCGACCTGCATGGCACGGAGAGTTTTCCGCTGGAACCGTGGAGTGCGGAGTATTGGGACGCCGCGCGTCAGGCCGGCAAGTACACCAAGGCTCACGCCGGCGAGTTCATGGGGGCGGATTTCGTACGCCGGGTACTCGATGAGCTGCGCCCGCAACGTCTCGAACACGGCGTGCGCGCGGTAGAGGACGCAGCGCTGGTGACGGAGATCAGCCGGCAACGGGTGGGGCTCGACGTCTGCCCGATCAGCAACCACAAACTGATGCCCGGCGTGACGCTGGCCAATCATCCGATTCGTGAACTCTTCGACGCGGGCGTAATGGTGACCGTGAGTACTGACGATCCCCTTTCCTTTGGGAACACCGTGGTGGACGACTACGCCGCGCTGGCCGAATACCGCGGCTTCACCCGATGCGAGCTCGCGCAGCTCGCTCGCAATGGCTGGGAAGTGGCGGACGTGGATACGGCGACGCGCCGGGTGGCGCTGGCCGAGATCGACCGGCTAAACGCGTGATGGGGCCGACGACTGATTCGATTTAACCGCCAAGAGCGCGAAGATCGTGGCGCGGTAGCGCCGGTAGGGACGGACCGCCGGGCCGTCCGCGAATGGGACTGCGGCGCGCCCAGCGGTCGCGCCCTCCCGTGAACACTCGCGGGATAAGTCTAATAGCTCTGGAACGTTAGTATAACACCGAGGCCGCAAAGGACGCGGAGAAAAGGGCGGAGGTACGAAATCTTTGCATTCTAAAAATACTGTGGGAGCAAGCTTGCCTCTACAATAACGGACCCAGCGGCTTAGCCCCGAATTCTTCGGGGGGCAGAATCCAGAATATTGCCTTCCGCTCCGGCTCAGAGCTTCTTGAGCAGGATCTTCGAGTTTCGGCCGCTGTCCTCGTAGGACTTGAGCCGCGAATCGGGCAGCACCGATTTGTCGGCTTCCTCGAAATTGCAGACTGACATGAAAAAGGAAAAACTCTGGGTCGAGAGGGCGAGGATTTTGGAAAGGCCGCGCTCCTTGGCCATCAGGCAGCCGTAATCGACCATCTTTTTGCCGATGCCGCGGTTCTGGTAGAAGGGCATTACGTACAGCGAGCCAATCTCGGCCATCTCCGGGTCTTCCGCAAACTCGTGAAGAGAGACGCAGGCAATGAGATTCTCGTCGATCTCGTAGACGAAAAACTCATCGATGTTTTTTTCGATGGCCTGCTGCGTGCGATAGAGCAACTCCTCGCGTTTGACCGCCTGGCGGGTGAGGTTGTAGATGAGCCGAACATCGCGCTTGGTGGCCTGGCGGATCTGCTGGTACTCGTTGCCGTAGATCAGCGTGCCGATGCCTTCATTGGAAAAAATCTCGGTGAGCAGGCCGTCGAAGACACGGCCGTCGAGCAGATGCACGCGCGCCGTGCCGGTTTCGATCGCCTTGACGGCGTGAGCCGCCTTGCTGCGCACCGTCGCATCGATGGCGTCCGGCCGAGTCTCCAGGGTCTGACGGAGGTCATCGACCGATATCGCGCGCTCCAGCCGGTCGTCGATTTCGAGTCCTGGCTGGGGCGCAAGGAAGATGATCTTGCTGGCTTGCAGGGCCTCGGCCAGTTCGGCAGCCAGCAGGTCGGAATTGATCCGAAGCGAGTGGCCGTCCCGGTCGAAACCGATCGGTTGCACGATGGGCACGACCTGATGGGTGATCAATTGCAGGAGAAACTCCCGGTCAATGCGGTCGACCTTGCCGGTGAACTCATGGTCCACCCCTCGGATGATTCCCATGGGCACGGCGCGCACGGCGTTAGTCACGGCGGCCTTGAGGCCATTCTGCGTCAGCCCCTCGAAAATGACATGGGAGACGCTGGACGACGCCATGGTGGCAAGCTCGAGCGTGTCGGCATCGGTCGCCCCGGTGCCGAAGAAATCGCTGATCGGAAGGTTGCGCCGCGCGGCCATCTCCTGAATCTGCTGGCCGATGCCGTGGACGATGACGACCTTGATGTTCAGGCTGCGGAGCACCGCGATGTCGATCAGCAGATTGGAGAAGTTCTCGTCGGTCACGATGCTGCCATCGACCGCGATGACAAAAATCTGGTCCTGGAAGCGCGGAACATATTTCAGGATGCCGCGTAGATCGGTGGGCTTGAGGGGGGCCTTGCCGTTGCTCATGTCGGACTTGATTTAATCGGTCATCGCGGCACCTACGTCAATGCTGCATGGCGGGGCTGGCAGCATCGGCGGGGCGCGAGGTCCATCCCGGGGCGCGGCTCGGGCGTCCGTCACTTCACGCGAATTTCCCACCTGGCAGCCGGCCCCAGCGCCACCAGATGCGCCGTATAACGGCCGGGCGGCAGGCTCCGGGTCGGGAAATTCAGGCAGTAAGTTCCCTCCTGCGAACGGCCCAGCAATTTGCCGGGCATCAGCTCGATCGACGGAATCAGGATGAGAACGCCGCGCTTGCGATAAAGTGAAACGCCTCCGAGCTGCGCCTTGAGATCCGGGGCGCGGCATTGAAAGACGGCGGCGTAGTCAGTGCCACGGCTGATCTCAGCGGGTGCGACGACCTGGCCGATGGTGGCGAGGAGGCGCGGCGGTTCCCCGAGGACAGTCGCAAGTTCCGCCGGCAACCCCGGCTGGGCGCGGGAGATGGCAGCCGGGGCCGTCTTGAGCCGGGCAATATGATCCGCCGGTCGGTTGGTGGTTACCGGGATGCGGTTCCAGCCTGCTTTCAGCAGGCGCGCCGTAGTGGCTCGATTTGCGAGGTCTTCATGGGGTTCGAACGCCTTGCCGGACTTGCGATAGTAGAAATTGATCAGGGTATAGCACACCACGAACGCGACAATGGACACAGCGATCCATTTCATGGGCCAGGGTCGGGGGGCCGATGAATCGGGTGGGGGAGGCATGGCATTCATCCGCCGCTTTTTTGGGCCGGATCGCAATACAAAGATTCCCATCACTCGCTGTGCTTCACCAGCCGCAGTCCTGGGCGCGTCGGCGGAAGCCGGTGCTGTGGCGGAGACCTGCTGACGTCGCCAGTGAATTCCCTCTGGAGGCTTGCAGGAATATGCGTTGTCTTCGCCAATATCCGGGTGGCGCCATCCTGATGGATCGATACAATAAGGCTTGTCCTAAAAACATTATTACCAGTCGCAGTTGAAGTTGGGCGGGATCGCAGAAAAATTAATCGAGCGTGTTGCATTACCTAATACACCTTTCCCGGGGTGATTTGCCCTCGCTATCATTATTAGCGTAAATTGTTATGCTTATTAATGGGAATACCCCTTCCCGTTAGAGAGTCTACCTCCTCTCTATGCTGGAGAGTCTTATGTTCTTGCCCCACTTGACTGAATCAGCGGTCCAAAGCCCGCCGTTCATCAGAACGCCGTCCTTCCCTAGGGCGATGATCATTTCCTTCATCGGCGGGCCGCCCAGCCGATGGGCGCATGCATCCTCGACGGGGCGAACGACCTGCGGACGCGGACTGAAATCGGTGGATGATAGATGAAGGCGGACCAAGCGGAAGCAACGCTATGAACAAAAGGCTGGACATGCACTCGTTCCTCAAAATCGGACGGCACGTCCATCTCCCCGGCAGCAGCATACGCATCTTCAATGGACGGATTGTCACGAAGCTCGTCCTCAGTTTTCTGCTGATAATTCTGCTGACCAGCGGGACCTTCATCCTCGTAGGAGTACGGGTCATCGGATACCGCATCGTGGATGAGGCCCAGTCCAAGGTGCAGACCGACCTCAATTCCGCAAGAGAGATCCTGTTAAACAAACTGGCCTCGATCAATGACGTGGTGCGGTTCACCGGCGACCGCTTTTTGCTCATGAATGAATTGCTGGCGGGCGACACCAGGCAAGTCGCCGAGGTCTTTAGGCGGATCAGGGAGCGCGAAAAACTTGATGTATTGACCATCACAGACAAACGCGGCCGCGTAATTTTGCGAACGGGCGATGGGAACCAAGTGGGCGACGATCAAAGCCATGACGAACTCGTGCGCGCCGTGATCGAGCGCAATGAACCCGTAGCCGCTCCCTGCATTGTCCCGGCAGAGGAGTTGCGGCGGGAGGCATCGTGGCTGGCGGAGCAGGCGCGCATCACATTCAACGGCTCTCCCTCCCCACCGGGCCAGACGAAATCCGAGGAGACTGCGGGAATAATGTTGAAGGCCGCGGCTCCCATCCTGGACCCAGAGAAGAACCTCCTGGGCGTCGTTTACGGCGGCCTGCTCTTGAACCGGAACTTTGAAATCGTGGACCGTATCAAGGGGACCGTCTTCCAGAACCTTCAGTACAAGGGCAAGGACATCGGCACGGCCACTATTTTTCAAGACGGCCTGCGTGTCTCGACCAATGTGAAATACGAAGATGGCTCGCGGGCCATCGGTACCAGGGTGGCGGATGACGTATACCGGCAGGTCGTGCTGGAAGGAAAGCCCTGGGTCGGGCCCGCCTTTGTCGTGAACCACTGGTACATTACCGCCTATGAACCGATCCGGGACCTGACAGGCCGGATCATCGGCATGCTCTACGTGGGGGTGCTGGAGCAGAAATATGCCGATCTACGGCAGCGGGCAGTGCTGGTGTTTCTGGGCATCACGCTGGCTGGGGCCCTAGCGGCGCTGGTGCTGGCCTTCTTCATCTCTGAAAAAATCTCGGGCTCGATCAAGAAGCTGGCGGTGGCTTCGGAACAGGTGGCGCACGGCAATTTGGAGGCCAAGGTTGAAATTCGCTCCCAGGACGAGTTGCGGGAATTGGCGGACACGTTCAACTTCATGGCGGCGGCTCTGAAGAAACGGGACGACCAACTCCGGGAGTATACCACCCGCCGGATCAAGGAATCCGAGCGGCTCGCCCATATCGGCCAGCTGGCGGCCGGCGTGGCGCATGAGATCAACAATCCGCTCCAGGGAATCATTACCTACGCCCATTTGCTGCTGGAACGGACGGGGGCAGAGAACGGTTCGCGGGAGTTCCTGCAAAAAATAGTCATACAGGCAAACCGCTGCCGCGACATCATTCGCGGCCTGCTGGATTTTTCCCGACAGCGGAAGCCGGACAAGCGCTTGTCCAATGTGAACCGGGTCTTGGAGGAATGCATTAGTTTGGTGGACAATCAGGCTCTCTTTCACAATATACAGATCGTCAAGCGTCTCGGCCAGGACCTGCCTCAGGTCCTGATGGATCCATCGCAAATCCAGCAGATCTTCATGAATCTGGTCATCAACGCGGCAGAAGCGATGAATGGCGAGGGACAGCTTACTCTCGTCACCAGGTTTGTTTCGACAGACAACACCGTCGAGGTGGAGATAACCGACACCGGCCACGGCTTTACCGAAGAGGGCCTCAACCGGATTTTCGACCCGTTCTTCACCACCAAGGAGGAGGGGCACGGGACGGGGTTGGGCTTGGCCATCAGTTACGGGATCGTCAAGGAGCACAAGGGAACCATCACTGTTGAAAGCCAGGTGGGCAAGGGCGCCACCTTCGTCGTTTGTTTGCCCGTGACGGGCGAGCAAGAGGTCGTTCGCCGTGCTGGCTAAATCCAAAATATTAATCATCGACGACGAGGAAGTCGTACTCGATTCCTGCACGCAGGTGCTGGCCGGTGCGGATTGCGTTGTGGCGACCGCCGGCAACGGGGTCCAGGGATTGAAGCTGATGGAGGAAACCACGCCCGACCTCGTCTTCCTGGACCTCAAAATGCCGGGTCTCTCCGGTTTTGAAGTGCTGGGAGAAATCCGGGGCAGGCATCCGGACATGGTCGTTATAGTCATTACCGGCTACGCGACCGTAAGCTCGGCCGTCGAGGCGATGAAAAAGGGCGCGTTCGATTTCCTGCCCAAGCCGTTCACGCCCGAGGAACTGCGCCTGATTTTCCGACGTGGATTGGAACATCATAGCCTGGTGCAGCAAACCGTCGCCCTGCGGCGCGAAAAAGAGATGCTCCGGGAGAATTTTGCGGCGATTGTTTCTCATGAACTCAAGGCGCCGTTGGGTGCGATTCAACAAAACCTGTATGCGCTAACCGAGGATCTGGCGGACAAACTGTCCGACAGTCAGAGGGACCTTTTCGGGCGCCTCAAGATCCGCCTCGATGACCTCCTGAAGCTCATCCACTCCTGGCTCCGAATCATATCGGTGGATGTCAACCAGTTGAAGGGGACCTTCAGCCCGCTCTCCGTGGCCGACGTCTTGTCCAAAGCGATTGAGACGACCCAACCTCACGCGACGCGCAAGGCCATTGAAATCCAAGCGATTGTGGGGGAACCGCTCCCCCGCGTCAACGGCGACGAGGGCAGTCTAACCGAAGTGCTGGTCAACATTATCGGCAATGCTGTGAAATATTCATTTCCCCACAGCAAGATCCGCGTACGGGTCGAAGCCCAGGGCGCGCAGGTGCTGTTGTCGGTGGCAGACACTGGCGTGGGCATTGCGAAAGACGACCTGCCCTTCCTTTTCCAGGATTTTGTGCGAGGCCAGGCACAGCCCGGCGGTGCGACCGGTTGCGGGTTGGGCCTGGCGATCAGCCGGCGGATTGTCGAGGTGCACGACGGCTCGATCACGGTGGAGAGCGAACCCGGCAAGGGCAGCACCTTCGTCATCTGCCTCCCGGCCGTGCCCCCGGCGACCGAGAGCAACCCCATCCCTGAACGCAAGGCATAATATGAGCCAACCAAAACGACTCCTGATTATCGACGATGACCCCGACTTTGTCGCGGGTATCAAGTCTATTCTGGTTAAGGCGAAGTACGAAGTGGACGTCGCCTACAATCCCAAAGACGGCTTCCAAGCCCTGAAAGACAAAGCCTACGATCTGCTGCTCCTCGACGTCATGATGGGCCGCGGGGCCGAAGGCATCATGGTCGCTCGCAAGCTGGGCAAGGATCCCAATCTGCGGAATATGCCCGTGCTGATCATCACCGGCATCCGCGAGCAAATGGCCTTTCTCTTCCCCGGCCAGGCGGTGCATCCGCACTTTGTGTCCGTGGACGAGCTGGTTGAGAAACCAGTCGAACCCAAGCTCCTGCTCGATCGAGTACAAGCCTTGCTGATAAAATCGGCAGAGGCACGAAAAACCAATAGCAAATGAACGCTGCCCCTCCGCTGGAAAAAGACGTGGTTCCTGATCCAACCCCGCCGGAAAACGGTCTCTCCTTCGTCGAGGAGATCCACAATCTGCTCCATGCTTCTGTCGGGAACCCAATCAGCTCGTGCATCCAGTGTGGCACCTGCGCGGCCACCTGCCCTGTTGCCTCGGGCGGATTCATGGAACACACGCCGCGCCGGATCATTGCCCTGATCCGGGCGGGATTCAAGGAACAGGTGCTGAAGGCCAACACCTTCTGGTATTGCGCGTCCTGCTACCAGTGCACCGTCCGGTGTCCGCGGGGCATCGACATCGCCGAATTGATGTACGGCCTCAAGCGCTACACGGTCTGGAAGACCCAGTACCAGAAGGGACTGATCGGCCCGGTGTTCTCCGAGACGTTCGTGAAGATGATCCTGCGGACCGGCCGATCCTATGAACCCATCTTGGCCACAACCTACATCTTCACCTTCGGCCTTCCGGAAATGATCCAGGAGGCGCAAAACGGCACCGCCCTCATGCTCAAGGGCAGGCTTCCCTTGCTGCCGCCCAGAATCAAGCGGCTCGAAAACTTCAAGCGCATGATTCGGCGGATTATTCCATTGGGAGACTCAGAATGAAGACCTACGCGTATTTCCCGGGCTGTTCACTCGAGAAGATGGCGCAAAGCTACCACCTTTCCGCCCTGGAGACCACCCGCGTCCTGGGGGTGGAACTCAAGGAACTGGAGGACTGGAATTGCTGCGGAGCCACAGCCTACTTCCACGTGGACGAACTGCTCGCCTACACCCTCTCGGCGCGCAACCTCGCCATGGCTGAGAAGGAAAAGCTCAACTTGGTGGCGCCTTGCAGCGGTTGCTACAAGAACATGTATTTCACCCGGGAGCACCTGCTGCGTGATCCGGACCTAGCTGAGCACATCAATGACGCGCTGGCTGAGGACAACTTGAGGTTTTCCGGCAGTGCCAACGTCCAGCACCTGCTGGAGGTCTTCGTGCATGAGGTGGGGCTGAAGGAAATCAGGGCCAAGGTTACCAATCCCCTGAAGGGGCTGCGGGTAGCGCCATATTATGGCTGCCAAATCCTGCGGCCGCGCAAGGACCACGAAGACATCGAACAGCCACGCTACTTCGAGGAGCTCGTGGGCGCCCTGGGCGCGGAGCCGGTCGATTATCCGCTCCGGCTGCGGTGCTGCGGCGGAGCATTGATCCTCACCAATCGCGTGGCTGCCCTCAGCATGGTGCGCAATCTCCTCGAGAGCGCTGTGAAGGCGGGTGCGGCGGTGGTCGCGACGGCCTGTCCGCTGTGCCAGGTCAATCTCGAGTGCTACCAAAAGCAGGTGAACAAGGAATTCGGGACGGAGTTCTACCTGCCGATTATGTATTTCACTCAATTGATCGGTCTCGCGCTGGGCATCCCGCCCAAGCGTCTGGGTATCGGTTCGGAATTCGTGGCAGTGATGCCGGCCATAGCCGAGGCCCGCGATGCCGATCCTGTCCCCACTGGCAAATAACCCCTCAATCAACATATGAACCTCTACGTCCTCCTTAAAATGGTTCCCGATACGGTGGAAGAGCTCAATGTGGCCACCGATGGCAAGTCATTGGATTCGGAATTCCTGAGGTTCAAGCTCGACGATCCGGACGAGCATGCGCTGGAGCAGGCCCTCCTCCTCAAGGAGAAGCATGGAGGCAAGGTGACCGTGGTCGCCTTGGACGCACCGGAGGTAGACGAGGTGCTCTTCACCGCCCTGGCCAAGGGGGCCGATCGTGCCGTCAAGATTCTGGTCAACCAGTCCGGCTTGGGCACTGTCGCAGCGGCCAGAGTGCTGGCAGACTACTTCGCTTCCGCCTCGGACAAGATCACTTCCGATACATTGGTGCTCCCTGGCTCGCAGGCGATTGACGACCTCGAAGGCGAATTGGCGCCCTCGTTGGCGGCGGCGCTGAATCTTCCCTTTGTCGGTGTCGTGAGTGGCGTGACGCTTGCGAAGGAGCAAGCCGTGGTCACGAAGGAGTTTGCCGGAGGGCTGCGCGGGGAGTTTGAAGTGGCGCTGCCGGCGGTGCTGGGGATCCAGTCCGCCGAAAAGCCGCCCCGCTACGTTCCCGTGGCCAAGGTGCGGGCCGTGATGAAATCCGCCAAGATCGAGACCGTGGACCACACGCCTCCCGATCGTCTGATCCGACTCGAACTCGATCGGATGTACAAGCCAGAGGCCGCCGGCCGCGCCCAGATGCTCGAAGGGGCCCCGGAGGGAATCGCGGACAAGCTCGTGGAAGTGCTGGCAAATAACAGTGTGATTTAAGGAGGGGAAACATATGGCTACTGCAATTCTGGTTTTGGCAGAGCAACTCCGGGGCGAGATCGCCGACATCACCTTTGAAATGCTGGGCGCAGGGCGCAAGCTGGCCAGTGCGTCGGGCGTGCCTCTCTACGCCGCGTTGCTGGGCAGTGAAGCCGCCCCGCTCGCCGCGAGGCTGGGTCTGGCAGACAAGGTTTTCGTCGCGGATCAACCGCAGCTCAACCTTGCCCCGGCCCACACGATAGCCGTGGCGCTCAAAGCTATTTTGGACCAGGCCCAGGTTGGGCTGGTTTTGATTGGCGGCACCAATGGGTCGATCGGGATCGGCTCCTTTCTGTCGGCCAAGACCGGCCTACCCTTGGTAAACTTTGGGCGGGCGGCCAAACTTGAGGCCGGCGCCGTGGTGGTTACCAGCCAGTTGTTTGGCGGCAAAATCCTGTCCGACGTGAAGCTGGCGGACGGACGGGGCATCGTAAGCATCTACCCGGGTGCGTTCCCGGTGGAGGCGGGCAAGAGCGAGGGGACACCGTCCGTCGAGAAAGTGGACGTGGCGATCGAGGCGCCGAAGGTGTCCTTCAAGCAATACCTGGAACCCGAGAAAGGCGATGTGGACATCACGAAACAAAGCGTCCTCGTGGGCGTGGGTCGCGGCATGCAGACGCAGGACAACGTGCAACTGGCCGAGGATCTGGCGCGGATCTTGGGCGGCGCGGTCTGCGCGTCACGGCCCGTGATTGATCAAGGCTGGCTGCCGTTGAGTCGGCAGGTCGGCAAGTCCGGCATGACTGTCAAACCGCGCGTTTATCTGGCCTTGGGCATCAGTGGCGCGCCGGAGCATTGGGAAGGAATGCAAAACTCCCAGTGCATCATCGCCGTCAACACCGATCCCAAGGCGCCCATCTTCGACGGGGCGCATTACGGCGTGGTGGGAGATGTTTTGGAACTGCTGCCTATTCTAATCGACAAGGTTAAAGCGAGAAAGGGGTGAGACACCATGGATCCGGTTAAGAGCACAATTCTGGGGCTGCCAGGGGTGCTGTTGCTCTGGTTGCTTACCGTTGCGGCCTTCGGCGTCTTTGGCTACCGGATCTGGCGGCTCATTGGACTCCTGCGGCAGGGACGCTACGAAAGCCGCTTCGACCACCTTGGCCAGCGCCTGTGGCATGGAATCAAGCACGTCCTGCTGCAGCCGCGGATATTCAACGAACGGAGCATCGGTCTGCCGCACTTCCTGATCTTCTGGGGCTTTGTCGTCTATGTGATCTGCTTCAATTGGGCGTTGTTGCGCGGACTGTTCCCCTTTCTGTCGGTTCCCTATCCGGATGCCGTCAAGGTCGCCGCCCTGTTTCTCGAGAGCTTTTCGGTGTTGGTGCTGATTGGGCTCGGCGTGGCTGTGGCGAGACGGCTCTACTTCGCCCCCAAGTATCTGCACCTGAGCTTCGACGCCAACCTGATCCTTGGGCTCATCGGCTTGCTGATGCTGAGCACGCTGTTCATGAATGCCTTCCGCATCGTGAGTGAAGGCGGTTTCACGTCCGCCTGGACGCCGTTTGGCAGTCTCTTGTCCAAGGCTTTCACCACGATGCCACCGGGGAAGGCCCACACCCTCGCCAATGGCATGTGGTGGCTCCACATGACAGTGGTGCTTTTGTTCCTGGTCTATCTGCCCTACTCGAAGCACCTGCACCTGTTTGCGTCGCCGTTCAACGTGTTCTTCAGCCAAGGCGCTACGCGCCCCGTGGGGGATCTGGGCGTCATCGGGGCGAAGGAAGACCTCTCGGCCGGCGCCGCCCGGTGGCAGGATCTCACCTGGAAGCAGTTGCTGAGCGGTTTCTCATGCGCCGAATGCGGGCGCTGTGACCGTTCGTGTCCCGCGACCGCCTCCGGCAGCCCGCTCCAGCCGCAGCAGATTGTGCAAAAGATCAAGAGCCACATGGTCCGTGTGGGGCTGGCGCGAAAGAACGGCGACGCAGTGCCCAAGCTCATCGGAGACGTAATCACCGAAAAGGAAGTCTGGGCCTGCACGACCTGCATGGCGTGCATGAATTGTTGTGCCGTGTGGAATGAGCAGGTCGCGCTCATCGTGGCCCTCCGCCGTCATCTGGTCAGCGAGGGACAGGTCGAGCGCACTGTGCAGGACATGCTGGGCAACCTGCAGCGTTACGGCAACTCGTTCGGCAAATCCGATCGCCTGCGGGCGAAGTGGGCGCAGACCGCCGGCCTGAAAATCAAGGACGCCCGCAAGGAACCCGTCGAGTATCTCTGGTTTGTGGGCGATTACGCCAGCTACGATCCGCGGTGCGAGGACATCACGAAAAAGACCGCCGGCGTCTTTGCGCAAGCAGGACTCGACTTCGGGTTGCTGCACGAGGCCGAGCGCAATGCCGGCAATGACGTGCGTCGCGTGGGCGAGGAGGGCTTGTACGAGATGCTTCGGGACAAAAACCTTCAGGCCATCGGGAAGGCGCAATTCAAGAAGATCATCACGACTGATCCCCATACCTACCATACGCTCAAGAACGAGTATCCGTGGAACGGCCATCGGCCTGAGATCCTGCACTACACGGAGGTGCTCGACGGGTTAGTCCAGGCCGGCCAGCTGCCATTGAAGCGGAAACTGGCCGGTCGCGTGACTTACCACGATCCTTGCTACCTCGGGCGCTATAACGGGGTGTATGACGCGCCGCGCCACGTCTTGCGCGCGTTGGGACTCGAGCTCGCCGAAATGCCGCGCTGCCGCGACCGGAGCTATTGCTGTGGCGCCGGCGGCGGCCGCATCTGGATGGAGGACACCGAAAAAGTGGCGGAGCGCCCCGCAGAGAATCGCATCCGCGAGGCCGTCGCGCTTGGGGGCGTACAGACCTTCGTGGTCGCCTGCCCGAAAGACATCGCGATGTTCCGAGACGCCGTGAAGACGACCGGCCACGAGGACAAGCTGGCGGTGAAGGACCTCGCGGAATTGGTAGCGGAGGCAATGGCCGACGAGAGCCCGAAACCTGCCTGACGAAAGGAAATTCATGATCGCCCCGTTTGAACCTGCAGTCGTGGACAAAGCCACCACCCTCGAGACGCTCCTGGAGACGCCCGCGGGGAAACGCATGATGACATGCATCCAATGCGGCACGTGCGCCGGCACCTGCCCTTATGGCGAACACATGGACTTCTCACCCCGGCTGGTCATCAACATGCTGCGCGGCGGGTTCATCGACGAAGTTATCAAGTCCGACAGCCTGCTGCGCTGCGTCTCCTGCTACGCCTGCATGGCCAAGTGCCCGCGCGGCATCCGGCTGACGGACGTGCTGCTGCCGATGGTGAAGGAACAGGTGCTCGTTACCCAGTCCGCCATGCCGGCTGAATTCCAGAAGTCGCTGGAAAACATGCACCGTTACGGCAATCCGATGGGCGAGTCCCCGCGCAAGCGCGCCGCATGGACAGCCACGGCTGGCACGAAGATTCCGCTCATCGCCGAGGTGAATCGCGAGGTGGACGTCCTGTGGTTTGTCGACAGCTACATGTCCTTTTACGCCCGCGGTCAGGACAATGGTCGCGCCACGGCCCGGCTGTTCAACGCACTGGGCGTGGATTTCGCCATTCTCGGCAATGAGGAGAAATCTGCCGGCGAATGCGGACAAGTCACCTGGGAGTCGGGACTATTCGAGTCGTTGGCGGAGTACAATGTGAAGCTGTTCAACAAGTACAAGTTCCAGCGGCTGGTGACCGGCGATGCCCACGCCTACAATGCGTTCCACTTCCGCTACCCGATGTATGGCCTGACCCAGCCGGCGGAGCACACCGCGCAGTTCTTCGCCCGCCATCTGGACCAGTTGAAGCCCAGGCTCACAAGGCCGCTGAACCTGACGGTCACCTATCACGATGCCTGCTGTCTGGGGCGGGCCGTGGGTTCCTACGACGAGCCCCGGGCCCTGCTTCAGGCCATTCCGGGCGTGAAGCTTGTCGAGATGGTGCACAATCGCGTGAATTCGCTCTGCTGCGGCGGCGGTGGCGGGGGCATGTGGCTCGACACTTACTACAAACAGAAGGGCATGGAGCGGCTGTCCGAGCGGCGCGTCAAGGAAGCCATCGCCACCGGCGCGGATGTGCTCGCCGTGTCCTGCCCCTACGAGATTTCCCGGTTTGAAGACGCTTTGAAAGTGATTCCGCACGACAAGCCAATCGTCGTACGCGATGTCGCGGAACTGTTGGCTGACTCCCTTGCTTCCTAGAAATTATTATGAAACCAATCGTACCGAAGAAACACGAACCCATTCGCATCGGTTTCTACATCTGCCACTGCGGAACCAACATCGCCGGCATGGTGGATGTCGAGGCGGTGGCCAAATATATTGGCACGCTTCCCAACGTGGCGGTGTCGCGCCACTACAAGTACATGTGCTCCGATCCCGGACAGGAGCTGATCCAGCAGGACATCCGGGAAACCCACTTGAACCGGATCGTGGTGGCGGCGTGCTCGCCGCAGTTGCACGAGCACACCTTCCGCATGGCCACGGCGGCGGGGGGGCTCAATCCCTATCATTTCCAGATGGTCAATGTGCGTGAACACGATTCGTGGGTGCACACCGACCGCGTCGAAGCCACACGCAAGGCCATGGCCTTGGCCCGCGCCGCCGTAATGCGCGTGCCGCATCACAAGCCCTTGGAGGTTAAAAAGGTCGCCATCAATCCCAACGTGCTGATAGTCGGCGGAGGCATTGGCGGCATTCATGCGGCGCTCACCCTGGCCAACGCGGGCAAGATGGTTTATCTCGTCGAGAAGGAGCCGACCATCGGTGGGCACATGGCCAAGTTCGACAAGACCTTTCCGACGCTGGACTGCGCCATGTGCGTGCTCTCGCCCAAGATGGCTGCGGTTGGTTCCCATCCGAACATCCACCTTTGGACCTATTCGGAGGTGGCGAAGGTGGACGGCTACGTCGGCAACTTCAAGGTGAGCGTGCGCCGCAAGGAGCGTTACATTCTGGAGGATCTCTGCACCGGCTGCCAGGAATGCGTCAACGCCTGCGTGTTCAAGGAACCGAAATTCCAGGATGAGTTCAATCTTGGGCTCGGCAAACGCAAGCCGATCTACCTGCCGTTCCCGCAGGCCATCCCGCCGGTGACCTTGATCGATCCCGAGGTCTGCCTGAACTTCAAGCGGGGAAGGAATCCGGATGGCTCGCACACGGTGTCCGACAAATGCAAGAAGACCTGCGTCGAGGCCTGCGGTGACCGCAAGGCGATCGATTTCAAGCAGCAGGAGGAGATCAAGGAGATCACGGTCGGCACGATCATCATGGCCACCGGCTTCCAGATTTTCGACGCCAAGCGGACCCCGTATTATGGTTACGGGATTTATCCCAATGTCTATAACGCGCTGGAAATCGAGCGGCTGATCAATGCCTCCGGTCCGACCGAAGGCGAGCTGGTCATGCGCAACGGCCAGTCACCGAAAAAAGTCGCCATCGTCCACTGCGTCGGTTCTCGCGACGAGAACACCAACCGGTGGTGCTCGCGGGTCTGCTGCCTTTACTCGCTCAAGTTGGCGCACCTCATCAAGGAGCACACCGAGGCCGAGGTGTACAATTTCTACATCGATATGCGCACGCCCGGCAAAAGCATGGAGGAATTCTACAACCGCGTGGCCGAGGAGGGCATGCATCTCATTCGCGGCCGGGTGGCCGACGTGTACCCCGATCCGAACGACGGCACGACCGGTCGCCTCGTGGTCCAGGCCGAGGATACCCTGACGAACAAGATCCTGAAAATCCCGGTGGACATGGTCGTGCTGTCGGTGGGGTTGGAGCCGCATCCTGAAGCCGAGAACCTGCGGCGCATGTTCAACCTGAGTTGCAGCAGCGAAGGCTGGTTCCTCGAACGGCACCCCAAGCTGGCGCCGGTGAACACCTTCACCGACGGCATTTTCCTGGCTGGCTGCTGCCAGGGGCCCAAGGATATCCCGGACACGGTCGCCCAAGCCGGCGCCGCGGCGGCAGAGGCTCTGGCGCTCATCGACAAGGGCCACATCGAGCAGGAGCCGAACACCGCCTACATCCTCGCCGAGGAGTGCAGCGGCTGCAAATCCTGCATCCCGTTGTGCCCCTACACGGCCATTGCCTTCGACGAGACGAAGAAAAAGGCCATAATCAACGAGGCGCTGTGCAAGGGCTGCGGCACTTGCGTGGCGTCCTGCCCGTCCGGATCGATTGTACAAAACCTCTTCGAGGATGCCGAGATCTTCAGCGAGATCGACGGCGTGCTGGCCGACTGAGCACATTAGAAAGGATCAAACAATGGCTAACACAATACAGCCCCCCTTACCTGACGGCAAATGGAAGCCGCGTATCGTAGCCTTCTTTTGCAATTGGTGCACCTATACGGCCGCCGACCTGGCGGGAGTGTCCCGGATGAAGCACGCGGCCAACGTGCGCATCATCCGGCTCATGTGTTCAGGTCGTGTGGACCCGCAATTCATCATCGCCGCGCTGACGAAGGGGGCGGACGCCGTCCTCATCGGCGGCTGCCACCCCAACGACTGCCATTACTCAGAGGGAAACTACAAGTGTCTCCGTCGCAATCAAATGCTCAAACGGATGCTTGCCGACATGGGCATCGAGCCGGAGCGAGTGCGCCTCGAATGGATCTCCGCCGCCGAAGGCGAGAAGGTCAAGCGCGTCATTAACGAATTGGTGGAGACCATTTCACGGCTCGGTCCGCTGGGAATCCCGCAGAAGTTCGAGGAGTGGGACCGGGAAATGAGCGAACTCACCCGTCAGATGAGTAAACAGCAGGAAGCAGTTGACGGGGGCGAGACTCCCGTTGCGGTCAAAACGGAGGTAATCCATGTCTAAGCCCAAAGTAGCCTTTTACTGGTGCGCCTCATGTGGAGGCTGCGAAGAAACCGTCGTAGACCTGGCCGAGGATATCCTCGGGGTCGTCGAGGCAGTGGACATTGTCCTCTGGCCCGTTGCGATGGACTTTAAATACAAGGAAATCGAGGACATGCCGGACAAGTCTATCACCGCGACTCTGCTCAACGGCGCCGTCCGGTCTACCGAACAGGAGGAAATGGCCCACCTGATGCGCCGCAAAAGCCAGTTCCTTATCGCCTATGGCTCGTGTGCTGTCAACGGGGGTATTCCCGGCCTGGCCAACCAGTTTACGCGGGAGCAAATCCTCAAGTACAACTACGAGGACGCGCCGACCCTGGGCAACGGCGGGCAGAAGATACGTCCGCAGTTGAAATCTACCGAGGACGGCCGCGAACTCTCGCTGCCCGAGCTCCACAACGTCGTCCGCTCGCTGGACCAGGTCGTCGAGGTGGATTATTACGTGCCGGGCTGTCCGCCGACGCCCAACATCACCAAGACTGCCATCACGGCGTTGCTGGAAGGCAGGCTGCCGCCCAAAGGCTCGGTGCTCGCCCCCGACATCGCGCTTTGCGAGGAATGCGATCGCAAGGCCAGCAAGCCCACCAATCTCGCCTTCACCGAGTTCAAGCGAACGCATCAAAAACTGATCGACCCGACCCAGTGCCTGCTCGCGCAGGGCGTCGTTTGCATGGGGCCGGCCACCCGCAGCGGCTGCGGGGCGCAATGCCTCGGCGGCAACATGCCGTGCACCGGCTGCTTCGGGCCCACCTCGCGGGTGCGTGACCAGGGCCTCAAGATCATGTCCTCACTCTGTGCCAATGTCGCACCGAAGGAGGAGGGCGACATCAGCAAGGTGCTGGAGGGTATCCCGGACCCGATCGGCACCTTCTACCGTTACGGCCTCGCCAAGAGTATGCTCCGCCGCAAAGTGAATCTCCCTGCCAATGGAAAGTAATATGAACCCAACGACTCAAGAAGCCTTCAATCAGGGCAACCTCCGCGCCAACGCTGCCTACCAGTCGGCCCGCCGCAGCGTCACCATCAACCCCATCACCCGGCTCGAAGGCCACGGCAGAATTGACATCTTCCTCGACGACAAGGGCGACGTGGAACGGGCCTACCTGCGAGTGCCCGAACTCCGCGGCTTCGAGGTCTTTTCCCTCGGCCGCCCGGCGGAGGACATGCCACAAATCACCAGCCGCATCTGCGGCGTTTGCCCCACCTCCCATCACATGGCCTCGACGAAGGCACTGGACGACCTCTACAAGGTCGAGTCCACTTCGGCGGGCCGCAAGATCCGCGAGCTGGTCTACAACACCTTCATCCTGGAAGACCACGCTCTCCATGTCTTCGTGCTGGGTGGGGCGGATTTCTTTGTGGGTCCAGAAGCCCTGCCCGCACAGCGCAACATCGTCGGCGTCATCGGCAAGGTTGGCCTCGAGGCCGGCAAGAAGGTCATCAGCACCCGCCGGCGGTTGCGCGAGTTGATCGCCTACTTTGGCGGCAAGGTCGTGCACCCAGTGTTCGGCCTGCCGGGCGGCGTCAGCAAGGCACTCAAGCCCGAAGATCTGCCCAAATTCAAGCAGCTTGCCCAGGACGGCCTCGAGTTCGCCCTCTGGACGCTGAGTGTGTTCAGGAAACTCGTCCACGGCGACCCGGTCTATTTGAAGATGATCACCTCCGACGCGTACACCCACAAGACCTGCTATATGGGGATGGTGGACGAGCAGAACAAGGTGAACTTCTATGACGGCAAGCTGCGCGTCGTGGACTGCACCGGCAAGGAGGTCTGCAAGTTCGCCGCACAGGAGTATCTGGATTACGTGGCCGAGCACACCGAACCGTGGAGCTACATGAAGTTTACCTTCCTGAAGCAGCGCGGCTGGAAGGGATTTGTAGAGGGACCGGACACAAGCATTTATTCGGTCGCTCCGCTGGCCCGCCTCAACGCCTCCGACGGCATGGCTACACCCGAGGCCCAGGCCGCTTACGAGTCATTCTACAAGACCTTGGGCGGCAAACCAGTGCACTATACGCTCGCCAACCACTTGGCGCGCATCATCGAGATGGTCTATGCCGCCGAGCGCATGGTGCAACTCGTCAACGATCCGGAGATTACCAGCCCCGAAGTGCGACGGGTACCGACCAGTGTGCCGAAAGTTGGGATAGGGGTCGTCGAGGCTCCGCGTGGCACTCTCTTCCATCATTACGAGACCGACGAGAAGGGCTTGATCAGCAAGGCTAACATGATCGTGGCCACCGGCAACAACGCCGCCCGTATCGCCATGAGTGTCGATAGGGCCGCGAAAGGGCTCATCAAGGGCGGCCATGTCTCCGAAGGACTCCTGAATGAAGTGGAGATGGCCTTCCGCGCCTATGATCCCTGCCTGGGGTGCGCGACGCACTCGCTGCCCGGCCACTTGCCGCTCAAGGTCAGCATCTACGACCACGACCGCCGGCTGGTGCAGCAGTTGGTGCAGGACTAGCTCCAATAATCCGAAAAAAAAGGCAGGTCTGACACGCCTGTCCTTTTTTGCCCCAATCCTCTTGCGATGCCATATCCCGCCAAAGTCCTGGTGCTCGGGCTTGGCAACGACATCCTGACCGACGATGCCGTCGGCCTGCAGGTCGCTAATGCCGCCCACGAAGCTCTCGCCGGCGACCCGCATATCGAGGTCAAGGCGACAACCGAGATGGGTCTTGCCCTGCTCGACGAGATCGTCGATCGCGAGGCCGTGGTGATCGTGGATTCGGTGCAAACCGGCAAGGCTCCTCCGGGGCACATCCATGAAATCGGGCCGGAGGATCTCCCGAGCCTGTTTGCCACCTCGCCTCATTTTCTTGGGGTGGGGGAGACATTGGCCCTAGGCCGCCTGCTCGGCTTGGCCATGCCCCGGCAAATTCGCATTTTCGCCATTGAGGTGCAGGACCCTTTTACCTTGGGTACGCATCTTTCCGCTGCCGTCCAGCAGGCTGTGGCGCCGGCCGTTGAACGGGTCATTGCCCAGGCCGGTGAATTTGCTGCAATGACTACTCCTGCCTGACCAAGGCGGTTTCCAGAAAACCGCAGCCGTTTAGTCTCGGCTACACTTCAACCTGACCCGCTCTGGCATGAGGCAGGCTGAGTCGCTGCGGGCTCATGCGTCGAATCGGACCGGCCCTGCAAGGTATGCGGGCCGGGCGCGGAGCGCATGAATTTTGCTGCTTGGCCGCTACTTGACCCGTCGCAAATACATTTGCAGGAAGAGGGGGCCTTCGTTCATTACCCCGCTCAATGAAATTTTGGTCCCAGACTTTCCTCCCAACGTTGAAAGAGAGCCCGGCGGATGCCGAGATCACTTCGCACAAGCTGCTCGTGCGCGCTGGTCTCGTGCGCAAACTCAGCGGCGGACTCTACACATATATGCCGGCGGGCCTTCGTGTCATCCAGAAGATCACGCAGATCTGCCGCGAGGAGATGGACGCGGCCGGCGCGATAGAGTTGTGGATGCCGCACCTGCACCCGGTGGAGTTCTGGCAAGTGGGCCCGCGCTGGACGGCGGCACGCGAGATCATGTTCCGGGCCGACCACGCCGGCGCCGGGCGCAAGGCGTTTGCGGAGCCGGAGTTTGTCCTCGGACCGACCCACGAGGAGATCATCACTCCCCTGGTAAAAGCTGAAATTACCAGTTATCGCGACCTGCCGAAGAATTTTTATCAAATCGCCACCAAGTTCCGAAACGAGATCCGTCCACGTTACGGTCTGATGCGCGCCCGTGAGTTCATCATGAAGGACGCCTACAGCTTCGATGCCAATGACGAGGCTGCCATCGTCAGTTACAACCGGATGAAGCAGGCATATGCTCGGTTTTTCGTCCGCTGCGGTTTGAAAACCATCTCTGTGGAGGCCGACACCGGCGTGATGGGCGGCAGCTTTTCGCATGAGTTCATGGTGCCTGCCGAAGTAGGCGACGATGATGTGGTCTATTGCGAGGAAAGCGGGTACGCGGCAAACCGGGAGAAGGCGACGAGCGGAATCGTGGCGGCCGACCTGCAGGACGCCGCTCCGGCCGGCACGATCGAGAAATTTCCGACCCCCGGGGCCGTGACGATCGCCGCGCTGGAAGCCGATCCCTACGGCGTCCCGGCCAACCGGCAGTTCAAGACGCTCCTCTATATTGGTGACGGACGGCTGTTCGCGGTCGTGCTGCGCGGTTGCGACGAACTCGAGGAAGCGAAGCTGGGCAGTCTCGGCTTCCAGCTCTGGCGTCCGGCAACCCCGGAAGAAATCGAGCCGGTCATGGGCGCGAAGCCCGGCAGCCTGGGAGTGGCCAGGGGGACCATCAGGAATCCGAGCGCGCTGGCCGGCGTATATGCCGATCATGCGATCCGTCTCATCGGCAATGGCGTCACTGGCGCCAACGTGGACGGGTTCCATCTGCGCAACGTCAATGTGGTGCGCGATCTGGCCGTCACCCAATGGGGTGATTTCCGCTCGGTGCAGGCTGGAGAACCATGTCCGAAATCCGGTCGGCCACTCAAGCTCGCCCGTGCTATCGAGGTGGGACATGTTTTCAAACTTGGCACCAAGTACTCGGAGAAATTCGGGGCGGTCTATACGGATGACAAAAAACAGTCGCACCTGATGGTTATGGGCTGCTATGGCATCGGCATCAGCCGTACGATGCAGGCCATCATCGAGCAGGTGAACGACGCCGATGGCATCATCTGGCCGTGGTCCGTGGCACCCTGGCAGGTGCTGGTGGTCAATCTTGATCCGCAGGACCCCGCCGCCACGGAGGTCGCAATAAAATTGGCCGCAGCCGCAGAGGCAGCCGGTGCGGATGTGCTGGTTGATGATCGGGCCGAGCGACCGGGCGTCAAATTCAAGGATGCTGATCTGATCGGCATCCCGCTGCGGTTGACGGTCGGCGGGCGGGGCCTTAAGGAAGGCATTTTCGAATTGAAGTGGCGCAGTGCAAAGGAAGTGCGTAAAGTACCGTTGGCAGAAGCCGGAACGGTCGTGGCCCAGGTGGTGAGCGAGGCTTCGGCCAACGCACGTGCATGATCGTCTCGAATTCCAAAACCCATCAGCAACCCGGCCAGGCGGCGGCCACGGCCCCGGAGGCGCAATTGGCGGACGCTTGGCGCGTTGTTGTGCTCAATGACCCAGTCAATTTGATGTCCTATGTGGTGATGGTGTTTAAAAAGGTCTTCGGTTTTGATGAACCACGCGCAAGGCAGCATATGCTCGAGGTGCATGAGCGGGGCCGCTCCACCGTCTGGACCGGAAAGCGCGAACAGGCGGAGGCGTATGTCTTTACGCTCCAACAGTGGCATCTTACCGCCGTGCTTGAATCCGATGAAAAGCATTGAAGTCCGGTTGAATCTGGAGGTGGTCGCACCGCTGCTCGACCTGATCAAAGCGGCGGCGGACGGCCTAAAGGAGGAGCTCGCCATCACCGCAGTCGTTCCGGATTCTGATGCGGACTTTGCCGACGGGTGGAGACAGGAATTGCTGCAGGATCAGACGGGTGACATTCAGGTCCTCCTCAGGGTTTTTGGCCGCGAGTTTTTCGCCAATGGGATCATTGCCTTGGATGCTTCGAACAGCGAGGCGGTGCTGCGGGCCTGTTCGGCGGTGCGATTGCGGCTGAAAAGCGGGCTGCTTCAGCGGATGGAAGACGAGGTTTTGGAGAGTGGCGAAGTGCCGGTGCAGAAGCTGACAGAGGACGAGCACAAAGCGTTTGCCTGCTATGTTTTCCTGGCGACGTTGCAGGAGCTGATCATTGAGCACCTGGACCCGTCGGGAAGGGGCGTTTAGTCAAGTGAAAGAATGCGGGTGCTTGTTCGCGTTTGACGGGAAGCGGGTTGCCCGTAGGTTCCGCGTCGACACCCTGCAGTGATCGAGGTGCCTTCAACAACCGCTCTTTACCTTTGAAATCATTTGGGAGCCTTACCCAAGGCGCACCGATGTCAGGCCGTAAACCGGAAGGCAGAGGACGCCGGGCGGCGCCCACCTTAACCTAAAAGGGACCAGAGCCCTTGGGCATACGGCACAGGCGGGGTGTCAATTCCATCTTAATGCATCCCGCGGAATACAGTATTTTGCATTTTTCCCATGTGTTTGCCGCCGTAGTGTTGGTCGGCTTCACCTACCAGGTTTTTGCGGCTCCGCTTCCCGAACACCGCAAACGCATGATGATTTGGATCGGCGTCGCCAGCGTCGTCATGTTGCTGACCGGAATAAGGATGTGGCAGTCGATCTACGGCTTTACGGTGCTCGGGTGGATCATCGCGAAGATATTCTGCTGGCTTGGCCTGTCGGTCCTGTCCGTCCTGGCATTCCGCCTGCGCGTGAAATCCGGGTTTCTGGAAAAAATTGCCCTGCTGCTGGTGGCCCTGGCTGTAGGCCTGGTCTATTTCAAGTGGTTCTAGCGAATGACGAGTCTTGTCATTCCCGACAAAGCGGGGGAATCTTAGTCAAAACCACCCCGGCGGTTCGGGCGTGGACCTCCGCATGATCGAAAAAAACGACAAGGCCCCAGCCCCGGTGGGTTCGCTTTGCGGCCTGTGGATCGATGAGGCCGGACGCGTGCGGGTATGCCGGGCCACGACCGAAGGCGGTCGCGAGGAATTGACGGAGGAGTTCAGGCCTTTTGCTTGGCTGGCCGAGGCCTCCACCTGCGCTGGCATTACCTTCGAACCCTTGCACGGCGACGGTGTTTTCCACTGGCTGGCGCATGCCGAGTCGCTTGAGGGGTTCGAGGCGTTTTTCAAGGAGGCCCGGGAAGGTGCGTTGATCGACGTACTCAAACCGTATGAGCAGCAGTATCTCATACAGAAACGGGCGCGGCTTTTCCAGGGCCTGCATTTTGACCAGCTCCGTCGCTGCCAGCTCGACATCGAGACCGGCACGAGCGAAGCGGGCAGGTTCAGCGATTCCCGTCTGGCCGGCGATCGGGTGCTGGCCATTGGCCTGCGGTGCAAGGACGAACAGCGCCTGCTCGTGCTGGAGGATGAGAGCGATGAGGGCGAACGGCGCCTGTTGCTCAAGTTCAACGACACCTTGGCCGGATTTGATCCTGACGTAATTGAGGGACACAACCTTTTCAAATTCGATCTGGATTATCTGCGGCAGCGCTGCCGGCGGCACAAGGTGGCCTGCGCCTGGGGGCGCTTCGGTCTGCCGGCCAGATTTCGCAACAGCCGGCTGAAAGTCGCCGAGCGCTGGGTGGACTTCCCGCGGTGCGACATGCCCGGCCGTGCGGTGATCGATACGTATCTGCTCGTACAACTCTACGACATCACAGCGCGTGAAATGACCTCCTACGGATTGAAGGAGGCCGCGGTGTATTTTGGCCTCACGGCGGAGGACGGGGCGGGCCGTACCTATATCGACGGTCCAAGGATCAGCGAGATCTTCAAAACCGATCGTGCGCGGTTTCTGGCTTACCTGGCCGACGACTTGCGCGAGACGAAGGGACTCGCCGATGTACTGCTGCCGGCCTACTTTGAACAGACTCGCACTTTCCCGATCGTCCTGCAGGATGCCACCCTACGCGGCACCGCCGGCAAGATCGACCTGCTCTTTCTTGAGGAATATTACCATGCAAGAGTTAGCTGCCCTGCGCCCATCGAGGTGGAGACGTTCGCAGGCGGTTTTACGCGCAGCTTTCAAGAGGGCGTTTTCCGGCAGGTGCTCCATTTCGACGTGGCCTCCCTCTACCCGAGCCTGCTGTTGCACATGGGCCGCAATCCGCGGAGCGACTCTCTCGGTGTATTCATCCCGTTGCTCCGCCACCTGCGCGATTACCGCCTGAAATACAAGCAACTCGCCCGGACAGCCTCCTCTGAGGATGAGCGGGCGGAAGCCCAGGCGCGGCAGGCCAGTTTTAAGATCCTGATCAACTCGTTTTACGGCTACCTCGGATTTTCGGGGGCGCGGTTTGGCGATGGAGAATTGGCCGCTGAAGTGACGCGACAGGGCAGGGCCCTGCTGCAGGCGCTCATCGAGGAATTCCGGCGCGCCGGCTGCGTGATTCTTGAGGCAGACACCGACGGCATCTATCTCTCAAGCGAGGAATTCTACGCCCGGCCGGAAAAATTGCTGGCCCTGGTTGCGCAGATTCTGCCGGAAGGCATTGAATTGGAGTTCGACGGTTCCTACGACGCGATGTTTTGCTACAAGTCTAAAAACTACGCGCTGGCCGCTGGCGGGGATATCACAATCAAGGGATCTGCGTTGCGCTCGCGCGGGATCGAACCGTTCCTCAAAAAACTCGGGGATCAGCTTATCGCCTATTTGTTGGGCGTGTCGACAGACTCGCCTCTGGGGCGTGTGGCGGAATTGCGTGCGCAAATTGCCTCCCTGCGGATGCCGGTGTGCGAGTTGGCCAAGTCCGAGTCAATCAGCCAGAACCCCGAAGCTTATGAGTCTTGGGTAGCTGGCGGCGGCAAGCCGCGACGGGCTGCGGCCGAAGCCTCGTTGCGACTCAATCCGCGTCCGCGCATGGGCGAACGGGTCAGTTACTACATAACTACAAAGACCAAAGGACAGAATGCCGACTGGCAACGGGCGCGGCCAGTGGCACTCTACGATCCCAGCAATGCGCCCTATGATCCTGCCTACTACCTTGAAAAGATCGATGACTGGCTGGAGCGCTACGGGCGATTTCTGGGCGTTCCACCCACAAGACCGGTCCAGGGGGAGTTGTTGTAGGCTGCAAGGCGGGATCGTTTTTCAAGGTGCAGGAGGCGTTTCAAATGTTTCCGGCCGGCCGGCACGATCAGCAGGAATCCTGCGGGAAGCCTTGCTGAAAGGCGGATGAGATCATCGGCCAATTATGTTAGCAGGCATACGGGCCTGATTAGCAGACGTGCAAAATGCCCTTTGCTTGCATTGGATCAGGATGGGTCGAAGTGCGGAAGCTGTTGGAGGACAGGCCAGCCGGCATTCCGGCGGGGCGATTCCATAGATGAGGCGAATGGGCTTGCACGGCGGGGGAGTTTCCAAGGAAGACGAGCCAACGCTGCCCCGTGGTGTGCAAAAGCATCGACACTGCCGTTCCTGCTGTTTGTCGTGCCGGAGCGATCATGTAATCTCATGCACGAAGTCTCAATAATTCAAGGCATGCTGGAGCTGGCTGAGAAAACCGCCAAGGGGTCTGGCGCTACCCGAATTCACCGGTTGCATCTGCGCGTGGGAGCCATGAGCGGCGTCGTGCCGGAGTCTTTGAGTTTTGCCTTTGAAGTCGTCCGGGAGGGGACCATGGCGGCCGAGGCCGAGCTGTCTATCGAGTTCATCCCGCCCGTCTGCTGGTGCCCGCGATGCCAGGAGGAGTTTGGCTCGATAAAATATGTTTTTGAATGTCCCAAGTGTCACCAGTTTAGCCGCGATTTGCGAAAGGGACGGGAGTTGGAATTAGCCGACATGGAGGTTTCCTAGCATGCGCAAGGACTGTGGTCGCAGCGTTGAGACGGAGGCGGCAGTGAACGGACCTTCCGGTCGTCAGGCATCGGCGCCATTGTTGAATTCCGAGGTCGAGTGCGGTTGGGCCCAGTCTCATCCGGATCAGAGCGTGGAGATCTTCAGCAAAAGCGATCTGGCTGCAGCTGCGGAGTATCCTCGCGCAAAAGCATTGGATACTGGTTCTTCACCCGGGGGGCATTAAGATAATTCTTATGCGGATAATCTCCAGCTTATGACTTGAGTATTCATACACACTAAAATCGTTACATCGTTGACACGCCTTATATGGTGATTCCTATCAAACGATCTGCGCAACTGCGCACTGATTCCAAATATTTCTACTGCGTCCTATCACATTTATGGCTAGCATATTGATGACATATGAATCTGGACCCGCGATCGGCAAAGCCGTCGCTCCCGGAACATCCAAGTCCTGAAGCAGGCCATCCTGGGGAATAACACTGTGAATACTTTGTTTCTGTTAATCTTTCTTCCAATTGTTGTTGGTGGAATATTGGGCGTGCTTAAAAATGACACAGGTCGCCGTGTCCTCGTCATCTCATCGGTGGTCGCTATCGGACTGCTTTCGATCAAGCTGCTCGTGGATTACTATGCAGCGACCGTGGTCTATTTTCATTTGCCGGCCAAGTGGATCGAATCCTTGGTTTTTCCCGCAGAGGTCGCCATCGGTTTGCTCATCTTGGGAATGTGTTTCCGCTATCGGAGATGGTTTCCGGCATTGCTGGTTTTGGCCCAGTCCGGCCTGATCGCGTGGCTGGAATACTTCTCCACCAAGAAGGTAATTTCAGAAAATCCGTTTTTCCTCGATAAGTTCTCGCTGATCATGGCCCTCATTATCGGGGTGGTCGGCGGTTTGATCGCGGTTTACGCACTCGGATATATGAAAGTGTTCCAAGAGGACTACCACAAGGAGGTGGCGGACCGGCGGGGCATGTTCTTTCTGGTGCTGTTCCTGTTCATCGGGGCAATGTTCGGCATCGTTTTCGCTAACGATCTGATCTGGATGTACTTCTTCTGGGAGATCACGACCCTGGCCTCCTTCCTGTTAATCGGTTACAAGGGGAACAAGGAGTCGATCGACAATTCCTTCAAGGCTCTGCTATACAACCTTATTGGTGGACTGGGTTTTGCCGGGGCGATTGTTTATCTGAATGTCCGCGCGGACTGTGCCGATCTGAGCCAGGTGCTGGATAAAAATCCGGTGACTATCAGTCTGGCATTGGGCTTGCTGGCCGTAGCGGGATTGACCAAGTCGGCCCAGTTGCCTTTCTCGCGGTGGTTGCTAGGCGCTATGGTGGCCCCTTCGCCGGTTTCCGCCCTGCTGCATTCCAGCACGATGGTAAAGGCGGGCGTATATTTGCTGATCAAACTGGCCCCGCTGTTCAAGGACACCACGGTTGGTTATGTGGTGGCGCTGGTCGGCGGCATCACCTTCCTCGTTTCCTCTTTCGCGGCCATTTCGCAAAGCGACGCCAAGAAAGTCCTGGCGCACTCCACCATTGCGAACCTGGGGCTCATCGTCCTCTGTGCCGGTATTGGCACCTCCGAGGCGGTCTGGGCGGCCATTCTTCTCGTTGTCTTCCATGCGGTGGCGAAATGCCTACTCTTCTTGTGCGTCGGTTCGGTGGAGCATGCCTTGCACAGCCGGAGCATCGAGTCCATGGATGGCCTCATTCTCGCCATGCCCAAGACGGCCTGGATGATGTTGATCGGCATGGCCGGCATGTTCCTGGCTCCCTTTGGCATGCTGATCAGCAAGTGGGCCGTGCTCAAGGCGGTCGTCGACGCCAATCCGCTGCTGACGGTGCTGTTGATCTACGGCAGCGCCGCCAATTTGTTTTTCTGGGTGAAATGGATGGGCAAACTGATCATGCTTGAGCGGCCCAGCGAGGAACTCACCGCCCTGAAGCTTGAGGCCAATATCAGTCGCACGATCTCGGTGCCGCTTTTCTCCCTCGGCTTTCTAACCGTCGCCGCCTGCTTGACCTTCCCGATCATGTCTGCCGTTTTGATCGAACCCTATGTGTTGAACGTCTTCGGGGCGACCGTCTCAATGACCAGAGGCAATCTGATCATCATGGTCCTGATGTTGGGCATGCTCCTGCTGTTCCCCTTCAACCTGGAGCCGAAGCGCAAAGGCCGCTGGATGCCGCGGGTGGTCGATGCCTATTTGGCCGGCGTCAACTATGACAGTTACAGCCACGTGAATTCACTGGGTGGCATTAGCAAGAACGCGAGCCGCAATTATTACTTGGAAAAATATTTTAGCGAGAGCGTGCTGTTGAATGCGGGGATCATTTCAACGGTCACTCTTCTTGTTGTCATGTTTCTCATGGGGAGCAAAATATGAGCGTACGTTTGATCAGCGCATTGTCCTTCGTCGTGTTTGCTCCGCTGATCGGCGGATTGATCAGCGGCATCGACCGCCGAATCACCGCCCGCATGCAGGGCCGATTCGGTCCACCGGTGCTGCAGCCTTTTTATGATGTTTATAAGCTGCTGCAGAAGGAGAACGTCATCGCCCGGGTCAGGCAGAACGCCTACATCGATTTTTATCTGCTTTTCGTCATTTTCAGCGGCATGCTGCTGTTTGCCGGGCAGGATTTGCTGCTGTTTATCTTTTCACTAACGCTGGCGAGTGTCTTCTTCATTCTTGCCGCTTTCAAGGGCAGCTCGCCTTACAGCCTGGTCGGGGCACAGCGGGAACTCCTGCTGGTAATGGGCTATGAGCCGATGGTGCTCTTTGCCGCTGTGGCATTTTACATGGCCACCGGCAGCTTCTGGGTCTCCAAGATCATCGTGCATCCGGTGCTTTTGATCAAACTGCTGCCTGGCATATTCCTCGGGTTCTTTTATATTTTAACAATCAAGTTGAGGAAGTCCCCGTATGATTTGTCGACCTCCCATCACGGGCATCAGGAGCTGGTCAAGGGCCTGACAACCGAGTTTGCCGGCCCGTCGCTGGCGATGATCGAGGTGGCCCACTGGTACGAGACCGTCTTCCTTCTGGCCTTTGTCTACTTGTTCTTCGCCGCAACTCCCTGGCTGGGGGCTCTGGCCGTGGTGGTATGTTACTTCCTGGAAATTCTCATCGACAATGTCTTTGCCCGGGCGAAATGGGAGGTGGCCGTCAAATCGTCCTGGCTAGTCGCCGCCGTCCTGGGATTTGGGAATGTCGCGGTCTTGTATTTGCTGAAAGGATTCTAAGATGGCCTATTTTAAAAAATCGCCGTGGATTATTCATTACGACGCCACCAGCTGCAACGGCTGTGATATCGAGGTGCTGGCCGCCCTCACGCCACTTTATGATGTTGAACGCTTTGGCATCATCAATACCGGCAATCCAAAGCACGCCGACATCTTTCTCGTGACCGGCGCGGTCAACGAGCAGAATAAAATGGTCGTAAAGAATATTTATGACCAGATGCCGGAGCCAAAGGCGGTCATCGCTGTTGGCATTTGCGCCTGCAGCGGAGGTATCTTCCGCGAATGTTACAATGTCCTCGGCGGGCCGGATAGCGTGATTCCCGTGGATATTTATGTTCCGGGGTGCGCTGCGCGGCCCGAAGCCATCATCGATGGGGTGGTTCAGGCACTTGGCATACTTGAGAAAAAGCATCTAGCCCGCAAGGAAGCGAGGAAACAACATGATCGAATCGCAGCCAACTGAAATTGTCACACTGGACCGGCTCAAGGACGCGGTCCGGATAAAATGGGCGGCTCATGCCCGGCTGGTCCAGATCGGCTGCACCAAAACCGCGGAGGATCAGTATGAGATCAATTACTCCTTCGATGAGAACCTGAAGTTCTCGAATCTACGGATTGTGGTCAACCCTGCCACCGACCGGGTGCCTAGCATCAGTGACATTTATTGGAACGCGTTTTTTTACGAAAACGAGGTCCATGATCTTTTCGGCATCACGATCGAGGGCATGGCCATCGATTTTAAAGGCAATTTTTACCGGATGGCTGTTAAGCATCCTTTCGCCGCCCCTGCCGGGCAGAAGAAATCATGAGCAAGAGAACCATCATCCCCTTTGGCCCGCAGCATCCCGTTTTACCAGAGCCACTACATCTGGATCTGGTGGTCGAGGATGAGATCGTCGTCGAGGCGGTCCCGTCGATCGGCTTCATTCACCGCGGCTTGGAAAAGCTGGTGGAGAAGAAGGATTTCAACGAATTTGTTTATGTCGCGGAGCGCATCTGCGGTATCTGCAGTTGCATTCACGGGATGACCTACTGCCAGGGCGTTGAGGAGATAATGAATCTCCAAGTGCCTGGCCGGGCAAAATACCTGCGCACCATCTGGGGCGAGTTTTCCCGTATCCACAGCCATTTGCTGTGGCTGGGGCTGGCGGCCGACGCCTTCGGCTTTGAAAGCCTGTTCATGCACAGCTGGAGAATCCGGGAGAAGATCCTTGATATCATCGAGGAGACCACCGGCGGTCGCGTCATTTTCGGCACGAGCAAGGTCGGGGGAGTGCGTCGGGATGTCACGAACGAACGGTTAAAGGAAATCAGCGTCCTGCTGAAGACCTACGCCGGCGAAATAAAAGAGGTAACCGACATCTTTTTGAATGACAACTCGGTAAAACACCGCCTCTGCGGCGTGGGCGTATTATCCAAGGACGATGCGTTGATGCTCGGGGCTGTGGGCCCGATGTTGCGTGCCAGCGGAGTGGCGCAGGACATGCGCAAGCTCGGCTATGCGGCGTATAACGACATCCCGGTTGAGCCGATCATCGATCAATCGGGCGATTGCTACGGTCGTTGCGTGGTCCGCATTAAGGAAGTCTTCCAAGCCATCGATATCATCCAGCGAGCGGTGGATAAGATCCCCGATGGCCCGATAGACATGAAAGTGACAGGTTTCCCGAACGGAGAGTTTTTCGCCCGGACCGAACAGCCTCGCGGCGAGGTGATCTATTACATCCGCGGCAACGGCACCAAGCACCTGCAGCGCATGAGAGTGCGCACGCCTACCTTTGCCAATCTGCCGGCCATCCTGAAGGTCATCCCTGGCTGCAGCGTGGCGGACATTCCGATCCTGCTGTTAACCATTGATCCCTGCATCAGCTGTACGGAGCGCTAGAATGAGCCTATTCGCATTCACCAAAACAGTCCTGGGCAGCATGGTTTCGAAACCGGCTACCCGGATGTACCCATTTGAAGTCAGGGAGGCCTTTCCTGGCACCCGTGGCAGCATTGCGATCGAGATCGAGAAATGCATTTATTGCACGCTCTGCGCTCGCAAATGCCCAACCTCGGCGATTGTCGTGAACAAGGCAGCGCGGTCTTGGGAAATTGATCGACTGCGTTGCATTTCCTGCCGGGCATGTGTGGAGGCGTGTCCCAAGGACTGCCTCTCGCAATTGACCTCCTATTCTCCCGCCGTTGCGATCAAAGGCGGCAAGGATTTCTTCCACCATCCCGCGCCCAAAGTTGCGGCGGCACCCGGTGCTGCTCCCGCTCAGGGTTGATTCAAGGAGCAGGGCAAGGAGCACGCTGGATTTGCGCGGCGCTTCAGGCCGAAGCCTAGTTTGGACCGTGAATCAATGGCGGGGGTTGACCCTGCCATTGCCCGGGGGAGCTTCCCGCTCCGGTTCCCGCCACCCGGCGGGCGAGTTCAGCCCAGTATACGGCTTCCTCTTCGCGCCGTAGGACCTGACGGTACTCACTATCCGCTGCCATGAAAATGAAACCGAAGAGGATGGCCCCGAGGTAGTGTTGGAACAGGAATACCATGATCAGGGCACCCATGATAGAGAGGGTCTTGCCGACCATGGCCGCCCAGTAGGTGGCGCGTAAATAGGTTAGCCTGGTAGCCAGCACGGATCGGAAAATCCGGCCGCCGTCCATCGGGAAAACCGGGATGAGATTAAAGCCGCCCATGACCAGGTTGACGTAAAGTAATTGGTTGCCGATCTCGCTGAACGCCAGCGGGATCCCCGTCTCGTTTGGATCAATGGCGTGGCTGCGCAGGGGCCACAGCAAGGCCACCAAGGCAAGGTTGACTGCGGGGCCGGCAATCGAGATGAGAAATTCCGCGGAAGGCTGGCGCGGAATGCGGTCAAACTCAGCCATGCCCCCGATGGGCAGCAGCAGAATGCGTGGTACTCGCACACCATAGCGGCGTGCGGTGAGCGAATGACCGAGTTCATGCAGCACGACGCAGAAAAAAATCATGAGCACAAAGCCCACGCTCCACCCGATGCCGGCCAAGCCGGCCCCCATCCATCCCTCCCAGGCAGCAAAGAGGAGCAGCAGCAAAAAGCTGACATGCATCGCCAATTGGATGCCAAAGATGCGAAACAAGTTAATTGACCACCCGAGCATGCGCAGTAAGTAGAACCGCGTTTGGGCAAATCGCTAATCAAATCAAACTTCTCCCATGCCTGATGCCGAAAAAGTGCCCACAATTCTTGTCATAGACGACGACGCCGAGGTGCGCTACTCGCTCAACCGCGTGCTCTCGGCCCACCATTACGGCGTGATCGAAGCGGCCAGCGGGGAGGAGGGAGTGGCGGCGGTCAAACGGTGTCCGCCCGATGTAGTCCTGCTCGACAATCGCATGACGGGCATGAGCGGTTTGGAAACCCTGCAGCACATCCGCGCGGCCAATCCGCGGCAACTAGTCATCCTGATGACGGCCTATGGCACGGCGCAGACGGCGATCGAGGCAATGAAGTTCGGCGCCTTTGATTATGCCATGAAGCCGTTTGACCCGCCCAAGGTGCTGGCGCTCGTCGAAACGGCTCTGCGGACCCAGGCCGAGTCGCTTTCGGCCAAAGACTACCGACCCAGCCTGAATTTCGAGGAACACAAGGAAGGCATTGTTGGCGGCTCCGCCCCCATGCAGGAGGTGTTCAAGATCATCGGGCAGGTGGCCGCGAGTGACGTGACTGTGATGATCACGGGTGAAAGCGGCACCGGCAAGGAGCTCGTTGCCCGCAGCATCCACCGGCACAGTCATCGTGGAAACAAGCCGTTCATTGCGGTCAACTGTGCCGCGATTCCCGACAATCTGATCGAGAGTGAACTATTTGGCCACGAGCGGGGTTCCTTTACCGGCGCCACGGCGCAACGGCTGGGGAAGTTCGAGATGTGCGATGGCGGCACCATTTTTTTGGACGAGATCGGCGACATGGCGCCCGCGACACAGACCAAGATTCTCCGGGTGCTGCAGGAGGGCGAGATCCAGCGCGTTGGCGGCACGGGGGCGATCAAGGTGAATGTCCGGGTGATCGCCGCCACCAACAAGGATCTGGAGGCGATGGTCAAGGCGAAGGGCTTCCGCGACGACCTATACTATCGCCTGAACGTGGTGCGCATCCGCATCCCGCCGCTGCGCGAGCGCGTTGAGGATATCCCGCTCATCATTGATTACTATCTGCAAAGGCTTACGAAGGCCAAAAAAACCAAGGTGCGCATGATCACACCCGAGGCGCTGGCAATGTTGTGCCGGTATCGGTGGCCGGGAAATGTGCGCGAGCTCGAAAATGTGGTTTACCGCAGCGCCGTGGTGACGCAGGGCGAGGCGATTTTGCCCCAGGACATCCCGGCCGAAGTGCGCGGGAAGACGGTCCCGGCGCCAGGTGGAACGAACGCAGGACCCTTTGAGCGGACTCGGACGACGGCGGCGGAAAGTGCCGCGCCGGCGATGGCCAAAGTGGAGGCCGAGAGCATTGCGGCCGGCGAGCCGGCCCTGACCCTGGAGCATGCCCTGAATTTTCTGTTCGCCGAGCTTGGCCAAGGCGATGAACCGATGCTGGCTCGACTCGAACGCGAGCTGATCAACCGGGCGGTTGCCTCTGCGGATGGCGATGTCGCCAAGGCGGCGGCGAAACTCGGCCTTACCAAGGCAGCATTGAAAAAACGAATCGGCAAATAGCCTTTATTGATCGAATCCGCGCGGGTGCTTCGAATGCCATTGCCAGGCGGTGGCAACGATCGATTCGATGTCGGGAAACTTGGGCGTCCAGCCGAGCTCGCGCCGGGCTTTCGCGGAGTCGGCGTACAGGGCGGGCGGATCTCCGGCGCGGCGCGGACCGTACGTGACTGGTACTTTGCGGCCGGTGACTTTCTCCACTGCCCGGATGACCTCCAGCACTGAAGTGGGATTGCCGGTACCCAGATTGTAGAAAAGCGCAGTCCCCGGAGCAGCCAGCCGGTCGAAGACGGCGATGTGCGCGCGGCTGAGATCGTCGACGTGCACGTAGTCGCGCAGGCAGGTGCCGTCGGGGGTGGGGTAGTCGGTGCCGAAAACCTGCAGCGGCGGGCGCCGCCCCTGGGCTGCTCCGATCGCCAGCGGTATGAGATGCGTTTCCGGATCGTGATCCTCGCCGATCGTGCCGTCCTCGGATGCACCGGCGGCGTTGAAATAGCGGAAGGCGGCAAAGCTCAACCCCTGGGCACGGGCCAGCGCCTTGAGGGCGTTTTCCACGTCGAGCTTGGTCTGACCGTAAGGGTTGATGGGCGCCTGGGGCAGATCTTCAGTGATCGGGAGACGATCCGGCACGCCGAAGGTCGCGCAGGTCGACGAGAAAACAAATTTTCTCACTCCGTGGTGCTGCATGGCGTCGAGCAGCTGCAGGGTGGCCACGACGTTGTTGAGGTAATACTTCATCGGCACCTTGACCGACTCGCCGACGTAGCAGAACGCGGCGAAATGCATGACGATATCGATGCGCTCGGCAGCAAACAGCCGATCGAGCGCGGCGCGATCGCCGAGGGAGGCCTGGTAAAATGGCACGGTTGGCGCCAGTGCCGCCGGATGGCCATAGACAAGGTCGTCGAGGACGACCGGCTGGTGTCCGGCCGCAAGGAGCTGCCTTACGCAGTGGCTGCCGATGTAGCCGGCCCCGCCGGCGACTAGGACTTTCATGGATTGAGGTTGTATCGATTTTCGCTTCACTATGGCTAGGCAAATCCTCTTGAATACCGTGCTGCTTGCGCGGCCTCCTGTATGAAACACTCTCGCATCGTCATCACCGGCGTGGGTCTCACGGCCCCGAACGGAAACTCCCTCGGCGAGTTCCGGCAGAACCTGCTGCGCGGGGTTTCCGGCGTCGAACGCATCGAGCTGCGCTACATCGGCCCGGTGCCGGCCGGCGTCTGCCATTTCGACCAGCTGAAATACCAGAAGAAAAAAGAGGTGCGCATCGGCACCCGGGCGGGCGGCATCAGCATCTACTGCGCCCGGGAGGCGGTGCAGGACAGCGGGCTCAAGTGGGAGGGGCTGGACAAGAACCGCGTCGGGATCTACCTCGGCATCACCGAGCACGGCAACGTCGAGACGGAAAACGAGATTCACGCCATCTCGCTGTTCAAGTACGACACCAAGTTCTGGAGCCATCACCACAATCCCCGCACGGTGGCCAACAATCCGGCCGGCGAAGTCTCGCTGAACCTCGGCATCACCGGGCCGGCCTACACTCTCGGCGCGGCCTGCGCCGCCGGCAACATCGGCCTCATCCACGGCGCGCAGATGCTGCGGCTGGGCGAGGTGGACGTGGCCTTGGCGGGCGGCGTGAGCGAGAGCATCGGCACTTTCGGCATCTTTGCCGCATTCAAGAGCCAGGGGGCGCTCGCCTCGCACGACGATCCGAAGAAGGCGAGCCGGCCCTTCGACAAGGCGCGCAACGGCATCGTCGTGAGCGAGGGCGGCTGCATCTACACTTTGGAGCGTCTCGAGGATGCGCTGGCCCGAGGGGCCAGGATCTACGGCGAGATCGCGGGCTATTACATCAATTCCGATGCCACGGACTACGTGCTGCCCAATCCGGAACGGCAATCCGAATGTGTGCGCCGTGCCATTGTCCACGCCGGCATGACTCCGGCCGACATCGACATCGTGAACACGCATGCCACCGCGACGCCGCAGGGCGACATTCAGGAGTGCCAGGCCATCGGGGCGGTGTTTGCGGGCCTGGCGGAGCCGCCGCACATCAACAATACCAAAAGCTTCATCGGCCACGCCATGGGCGCGGCAGGCGCGTTGGAACTGGCGGGCAATTTGCCGTCGTTCCAAGACCGCATAGTCCACCCGACCATAAATGTCGATGAGCTTGATCCGCAGTGCGATATACCCGGTTTGGTGCTCAATCAACCCCGTGAGGCAAAACGGGTTGACGCCCTACTTAATAATTCCTTTGGTATGCTCGGAATCAATTCCACGCTGATCATCAAACGCTTTATCGCCTGACAACACCGCGCCCAACCTCATGACCAAAGAAGAGTGTAAGAAGCTTGTCCTCGACATCATTGCCGACATCGCTCCCGATGAGGATTTGGGCAACGTCAAGCCGGACGTGAAGCTGCGCGACCAACTGCAGCTCGATTCCATGGACTTTCTCGACATCGTCATGGAGCTGCGCAAGCGCCACGGCATCGAGGTGCCCGAGGCCGACTACATGCAGCTCGCCTCGCTCGACAGCTGCGCCGAGTATCTGACGCCCAAGTTCAACGCGGCCTCGACGGGCAAGGCCTGATTCGGGGCGGCGCCGAGGTCGATGGCGAAAGGCGCAAACGAAAGTTTCGCCGAAAGCATGCGCATGACCGGCCGCTCCCATTACGACGTCGCGATCATCGGAGCCGGTATGTCCGGCCTGGCGGCGGGCATCCGGCTGGCGCACTTCGGCAAGCGGGTCTGCATTTTCGAGCGGCACAACGCCCCCGGCGGGCTCAACGGCTTCTATAGCATCGGCGGGCGCAAGTTCGACGTCGGCCTGCACGCCATGACGAATTTCGTGGCCCCGGGGATGCGGGGCACGCCGCTCGGCAAATTGCTGCGCCAGCTGCGCATCGATCGGGATGAGTTCGCCCTGTGTGCGCAAAAGCAATCGCGCATCGCCTTCGGTTCGCAGGGTGGGCAGTCGCTCCGGTTCACCAACGATTTTGCCGTGCTCGAATCCGAAATCGCCGCCAAGTTTCCCCGTCAGATCGACGGCTGGCGCGCCCTGGTGCGGGAAGTGAAGGGCTATGACGATGTCTCGCTCGACGTTCCCACTGTCTCAGCCCGCAAGGTTGTCGCCCGGCATCTCACGGATCCGCTGCTTTCCGCCATGATTTTCTGCCCGCTGATGTATTATGGCAGCGCGCAGGAGCGCGACATGGATTTCGCCCAGTTCGTCATCATGTTCAAGGCGCTTTTCCTCGAGGGCTTCGCCCGGCCGCTGGCGGGCGTGCGCCAGATCATCCGCGTGCTGCTGGAGAAATACCGGCAGGCCGGCGGCGAGCGCCGGATGAAGTGCGGGGTCGCCCGGATTGTCGAGCGGCAGGGGCGGGCGGCCGCGCTGGTGCTCGACAACGGGGAGGAGGTGATCGCGACTCACGTGATCTCATCGGCCGGGTTTGCCGAGACCATGCGGATGTGCATGCCTCCGAAACTCACGGAGGCCATGCAAAACACCGGGACGCTTTCCTTCGTGGAAACCATCACGATTCTGAATCGTCAGCCGGAGGAATTCGGCTGGGGTGACGACACCATCGTTTTTTTTAACGATTCGGAGCAGTTCATGTACGAGCGTCCGAAAGCCCAGGTGGATCTACGCAGCGGCGTCATCTGCCTGCCCAGCAATTTTCTATACGGGCCGGCCAGGATGCCCGAGGGCATTCTCCGGGTGACGTGCCTGGCGGACTATGATCGTTGGATGAGACTACCGGAGACGGTCTATCAGGCGGACAAACGCCGCTGGTTTGCCGAGATCCAACTCAGCGCCCGCCGGTTTATGCCCAGCGTGGACGAAGCGGAGCTGACGAGGGCGACAGTGGCCACCGACATGTTTACGCCCCGCACCGTTGAGCGGTTCACGGGGCACTTCCATGGCACAATTTACGGAGCCCCCCGCAAGATCCGGCAAGGGACGACCCACTTGGAAAATCTCTACCTGTGCGGCACGGACCAGGGCTTTCTCGGGATAGTCGGCGCGATGCTGAGCGGCATTTCGATGGCGAATTACCACATTTTGCAGAAGGAACACGCTGGTCGCGCACCGGGTTGATGGCTGGCGGGAGCCCGGGTAAACTTACCAGTTGCGCTTTCAAACGGGCCAAACTTACTAGATCGTTTTCATGGCTTACGACTGGCTCAAAGGGGTGGCTGATCGCTACGACGTCGTCGTCATTGGCAGCGGACTCGCTGGCATGACGGGGGCCAACTGTCTGGCCAAATGCGGGCGCAAGGTGCTGCTGCTAGAGCATCACTACCAGTTCGGCGGCCTGGCCACCTGGTTCACCCGAAAAGGCGGGCATATTTTCGACATTTCGCTCCATGGTTTCCCGATCGGCATGATCAAGTCCGCGCGCAAGTACTGGAGCCAGGATATTGCCGACTCCATCGTGCAGCTGAAGGGCATTCGTTTCATCAACCCGCAGTTCAACCTGGAGACCACCTTTGACCGGACCGATTTCACCCGGTTGTTGATCGAGAAGTTCCAGGTCACTTCCGAGACGGTCGAGCGTTTCTTTACGGACCTGCGCGGGATGAATTTCTACGACAACAACACCGAGACGACCGGGCAGATGTTCGACCGCTATTTCCCGGGGCGCGACGATGTGAAGCGCTTTCTGATGGAGCCGATCGCCTATGCCAACGGTTCCACGCTCGAGGATCCCGCCATCACCTATGGCATCGTGTTCTCCAATTTCATGAGCAAGGGCGTCTACACCTTCCGGGGCGGCAGCGACCGGCTCGTGAAGCGCATGACCGAGGAGCTCCGGAGGAACGGAGTCGAACTGCGCAAACACGTTCTTGTGGAGAAAATATTGGTCGAAGAGGTCGACGGACGGAAGCAGGTGACCGGGGTTGTCGCCAACGGACGGCGGATCGACTGCAGCGCGGTTCTTTCCAACTCCAATATCAAGGGCACCATCCTGAACCTTGTCGGCGCGGAGCATTTCACGCCGGAGTTTGTCGCGCAGACCAAGGCCGTGCGCATCAACACCAGCTCGTGCCAGGTCTATCTCGGCATACGCAAGGGCGAGACCATTCCCCGCATCGGCGATCTCATTTTCACTTCCGACTCCGAGCGGCTGGCCAGCGCCGAGCTTGTGGATCTGCACACGCGCAGCCGCACTTTCTCCGTTTATTATCCGGAAACGCGCCCGGGCAGCGACCGATATGCCGTCGTCTGCTCGTTGAATGCCAGCTACGATGCCTGGAATAATCTCACGCCCGAACAGTATCAGCGCGAGAAGGCCAGAATCATCGACGAATCTATCGCCTGCCTTGAGCGTTTCATACCCGACGTACGGGCCAAGATCGACTGGGCCGAGGCCGCAACGCCGCGAACTATCGAGCGCTATACACGCCACTGGATGGGCACGTCGTTCGGCACGAAGTTCGAGGGGCTCAAGGTTTCCATGGATCTGCCCGGCCAGATGCCGGGCCTCCATCATGCCGGCTCCGTCGGCATCATCATGTCGGGCTGGCTCGGAGCCATCAATTACGGCGTCATCGTTGCCAACCAGATCGACAAATACCTGGCCTCAAGGAAGCGCGAGGCCGCCTCGGTGCCGGCTGCCGCGGGTGCCTGAACCCTTTTCGATTCACGTGAACACTGTTCAAGAACTCATCCCGCATCGTCCGCCGTTCCTTTTCGTCGACGAAATCGTCTCGGAATCGGCGGAGAGTCTCGTTGCCAAGCGCACCTTCCGGGCCGAGGAGGATTTCTATCGCGGACATTATCCGGGTACTCCGATCACCCCGGGCGTGCTGCTCTGCGAGGCGGTGTTTCAGACCGCGGCCCTGTTCATGGCGCGTGCTGCGGCGCAGAGCGGCGCCCAGTCCGCCGGGGTGCCGCTGCTGACCAAGATTTACGAGGTCCGTTTTCGCAATCCGGTCTATCCGGGCGACACCGTGCTCATTGAAGTGAAGCGGAAGGAATCGATGGGCGGCTTCACCATCATGACTGGCTCTATGAAGTGCGGCGACAAGCGCATCCTGAACGCCGAGTTTTCGGTGGCGTGGAAGAAACCGGAAGGGGCCGTGGCCAGAACAACCTCATGAGCTTTCTCGCATTAGAGGGCAGGACGATCCTCGTCTTCGGAGTGGCCAACCGCAAAAGCGTGGCCTGGCATGTCGCGCAAGCGCTGGAGACTGAAGGCGCCCGGGTTGTCTACAGCGTGCGCTCCGAGGAGCGCCGAGCGGCGCTCGCGCCTTTGTTGCAGGATCGGCCGGTTTTTGTGTGCGATGTCGAAGGGGAAGGTGCGGCCGAGCGTATGGCGGCGGCGGTGGGTCCGCAGTTCGGCCCGCTGCACGGCTTGGTTCATTCGATCGCGTTCGCCAATTTTTCGGAGGGGGTGAAGCCTTTTCACGAGACGAAGCGCGCGGATTTTCTCCAGGCGGCGCAGATCTCGTGCTTCTCGCTCGTGGAGATCGCCCGGGCGTTCAAGCCGTATCTGACCCGCGACGCCTCGGTCGTCACCATCGGCATTTCGTCGCTGCTGGTTACTCCGGACAATTACGGTTACATGGGACCGCTAAAAGCCGCCCTGGAATCAAGCGCGCGATTTCTCGCGAAATCGTTCAGCTCCGACTCCCAAGTGCGTTTTAACATTGTGGGCGCCGGCCCGTTGAAGACGAGCGCCTCGGCGGGTATTCCCGGCTATCTGGAAAGCTACCTGTACTCGGAAAAGCTCACGTTTCGAAAGCGCAATCTGTCCACGCCGGAGGTGGCCAACGTGACGTTGTTTTTGCTTAGCCCGCGCAGCAGCGGCATCAACGGCACGACAGTGGTCGTGGACGCAGGTCTGGGCTGCAATTATTTCGACAAGGACCTCATCCGGCTCGCCATGCGGCCGGAGAAATAAAGGGCTATTATGCGGTTCAAGCATGCCTGCATCGAATCGCTGGCCGTGGCTTTGCCGACGGAAGTCTGGACGTCGGCGGACATCGAGGAACGCCTGCGCCCACTCTACGAGCGCCTGAAACTGCCGTTTGGCCGTCTCGAATTGATGAGCGGAATCCGGGAGCGCCGTTTCTGGCCTCCGGGCATGCGCCCATCGGAAGCCGGCGCCGCCGCAGGCCGCCAGGTGCTTGCGCAGTCCGGGTTGAAGCCGGAGCAGATCGATGTGTTCATCCATGCGGCCGTGTGCCGCGACATGCTTGAACCGGCCACCGCGACATTCGCCCATCGGCAGCTCGGGCTCGGCGCGAACGTGCAGGTGTTCGACCTGTCGAACGCCTGCCTCGGATTCCTGAACAGCCTGAGTGTCTTGGCCTCGATGATCGAAGCCGGCCAGGTTGGCTGTGGCATGGTGGTGGCCGGTGAGAACGGCCGCCCTTTGGTCGAGCGAACGCTGCGCCACCTGCTCGAAGCCAATCTGACGCGCAACGAAATCAAGCCGTTCTTTGCCAATTTGACGATCGGTTCAGGTGCCGTGGCCGCCGTGGTTTGCCACGAAGATTTGCTGGCGCCCGGTCGGCCCCGCCATCGGCTGCGGGGCGGGAGCTGCCTGGCGGCGACCGCGCACAGCGATTTGTGCCGCGGTGATGCGGCGGGAGCGGACGGCTTAGAAATGCAAACCGACTCGGAGCAATTGTTGCTGGCCGGGGTTGAGGTAGCGCGCCGCACGTGGAGGGAGTTTGAAAAGGAAACCGGATGGGCTCGGCCGGAGATCGACCGTTTTGTCTGTCATCAGGTGGGCTCGGTGCACCGTCGCAAGCTTTACGAGGCGCTCGGCCTCGATCTGGCGCGGGATTATTCCAGCTTTGAGACCTTGGGCAACATGGGATCGGTTTCGCTGCCGGCGACACTGGCGCGTGCTGTGGAAGCCGGGGCTGTCAAACCGGGCGATCGGGTCGCCTTGATGGGCATCGGCAGCGGCATCAACTGCATGATGCTGGCCCTCGAATGGTGAGCATCCCGGCACAACTGCCAGACTGGCTGCGGGAGCTGTATCCCTTCGCCCCGCGCCGCCTGGCCTTGCCCGGCGGGGAGATGAGCTACGTGGACGAAGGAACGGGGGAGGAGGCCGTGGTGATGGTCCATGGCAATCCAACATGGTCTTTCTTCTACCGCAATCTCGTTCGGGCCTTGCGCGGCCGGTTCCGGTGCATCGTGCCCGACCATCTCGGCTGCGGTCTGTCCGACAAGCCGCAGGGCTACGAGTATGCGCTGGCGAGCCACATCGCGAACATCGAGACGCTGCTGCGGCACGCCGGGCTGAAGCGCTGGCATCTCGTGGTTCATGATTGGGGCGGTCCGATCGGTCTGGGCGCTGCGTTGCGGAACCCGTTGGGACTCGGTCGCGTGGTCATCATGAACACGGCGGCGTTTCGCGGGCCGATGCCGGTGCGAATCCGGCTTTGCCGCATGCCTGTGCTCGGCGCGCTGATCGTGCGCGGATTGAACGGGTTTGCCGGGCCCGCCACGTCGATGGCGGTAACCCGGCCGCTAACGACCCCGGTGAAGCGTGGTTATCTGTTTCCCTACGATAACTGGCGGCACCGCATCGCGGTCCATCGTTTCGTTCGCGACATACCGCTGGGGCAGGGAGGGGCCAGCGATCCCGTGCTGGACCAAATCACCGCGCATCTGCCGCAGCTTACCGCCAGCCAGGTCATGTTGTTGTGGGGTGCCCAGGATTTTTGCTTCAACCGCTTCTATTACGACCGGTGGTGCGACTATTATCCTGCTGCTGAAAAGCACTACCTTGCCACGGCCGGCCATTATCTGCTGGAAGATGCCCCCGAAGAATGCGGCCGGTTGATCGGGACGTTTCTGTCCGCTCCCGGCGGCCCCGGGTGATCAGCCAGCCTGGGGGGGGCAAGGACCGGTCACTTCGCGGTTGAGCCATCCCGGAGTTTGCAGTCCATCCCGACAGCACATCCCAGGATCCAAGCCGAGGCCCCGCGATGGACCGCAGTCAGTTTTCCTCCTTCGCGGCGATCTCGGCGAGATTTTCGGCTTTCCATTGCATCGCCATGAGAATGCGCTGGCGGCCGCTGGGGTGGTCGAAAAGGGCGATCTCCTCCCACCGGCCTGGGGCCAGCTTGCGGTAGTCGGCCACCTTGAGCGCCGCCGTGGCAAAGGCGTCAGGTTGGCGTGCCGCATTGAGTCCAAAGATGTCGGCCTCGGATTCGGTGGTGCGGATGATCGTGTTTTGGATGGGCGCCGCCAGCAACAGGAAGATGCTCAACCCGGCCAGCAATAGCGGCAGTCCGGCCAGATCGTCGATGCCGCGCAGACTCCAGCGGGCGCCCCACCGACGCACGACGGCCGCGAAAAAGTAGTGAGTGAAGGCAAAGCCGGCCGCGAACAGCAGGCTCAGGTAGATGACAAGCTTGTAGACGTGATTGAGTACATAATGACCAAGTTCGTGCGCCATCACTGCCTGGACCTCCTCGGGTGAGCAGCGGGTGAGCAGGTTGTCATTGAGCGACACACGGATCGTGCGGAAGGCACCGTTGACGTTGGCGCTGATGCGATTGGTCTGCTTGGAGGCGTCGAATTGATAGACATTGTCCACGGGCACACCATTGGCACGCGCCATCGAGAGGATCGGATCACGGACGCGCGTGTCGGTGAGCGGCTGATAGGTGTTGAACAGCGGGGCGATGAACACCGGGGCGATGACGATCAACAGCAAAAGGAAAAAAGGAGTGGCGGCGGAGGCAGCCAGCCACCAGCGCTGCGGTGAGCGGCGGATGGCGAGATAAAGCAGTGCGCCGACCGGGCAGGACAAAAACAGAGTGGGCACGAGGCCGATCAGACTCTCGCCCAACCAAGCCCCGGCTGTCTGATTGGACAGGCCATATTGATGCTCGCGGATGAATCCCGTATAGAAACCCCAGGGCAGGTTCATCGCCCAGAGGATCATGGACAACAGCGCGACAAATAGTATCGCCTGCAGAAAGCGGCGCTTGAACACGCGTTCAGCTGTGTCGCGCAGCCTTACGGCCAGGCCCGTCCGGTAGAGAAGCCAGGCGATCAGGAGGGTGACGAGCGGCTCCCAGAGCAGCAACCAGTAACCGCCTTCGAAATAGGCATCAGAGCGAAGACGCTGGGCGGCGGGCAAGGTGGCCAGAAGCTTCTCGGTTTCCGCGACGGGATCGAAGGTTCCCGGTGCGGCGAGGGCCGCCGTCGCCCCGATCAGCAGCAACAGCAGACCCGCCAGCCAGCGGAGGGAGACGGGGGGAAGTGGGCGGTGCATGAGTAAAAGGACGGGCTTGGATGAAAGCTTTCCTCCTGACCTGGGGGTGCCGGGGTTTTGTGTAAAGACCATGAAGGAATCCGAACGGGGGGCGCAATTTTTTTATACCCAAGATCGGCCGGCCGGTGCTAGCATGCAGACCATGCCATATCGCACTCTCGATCTTGCGGAAGCTGCCGCCTATCTGCATCTGTCCCGCATCGAGGTGGAGCAACTGATGAAGACCACCGATATTCCCCATGAGCGCCGGGGAGGGCGGGTGGTCTTTTTGCGCGGGAAAATCGACGCTTGGGCCTCGCAGCGAATACTCGGCCTGCCGCCAAAAGCCCTCACCGTTTACCACCAAAAATCAACCCACGCCACGCGTGCGGTTTTCGAGCAGGATGCATTGATTCCCGACCTGCTCCCGTCTGGATTCGTTGAGCCTGCGCTGACCGCCAAGACCAAGGGTTCCGTCATCCGTGACATGGTGGCCTTTGCAGGAAAGACCGGCCGCGTGCTCGATCCGAGGGAGCTGCTGGACAGCCTCGAGGCCCGGGAAGAGCTGTGCTCCACGGCGTTGCCTGGCGGTCTCGCCATGCTGCACTGCCGGAACCACGAAGCTTACCGTTTCGAAGGATCGTTCCTGATGCTGGGGCGCACTGTGCAAGGAATTCATTTCGGCGCGCCAGATGGCCGACCGACTCGGCTGTTTTTCCTGATATGTTGCCAGGACGAACGCATCCACTTGCACGCCTTGGCCCGACTGTGCCTGATTGTCCTGAAAACTGACGTGCTCGACCGCCTGCTGGCGGCGCCCGATGCCGGGACCATGCGGGATGCGTTACTAACCGCGGAGCAGACGGTACTTACTGGTAAAAAACCGGCTGACACCCACTTGCCATCCGGGTCTGCATAATCTGCTTGAGACTTGGCGACTGTGCCCTCGCCGCAGGCGGCCAGGGATGTGCCTTTCCCGCCAGCATTGAATCCCGAGGAATCCGCATCCCCCGGGCGCATCGCAAAAGTCTTCCTCTGAGGTGCGGAGAGCTTCATACTTGGCAGTGAAGCATAGAGGTATGGTCCGAGAAAATCAGGTTTCCGCTGCGATTGCGTCGGAACGGGCAGCGCCCACCGGTCGCCGGCGGCGGCTGTCGGTGGATGAGTTAAGGACAAAGTACCGGAATGACGAGGCACATGCCCGGCATGTAGCAGCCCTGGCACTTGAACTCTTCGGCCCGACTCACGCCCAAGTGGGGGTTCCTTCGGGAGATCGTGCCCTCCTTGAGGCTGCCTGCCTGTTGCATGATGTCGGCCACGGCGTGAATCCGCGGCGGCATGCACAGATTGGAGGCGCGATTGTCCATCAATACGGTCTCCGGGACTTTACCGATGCTCAACGCCGATATATTGCTGCCGCTATTTGCCTGCATCCGGCTCGAATCAAACCTGCTGGCGTGCGTTCGATCGTGGCGGGATTGCCTGAACCCAGGCGTGCCTTAGCTCTGGCCGCCTACCTGCGGATTGCGGACGGGCTGGACTACTGTCACCTGCAGGATGTCAGCATCGCCGGCATTCGACAGAGCCGGCAGAGGATATGCGTGCGAATTCGCAGCGGCCGGTTCCCGCCCGGCCTTGAGGTGGCCCGACGTCGGTCCGACCTTTGGTGTAAATTATTTCCGGTGGATATCCACCTGGCCCCAGCGGCGCATGGATCGAAAAAACTGGCGGCATGTCCCAAACCGGCGTCCAACGCATATGAAGCCGCGCGACGGCTCTTATTTCAGCAATACCGAACGGTGCTCTTGAACGTGGAGGGAGCGCTGCTGGCCGATGATAACGAGGCCCTGCACGACATCCGTGTTGCCATCCGTCGGGCGCGCACCGTGTTGCGTGTCTTGCGCAAACCCTTGGCGCAAACGACGGCGAAACCGATCGAGCGCAATCTGCGTCAACTCAACCGTTCTCTCGGAACAGCGCGCGATCTTGATGTGTGGATCGATTTTCTGACGAACGAGACCGTCAAACGGCGGTTGGCACGGCATCCGCGCTGGAAGAGATTCGTGGTTCATCAACAGGAACTGCGGCGGTTGCAGCAAGCCACCGTCCGGCGGCACCTGCGAGGACCGGCCTTTTCCGCCCTGCGGGTCAGATGGGGGCGTTTTCTTCGGATCGAGCTTCCGCATGCAGCCGCATCCTCTCCCCCCCTGACCCTGGATAAAGTAGCGCGGCAAACGTTGTCCAAATACCTGCGACAAGCAATGAAGATGGCCGAACTGCGCCACTCGCAGTCACCAAAAAAACTGCATCGACTGCGCATTGTTCTCCGGCGGATACGTTACCTAAGCGGTTTCTTCGGCCGTGGACTCGGCCTGCCGGTGGAGAAATTGAGCAGGAGGGTACGGGCCGTTGAAAAAGCCCTGGGCGACATGCGTGATGTCGATCTTGCCCTGCTGCGCATTCTTGACGAAGGGCCGACCCCACCGCAGCTCCTGGTCCAAAAGCTCGAGCGACGGCGGCAAACGGCCACGGCCAGTCTAAAAATGGCCTGGCGAAGACTCGATGATCCGCAGTTCTTGGAAAAGGTGCGTCGGGAATTAGATGCATGACGCCCGCTGGCAGCGGATGGTTCGAACCCCGCCTTCGCGTCAGTTTGGAACGGAAAAATCGATCAGGCGTTTTTCGCGGTCCACGCGGTGGACGACGACGCTGATTTTATGCCCGAGTTCGAAACGCCGATGGTTCTTACGGCCGATGAACGTGGTGCCAGAGGAATTGAGCTGATAGAAGTCGTCCTTGAGGGACGAAATATGAACAAGGCCGAAGGCCCCGGATTCCGTCAGTTCGACAAAGAAACCATGGGTGCGCACATCAGTAATGATGGCGGGGAAGTGGGTCTTTTTCTTCCGATCCAACTCGCGCTCAAAGAACTCGAGCAATTTGACCTTAACGGATTCCCGCTCGGCTTCCGTGCTGTTGATCTCAGTGAGGCTGAGGTGTTCGGCCAGAGTGGCGATTCCGGCGCTTGTGGAGCCGCCGTGGCGACCCTGCTGGGCGTCGCGACCACCGCGCCGGGCCAGGGAGGAATCGAAGACGCGGTGAACCGCGAGGTCCGAGTAGCGCCGGATGGGGGAGGTGAAGTGTGTATAATCCTTCTTGTTGAGACCGTAGTGACCATCGGGGGTGGGCCGATAGCAGGCCTTGCGCATGCTGCGCAGAAGCTGCGTGCGGAGCAGATGCCCCTGCGGGTGACGGCGGAGGAGAGGGAGCAAATGAACGACGTTTTCACGGCGGCTAAGGTCGCCGGCTTTTACGCCGAAGGTGGCCAGTAGTTTTCGATACTCTTCCAGTCGCTCCTCATCAGGATCGTCGTGAACCCGGTAAAGGGAGGAGAGGTGGTGCGTTCGCGTAATGCGCGCCACAGCCTCGTTGGCGAGGAGCATGAATTCCTCGATGAGTTGATGGCTTTCGTCGTTGGTGATCAGTTCGAGGCGATCGGCAAAACCGTTTTGATCAACAAAGATTTTAGTCTCTGGCATATCCAGATCAAGACTGCCGCCCTTCATGCGTTCCAGGCGGAGACGGCTGGCAATGGTCCAGAGCTGCCGCACCCAATGCTGGAGGTCAGCAAGCTCGCCCGGACTTAGTTCGGAGAGAGGCCGTCCCGTCGAGCCGGTTTGGTGCATCGGAGGCGGAGGGAGACGGCGGATTTTATCCAAACGATCCTCGAACAGCAGCGCGAAAGCCTGCCGATAGGTAAGCCGCTTGCGGCTGCGGATGACGGTGTTGGCGCAAGCGGTATGCCGGAGGCGTCCATTGCGCCCGAAGGTGAACAACACGGCCTTGGTGAGGCGGTCCTCCCCCTCGACGAGCGAACAGAGGCCGTTGGAAAGTTCCACCGGCAGCATCGGCACAACCACGCCCACCAGATAAGTGGAGTTGCCGCGCCTTCGCGCTTCGCGATCAAGGGCCGAGCCTTGGCGCACATAGTGGCTCACATCCGCAATGTGCACCCCAACCCGAATCTCGCCGCCCGCCAGGGTCTCAAACGAGAGGGCGTCATCGAAATCCTTGGCGTCGTCCGGGTCGATCGTAAAAGTGGGCACCCCGCGGTAGTCGAGTCGGCCGGCGCAATCGCGGACCGGCACGGTGCCGGGCAGCGTGGCAATCTCCCGCCGCACGGCGGGGGGAAATCCTGGCTCCAGGTTGTATTTGTGCAGGATGGCGGCCAGCTCGGCACCGGGCTCGAAAGTGCGGCCCAGCCGATCGGTGACCACGCCCTCTGGGTTCAGATGCCGTTCCGTCCAATCGTGGAGTTTGACAATCACTTTGTCGCCCTCGATCGGCGGCGGCTTCAGTCCGGCCTGGGTCGGATCGGGCACCAGAATATCGTGTGGATAACGAGGATCGTCCGGGCGGACGTAGAAATGGAGTCGGCCTCGATGCAGGGTGCCGGTAAGCGTGGTGCGGGCTCGTTCGAGGATCCGGATGACTTGTCCGGCCGCTTCATCACCGGTGCGGCGGCGGGGATAATCGCGGTCGGCCGGATCAAGGATTCGGGCGACCACCCGATCACCGTGCAGGGCAACGCCGGTGTTTTCGGCGCTGATATAGACGGGCGGTTTATCCGGTTCGTTGGGCTTTGCTTCGGGGAATACCAATGCGGCTCCATTCTGGCGGAAATTGATGCGCCCGCTTACGAGGTTGGCCGCGCGTGGCAGACACAGACGGTTGCCTTTGATGGCGACGATAGCCCCTTCGAGGAGAAGTGACTGCACCAGCCCTGAGAGCCGGCGCCGTTCGCCGGTACCGGTGCGCCACTGACGGGCGAGTTCGGTCACGGAGATGGGAACATAGTCGCGGCGTGCGAGGTGGGAAAGGAGGCGCTGGCGGAGTTCCATAGGCGGAATACAATGAATCGACGGGAGCAAAATTTGTCGAAGATTAACTGCCGGCGCCACGGTCGATTGAAACTCGCAGGATGCCGGCGCTTTTGCTTTGGCTTGGACGGGACTTTTGCTAGGTAAGAGGTCATGCGAATAGTCCAGGCTGCGAGCGAGATGTTCCCCTTCGTTAAAACTGGAGGACTGGCTGATGTGATGGCGGCGCTATCCAATGCGCTGGCCGGACGGGGGCATGAGGTCGCGGCCTTTCTGCCCGGCTATCGATCAATCCTCGACAGCGCCGGCGCGGCGGGAGCTGCGCGCAGCCATCGATTGAAAATCGAGATGGGATCGGAGTTCATTACCGGTGATGTTTACACCCTTTCGGTGCGGCCAGGATTGACGCTGTACCTGATCAGACGGGAGGAATTCTACGACCGCAAGTTCCCGTACTGGACCGGTGAGCGCGACTACGACGACAATGACGCGCGTTTCATCTTTTTCTGCAAGGCGGTCGTGGAAATGTTGCGCCTGACCGACTTCAAGGCGGACATCGTCCACAGCCATGACTGGCAGACGGGGCTGCTGCCGCTTCTTTTACGCAATGCGGAGCGCAAACAGGCGGCAACGCTCGCACTGAAAACGGTATTTACCATCCATAACATTTCCTACCAGGGGATTTTTAGAAAGAAGTCGTTCGATCTGACTAATTTGCCGGGCGAAATAATGTCCATCGACGGCATCGAATACTACGATCAGATTTGCATGCTGAAGGGCGGCATATTGTTCGCCGACCGGGTGACCACGGTCAGTCCGCAATACCTGAGGGAAATACAAACTCCGGAATTCGGCAGAGGCATGGACGGCGTTGTTCGGGTTCGGGCAGACGATATGGTAGGTATCCTCAATGGCATCGATACGGCGGTGTGGAATCCCGCCAGCGATCCTAATCTGCCCGCCTGCTATTCCGTCCGCGATCTCTCCGGCAAGAAGACATGTCGCGAGCAGCTGCTGGGTGAGTTTGGCTGGGATCCCGGATTTGCCGGGCCGGTTTTCGGAGTAATTTGCCGTTTCACTCAGGCGAAGGGGCTCGATTTGATCATGGAGGCGGCCGAATTATTCGCACGGTGCGGCAGCAAGCTTATCGTATTGGGTTCGGGCAGCCAGCGCTACGAGGAAGGATTCAAGCTGCTGACGGCCCGTTATCCGCATACAATCACCCTGAGCGCGCGGCATGATGAGACCATGAGCCACCTCATCGAGGCCGGGGCGGATTTCTTTCTGATGCCTTCGCTGTTTGAGCCGTGCGGATTGAACCAGATGTACAGTCAGGCCTATGGCACCGTCCCGCTCGTGAGCCGCGTCGGCGGGCTGGTGGATTCGGTGGTTGATGTCGATGAGCGACCGGAGGAGGGGACAGGGATTATGTTCGCACCGAAACAGAAGGAATTTAATCAGGGAGTGCAGCGGGCGATTCGCCTCTATGAGGACAAGGACCTGCTGGCAGCCGTGCGGCGGCGCGGAATGTTGAAGGATTTTTCGTGGACCAGTGTGGTCACGGCCTACGAGCAGCTTTACCACGATATGCTGTAAGTTCGAATTGGCCGTATGACAGCGACCCTCGTCTGGTTTCGGCAGGATCTTCGTCTACGAGACAACCCGGCGCTCGCTGCGGCGCACCAGCGCGGCGCACCGATCATTCCGGTATACATCCTGGATGAGATGGGTGAGGGGCGATGGCCACCCGGGAGCGCATCCCGTTGGTGGCTGCACCACTCGCTCGTCGCGCTGGATACAGCCCTGCGCGGACGCGAGTCGCGGCTGGTCCTCGCACGCGGGGACAGCGGCAGCGCCCTGCAAGCACTGGCGGCCCAGACCAATGCGGATGCCGTCTATTGGAATCGGCGCTATGAACCGGCCGACATTGCCCGCGACAAGGTTATCAAGGCCAATCTGAGGGCGAAGGGACTGGAAGCGAGGAGTTTCAATGCCGCACTGCTGCACGAACCGCACACGGTGGCAAACAAGAGCGGGCAGCCCTTTCAGGTGTTTACGCCGTTTTGGAGGAATTGCCAGACACTACCGGTGGAGGACCCCGTCATGCTGCCGGCCGGACCCCTGCCTTCACCGGTGCTGTGGCCGTTGTCGCTCGAAGTGGCCGAATTGGGCTTGCTATCGCGCGATGCGGGTGGGGCGGGGTGGGCAAATGCATGGCGACCCGGGGAGGCGGACGCTGTCAAGCAGCTCAAGAAATTCATGCTCCACGCGGTGAGGCCGTATGCCGACGTTCGCGATTTCCCGCATATCGACGGAACCTCGCGTCTTTCGCCGTATTTGCATTTTGGTGAGATTGGCCCGCGGCAGATCTGGGCGGCGGTCAGGGCGCAGTCGCGCGATAGTGGCGTTTTTCCGGCCAGCAGGGGGGCGCATGTGTTCCTGACCGAACTCGGCTGGCGGGAATTCGCGCATCACCTGCTCTTCCATTTCCCACATACGGTGGAGCAGCCGTTGCGCGCGGGATTCAGCCGCTTCCCTTGGCGGCAGGATGCCGCTTGGCTAAAAGCATGGCAGGAAGGGCTGACTGGTTATCCCATTGTCGACGCTGGCATGCGGGAGCTCAGGTCAACCGGCTGGATGCACAACCGTGTGCGCATGATCACTGCCTCGTTTCTCGTAAAGCACCTGCGCATTGCCTGGCAGGAAGGAGCCGGCTGGTTTTGGGACGCTTTGGTGGATGCGGACCTCGCGAACAATACGCTCGGCTGGCAGTGGAGCGCTGGATGCGGGGCGGATGCGACCCCTTATTTCCACATTTTCAATCCGGTACTTCAGGGTGAAAAATTCGACGCCGACGGTGTTTATGTACGATGCTGGATTCCTGAACTGGCTGCGTTACCGAATGAATTTCTACATCAGCCGTGGATGGCTCCAATGGAATTGCTGATCCAAGCGGGTATAAAGATGGGCGAGTCTTATCCGCGACCTATCGTCGATCACTATGAGGCGCGAAGTGCCGCCTTGGCAGCGCTTGAAGTAATGAGAACAGGTGACCCTGACGGTTTAGGGCAACTGCAATAATTTACAGGCGACAGATTATCAAATGGTTAACCATGACTTCGATAAACATTTCTAGACTTATTGGGTAATCTTAATATTTGAGCGTCCATGCCTGATGTATTTCCCAATATCGTCGCCACCATTGGTCACACGCCGTTGATCAAGCTGAACCGTCTCTCCGAGGGTCTGCCTGCAGAAGTCTACGTCAAAGCGGAGTTCTTCAATCCGTTGGCCAGCGTGAAGGACCGCATCGGCATGTCGATGATCGAAGCCGCCGAACATGATGGAAAAATCAAACAGGACACGGTTATCATCGAGCCGACCTCGGGCAACACTGGTATCGCCTTGGCCTTTGTTTGCGCCCAACGCGGATACAAACTCATCCTCACGATGCCCGAGACGATGTCTGTCGAACGGCGGGTGCTGCTGCGTATGCTGGGTGCGGAGATTGTGCTCACACCTGGTGCGGAAGGCATGATTGGCGCCATCCGCAAGGCGCAGGAAATCTTATTACAGCACGGAAATCGCGGCTTTACTCCCCAGCAATTCGAAAATCCGGCCAATCCCGAGATTCATCGGCGCACGACTGCAGAGGAAATATGGAACGACACAAAGGGACGCATTGATGCCTTCGTTGCCGGAGTCGGCACGGGGGGCACCCTTACCGGCGTTTCTGAGGTCATCAAATCACGCAAAAAGATCAAAACTGTCGCGGTCGAGCCCTTGACTAGCCCGGTCCTTTCGGGTGGGAGGCCCAGCCGGCATAAAATACAAGGTATCGGGGCGGGTTTTGTTCCCAAGGTGCTCAATACCGCGATAATTGATGAAGTCATCACGGTCTCCGATGACGACGCCTTGGAGACCTCCAGGCTATTGGCTCTGCAAGAGGGGATTCTCGGAGGTATTTCGACAGGCGGAAATGTTTGGGCTGCCCTTCAATTTGCCAAGCGCGCGGATATGGCGGGCAAAGTAATCGTTACGGTGGCACCCAGCTTCGGCGAACGCTATCTTAGTACTGCTCTCGCCGAGAAAGCCCGGCAAGAAGTCACTGTCTAGCATCCCGCATCCAGTCGGCGCCGGTGGGGTATTTAGTTAAGTACGCCATTGGATTACACGGCCAGGATGCTGGCAGGTTGTTCAATTCGGCGCTGCATTCCGTTGCGACATAGTTGCGGTGGAACGCAGGATGGCGGAAGCCTTGGCCTTGCTTGGGAAGTAATCGCCTCTTCGCACATAAAGCAAATCGCCTACTCATAACAGATCAGATAGGTGGAGGTGCCATTCTGATATCCATCAGCCTCTGCCCGGCGATGCTCGAGTCCCTTCTCTTTCGGGAAAACCGGGACGGAGACCATAATTGGGCGGCAGTAGGGGGAGCGGTGAATCACGAGAGGATTGCTGGATCAATTCGGGGCTTTTCAAGCGGCAGACGGCCCGTATGGTGAGCCACTCGTATGCAAAGAACCCTGATTATTTTTAAGCCCGATTGCATGGAAAAACGCCTGATGGGGAAGGTGCTTGTCCGTTTCGAGGAGGAGGGTTTCACCGTTGTCGGCTGCAAAATGATGCGCCTGACAGCGGAACTGCTGCGCCAGCATTATGCGCATGTGGCTCACTACCCCTTTTACCCTGAGATCGAGAAATTCATGAAGTCGCGTTCAGTCATCGTCATGGCGCTGGAGGGCGACAACGTGGTGCAGCGGGTGCGCGATCTGCTCGGGCCCACTGATTCGCGCAAGGCGGCCAAAGGCACCATCCGTGGCGATTATGGCACTGACATGATGGTGAATGTCGTGCATGCGTCCGATAGTGTGGAAAACGGCAACATCGAGATCGCTCGGTTCTTCAAAGAGGAGGAAATCTTCGGAAACTGATCGAATTTTGCGCTCTTGACGGGGCAGGGGGGAATGCGCTTTGTAGCCCCTCTGGTCTTTTTCGCCCTCATCGTCTAGCGGCTAGGACGGAGCCCTCTCAAGGCTCAAACCGGGGTTCGATTCCCCGTGAGGGCGCCATCTTCAGAGGAGATGGTGAACAGGGTAACGGAAAAGGAACAGATTTAGGTCCGCCAAGGCCGTTTCCCTAGCATTAGCGAGCCGATCCACCCCAGGGCATGCTTTGTCCCACTGGTTTTTGAACATTTTGCGCCCGGCTGCGTCTTTCTCTGCGTAGTTAGCTTGGGGTTTAGGTATTGCTGTAAGGGGCCGTCTTTAGGGGTAGAGGCGGCCCTTTGTTTTGGAGAGGTAAAGCAAAAGCCCGCCCTGGTAATGATCAGCTCCAGTTTTCGGGGGCAACGTCACTCCAGGAACGCGGTGCTCAACGTCCCGATGCGAGGGTAGGCCGCGCCTGCCTGACCGTCGCGCGGGCGCATTGAAATGGGCACGGTCGGCACAGGGGCGACCGAGGCCGGGCCAATCGCCGGCAATGGGAGACGAAATTCCAGATCCTGGGACAAAAACGATTCTGATCTGCCCCAGTCAAAGCGCGAGGCCGCGCGGGGAGGCTGACAATCTTGTCAGGCGCGAGTTCTTGACGCTCGTGCCGTTGGCGCGCAACCTTGCATGTAGCCGAGACGGGACCCGGCATACCCGAGTGACCCACGGGCCGCGTGAGCCGGCACAATGCGGAGTAACAATCAACCGAAGGAATCAAGATGGAGACTCACTTCCCCAATATCAGCGAAGCTCAAGGCCAGCTCGCGCGCGACCGCGTGATGGCCGACCTGCGGGCACTGGCGAACGATGCCGAGGCATTGCTCCACTCGACCGCGGAAGACGCTGGCGATAAGGCGAAAGAAATGCGCGCACGGCTCGCGGCCGCCATCGAACGCGCCAAGGCGACCTACGAGCAAGTACAGGAACGTGCGGTCGCGTCCGCCAAGGTCGCCGCGAAACAGGCCGACGAGACGATTCGCGCGCACCCGTATGAGTCCATTGCCGTGGCCTTTGGCATCGGTCTGCTGCTTGGCGCGGTGTTGCGCCGTAAATGACCCCATGGCCGAAGACGGATATCACGGTGACGGGTTCATAGATTCTGTGCGGCGGCTCGCGCGCTCCGCGCTCGGGCTGTTGCACACACGCCTTGAGCTGTTCGCAGTCGAGATGGAGGAGGAGAAACTCCGCGTGGTCGACATGCTTGTCTGGTTGGGTATTGCGATCGCGCTCGGTGCCGCGGGAATTCTGGTATCGATCGGGGTCCTGGCCCTGTTCTTGTGGCAGGCGGCCGGCTACGCGGGACTGATCGCTCTGGCCGCAGTCACGCTGGCGGCATCGGTTGGGTTGCTGGTCGCTATCCGGCATCGGCTGCGCCACGGCCGGGGCCCATTCGGAGCCACGCTGGGTGAGTTTCGAAAAGATGTGGCCGGCCTGCGAGGTGAAACATGAACGAACTGGCCGGGCGCAAGCGCCTCATTGTCGCGCGCGCCGATCTCCACCGGCAGATCCTGGCCGCGGAACTGCAACGGCTGGAAGGACGGTGGGACGCGGCACGGGGCTTCGTCGTGCAATACCGCTGGTGCTTGCTCGGCGCCGCCGCGGTCGGTGGCCTGTTGCTGGGCCGCAAACGCCGCGGACTCAGCGGTTGGCTCCCAGCGATGGTGGCCGTCTGGCGAGCCCTGCGGCGCTGACCGGAGTTCAGGCGTTTCCCCACTACACGATCGGTTCCCGTCAGAATTTCCACGGCGCCGACGGTGCCCGTCCGCCGAAGCAACGACGGAACGCTGCAATTCGCGAATCGAGCCTTCCGTCAAAAATCGAAAGACACCGATGTGCCCACGCTGACAGGAGGGAATCCGTTCCGGGATAACGGAGTGGACTGGCTGCCGATCGCGCGCTGGAGCCCCTTTCGCAAACTCGAGCGCATGCAGCGCCAGATGGTCACTCTGTTCGAACGGCCACCGCTCCGTTGTGACATCGGCTGCGAGAAAGCCACTACGACCCACGAGTGGGCGCCGTTGGTGGATGCCGCTGAAGAGGACAAGGAATATCTCGTCAAAGTCGACCTGCCTGAGCTGAAAGAGAAAGAGGGAAAGGTGCGTGTGGAGAACGGGGTGCGGACGATCTCCGGCGAGCGCAAGGTCGAGCGGCAGGCAAAGACAAGAAGTATCACCGCGGTGAACGCGCTTGCGACACGTTTGCTCGCAGCTTCAACGGTGCCTGACTTTTCCGACGCCACCAAGGTCGCCATCGAGAATCCCACGGTCCGCCAAGATCCGGCTCCGATGGTACGCTTCCTGGGGTTCGGGGAGAGCTCACTGGATTTTAAACTGGCGGTCTGGACTATTGCCATGGCGCATAGCCCGACGCGTTTTCGCAGCGATCGGTTCTTCGCCATTGAGCGCAAGCTCGACTACGAATCCAAACTCAACTAGCCATCAACCAGACGCTAACTCGTGTACGTTTTTTCGGGGAAAGCCCAGGCCGGAAAACCTCGCTCCATGCGCGCTTCTTCAGGGGCACGCCAACACGAGCCATGAGCTCGTTCAGTCCCCTCTCGGCGTTCTCGCGAATTTCCGAAAAAGAGGCGAAGATTGCGGCGATGCTATCAACCGTTGCCCCGGCAATTTACTGGGGGGGTTGATTTCGGGTCAGAGAGAATCTTTCGCCGCTTGGTTTCTTCCTGAGCTGCGCAGTCCCGGCTGTGCGCTTGGCAGCGATTATGCAGAACATTCCAGTCCGACTCGTAGCTCCTCCAGGCGGTGAAGAGATCCTCAGGAAGTTTAATCTTCTGAGCCTTGAGCCAAGCCGAGGCCTGCTGCGGGGGATCGAACCCATGGCGGATGAATCGGACGCTCCTTGTCCATCACCCCAGAAGTGGGAGCAAGCGTATGATTGGGAATTAGCCCGTTTGCCTGAATACTTGATGAAAGCTGGTTGAAATGATTTCCGGCGAGTTTACTCTGGCCATGCCCCTCTGCTGGAACATCGTCACATGCAAATATACTCAAGCCCACAATAATCTTCGTGCTCGAACATCTTGGACAGCCTCTTGAGGAAGCACTCCTCGGACATACCTACTCCGGCACATGGCGCAGGTTGTGGCTCGACCATCTAGGAACCGCGAGTGACCGTGGCCCGAGACGCCCCGACTTTGATCGATGAACGGACAGCGCCAACTATTCGCCATTCTCTGGGCCTTGCTGGTTGTGCTTGTTCTGATGCTGTCGGCATTCCTTTGGGTCTTCTATAAGTCCGGCCCTCTGGCGTTGGTGGCTGCCGCTCGCCAAACGGCCATGGAAGCCAGCCGTGGCATCGAAGTTGAATATGTTCGGATTGTTGGGCAAACCCCGGCACCGGATTCCGGCTTGCTCGTTATCGTGGTGGAATCGGTGTTAAGCGAAATGCCTGGAGTCGAAGGCGGCATCTGGCATCCGCGCGATGGCTTCGTGGCCTACGCTTTCCCCACCCATGAAGGGGCCGCACGCAAACAGACTGTGCCTGAAGCAGAATTGCCCACCTTGCGCGCCCTGGTGGAACGCGTGGATGCAGCCACACCCTCGCGAGAAGAGGTGCGCCAGGGGCGGCAAGATGCACTCGTCCTGAGCGCGTGCCGCCTGCCTGGCGGGCTGGTCGCCTGGACTATGATTCGTGTCCATGTTGCCCATGCACAAATGATCCAGCGGTTCACCCAAGGCGGCGTGGTGGCTTTGGTGCTGGTCGTGGGCGCAGGGATCTTGCTGTTGACCAGAATGAAGCGTTGGTCCCGCAACCTGCACCGCCTCGAACAGGCCTTGGCACAACGCACCGACCCCGCCCAAACACTGCCGGAATTGGGCGAGACCGATCTGAACCGCCTGGTGGAATCTTTCAACGCTTCGGCCCGCCAGGTGGGCGCACTCAGCCATGAATCCGCCCGGCTGGCCGGCGAACTCGCGCGCGCGGAGCGGTTGGCCGCAATCGGACGCCTCGCCGCCGCCTTGGTACACGAGATCAAAAACCCCCTTGGCGCGATGCGCTTGCGTGTAGAAAATGCGTTGGCGCAAGAGGCCAGCCTGACGGCCAATGCACGCAGCAAAAGCGCCTTGGAAGCTGTGCAGCGCCTAATTGCGCGACTGGATCGTCTTGTCGTATCGCTGTTGGCGCTGACTCAGCCACTGCGGATAAAAGAGTCTGGCGTAACGATCGGGACTTGGCTGCGGCAGTGCGTGGAAGACCGTCAGCCGATGGCCGCATTCCGCAACATCACGCTTGGGACGGACCTCGATCCGGAGATGGAGAGCCGCCGGCTGCGATTTGATCCGGAAGCTCTTGGCCGGGCGCTGGATAATCTCGTGCACAATGCCCTGCAGCACACTCCAGAGGGCGGCCGAGTCGTCGTGAGCGCCAAGCTGCACTTGGGAAAGCTTCTTATCCTGGTCGACGACAGTGGTCCGGGCGTGCCTGTGGAACTGCAATCCAAGTTGCTCGAACCTTTCGTGACCGGTCGCTCCGAGGGCACCGGCCTGGGCCTGGCGATCGCCCGGGAAATCGCTCTCGCTCACGGCGGAATGTTGCGCTTGGCCGCCAGTCCGCTCACGAACGGCGGAGGTGCGCGCTTCGAATTGGAGGTGCCATGGCGAGAGTGCTGATCATCGATGATGATGAGGAGTTCCGCCTCGGACTCGCCGAACTGCTGGCGGATGCGGGCCACGAATCCATCCACGCCCCCGATGGCAGCGAAGGCTGGCGCAAGTTAGGTGAGACTGAGCCGGACGCCGTGATTCTCGACGTGCGCATGCCCCGCATGGGAGGGATGGAGTTTCTTGCCCGGTTGCAGGAACGACCCTCCCGGCCCCCCGTGCTGGTGCTGACCGCGCATGCTGATGCACGTAACACGATCGAGGCGATGCGCCTGGGGGCCTTCGATCATTTGACGAAACCTGCCGGACGCGACGAAATCCTGCGCGCACTTTCCATGGCTCTGCGAGCCACCCCAGAGCGACGCACGATTGGTCGCGCCGACCAAGGGCCGGCTGACACAGGCATGGGATCCGAGTTTGTGGGCGCCAGCGAAGCCATGCGCGCAGTACATAAAGCCATCGGGTTGGCGGTCCGCAGCGACGCTCCGGTATTGATCACCGGGGAAACGGGCACAGGCAAGGAACTGGTCGCGCGAATGCTGCACCGCCACAGTGTGCGACAGAGGGCGCCGTTTGTTGCCATGAACTGTACCGCCATCCCGGCGGAGCTGCTTGAGAGCACCTTGTTCGGACATGTCCGCGGCGCCTTCTCGGGGGCAATCGCCGACCGCACTGGCTGTTTTGAACAGGCCCAAGGCGGCTGTCTCTTTTTGGATGAAATCGGCGACATGCCGCTCCCCATGCAGGCCAAGTTCCTGCGCGTGCTGCAGGAAAAAGAAATTCTTCCCGTGGGCGGACGCCACGGCCGGAAAGTGGACGTGCGTATTCTGGCCGCCACACATCGTGATCTGCCTGCGGCGGTGCAGAGCGGCCTTTTCAGGTCCGACCTTTATTATCGTCTGGATGTGATCCGGCTGCATCTGCCGCCGCTGCGTGAGCGACTGGCGGACATCTTGCCTCTTGCAGAAGGATTTCTCCGTCTGGCCCCCCAACCCAAGCAACTCGGCCAAAGTGCCGCCAAAAGACTCCTCGCCCATCGCTGGCCCGGCAACGTGCGTGAGCTGCGCAATGCCATCGAACGCGCAATCGTGAGCGCTCGTGGCCCGTGCATCGAAGCGAGCGATCTCGGCCTACCGGCGGAAGCACCGGACGCGCCTGGTGACGACATCATTACGCAGCAGCCCCCGCCTCTTCCGGAGGCGCTGGCCCGGTTGGAACTTCATCTGATTCAACGCGCTTTGGCGGAAACGGGAAACAACCGGGCTGAGGCAGCACGCCGTCTCGGCATCAGGCGCCAGCAGCTTTACGCCCGCATGAAAGCGCTGGGCCTCGATCCGAACGACTGAGCGGAAGCAACCTTTCCCCCGAGGCCCTGCACTTTTTTGCCTGAATCGCTGGAGACCGTCCGGCAAGCGGACATTCATTGGTCAAGGCGTGTCTGTTTAACGGACATTAAGACGGGGAGGCTTCGCGCAACCCGTTCATTGCCAAGCTCGGGCATGATGGCACGCACGATGCATAAGGTGAGTCGATGAAAACAAAACATGCATCGGACAATCTGCATCTTTGCACGAAAACTCACCGTGTTGCCCATCCCAGCATTTCGCGATCAAAGGGAATGCATCTGACGGTAGTCGCCGCTCTCATCATATCGCTATTCCCCTGGGCCACTCCCGCGCAAGCCAAAGGCAAAGGCAAAGGCGGCAAGGCCCCCTGGTCGATGTCAAACAGGGCTTCGATGGGGGCAGCCCAAACCACCCAGCGGGGCACCATCACCCATTTCCTGCTCAATCCGCATGGTGAGGTTGATGGGTTGCTTCTGGACAACGGCACCGAGGTGAAGTGGCCGGCCCATCTGGGCACGGAACTTACCGCAACGCTGCGTCCCGGCTCCACAATCGAAGTGCTCGGCTACCATGATCGTAAGGGCAATTTCAAAGCCTGGCAGATTCGGCCGGCAAACGGTGACCGCGTGTTGCACAACACCCCGCGCCCGGCCTATGCACCCAAGCTTCCCGGATTCTTGCGCGATGCGCGTCTGGAGAAACTCAGTGCGTCCGGAAAAATCCAGCACGTCCTCACCGGTAAAAAGGGTGAGCCCCGCATGATTCTCTTGGACTCGGGAGCGCAAATTCATGTGCCGAAGCATGCGGCTTGGATTGTCAGCCGGCTGGCCACCCAAAAAACCGGACTGCAGGCGGAAGGCTACGGCATTGCAGCACCGCACGGGACGGTGCTCCGTGCCACCGTTCTCACTCCGGCAGGCGAAGCGCCCATCCCTCTTTATGCCCCGGCGACACGCTGAGTGCCTGTTTGTTGTCCTCTGCGCCTTCGTTGGGTTTTGTCCACAAACCACTGCCGACGGCCTGCGCCTCTGGCATGAGGGAGATCTCACCATGGCTGAGACACGCCCTTGGCGCTACAAGCTCGGCTGGAAGCAGGTTTACGACCAACGTGTCGGGGAATTAGAGGCATGGGAACTTAAACAAATAATAATTAGAGGCTTAACGGACCGGCTCGCCACCGCACTGACCCACAAGCTCGCGCAAAACGTTACCGGGGCGAACTCAGGTGCCTTCACCCACGCAGTTGAGCTGGATCTGATCCCGCATTGGCGGTTGGGTAACAGCGCAAGAATCCAGTTCACCCAGAAATTGGAACTCATGCGGCCACCGGGTGGGTCCCCCAGCCTCAATCATCGGTATCACGCCATTCCCGCACTCGAATTATCTGCATCCTGGCTGCCAGCCCAGCGCGCAGCGGAAATTAGCCTTGAGACAATATACGATTGGAGAACGGACGCGTGGATCGAGACCAAGTTCGTTCCGTTGCGCCTGAAATTCGCCAGCCGTCACGATTGGACCTGGTCGGTGTTTTATGTGCAGAACGACAAGCGCCCGAACCGCTCGACAGTCTGGCGTCGTGACCACGTTTTTGCCCTGACACTTCATTTCTGAGGCATGACGCCGACCTGAAAAAAATCCAGGAGAGTGAGATGCTGGCCGTCATACTCTTCACGATAGTCACGATCCTTGTCACACTACACGTGGGTACCGATTGCGCCAAAACACACACCCGGTCCTTGTCTGTCCCCATCTCCAAAAACCCTGCCTGATCATGGGGAAGCAAAACGGGTCATGACCCCTTTCTCATCCTTCCTCCCATCGTAAATGCAATTCATGCGCGAATTCGGGCAATAACTGCGGAGTCGGAATCGATGCTTTGCGGTATAAACTGATGCCAGTCGGAACGTTAAACCCGTTCTAATCAGAACCCCCCAGCTTGTTTTGCTGATCTACTCCATCCGACCATGAATCGCATCGATAAACTCATAGTTTTCCTGGTGACCTTGCTAGGTCTAGTGACTGCAAACGCCATAGCGCAAACGGTCACGGTCACTACGTATAACGTGACTCTGAGTCATATGAACAACCAGATGAATTCAGATCGTACAGAGGTTACTGCGGGAAAGTATCAGGCCGCAGCATCGCTGACGGCGAGCAATGACCCGTCTTCAACTTGGACAGATGTGGGTGTCACTCCGCCGTTGTCGGAAAACCCCATAGCCATGGGGCTCGGAATGTACAACACCTACAACTACAATGCCGCAATGCCAACGTCTGCTCCCGCAACGGGCTTGTGGGCGTTTCAATATAACGACGGCATAGTCCATTCGGTAAATCTCAATGTTGCTGAATCGTTCATGTCTGCAGTGGCGGTCTCGACTTCTTCCGGATCCTGGGTTTCCAGCGGCGGGCCCATGCCCTCATATGCTTGGCAAATTGATCCCTCGCAAGCCATCACTTTCGAATGGAGCCCCCCAGACGAGTACGTCAGTGGCGATACAGTCATGCTGACCTTTGCCAGACAGGGGGCCCCTGGGGACCCTGCAACTTGGTCGAATAATACCGGGGCGACGGACGCCGTCTTTAGCGCGGGTTACTTCCAAGCCGGAGCTTCATATATGGCATCGTTGACTTACCTACATGAGATTGAACTCCTGAGCGGAGGTTTCGGCGGAGATGACCAAGGTGTTGCCGTGTTCCAGACCTCCACCTCCTTCCAAGTGCAGGCCATCCCCGAGCCTTCGACTTATGCGGCGCTGTTCGGTCTGGCGGCGCTGGGTTTCGTGGCCTGGCGGCGGCGTTTCGCCTGATATCTCACTGGGGGTTTCTCTTTCAGCCCGCGCTCGCAAAAGCGCGGGCTTTCTTCTTTCCTTGCCCTATCTCCCACGCCGTGCAGCACTGGCTGGCGGAGAATCGGATTAAGACGATCTACATCGAACCGGGCAGTCCTTGGCAAAACGGCTTCGTGGAGAGCCTTCATGGCCGTTTTCGGGGCGAGTGCCTCAACCGCGAGCAACTCTGGCCCCTCTCCGAGGCTCGCGTGGTCATTGAAGACTTCCGCCGCCAATACAACACGCAGCGACCGCACAGCAAACTCGGCTACCTGAGCCCGGCGCGTTACGCCGCCCGACTTCCCCATCCTTGGCTTCGGTCGGGCTTCGCCCTCCCTTCGCCAAGGATGGACAACACGCTACCGATAGCCCAAGCTCAACCTATCCAGACCGAATCTACCCCTGGTCCCCAAAGGCGAGTCCGCTCAGCTGCACTTAATATAGAGTAGATAAATTCATCATTTATGATTAAAAAATATTGCCTAACGGTTACCATGACCCTTGCCGCATTGGTACTCACGACAACCGACGCTTGTGCTCAACCATGGGATCTGAGCGGTCTTCCCGTGTATTCGCCGAAGGAGAAGGTATCTGGCACGATTCGAGTACATGGGAACAATGGGCAGGAGACCGTGATGAAATATTGGGCGGAGGGGTTTCGCCGTTATCAGCCGGAGGTGCAGTTTGAAGTCAAACTGCTCAGCACGGCGCTCGCCCTGCCCGCGCTTTGCTCGGGCGTCGCCGACATCGGTCTAATGGGCCGGGAGATTTGGCCGATGGAGTTGCTCGCCGTCCAGCGGGTGTTCAAGAATCCTCCGGTGACCATCGAGGTCTCGACCTGTACGTTTGATAAGCCATTCAAGACCTACCCGTTGGTGATCTTTGTCCACAAAGATAATCCTCTTTCCAGGATCACGATGGAGCAACTCGATGGAATTTTCGGAAGCCTGCGCAGCGGCGGATGGGATGAGGCGAAAATCAACTGGATGACTGAAAACGGCCGCGGCGCTGATAAAAATATCCGCACATGGGGGCAAATGGGCCTTACCGGCGAGTGGAAGGACAAAACAATTCAACCGTATGGATTTGATTTTACCCGCAACGGCCTCTCGACGTATTTCGCCGAAAGGGTTTTCCACGGGGGGGATAAATGGAACGAAGCTCTTATTGAGTTATCGATGGGCAAAAAGGCGGATGGTTCCATGTTCTCTCCACAGGAACAATCAATGGAGGCCTTGGGGAAAGACCGATATGGCATTGCCTATAACGGCATGCAGTATCGCACGAGCCTTGTGAAACCTCTCGCCCTTGCCTGGACCGAGGCAGGCCCCTACGTGGAAGCGACAAAGGCAAGTGTGCAAGACCGCAGCTATCCTTTTATCCGGTCGATGTGGCTGCACGCGATTCGCGAGAACGGTAAGGCGCTTGAACCACGCGTTAGGGAGTTTATTCGCTATATTCTGAGCCGGGAAGGGCAGGAGGCGGTAGTGCGCGAAGGCGACTATCTACCCCTGACAGAGGCGGTGGTGCGCAAGCAATTGCGCATCATCGAGTAGGGTTCTGCATGAATGAGAAGCTCAATTTCCTTGAGTTGTTTACCATCGAGGCAAGCAGGCGCGGATCTGGCGATAAGTATTGTCGCCCCTCGTCGTGCCAGCAGTGGCATGCATTGCGCGTCGCATATTATCGATAGCCTGTGCGTGGAAGACGTGCCACCCAAGGTTCGAAGTGTTTCCCCAATGAAAAATATATCAATAATTCCTTCACTAATTCTGGTCGGCAGTCTGCTTCCCTGCTTTGGTCAGGGCATGGCTCAGTCGGTTTCCAACGACGCTTTAACGGTACAGGAGGCTAGGAACAAGAGCGCCGATAATTTTGCGCGCACGGTCTATTATTCCCCTTCGATCTTTGATCTCAGTGACCTGCCGGCGTACGCGCCGGAGCAGCAGGTGTCCGGGCGGATACGAATCTGGGGGTCGGACATGTTTGGCGGCCCGCAGCTTAAGGCCGAACTGGAAAACGGGTTCCGGAAATTCCACCCGCAGGCAACCTTCGAGTACAATCTGAAGGGACCGGCATGGGCGTTTGTCGGTCTCATTAGTGGGGCCGCGGATATCGGACCAGCGCGGCGCTTGCCTTGGGACCAGTTGTTGGCGTTCCAGCGGCTATTCAATCATGATCCTCTAGTGGTAACCGGCATGACGGGGTGGGCGGTCAATTCGCCATTTGCCATCATGGTCAACAAGGCGAACCCGCTGACGGGCCTCACCATGCGGCAACTCGACGGGATCTTCGGCGCGGAGCGGAGCGGCGGTTGGGTGGGGGTCAACTGGCATCCCGAATTTGCCCGCGGCCCCGAGGGCAATATTCGCACCTGGGGGCAGCTCGGCCTGACGGGGGAATGGCGTGACCGGCCGATCAACGTCTACAGCTACAGCCTTCGGTGCATGTTCGGCCCGCGCTTTGCCGACGATGTGCTCAAGGGCAGCGACAAGTGGAACGAGAAGACATACCAGTTCTTCAACGTCGCCAAAGCAGACGGGACGCTTCTGAGCATGGATCAGCAAATGGCGGATCAATTGGCTGAGGATCCCAGCGGCATCGCTTTTTTTGTCGCGATGAGAGGGACGAGTCCGGAAATCAAGGCGCTGGACTTGGCCGCCACCGATGGTGGCCCCATGGTTAAATTCTCGATCGAGTCGGTTCGGAACCAAACTTATCCGCTGTTTGATCGGATGTTTTTTTATCTCAATCGCAAACCCGGCACGCCATTGGATCCGACGATAAGGGAGTTTATGCGATTTCTCCTGAGCCGAGAGGGGCAAACCGCCGTGGCCCGTGACACAAAAATGCTGCCACTGACGGCAGAGATGATCCGGATTGAACGGCAGAAATTGGATTAAATTGGATATATCATAGAGAGAAGGCCGTAGAGCGGGCAGCCTTTGCCCGGCGATCCAGGAGATTCCAACCCGAAATCACGCCCGCCTCTGGGAAACTAATTCTGGGGGCGGTCCGGGAAAGGGGGCGGATCACTCTTTCAGGCCCAGGCTAACACTGAAGGCAGACTAAAAAGGCGGAGTCACGCCAGTGGCGTATAAGACGTTGAAAGCAAGCATATTCACCCTTTTCTGTGGCCAGGGATAAGAGGGGGCAACTATCGCTTGCAGCGAGTAAACGATGCGATTGAATAGTAGGATGAATTACTTCAACCGGAGCGTTGCCCTTTCAATTCTCCTTGTGTTCGGTGGTACTTTATCGATCGCGGCAGATCTGCCTGCGAAGGCCACAACCAGGAAGGCGGGCGATGCAGCGGTCACTGCAGCCGCATTGTTGAAGGCGTCGGGACTCACGCCTTCCCAGCTTCTCGGCGGCACCAACACGGGACTCAGCGCGATGCTTGATTTCGCGGCGGCGGAGCTCGCCAAGCCGGGTGCAGTGCAGGTGCCGACACCCCCATCGATGGCGAAGATCGTAAGCCTTGCCAAAAAACTCAACCAGACAGGCGCTCTCGACTCGTTCAAGGCCTCCCTTAATGCCGCCGCCGCGAGCGTCATGCCTCAAACCACCGCTGTGTTGAAGGAGTCGTTGGCAGGAATCACCCTCGACGATGCGATGACGCTTACGAGCGGAGCTCCCGACTCCGCAACGCGTCTGCTGCGCAAAGCGGCCGAGCCCGCACTCCGTGCAAGAGTGATGCCCCTCATCGCACAAGCGATCGCGGTCAACGGCACCGCCGCCAAGGCCAAGGATCTCGCCGTGAAAGCGGGTCCGATGGCAGCGATGCTCGGGGTGCCGAACGCGGAGGCTCTGGAGAGCTTTTTGTTTTCGCAGGTACTCGACACGAGCTTCAGCTACATCGCGAAAGGCGAGGCTGCGGTGCGCGCGAATCCGGCCCTGTTGAAAAACACGATCGCAGCCACGGTGTTTTCGTTCGCAAGGAAGTAAACGCGTGATCCAATGGACAGGATTCTGTCGGGACTAGGCTTGGGAAAGACTGGCTGATTTCTTCCCACCCGGCCGGTAGAGTCGATCCAGCACGACGGGAGAGCAGAGAAGTGAAAAGGCAGCTATTTTGCCTCAAACGTGCGCATGGTATTGGGCATAGTGCACCGAAGTGTGAGGGACATCACGGGCCGTTCACTGAGAGCCCCATTTCCGACCCGGCGTTTCATCAATGAGAGGGTGATATTGTTTCTTGGTCAAAGTTACAGTGACCACATTAGCGACATAGATTCGCATTGCGGAATGCATCGCCGGCGATCTGGCGCGGCTTACTAAAACTGTACCAGTTTCCACATGCGTGTCCTCTCTGGGGGAGCCGATTAGTCTTGGCCAAACTTCAACTGAAACCGCTCCGATGACAATTTGGCAAGTCAGGGGAGGGGGCAGGGAGCTGCTAGGAGCAGACCGCGTGAGAGGCGCGGCGCGCTCTTGTAGCTCCAGCCGCGATCAATGCGAGGGGCACGCTGGCGCGATGGACGCGCCCTCGATTTTGTGGCGTTTCAGCGCCTCCGCGACGAAGCCTGAAGCCTTTATTTCTTCGACAAAGGCGGTGAGGAACCTCGCCCCCGCCTCATGCCCGCGTTGCAGGCCCATCGCCTGGTTGATCACCATGAAGCGCCCGGGCAGCACACGCAGGGAAGGAATGCGCTTCGCGTCCGCCTCGAGTTGCTGCCTCACTCCAGCGGCTACCTCGAGATGATTGGCGATAAAATAGTCGACGACTGCAGGCGAGGTGGCGGCGCGCTCGATCTTCGCCTTTTTGAGCTCACGCGTAAGATATAAATCATAGGCGCTCTTGCTGCCGACAGCCACGCGTATGCCTTCACGATCCACGTCTTCATTGGATCGGATGGGAGATTCGTTGCGTACGAGATAGGCGCCCTCGATCTGCACATAGGGCGGGGTATAGAAGATGTCCCTGGCGCGTGCGGGATCGATGGCAAAGAAGCCCACGTCCACACGGTCCGCCTTCAATGCCTCGATCGACTCCCCGGCCGAAGAGACCGCAACGAACTCAGCCGCTACGCCGAGACGCCTGGCCAGTTCGCGCGTGAGATCCACTGACACACCTTGCACCTCTCCGGTTGATGCGTCCTTCTTGGCAAGGACCGGGTTGCCAAGGTTAATCACGGCGCGCAAATTTCCGGAGGGCGCGAGGTCGGAGATGACGGCTGATGGGGGTGGGGAAGCTAATATGCCAGCGGTCGGGAAGACCATGGCGAGAACGGGAAGGATGGACTGAAGCAGGGCTCTCATTAGCGGGATATTGAGGGGAAACGCGGCCCAATGATGCAGCACACACCAAGCATATACCGTGTACGGTGCGAATGAGGCCATCACAAATTAAGGTCATTGGTATACTGTGACTGCTCGATTTGGTGGGCACAGGCATCCGCGTAAAACGGTAAGCCGTTTGGACGCTCCCGAGGGCAGGAGCCATAAGGCTTGCCCCAGGGAGCGGCCAAACAGCGCCGGACGCGGCGTCGGCCGGTTTGTGCAGATGGAAAGTACACCATGAATGACACTGATCGAAATGAGACGGGGACCGGATCCCGGCGGCACTTCGATCCGACGGATAAACGTCACACCGTGGAACTGAGCGTGAAGAGCGAGCGCGCAATCCCCGCCGTGGCCGAGGAATTGGGGATAACGTCCTGGATCCTGCGCGGCTGGCCGGCTGGGCCTGCGCCGTGACGCTGCATGCCAGCCTGGGGCTCGCGCGCTTGGCCGACGTGCTGCAACGGCGCCGGCCACCCCGTGGTCTTCTGCATCATTCCGACCGTGGCAGTCAATATGTCGACCAAGACTGCCTCGGCGCGCTCTGCCACGCCGGCATGGAAGGAAGCATGAGTCGTGCGGGCAATTGCCACGACAACGCGGCGATGGAGCCGTTCTTCAGCACGGTGAAAACCGAATCGGGACTTGAGGAAGCCCTCCCTCCCACCCGCCGCGAAGCGGAGCTCGCCCTTTTCGACTATATCGAGACATTTTATAGCCCAACGAGGCGCCGCAGGCCGTTGGGCACTGCCGCTCCCCTGTGGCCTTCGAGAATCAACAAAACCCAAACGACATCAATGCCGCCCGAATTGGTGTCCGCTTTCTCGAGGCAAGCCCATATCTCAATTCCACGGCAGAACTAATCAGGGGGCCCGATCTCGGCATCGGAAGATCTGCAAACCACAGGTATTCGCTATCATCTTCTGGACTTGGTTGCTTTCACTGTCCAACCGGCGGCATTATTTCGCTGGTGGACGTGTCAACAACTGGGCGTTGAGGCCGGGGATCTTGTCCGAGAACTCGCCGTCGCCGCCGGCTTGGCGGAGCGCGCGCTGTACCATGCCCATGCGGGCATCGAGATTGTCGAGCATCGAGACGAACACAGCTTCGGGCGTTGCGGCCATGGTCGCCGCGCCATAGGCCAATTCCCCCTGATGGCTGAGGATGATATGCTCGAGGCGTTCCAGAAGGTCGGCATTGAGTTTTACCTTCAGGCCCGCTTTGCGCACTAGTTGGTAGCCGAGCACGACGTGGCCTTGAAGGAGGCCCTTGCGGCTCCGCTGCGGTGCAAGCGTGCCTTCGTATTCGATTACCTTGCCGGTATCGTGGAGCAGCACGCCAGTTGTGGCCAAGTCGGGATCAACCTCCGGATAAAGTGGCAGGAGCGCACGGCAGGCGCGTGCCATGTGCACGGTATGCTCGATCAATCCGTGCCGGTAGGCATGGTGCATGGAGATGGCGGCTGGAGAAACACGGAAGGCGTCACCGATCTCGTCAAATACGGCCTGCGTCGTGGCTCGCAATTCGGCGTGCTGGATGCCGGCGATGAATCCCTGAAACTCCCGCCACAGCGCCTCGGCATCCTCAGGCGGGGTCTCGACAATGTTTTCGATGATTTCGGGTCGGTTAATCTCCGCCTCGGAAAGCGCGGTAACGGAGTTTAGGCGGGGGGAGAGTCGGTTTTGGTAATAGTCGATCCGTCCTTCCACCCGCACGATGACGTCGCCGGTTAGTGACTTGAAGAAGTCGAACACGGGGGTGTCGCTCCAGGCGTTGGCGCTAAATGAGCCGGTGCGGTCACTTAGTTCGACAACGAGATAAGGCCGGTCGCCGCTGGTCACCCTCGCGGTGACTTTCCTGACCAGCAGGACGCTTGAAAACGGGGCGGCGGACTCAAGGGCCTTCAATTGCTGGACGGTAAGGACTGGGGTCTCAGGCATATTTCTTTACGGGTTGTGGAGAGAGACAGAAGCAAGGACCCCAGACGCTGGGGCGCAGCGCATTGAGAACAGGTACAGCGTCGCCTGCCCGGCAAGCACACAGACAATCTGCGAGTAGTGTCACCGGCAGGCCTTCGCGCAATGCGTCAACAGCCGGTTGGGCCGGAGGAGGCCGCGTGCGGCTCGGAGCCTGCGAGGCGTCAATGGTCATAACTCATAATACTTTTCGCGTGCCTGCACCTGTACAATACGTTTTTCCGGCAGGACGTAGGCGGTCAGCCAGCTGCCCAGCACGCAGCCGGTATCGATGCCCAGCGACCATTTGCGCCGTTCAATCTCTGGACGAGGAGTATGGCCGTAGACCACGAAGGGCGGACCCTGCCATAATTCGGACCAGTGCGGCGCATCAGGCTGCAGCGAGCGCTTGTTGGGGCGTCCGTCCCGGTCGATCACCTGAATGCGGGTAACGACATGGGCGGGCTGCTCGCGCCAGGGCTGATTGGGCAGGAAGCCGCCATGAACAAAAACTATATCGTCCTCCTCGTCGTAGTAGGTCAATGGCATGGCCTCCAAGTAATCCCAATCCTTGCTGCGCAACTGTTTCAAAGTGTCGAAATCGGCCTTCTTGAGATGGGATTCATCGCCGGTTTCACGAAAATTGAGCAGGCGCAACTCGTGGTTGCCAAGAAGGGAAACAGTGGCCCGGTCACGGGCCAGATCAATGACACCGGCACTGTCCGGTCCACGATTCACCAGGTCCCCCAGCAGCACCAGGCGATCGTCGGACGAGAGCGCCAGCTTCCCCAGCAGCTCTTCGAATTCGCGAAGGCAGCCATGGATGTCTCCGATGGCAATAAGACGGCCATTCATGCTGGGTGGGAATTTGCTAGCGTCTGTGCCGCGGGAAAGTAAACAAGAAAACCCTGATGGAGCTGAATCTTCACCCATTAAGTGCGTGTTGCGCTGTTTCCGGTCGCGAGTTTCGCGAAGGAGATCGCGTGGTCTGCTATCTTGTGCGCGAACCGGACGGCGGGATCGGGCGGCGCGACCTGCTGGAGGCAGAGGAGACCGCATGGCCAAAGCCAGACTTCGTGTTATGCCGATGGGTAGTGGTCTTCAAAGCGCGCCAGGCCGGGGCCAATCCAGAGCGCGCCCTCAAGATTACTGCGGAAAACCTTTTCCTCACCCTGGCCGATCCGGCCGGCGAGCCGAATCCGGCCAACATCCCGCTGCTGCAGTTTCTGGCACTCATGCTCGAGCGGAAAAAACTGATCAAACTGCGGGGGGTGACTGAAGACGGCCTGCGCCAGGTTTATGAGCACATGCCATCGCACCAGTTTTACGAAGTGCCAGTCGGGGTGCTTGATGAGGGATTTTTCCGGCGCATTCAGGAGCACCTCGGGGTGCTCGTCGGCGAACCTAAACCGAAGCCTGAAGCGGTGGCCTCTACGACGGCCCCTGGACCGGCAGCGGGGCCGCCAGCGGAATAACCTCGATCGGTTCGCTCATCCGCTTGAGTGCATTAGCGATTGAATGTTTTTGCGCAGAGAAGGGTGTTCCGTCCGGGGCACGAACGGGCGGAACATAGGTTCCGTTGGATTGCAGGATCTGGGCGTCCTCGTTGTCGCGCAGATCGGCCGGCAGCAAATCGTCGACCAGCCGCCGGCGTAACTCCGGATCCTCTATGGGGTGCAGTGTTTCGACCCGGCGGAAAAAATTGCGGGTCATCCAGTCGGCGCTTCCGGAGTAGACCAGCGGCTGACCCCCGTTCTCGAAATAGAAAATGCGGGCATGTTCGAGGAAACGGCCGACGATATTGCGGACGTTGATGTTCTCGCTCAGACCCTTCACCCCGGGGACCAGGCAGCAAGTGGCACGGACGATGAGGTCGATTCTAACGCCAGCCTGGGAGGCCGCGTAGAGGTTGTCGATCGTCACCTGGTCCTCGAGCTTGTTCATCTTGGCAATGATGCGGGAGGGCTTCCCGGCGAGGGCGTTGGTGGCCTCCGCGGCAATGAGCTCCTGCAAGCGGGCATGGAGGTTGAAAGGCGCAACGAGCAGGTGCTTGAACTCCGGAAGACGGCCGAAACCGGTCAGCGAGTTGAAAAGATTGGCAACTTCGCTGGTGATATGCTCCCGGCAGGTAAAATAGCTGAGGTCGGTGTAGAGCCGGGCGGTTCGGGGATTGTAGTTGCCGGTGCCAAGATGGACGTAGCGGCGCAGGACGCCGCTCTCGCGCCGGACGATGAGGCTGCATTTGCAGTGCGTCTTGTGACCGACGAGACCAAACACCACATGCACCCCGGCCTCCTCGAGCTGCTTGGCCCATTGGATGTTGTTGGCCTCGTCAAAGCGCGCCTTGAGTTCGACCAGGGCCGTCACTTGCTTGCCATTGCGCGAGGCATCGATCAATGCGCGGATGATCGGCGAGTCGCCGCTCGTGCGGTAGAGGGTCTGTTTGATGGCGAAAACCTCCGGGTCCACGGCAGCCTGTTCGATGAAATCCACCACCGGCGTGAACGAATCGTAGGGATGATGCAGCAGGATGTCGCGCTCGCGGATCCGGTCGTAGAGGCGCCCGGGATCGCCGAGCACCGGCAGTTCCACGGGGGAAAAGGACGGGTATTTGAGGTCCGGCCGGTCGATCTCACAGAGGCTCATCAACCGCAGCAGGGTCAGCGGTCCGTCGTGGCGGAAGGCGTATTCGTGCGGCAGGTCCAGATTCGCGCACAACATGTCAAACAAGGCGTCGTTGACTCCGGATTCGATCTCTAGGCGGACGGCTGCTCCGCGGCGCAGATTGCGCAGTTCCTCCTCGATTTTGGCGAGCAGGTTCTCGACTTCCTCCTCGTCGATGTAGAGGTCGCTGTTGCGCGTTACGCGGAAGGCGTGCGCACTCTTGATGCGATAACCGGGGAAAAGCTCGCCGGCGCAGAGCTTGATGATCTCGCTCAGGAAAATGAACTGCTGCGCGCCGTTGCCCACTGGTCCGACCGGCACCAGGCGAGGGAGAATGCGCGGCACGGGCAGAATGGCGACAAGACTTTCCAACTCGGGGGTGTCAGGATTATCGAGGTCGACCAGCACGTTGAGGGTCTTGTTGCCGATCTGGGGGAAAGGATGGGCCTGATCGATCGCCAGCGGGGTGAGCACCGGCAGGACCTGATCATGGAAGTATTTTCGCGCCCAGATGCGCTCGGCATCCTTGAGCTGGGCGGCGGTGAGGAAGGAGATGCCGGCGCGGGCGAGCGCCGGCACAAGCAATTCGTGCCAGCAGCGGTATTGGTCGCGGACCAACCCATCAACGACGGGGCGGATGCGGCGCAACTGCTCACTGGGACTCAGCCCATCGATGCTAATTTCAGCAGTCTGCGAATCGACTTGTTGCAGCAGTCCGGCGACCCGGATCTCGAAGAACTCGTCGAGATTAGAACTGACGATGGCGAGAAACTTAACCCGTTCCAAGAGGGGATTCTGCTCGCTTTGCGCCTGTTTCAGAACGCGCTGGTTGAAAGCCAGCCAGCTGAGTTCGCGGTTGAAGTAAACCGGCTTGCCCGGGACGGACGCCCCAGCGGGGGTGATGACCTTGCCGGCGGCGGCAGTGATTTTGGTCGATTTATGGACACGCCTGACAGCAGTCATGGGGAAAATCCGGCGGAAGAAAGAAGGGACGTGCGGGCAGAACCGGCACAAAGAGATTTTTCACGTAAATGTAACCCGGATCGCGGCGGCGCCGAGAAAATAATCCTTTCCCAGCAGACACGGCGGCAGGAGCGGCAGTCTCGCCGCAGCGCACGTGGGATAGTCAGCCGGATCTGCTCAAGCCTCGGGCTGGACGAGATCCGGATCAAAGCTCACCGCCAGGCGGTACACCTGTCCGGGGCGCATGATCAGGGGGTGGTCGCGTACAAACGACTGCAAATAGTGGATCTTGCCGAAATTGGTGCGGTAGTTGGGATCGGCGCTGACCACCTCGGTTTCCGCCCAGTTGGCGTGGAAATCATCCTTCAGGACGGAGCAGCGGTGACCTTGCGGTCCCAGCGCAGGCGAGTTGCCGACGCGATAACGCGAGTGCGGTGCCGCGATCACGAGTGAATAGCGGAATTTGTCGAGCTGTACCTGACTCTTGACCGTGTAGGCGAACTCAGCGCTGACCTTGCTGCCGGTAAAGGTCCATTGGACTTTCGCATTGCCGAGGCCGCGGACCAGTTCCTCCCGGGTGTTGATGAGTTCGGGCTGCTCGTAGCGAAAATAGAACGAATTCTTGAGGCCAAGTCCCGTCACGCAGCGCAGGCCGTAAAAGGCGGGGATGCACGTGTTCTCCCCAAACGTGAGCTCGGGGATCATAACCGGCAGATAAAGGTTATTGGGCCAGTCGAAGATCCCTGGGCAGTGGGGGAAAGGCAGGGAGTCCGATGTCAGAGTATTGCCGGAGCTGACGAGCGGGAACTGCACGTGCAGGCCAGAGTCGGCGTCGCGGTAGAGGAAGAGCCCCTGCTCCTTGCGGTTGCTCTTGTCAAAGATGACAAACCGGCCACTGGTGCGCAGCGGTTCGACCTTGGGCGCATCGGGCATATGCACGATCTCGGCAAGGCGCGCCCACTGGCACAGATAGCGGGCGGCGTCGAAATTGGCCATGCGGGTGGGGTGGGCGGCATCAGCCGACCGTTCGTCGTCGCGCACATCCAGATAGCCGTGCTCCTGGTCGAGGTAGGTCTGGAAGAAAAAGCAGAACAGACGGCGCAGCAGATCGAAGTAGCGGTTCTTCTGATCATCCGGAATCCAGCCGTCCCGGAGCCCCTGCAGCAGGAGGCTGATGCAGTGCATCTGGCCGTACGCGCCGGCGGCGCGCCCGTAGGTCCAGCCGAGACCGTCCGCCCGGACCAGATCCGGCATCATCCGGATATATTTCTCGGCGTAGGTCCGCAGGGTGGGAAGCTTGCGTTCGCGCAATGCGGCATTGGCGTGAAGCTGCAGCGCCGAGCGGACGAACGAGAAGGTCAACACGCCGTAGAGATTGAAGTTGCCGCCAATCCCATTTTCGGCGTCGTCAAAGAAACCGCTCGAGCTGGTCTGTTCGATCCTCTCCACCAGCCGCTCGATCAACCGGCTGGTTTCGTCCTTCTTAGACAGGCCCAAGCTGAAGCGGCAGACCGCCTTGGCGATATTAAAGGCCTGCCAGTAGTTGTCGTAGTCGCTGCGGTGCAGCAGCTGCCGGTCGAGGCGCTGGCGTGTTTCGTCGACGAGGCGTTCCCACACGACGTTGCGCTCCTTTGACGGGCCGAAGGCCAGCAAGCCGAGTGAGGCGTAGGCCAGGCCGTTTTCTCCGGCGGGCTCGGTGAACGCCTGCGCGGTAACGCAGCGCGCTGCCAAGTCGACGAGGTCGACGTCTTTCAAGGTGGTTTCCCCTGTGGCGCGATAATATTCGCCCAGGGCGTAAGCGACATGGCCCGGCTCATCCGAGCGGAGGCTTTCGCCAGGAATGGGTGTGACAGTACCGTCCTGGTTGATTGAGGCTAGATTATGGCCCAGCATTGATCGGGCCATATCAAGACATTGCTCGGAGAAGCTATTCATTCAAAAACGGTTGGCGCGTGAAAAAGAAGGTGGTCAGGTTGCGTAAATCGGGGTGGGGGGGGCAAGAATGAAGTTGGCCGGCATTCAACGGGCGATCAGCTTTAGAAATTCGGCGTTCGTCTTGGTTTTCGAAAGGCGGGTGATCGCCGTTTCGGCCGCCTCCTCGATTTTCTGCTGGGCGAGGGCGCGGCGGAAGAAATGAATGCCTTCGAGCTCTTTCGCGTCAAGCAGCAGCTCCTCCTTGCGGGTGCCAGAGGAGGCGATGTTGACCGCCGGCCAGATCCGCATCTCGGCCGCCTTGCGATCGAGCACCATCTCCATGTTGCCGGTGCCCTTGAATTCCTGGAAAATTACATCATCCATGCGACTGCCGGTTTCGACGAGGATCGACGCAATGATCGTGAGACTGCCGCCATCCTCAGTGTTGCGGGCCGCGGCAAACAGCTGACGGGGCTTCTCGAGCGCCCGGACATCGAGGCCGCCTGAACCGGTCCGGCCGCTGTTCCGCTGGGTGTTGTGCGCGCGGGCCAGACGGGTCAGCGAATCAAGGAGCAGCACCACGTCCTTGCCCACCTCCACCATGCGCTTGGCGCGCTCGATGCAAAGATCGGCGATGCGAATGTGATTTTCAACCGATTCGTCGTTTGACGAGGCCCAGACCTCGGCGGGCACGCTGCGCCGGAAGTCGGTTACCTCCTCCGGTCGTTCGTCGACCAGCAGGATCATGACATGACACTCCGGGTGATTTTCAAGCACACCGAGCGCGATGTCGCGTAACAACGTAGTCTTGCCGGCCCGGGGCGGTGAAACGATCAGGCCCCGTGTGCCCTTGCCTATTGGGCAGAAGAGGTCGACGACACGTGTCGTCATGCGGGCATCCTTCGTCTCGAGCCGGATGTGTTCGTTGGGCGTGATTGTCGTGAGCGAAGTAAAATCTGGCAGACGGCGGCGTTGATCCAGATCCATGCCGTCGACTTTTTCAATGAAGCGCACCTTGGGATTGGGGAAACGATTGTCAGGCGTGGCGGTCGCGACGATAACGTTGCCTTCATGCAACTTGAAGCGGCGCACGAGTTCACGCGGCAGAAACGGATCCGTCGGGCGACGTTTGCCCATGCGGGTAACGTCAAGAAGCTGTCCATTGCGGTTGCTGTCGAGATCGAGGATCCCCTCAACCCGCAGCACGTTTTCGGGCTGCGCTGAAGGCGGGGTGGCGGTAGTCTGTTCGGCGTCTGCGCCGGCAGGCGGATTACTGTTTTCCATACAATACGAAGTGGGATGAGCGACCTAGGCTTGACCGAAAAATCCGACCGGGGCATAAGAGACTAGTTCAAGTCCATACCCCCACGAATTAGAAAAAGCTGTGACGGATCAAACGATTACCTCAGTCACCCGGGAGAACAGGGTTTTCAAGCTCTCGGCCGGGTTCACGAGTCAAGCAAACCTTGGCAGCTTCGCAAGTTACCGTAGGCTTTACATGGGTTCTGTCAATCATCCAGAACGATTTTCCGGGCGGCAGGCTGTGGAAATATGCCCCTTTTGCCTCTGCTATTAATGTGGGCGGCTGAGACCAATAAATATTTCAAAATGCTATCAGTGAGTAACATAAATATTCACGATAATCGTCGGCTCACCATATTGGCTTTCTCTGGGAGAAATGCGCGTAATTATTTTTGAAGAAGAGCCGAGGAGAGTTCATGCGATTACCTAAAGACAACTCCTGGCAGGATCAGCAATTCTGCCAATGCACTTGAGCTGCTGGACCTAAGAAGTGAGCCTGCCACCATTTGTCCATTTGCTGATGAAGTCTGAGTCGGCGGTTCGCGACGCTGGACTGCGGACAAACCAGCATAATTTATGCGAGGGGCTTCGGCAACTTCTGCTCCGGGGTCGCCAAGGATTGGGTGAACGGCGTCAGGTGAAGGCTGCAATCGCTGCGGCTGGCGGTTGGTGACGCGACTAGATCATTGAACCAAAGGCCAAGGTCTCGATGTCCTAAAACGATCCATGCGGTTGCACCCTGATCGATCGGGCCAGGTTCTCCAATCTACCGGAGCCCGAGTTCGGTTGGTGCTGCTTGGGCCACGGATTAGGAAATTTTGTGAGAGGGCGCGGATTGCTCATCCGCTAGTCAAGGGGAGAGACACACGGGCGGCTACCCTGGTCGAAATCCTCGTCGTGCTTGGCATTGTCGCGCTGCTCTTGGGCGTCACCGTCGCGATGATTTCCGGCGTGAAGCAACGTGCGTCAGCGGCTCGAGTCCGAGCCGATATGTCCCTTATAGCCCAGGCCCTTGAGGAATTCCGTCGTATCCATGGTGACTATCCTCGAACTGGAGATCTTCCCCAAGGGGACCCCGATCCAGCCCGCCAGCCTCTTGCGCGTCATCATGCCCAGGCGGTTCTTTTCAATGCGCTTACCGGAGTATTCGGCGCCACGGGTTTTGCCGCTTCCGATCGGTGCAATGGTCGCAGTTGTCTGGATGCCAGCCGGTTCAGCCTAGAGATTCCGGCTGGACGGACTTCCGCCTTGAGTCCCAATTTCCAAATCGCCGTCCCGGCCTCCCCCGGGTCGCCTCCGGTCAAGTGCGAAGAACTCACCTGTTTGCTCGATCCCTGGGGCGGGCGCTATGTGTATTACCACCGTGGCGCCTCGGTCGGAGCGCCGTGGTCGAGCGGGGCTTATGTGCTCTACAGCGCTGGGCCCGATCGCCGCCATGCTGCGCCGACGCTCGATGGGGCTCTCACGGCCTATGATTTCGCTGCGGCAGACAACGTCGACAATATTTACCAGGATCGCTGAACATGATCCATCACAGGAAATATGGATCTGGTGTATTCGTGGCCTTCACTCTCGTTGAATTGCTCACAGTCGTGGCGATAATTGGAATCCTCCTGGCCATCATCATCCCGACTGCTGCAGCCGCGCGCAACAGCGCCAAGCGTGTTCGGACTCGCATCCAGTTTGCCCAATGGGCCACCGCCATCGAAAATTTTCGCCAGGAGTATGGCTATTATCCGATCTTTGATTCCAGCAATCTCGTCAATGCGCGCAGTCCGAATCCCAATGCCGCCGGGCTGCACGTTTTCCACGACACGCTTGTCGGCCGGCGCCGCGATGGCTCGGCCCTGCCTCACAATGGCGGCGGCGACTCTGTCGCGGAATCGTCGCCAGAGACGCAAAATCCCCGGCTCATTCCGTTCATCGCGTTTACGGAGGCCGATCTTTTCCCCGACACACCGGCGGATGAATGCGCCCTATCGCGCAATCTCCTGCACGATGCTTTTGGCAACACGCAGATCGCCGTCCTCGTGGACAAGAACCTTGACGGGGTTATCAAAATTGATCGGGCCGGCTGCGATTATACAACCGACCAGCTGCCGGCTGTATATCCCCCGGACAACACGGATTTGGCACTCAAGCCGTCTACTTCCGGGATCGAACCCGATATACTGGAAACAGGTGTTCGCGCCGGGGTCATTTTTTATTCAGCCCCGCCGGGTGTCTTCTCATCCGACGGCCTCATCAAGAGTTGGAAATGACAGTGCCGGGCAGAGAGGGCGGTCTTCGGGAACATGGGTCCACGCTGTTCCCCTGTTGGCTGGCGTTCACGCTGATTGAACTCCTGGTCGTCATCGGATTGATTGGACTATTTGCTGGTTTCGTTGCGGGTGTTTTGGAAGGGCGCAGTGCGCAAGCGACTGCGCTTCGATCTGCGCATATGACTGTGACCGGGCTGCTTGGCTCCGCGCGGGCTCTGGCCGCCACCCAGCAAACGACTGCCCGCCTGCTTGTTTATGCACAACCGCCGCCGCACGGGGAGAAAGCGAAGTATCTCCGTTATATCCAAATCGTTCGCTTAGAGGATGAAGGGGACGATGACTGGACCGGGGTTGGGCCGCCGGTCATGCTGCCAGCGGGTGTCTGCATCGTTCCGCCTGACATGGGGCCGCACCTTCTCTCCGTGGGAGTCAGCTGGACGCGCAACGGCAGTCCGGCACTGCTTTCACGAATGGCGCAGGTATCTGCGCAGATGGTTGACGGCAGATCGTCCGGCCCAGTTTTCTATGTCGAGTTCACGCCGGATGGCCGACCGAACTCCGAAAACAGCAGCACCTCCTCACCGCAGATTGTGGTAGCGCCGGCCATCACTGGCGCCAGCGGTCTGCCGGCATTCGACAATCCCGCGGCGACGCGTGGAGTCCTCGTCCGGCGCACGGGTTCGTTCGCCAATATTGGGGATCTCAGTGGCTTTTGAACCACTTCTGGCCGTGTCGCGTTATCGACATCCCCCGTCCTGGATATTTTACCCGGCCCGGACGGCCCATAGCCTGAAGGAGGGATTCAGCCTGTTCGAGGTGGCCGTGGCAGTGGGCATCTTCGCCATTGGTGTCGTCGGAGTCATTGCACTGATTTCCCCGGTGAGTAGAGCCGTTGCGATCAACGCTGAGGCCGAGTCCGCCGTCCGTGCCGCAGATGTGATGTTGACCTATTTGCGCACGCAGCCCTTTGCCGCTGTCGCAGGTTTCCTTAAGTCGGCGGAGCAATTCGATCAGGATAACCGCAATTTCCACTACAATCCGGCCACGGATGGCAGGGTTTTCGCAGTCAGTCCCACCTGCGATAAGCTCGCGCTCGTCACCGAAACCAGCGTCACGGTGTGGCCTAACGGAGATCGGGACAAGTTTTATGAGATTACCTTGATCCGCAACGAAGTCCTGTCGCCCGCCGCCGATGATGCCAGCGCTCCGGTGCTTGCTTTTATTTTGCGAATCCGCTGGCCGCTCTTCTTGCCGGCTGGCCTGCCAGCGGGTCTCCATAGCCGCGCCACGCAGGTTGGCGCCACCGATTCCAATGCCACCGTGCCCTTCGACCATGGCCAGAAAGAGATGCTTTTTTGTGCCGGTTCGATTCGCCGCTGAACATGCACTTTCGTTCAAACCCTCCCGTTTTGCACCTGCGCGCTTCGCTGGGCTGCCGTCGGGCCTTCACCTTGATCGAACTTCTAGCGGCCTCGGCGATCACGGTCGTGCTGGCCGGCCTTATGCTTATGATGGCGGTGCATGTGTCGGAGTTATGGCAGCGCATCTCGGGCAGGCTTGGTGCCGAAGCTCAAGCCCGACTCGTACTCGACCAGCTGACCCTCGACATCCAAGGCGCACAATACCGTGACAATCTCGGGGGCACGGTCTGGCTTGCGGCCGACATCCTCACTTCCATCGACAATGCCCCCGGTCTCTGGAGTCGCGGCCCGGTCGGCGGCAGGTTCATACCGTCGCCCAAACCTGTCAACCGCACGCACGCAGCGGACGATGAAGGCAATTCACTCGATGTGACCGCGTTACGGCGGTCACTCCCTGAGAAAGGCCGTCTCGCCGATGCTCGCTTCGGAGTCGGAGGGGTGTGGCTGCGCTTTTTCACCACCAGTCGCGGCGCAAACCGACACACGGATCCCTCCACCATTTCCGCGCCGGTGGCGGTGGCTTATCAGGTCATTCGGCGTTGTCCCGCGTCTGACGAGTCTCCAGGCGCGGTTCATCGTTATTATCTTCATCGCACCGAGGTTCGTCCGGCCGCTGCGGTCGTAAAGGGCATGGTTCGGCCGGGCACACTGGAGATGGGCTACAATATTGTGGACGTCGGCTATGAGGGGCCGACCGATGACTCGTGGGGCGGCAACGACGGGATGGAGGCCGGTGATCCCTATGCGATTCGTTGCCCTCAGTGCGTGGACACCAGGTTTGCGGAAAACGTCATCGACTTCGGTCTCTGGCTTCATGGGCGCCGCCCGGGTCCGGACGGCAGGGTGGCGACGTTGCAGAGAATTTTCCCCGCCGATGCTGATCACCTGGCCCATCGCGCTTCGGCCGCACCGGCGACGGCCGATCCAGGCACTGTCTTTCCCGAAGTGGCCGACGTGATGATCCGCGTACTCACGGACGAAGGGGCGCATCGGGTTGCTCTGCTCGAATCCGGCCGCCTGCAGCGACCGGCTCATTACGCCAGCAACGAAGAGTGGTGGTGGGGTGTGGCGGAGCAGAATTCGGTCGTCCTTACCAAGCGCATTCATCTGCCCGCATTCCTGCCATGAGAATCCGCCAACAGGTTGCACGTCTACACCAGCCTGCCACGGCGTCACCAAAGTCGCCCCCGCAGTGCACCGGCTTTGCTTTGGTCATCACGATTGCGCTCCTTGCGTTTCTGGTCGTGCTGCTGGTCGGGCTTGCGACCTACACCCGAATCGAGACGGCGGCCGCCGGCAACACCCAGCGACTGGCGCAGGCGCGACAGAATGCCTTGTTCGCTCTCGATGTGGCACTCGGACAACTGCAGAAACATGCTGGGCCGGACGAGCGGGTCACGGCAACTGGCGCTGTGATGTGTGAAGACAATCCGAACTACACGGGAGTCTGGTCCACCACGAAGGAGGCGTCCGCGGAGCCGGATGTCTGGCTTGTCAGCGGTAGTGAAGCCGCCGTCGACCAGAGCCTCCCGCCGATACAATTGGTGGGCCCCCAAACTGTCGGACGTGCCAATCGGACGGTATATGTGACGGCTCCGGTTGTTGCGCTCAGAGTTCACGGCGTGCCGGGGCAGGGGGAGGCCCGAGGTCCAACCGCCGGAACCACGATCGGTCATTACGCCTGGTGGGTGGGAGACCAGGGGGTGAAGGCTCCGGTGGCTGCCGCCGACTCGAGCCCGAATGTCAGCTATGGCCCGTGGGTCTCGTCCGAACTAAACAGTCGTATCTGGCAGCAGATCCCCCTTGGGGCCGGAGCAGCTGAACTCAACGGCCAGCCTGTGTTTGAGCGTTGTGGTGCCCCGGATCTTGCAGGCAACACAGGGCTGTCTAGGGGCCTGATAGCCTTCAACCAGGTCGCATTCCTTGCGAAACCCGACGGCTCGGTCGGGTTGGCGTCGGTGCAGCAATATTTCCATGCCTGGACGACGAACAATTTCAATGTTCTGGCCAGCACGGTGCCCAATGCCTCCGGCCTCCGCCGCGACTTGTCGCTCAAACCAGATCTGCTCGGCAGAGCGTTTTCCGCTTGGGCGGATTACGATGGGGCCGGTGGTCACTCTGCCCACATGGAGAATCCGGCGGCTCCATGCACCCCAGGACTGCTGCCCGCCTACGGCAGCGATCCATTGCGCCGGCGCCATCGGCTGGCGCCGCCGGATTCGGACCGGCAGATCATACACTCGATTGCTCCGTTGCTGTCATTGATGATGCTCCAGTTCAATGTGCGACGGGCGGGGCCGGCTTCCACCACTGACTTGCAGGTCCGCGCCAAGATGGTGGCCGGGCTTTGGAACCCCTATTCCAGCGCATTGGTGCCGGAAGACTGTACCCTCGAGATCAGCGGTCTGCCCACTCTCACGGTCACTGATTCAAACGGCGGAGTGAGCTCGATCGATTTGCAGGCACTTTTCGGACCGGGAAAGTCTGGGATGGAAGTATTGCTGAAATTTACCGACAACACGAAAACAGACGATCCGGACCATCGTTCGTGGCTGCCGGGCCGGGTCTATTTCTGGCGCACAAAAGGCGGCAGCATGGGGGCGTGGCAGACTGAATTTTACAATCTTTCGCTGGCCAATATTGCGAACAACAATATTTGGGTGGCACCTGCGAATGCCAGCCACGCGCTTCCAGCGGGCAACACGGTGAAACTGGGGATCTCCGCTCCCCCGGCCACGCTGACTGTCCGTCTGTACCGGACTTCCGATCATGCACTGCTGGCCACCTACACTACGCCGCCATTCTCGGGCTTTAATCTGGCCAGCAGAGCGGTGAATGAAAATGCGTGCCAGTTTGGCTATCCTTTTCGTTTGATTGAGAGCATTGATACCGTCGCCGATCCCGCCAACCCCTGTGCGTGGCTCACGTCGGTCAGCCGCGATCCGCGCAGCCCCCATCCGCCAGCCGAGAGCTACAGGCCGTTGGCCAATGGGTTGGATCCTGCGCTGTACGGAGGGGACGGCAGCGGGCAGCCCATCCCCTCCACCACCTGGCGAATCCGGGCTGAAGATCGCCTGCTGGATCGCGCGATGGGCACTTCTGGCATGTCCTATAATGAAGATACCCCCATCTTCGAACTACCCCGGGCGCCAGTGCTCTCGTTGGGCATGCTGCAGCATCTGCAGATCGCGGATGCGCGATCGTTTTCGATCGGCAACTCCTGGGGAGCCCGGACACTGGTCGATGGCCGGCCGGCCAACGCGCTCTTCGACCAATTCTTCTTCTCCGGGCTCGCAGCCGGAGTCACCGCGCCCGACCTGGCGGCGGGGCAGGGCCTGCCCAATCCGTTGTTCCTGCCGTTGGCACGCAAGCCTGACGGCACCGCATTGGCCCCGACCGATCTCGCTGCCGAAGCTGCGACCGGATTATGCGCGAAGTATTTGCTGCAAGGGGGCTCTTTCAATTTGAACTCAGTCAACCCCGCTGCCTGGTTGGCGGTTCTGCGCTCTGTGCGCCCCCGCTCCGCGGAGCAATTCACCTTTCTCGACGCTTCTTGTCGCAGTGGCACGGCGGAGGATTTCCCTAGGGATATGGTTCCGCGGTTGAGTCCGGACCCACCCAAGGCCCAGGCGACAGATCCACTGGTGGGGGAGGCGGTGTTTTTCCGTTTCTCGCAATCGGCCCAGGAAACCTACAAGGCCTTCCCAGGTTATGCCGCCAGCAACGCCGATCCGGGGATGTCGCAGCCACCGAATCAACCCTCCGCCGCCAATACGCATTTGTTTCGCCAGGGTCTGCGCAAGCTGGCCGCGGCAGAGACGGCCGCTCTGGCCCGGGCCGTCGTCTGGCGCGTCGCTCAAAAGCAAAAGGCAACGGGTCCGTTTCGTTCATTGGAGGAGTTCTTGAGCCCGATGCCGCTGTTCGGCGGCAAGAGCCTGCTGGAAAGCGCGATTGCGGGCGATGATCCCAAAGACCCGGCGCCTGAAATCAATCTCAACGCCGGCGTCGCTGAGTTCAGCTCCCAGTGGCTGACGCAGGGCGATATTATGACCGCACTTGCGCCGATTCTATTTCCACGGTCGGACACTTTTATCATCCGTGCTTACGGAGACGTTTCGAATCCCGCGACCGGCGCTGGCGAAGGCCGGGCCTGGTGCGAAGCGCTGGTTCAGCGTTTCCCGGAGCCGTTTGCGGCCGCGGATCCCCCCCGCCCGACTGATGCAGAATATCAACAACCTCCCGGTGCCTTTGGGCGCCGGTTCAAAATTATCTCGTTCCGATGGCTCACCCGTTTCGATCTCTGATTTCATGCTGCCTGATCGGCGCGTCTTGCGTGTTGGGGCAGGAGAACGCCCGGCCCGGGCTGCAGATTAAGTTCACCGTTTTTTCCGCAAAACCGATTGCCGATCTCGCCTATGCGTTGCCGGTCGGTCCGACCGTTAGAACCGTTGCGGTTCAATTTCATCCTACGGCGCGTTCGCCGCGCTACGATTACAGTGGGCCCGGTCCGCTGTGTTTTTTCGATCTCAAGACCGATGAACTCATCGCCGAGGTGAAGATCCCCTCCCACATCAAGGAGGCGTTGTTGATTTTTCAGCCGCAAGCGCCAGAAGCAGCTGCCGCCACCCCGGGTTGTCGGGTCTTTGTTTTTGATGACGCGGCGATATGCTACGGTGCAGGCCAGTTAATGGTGCTGAATTTCAGCGGTTTGCCCTTGGCTGGCACGCTCGGCCGCCAGCACATTGACCTGAACGATGGTGCTAATGGACCGTACTCCATCGGCCGTGGAGCGCCGATACTGCTGCGTACCACGTATCGGCAAAAGAGCTATCAGGCATATGCCGCCACCATTGAACTCGGCCGCAACGGACGTGCGTTACTCATCCTGATGGCACCGTTTTATCGTGGATCGCTTGAGGTGCAGTCGCGGCTGCTGATTGAGAAGGCTCCGGCCCCGTCAACCCGTTAACTACTGGCTGCAGATCCGCCGGGGGCGACGGCCGCGGTGAACTGCCATCCATGCAAAGGCCGCCAGTCCGGTGAGTAGGCCGCACGTTGCGATCTCCGGCACCGGGGAGTAGACAAGATGGACATTGTCGATAGCCATCGTGTCCCTGCTGCCACTGCCGGAAGTAGCTTCCAATGCGACAATGCGAATCCAGACATCGGACTGGTTGTCCATGTTGCCGAGTGATGCGCCTCCGGCAGCGAACGTCACAGTGCCGAAGATCCCCGGATCGGGGTAAGTGCCCAAAGGAGCAAAAGAAGCTGGGCTCATCCCGAGGCCATAGTCGATGGTCCAATCCGTTGATCGTGCTTGAACACTCAGCATCATGATATCGATGCTCAATGAGATCAGCGTCAGGCCTGTTGTGTTGATGTTGATCGCAAAGGCGGCGCCCGGGTCGCCGCCGAATGTGCCACCCTGGCGAATGCCCAGGGCGCGATCGACAGAGATGCCCTGCGCGACGGTAGATTCGCCGCCGGTCATGCCCGTGGCAGAGGCCAAATTTTTGAACGCCCCGATGGTATCGGTCCAGGAAACCGCCGCGGGAGTGAACTCCTGGGCGGAACCCAGGGAAGTGGCGGAAGCGTCTTTCCGCACGCTCCATCCCGTCGGCAATCCGGTGCTGAGATTGGCAAAATCCTGGAGATAAGAGGTGCCCGTGAGCACAATTTGAGCACCAATGGGAAGGGGACCAGACAGGACTACGACTGAAAGAAATATCTTTGGACGCATCATGATTCCGGGGTGATGGCCCATGAGAAAGGAAGCGATTATCCAGGGGCAAGCGGCCTGACTAAGGGTTTTTATGTAAGACGTGTCGATCTCCTGGATGGCGATAATCCCAGGGTGAAGTGCGTCAAAAAGTTTAGCGATACGGCCGCTGATTTGAAAACCTGTCGTGGCACAAAGGCGGGTAGCGTAGGCGTCATCCCCGCACTCGTTGCTACTGATGGATGATGCGTTTGTGAACGTGGTGATCCGGAATGCGTCTGCTGCGGAGGTGGTCGAAATGACCGGCCCGTGCGGACGACGAGATCGCGTCGATGGGCCTGACCAATCTGAATAAAGCGACGGTTGCTTGGGGCGGTACGACTGGGCGGTTGTGCTGTGCTGCGATTGTGGGGAGACAAAAGCTTGGGAGATCTACGGATTGCGTTGGTAAAATGGCAAAGGACTGGGGTATCTCACATTAGGCAGACATGAATCATAGGCACATACTTGGCCGACTGCACTCCGCGGAGGAGACGTTTGGCGTGCTCATTATCGGCGGGATCGCCATCGGTCTCCGATCTCTTGGGAAGCGAGGAGGAGTCCGGTTAAGAGCGTTTGTCCTTGTCTGGCACAGGCGGCGGCGTCTTCTCCGCGTTGTTTGGCCCGAGTCCCGCCTGACTCAATCTCGCGTGTTCCGAGCGTAATTCTTTTATCTTTCCTTCCTCATTTGCGGCTGCCTGCGGCGCAAATCCGCAATCCTTGGCGATAACGGCGCACTGACTTTTCCGGGGGTTGCATGGCGCAAAATAACCGGCGCCACAACCTGAGTCGAAACGGGTTCTACAGAGGTTTATCGAACCACCCAGCCACAGTAAAAACCGATGTCAGCATGCCAATCAGACCACAAGCAATGGCCAGGACGCACTTGATGTTATGGCCGATAATCTGGCTCTTCATCAAAGATTGGGGACATGTGGTAATTAAGCCACCATGTCCCCTGCAATGATTGAACTAACGCTGCCAGGATACCGCATCGTCCGGTGCGAAAGCAACTCTGAGATGCGGATTTAC
>JAQUYL010000026.1 GCA_028691845.1 Opitutaceae bacterium
TATCCAGCGCCGTGCCTATGGCTTTAGGAACTTTAACAACTACCGCCTGCGCGTCATCGCCCAGTGCGGCTGACTTATGAACCTCCACTCCCTTCAACCCACTCCCCAATCTTTGGTGTAGACCCAAATGAACGGCAGGTTATCGAACCTCGTCGGACGGATGCCAATCCGATTGGCAAAACGGCTTTTTGCCGGAAATAAAAAGTCGCAAACCACTGTGGGTAAGCGACTCGTAAAAATGGTGGACTCTACTGGACTCGAACCAGCGACCTCTTCCATGTCAAGGAAGCGCTCTAACCAACTGAGCTAAGAGTCCGGCCGAAAGGGAGGTTGAGTGAACAAGTCCTCTCCCGGGGCGCAAGGAAAAAGCTGGAGTAGTCGTCTGTCTGCAATCGGTACAGATTTCGCGTGCATTCAAGGGGCTCGCAGCTAGACAGATGCCCGCATGCTGCAATCTCTCCGCATCCGCAACCTCGCGCTGCTCGATGAGGTGGATCTCGATTTCGAGGACGGCTTCACGGCCGTGACGGGCGAGACTGGCGCAGGCAAAAGCATCCTGCTGGGCGCGCTCAGCCTGCTGTCCGGATCGCGAGCGGACAAAACCGTCATCCGGCAGGGTGCAGCGGCGTGCGAGGTGGAGGCGGCGCTGTTTTTTGCCGATCCGGGACGGATTAATTCCGCACTTGCCGCGCTCGACCTGCCGCCTTGCGAAGAAGGCGTACTCATCCTCAAGCGCAGCCTGCCGCGCGAGAAGGCGCCCAAGATTTTGATCAACGGCAGCCTTGCCACGCTCGCGGGGCTGCAGGAACTGGGGGAGCAATGGATCGATTTCCACGGACCGGGTGAACCTCGCCGTTTGCTCAAGGAGGGGTGCCAGCGGGAACTGCTCGACCTGTTTGCGAAAAATGGCCCTGTGCTGGAAAAATACCAGGCGCGGTACCGCATATGGCGTGGCCTGCTGGAAGAGCGGACGCGTCTGGCCTCGGCAGAGAAGCTTTCGGCTGATCAAATCGAGTTTCTGCGAATCCAGCTCGGGAAGATCGAGGGAATGGAACTGACTGAGGAAGCGATGGCGGCGCTGGAGCGCGATTTTCAGCGACAGAGCCGGGCGCAGGAGCTGATCCAACTGGCCCGGGGGCTGAGCGATGGTATCAGCGGCGAGGAGGGGCTGCTCGCAGGGATGCCGGCACTGCTCCGGACGGCGCACCAGTTCGAGGCGCTCGATCCAGCGGGCAAGGCACTGACGGACCGGCTGCAATCAAGCGCGGTGGAACTGGCGGACGTGGCGGCGGAATACGCAGCGCTGGCCCAGGCGCTGGTGTTTGATCCGGGGAAAGCGGAGTCCTTGCTGGCGCGCATGAACACCTGGCTGGAATTAAAGCGGAAATATGGTGGCGAGGTGAAGGCGGTGCAGGCGGCGGCGGACGAGATGCGGCGCAGACTGGACGGACAAAGCGACCTTGCCGGATCGCTGGCCCGGCTCGACCGGGAGATTGCCGAAGCGGAGAATGCGGCGCGCCGGCTGGCGGCAGAGCTGCGGTCGACGCGGGAGAAGGCGGCGGTGGAACTGGGCAAAGCCAGCGTAAAAGTAATCGCCCAGCTCGGTTTCAGGAAGGCCGGATTCCTGATCACGATCGTGCCCCAGGCCGAACTGGGGCCGTACGGCGACAGCGGGGTGGAGTTCCTCTTTTCTCCGAATATTGGCGAAGCGCCTTTGCCGCTCCACCGCATTGCATCGAGCGGCGAGATGGCGCGGGTGATGCTCGCGCTCAAAACCGTGCTGGCTGAACTCGACGCCGTGCCGCTTCTCGTGTTCGATGAGGTTGATGCCAACATTGGCGGCGAGATCGGCCGCACGGTCGGGGAGAAGATGGCCGCCATCGCCGATCGGCATCAGGTGCTGTGCGTGACGCATCTGCCGCAGGTCGCGGCGCAGGCGGCGAATCATCTCGTTGTGACGAAAGAGCAGGGCCGCGATCGCACCGATGTGCGAATCGAGGCGATTCATTGCAACCGCAAGGAGCGGGTCAGCGAGCTGGCGCGCATGCTTGGCGATCATAAGGCAAAGAGCGCGCTCGCGCATGCTGAGGAACTGCTGCCAAAACAGTGAGTCCGGAGTATCGACGGCGGAGGTGGCAGGTCCCGGCTCACCATCATGAATGGCGGACCCAATATGACTCCTTCCGCTCGCCAAGGCGCGGTCGAGTGCCGCACTGTTCCCCTGCGAGCAAGGCACCCGGGATAAGGTTTGCCTCTGCAGCATGTGGCATGTTTGGGTGAAATTTATGTCTGACCTATCCGTTAACTTCGCCGGCCGCATGCGGCAGCTGCGTCCTTCGACGATCCGCGAGATCCTGAAGGTTACGGCCCAGCCAGACATCATCTCGTTTGCCGGCGGTTTGCCCGCCCCGGAATTGTTTCCGGTCGAGGCAGTGCGTGCGGCGGCTGAAAGCGTGCTGGTGACGACCGGCCCCCAGGCGTTGCAGTACGGACCGAGCGAGGGCTACATGCCTTTGCGCGAATGGATCTCTGCCGAGGCGGGTCGCCGCGGTGTGTCGGCGGCGCCGACCGACGTGCTCATCACGAGTGGTTCGCAGCAGGTGCTCGATCTCGCCGCCAAGCTCTTCCTCAATCCCGGTGATGTCGTGCTGACCGAGAATCCGACTTACTTGGCGGCGATTCAGGCGTTTCAGGCATTCGAAGCGCGCTTCGTTCCGGTGCCAACCGATGACAACGGACTCATCCCGGACGCGCTACCCGAGCTGATCCGTCGGCATCGGCCGAAGTTTCTTTATACGATTCCCAATTTTCAAAATCCGACCGGGATCACGCTTCCGGCCGAGCGGCGCGCAGGGTTGGCGCGGATTGTGGCCGCCCACGGGCTGCCCGTAGTGGAGGACGATCCCTACGGCAAACTGCGATACCGTGGAACGGACGTGCCGCCGGTGAAGCACTGGGATGAAGCCGGCTGCGTACTCTACGCGAGCACGTTCTCCAAAACGGTCGCGCCGGGCCTGCGCCTCGGCTGGGTGGCGGCGCCGGCAGAGGTGTTTTCCCAGATGCTGATACTGAAGCAGGCCTCCGATCTGCACACCTCGAGCCTGGACCAGCGGGTTGCCTATACGTACTTGATTCAGAACGACCAGTCGGCGCACATCGAGCGGATCCGGTCGGCCTATGGCGCGCGGTTTGCGGTGATGGACGCGGCGTTGCAGAACGAAATGCCGCCGGGCTTTTCCTGGACAAAACCGGAGGGCGGCATGTTTCTCTGGGTCACGGGGCCGGCGGGCCTCGACGGCATGGCCTTGCTGAGGAAGGCCATCGAGCACAAGGTCGCTTTCGTGCCGGGTCGTGATTTTTTCCCCGCCGATGGGGGCGACAACTTCCTGCGGCTGAATTTTTCGAACTCGGCGCCCGACCGCATTCGGGAAGGCGTGCGCCGGCTGGCCGCGCTGTGTCGGGAGCAGATGTAGGCGGACCGGGGCAGCAAACCCGGCGTTGCCGGCGGTGATCCTCCTGCGACAATCGGAACATCGGTTGCTGGTGAAGGCCGTCGACCCCACGGGTCAGGACGGGGAGTGGCGAACGGAACCCCGCGGGCAAGCAGAGTGACACCCCCCCCGAATTACACAAACCTGCTCGGGTTGAAACTACCTCAAACGAGCAGCAATGCGGGCTTCTCCAACAGATCCTTGAGGGCGTTGAGGAAGGTCGCCCCAAGGGCACCGTCGACGACGCGGTGGTCGCACGAGAGCGTCAGCGACATGCGTTGGCCGGCCACAACCTCATCGTTGACCACGACAGGCTTCTTGACGGTCGTGCCCACGGCCAGGATCGCGGCGTTAGGAGGATTGATGATTGCCGAGAACCGTTCGACGCCGAACATGCCCAGGTTCGAGACGCAGAACGTGCCGCCGGTGAATTCGTCGGGCTTGAGCTTCTTGTCCTTGGCCCGCTTGCCGAGGGCCTGCGCTTCCGTGCTGATCTGGAAAATATTCTTGAGATGTGCGTCGCGGATCACCGGCGTGATGAGTCCGTCGTCGATCGCCACGGCGAAGGAGACATGCGCCGCACTGTGCTGCTGGATACCGGTTCCTGCCCACGAGCAGTTGACACCGGGGACGCGGCGCAGGGCCTCGGCGCATGCTTTAAGGATAAAGTCGTTGACCGAAAGCTTCACCCCCTCCTTTTCGAGCCCACTGTTGATCTGGCCCCGGACCGCTAGCAGTGGTGCGGCATCGATCTCCACCTCAACGTAAAAATGGGGGATCTGTGTCTTGGCCTCAAGGAGGCGGCGCGAGATGGTGGCGCGCATATTCGAGGCCGGCAGAAGCTTCTCCTCCTGCACGGGGCCGCGCGAAAGGAGGCGAAAGGTGGAGGGGGCGAGGCTGGGGGAGGAGGCTGGGGCAGCCGACTTGAGCAGGCTGGGATTCGCGGCAGCGGCAAGTATGTCGGCCTTGACGATGCGTCCGCCGGGTCCGGAGCCGGTCACGCGGGAGGGATCGACATGATGCTCCTGGGCGAACTTTCTGGCGAGCGGGGAGATCTTGAGGCGTCCCTCGGCCGGACCGGAGACGATCGGCTTTGGGCTGGCGGATTGGGGGACTGGGGCCGGGGCCGTCACCACCACCTGTGCGGGAGCCGGCGGGGGAGCACTTGGCACGGGAGGCACTGGCGCCTGAGCCAGGGCGGGCTGCGGGCCGGCCGACGCATCCGGAGTTGCAGGCTGAGGTACTCCGACCGGAGCTTCGACCGTTTCGCCGGGCTGGCCGACCGCTGCCAATGGGGCGCCGATGGCCACCTGGTCGCCGACCCGGGCGAATTGCCTGAGCAGCGTGCCGTCAAAAAACGATTCGAGCTCCATCGTGGCCTTGTCGGTCTCGACCTCGGCGAGCATGTCGCCCGACTTGACCGTTTCGCCTTCGTTTTTAAGCCATTTGATCAGCGTGCCCACCGTCATGGTGTCGCTGAGTTTGGGCATCTCGATAATGGTGGCCATGGGAGGAAGAAGAGCTGAAGACGAGGAGGAGAGGAAGGCGGGGGAGAATTACTTGAGGACGGCGAGGGCGGCATCAAAAATCCGCTGGGGATTTGGGATCTGCTGCTCTTCAAGTGGCTTGGAATAGATGGCTGGAGCATCCATCGACGTGAGGCGCTTCACGGGTGCATCGAGGTGGTCGAAGCCCTTGTCCTGGATGAGATAGGTGAGCTGGGCGCCGATGCCGCAGAAGGGCTTGTTTTCCTCGACGATGAGGACTCGGTTGGTTTTGCGGACAGTGGCAAGGATGGCCTCCTCGTCGAGCGGCCGGATGGAGCGCAAATCGAGCACCTCGGCCTTGATGTTGTGCTTTTCCTCGAGCATGGCGGCGGCCTTGAGGGCCATTTGGATGGGCCGGCCATGGCCGATGATCGAGATGTCGCGTCCTTCGCGCCTGAGGGCCGCCTGTCCAAGCGGCACCAGATATTCGCCTTCGGGAATCTCGCCCTTGTCGTTGTAGAGAATCGTATTCTCCATGAACATGACCGGGTCGTTGTCGCGGATGGCGGATTTGAGCAGTCCTTTGGCGTCGTAGGCGGTGGACGGCACGACGACCTTGATGCCGGGATGATAGGCGGCGATGGCCTCGGGTGTGTGGCTGTGGGTGGCGCCGACGTTGGTGCCGCCGTTGGCGGGACCACGGATGACGATTGGGCAGTTGATGAGGCCGCCGGACATGTAGCGGATGTTGGCGGCGTTGTTGAAGATTTGGTCAAAGGCGACCGAGTAGAAACTCCAGAACATGAGTTCCATCACGGGGCGCAGACCGAGCATGGCGGCGCCGATTCCGAGGCCGATGAAGCCAGCCTCACTGATCGGAGTATCAATGACGCGTTTTGGGCCAAACCGGGCGAGCAATCCCTCAGAGACCTTATAGGCGCCGTGGAACTGGCCGACCTCCTCGCCCATGAGGACGACGCTGGGATCGCGCTCGAGTTCCTCAGCCATGGCTTGGTTGAGCGCTTCGCGGTATGTGATGACAGGCATCGGAGAGGGGAAGTGAAGGTGAAAGTGAAGGTGCGAAGGTGGAGGCGGACGGCAGGCGCGAGGACCGGCCTATTCGTCGAAGAAGATTCGTCCCTGGGATTTTTTATCCTGCGGGTTGTCCTCCTCCCAATACACGTCCTTCTTGATGTCCTCGACGGTGGGGTAGGGGCTTTGCTCGGCGTAATTCGCGGAGGTTTCCGCTTCTCTCCGGGCGGCTTCATCGATCGTGCGGATCTGCGCATCTGACAGCACACCCTCGGCGATCAGCGCGTTCTGGAAAACCATGATGGGGTCCTTCGTGCGTTTGTATTCCTCGATCTCCTTCTTGTCGCGGTAGGTGGTGTCGGGATCGGAAACCGAGTGCCCGCGGTAGCGATAGGTGTCAATTTCAAGGACCGTGGGCAGTGATTCGTCGTGGGCCCGGCGCAGGGCGCGGTCGACCTTGTCTCGCACCTCGTAGACATCGTGGCCATTTTCGGCGACATCCCAAGCCATGGCATAAGCGGCTGCACGCCTGGCGAGGGAGCCGCCAGCCGAGGACCGTTCCTGACTGGTTCCCATGGAATAACCGTTGTTTTCAATGATGAACACCACCGGCAGGCTCCATAACGCGGCGATATTGCATGCCTCGTGCACCGTGCCCTGATTGACGGCGCCATCGCCCATGAAGGTGAGGCTCGCTCCTTTGATGCCCTTGTATTTGATCGCAAAGGCCAGGCCGGTGCCCAGCGGCACTTGTCCGCCAACGATTCCGTGGCCACCCCAGTAATTACGGGTCGGATCAAAAAAGTGCATCGAGCCGCCCTTGCCCTTTGAGCAGCCGGTGTATTTGCCGTAAAGTTCAGCCATGAGCTCGTTCATACCCATGCCGACGGCGAGGGCATGGCCGTGGTCACGATAGGCCGTGATCATATGGTCGTGCCTCGACAGGACCGAGTTGGCGCCAACCACTACGGATTCCTGGCCGGTGTAAAGGTGCAGAAAACCACCAATGCGTCCCTGCTGATAACTGCGCAGACAGCGCTCCTCAAAGCGCCGGATGCGCACCATGTCGCGGTAAAGCTGGATCTTCTCATCCGGGCCCAGTTTGCCGTTGATGGGGGCCTGGCGTGGGTCGTAGGCAGGACTATCCTGGGATGCTGCTGGCGAGGGATGATGCTTTCTCACGGTAGATGTTTCGAATTCCAATTAATTCTCATTGGCACCGGCTGACACAGATCAGCTGATTTGGCCAGGTTGCAAGTAATCTCTTGCCCATAACCTGATTTGGCGAACGTCCGAGCCCTGGGCAGGGAATACTGCGTCCAGTGCATGCCCTGTCGTCGCGGCGGAATCCGACGTGGAGAAATCGCAGCGCCAGGACGATTCTATTGAGGAGGTGTAATTTCCTCAATGTTGACCCCGACCGGTTTGCCGGGCGCGCAATCCGCCCGAAGCGCGACAAAGCGGTCGCGATAGCGGTCGTAGATCGGCCAGAGGGCAGCTCGGTCGGTTTCCGGTATGGGCAGGGCGTTCACGGCTGCCCGTGAGAAAAAAGCGAATTTGCCTTCGGCAATGTCCGGAGGCAGCCGGTCGAGGATTTTCCGGCAGCGAAACAGAAACATCAGCCAATGCGAGGATCCCTCGTACGCCTTCTCGGCGATCATGGCGAAGAGATGCAGATCTTCCGTGGTCACGGTAAGTCCGGTTTCCTCGCGGGTCTCGCGTACGGCGCATTCGAAAGGCGATTCGCCGGTCGCCATCTCCAGTTTGCCGCCAATGGGCGACCAGGCGCCAAAGTTGGGATGCTTGGCGCGTAACATCAGCAAATGTTTCCCGGCGGCATTTTCGAGGAAAACGAGGACACTGATCTTGTAGGGCAGAGTTGGATTCATTCAGGGAGGCCGATGTCGCCGTTAATGACACACCGACGGCGACGAGGCTGAGCCTTAGACCTGCCCCGGCAATGTTTTTCCCGAACGGGGCAGGGGGGCAGGGAGGTGCTTACATGAATTTACTGAGATGAAGCGTTTGCTTCAGCTGCCCAGCCAATGGCCTGATGAGGCAGGTCCATTCTGAATACATGCCCCTCCCTCCTGTTCTGGCCATGGATTTCGGCGCAACCCGGATTGCCAGCGGCGTCTTTGCCCGACTCCCGGAGGGCCGGCTGCGTCTCGAGGCCCTGGCCATCGAGCCATTGCCCTTTGCGACTGGCGGCGGAGACGATTGGGTGGACCGCACGCATCAGGCCCTGCTGGCCTTGCGGCCGCGGCTCAAAGCCGCCCCCTCGATAGTCATCCTTGGACTGCCCGGGCACCTGACGTTTTCCAAGTTTGTGCGTCTGCCGATGGTCGACCCCGTCCGTCGAATGAAAATCATCCGTTTCGAGGCGGAGCAGAGCATCCCCTGCGCTTTGACTGATCTGGTGTGGGATAGCCTGGTGGTGCAGGAAGACGATTCCGGACTGGAAGTCATGTTCTGCGCCGCCAAACGCGATGTGGTCGAGCAACTGTGCGGCAGCCTCGAAGAGGTCGGATTGCAACCCTGCGCGGTGGGAGGAGCGGCTGGGCCGACGATGGGGGCTTTCCGTTTTAACCACGGAATGGTAACGGAAGGCCCGGTGGGGATCGTAAATGTCGGCGGCCGTTCGACCACGCTGGTCTTTGTCGAACGACAACGCCATTTTGTCCGCATGCTGGCGTTGGGCGGCGGCAATGTCACGCAGGCTTACGCCTCGGATGCGGGGCTGGATTACGCTGCGGCCGAACGCATCAAGCGAGAGGTCTGCGGTAGTGGCGACAGCCCGACTTCCGGCCCATTGGCAGATCCGGCGCTGTCCCGTGCGATGGAGGAGTTTGCCGACCGCCTTGCTCAGGAGATCTTCCGTTCCGCCATGCACTATCGCCGCCATGCCGGCGCCCGCCCGCCGCAGCGTTTCTTCGTGACCGGCGGGGGGGCGCGTCCGCCCATGCTGCAGAGTCGACTCTCTGCGAAATTGAAGATCCCGGTTGAGCGGTTTCTCCCCCTGGCCGAAGTTGAGATACTACCTTGTGTCGCGGCGGAAGCAGCCAGCCAGGCTGACACGCTAGCGGATCTGGTTGGCCTGGCGGCCACTCATTTTGCCTGCCAAACGCGGTCAATTTGCCTGCTGCCCCCGCGCTGGCAGCGCTACGAGAAATTCAGGCGGCGTCTGCCCAGGCTCGCGGTCGCTGGAGCATTGACGGTGGCCGCCTTCCTCCCGCCCATCCTTCATTATCACGGCCTTGTCCAGCGTGACCGTCGCCTGACCGCGGACATCGAAGCACTCCTTTCGCCGTTGCGGGAGAGAGAGGTGTGCAATCGGAGCCATCTTAGCCATCTCCATCAGGCAGGACGCGAAATCCAGCTTCTCCGGGAAGTCCAGAACAAGCGTGCCACCTGGGTGCAGTTTATTGTCGATCTGCAGAACCGGCTGGCGAGTGTCGGGGATGTCTGGCTCGACAAGCTCCAGATTCAGGGTGAAGACACGAACAAGAGCGTGGCGGCGGGTATGCTTGGGCCGGGGCGTCCCCTCAATATCTTGCTGTCGGGACGCCTCCTCGATCGGCCGGATTCATCCGGCAAGGACGGGGCGGACACCTACCGGCGCGCGCAGGCCCTGCTGGCGACCTTGGCTGAATCACGCTTTGTCTCCGCCGTTAAAAACGAGCGTTTTGACAGATCCATGCCCGGCGTGCTGTGCCTGGATCTGGTTCTGGAGGTGAAAGCCTCCCAACCGCTCTGACGCATGTCATATGACCGTATTCAAGCGTCATCCGATATATACGACGATCCTGCTGATGCTTGGACTCGCGATTCCGGCGGAAATCGCCTTGCTGACCGGCCGGCAGAGATCCGGCAGGAGGGTACAATCCCTTTTGGCGGATAAGGAGATGGAGCGGGAAGCCATAAGCCGACTTACGCCTTCTCCGACCGAGGCAAGCGCGCGAGCCCTCGAGGCTGATGTGGGCAAAGCCCGGGAGGTGCTGGCTGGGTTGCGCCAGGCGATGCAGGACCAGAACGAAGCCGCACAGTTTCTCCACGTCCCGTTGCCGGCGACCCGACTGGATGCCTACCTTGAAATCAGTGCGTTTGTCGATCAAACCCGGGCGCGAGCGGATCAGGCCATGGTAACGGTCAATCCGGACGAACGTTTCGGCTTTGCCACCCATGCCCACGAAGGTCCGACGGACGACTGCCTGGGATCCGTGATCCGCCAGTGCCGCATCATGCAGAGACTGGTGGAGATGTTGATCGACGCACAGCCGCACGCGCTGCTCGCGGCCCAGCGCGAACCACCGCTTACTGCCGGCCAACGGACGGCCCGCCGCCAGACCCCCGCTTCGACAAGCAGGCCGAAGCCGGTCGCCACAGCCTCAAGTGGCGACCGACGCGATTTCTTCACCTGGGACGAAAAGATGTCCGTTCGTTCGGCCGGCTGTATCGACACTGAGGCCTTCCGATTGCAGTTTGCCGGCCCGACATCAGTTTTGCGTGTTTTTTTGAACACGCTCGCAGCGGGAAAAATCCCCTTATGGGTGCGCAGTGTCGAGGTCGAGCCTTTCGCCGTCGCCAGCGTGCCGGCGGCCGAAAGTTCGGGCAGGGATTCCGCGCCAGGGTTCCCCCCGGTTCCGCAGAGGCAGGCCGCCATCTCAAAATTCACGCTGATCATCGAATATGCGGAGCTGATATCTCCCCGGGAGAGCGGCGGTGTTGCTGCCATCAATCCATGATCGCTTTGATGGTTCGTCGCTATGATCAACTGCTGCTGGCTTTCTCAGTCGCGCTCTGGACGTCCAGTGTGGGATGGTGGCTGAGCAAAGAGGCGGACAGACTGCCTCGGCCCGTGCGGCCAGACGAGACGGACGCCAGCGGCCACGCGTATACGCCGATTTCATGGCCTGAACCTGCTGATCAGGCGATGGATTGGCCCCCACCGTCCGTCCAAAGTCGGGGGACCGGTTGGATCTACGAAGTGTTTGGGCCGCCTGTCATTCATGACAATGCCGGAGCCAAGGCCTTCCTGGAAGCCTCTCCGGAAGTTGCGGATGAAAGCAAACGACCGTTCGGATTGGAAGTTGTCGAGATTAAGCTTGAGGGCTTGCCGCTGCAGCTGGCCGGTTGCTTTGTCGCGCCCGGCGGGCAAAGGGCCGCCTTTGTCTGCCCGGCACAAGCTGGCATGCTGTTCGCCCGCAGGGGGGAAAGGATCTCGTCACTTGGCCTTACCCTGAAGAGCCTTGAAATGCGAAAAGTTCCGATCGCCAATCCCGACAGTCTTCCCGTTTTTGAAACAGTGGCGATTGCCAGGCTTCGTGATGAACAAACCGGCACGGACATCGAACTGGATAGCCGGTCGAGTGGGCGTGCCGGCATGCCGGTGGTGAGGGTGAGATCAGAAGGCGCGGACGAACAGGGATGCGAACTGCACGAAGGAGAGACCTATACCGTAAACTCAATCGCCTTCCGGATTGAGCATATCCAGTTCAATCCAGCCGAGGTGGTGGTCGCCAGACTTGATTCCGGGCCGCTTCGCCCCGTTACACGCCGACTCAAGCCCCTCAATTCCGTGGCGAGCGGACCCGCTGCTTGGACCGGAACCGCCATGAGCCAGCCGGCGGGAAACACGCGCGAGGACCCGATCCCTCCGGATGGCTCGCTTCAATCCAAACGTTGATTCGCCTGCCTGATGAGGATCGCTGTGATTCCCCCTGTCCTGAAATGCGCCTTTGCGGTCGGATGCCTCGCATGGTTTGGCGGCATTGCGAATATGACCGCGCAGCCGACCGAAGTCGCCGGTCACAGAATTCAGCTCCCGGCCGAGGCGTTGTTGGCCCGTGATCGCGGTGACACCGCCACGGCACGGCGCCGCCTCGAGTCATGTCTGACAGTATCGCCCGATGACGAAGAAACGAATAACCTGCCTGCCGGCCTTGAAGCGGCGCCGGTTGATCCATGCGCACTCCCGCCGGTGCGGGTGGACACAGGATCTTCGCCGGTTGCGCCGGCTATGGAGGCAACTGCAGCGGGTGCCGATCCCAAGAGCATCATCATTGAGGGGCACGGCGAGTGCCTCGCCGGAGAGGTGAAGGCCGCCCCCGCCTTCCCGCAAGCCGCGACGCTTGGCGCAGCCAATGGCGAGGCCAGGCCTTTCTTTAAGGGCATCGCCGGCGAACGAACGAGGCGGGCTGGGCGACCCCGCGGCATGACCAGTGCGCAAATGCTCGAAGAGGTCGATCGCGCCTGGCAGCGCCCTCCTGCCTTCCCGGAACAGGCACCGGAGGCTGCGTCCATGCCCGGCAACGAGGCCCTGCTCGACAAACTCGACCGCATTGTCTGCCCGAATGTCAGCTTCAGCGGCATGGAATTCGATCGCGTAGTCAACACACTCAGCGTGGTCTCCGAGGAACTCGACCGGACGGGCGTCGGACCCAAGAGCGTGAACATCGTGCTGCTCGATCCCAGTCGCACCAATCCAGTCATCAGTCTTACCCTGCGCAACCTCACTCTCAGGCGCGTGTTGGACTTCGTCGTGGCTGCGGCCGGATTTCAGTACGAGGTGCAGGCCGATGCCGTGGTGATTCGCCCCGGGGGCGAGTCATCCGTTTTGGACACGGAGTTTTTCCCGGTCTCGCGGGCGACCGTGCTCCGTCTGACCGGGAGGGCCCGGGAGCCGGCGGACCACAGGGCCGCAGCGGCCGCGACCGGCATTCTGGGTCGGGGCGGAAGCGGGATCGAAGCGGAGGGGCCCGCCATTCGTAATTTCCTGCAACTGGCGGGGGTGAATTTCGACAATACCGCAGGCAGTTCGCTGGCGTTTGACGGATCGCAGCTGATCATCACGCAGGATGCGCGCAACCTGGACCGAATTAAAAACATTCTGGCGCGTTACAGCAAGGTGCGCCAGGTGGAGATCGAATCCAAATTCATGGAAGTGCAGGAGGGTGCGCTAGAGGAACTTGGCGTGCAATGGAATCTCGCCCGCCGCAGTGCGCCGCAGCAAAACCCGACGACTGGCGCGCCCTTGCTCGATTCCAGTGGACGGCAGGTTTCTGTCCCGCAGGAAATATATTCAACCGGAGGCTCCGGCAGCGAAGCCCTTGGTGGCAGCGTCAATCGCTCGATAGCCGATGCCTTCCGCAGTTCCGCCAACGCCAGTCAGGTTAACATAACGCAGCGGGCCGTGGATACGGCCACCGGGGATTTGGGGCAGGTCCTGGGACAGACCAGTATTTCGAGCGCGCCGCCATCGATTCCGGGTGGCGTATCCTTGGGCGTGGCAGCGGGAAATTTGGCCAGCCTTGCCGGGGTGGTGGGTGAATTCGATGTGCGCGCCGTGGTGCGCGCGTTGTCGCAAAAACAGGGAACCGAACTGCTCAGTGCCCCCAAGCTGACCGTGCTTTCGGGCAACCTTGCCACGATCAACATCGCTCAGGAATTGCGCTACCCGCAGTCTTACGGGGAAATCCAGAGCCAGGTTGGGACGGGCAGCGCCTCGGGCGGTGGCTCGGCTGGGGTCTCGATTACTGCGGGCACCCCGCAGGAATTCACTACCCGCAATGTCGGAGTCGAACTCCGGGTCACTCCCACGGTCGAGGAGGATGATTGCAGCATCAGCCTCGATCTCAACCCGAAGGTCACCGAGTTCGAGGGCTTTGTCGAATACGGCGGCCCGAGCATCGCCATTTCCGGCGGCACCACCATGACCGTCCCCCCAGGATTCTACCAGCCGATTTTCTCCGTGCGCGAGGTGACGACCAAGGTCACGATCTGGGACGGGGCGACGCTTATCATGGGGGGCCTGACGCGTGAAGAGGTGAAGAAAGTCCACGACAAGGTGCCGTTCTTCGGCAATATTCCGGGAATCGGCCGGCTCTTTCGCAGCAAGGGCGAAAGCGTGCAGAAACGAAACCTGCTGATATTTGTCACCGCCAGTCTCGTCAACCCGGGCGGTATACCAGCCCAGCAGTCATGGAGCGGAGTGGCAGCGGATGCCGCCCGGGAGCGTCCCGCCCGCCCCAGGTCACCCGGACGATAATCCTGCATCGTTTCACCGGCGCTTCGGGCGGATTACGCAAAGGCGCGCGGCGCCTTTTGGCGTGTCTTTTCTCCTCCTTCATGGTTTTCCGTGCTTATGTCCAAATGGCTATTGCTTGACGGATTCAACCTCGCCTACCGGAGTTACTTTGCGATCCCCGAGCTGACCCGGGCTGATGGGTTTCCGACCAATGCCCTGCATGGCTGGGTAAAGACCATCTGGCGTTTGCAGGATCAGGAGAAGCCCGGTGCCATGCTGGCTTTTTTCGATCTAGGCGGGGCGCAGGATCGGCTGGCGTTGCATCCGGAATACAAGGCGCATCGTGCCGAAATGCCTGGGCCGCTGGTGCAGCAGCTGCCCATTCTCAAGGAGCTTGCTCGGACGATGGGGCTGGTGGGCATCGAGCTTGAGGGAGTGGAGTCCGATGATCTGCTGGCGTCGCAGGCGCGGGTGCTGGCGAACGCCGGACACGAGGTGCTTATCGTCAGTGCCGACAAGGATTTCGCGCAATGTGTGGATGATCGGGTCAAAATTCTGCTCCCGCCGCCCACGGCCCATCCCCAACTTGGCTGGCGCCTGCTCGATGCGGCCGGGGTGGAAGAGAAGTTTGGCGTGCCGCCGGCGAGGATCGCGGACCTGCTGGCACTGGTCGGCGATGTCTCGGACAACATTCCCGGCATCGCTGGAGTCGGCCCGAAGACCGCATCAAAATGGCTCGCTGCTTATCATGACCTCGAAGGTGTCTTGGCGCATGCGGGCGAATTGCAGCCGGAGCGCTTCCGGGAGACGGTGCTGGCGGAAGCCGGCAAACTACGCCGCAATCTCAAGTTGACGACCCTGCGAACGAATTGCCCCATGCTGATGCTGGCTCCCGGCCGGCCGGAAACAGCGAAACTGTTCGCCCTGCTGGATGCGATGGAGATGAGAACGGCCCTTGCCGAAGCGCGGCGGCGCTACAGTGGGCAGGGGGAACTTTTTTGAAGCCGGGCCACGGCATCCCTGCGATTAGCGGATGTCTTCAAGTCCTGTCGGCCGGCTTGTTGGGCTCGAAAATATAGCCGACTCCATGCACGGTCTTGAAAGCGGCGAAGGGAAGGCCGTTTTTCTCAAAGGCTGCGCGCACCTTCACGATGTACTGATCGAGAGAGCGGCTGCGCACATCGGCATGCAGACCCCAGACAGAATGGATGATCTCCTTGCGCGTAATGACCACGTTGTGGTGGGTTTGCAGGTAGGAGAGGATGCCGAGTTCCTTTCGGCCGATGGGGTGGAATACGCCGTTGGGGAATTCGATTTCGAGACGCTCGGGGTGAACCTTCGCTCCGCAAATTTCGAATGGTTCGTCGATCGTACGCGTATTTCTGGTGATGTGATAGTCAGCCTTGGTTTCGGCACGACGCAACACGGCGTGGATCCGGGCGATCAGTTCAGGGAAGCCAAAGGGCTTTGTGATGTAGTCGTCGCCGCCCATCTCGAGGCCCTTGACTTTGTCGGCCTCTACGGTGTTGCCCGTTAGGAAAATCGTGGGGACATTGATGTCCTGCTTTTTCAGATCATCGAGCAGCGAGAATCCGGACTGGTCGGGCAGGTTGAGATCGAGCAGCAAGAGGTTGGCAAAGTTGTGCTGCAGAAAACGAAGCGCCGGAGCGCAACGATTGTAAACCTGGGTTTGCATGTTCGCATCCTCAAGATGCTGGGCAATGAGTTTGGACAGTTCGACTTCGTCCTCGACGACCACGATAAGGGGATGGGGTTCTGCACACATAGCGGGATGGGTTGGTGGGGTGTTATTGTCGGGAGCAGATTGGCGTCGGCAATACGCCAACTTGCGGTGGCCAAATCGATGCTACCTGATGGCTTTTTACAATTATCCCGCAAATTGTCAAAGAGATGTTCACAATGGTGGGGGCATGATCTTCTCAGCGTTGTATTGTATTTATCAGCAACAGCCGGCATCGTTTTTATGAAACAATGAACCTGACCAAGTTGCTGCTTGTTGCCTGTGCCGCATTGATGATTGCCGGCTGCAGTTCCGTTTCGTTGCCGAAACGATTTGCCGCTGTGCCTCCGCAAACTCGCGTGATCAAATCGGATGCTCCGCAGGCCTATGACGCCGCCTTGGCTGCGGCCAAGCAGCTTGGCTTCCGCTATGTGCGGGGAGGTCCCAAAACGGGCGAACTCGAAGCCATCAGCGAAATCCAGCGAGGGGGGCCCCTGCTGCCCGCGCGGCAGTTCACGATACATGTTCACCTGCGCGCCGTTAGCGACACTGAAACGGAGGTAGCGGTGCTTTTGCATGAGGTCAACGAGATCGCCGAGGGTGATTTTCGCTCCGGTGCCACCAGGCAACCGTTGCGTGACCATGGGCTTTACGACGCCTATTTCGCGGGTATTGAGCACGTTCTAGGACAGAAAGCAGAGGGAAAGCCGCTGTAAATCACGTGTTGATTTTGCGCTTGCCGGGGAGAGCCCCCTAGGGAAACCTCGACCCCTTTCGCGGCGTTCTTCGGACGAGCCGGTGCCAGCCGCGACGCTCCCGCCGGCTCCATCATCATCAACCTCAACCCATGGCCCGAGAGGGTCTTTCCGCTGGGAGGCGTACGTGCCGGAGCGAATGTTCGTCCTCCTGTTTCCATCACCATGAGCTCATTAATGCAAGAGCTGCTCGCCCAATCTTCCTTCGATAAACTCAAGGAAGGCTCCATTATCCCGGGCGTCATCACAGAAATCCGTCAGAACGAAGTTGTCGTCGACATTGGCGGCAAAGCCGAAGGGGTCATTCCCGCGTCCGAGTTCTTCGATTTGGGCGAACTGCAAATCGGTTCTCAGATCGAGGTTCTCCTCGAGAAGCTTGAGGATCGCGAGGGCAACCCCATCCTCTCCTACGAGCAGGCACAGCAGAAGAAAAACTGGGAGAACATTCTTCAGAAATGCTCCGAGGGCGCGGTTGTCTCCGGTCGCGTCAAGACCAAGGTCAAGGGAGGTCTCGTTGTCTCGATTGGCGTCGATTCGTTCCTTCCGGCCTCGCATATCGACGTCCAGCCACCCAAGAACCTCGACCAGTACGTCGGTCAGACTTACGACTTCAAGGTCCTCAAGATCAATCACGACCGCAAGAACATCGTCCTCTCTCGCCGCGAGCTCATTGAGGAACAGCGCCAGCAGAAACGACGCGACCTGCTCGAGAAATTGCAGCCCGGCCAGATCCGCAAGGGCACGGTCAAGAATATCACCGATTTCGGTGCGTTCATCGACCTCGACGGCATGGACGGCCTCCTCCATATTACCGACATGAGCTGGGGTCGCATCGGCCACCCGTCCGAGATGCTCAAGCAGGGTGAGGTAGTCGAGGTGATGGTCATCGACATCAACCGCGAAAAAGAGCGTGTTTCCCTTGGTCTCAAGCAGACCAAGAAGAATCCGTGGGACGACATCGACCACAAATTCCCGGTCGGTGCCAAGGTCCGCGGCAAAGTCGTCAACCTCGTGCCCTACGGCGCATTCATCGAGATCGAACCCGGGGTAGAGGGTCTGGTGCATATCACTGAGATGTCCTGGACCAAACGCATCACCAAGCCGTCCGAGTTGCTCAAGGTGGGGCAGGAGCTCGACGCGGTGGTGCTCGGTATCCAGAAGGACGAGCAGAAAATTTCGCTGGGCCTGCGCCAGCTCGAGCCCAACCCGTGGGACATGGTCCGGCACAACTATCCGGTGGGCGCCCGTGTGCGCGGCAAGGTGCGCAACATGACCACTTACGGCGCCTTTGTCGAACTCGAGGAAGGCATCGACGGCATGGTGCATGTCTCCGACATGTCCTGGACGCGCAAGGTCAACCACCCTTCCGAGCTGCTGAAGAAAGGCGACGAGATCGACGCCATCGTGCTCGATGTCGATCCGCAACAACAGCGCATCAGTCTCGGCATGAAGCAGCTCCTGACCGATCCGTGGCAGGACATCGATGCTCACTTCAAGATTGGCGATGTGGTGGGCGGCACGGTTTCGAAAATTGCCAACTTCGGCGCCTTTGTGGAACTGAAGGATGGCATCGACGGCCTGGTGCACATCTCCCAAATCCAGGAGGACCGCGTGGAGAAGATAAAGGATATCCTCAAGCCCGGCCAGCAGGTCACCGCGCGGGTCGTCAAGATCGACCGCGATCAGCGCCGCATCGGTCTTTCGATCAAAGCGGCCAACTATTCGGCGGAGCAGCTTGCGGCCGAGACGGCCAGCTACGAGCAGTTCACCAAGAACACCAGCGGCACGGACCTCACCAACCTCGGCGATATTTTCGACGAGGCCACCAAAGGCTAGTTTCGCTGCTACGCGTTTGATACTTCGAAGGCGCCCGTTTTTGCACGGGCGCCTTTTTTTTGAATCGGAGATATATGCCGAAGGGGAAGGGCGCGACTGGGGCACACTCGCTCGTCCGTCTGCCGATGCCGTGGCGGCGGCTTCCCCTGCCTTCTCGCTGTCGGTCACACGATCAACCGCTGCGCGATTACTCCGCGAAGCACCACAAGGAAGGGGCTCCAGATCAGGCCGGCCGGAATATGAGCGGCTCGCGTTCGCGCTGTGCCCCAATAAACGTGGTGATGATCGAAACAGGGAACGCCGTTGGGCGCTTTGCCTTTGGACTCCGCTGGATTGTCGATTTTCCGCGCCTGCATCATGCCGGGCCGCGCTGGCGAAAGCCGTGAAATCCGTCAGGCATGCGGGCGATTGCTGCCGGCCGGAGCACATGTCAGCGTGATGGCTGAGCTTTTCGCCTGTCGTGACTGTCGGACCATGCCACTCCAACTGCTCAAGGGGCGTGACACCGGCCTGATATATATTGTGCGGAGAAAATGCATGGTGCGGCCATGTGTCACTCGACTGAGCGGACCGGCCGCAGTTGAACCAAAGAAAAGGCGCCCGGTAAAAATCCCGGGCGCCTGCAATGCGATCTTTTTCGGTACAGATTCAGGCTAGGTCGGCGTGGGCTGTTTCGCGAAGAACTCACGGATGGCGGCGGCGCGCTGCTCTGCGCGGGTTTCTTCCTGGACCTCATCCCATGTGCGCTGTTTTTCACGTTTCAGCATCTGCTTGCGAATCTTTGATAAGGCCAGGTTCTGCAGTTGGCGGATTCGCTCGCGGGTGACCTTGAACTTCCGGCCAACCTCCTCGAGCGTCAGCTCGTTTTCCCCGTCAAGTCCGAAGCGCATCTTGAGAATCTTCGCCTCACGCGTATCGAGGGAATTGACCATGGCATGGAGATCGTCCTTCAGATTCTTATCGCCAAGGCCCTCGTAGGGACTGACGGCATTATCATCGCCGACGAGTTCCCCCAGAACGGCCGAGTCGGACTCGTCGCCGACGGGAGCGTCGAGTGAAGCCGGTCGCACGCTGACCGTCTTGAGTAGGGCGATCTTGTTCACCGGCACCTGCATTTCGGCGGCGATTTCTTCATTGGATGGCTCGCGGCCGAGTTCGTCCGTGAGCAGATGGATGGTCTTTCTCATCCGGGAGATCTTGTCGACGAGATGCACGGGCAAGCGGATGGTCTTCGACTGGTTGGCAAGAGCCCGTTTCATCGATTGTTTGATCCACCAGGCGGCGTAGGTGCTGAGCTTGCCGCCCTTGGCGGGATCGAAGCGCATCACCGCCTTGATCAGGCCAAGGTTGCCCTCGCTGATCAAATCCATGAGAGGCAGTCCCATGTCCTTGTAATCGTAGGCAATTTTGACCACCAGGCGCAGGTTGGCCTTGATCATGTGGTCACGGGCCGCTGTGTCGCCGCGCTTGATGCGCGCCGCGAGCTTGATCTCCTCCGCAATGGTAAGAAGGGGGGTCTGGCGGATTTCGTTGAGATAAAGTTGCAGCATCGAGCGTTCGTCACGGTGATCGATTTCAGCCGGTCCGTCGGGCTTGGCCGATGGAGGGACCAGTGATTCGTGTCTGATTGTCAACGGCTCGTCGGCCGGCGGGAGGGAAACGGCTGCGGTCAGTGTCGTGGCCGCTACAGCTTCAGGAACAGACGGGTGACGATTTTTGGGCGTGGTAGTCATGATGGCCTTCTTAGTATGGCTTATCAGAATTATTAGAAACGCAATGAGTAATTATGTTTCTAATGCATATTAGATGCCCAGGTTGGTGGAATATCCGAAAAAACTCCCAATGGGGCGAAAACCGGTCCATTCGCCCGGCCGTTCTCTTCCAACTGCCTTATAGGCAATTTATTGCGGCGATTATATGCCGTCAGCGAGAGCTACTGCCTTGAAAAGTGCGGAGGCCTTGTTGATGCACTCCTGATACTCAGCGGATGGCTGGGAATCAGCCACGATCCCAGCCCCAGCTTGTATGTGCACCCTGGAGTCCTTAACCAATGCCGTCCTTAAGGTTATGCACGAATCGAGATTGCCGTTGTAGCTGAAGTAACAAAGTGCGCCGGCATACGTGCCGCGACACGATCCTTCCATCTGAGCGATTAATTGCATGGCGCGGATTTTTGGAGCACCGCTAACCGTGCCTGCTGGGAAAGTGGCGCGCATCAGGTCGAAGGCGGATCGTTCTGGCGCAAGCTGCCCCTCCACCTGTGACACAATGTGCATTACATGGGAATAGCGTTCGACCACCATGTATTCAGGTACGTGAATGCTGCCGTAGGCGCAGACACGCCCGAGATCGTTCCGGGCAAGGTCGACGAGCATCAAATGTTCCGCACGCTCCTTCTCGTCCGCCAGCAGCTCTTTTTCCAAGGTGGCGTCAGTGGCCGGAGTCTTTCCGCGCGGGCGGGTGCCGGCGATGGGGCGGATTTCGGCGGTGCGTCCGGACAGGCGCACGTGCACTTCGGGAGACGCGCCCACGAGGGCAAAACCGTCCGCCTCTAGGAGAAACATGTAGGGAGACGGATTGACGGTGCGCAGAGTGCGGTAGAGATCGAGCGGAGTTTTGGTGAAGCTGCGCTCGAAACGCTGGGACAGCACGATCTGGAAAATATCGCCGGCGCGAATGTATTCCTTCGAGTTTCCCACCATGCGCTCGAAAGCGGGCTTCGAACAGTTGCCCAGCGGCACCGTGAGTGGCGGCGGTTCATGAAGAGGGGCAGGTGAGAGTTCACGCGGCTGGCGCAGCAGGGCCCAGAGCCGCGCGAGTTCGGCCGCAGCGGAGACATAAGCTGCGTCGGCGTCCTGTCCGATATGGGCGTTGACGATGAGGCGCAGCGTCTGCCGGGCGCGGTCAAATACCAGCAGGGAGTCCGAAAGCATGAACCAGAGACGCGGCACTCCCAGATCGTCGCGCGGGGGTACGGGCACGGTGGACTCGACGTGATGGATGTATTCGTAGCCGAGGTAACCTACCGCGCCTCCGGTGAACGGCGGCAGGCCGGGTAGCGAAACCGGCCGGTAGGTGCTCATCTCGGCTTCCAGCAGCGTCAATGGATCGGGTGGCGTCGGCTGGGTGCGAACGGCGGTTCCTTCACGCAGGGTGGTCGTGGCCCCGCCGCACGAGATAATCTTGCGCGGATTGCAGCCAATGAAGCTGTAACGCGAGACATGCTCGCCGCCCTCGATGGATTCGAGCAGGAAGGCCGGGCCGTTCCCGCGCAGTTTCGCATAGGCCGACACCGGAGTTTCGCAGTCGGCGAGCAGGTCGGCGTAGACGGGCACGACATTACCCTGCCGGCTTAAGTGGATGAAATCCTCGCGGGTCGGAAAAATCTGCATGGCTGGGCGGCCCGGATTACTCGACCGTGACGGACTTGGCGAGGTTGCGCGGTTTGTCGACGTCGCGGCAGAGCTCAACCGCGATGTAGTAACTCAGCAGTTGCACGGGCACCGTGGCGACGATGGGGAGCACGGCTTCATGGCAGGGAGGGATCAGGATCAGTTCATCCGCGAGCCCGGGAGGCAACTCGCAGCCTTCGGTGACAATGGCGATGATCCTGCCCCGGCGGGCCTTGATCTCCTGCATGCTCGACACAAGCTTGCTGAACATCTCGCCGGCGGGCGCAAAAAACACACTGGGGCACTGCTCGCTGATGAGCGCGATGGGGCCATGCTTCATCTCGGCCGCTGGGTAGCCCTCGGCGTGGATGTAGGAGATTTCCTTGAGCTTGAGCGCTCCTTCGAGCGCCACGGGGAAAAGGGAGAGGCGCCCCAGGAAGAGGAAATCCTTGTAGTGGGCGTAGCGACGGGCGATCTCGCGAATGTGCGGCGCCTGCTCGAGGACCTTGCGCACCAGTTCGGGGGCCATTTTCAAGGCCTGGACATACTCCACCCCGTCGCTGTAACTCATGTCGCGCATCCGGGCGAAGTAGAGCGCCAGCATGGCGCCGAGCAGGAGTTGCGAGGTAAACGCCTTGGTGGAGGCGACGCCGATTTCCGGACCGACGTGCTGGTACACGCCGCCATCCGCCTCGCGCGCGATGGTCGAGCCGACGACGTTGACCATGGTGAGCACCTTGTAGCCTTTGCGTTTGGCTTCGCGCAGCGCCGCGAGGGAGTCAATGGTTTCGCCCGACTGGCTGATGATGAAGAACAGCGTGCTGGCGGGGAGAGGGGAATTGCGGTAGCGAAATTCCGAGGAGTAATCGACCTCGACCGGCATGCGGGCGAAGCGCTCGATCAGGTGTTCGGTGACCAGGCAGGCATGCCAGGCGCTGCCGCAGGCGCAAAAATGGATGCGGTCGATCTGGCGGAATTCGAACGGCGGGAGGTTGAGACCGCCGAAATTGGCCGTGCTTTGATCCTCGGAGAAACGGCCCCGCATGGTGTTTTCAAGAGCGGCGGGCTGTTCGAAAATTTCCTTCTCCATGAAATGGGCGGAGGAGCCCAGGTCGGAGTCCTCCACCCGCCACGTGACCGTGTCTATGACCGGTGCCACGTCCTCCTGGTCGAGGGTGCTGATCGAAAAATTTCGGGCCGTGATGTGGACGATCTCCCGGTCTTTCAGATAGACGACGTTCTGCGTGCGGCTGATGAGGGCGGAGACATCGCTGGCCAGCAGATATTCGTTGTCGCCCACGCCCAGAATGAGCGGCGAGCCCTTGCGCGCGGCGACGATTTCCGCCGGGCAGTCGGTGCACATGGTGGCGATGCCGTAGGTGCCTTCGGCGTGGTGGAGCGTCTTGCGGACCGAAGTCAGAAAACGGCTGGTGCCTTCCTCCTCAGTTTCCTTCGCGTAATGGTAAGCGATCAGGTTGCAGAGCACCTCGGTGTCGGTTTCGGACTGAAAAGTGTAGCCCTTGGTCAGCAGGAATTTCTTTATACTAACATAATTTTCGATGACGCCGTTGTGGATCAGGGCGAATTTGCCGTCGCTGCTGAGATGGGGGTGGGCATTGGCATCGGTGACGCCGCCGTGCGTGGCCCACCGCGTGTGCCCGATGCCGGTGGTGCCGGTGAGGCGTGCCTTGGCGGCTTGGGCGATGAGATTGTCCACCCGGCCGACCTTCTTCACCAAGCCGAAGCGGCCGTTCTGCTGGACGGCGAGGCCGGCGGAATCATAGCCGCGATATTCCAGGCGCTTGAGTCCCTCGAGAATAATGGCGGACGCCTTCTGTTTGCCGATATATCCAACAATACCACACATAGATTAAAGAAATTGCTGGCGATTTCTGAACGTTAACGGAGAATTAAACAAGAATTTACCCCTATGGAAACTTATACTGCGGATCGAAGGAAAAAGGTGCTGGCGGTGATTATGGGCGGTGGCCGCGGTACGCGGCTCTACCCGTTGACCAAGGAACGCTGCAAGCCTGCGGTTCCGCTTGCGGGGAAATACCGCCTGGTGGACATTCCGATCAGCAACTGCATCAATTCCGGCTATAATCAAATTTTCCTGCTGACGCAGTTCCTGACGGCCTCCCTCCACCGGCATCTTCGTAAAAGCTTCAAGTTTGATCGGTTTGACCATGGGTTTGTCGATATTCTGTCGGCGGAGCAGACGGAAGTCAGCAGCGACTGGTATCAGGGCACCGCCGACGCCGTGCGGCGCAATCAGATTCACTTCGAACGTTTCGAACATGACTTCCTGTTGATCCTGTCTGGCGACCAGCTCTACAGGATGGATTTCCGCAAGATCGTCGCCCAGCACATCGCCACCAAGGCCGATGTCACGATAGCTGCAACGCCAGTGCCGGTCTCCAAGGTGCAGGGACTTGGCGTGATGCGTGTGAGCGATGATCTCGCCATCTCCGAATTCGTGGAGAAACCAAAGGACCCGGCGCTCATCAACGCCCTCGCCCTGAGCCCAACGCTGGAGGGGAAACTAGAGGCGCCCTTGTCGGGAAAACACTGCCTCGCCTCGATGGGCATCTACGTGTTCAGCCGGGGAGTGATGCAGCGCGCCCTGGACAACCGCATGAAGGATTTTGGCCGTGAGGTCATCCCCAACCTGCTCGGTCAGTCCCGCCTCTTCGCCCACATCTTTGAGGGGTACTGGGAGGATATCGGAACCGTGCGGGCATTTTTCGACGCCAATCTTGCCCTGGCCCAGCCGAGACCACCGTTCAATTTCTTTGATCAGCATGCCCCTATCTATACGCGCGCCCGCTCGCTTCCGCCGTCAAAGATCAATTGCTGCCAGATTGATCATGTTTTTTTGGGGGATGGCTGCATCGTGACCAATTCCAGCTTGAAACACTGCGTCATCGGCATCCGGGCACGCTTGGGCGAATCCTCCCAACTTGAGGAGGTGATCATGATGGGAGCCGACTATTTTCAGCCCGACAATGAGATTGCTGCTGACCTCGCCCAGGGCCGCATCCCTGTTGGCATCGGGCGCAACTGCCGCATCCGCCGTGCGATCATCGATAAGAACGCCCGGATCGGCGACGGCGTAGTGCTGTCCCCGGAAGGCAAACCGGACGGTGAATATCCGCACGGCATCATCATTCGCGACGGCATCCTTTGCGTGTGCAAGGGGATGCAAATCCCCTCTGGCTATACGCTGTAGGAAGGGCCTCCCGGATGATCTGTCCGGCGGCGAATGTGCTTTCTGGGGCTACATGTTTGGTGGCATTTACGTGGCCTCAGACAATCACAAAAAAACCAAGAAGTCTGTAACTCCTTGGTTATGAATGGCGGGATGGACGGGACTCGAACCCGCGGCCTTCTGCGTGACAGGCAGACGCTCTAACCAGCTGAGCTACCACCCCGGAAAGTGGATAAGAGGCGGCAACGTAGAATCGGGTTTAGTCAAGTCAAGCGTTGTTTGCCATGTTAAGCAATTTGCAGCCGTTACCCATGACGTTCTGCCGGAGACAGCTTAGTAGTGAACGGTCCTTTGCTGCGGTCAGTGAAGATGGCCGTAGTTCAGTGCTGTGAGATGGTAACCCGCGCCGGAGTCTCCCAATCGTTGAGGGCAACGCTGCGGCTTCCATGTGAACTGGCGTTTCTGGAAGGTGGGGACAGTTCAACTAGCCGTGCCGCCCTGGTCCGCAAGGCTGGGCCGGGGAAATCCGCGAGACGCAAGATTATCTTGGCGAGAGCGCCATCATGCGTGAAATAAAGGCGTTCTGCAAAGCAACGAGACAGTTCTGGTGAATGAAGTGCGAGGCTGGCGCCGCGCTGTGCTCTGGCTGCTTGCCGCATTGCTGCGCCTGTGGGGACGCACACTGCGTTTCGAGGTCGATGAAGAGACGATGCGGCGGCTCACATTTTCCGATGTGCCGGTCGCGATCATCCTCTGGCATAATCGATTATTTTTGTCTCCGGAGATTTTCCGACGCTACCGCAAACGGCGTTCGGTCTACGGGCTCGTCAGTGCCAGCCGTGATGGTGCATGGCTGGCTGCCTTTTACCGGCTTATCGGTATCATGCCGGTGCGGGGCTCGAGCAGCCGGCTTGGGCGCGAAGCCGCCCGGGAACTCATCGATTGCCTGCGCGCCGGGCACGACGTGGGCATTACACCAGACGGACCACGGGGGCCGAGGTATGAGGTCAAGGGGGGCGCGCTGATCGTTGCCCGACGTACAGGAGCACCGATGGTTCTGCTGGGCGCGGAGTTTACCCGGGCCTGGCGGCTCAATAATAGCTGGGACCGGTTTTATGTGCCTTATCCCTTCAGCCGGGTGCGCATGCGTTGCACGGTGATTGAGGCACACAATGAGCAAGGCGCGGGCGTCACCGTCGATCTCGTGAAAACGGCGTTGGTGGCGATCAATCCGGATCGGTAAACTGTGCCTGCCCGGGCGGGGCTGGCCGACACTCCCGTCGAATGACAGAGCTGGAAGCAGCGCTGGCGGGCGGCAGGATTGACTCATCCTGGGGTCAGAAGGCCGGAGTCAGCGTGGCGCTCTGCCCCGGGGCGATGGCGTAATCTTCGCCGCTGCTCCACTGGATGTCATTCACAAGGAATTTGAACACGACCGGCTTAGTGGCACCCTGGATGGCAATGGTCCAAAGGTCGGCGGTCACGCATTCCATCGGTGTGCCCTTGTCCCAGAACAGGCCAGGCGCGTCGCCGCGCACAAACAGGGTGTTGCCGAATCCGATATCAACCTTGGCGGAGATGAACGTGGTGGGCGGTTGGGCGGGGGCGGCCGCCTGTTTCTTGGACGGGATCGCAGCCTTGAGGGGTTTGGTTGGGGCGGGAGAGGGGGTGGGGGCCTTGATTCTATTTTTAATGGTCTTTTTCATAATGATTCATTGGTTGGGCGTGACCGCATGTAGACAATTATTTTTTCCCGGGGAACAGACAACTGGCAACCACAAATTAGGGGCCTGTTTGAGGATGTGGCCAACATGCATTTTTCGGGCCGTAAACGGTGGTCGAAATTTTTGATTTTACTCTGTCGAAGACCTTCCCGTAAAAGCTTCGGCTCGTTTGATGGGGCAGTAGCTCAGTTGATAGAGCGCATCGTTCGCAACGATGAGGTCGCCGGTTTGATCCCGGTCTGCTCCACCATCTTTTACCCCCGGATTTCCGCCTCTTTTCGTGCGACGGTAGCTCAGCTGGATAGAGCAACGGTTTTCTAAACCGTCGGTCAGGGGTTCGAGTCCCCTCCGTCGCGCCATGTCCAGTCGAGGCAGCAGGCGGGATGGGTTTCTGTGAAACATCCTTAGGAAAGGGCTTGCGTCAGGCTGGGGCATGTCTCTTGTAGGGTTCCTCTTTTTTGTCGGGCCGTAGCGTAGCCTGGTAGCGCGCTTGCATGGGGTGCAAGAGGTCGAGAGTTCGAATCTCTCCGGCCCGACCACTTTAACCGAAACGCACGATGGCGACGTTGTGCGTTTCTTTGTGCTTAAATGCGACGCAAGAAATGAATGGCAGGAGGGCTATGTGTGTTCATTGCGTCCTGGTGCGGTCATCCCCGAAGGGAATGCCAGCCGACACGGCGCAGAAGCACTCGCTCAAGGAAACTCAAGATCGCATCGGTTCCGAGGCTTAGGTGCGCACAAAAATGGCTCCGCCCACCCGAGGGCAAAGGAGGCGGGAACGGAGCCATGGTGCGGCTTATCTCGCCGCGAGGGTTGTTATTTTCCGGCAGCCATTGCCGCCACATCTGCTTCCACTGAGCCGATGGGCTTTATGCCGAAACTCTCTACCAGAACCTTGGCCACATTCGGAGAGAGGAAGGCGGGAAGCGTTGGGCCGAGGCGAATGCCTTTCACGCCCAAATGAAGCAGAGCCAGCAGGACGGTCACGGCCTTCTGTTCGTACCAGGCAATATCGAAAGAGATGGGCAGTTTATTGATATCATCGAGGCCGAAGACCTCCTTCAGTTTCAAGGCCACCAGCGCCAGCGAATAGCTGTCGTTGCATTGGCCGGCGTCCAACACCCTTGGAATGCCGCCGATGTCTCCCAGCGGCAGCTTATTGTAGCGGTATTTGGCGCACCCGGCAGTGAGAATGATGCTGTCCTGCGGCAGAGCCTTGGCCACGTCCGTGAAGTAACTGCGTTCCTTATGACGACCGTCGCAGCCGCCCATGACGACAAAGCGTTTGATGGCGCCGCTCTTGACCGCATCCACTACTTTGTCAGCCAGCGCCAGAATCTGGTCGTGGGCAAAGCCGATCGTCACCGTTCCGGTTTCTATTTCCTTGGGAGGATTGCAGGAACGTGCCTGCTCGATAAGTGGAGTGAAATCCTTTCGGCCGCCTTTCGGCCGATCCTCGATATGTACGGCTCCATCATACCCCGCCATGCCGGTGGTGTAGAGCCTGTCCTTGTAGGACGGCCTGATCGGCACGATGCAATTGGTCGTCATGAGAATGGGCCCGTTGAAACTCTCGAATTCACTGGCCTGCTGCCACCAGGCGTTCCCGTAGTTGCCTGCGAGGTGCTTGAATTTCTTGAAGGCCGGGTAGGCATGGGCCGGAAGCATTTCGCAATGGGTATAAACATCGATGCCCGTGCCTTCCGTCTGCACCAGCAGGTCCTCCAGATCCCGCAGATCGTGGCCCGACACCAGAATGCCAGGATTCTTTCGCACGCCAATGTTCACTCTGGTGACCTCGGGTTTGCCGTAGGCGCCGGTGTTGGCCGTGTCCAGCAGTGCCATCGTCTTGACCGCGTATTCGCCAGTTTCGAGCGTGATGGCCAGCAGTTCGTCCACCGTTAGATTCCTGGTGAGGCTGGCCATGGCTTTGACCACGAAGGAATAGATGGCTTCATCCTCCTTGCCCAACATGGCCGCATGCTCGGCGTAGGCGGCAAGCCCCTTGACGCCATAGAGAATGAGTTCCTTAAGAGAGCGCAGGTCTTCGTTGGGTTCGGTCAGGATCCCCACCAGCTTGGCCTTGGCGGCAAATGCAGCTTCTGAATCAAACCAAGTGGCGGCTTCCGGCAAAGTCCCGTCATTGCCTGCTTCCGCCAGAAGCCTTTTCTTGATCTCAAGAGCCTTTTGGATCTGGGCCGTAATGCTGGCGTTATCGAAATTGCCGTTGGTAATCGTGACGAAGAGGGATTGCACCATGAAAAGGCCCGTTTCAGGAGAGACAGGACGGCCGGACCGCTCTTCCAGCACGGCAATACCCTTCAGTATCCAGATGAGCAGATCCTGTAGATTGGCGGTATCGCTCTTCTTTCCGCATACACCGTTTGTAATGCATCCGGTGTTTTTCAAGGCTTCCTGACATTGGTAGCAGAACATGGACATTAGTCTCTCTCCGTTGGTTTTTTTGTTTTCTAATGATGTTTTGATCCCGCCAAACGTGTGTTTGCCCGGGAAGTGGAGATCTTACCTTAGCCGACTTGAGTGTTCCTTGATTCAGATCAAGATCAAGCTGTGATACATCATGTTACCGGTTGAGGCCCGGAAACGCATCGCTGCTCTGCGCGTTCCTCGTGGCGCAGGGGGCGAACCCTGGCAACCGCAGCCTCTCTCCGCGCTCTCCGGAGCGCGGCCCCGTTGAAGCAGCTTCGCCGACCTGATTCTGGCGCATGAGCGAAGCATGCTGCCAGAAAACACGATAAGGAGGGAGACGGCGACGCTTCTTCACCACAGTGCTCAACTGTTCAACCGAACGGGGGCGTTCAAGCTTAAGGAGAAGGAGGGCAACAATGACCACTGAAGCTTGCGATGAAGAACCGTGGGAACCGGTAAATTTCGATCTATGCTGTGTTGTCCCAATTTCTGGGATCCTGTGCGCATTGCAGCCCCTCAACCCCGGAAGCTGCCGCCCCCTGAACCTGGGCTAGGGTAGGTGGTGGCGGAAGGGGGTGCCAGTTCCCCATCAATTCCCCATCAGCACCCATTACGCGCCCACAGAGTGACAGGCGTGGCTGGAGATCGCATTGGCCGACCGTAAAGATACATTCTCTCGTAACCCGTTGGCTTCATACGGGAAAGTTCCTTGGAAGGTGTGTTACGAAGGAACTCAAGCTGGCGGAAGGGGAGGGATTCGAACCCCCGGGACCCTTGCGGGCCCAACGGTTTTCAAGACCGCCGCAATAGACCACTCTGCCACCCTTCCTTTTAAAATAAGCCTATTATAAATAGCAATATACGATAATTGCGAAAAACAGCTTACTTTTCAAAAGTGTTTCGGAATGCCAATAATTTGTGGGTTATTGGGTGCTATTTCGAGCGCAATCCAGTCGAATTAGTGCATTCTTAGAAGGAACGGCCCGCATTTTGAGGAAATCCGGGGATAGGCAATCCCGCTTTTGCCAGTTGATGGTATAATTCCTAAAATGTTAGATTTTGAAAGGATACAATACCTGCCCTGATGGGCCAAGACAGGCCCCAAGGTGAAGGAATTTGTCCACTATGTGCTTAGTCAAGAGGGCCAGGATGCTGTGCAACGCCACGGGGAAAGCATATGCTGTTGCAGGCCGGAGTCGTCATCGAGCCTGTCATTACATCGACTCAAAGAAGCCCGATCCTCCAAAAAAAGGCAAACAAAGGGGCCAGATTTCGCGTCGGTATTAGCAGAAGCTACCCCCCTGCATACGCCTGGCCAAGAAAGGCCCCGCCTAAGTTGTGTACGTCAAGTTCAGCAAAAGCGGATCGGTGGTAGGGAGGATTGGTGAGTTAAGAAGATTTATGAGGAGGGTTGAAGGGAGGAGGCGAAGCTTACTCCCTTGCCCGGATTGAGCGGAGGGTGATGAGTAGGATAAGCCATAGTGATTGCATATATTAGGCGCGCCCATGATGGGGTGTGCTACATCTAGAAAGTTGACTGAAGCCCTGAAGACGAATGGACTCAATAGGTTCGTTTTAACCTCTAACCCCTAACCCTGAATGAACATGATTCCTCCCGTAGGAAAAAGGTTGCTGCGTAGCTTGGCCCTAATCGGTGCGGCTACTATTACCAGTCTCGCTTTCGCGCAGACTGCTCCTGCTCCGGCGAG
>JAQUYL010000002.1:0-187283 GCA_028691845.1 Opitutaceae bacterium
CACGCGCATGGGGTTGGCAAATGGAGTGGCATGCATCAGATCCGCCGCCTCCGCCTTGGCGCGCTTCAGATCCATATCCACCATGACGATCTCACCGCCCGTGCCGCGTTGAATCAGGGCATAGGCGGCGGTCGAGCCTACCCGACCACTTCCCACGATGCCGATTTTCATAGGATGCCTCCGTTAAAAAATGATGTGCCCGGGGCTGGCATGGTTGAGACGACGATGATTTGCATGGCTGAATGATGATCAAAACATGGGGCGTTTCATCACGCAACGGACAACCGGATGATAAGACGGATATTAAAAGGTTTTATTTGCTTTGGGTCCAATGTCACGGAGCTTGCCCCGGTCTGGGGGAGGAGAAAAGAAAGGCGGGAATTTCATGGCAGGGGCACCCTGGATCCAGAAGACGGCCTGGGTTGGTTCGTGCCGGAACTGGCAACGGGCTGGTCGTTTGCCGAGAAATCCGGGTGGCAGGAGGCGCTCGAACCCGCCGCAGCAAAGGCGCAGCCGCAAAATTAAGCTCAGGAAGTCTTCGCTTGTAAGCTGCTTAAGAAGCATCGGCCGGCCGCGAGAAATCGCGCGCCGGCTGATCGATATGCCGCCGCACGCGACACCTGGGGGATAAGGGTTCGTGGAGCCGTGTTTAGACGGAGGACTATCTTTCAAGCGCACTTGCCGGTGGCGGCGGGAGTTTGATGAACTCACTCCTTTGGCGTGCCGAAGGGTGCTGATCCCTTTGCCTCACGTCCGATCCATATGCATTCATCCTTTCACACCGGTCTTCTTCGTTGCGGCCGGCCCATTCGGGCCGCCGCGGGTATTGCCGCCGCCAGTCTGTTCGCAACCACTGGAGGCGCGGAGCCTGCGGCCCAGGCACTCAAGGTGGCCGTGGGATTCGAGCAGGCCTACGACACCGATGTGTTTCGCATGGACCAGGGGCCGCTCGGCGATCGCGGGTCGGCCGTGACCACGCTCTCGGCGCAGGTGTCGGGGACGCTGCCGTGCGGCATCGCGGCCAGTTATGCCCCCATGGCCGCATGGTACTGGAGCGATTCGTCGGAGGACAACATGCGCCATGTCGGCACCTTCAGTGGCAAGGGCGAGGTGGCCGCGGCAAACTGGGAGGCGTCGACCCAGACCACTTATGTGGATGGATCCCGGCAGGCGCCGGCCTTTGGCCTGGGCCACAGCTGTTTCACGATCGCGCAGGGACGGGAACGGCGGGAGCAATGGCAGAACCGGTCGAGCCTGGCGGTACGGGTGGATGGGCCGGTTGGTTTCGTCCGCGCGGCAGGCGCTTTTGCGGGCTACGATCTGCGCACCGTCCAAAGTGCGGCGGCGGGCTACGACAATTATGTCGATCGCTACGACATCCAGGGCGGCGTCGATGCGGGCTGCGCGGGCAAAGGCCGCCCGACATTCTGGCTGGGCTACCGGCACGGCTACCAGTTTCAGGATCGCGACGGCGGCCGGCCCAGCGACCGGTCGAATCACTATGACCGGCTGGTCTTCGGGGTGGAGGGCCAGCTCGCGCCCTGGTTGAAAATCGCCGTGCAAGCCGGTCCGGATTATCATCACTATGCGTCCGGTTCAGCCGGTCATCGCTACCTGACCCGGTTGTTCGCCGATGCAAGCGCCACGTTGCGCGTGGCGCCGGGGGACACCGTGCAACTCACGACCAAGCACTTCCAGTGGGTGTCGAGCACCGGATTCGCCAGCTACAATGATGTATCCTGCCAGACGGTCTGGAAACACGATTTTTCGCAGAGCATCAGCGTCACGATTGGTGGCAAGGCTCTGGCGGGGCTATACGATGGCATTGTGCGAAAAGACTGGATCTATGCCGGCACGGCCGGAGTGACCTGGCGCGCCGACGCCCAGTGGGAATGGGTGTTCGGCTATATGCATGAGATCGGACACGACGCCTCGGCGCTGAATGATCCAAACCGCGAATGGCGTCGCGACCTGACCAGCATCGGCTTGACTTGGAAGTATTGATAAGTGGGTCGCGGCACCGCGAAATCACAGGGTAGCGCATGCCGCCAGGAGCCGTCTCCGCGGGTCCGGCCTATGCGGCCGCATCCGGCAGCCCCATCCGGCGCCGCCAGCGGTGGTGAGAAGCCAGTCCGGACCGGATGGATTCGTGCTCAAGGTGTTTCACACCGTACTCGCGGCAGGCCTGCTCGAACAGCCGGGAGAAGGGGAAATCCGCCTCCTCGACGCAATGTGCCAGCTGAAACACGACGCTCAATGTCACGCCCGGCACCAGGATCGCCACGGCGCGGAACGCCAGCACCACCCCAACGAAGTGGAGGCACAAGGGCAGCACGAACGCCAGGGCTAGGAAGACCGCCCGGCCCCTGGGTTGGGCGCCGGCTGTGACAGGATGCAACGGGCGGCGGCCATCCTGGAAGCGGAGCGCAAAAACCTGGTCGGCGAACGCCTCGCAATCAAGGAGCACCACGCGTCTTTGCGGCGGGAGGAGGAACTGCAACGACGCGAAGCCCATCTGGTGCAACGTGAGCGCTCGCCAGCTCATCAGCCCCTGTCGGCCGCCCCGGCGACCACGCGCAAGTCGGCTCTTGCGTCAGCCAAATCGTTCCTCGCGCTCGGCCGAAGCTGATTGCTGGGTGCGTGCGACCGCGGGTTGACGCGCCCCATCCTGCGCCAGGGTGGGCCCCCGGTTCGCTGTCCGTCGTTGGCTACTGGGGCGGCCTCTGGGGCGCACCCCGCTTTTCGCCGCACCCGCCCGTGCCCCGGGGTATTTGTCACCTATTGGGTGACAAAACAGAATGCCACATCCCAACGGTTGCAGAGCCGGTCCGGCGTGGTTCCGGTCGCAGGGAAGGGCGGTGCATCCAGCTACGGCGCGGTGGCCGTATCCGGCGGCAGCCGGCCGAGCACATGCCAGAGCCAGCGGTGGAATCGATGAATGGCGTAGCCGGTCGGCAGAAACATGAGGATGCGGTGGCCGTGCACCGCAGCGATGCCGTGTGTCGCGCAGAACGCCACAGCGGCAGGAGATGATGCACCCTGTTGCATCCAGACACGACGGACGCCGGTGGCGAGAGCTTCCCGCAGCACCTGCATCGTCTGCGCTGGCGGAACGACGATCAGCACACCCCGACGGGTTCAGGCAGTGAGGCGAGACTTGGAGCGCGCGGCCGTCCTTCGATAACGGCGGCGCTCGGGTGGACCGGAAAGATCCGGTAACCGTTGGCCACCAGTCCGCGCAGCGTCCGCTTGCCGAACTTTCTTTCCGTGCGGGAAGTGCCGACAATGGCGAGCGCCTTCTGCGCCAGAAAATCGTCGACCACATGCCTCGAGGTCATGGTGAAATTGGCGAGGGAGAATGAGGGCTCAACGGAGGAAGGCCGCCGGTTTACCACGGGCCGCCGCCTGCTGTCGCTATCTGCATGTTCAGTTCTGATCCAGCGCCGTGAGGGCCGTGACCAGGGACTCCCACTCGGCCGTGGCGGCGTGCAGCCGGTCGACGACCCCGCTCAACTCGCGATTCACCGCCGCCGGTTTGCCGGGTTCCTGGTATGTTTCCGGCGCCTCCAGCCGGGCGGTGAGTTCGCCCTGCCGCTCCTCGAGTTCGGTGATTTCCTTTTCCAGCGCGTCGACCTGTGCCTGCAGCGCGCGGCGTTGCCTGTTGCGGGCGGTGCGCGCCTCGGCTTCGGCCCGGCGCTGCTCCTTTGTCTTCGATCCGGATGAAACTGGAGGCGCGGCGGCCCCTGGCTGGGGCCGCGCGTCGGTGAATCCGGCGGTCAGCGCCGCGCGGGCCGAGGAGGCGCGGGACTTGTCGAGATAGTAATCGTAGTTGCCGGCATAGGGCGTGAGGCGCCCAGCATGGACGTGCAGCACCTGGTTGGCGATGGCCCGGATGAAATAGACGTCGTGGCTGATGAAGATGAGGGTGCCCTCGTATTGGCGGAGCGCGTTGACCAGCGCATCCGTGCTGGCGATGTCGAGGTGCGTGGTGGGCTCGTCCATCAGCAGCAGGTTGGGTGGCGCGAGAAGAAACTTTGCCAGGGCCAGGCGCGATTTTTCACCGCCGGAAAGGACGGAGACGCGCTTGAACACATCATCCCTGCGAAACAGGAAGCCGCCGAGAATGGTGCGCGCCAGCTGCTCGGTGATCGCCGGGTTTTCCGCGCGCATTTCCATCGCCTCCTCCAGCACTGTGTGCCGCGGGTTCAGGTTCTCCAGTCGGTTCTGGGAAAAATAGCCGACGCGGACGTTGCTGCCGAGTTCGCGTTCCCCGCCCTGGATCGGGACGAGGCCGGCGAGGATCTTGAGCAGCGTCGACTTGCCGGCTCCGTTGGGGCCCACCAGCACCAGGCGCTGGCCGCGCTCGGCCTGGAAATCCAGGTCGCGGTAGACGACGAGGTCGCCGTAGGCCTGCTGCACCTTGGCGAGGGTCGCGACCTTAAGACCCGAACGCGGCGGCTGGGGGAAATGAAAACGCGGTGCGCTGATGTCGTCCTCGGGCAGCGCGACGGCATCCTCGCGCAGGCGCTCGATCTGCTTTTCCTTGGACTTGGCGCGCGAGGCGAGGCTGGCCTTGGCGCCGAAGCGGTCGACGAAACGCTGGAGGTGTGCGATTTCGCGCTGCTGGTTCTTGTAGGCGGAGAGCTGCTGGGCGTGGTGCGCCTCCTTCTGCCGGAGGTAATCGTCGAAGTTGCCCGTCCAGCGGTAGAGGGTCTGGTTGCGCAGCTCGAGGATGCCGGTGCACAGCTCGTTGAGAAACGCGCGGTCGTGGGAGATGATCACGAGTCCGCCGGGATAATTCCGCAGGTAGGCCTGGAACCAAAGCAGCGCCTCGAGATCGAGGTGGTTGGTCGGCTCGTCGAGGAGGAGCAGCGTGGGTTCCTGCACGAGCAGGCGGGCGAGGTGGGCCCGCATCACCCAGCCGCCGGAAAAGGTCTTGGCCGGGCGCTCGGCGTCACTCTCGCGGAAGCCGAGGCCGGCGAGGATCTTCTTCGCCCGCGGTTCGAGCGTGTAATCCGGGTCGTGCTCATCGAGCGCTTCACCGGCCGCATGATGCGGCGAATGTCCGAGGGCGATCTCCAGGATGGTCTCGGCGCCGGCCGGCGCGCTTTCCTGGGGCAGGAAGCCGAAGCTGGCGCCCCGTTCCCACTCGATTGTGCCCGCTTCGAGCGAATCCTCACCCAGGATGAGATTGAACAAAGTGGTCTTGCCCGTGCCGTTGGCGCCGACCAGGCCCAGCCGGTCCGTGCGCTTCACGAACAGCGACACGTCCGCGAACAGGGTGCGCGGGCCGAAGGACTTGGAAACGCCGGCCAGTGTGAGCATGGAAGCTGCCCACGAAAGCGCCCGCCCGCCCGGCGGTCAAGGCGCGTGCGCCCCGGCGAGCGATGGAGTGGCTCTCCAGGTCGGCCGTGCCGAGGAGGGGGATGGTCAGCGCCGTGCTTCCATCGCGCGAGCACGATCCTCGTATCGCGTCGGGCGGCGCAGGCATCGGCAGGCGTCTGCCGCCTGCGCTGGCCGCCCTCGTAATGCGCGAGCTGGTGGACGTGACGGCCGCGATTGAGCACCGTGTGGATTTTCGCTTCGTGGGTTCCGTCGTTTACGGGATGGGTTCGCCCATGACTTCGGATTGGTTGTCAATCACGTGTCATGCACCCATGGCGGACCGGCCTGTCCCGTTGATCTGACGAGAAAGTCACCCAATAGGTGACAAATACCGTTGCTGACTAGCTGACCAGTGTGAGCGCGACCGCGCCGCCGACGGCGATGGCGCCGCCCACGAGCGAGCGGAACGGTGATTTTTCGCCCTCGATCCAGCGGGCGAAGGGGATGATGACGAGCGGGGTGGTGGCAGTGATGGGGAGCACGATTCCACTGGGGGCCGTGGCCAGCGCCCACTGATAGCTGCTCATGCCGAGAATAGGGCCCGCAAAGGCATTGCCCAGCACCCACAGGTAGTCCCGGGGCTGATGGGCGCGGGCCGCGGCCGTTCGCGTCGGATCGGCGCGCCGTGACTCAACCCACCATTGCAGGGCAAACCAGGTGCCGGTGAGAACCAGACCGCCCACGATGCGCTGGAACGCTGCCGTGAGTCCGTCGAGGTGCTCCCCGGCGGCGGCGGCAACGGCAAAGCCCCGCCGGCTGACCACGGCGCCGAGAGCCTGGCCCGCGGCGGCCAGCACTCCGAACACGACGCCCCAGCTGCGTACCTTGACCCGCGGCGGATTCGCCCGGGTCGGCATGAGCGCGAGCACGATGCCGCTGAGGATGACGGCACTGCAGGCGAGTTGCGCCGGGGTGAGCCGGGTGTCCAGCCACAGCCATTCGACCATGATCGCGATCGGCACGGCGAGGCACTGGTTCATCATGGTCGTCAGCCGCGAGCCGAGCCGGGGCAGGGCCGCGAAAAAGGCGAGATCGCTCAGGCCCATGCCGAGCACGCCGCTCAGCAGAAACTGGTTCAGGGCCGCGCCGCGCAGTCCCTGCCCGAACAGGAAGGCCCACAATCCGAGGAACACCAGACCCACCAGGAGGCGGCCGAGATTGGCGCGCGCCGGCCCGAGCACCTGCTGGCTGCGGTTCGCCAGCACGGCGGACAGGGAGAAGCACACGGTGGTAAGGAAGGCGGGGAACATCAAAGGTCGCCGACTGCAATAGAAGAGGCAACAGGTTGATGCCCGCGCAGGAAAGAGTGAAGTTTCCATTCGCTTTGCGGCCCCCGCTGGTTTCATTGCCCCGCATGACCGAATCCGACGGCCGCCCGCGGCCACGCCCCAATCGGCTTGCGCATGAAAAATCGCCCTACCTCCGGCAGCACATGCACAATCTGGTGGACTGGCTGCCGTGGGGCGAGGAGGCCTTCGCCCGGGCCCGGCGCGAGCAGAAGCCGATTTTTCTCTCGGTCGGCTACTCCACCTGCCACTGGTGCCATGTGATGGCCCACGAATCGTTTGAAAACGAAACCGTGGCCGCCACGCTCAACCGGCATTTTGTGCCGGTCAAGGTCGACCGCGAGGAGCGGCCCGACATCGATCACATCTACATGACGTACGTGCAGGCGGCGACCGGGCGCGGCGGCTGGCCGATGAGCGTCTGGCTGACTCCGGGACTCAAGCCGTTTTACGGTGGCACCTATTTTCCCCCCGAGGACAGGCAGGGAAGGGCGGGGTTTCTCACGGTGCTTCGGGCCCTGGCCAAAGGATGGACTGCAGACCGGGAGAATTTCATCAAAGTCGGCGAACAGGTGACCGAAGCCCTGCGCGGCCACGGTCGGAATCCGGCCCAGTTCGACAGCGCTGCCGCCACCGGGGAAGACGATTTGGCGATTCTCGGGGAGGAGGCCGTCAGGCAATGCTATGCGCATTGCTCTGAATCGTTCGATCCCAATTGGGGCGGTTTTGGCAGCGCGCCGAAATTCCCGCGCCCGGCGGTGCTCAATTTCCTGTTCCGATTCGCCGGACAGCAGCGCGGAGAGGCGAAGGACGGAGCCGAGGCAGTCCGGATGGCGTACTTCACCCTGCAGAAGATGGCGGAAGGGGGAATGCACGACCATGTCGGCGGTGGTTTTCACCGTTACTCGGTGGACGCGGAGTGGTTTGTCCCGCACTTCGAAAAAATGCTCTATGACCAGGCGCAGCTCGCGTCCGTCTTCCTCGAGGCGCGGCAGGCCACGGGAGACGAGTTCTACGCGAGGATCGCCCGCGAGGTTTTCGACTATGTCGGCCGTGATCTCACCAGCCCGTCCGGCGGGTTCTATTCCGCCGAGGATGCCGACAGTCTTCTGCGGCCGGGCGCTGAGGAACACGCCGAGGGCGCGTACTACGTCTGGTCGCAGGGCGAGATCGAGCGCGCCCTCGGGGCGGACGCCGAGATCTTTTGCCTCCACTTTGGCGTGCAAGCCGGGGGCAACGTCGAGGGGATCAGCGACCCGCTGGGTGAGTTTCGCGGCAAAAACGTCCTGCGGCAGCGACGCGCGCTGGCGGCCACGGCGGACGAATGCCGGCTCGATGTGCATGCGGCCGGCGAAAAGCTGCGGCTCTGCCTGGCGCGACTGCGCGAGGCACGGGCCAGCCGGCCCCGGCCCCATCTGGACGACAAGATCATCACGGCCTGGAGCGGACTGATGATTTCGGCCCTGGCTAAGGGAGTCCAAGTGCTCGGCGATCCCGCCTGCCTGGCCGCCGGCATCCGCGCAGCGGAATTCCTGAGGCGGGAGCTCTACGATCCGGCACGGGGCGTGCTCTACCGGAATTATCGCGAGGGCCGGAGTGCCATCGAAGGCTTTGCGGAGGACTATGCCTTTCTCGTGCAAGGGCTGCTCGATCTGTACGAGGCGTCATTCGAAATCCGCTGGCTGCAATGGGCGGAGCAACTCCAGGCTGCGATGGACGGCTTGTTTTGGGACGGGGAGAGCGGCGGCTACTTCAATTCCCGCGCCGGCGACCCCGGCGTCATTGTCCGGTTGAAGGAAGACTACGACGGCGCGGAGCCCGCGCCGTCATCGGTGGCGGCATTCAACCTGCTCAGGCTGGCCCGGGCCCTGGGCGAAAATGACGGCAGTGAACTGCGGCGCACCGACCGGGCGCGGCGGACGATCGAATCGTTGCGGGCCCGCTGGATCGCCGCGCCGTCTGCGCTGCCGCAAATGCTCTGCGCCACCATGCTGGCGCTGGAGCCGCCGCGCACCGTGGTAATCGCCGGCGATCCGCGGCGGGATGATTTTCGTGAACTGACGGCAGTGCTGCACGAACGGCTGGGGCCGAGGCGCGTGCTGCTGGCGGCCGACGGCGGCGCCGGCCAGCAGTGGCTGGCGGAGCGCATGCCCTATCTCGCGGAGATGAAGCCGCTGGACGGCCGTGCGACCGCCTACGTGTGCGAGAATTTCACCTGCCGGCAGCCGGTCTCAACCCCGACCGCGCTGCGGTCGCTGCTGAAGTGATTCTCGGGAATCTGCAATCGGGTGGGCGCCGGTGTCTCTACCGACGCCCGTCGCCCATGAGGACATCGGCAACCACCGCGCAGAAGGGCGCCTGAAGGAGAGCCGTGGGGATCGCGCGCCCCAGGAAACCTGGCCCGCGATCTGGCGACTATTTGTCCTCTGCCACCTTGAGTTCCGCTGAGGACTCGGCGGAGGAGCTGAGCAGGTCGCGGATCGATTCGATGATCCCGAGCATTTCGCCATGTTTCGCGGCGAAAGTCAGCAGGCGGATCTCCTCCTCGTCGAGGCCGGCCTGGCGGATCGTCTCGGTCAGTTGAGTCAAAGCCTGGTTGGTGGTCCGCGCATAGGTCGAAACCTTGCGGCGGGCGGTGGCGAGGGTGGCGGGTTCGGACAGGCGGATGCCGCTGGTGGCCTCCAGCCAGAGAAGGGCGAGGCTGGTCATCTCCGATGAATCGGCCGCATACCCCATTTTCCCCATCAGGCGGGCCATCGTCTTGAACTTCACCTGGCGTCCGCCTTCGACGTTAAGGACGGTATTGCGATGGCAGCGGGCCAGGGCAGCCAAAGCTTCGTGGCTGAGTCCCTTTTGTTCCCGCAATTTGCGGAAAAGCTGGGTGTATTGCATCGGGAAGGTGCATGAAGCCGGAGGCCGGGGTTGTCAATGCGGGCAGCACCGGGCCAGTGGGCAATTAGATCGATGTTGACAAAAATTGGGCAACTACAAAATATGTTGCATTCAACGGGAGTGAAAAAACACCGGAAAAAAGCGGGCAAGGGAAAAACAGGCCGGGTGCGGCGAATTCATTGCAGCCGGCTGTTGACGACGCTGGTTCGTATCTGCCAACGCCTGCGGGAGTTGCAATCGCACCCCGCTGTCCGCTCGGCCTACTTGGAAGTGGAGCAGGAACTGGAGGTGTTATTGAATCGTTCGCAGCGGCAGGAACTGCCCCGGTTGGCCGGTCGGCGCGAACCATGAAACCGGCTACCGGCATCCTCGCTTCGCCCTGCCCCCGCATCCTGGTGGTGGATGATGTGGAAAGCCTGCGCTGGTTGCTGGTCAAGGTGCTGCGCCGGGTCGGGTACATAGTGGATATGGCTGGCGACGGTTGCGGAGCCTTGCGAAAGATACGGGAATCCCGCTGGGACGCCGTGATACTGGACATGGAACTGCCCGACATGACAGGTTTGGAGCTGTATGAGCAGATCCGGCGGGAAGATGCTGACGCAGCGCTGCCGGTTGTGTTCATCACGGGGCGTCCGGAGTACTACCGGGCGCGATGTCTCAGCCTGGTGCCGGAAGCGCTGATGTTGGCCAAACCGTTCGATGCCGAACAACTCGTGAGCCAGCTCGAACATTGTCTCGGGGCGCGGCCGCTAAAGGCGGACCTGCCTGCCGTAAATAGCGGCCTCGGCTGGCCGCGTTCCTAGCGGGCGAGGGCTTCGCGTACGAGGCGCTGGTCGCCGTTGTTGGGGGCGGGCTTCACGACAAGCACGGCGCACAGCAGATTGTAAATCTCAATGTTTTCAAAGTCATCGATCTCCACTCCCCTCTGGAAGGCCGGGCCGATGGCCAAGAAGAGCGCGCCCATGTCGGGCAATGCCGGATCGTACCCATGCTGGCCTCGGATATAGGTGACGGCGCGGCTGGGCCAGTTCAGTTTGCTCTCGATGTTCCAGCCCTCGTCGGCGATGAGTACGACCGGCGGGATGCGTGGATTGTCGCGGTAATGGAACCGGGCGGGAGTTTCCTCGCGCAGAAAAACCTGCAGGTGGGGCACGTTTTTGGCCCGGATCCGCTCGGCGAGCTCGGCGGCGGTGCCGGTCTTCGGCCGGAGCCCGCCATTGGCGCCCAGCGAGTCCACCGTCACCTCGAAGGGGTTGACCAGATCCTCGACAAAGATGACGCGATCGGGGCCGCAGGGCGTCATACCATGGTCGGCGACGATGACCAGGCTGGCCGTCTTGCGCAGGCCGCGGGCGGCGAGACCGGCAAGCAGACGGCCGATGGCGGCATCGGCCTCATTCACTGCGGCGGCGGTTTCGGGTGCGTCGGGCCCGGATTTGTGGCCGGCCCGGTCGACGTTATCGAAATAGAGGGTGATGAACCGCGGCCGTTCGGCCGCCGGCAGGTCGAACCACTTCAATAGGCCGTCAACACGTTGCGCGCAGGTGAGACTGCCGTCGAACGTCTGGGAGTACGCCGGTCTTGCCCCACGGATTTCCGCCTCTGAGCCGGGCCAGAAAAAAGCACCCGCTGCGCACTCCCTGCAAGGCGGCGGTAATCCAGATCGGTTCGCCGCCCTGCCACCAACGTCCGTCGATGGCGCACTCATGCTTCGCGAAGACGAAGGTGGCGGCGAGTGCGGGATCGTAGAATGTGTTGCTGGCGATACCGTGATGCGCGGGACGCAAGCCGGTGGCGATGCTGTAGTGGCTGGGGAAGGTTTTCGAGGGGAAGCACGAGGTCATCCGCCGGGCGTGCACGCCGTCCCGGGCCAGCGCGCGGAGGTTGGGGGCGTCATATTTTTGCATGTAATCCCACCGGAATGCATCAATGGAAAGGAGGATCAGCGAATCGGTGTTGCGGGTGGCTGTTGCCGGACCGGAGTTGGGCAGATTCGTGCAACCGGCGATGCCCAGCAGCAGGAACAGGAGCAAGCGCGCCATGCGGCAATTCTATGGCGGGTTGCGGTTCGGCGCGCGATCTGCATTGTTATCGCCATGAGCGACATCGAACGACTGATCCAGCTGGAGGAACGTTACGCTTTTCTCGAGCACCACGTGGCCGAGCAGGACAAGGCCATATTGCGGTTCAGCGAGGAAGTGACCAAGCTGCAGTTGGAGATCGCCGGCCTGCGCTCACTGCTGGCCGCGGCGGCCGAATCCGACGACGACGCACTGCCCGACGACCGCCCTCCGCATTACTGAACCGCGCCGGACACAGGCGCCGGATGATAATTTCCTTTCAATGAGCACCGGACCGACGGAGGCCCGATACAGAACTCTTTCGCACCAGCAATGGACGCGATTCCGGGAGGTACGAAGGGATGCGGCCGTACGTGTTTTCTGGAACAGCGTTTTTGAAGCCAATCAGCGGTATCGTGCCGGATAGCGCTCAGAACATCGCCGAAACCTCGATGTGGCGGCCGGGTTCGAGCGTGATTTCACCGCCGAGGGCGGGCGTCTCGTCGTTCTTGTAGAGCTTGCAGCGTACCGGCGCCGTGGCGTCCTGCGTCGACCACCCCCACTTGCCGATGGAAATAAATTGCATGGGCTGGCCGCGATCCCAGCTCAGTCCCGGGCCTTCACCGCGGATAAAAAGCTTGTTGCCGATTCCGACATAGGCCGTGGCGAGCAGACGCGTCGCCCCATCGGACGAGGCGGAGGATTCGGGTTTGTCACCAAAGGCGTCGGCGCGGTCGTCCGACGACGGCGAAAGCTCGAGCACGAGCGGTTGACTGGCGGGTCCCTCTTCGGCCGGCCCCGGCGCTGTGGCCGCCAGGGCTGTCTCTTCGGACTTCGGCTTCCTGGGCGGACGCGGCTTGCGGAGCCTGGGTTCCTCTTTTGACTCGGCGGCGGCTTCGGGGCCGGGCGCAGCCGTTTCAGCCGGACTCGTGGAAGGCTCGGTGAGGGGGGGCGCCGTGTCGGGTGCGACGGGAGACTCAGGCCTGGCTTCGGGTTTTGCTTTCGGTTCCTGCGCCGAATGGAGAGGGGGACTGAGATCAACCGGGGCGGCAGCAGGGATGGCGGGCGCCGGGCTCTCCGCCTTGGCGGCGGTTTTGGCTGCAGCGACCATGGCCTCGAATGCGGCGGCCTTGGCGGAAAGTTTTTGATGGAGATCGTTGACGTGCTGCTCGTATTGCCGGCCGGCGTCGGCAAGGGTTGAGACAACCTGCTGGAGCTTGAGCTCGGCGGCGGAGAGCTGCGTGCGGGTCGCTTTTTCCAGCGTGCTCATTTCGGCGACGGCTTTCTGTATCTTGTCCGCCACGGCGTGCAATTTGTCGGTCTCGCTCTGGCGGAGCGCGGCCAGTTCGGCCTCCATGTTCTCCTTTCCCGCGTCATCTGCCTGCTCGAGCTGCTGGCTGAATTCGGCGAGCTTCTCCTGCATGCGATATGGCAGGTTCTCGGCGGTATGGACGGTCTTGTGCACGGCCTCCTCGACTGCTTTGGCATGTGCGGTCGTGCGGGTGAGGGTGTCGCTGGCGGCGTGCAGGCGTTTGATTTGCCCTTCCATGGCGTCGTGGAGCTGGCGTGCGGCCTCATCCTGGGCAAAACCGTAGTCGGTGATGAAGGGCACCAGGATAGTGATGGCGCCGAGCACCACGCACACGACAGCACTGATGAGCGGGGTCGGGGCGAAGGGATCTTTCGCGTAAAAGACGATCAAGAAAGCCGCGCCCAGCAGGGCGGCGTCGGCGAGCAGGAAGGGCCACTTGGGGAGTCGGGGGGCGGGTTCAAGATTCATAGGCGGGTCCGCGGGCCTTTTTTTCGCCCGGCGGGGATGTTTTCACAAGGCAAAAACCGGCCCGCGCCGGTCGCGGCATAACTCCTTGCGCCCGGACCGGGAGCGAACATCCTTGCTTTGGTGCCGATGAGCTCCTCTCCCTTTATGCGCATCGAATGCGAGCAGCGCGGCCGGTCGCGACATTACGTGGTGCATCTGGCCGATCCGCGGTTTACCATGGAGTTCGCGCCTGACACGGAGGCGCCCGACCGGGTCGTCCGAGGGGTGCTCCGGCGGCTATGCGTGCCGAATTCGTGGGCGGGCGACTACGGCAAATACATTCCGCTGCTCAACACAGCCCAGGAGTTTTTTACCCAGTCGTTTGGCGACCGGGGCGCGGAGCGACGGCTTTAGGGGGCGGGGGGATGGAGGAGGGAGGCACGGGTGGCGTACCGCAGCATGGCTCACATCAGCAACCGCCGCGCCGCCATGCCGCAAAGCGAGAGCAGCATGCCGACACGGATTGATCCCTCGAAGGTGAGGAGGACCAGCACCCATTTCAGGCCGCAACTGCTGCGTGCGGCGTAGCCGATGGCGGTGACGGCGAGCAGCACGAGGCCCTGCGCGCGGCCGAACGGATGAAGGAGCAGCGAGAGCATCCACGCCAGGTAAACCAGAAAGCTGATGCTCCATACTGCGGCGAGCGACTCGCGCATCGGGAGGGAGCGCGGGTCGAGGTTGGCCTTGATTTGTTTGATCCCCAAGTAGCGCTCGCAGATGACGAGTTGCCAGACCTCGAACACGAGGAACAGCGGCGCCAGCAGGACCAGAGGATTCATCCGCCGTCACCTTCACGCAAGCCGGCCTGCTCCGCAAACATTTCTGCGGCCGGCCTGCCCGGAGGTTCGGCTCACCGCCAGATCATCAGCCCGGCGACGCCAGCCGCGGCCAATACGGCACCGATATAATAAATGGGAAGCGGCCAGGTTTTCTCGAAACGGGCGGCGAACGGAATCGTCAGCAGCGGCGCCGCGGCGACGATCGGTTGCACCAGGCCGGCGGGGGTGGTGCGGAGCGCCCACTGGTAACAGGTCACACCGAGGATCGGACCCGTGAGCGCGTTGGCCAGCACCCACGGCCAGGCGCGGCCGGTTTCCCTGGGGTGCTCGGCGCGTAGCCAGCCGACAATGACCCAGGCGACGGCCGCGACCAGCAGGCCGCCGAGCGCGCGCTGGTAGGCCGCCGTGCCGGCGTCGATCACTTCGTGTGCCCTGGCGGCGGTGGCGAACGCCTTGCGACTCAGCACGGCGCCGGCTCCCTGGCCGGCGGCGGAGAGCACGGCCCAAGCGACGCCGGGGCCCCACTGCGCCATGGCGATGCGCGGCAGGCTCCGCGGCAGGAGCCCGATCGCCACGCCCGCAATCGTGACGGCGGCGCAGACAATCTGGATCGGGGACAGCCGCGTGCCGAGCCACATCCATTCGATGGCCGCGGCGAACACGGCCGAGCCGCACTGCACGATGAGGGTCGATAGATTCGAGCCGAGCCGCGGCAACGATTGAAACATCGCCAAGCCACCCAGGCCGAAGCCGACGAGCCCGCCGGCGAAAAACCAACCCAGCGCCGCGCCGCCGAGTCCCTGTCCGGCGAGATGCGCCCATGCGCCGAGCACCAGCGCGGCGACGGCGAGCCGCCAGCAGTTGGCCGCCGTGCTGCCGAGCCGGTGTGCCGCGCGGTTGGCGAAAACCGGCGTGAGCGCAAAAAACAGAGTTGTGCCGAGCGCGCCGATCATGGGGTTTTGACCCCTGCCGTCAGCGGAACTTTGTCATTTAATAGATGACAAAGCCATACCCGGAGGCGGGTGGATGATTTCAAGGTTTCCATTCCAGGCCGAGGGTGAAGTTACGCTTGGTTCCAGGCAAGAAGATGGCGGTCGCCGCGGGAACGCGGGCGATGTCGAGCACGCCGGCAGTACTGGCGATATGCCGGCGGTCAAACAGGTTGCGGACAGCGGCGAAGACAGTCAGCCGCGGGGAGATGTGCCAGCCGGCGCGGGCATTAAACAGTCCGCTGCCGCCATACGCCAGGCGGCCGGCGTGGTCGACCGGGGTGCAGCCGCCGACCCACGTCATCTCGCCGGCGGCAAACCAGCCGCGCGGATGCTCGTAGTAAAGCTCGGCGTTGCCGGTGTGGGGCGGCGTCCCGGCGATCCGGTTGCGTCCATAGACGGAGTCATCGTCGAAATAGAAATGATTCCAGGTGGCGGTGGTGCTCAGGATGAGGCGATGCCCGTTCTCGAGCAGGCGCCAGCGGAGGGCCGTTTCTATGCCCTCGTGTATGGTGGAGCCGGCGTTGACCGCGCCGCGAGGCAGTCCGGAGGCATCGGCGAGTCGCAGGATTTCATCGTGCCAGCGGCCCTGGTAGGCTGTGACGTTCCAGGTGAAACGGAGGAAACGGCCGCGCAAGCCGATTTCCGCTGTGGTGGCGGTTTGCGGACGCAGAGCGCGGCTGGTGAGTTTGAGATTGGGGAACCTGCCGCCGACCGACTGCAGGTCGTCAAACGTGGCGGGTTCGGCCCCGCGCGAGACGGCAGCGCAGACCGACAGGTCGGAGCGCGCCAGCCAGAGGAGGCCGGCTCGCGGCGAGATGTCGCGCGTGCGGAGGGTGCGGGCGACGTTGTCGGCGGTGGCGGCGGTGGCCAGTCTGTCTTCGATCTCGCGGCGGGCCCAGAGCGCGGTGACCCCGCCCCCAATCGCGACCGAAGGGTGCAGCCACACGATGTCCTCCATGTTCAGGGCCCAGGTGCAGGCTTTCAGATCAAGATCGGCGAACCGGTTCGCGCGCCGACCGCTGTCGTTGACGAAACGCTGGAGATGGTTCGCGCCCACCGAGAAGGTGGAGCGCGCCAACAAGTGGTGCTCGACTGCGCCGAGCGCAACGCGCCGCACGATGGTGCCGTGGCCGCCGAGATCGCCGCTCCGCGAGTCGCTCTCGCCGTTAGCCTGCAGTTGGCGGAAATCATCCTGCATGTGCTGCCAGGCGAGGCCGGCCGCCAGGACGCCGTCGTCCGGCGCCGATTTGATCTGGGCCGTGGCACGGATCAGCGAGGACTCGCGTTTGGGCAAATCGCGCAGCACGGCGGCCGAGACCGAGCGCGGCCTGGCTTCGGCCTCGGCCAGGGTAAGCGGACCCGGCACCTCGTAGTCGGGCCGCGCGGCGTAGATGGAAAAATCGGCGTAGGTCGCGGGTGAGAGCCGGCGGTGCAGGCTGGCGTTCAGGACGGATCGGATCTGCCGGCTGTGGGCGCGGTAGCCGTTCTGGCGGTCGTGGGAGCCGGCGAGACTGGCGGTCGTATCGGGCGGTTTGGCGACAGCGGAGAATTGCGCCCGCAGCGCGTCGAAATCGCCCATCTCGAGGCGCAGGGCGACACCGGCGGGAGAGTCGGCAGATGCGCCGACGGCATTAAGAACGCCGCCGAGGACGGCGGGGGTGAGACCGGCATGCACGGTGCCGCGATAGATTTCGACGCGGGAGAACAGCTTCGGATCGAACAGTCCGCTATGGAAGGATCCGTCGGCGCGGCTGAGGGGCAGACCGTCGGCCAGCAGGGCGACGCCGCGGCTGGTCGGCGCGCTGTCCAAGCCCGAGCCGCGGATTGTGATCCGCGGCGGCTCAAAACCGCCGAAACTTTCCTGCAGGACAACCCCGGGGGCGCGCCGCAGGGCCTCGCCGAGGGTGGCGATGCTGCGCGCCGACCAGTTGTTGTCGATCACGACAGAGGTCGAGCCGAGGACGGAGGCGAACGTGTCACCGCGGGCCGGCGCCATGTTGGGATCGATCTTCTCCTCAATGAGCCACGGGGGCATGACCACGGGGTCGTCGGCCGCCCGGCACGACCCCCCGCCGGCCAGCAGCCACCAGCCGAGCAGAGTGGCCGGAAGCAGACGGGCAACCAAACGGATCAACGGCATCATATCCGGCTCAGCCGGGATGTTGACAAAGGCGGTGGTGTTATGATCCATGAGAGCTCGAGGGTGATAAAATTTGGATTTTGAGGATCCGCTAAGCCATTCTGCGAGTAAGAAGTGTGGCGTAATCCTGGAGCAGGGCGGCATCGTCACGGTTTGGAGCTGTCGTAATAGGCCTTATTCGCATGCGGTTTGCCCGCTCTCGCACCAAATTCACGCCGATTCGTGGCCATGTCGTTGCGGACGACCGGGACCGGGGTTGAGCTGATGACATGAAATGTCCGTTGTCATGGAGATCCTCCATCAGCCGGATCGGGTTTGCCGGTGCGCTTCTTGTTTACGGGCACCTCCCGGGGAAGGGGGCGGAGGCGATGCCGGGCGCTGGCGCGCCACAAGTGCTTTCGCTGCAGGACTGCATCACTACGGCATTGGCGAGGAATTTTGATCTCCGAATCAACCGCCAGGAGCCGGTCATAGCGGCGGGGCGGCTCGATTCCGCCTTGGGAGCTTACAGTCCGACCGTCAGCTTTGGCGTCGAACGCGAGCACGCCAACACTCCGACCGCCGGCGGCACCTCCACGATCAGCAACAGCACCGCAACCACTGCGGGCGTGGCGGGCCTGCTTCCCTCCGGGGCGACCTACTCCGTCGCGGCCAATCTCACAGCGAGCACAGGTTCGCAGAGCAGCCTGGCGCTTCCCGGCACCTTCACGAGTTATACGGCAGCCCAAGGCACGCTGGCCCTGATCGAAATCACCCAGCCGCTGCTTAAAAACCGCCGGATCGACAGCGCCCGGCTGGCACTCCGGCAAGGCAGACTCGCCCTGCGCTCCGCCGAGCTGACCGCGTTTCAGCAGGCGATGGAAACTGTTGCCGGGGTGGAGCAGGCTTACTTCGACCTGCTCGCAGCCCGCGAAACCGTACGCGTCAAGCAAAGCGCATTGCATCTGGCCGAGCAGTCGCTGGCCGACACGCGGAACCGCATTTCCATTGGTTCGCTCGCCCCGCTGGACGAGAAGGACGCCCAGTCTCTTGCCGCCTCCAGCCGGGCCGACCTGCTTTCCTCCCAACAGAATCTCCGGCAAAAGGAAAACGCCCTCATCGCCCTGGTGACCGATTCGTTCACCGAATGGCGGCTGGCTGGACTCCAGCCCATGGATACGCTTCGCGCCGACCCATGGGAAACCGACTACGCCTCCAGCGCCGGTCGAGCGCTCAGCAACCGTCCCGAACTGGAGCAGATCCATCTCGCCCTCGATCAGCTTGAGCTGGACGTTCGATACAAGGAGGACCAGCGCCACCCGTCGGTCGATCTCAAGGGCAGCTATGCAGTGCAGGGAGCCGGTGCCGGCCCAAACAGCGTGCTGAGCCAGTGGCGCGAGACGGACCATCCCTACTACACGATTGGAGTGACGGTGTCGTTTCCCTGGAGTGAACGCGGCAGCCGCGGTGCGATCAGCGCGGCGCGCGGCCAGGCTGAACAGGCGCGTCTCCAGCTCGCCCAACAACGCGAGGTCATCCTGGGCGAGGTCGACAGCGCCATCGTCGCCGTTCGATCTGATGCGGAACGCATCACCGCCACCCGGGAAGCCCGCGCCTTCGCCGAGGACGCGCTCGAGGCCGAGAAACAGAAGCTCGCGACCGGCACCAGCACGACGTTCGCCGTCCTCCAACTCCAACGCAATCTCGTGAGCGCGCAAGCGGATGAAATCCAGGCGCTCGCCGACTACAACAAGGCGCTCTCCACGCTCCGATTGAGGGAGGCCGCCACCCTCGAATTCTGGCGCATCAAGTTCGCGGCCGATCCGGTCGGCGGCGGCGCCCTGGCCACCAACTCCACTTCCTCCCCTTACCAGCCATGATTAAACGTCTCGCTCCCTGGTTCGTTCTGGTCCTCGCCGCCGCTGCGGTATTCATCTGGTGGCGACGCACCGGCACGAGCACCGCCGCCACTTTGACCTATCGGACCGCCACGGTGCGGCGCGGCGATGTCACACAAACCGTCACCGGCAGTGGCACGCTCTCGGCCCTGACCACGGTCGATGTCGGCACGCAGGTTTCCGGCCAAATCTGGAAGATCTATGCCGACTACAACGACACCGTGCAGGAGGGCCAGCTCCTCGCCGAGATCGAACCCTCCACCTACGAAGCCCGGCTTTTCCAGGCCGAGGCCGACCTGCTCTCCACCCAGGCGGCCCTGGGGCTCAAGCAGCTCAACGTCAAGCGCGCCACCGAGCTGCTGGCCAAGACGCTCGTCTCCCAGGCCGATTTCGACCAGGCAGCCGCCGAGCTGCGCCAGCAGGACGCCACCGCCAAGAAGGCGGAGGCGGCGGTCAAAAGCGCCCGGGTCGACCTCGAACGCTGCAGGATCTACTCGCCGGTCAACGGCGTCGTGCTCAAGCGCGCCATCGACGTCGGCCAGACCGTGCAGGCAAGCTTCTCCGCCCCAGTCCTCTTCACCATCGCCCAGGATCTACGCCAGATGGAAATCTCCGCCAGCATCTCCGAGGCGGACATCGGCAATGTCGAGGCCGGGCAGAGCGTGACCTTTACCGTGGACGCCTTCCCTGGGCGCACGTTCGAGGGCAGGGTGCGGCAGGTCCGCAACGATTCCACCATCTCCAACAACGTTGTCACCTATCCGACCATCGTCTCCGCGGACAACGCCGACCTCAAGCTGCGCCCCGGCATGACCGCCAACATCGACATCACCACCTCTCGGCGCACCAATGTGCTGCGCGTGCCCAACGCCGCGCTGCGCTTCAAGGCGCCCGACGGAGCCACGGTGGTGGCCGCCGCGGCGAATAGACAGGCGTCCCAATTCGATCAGATGCCCGCCGAGATCGAGCAGCGACGGCTAGCCCGGTTCGACGCGAACGGCGACGGCAAACTCGACGACGACGAGAGCAAGGAGATGGAGGCCAGCATGCGCAACCGGCTGTCGGCGAACAACAGCGATGGCGGATTCGGCGTGCCCGGTGCCGGCGGCGGTCCGGTCCGCGCCGATTCCCCGTCCTCTTCCAGCTCCACCACCTCCCAGCCGGTCACCCTCCATCTGGTGATGGGACAGCCCAACGCCGCCGGTCATGCCACGGGCACGCTCCAGGCCGTCCATGTGTTCGCCGGCGTAAGCGACAGCACGAATACCGAGATTCTCTCCGGAATCGAGGAGGGTGCTGTTGTTGCCACCGGCACTGTCTCGGCGCAGGCGGCGGCCGTGGCCGCCGCTGCGACCAGCGGGACCAACAACATTTTCGGCCCGCCCCGTCGGCCGGGTTCCAGCAGGAGCCGCTGATCCTCCACCCACCATGCAGCCCGTCATCGAAATCATCGATTTGCATCGCATCTACCAGACCGGCGCCGCGCCGGTGCACGCCGTGCGGGGTCTTTCGTTGCGCGTCGGGCCCGGAGAGTTCGTGGCCGTCATGGGCGCCAGCGGTTCCGGCAAGTCCACCCTCATGAACATGCTCGGCTGTCTCGACCGTCCGACCCGCGGTACCTATCGCCTCGACGGCACCGATATTTCCTTGCTCGACTCCGACGCGCTCGCCGCCATCCGCAACCACAAGATCGGTTTCGTTTTCCAGGGCTTCAATCTCCTCAGCCGCACCACCGCGCTCGAAAACGTCGAACTGCCCATGCTCTACGCCCACCCCCCGCTGCCCGGTCGCGACATTCGCGAGCGGGCCGTCCGGGCGCTCGGGCAGGTGGGTTTGGGCGCCCGGGGCGACCACGTGCCCAGCCAGCTTTCCGGCGGCCAGCAGCAGCGCGTCGCCATCGCCCGCGCCCTTGTGCTCGGGCCCTCGCTCCTCCTTGCCGATGAGCCGACCGGCAATCTCGACACGCACACAAGCATCGAGATCATGGGCGTCTTCCAGCAACTCAACGACAGCGGCATGACCATCGTCATGGTCACGCACGAACTCGACATCGCCCGCTACGCCCGCCGCACCATCATCATGCGTGACGGCCGCATCGTGCGCGACGAACCCGTTCCCGTCCGCCTCGACGCCGCCCTGGAGCTCACCCGCGTGGCCGCCGAGCACGAAGCCGCCGACCTCATCGTATGAAACGACTTCTCGCCATCCTCCGCGTCGCGCTGCGCGCCCTGCGCCGCAACCTGATGCGCACCTTCCTGACGATGCTGGGCATCATCATCGGCGTCGCCGCCGTCATCGGCATGGTCAGCATCGGCACCGGCGCTCGCGTCCAGGTCGAGCAGCAGATCGCCGCCCTCGGGCAGAACGTCATCATAATCATGGCGGGCAACATGAGCCGCGGCGGCAGGTTCTCCGGCATGGGCGGCGCGCCCACGCTGACGCTTGAGGACGCCCGGGCCATGCGGCACGAGATCGAGGGCGTCGCCTACATGAGCCCCGAGGTCCGCGGCAACGAGCAGATCATCGCCGGCAACCTGAACTGGAACACGTCTATCATGGGCGTTAGCCACGAGTACCTCGACCTACGTGCCTGGCCGCTCGCCGAGGGCGATTTTTTCACCGAGCAGGACATCAAGGCCACGGCGCGGATCGCCGTGCTCGGCCAGACCACGGCAAAAAAACTTTTCGAAGACTCCAATCCGATTGGCGCCGCGATCCGCATCAAGGGCGTGCCATTCACGGTAGTAGGCCTCTTGGTGGCCAAGGGCAGCAACATGATGGGCCAGGACCAGGACGACATCGTGCTCGTGCCCTATTCCACAGCGATGCGCCGGCTGTTCGGGCAGAATTTTCTTCGCTCGGTCATCCTCGGGGCCGCCGATGCCGGCCAGATCTCCGAGGTCACGACCCAGATTTCCGAGCTGCTTCGCCAGCGCCATCGCATCCAGCCCGGCCGGGACGACGACTTCATGGTGCGCACGCAGCAGGAGATCACCGAATTCGCCACCTCCACGGCCAGGGTCATGACCGGCCTGCTCGGCGCCATCGCCGGTGTGTCGCTGCTGGTCGGGGGCATTGGCATCATGAACATCATGCTGGTTTCGGTCACCGAGCGCACCCGCGAGATCGGCATTCGCCTGGCAGTGGGTGCGCGCCGGCGCGACATCCTCCGGCAGTTCCTCACCGAGGCCGTGCTACTCAGTGTCGTGGGCGGCCTCATCGGCATCGCGGCCGGGATGGGGGTGTCGGCCGTGCTGGCCGCCCAGTTCAACTGGCCCACGCTCACCCCCGCCCATGCGGTGGTGGGGGCGTTCCTGTTCAGCGCGGCTGTGGGTGTGTTTTTTGGATACTATCCGGCCCGACAGGCCGCACGGCTCGACCCCATAGAGGCGCTGCGTTATGAGTAGACGTTCCGGGGATGATGGTTTGATTCTTTCGCCCGATCCTTCTTGATCAGGCCTCGATTCCTCAAGCGCATGGCTGCCGAATCCATCTTTGAAAGCGGGACTGGAGCGCCGTTCAGCGGCGCGGCCGGGTTTTCGCCCGTCACCCGCTGGGCGCTGCTGACCGGGGTCTGGCTGGTGGTGAGCGCGGCCTTCGCCGTGCAGATCTACGCGCTCGGCATGGTGCCTTGGGCGACCGCCGCGGCGCTGGCGCTGCTGGACTGGGGGCCGTGGATGGTTTGTGCTCCGGTGGTGATCTGGCTGGCCCGGCGCCTGCCGCTCGGCCCAAAAACCTGGCACTGGGCCTTGCCGGCGCATCTCGGCAGCTGCCTGGTTCTGGTGCTGCTCATGGATGTAGGAACGTCCATGCTGGTACGCGACCGCCGGGACTTGTTCCCGCCGCCTCCGCAGGAGCGCAGGCATCGCGAACGCGGGCAGGGGCCCCGGGAAGAGCGCAGTCGTGCGGGGATCAAGTTCCTGATCGAGCGCGCCCGCATGTCCATCCCGGTCTACTGGATGCTCGTCGCCGCCACGCTCGCCCTCTCCCATCAGCGGCGCAGCCTGGAACGCGAGCGCCGGGCACTGCAGGCCGAGGCCCACCTGGCCGAGGCGCGGCTCGAGGCCCTGCAGGCGCAGTTCAAACCCCATTTCCTTTTCAACACCCTCAACACCATCGCGGAACTGGTCTACGAGAATCCCGCCGCCGCCGAGGACATGATCACCTCGCTGAGCGAGCTGCTGCGCACCGTGCTGGCCGTGCAGCCGCGCCGCGAGCTTCCGCTCCGTGAGGAGATTGAGTTCATCGAGCGCTACTGCGCGATCCAGCGGGTGCGCTTTGCCGACCGGCTGCAGGTGCGCTATGAGATCGAACCGGCGGCCCGGGAAGCGGTCGTGCCGGCGCTGCTGCTGCAGCCACTGGTCGAAAACGCCATCATTCACGGAATCGCGCCCGAGCGCACCGCCGGCACGGTCTTCATTCGCGCCCGCACGGCCGACGACCGGCTGCGCCTCGAGGTGGCGGACACCGGCGTCAGGTCCCCGGCGGGCCGGCCGGACGATGACCGGCCGCTGCACTTCCAGGAAGGTGTCGGTCTGACCAACACCCGGGCCCGGCTCGCGGCGTTGTATGGCCCGCAGCACACTTTTGCCCTGGAACGGGCAGGGGAAGGCGGTGTGGCGGTCAAAATCGAACTGCCCCTGCGCCGGACGACCCAATGAAAATCTCCACCCTGATCGTCGACGACGAGGCGCCCGCCCGGGTGCGCTTGCGGCGCCTGCTGGCCCCGGAGTCCGACATTGAGATCGTGGGCGAGGCGGCCAGCGGCGAAGACGCCATTCTCGCCATCGGCAGGCTCCACCCGGCCCTGTTGTTTCTTGATGTGCAGATGCCCGCGCCCAACGGGCTGGCGGTGCTCCGTGCTGTGCGCGACGAATGGCTGCCGTGCACGATTTTCACCACAGCCTATGCCGAGCACGCCGTGGCGGCCTTCGAGCTGCACGCACTGGATTACCTGCTGAAACCGTACTCTCGCGAGCGCTTTGCGGCCGCCCTGGCTCGGGCGCGCCAGCACCTTCTCGCCACCGGCCCGGCGGCGGGGGATGCCCGCGTGGCGGCGCTGCTCGCCGGCCAGACGATAGAAAACGCGCCGGTCGAACGTTTCCTCGTCAAGAACAGGGAGCGTTATCTGGTCGTGCGGGCCGCCGACATCGAGTGGGTCGAGGCTGCGGCCAACTACGTGGTGCTGCATACGGCGGCGGGCAATCACGTACTCCGGCGCACACTGGCGGCCGTCGAGGCCGACGTCGATCCGCGGCGCTTTTTCCGGCTGAGCCGTTCCTCGCTCGTGAACCTCGCCACAATCCGCGAGGTGCAGGCCCTGGCGGCGGGCGAACACGTGGTGATTCTGCGCAGTGGCGCGCGGTTGACCCTGACGCGGGGGCTCCGCGAATTGCAGGAGCGATTGAAGAGCCTGTCTTGACCGGAGACCGCCCAACAGGGGGGCGGATGGCATGGGGATTGGATCCGGTGGAGAATCGGCGGCTCGCGGCCGGTCTGGGGACGCGACCCTGCGAAAGCGGGATGGCCGCTGCTGTTTGGCCAGGAAATGCGTTATGACTTGAGGGAAGGGGGAAAACCCTTGACTGGGCTTTTGCGCCGGTGTTACGCTTCCTTGAATGCGTAACACCACAGGCGATAGTACAACCCGGTTCAGCGTGTCCCTGCCGGCCGCCCTGGCACGGGAGCTGGACCGGATGACCCGGGAGAAGGGCTACGACAATCGCTCGCTGGCGATTGCCGACATGATCCGGGCAAATCTGATCGATCACCGGCAACAGCAGGACGACGCCGAAATCGCCGGCAGCATCACCTTGGTCTACGATCACCACCGGCATCACCTGCAGGATCTGCTGACGGACCTGCAGCACGACCACCAAGGAATCATCATTGCCGTGATGCACGTGCACCTCGACCACCACAATTGTCTGGAGGTGCTGGCCGTGCGCGGCCTGGCGGGGGAAATCAAGAAGCTGGCCGACGAAATGATCGCCGCCAAGGGCGTGAAACACGGCAAGCTGACGATCACAAGCACGGGCAAGGATCTGCCGACCTAGGCCGGCGGGCGGCGAGCGGCCGCAAAGGACGGCAGGGCCGTCGTTTTTCCCCGCAGCCCGGCTTCCAAGACAGGAACTCCTTTTCTCATGAAGAACGTATCCAAACCATGCCTTGTCGCCATGGCTTCGGTCGCGGTGTCGTGCCTTCCCTGCACGGCCGCGGAGCTGGCTCCCTCCGCGGGCAGTGCACCGGTGCAACTGCCGCAATATGAGGTGGTAGAGCAGCCGCTAGCCAGCCTCCCCGAAGTTGATCGCTTCGCCTCGGCAACCACGACCATCAGTGAGAACCAGCTCCGGGATCTCAAGGCGCTCGATTTTGCCTCGGCCCTGCGGCGGACTCCGGGTGTGACCATTACGCGCTACAACCAGATCGGCGCTTTCGGCGGCGGCGAGGGAGGCGCGGTGTTTATGCGCGGATTGGGCGCGAGCCGTCCCGGCGGCGAGATCAAGACGATGATCGATGGCGTGCCCAAGATGAATGGCATCTTCAACCACCCCCTGCTTGACCTGCTGTCCGTAGACTCGGCGGCGCGCATCGATGTCCATTCCCGCGCCACTCCGCTCGATTTCAGCAACACGTTTGCCGCGGTGAACATCACGACACCCCGCATCGAGGCCGCGGGGCAGGTCACGCGTGCCACCGTGGCCTCCGGCAGCTTTGGCACGGTGGTGGAGCGTCTCGACCACGGCGCGAAGCAGGGCGCTTTTGATTACTACCTGAGCCAGAGCTTTCGGCGCTCCGACGGGGCGCGGGCTGATTCCGACGGCCGAATGGAAAATTATTTCCTGCGTCTCGGCTGGGCGTTTTCACCCCAGTGGAACCTGAGCTACGAACTCAACCGCACTCACAACCGTGCCACCGACCCCGGGGTGGAGGGCGCAACGCCGGGAGTCACGTCGACCCGAGGTGAGATCTACGAGACCGCCGACTGGCTGCATATCGCAGCGCTCACCCACCGTAATCCCCGCGCGGAAGGGTCGGTCCGGGCCTACTGGAACGAAGGCGAGGGCAATTGGACGCGCCGGCAATTTTCGGGAAACTCGGACAGTCTCAACGACTGGCGGCTCTCCGGGGTGCGCTGGCGCGAAACCACGCACCTCTGGGAGGGAGGCGAGATCCTGGCCGGGACCGATCTCGACTACGATCGCGGCACCAGCCGCTCCGTGCCCCTCGCTCCGGCCCAGCCGAATGTGTTCGGCCCCTCCACCGTGCGCATCCTGTCACCGTACGCGGGCGTCAATCACACGCTGACCATCGGCGGGGTGGATTTCACGCCGTCGGCGGGGGTGCGTTATTACGATCACAACCGTCTCGACTCGCGCTGGGCGCCGCAGGCCGGGGTGACCGCGGTGGCCGGTTCCACGAAATGGCATGCCGGTTTCAACCGAGCGGTGAATTACCCCGGACTCGAGGTGCAGGCGTTGTCGCAGTTCATGCCCGCGCTCGGGAAGAGCTGGATGGCGCTGAAGCCCGAGCAGGCGGACCAGTTTGAACTCGGTGTCCGACAGCTGGTGACACCGGACGCGGCAGTGGCGGTAACGGTGTTCCGCAATCAGGCGCATGACCGTTATGTGATCGCGTTTCCGCCGCCACCTCCCCCGCGCTACCTCAACCTGGGTTCCTACCGGACTGAGGGGATCGAGGTCACTGCCGAAACCGCCCTGAACCGGGAGCTGGCCTTGTTCACCGGTCTCTCGTGGCTGCGTACGACCCCGGGCGGTCTGCCCTATGCGCCGAAATACACCCTGACAGGCGGACTCAACTGGCGGATCGCGACCGGCTGGCTCCTGAGCACGGACGGCAGTTACGCTTCCTCCATGCACGCCTACAGCGAGGCCCGGACGGCCACAGCTTCCAATCCGACCATGGTGGGTGCCCAGTTTCTGCTGAATGCCCGGCTCAGCCGCCGGTTTGCCTGGCCGGACGCCGGGAAGATGCACGCCGAGATCTATATTTCGGGCGAGAACCTCACGAATCGGAAATTTGCCTATACGCCCGGTTATCCCGTGCCAGGTATAAACCTTATGGCCGGCGTACGGTTCGAGCGATGAATTCGCCCGGCTGCTCCACCCTGGCCTTCCCTGCCGATCGTAATGACTGAATCAATTCCCGCCGGCGTCCGACGCCTCCCCCGTTTCCTGACCGCATCCCTGGCCCGCGAGGTGGGGATTCTGCTGAGCCTTTCGGTGATGTTCCCGTTCATGATCCATGTAATTCCGGTGCCCGGGGACTCCCAACTGGGGCCGAGATTGCTTCCGATGTTTTATGCCCCCCTGCTGGCGGTGCTGTGGGGGCACAGGCGGTCGGCCGTGACGGTCGCGCTGCTGGCGCCGTGGCTCAACTGGGCGCTCACATCGCATCCGGCTCCTCCGGGAGCGGTTGTAATGATGATCGAACTACTGGGGTTTGTGCTGGTCATGCGGACGCTGCTGGCGGGCATGGGTGCGCACTGGTTTCTGGCCGGCCCAGCGTATTTTTCCGGCAAGGCGGCGGCGGTGCTGGTGACGACTCTTTTCCCCGCCTTGATTGGCGGACGTGCGGCGTTGGAGTGGGCGGCGCAGAGTGTGGCCGTCGGCGTGCCCGGCATTTCCATCCTTTTACTGATCAACTGGCTGGGGCTGCGATTATATCCGCCGGGTCCGGCTGGAGGCGGCCCGATGGCCGCGTAAGATCGCGCGGCGGCCGCTCCGTCACTCGGACGAGGGTGCTCGGAGCAATTTCCGGAGATAGGCCAGCCAGGTGTCGAGGCCTTCGCCTGACCGCGCCGAGACTTGGAATACCTCGGCCTGCGGCGCGGCGCGGCGGATATTATCAAGCGCCATGGCGCGGTCGAACTCCATGGCACTGGCCACATCGATCTTGGTCAGGACGACGGCATGGGCGCTGCTAAACATGGGCGGATATTTCAGGGGTTTGTCCTCGCCCTCGGTGCAGGAGACGAGCGCGATGCGCCGGTTCTCTCCGAGATCAAAGGAAGCCGGGCAGACGAGGTTGCCGACGTTCTCGATGAAGAGCAGCCGGACTTGATCGAGCGGCAGCGCCGCCAGCCCTCGCGCAATCATGCTGGCGTCGAGATGGCAGGTCCCCCCCGTGGTGATCTGCGCCACCGGCACGCCGGGACGGTGAAGGCGCCGTGCATCGTTGGCGGTCTCCAGATCGCCGACCAGCACGGCCAGACGCACTTCCGCGGCAAGCGCCTCGATCGTCCGCTGCAGCAGGGTCGTCTTGCCGGCTCCCGGCGAGGAAACAAGATTCAGCACGCACATGTTTCGTCGGCGGAAAAATTCGCGGTTTTCCTCCGCGCGCCGGTCATTCTGATCGAGCAGGCGCATCTCCACCGCGACGCGTCGGGTGGTTCCGGGCAGCATGTCACCGGGGGGAGCGGGCGGGGTATCCGTCGGATCGCGCACATCGACCGTGACCACATCATCGGACGGGGCTGGATGCGAGGAAGCCGGCTGCGGGGTCGACGAAGAAGGAGAGGAGGAATTCATGGGCAAGCAGGGTGGACAAAATCCAACCCTGGAACATATGCAGAATCGGGTGAATTCAAAATCAAGTCATCAGCCATGATGACATAATATTCCCTTCGGGCCGTCCGGCGGCCAGCAGCCCAGGACATTCGGGTTGCCGGGGTGGGCATCCCCCGGCGGAGGCCCCTTCCCAGCGAAAGTAACCCAATAGGTGACAAGTTGCCGGGCCGCATGCCGTGCGCTGGCGGTGTGGGGCGGTGTGGAATTAGTATTGGATGGCAATCGGAGCAGATTGGGAAAAGCGAAAGAGCTTTCGTTCCCTGGGCGCCGGAGCGGGCTTGGCCGGACCCGCGGTGACAGGCGGCCCGAATCCTTGGGGCAGCAGGAATGAACCTGCTGCATCCGCCGGAGGCGGGAGAGCCTTTGCCTACGCGGGGCCTTTTCCCGCCGCCGGAGCGTTGGCGGGTGGTTTTTAGCGTTGGTAGACTGGGCGTGCGGTGTACTGGGTATGGAGGAGGTGGTGGGCCTTATCGCTGAGGGGCTGGCCGAGGAACTCTTTGTAGAGACGGATGACCTCGGGGTTCTCGTGCGAGTGGCGGACGGGACAGTCGCGATCGTCCTGGTAGAGGCCGGCGCTGCGCTGCGTGCGCCGCTTGTTGTCGACGCCGTAGGGCTGGCCGCCGCCGCCGATGCAGCCGCCGGGGCAGGCCATGACCTCGATGAAGTGGTAGGGGAGCTCCTGGCCGGCCTTGCGGGCGGCGCGGACGCGGTTGAGCACTTCCTCGACGTTGGCGAGGCCGTGGGCGACCGCGACGCGCACCTTGGCGCCGTTGACCGATATCTCGCCTTGCTTCACCCCGTCCAGCCCGCGCACGGCATCGACCTCGACCTTCTCGAGTTTCTTGCCGGTGGCGTAGAAGTAGGCGGTGCGGATGGCCGCCTCCATGACCCCGCCGGTGGCGCCGAAGATCGTCCCGGCGCCGCTGTATTCGCCGAGGACCGAGTCGGGCTCGGCGTCGGCCAGATTGAGGAAGTCGATGCCCGACTGTTTCAACATGCGGGCCAGCTCGCGAGTGGTGAGGGAAACGTCGACGTCCTTGTGGCCCGAGGCGTACATCTCCTCGGTGCGGGAGAGTTCGTACTTCTTGGCCGTGCAGGGCATGATCGAGACCATGTAGAGCTTCGCCGGGTCGATCTTCATCTTTTCGGCGTAGTAGGTCTTGGCGAGCACCCCGAGTATCTGCTGCGGCGACTTGGCGGTGGAGAAGTTGTCGATGAAGTCCCAGTGGTTCTTCTCCATGAAGTCGGTCCACGAGGGGCAGCAGGAGGTGATCAGCGGCAGCGGGCCGCGTTTATGGGCGAAGCGCTGGATGAACTCGCTGGCCTCCTCGACGATGGTGACATCAGCGGAGAAGTTCGTGTCGAAGACCGCCTTGAAGCCGAGCCGGCGCAGGGCCGCATAAAGCTTTTTGGTGAGATTGGTGCCGGGGGGCAGGCCGAAGGCTTCGCCGAGGGTGACCCGCACCGAGGGAGCGATCTGGACCACGCAGACCTTTTCCGGGTCGTGCAGGGCCTCCCAGACGGCGGGGGTTTCGTCGTTCTCCACGATGGCGCCGGTGGGGCAATGGGCGGAGCATTGGCCGCACTTGACGCAGGGCGACTCCGCCAGGGTGATGTCCCCGGCAGGGGCCATGCGGGTGTTAATGCCGCGATCGAGGAAGGAGAGAGCCCAGACGTTCTGCATCTCCTGGCAGACCTGGATGCACCGGCCGCACTTGATGCACTTCTCGAAATCAATGACGATCGAGCCGGTGGAGGTGTCGGGCGGAGTGTCCCGCACGTAGCGCTTGATCGACTCCATCGGGATGTTGAAGTCGGCCGCGAGGGACTGGAGTTCGCACTCGCCGTTGCGGCCGCAGTTGAGGCAGGCCTGCGGGTGGTTGGAGAGGATGAGTTCGAGGGTGGCGCGGCGTACATCGACGATGTCGTGGTCGTGCGTCGTGATCTCCATGTCGTTCTCGAGCGGCGTGCAGCAGGATCGGATCAGCTTGTTGCTGCCCTTGTTGCGGACGATGCAAATGCCGCAGGCGGCGGTGGGCAGCAGGTCCTTGTGCTTGCACAGCGTCGGGATCTTGACCTGGACCTGGCGTGCAGCGTCGAGGATTGAGGTGCCCTCGGGCACTTCGACGTCGATTTGGTTGATGCGGGCTTTGATCATGGCGCAACGGCGGGTTTGGCGGGCTCGCGGGCCGGCTCTGCGGTCGAGGCGCGGCTCATTTTGCGCGCGTAGCTCGGGCCGCCTTCGAGGTAGGCTTTGTATTCCTCGTCAAAATAGCGGAGGGTGGAAAGGACGGGGTTAGGCGCGGTCTGGCCCAGGCCGCAGAGGGATGCCTTCTGCATGGCCGAGCAGATTCGCCGGATCGTGACCAGATCCGCCGGGGAGCCGCGGCCGCGGGAGATGCGGTCGAGAATCTGCAGCATCTGGTAGCCGCCGATGCGGCAGGGCGCGCATTTGCCGCAGGATTCGTCGACACAGAAGCGCAGGTAGAACTTGGCCACTTCGACCATCGAGTCGTGCTGGTCCATCACGAGCATGCCGCCCGAGCCCATGATCGAGCCGAGCTTCTGCAGGGTCTCGTAGCTGATGGGGGTGTCCAGGTGCTGGCTCGGGATGACGCCGCCGGAGGGACCGCCGGTCTGCACCCCCTTGATGTCCTTGCCATCGAGGACTCCGCCGCAGACGTCGTAGACGATGTCGTGGAGCGTGGTGCCCATGGGCACCTCGACCAGCTGGGCGTTGCGGACCTTGCCGGTGACGGCGAAGACCTTCGTGCCCTTGGAGGATTCGGTGCCCAAGCCGGCGAACCAGGCTCCGCCGCGCAGGAGGATGGCCGGCACGGAGGCGAGGGTTTCGACATTGTTGATGGCGGTAGGCTTGCCCCACAGGCCGCGGACCGACGGATAGGGCGGCCGCGGGCTCGGGCTGCCGCGCTTGCCTTCGATGGAGGCGATGAGGGCGGTCTCCTCGCCGCAGACGAAGGCCCCGGCGCCGAGGCGCACCTTGGCGTTGAAGCTGAAGCCGGTGCCGAGAATGTTTTCGCCCAACAGGCCAGCTTCGCGGGCCTGGACGATGGCGCGCTCGATGCGCTCGACGGCCCTGGGGTATTCGGCGCGGATATAGAAGTAACCCTGGCTCGAACCCATGGCGTAGGCGGCGATCATCATGCCCTCCAGGACCGAGTGAGGATCGCTCTCGAGCACGCTGCGGTCCATGAAGGCACCGGGGTCGCCCTCGTCGCCGTTGCAGATGACGTAGCGCTGGGCGGCGGGCTGGGCGCGGGTGAGCTGCCACTTCAGCCAGGTGGGGAAGCCGGCGCCGCCGCGGCCGCGCAGGCCGCTGGCCTTAAGCTCGCCGATCACCTGCTCGGGCGTCAGTTCCAAGAGGGCCCGGCGGAAGCCCTGGTAGCCTTGGGCCCGGCCCAGGTAATCCTCCAGGCTGTCGGGGTCGATCGCGCCGCAGTTGCGCAGGACGACGCGCACCTGCTTGTCGGTCTCCTTCCAGAGGAGTTCCTCGAGCACCTTGCCGCCGGCGACCGACTTGGTCACGATCCGCGCCACATCGGATGCCAGGACGTTGGCATAGGTCACGGCGGAGGGCAGGAGCTGGACGACGATTCCCTTGTCATAGACGCCCATGTCCAGCGCGCGGACCACCTGCACTTTGCCGGCCAGGCCGCGGCGCTTCAATTCCTCCGTGAGAGAAAACTGGAAAAACTCGGTCTTGTTGCCGGATTCGGGGCCGGTGTCCCGCACGAGGATGTGCGTCACCGGGTCGGTGAGCGTCAGGCTGCGTCGGCGCGTGGCGATGACATGTTCGTCCACCAGCTGGTGCGTCCCGCAATGCTCGCTGATGATCCGGCCGGCCACCTGGGCGTCGACACGGCCGTAGTGCACGCGCGGCATCCCCCGGGCCTGCACCTCGACCACCGGGTCCGCGAAGGAATAGCCCACCGAGCCGGCGCGCAGCAGCGCGATCGGCAACTGCCGCTCCAGCCGGATGCGGTTGATCTCATTGAACACGATCTCGGCGCCGGCGGCGATGCCACCGGTGTCGAGCTGCACCCGGATCCATTCTGCCGGATCGCTGGCAGGGGAGCGGGCGAGGGCTTCCAGATCAGTGCGGCTTAAAGGCTTCATTTCTTACTCTCCTGTTTCTTGGCGGCCTCGATCAGGCCGGGAATGTCCGAGGTCTTGACGCGCCCGTGGGTCTGGCCGTCGACGACGACGGCGGGCGCCATGCCGCAGCAGCCGATGCAGCGCACGACCTCGAGCTGGAACTGCCGGTCCGCCGTGGTCTGGCCCTCCGACACGCCCAGGCGCGAGCGGGATTCGTTGAGAAGGTCGGCGGAGCCCTTCAGGTAGCAGGCGGTGCCATTGCACACGGTGAGGCTGTGCGCCCCGGGCGGCTGCAGCCGGAAGTAGTGATAGAAAGTGATGACCTCGTAGATGCGCGCCAGCTTCACCCCCAGTTCACGCGCAAGCTCCATAGCCACCTCCCGGGGCACGTAGCCGTGCTGGTTCTGGATGGCATGGAGGATCATGATCAGGTTGCCCTCCTCCTCCCGCCAGCGGGCCACGTGAACCTTCACATCCCGCCGGATGGTCGAGTCGAGTTTGCCCTGGATGCGGCGCAGCCGCTCCAGCCGCACCTCGATCACGCGGGTCAGCTCCTCGGAGATCTCGCGCGGAATGAATCCGTGCTTGTGCTCGAGTGTCTCTAGCAGATCGAGCAGCGCCGCCTCGTCGGCTTTCTTCAAGTCGCGTCCGCCGCCTGTTTCGGCGTGCTTCGCTGGGAGATGAGTGGTCATATTGATGCGTTGGGATGCTTTGTTCAACTTGTGGAGCTAATCTGGCTACTGCGATAAGAAATCGCACGAGGAGTCCTATCTTAAGATGAAATAATCTTATTTATGATTTATTGGTGCACCCGTGAAATAGAAACGCTCGCGGCGGACCGCCAACTCGTTGACTGACAATAATCCGCTGTCCTTTGTCCATTTTGGGTGGAAATGTTAAAGTGAGATTCCGGCGCCATTATGACAACAGCGGACAGGCAAAGGGCGGCCCGTTGATGGCCTCCTGTACGGTCGGCGCAGGGTGGGCTGCGCGCCTGACAAGTTTCCGGGGGAGGTATCCATTGCTGATGAAAGTTCGATATCTCTGCTCGGGGCGAGGACTTGGGAGGGCGCGCCACTTGACGGCAGGGCTGACATGGCTTTTGTTGTGCGAGTGAACGCTACCCCGGCTTCGCACGAACAAGACATCCGCCGGGGGCGAGTACTGGAATATTTTACCTTGGGTTGGAACGTGCTCGAGGCAGTGGTGGCCATGGGGGCGGGCTGGCTGGCGGGCAGCGTGGCGCTCATTGGCTTTGGGCTTGATTCCGTGATCGAGAGTCTGTCGGGCGCGACGTTGCTGTGGCGGCTGCAGGCCGGGCATCGTGGAACACAGCGAGAACGTCAGGCGGAAAAATTGGTGGGGGTTAGTTTCTTTCTGCTGGCCGCCTATGTCGCGGGGGAAGCCGGCGCAGCCTTGTGGCAGCGCGAATCGCCCGAAACCAGTCTGGTCGGCATGGCGCTCGCCGGCGCGTCGCTCATCGTCATGCCGTGGCTCGCGCGGGAGAAGCGCCGCGTGGCGGCCCGGCTGGACAGCCGCGCTCTAGTGGCGGATTCAAAGCAGACCGATCTGTGCGCCTGGCTGTCGGCCATCCTGCTCGCGGGCCTTGCGCTCAACACCGGGCTGGGCTGGTGGTGGGCGGACCCGGTGGCGGCGCTGGTGATGGTGCCCATCATCGTGCGGGAGGGGGTGGTGGCGCTGCGCGGCGGGGAGTGCGGCTGCCACGGCCCGGGGCATTGAATGCGTCAACACCTTTCCCGCAGCCGGCGACGGGTTTGCCCAATTGAAATTGGCATGCCGCCCGGCTACGCGCCATCCGTGGCGAGCTGACGTTGGAGTTCGCGGTGATCGATTTTGCCCGTGGCCAGTTTGGGCAGGGAAGGAACCACCCTGAGTTCGCGCGGGGCGCAGAGATTGCCGAGGCCTTTCCTGTGGATGATGCCGCGCACGTCGGGCAGCCGCAATCTGGCTTCGTTGGTCACCGCGATGAGCTTCTCGCCCTTATCGGCATCGGGCACGGCAATCACGGCGATCGTGCAGCGCAGGCCGAATTGCGGGAAGGCACCGGCGAGGGCGTCTTCGACGGCGGTGAGGCTCACCATTTCGCCGCTGACCTTGGCAAAGCGTTTCAGCCGCCCGCGGATGTGGAGAAAACCGTCGGCGTCCACCTGTACGATATCGCCGGTATCGTACCAGCCGCCGAGGGACCGAAACTGCTCGTTGGCCTCGGGATTGAGATACCCCTTCATGATGTTCGGACCTCGGACCAGCAGGCGGCCGCCGTCGTCGACGCCCTCGACGGGCTCGATCCGGTATTCGATGCCGGGCAGAAGTTTCCCGGCGGAACCGCAGTTCGGCTCCATCCGGCTGTTCACACTGATGACCGGGCTGCATTCGGTCGCGCCGTAACCCTCGAGGATGCGTATGCCATACTTGCGCGCCCAGGTTTCAAAGGTCGCGCCCTGCACCTTTTCGGCCCCGGCCACGAGGAAGCGCAAGGTGCTGAAATCGTAAGGATGCGCCTTCCGGGCATAACCGTTAAGGAAGGTGTTGGTGGCCATCAGGACGGTGCAGGCGCGGTCGTAGACGAGCGTCGGCACCAGCCGGTAATGCAGCGGCGAGGGATAGAGAAAGGCGTAGCAGCCCCGGACCAGGGCCAAGAGCGTGCCGGTCAGACCAAAGCTGTGGAAGAGTGGCAGCGCGTTGAAAAAGCGGTCGTTGTCGGTGAGATCAATGACAGCGGTGACCTGGCGGATGTTGGCGAGCAGGTTGCGGTGGGTGAGTTCGACGCCCTTCGGGGTTCCCTCCGAGCCGCTGGTGAACAGGATGACGGCGCTGCCCTCCGGCTGGAGTGCCGCAGTGCCCAGGCCGGCGCCTGGCGAGAACGCGTGGCGGAGGAGAGCGACGAATTTGGCCGGACGGGAGAAGCCGGTGCGGACATCTTCGAGATAGATCCATTCGAAACCGGCGGCGGTGAGGGGGGCAAGATTGAGCCGCGTCCTTTCGATGAACTGGCGAGAGGTGACGATCTGCCTCAGTCCAGCCAGTTGGGCGCAAGCCAGCAGGGTCGAGCTGCCGGTGGAAAAGTTCAGGATGGCCGGCACCTTGCCGGCGGCCCACAGGCTCAGGAGGGTGATCGGCATGGCGTTGACATTGGGCAGCAGCACGCCGATGCGTTCGCCGTCCTTCGGGCCGAGCCGCCGGCGCCAGGCCCGGGAAAGAAGATCGGCGGCGACCATTAACCGCCGGTGGGTCAGCTTGGTGAAGGTGACATCCTCGAGCGCGATGCGGCCGGGAATGTTGGCGGCGGTTTCGGCGATGGCAGCCAGCAGGTTCCGGGGGCCGTGCTCCATCTCGACTGCAAATTGCTGGGTGACGATCCGGTCACGCAGCCAGGTGGTGAGCTTCTGCCGCGCGACCGTGTAGGAAACGTTTTCCAACACCGGGGCGGACCGGGCGTCGCTGAAGTGGGCGCTGACGCTCGGAAACCATTTTTTCCAGCCGGGATGCCGCACGAAACGGACGCGGTTGGCGTTGCGCAGGTAGCAGGTGATGACTTTGGCGTTGGTTTTGCGGATCAAAAACCCCGTGCCGTCGAACATCTTCATGAGGCCGCCGGTGAGTGATATCCGTCCCTCGGCAAACAGCACAAGCCGCCCGCCTTTTTCAAGAAACCCGGCGATGTCGCGCACGGCGTAGGGCGAGGTCGTATCCACCGGAAACGTCCGGCGGTTTACCATCATGAGCCGGTGCAGCCAGGTGGTTCCCGCCGTCGTGCTGGAAGTCACGAATTTCCAGTCATCCTCGAGCACGGCGGCCAGAAATATCCAGTCGAGCCACGAGACATGATTGGGGATGAGAAGCACCGGGCCGCGCGTCCGGAGCGGTTCGGTATTATAGGCGCGGAACCGGAAGCACAGTCGGGCAAGCAAGCGGAGAAACAGCTTCATTTCGCCTCCCCTCCGGTGGAACGTTCCGGAATTTTCAAGGCCAACGCGATGAGCGCCAGGACGGCCGCGAGAGCCACGAACACCTGCAAGGGCGTCAGGTTGAACGCGGTCAACAATCCGAGGAAGACGCTGCCTGCGGCCATCGCGCCATAATCGAAGAAATTCTGGATCGAGACGGTCTTGCCCAGCTTGGACTGGTCGGTTTCCGCCTGAAGGGCGGCATTGAGCGGGACGATCAGCAGGCCGCCGCAACCGCCGGCCGCCACCAGCGCCACCACCACGAGGGCAAGACCCCAGTGCCCCCCGAGCAGGCCGAGCAGCAGCACTCCCGCGGCCATGAGCAATCCGTAGCGTCGCGTCCACGAGAGATCTCCGACCCGGTGGAACTGCCCCGCCAGTTCACAGCCGGCGACGACGCCCAGCACCAGGCCGACCTTCAGCGTCACGAGCTTGAAGTTGGTGATGTGAACCACCCCGGCCTCCCGGAAGACCTCGAGGCCCCAGGCCTGGAGATTGCCGCGCAGGGTGGCGCCCGCGAACCAGAACATACCGCAGCCGAGGAGCACGCGGAACAGCCGCGGATGCCGGGCCAGGAGGAGCAGCCGGCGGCCGAATTCACCGAGGTTGTGGCGAAACGCGGCGTCGGGATTGCACGGCGTGCGATCCATGGCGGCGTTGAAGGCGAGAGCGGCGGCGTACAGTGCAAGGCTGGCCAAGTAGCAGGGGGGCAGGGTGAGGAAATGATCGTAAACCCATCCACCGGCCCCGAGTCCGCCGACGATGGCGACCAGCGTCAGCATTTCGACCGTGCCGTTGGCCTTGACGAGGCGTTCGACCGGGAGGAGTTCGGGCAGAATGCCGTACTTGGCCGGCGAGTAGACGCAGGCGCCGATCCCGATGAGGCCATAGCTCGCGAGCTGCCAGAGGCGGCTCGGTTCGAACTGCGACTGGTAATGCCACACGGCCAGCAGTCCGGCCGCCGTGCCGGCCAGCTTCAGCAGGTTCCCGCCGAGGAGCCACGCCGTCTTCGGCATGCGATCGTTGAGGAATCCGGCCAGCGGCGCCAGGAAGATGAAGGGCACGAAAAACGCCACGTTGAACAGGAAGTTCTGCTGGTTGACGTACTGCTCCGTGATCTGGCCGGAGGTCTGCTGGTAGGTCAGCGGACCAAGGATTGCGGCTAGAATGAAATTGTCTCCAAACGCGCCCAGAAACTGTCCGGCAAGCAGCAGGAGGTAGTTGCGGTTCGATTTCATTCAGCACGAGGAAGGCCGGGCATGAGTGTTAGTTGCTGGTTCGCATGCGATCGTCTCTCACCGGCCCGCCCCAGAGGGGAGGGAGGATTTTTGGACCGGCGCATGGAGGCGGAATTTGGCACCAGCTCCTGGGGCCGGATAAGCTGAAGGCAACCTTGTCGTGTCCGGCAGAAGACGGCAAGAGATGAAAGCGCAAGCGGCGGGCGGCGCGAGGCGGTGGCAGGGTGGCGGCAAGAAAGACCATCCCCGGGGGGCCTCGGGCGGGGGGCGACAATGACGCAGGAATCACAGGTTGGCGGCGAGGTTTAGCGGGGCGGCAGCAGGCGCCAACCCGTCGGGAGGGGCGGTGGTCTGGCGTGGCTGGAGGGTGACCTTGACCGGATTGGGTTTGTGGGCGAGGCCGGCACCGGTGGCTAGATCAACCGCCCCGCAGGCGACCAGGCCGCACGGACCGGCCAGCAGATTGCCCGCCATGCCAGCGGGGCCGCCCGAGGGCTTTGACCCGATCGAGATTGTGGCGCTGTGGCATGGAGCCCCGACGCCGCTAATCAGGACAGTGCTGGAGCAGGCCCAGCGCTTTGTGCGCGAGCAGTGGCCGCAGTGGGCGTGTTCGGACAAACTGGGCTGAGCGCACTGGGGTTGGCGGGCGGCGCCGCTTTCCGGCCATTGGTTCTAACCCGTGGGGCGAACCGCCAGCCAGCCATAGGCGAGAGTGTGGACAACGCACTCAGCCAGGAACAACTTGTAGCCGAAGCGGAGCCACGGGGTCGTGAGCACCGGCCGGACGCCGAACCACCGGGTCGGGCCCAGCCGTCCGCCCCAGAAGATCGCCGTTGAGCAACATACGATCCGGGCGAAGGGCGTGCCAGTGATCAGTGCGGGCGCGAAGAGGAGCGAAATCAGCCCCAGCAACGCCATCGTCGCGCCGGCCGTCATATACGGTTCGAAAGTGAGCCGACGGTGGCGGAGTTTTCCAAGGTTAGACTCCCAGTCGGGCGGGATGGGGGTGAGGCACGCGCACAGCAGCGTGACGAAGTGAAACGCCCCCGCAAGGCGCACACCCAGAATCCAGAGCGAGTCGCTCATGATGGAGGATTAACCACGAAACGCACGAAATGGCACGAAAGGATTTTCGGAAAACGGCAGATTAGCTACGGACGACCATCCACGGCGGGGCCCAGCGCGCGACAAGCATATCAACCGGGCCCGGCGACCGGTAATCGCGTACATTGGTGTTATGCCAACGTCCCCTAGCTATTAGACTTATCCCGCGAGTGGTCACGGGCAGGGCGCGACCGCTGGGCGCGCCGCAGTACCATTCGCGGACGGCCCGGCGGTCCGTCCCTACCGCGCCAAAGTCCAAATCCTACGGGCGGTTGGTATTAATCCGTGGCCAATTGCCTTGGGCCAGAAAACAATAGGCCGTGGAAAAAAAAGAGCGGAGCCGCGTGGCTCCGCTCTGGTGACAAGAATTACCGTCGGCGATTACTTCTTGGCCGAGTTGTCGGGTGTGCCATGGGACGCCCGGTGCGGCAGAACCAAATGGCCGTTGGTGCCGGCAGAGTCCTCCTCGGGGATGCGCATGCCGTAGAAGGAACGGTAGACGAAGGCCAGGGCGATGAGCAGGAAGACCACGCCGATGCCCGTCTTCAGGCACTGGTTGGTCATGGTCACTGCGATTTCGACGGCCAACAGACCGAACAGCGTGGTGAATTTGATCACCGGGTTCATGGCCACGGAGGAGGTGTCCTTGAACGGGTCGCCCACCGTGTCGCCCACGACGGTGGCGGCGTGCAGTTCCGTCCCTTTGGCGCGGAGATCGACTTCAACGATCTTCTTGGCATTGTCCCAGGCGCCGCCGGTATTGGCCATGAAGATGGCCTGGAAGAGGCCGAAGAAGGCGATGGCGATCAGGTAGCCGATGAAGAAGTAGGGGTTGAAGAACGGCAGGGCCAACGCGAAGCAGAACACCACGATAAAGATGTTCCACATGCCCTTCTGGGCGTATTCCGTGCAGATGCGGACCACCTCTTTGCTGTCCTTGTCCGAGGCCGTGGTGGCGTCGAGCTTCATGTGCTCCTTGATGTAGACCACGGCGCGGTAGGCGCCGGTGACGACGGCCTGGCAGGAGGCACCGGTGAACCAGTTAATGACCGCACCGCCCATGATCAGGCCGAGGATGATCTCGGGCTGCACGATGGAAAGCTTGGTCACCACGCCGCCAAACATGTTTTCGAGCAGCATGATGATGCCGAACACCATGGTGGTGGCGCCAACGACCGCAGTGCCGATGAGCACCGGCTTGGCGGTGGCCTTGAAGGTGTTGCCCGCGCCGTCGCCCTTCTCGAGCAGATACTTGGCATTTTCAAAATCAGGCTCGAAGCCGAATTTCCCTCTGATGTCTTCCTTAACGCCCTTGATCGCCTCGATTTGCGAGAGCTCATACACGGACTGGGCATTGTCGGTCACCGGGCCGTAGCTGTCGACGGCGATGGTCACGGGACCCATGCTCAGAAAGCCGAAGGCCACAAGGCCGAAGGCGAAGATCGGAGTGGCAAAGGCAAATTGTGCCGGCATGATCGAAAGGAGGGCCGGATTTTGCGAGAAGTAGTAGGAGGTGAACATCAGCAGCATGATCACAAGGCCCATCCAGAAGGCCGAGAAGTTGCCCGCCACCAGGCCGGAAAGGATGTTCAGTGAGGCGCCGCCATGCTTCGAACAGTTGGTCACTTCCTTGACGTGGCGGGAGTTGGTGCTGACGAAGATCTTGGTGAATTCGGGGATCAGCGCTCCGGCGATCGTACCGCAGCTGATGATCACAGACAGGACCCACCAGAGGTTCGGGTTCAGCGAGGGCTCCTTGGCGAGCAGGAAGTAGCTGGAGGCAAAGGTGATCAGGATCGAGACGGCGGAAGTGATCCAGACCAGATGGGTCAACGGAGCTTCAAAATCGAAATCCTTCTTGCCGCTGAACATGGCCTTGCTGATGGCTTCGTTGAAGAAGTAGGAGAGCAGCGAGGTGACGATCATCAACGCGCGCATGGCGAAGATCCAGATGATGAGCGTGGCGCAGACCGAGGGGGTGGCGGCGAGCGCCAGCGCGAGGAACGCGACCAAGGCGACGCCGGTAACGCCGTAGGTCTCGAAGCCGTCGGCCGTCGGCCCGACCGAGTCGCCGGCATTGTCGCCGGTGCAGTCCGCAATGACGCCCGGATTCTTGGGGTCGTCCTCGGGGAGCTTGAAGACGATCTTCATGAGGTCGGAGCCGATGTCGGCGATCTTGGTGAAGATGCCGCCGCAGATGCGGAGCACGGAGGCGCCGAGAGATTCACCGATCGCGAAACCGATGAAGCAGGGGCCAACCAGCTCGCGTGGCAAGAACACCAGGATGGAAATCATGAAGAACAATTCGACGCAGACCAGCAGCAGGCCGACGCTCATGCCGGAACGTAGCGGGATGCCGAGGGTCGCAAGCGGGTTGCCCTTGAGGGCAGAGAACGACGTGCGGGAGTTGGCGACCGTATTGATGCGAATGCCAAACCAAGCCACTCCGTAGGACCCGAGAATGCCCAGAATCGAACAGAGGAGGATGATGACAACTTTGCCGAAACCCTCATGCTGCAGCCCCTTGAAATAGTAGATCATGCAGGCCGCGATCAACAGCCAGAGAATCGCGAGGAACTTGCCCTGCGTGAAAAGGTAAGTCTTGCAGGTTTCCCAGATGGTGTTGGACACCTTGGCCATGCTCTCGTGCACCGGGAGAGCCTTGGTCTGGTTGTACTGGATCAGGCCAAAGATGGCACCGATCACGCAGATCGCCAGGCCCAGGTACATTAGGCCTACGCCGCTCATTCCGCCTAATCCGGAAAAGGTCACCTGGGTCAGGTCAGGAATATTGATGTCTGCTTCACCGGCAAATGCCGGCGAGGCAAACGTGCCGCACATCAACAGGAGTGCGCTTGGGGTCTTCCAATGCAGTTTTTTGCTCATAAGAATAAAGGGGTAATGCTAAAAAAAATGCCAAGCGCCGCGGACGGAATCCAGACAAATGGCAAGTACATGGAGGCCTTAAGGTGGATAAATCCACCCCGCCAACACCGTTAATCCCATGGTTGAAAACTGTGCAAGGCATTTCCAATGCAGTGGTATGAAGCTGTCACACAAGCCGTTCCGGCAGGCCGGTTTTATCCAGTTTCCATTGAAGATATTTTTGTTGTGCGAACGTGCCGCTCTTTGTGCGCGGCAAGGTGCGGCTGAGCGTTGCATCGGGGTCAGGGCAAACGTGTTGGCGCCTGCGCCCGGCTGAACGCATCCGCGTGAACCGCCTGTCCCGATTGCAATCGGAACACGACCCCCCCTGACCTGCGTTGGCAGGATGCCGCTCCGCTGCGATGCCGCCATCCCCGCCCACTGCATCGATCCGATTGGATTTACGGGTCTGGTTCCTCAGCCCTCAATGGCCGTGCGCGGTTGCGGGCAACCGGCGGCTGGCGTTTTGAAGATCGGGGCCGGGTGGTGAATCAGGCTTTTCGACGGCGGCAGATTGCTCAAGTGTCGCGCTCATGAAGGACTATGGGCAACTGCTGTTGACCATCATGCCGGTGTTTGTGCTCATTGCACTGGGCGCGCGGCTGCGGCGCGGCGGCTGGTTGAGCGGCGAGGCCGAACGGGGATTGGTGTGGTTCCAGGTAAACCTGCTGTATCCGTCGCTCATTCTCGAGAACGTGCTCGGCAGCGCAGCCTTGCGTGAGCCGGGCAACCTGCTCTGGGCGCCTTTGGCCGGCTTTATCACCACGGCCGGCGGCATGGGGCTGAGCTACTACGCCGGGCGCCTGCTGGGGCTCACGACCGGAGGCGGTCTGCGCACGTTCGGCCTCTCGAGCGGCATCTACAATTACGCCTTTGTGCCGATCCCGATAATCACCTCGCTCTGGGGATCCGGCAGCCTCGGCGTGCTCCTCGTGCACAACGTGGGCGCGGAGGTCGCCGTCTGGACGCTCGGCATCCTGCTCCTGTCGGGCCTCTCGCTGCGCGAGGGCTGGCGCAAGCTGATCAATCCCACCGTGGTTTGCCTGTTGCTCTCCCTCGCCCTGAACCTCAGCGGCCTCGATTCCACGGTGCCGGAGTTCCTCCGCAAAACCGTGGGCATGGTCGCGGCCTGCGCCATCCCCTTCGGCCTGCTGCTGAGCGGCACGGCGCTGGGCTCCTGCCTCGACCAGCTGCGCGAACTGATCCATTTGCGCACGCAACTGGGGGCGGTTGCATTGCGTCTGGGCCTGCTCCCGGTGGCGTTTCTTCTGCTGGCGAAGTACCTGCCGTGCCCCCTCGAACTGAAACGGGTCATCGTGGTGCAAGGGGCGATGCCGTCGGGCATGATTTCCCTTTGGCTCGCCACCTACTACGGCGGACATCAACTCACCGCGGCCCGCGTGGTGGTGGCGACCACGCTGGCGGGGTTGATCACCATTCCTCTCTGGCTGAGTTTCGGCCTGCGGTTTGTCGGAGTGTAGGGCGATGCAGCGGGGGCTTTCGCTTTGGTCATTTTTGTGCAAGGTGACCGGCATGAGACGACTGCTGAGCCTGCTTTTTGTCCTGAGTCTGGTCGCTCGCGCCGTCGTGGCCGCCCCGCTCCCGCTGGAAAAGGAAGTGGCTGACCTTGCCGCCGGATCGCAAGTGACGGTCGTGCATCTCTGGGCACCGTGGTGCCCGAACTGCCGGACGGAGCTGCGTCCGGACGGCTGGGCCAAGTTCATCGGCGCCAATCCGGCGGTGAAATTCGTGTTCGTGAACGTCTGGCACAACGGTGACGCCGGTACCGCGATCCTCGACCAGGCCGTCCTCGGGGCACAGCCGAACTTTCTGGCGCGGATGCACCCGAACGGCACTCGCAAAGGCGACGGACGCATGACGAAGTTTCTCGACCTGCCGGTCGCATGGATTCCGGCGACGTGGATTTACCGCGAAGGCCAGCTGTGCTACGCGCTCGACTACGGCGAAGTCCGCTTCCCGATGCTGCAGCAAATGATCGACGATGCCCGCGCCGACTGGTCGCACTGATCCAAGCCGGCGATGGCGCCGCCTGCCTTTTAGTCTGGCCGGCCCGCGGTTCGCCGCAGGTTGTCGCACACGACAGCGGCCGCGACCGCGGCGTTGAGCGATTCTGCCGCGCCGTAGCGCGGGATGGTCACGAAACGCGTGACGCACTTTCGCACGGCCTCCGATAAGCCATGGCCTTCGCTGCCGATGACAACCACGGCGTCGCGCGTCGGTCGCAGGGCATGCACGTCATCACCATCGAGCGCGCAGCCCAGCACCGGCACGGTCAGGCCTGCCAGCTCCGCGGCCAGCGGCAGCGTGATCGTCCGCACCCGGGCGAACGAGCCCATGCTGGCGTTGATGACTTTCTGCGAAAAAAGATCGGCGCAGTCGGGCGAGAGCAACATGCGGTCGAACGCAAACCAATCGGCGATGCGCAGCAGGGTGCCGACGTTGCCGGCGTCCTGCACACCGTCGAGCGCCAGGGTGAGTCCGTGCCCGAGTTCATCCGGACCGAGTGCCACGCGTTCCAGGCGGCCAACGGCCAGCACCTTCGAAGGCGTGGGGAAATGGCTGGCCCGGGCCATCTCGGCGGTCGTGAGGAGGCGGACGCGTCCATCCGCGGGTGCACCGGTCCAGTCCGGTGTCGCATAGATTTCCAGCAAAGGGTAGCCGGCGGCGAGCAGCTCACCGACGACCTTTTCGCCTTCTATCACAAACAAGCCGGAGGCTTCGCGATGTTTCTTTTCGCGCAGCGAACGCAGGCGGGCGATCTCGGCCTTGGACAGAGGCATGGCGAGAAAAGAACAGGCCGACCGCGCCTTGGCAAAATCTAACCACGTCATTCCGACTGCGGTCCCCCTGCCTTTCAGGGGCGGCGTAAAACGGCGGCGGCCGGGGCTAGGGTTTTTCCAGAAATAGCTTCAGGGCCTCCAGTTTTCCCGTCCAATAGGTCTTCATGGCCTCGGCGGTGTCGGCATCGGGCAGCTTGCTGTGCTCGGGGACTACCTGGCACTTGAGCGGACCCTTGGGCCAGAAATTGATGCTGACGCTCGTGCCGTCACCCCAAGTGATCCGGATGGATTTGTGCGGCGTGGCCTTGCGGACGGTAAGCGGAGCATGGGCCAGCCATTGCTCGCGCAGGACCGGATCCCTCCATGCCTCAAATGCCTTGGACACCGGCGCGGCAATGGTCCGGTTGACGCTGATCTCGAAGCCACCAGCCGGAGCGGCGTGCCTGGCGCGAAGGCCGCGCGCCTGTTCAAAACCGGTGGTGACCGTTTGGGCCCACGAGCCGGCGACCCCGTGATGGTCGTAGAGAAACTCGGCGGTTTGCTGGTGCGGCCAATTTCCCGCCCCGGCCTTGTCCAGGATCTTGAGCCACTGCGTCCAGGATTTGCCGGTGGCCTTCTGCACCGCGGCGGACGTGATGCCGTTGATTTTGTCAGTCGTGCTTTTTTTCATGAGCGGGCCGAAGACAAGTTTGAGAAAGTCGCCGCAAAGAGCAAGAGACGGGCAACGGGCAGTGAGTTCTTGAAGGAAAGCGGTGTGGTCGTCCGTTGAGGCAAGGATGAAGCCATTCGCGGCAGAGTCGAGTCGCAAGCGGCCGGGAGGCCAAGCGGAGGCTCTGGGCAAATAGCGCGAGGGGGCATTTCCCGTCAGATCGACCACGGGAAGGGGATCTCGTTTTCCAGCAGATTTTGTTTCGACCCCACCGCGAACCATGTTACTTGTTATTGCATGAGCGAAGAACCGCCCAAACTGCGTCTCAAGCCCCGTCTCGCCACTGACTCAACCCCCACCACGGCGCCCGCCGCCGAACAGACGCCTGCTGCCGTCGACAAACCCTCGAGCGGATCTTCCCCCGCGCCTTCCCCCGCTAGCGATTCCCCCGCACCGGTCACGAACCCTACTCCGCCTCCGGTGCCGCCGCCGGTCCGTCTCAAACCCCGCCTTGCCGGTGACACCCCGGCTTCCTCAACTTCCAAGCCGCCGATGCCGGTGCCGGCCTCGGAGTCTGCGCCTCCGGCCCCACCACCACCGGCGCAACCGCCCAATCTGGCTTCCGCTCCACCGGTTGTCCCGCCCGCGGTCCCGTCAGATGCTGCTGCCCCGGCCACCTCCGCCCCCGGGGCCCAGGCCGAGGCACCGAAGCCCAAGTTCGCGCTGAAGCCCAAGTCGGAAGTCGCGCCATCTCCGTCATCCGCAAGTGCGCCGCCCCCGGCTGCCCCGCCACCGGAGGGGAAGATGGCAGAGTCCGCACCAGCCGGGATAGCAGCCCCTCCGCCGATACCGCCACCCATAGCGAAGTTTCCGCCGCCCCCTGGCGTGAAAAAGAGCGAAGCCGGGCCGGCCGCCAAACCGGAAGAGAAACCCGAAGAGAATCCGGAAGAGCAGCCCGCGGGAAAACCCGAGGAGAGCAAGGGCTTCAAATTTGCGATTATCGGCGTGCTCGTTGGAGCGGTGGTCATCCTTGGCGGTGCATCGATCTATCTCTACAAACATTTCACCAAGCCACCGCCGCCCAAACCGGTGGCGACAGCTCCGAAGCCGGCTGCCAAGGGGGCCGCGCCCACCGCGCCTGTCACGCAACCGGTTCCGACCGCTTCTGCGCCAGAAAGTCCGGCGACAGCCGTCCCCACGACCGGGTACGGTCAGGCGGTCGAGAAGGCCCGCCAGACGGTCGCAGCCGTGAAGCAGCAGGAGGTCATTCCGAGCAACGAAGTGATCAAGGCCGACGCAGCTGCCCCCGCCCCGACTGCCGTCACAATCGAGGCGAAAGCCGCTGTCCCAGCGGCGGTGCCACCACAGGAACCGCCGGCTGTGCCAATCGCAGCCATTCCCGAGGTTGAAGCACCACCGGAAGCGAGCGCGGCGTTCAAGGCCTGGGTAAACAATCTGAAGATTGGCGGGGTCAGCGTGCGCTCCGGCGTCCCCCGCGTGCTAATCGAACGCACCACCTACACGCAGGGCGAAGTCGTCAATCCCCAGCTGGGCATTACCTTCGAGGGCTACGATGAAAAGCGGCACATGGTGAAGTTCAAGGACAAGAGCGGCGCGATTTTCGAGCGGCACTGGTGAAGGAGAAACGGACTCTCCCTTCTTCATCGGCCCGCTTGGGCGGAAAGGGAGATCCGGGGTAACGGCGGTCGTTTCAATGTCCGTGGCCGAGGCCACCTGCTGCCATCGAGGTCGGCGGCGGTCGATCCTCCGTCGGCTGTTCCCACCTTCAGGAATGCAGCGCCGCCCGGATGCCATGCAGCAACTCCGGGTCGGTGGCGATGGCGAGGATGCCGTTCACCACGAATTGCACCCCGATGCACATGATAAGGAAGCCCATGATCTTGTTCATGGCGTTCAATCCCACCGGCCCAATGAAGCCTTGAAGGCGATCGGCAAGCCTGAGCACGGCATAACTGATGATTGCGACCACCATGATGCCAAGGATGATGGCGGCATAGTCGAGCCAGCTTGAGGCCAGCGAGGTGAAGCCGAGGGTGACCGCGATCGAGCCGGGGCCGCTGAGCAGCGGGATGGCGAGCGGTGAAAAAGAAACATCCACCTTGCGTCGAGCCGCCTCAAGTTCCGATGCGTCCGGACGCCCGGCCCCGATTGACGGGCCCAGCATGCTCATTCCCATGCCGGTCATGACGATGCCGCCGGCGATGCGCATGCCGGGAATGGAGAGGCCGAAGAAATTCATCAAAAACGTGCCGCCCACCAAAAAACTAACCAGGATGCCCACCATGTAGCAGCAGCCCTTGCGGGCCTGGCTGCGACGGCGCTGCTCGCTGTCGCCCTCCGTAATGGCAAGAAAGGTGGGGGCGGCTACGAGAGGATTAATGATGGGCAGGAGGGCCAGGATTGTCCCGAGAATCAGACTCCAGAAATGGCTGACGGCTGGCATGAATGCCAGATTCGCGATTAACAGCTGACAATTCAAGGCAACATGCGGTGGCCGCCGACCAGCGGCTGTTACCATTCTTCCACGGGTCCCTTGGGCACCGGGATTCCGGGGCCGTGGCCGCCAGCCTGCGCGCCCAGGAAGGAGGCGACCAGCGGGACGGGGCGATATTTGGGAAGAAGTTCACCGTGTTCATCGCAAAAGGGCCGGCGCCACAGCGCATGCGCGGCCAGCAGTTCCTCGAATTCGTCGCGGGTGCGCAGCGCCACCACCTTCCTTTTGAATTCCTTGGCCGGACCCAGCCGCTTTGCGTGCCAGGCGGCGGCCTTGCGGAATTGCCTGCAGCCGCGCCCCTCGCCGAAGATCTCGATCATCAGGTCGAGATGCCGGCGCATCACCCGGACGCGCTCGGAGTAGCACGGTTCGGCCGAGAGCGCACCCGTGGCCAGGTACTGCTGCGTGTGGCGGAATATCCACGGATTGTACAACGCGCCGCGGCCGATACTGACGCCGGCACAGCCGGTTTCGTCTAACATCTTCCTCGCGGCCCCGGGCGTCGTGATGTCGCCGTTGCCGATGACCGGAATCGTCGGCGCGGCCTGCACGACGGCGCGAATGCCGGCGAGGTTCACGGTGCCGCCGAATCCCTGGGCGCGGGTTCGGCCGTGCACAAAGACGGCGGCGACGCCGGCCGCCTCCAGCACGCGCGCCAGATCGGGTGCGGTGAGATTCTGCTCGTCCCAGCCGAGGCGCATCTTGGCGGTGATGGGAATTTTGACCGCCTCCACTATGCCCCGCACGAGCCGCTCGGTCTTCCTCAGTTCGGTCATCATCGCCGAGCCGCCGCCGACTCCGACGACCTTGCGTACCGGGCAGCCCATGTTGATGTCGACCGAGGCGAGGCCGAGCGACCCGACGAAGGCGGCGGCATCGCGCATTTCCTCCGGCACGGCGCCGAACAATTGCACTGCCAGCGGTCGGTCGGCCGGCGCCGTTCGGATGAGTTCCATCGCCCGCGGATTTCTTTCGAGCAGCGACCGGGCGTTGACGAGATCGGTGGTGGCCCAATCGATGCCGCCGATCTCACGCACGACCAGACGGAAGGGCAGATTAGTATAACCCGCCAGGGGCGAGAGAAACAGGTTGGAACCTAGGTGATAAGGGCCGAGTCGCACGAAGGGAGGGAGGGGCGGTCAGTCAATTAATCCACTGGTTGGGGAGCGACGGGTTTCCGCTGAGTGCGCAAACACGTGGTCGTGTTGCCTTTCAATTCAGACAAGCTGACAGGTGTCCGGAATGTTTGTACGTGTAAATGTAGTTTTTTGTCATGCCGGGGTCATGGCGGCGGAGGGGAATCAAGCTATCGGGAGCTTCGCCCTTGCCGGGACCAAAACTGACCTCCACAAAGGCCCCGACATAGCCAAAGCGAGTCGCGCGGCTGACCCGGTTCTCAACAAGCTTGCGGTGGAAGTCCCACCCCGAGGGAGGCAAGTTGCCGAGGGACAGCGGATCCAGGGGTGGGAGTTTTCGTTGCCGCGTTCGGATGGTAAGAACCAAGCCCGTAACCGGGCCGCTGCTTCGAGAAGCTTGTTCTGGATTAATTTTCAAGTAGCGCTGGCACGTCCTCCGCTATTGGTTGCCGCTATTATACGGCAACCAATCCAGATTGCTGAATAGTCTGTTGCGTACTCGGGCTTTTGAAGTAGTTAATCAGTGCCGGACCGCTGTTATAGACCGTAGCGTCAAGCACCTTTATGGCGTCTCCAGTCACAACCTGGCCGACGGAAACAGACGCACCTAGTTTTCCCCCGAAAATTACCTGGGTAAACTCATTCTGCATCTCGCCCCAACTATCAAAGGCCGATCCAGCCTGCTTAAGCAGTTGGCTCCTTTGCTCGTATGGCAGTGTTAGCAGCTGCTGGATTAGAGCATTGGTGGCAGGATTCTGCGCACATAAGCCCAGCGGATCAACTCGGCCGATGGGGTTATTACCGACAAAGACGTACCAGTTGAGACCACCGTCAAATTTAATTGGGTCAGCATTGATAAAGCGCATCAACCGTGGGTTGTAGTAACGCGCGCGCATGTACTGCAGTCCATTGGCGTCGGTCATCACGCCCAGCTCGCCGTTGAACAGGAAGGAGGTGTCGCTTGAACCGGTGTGCGAAACGGCTGCTCCGTAAGGCGCATAGCTCCAGCGATCCGTGACCGTCTGACTGCCATCCGTCAGCGCCAGGGTGCTGCCGATTTGGTTGAAGTGATAGGTTGAGGTTGACCCACCGGTCTCCTCGTAGAGCAGTCCCACGCCGTACACGTAGTAAGTCGTCGTGCCACTCTTGGTGCGCATCAGGGTGCGGCTGAGAGCCGCGTTCGGATCGACCACGAAGGTGGCGGCGCCCGTGCCGGTGATTTCCACCCGCAAGCCATCGGGATTGCAGCGGTAACCCGAGCCGCCGGCATTGGTCAGACGGTTGCGGGTATCGTACGTGTAGGGAGCCAGACTGCCGCTCGGCAGCGGGCCGTATGTCATGTTGCCGTCGGCATCGTGGATATAATCAATCCGATTTAACACGAGGTCGCGGAGAGCGCAGAGGAATTGCCCTGTGACGATTCTTTCACTTGTTGGCACGCTGGTCCTCACTGTGCTTTGGTTAGCCTGCGCGTTTCACTTAATTTCTGCAGCTAAGTTCGCTGTGTCTTTGTGCCCGAGTTCGATGGCTCGCTTCAAAAGTTTCAATGCTAGCTCTCTATCTCCACTTCCTGAAGCCCATACCCTAATCGCTTCGCCATAGAGTGCCGGAGGATACTCCAAGGCGACTGCCATCTGGCGATACTTTCGGGCCTGAGGGGCATCACCTAATCCGATTCCATAATGCGCCGCAAGCCTGTTGGCTGCCTCACCATCACCTTTCTCGGCTTTGGCCTTATATCGGACGACATCCTGATCAGATAGGATCGCGCCATGTCCTATGTGAGGCAAGGTCACTACTTCTTCATTGCCTTGCTTACTTGTCGTCTTGTCGGTTGTGCACGCACTAAGCGCTAACGAGGAGACGACTAAAATTGCGGTAGATTTTCTCATGGAAATTGAGCGGCTTACTTTCTCGGATTAGGCAACTCGCCTGACTCAACCGAGTTTGTCGGACCTGTTTTCGCGGGAGCAGGTGCTTCTCCATACACGCCCGGCACTGTAACAGTCTTGCTGACCTTGCCGTCGGGATTCACCTGCATCCACGTTCCCTTGCCGCTTTGGTCTCCGACTGTGACGCCTTTGAACTGACCGCTCTTCGCCCCGACCTGCGGCGCGACCGCTTTAGTCGCGACGACCACCGTAGATCCGGTTGCTTTCGCGATCGCCTTCATCTCGCTCAAATTTGAGCCAACGCCACCGTAGCAAACCATCGCTTGAATCGGCTGCCCCGGTTTGTGGCCGGCAGCATTGATCGCAGAGATAATTTGAGATGATGAAACGCTAACTATTCCCCCTTGGTCTGCAAAGAAACCGCCGGCCTTGTCACCATGAACAACGACCGTGAAAACTGGTCCACCTGTTGGGATCACTTGGCCACTCGTGAAAGCTGGATCACCTGGCAAGATTAAATTTACATCCGCTAATCCTTCAGGATCGACATTGCTGATCGGATTGTTCTCAACGAACGCATACCAGTTGAGTCCACCCCCGAAGCCAATTGGGTCAGCATTGAGGAACCTCATCAATCGGGGGTTGTAGTAACGTGCGCGCATGTACTGGAGTCCGTTCGCGTCGGTCTGCACGCCCAGTTCGCCGTTGTAGAGGAACGGTGTGTCCGTGGAGCCGGTCGTCCGCGTGGCCGCTCCGAACGGTGCATAGCTCCACCGGTCTGTGACGTTCTGGCTGCCATCCGTCATCGCCAGCGTGCTGCCGATTTGGTTGAAGTGATAGGTTGAGGTTGAAGAACCGGCCTCCTCGTAGAGCAGCCCCAGGCCGTAGACGTAATAGGTCGTGGTGCCACTTTTTGTGCGCGTCAGGGTTCGGCTCAACGCGGCGTTGGGATCGACCACGAACGTGGCGGCACCCGTGCCGGTGATCTCCACGCGCAGGCCGTCGGGATTGTAGCGGTAGGCCGAGCCGCCGGCATTGGTCAGCCGGTTGCGGGTATCGTACGTGTAGGGAGCCAGACTGCCGCCGGGCAGCGGCCCGTAGGTCATGTTGCCGTCGGCATCGCAGCCCACGTTCTGGCTGTTCCAGGTGGATAACCGGTTGTCATCGTCATACAGAAGACTATCGGTGGCGAGGGTCACGGCGGCGGGCTTGGGGTGGATGAACGAATAGATGATGCGCCCGTCGTCATCGTAGTGCAATTCCTGAAAGGCCAGGACGACGCCATTGCTGCGGCAGTCCTTGATGAACCGCACCTGCCCCGCGGCGTCGTATTCCTGGAGCCGGTAGGTGCCGTTGGGCCGGTCGATCCGCGTCAGCCGACTGGCGTTGTTATAGGTGTAGGCCGTCACGCGGTTGTTCCAGTCGGTCACGGTCCAGAGCCGGCCGAAGTCGTCGTAGGCGTAGGTGACGTTCCCCTTGCCGTTCGGATAGGCAATCTGGGAGAGCTCGCCGCTAGGCAGATATTGGTAGCCGAGGGTATTCCCTTCGCCGTCCTGGTATTGGGCGAGGCGGTTCAGCGCGTCATAGGAACGGTAGGTCGTGTGGCTGTTCTCAACGACCTCCTTGGGCGCGCCGTTGGGCCAGTAGGTGAAGGTGGTGGTGCCGACGCCGTCCGTGCGCTGGGTAAGCCGGCCTTCGGAGTCGTAAGCAGAGAAGGTGGTTGTCTGGTTCGATGGTTCGGTCACGGTCTCAAGCAGTCCGCGGATGTTCCGCGTTTGGGTGGTCGGCAGGTTAAGTGGCGTGGTGACCGTGGTGATGCGCTGGGTGTCGGTGTAGCTCCAAGTGAAGGACCGGTTGAGGCGGTTGGCGACAGTGGTCGGCCGCCCGTCCTTGTCGTAGACATAATCCAAGGTCCGGTTTTCGGCGTCGGTTGTGCCGTCCTTGAAGCCGCGGGCGTCGTAAACGTCGGTGGTGGTAAATCCGAGGGGTGTGGTGACAGTGGTGCGATGGCCGTCGTCGTCGTAGCCGAAGGTGGTGGTACGGTTGAGCGCATCGGTGACATGCCAGAGCCGCTGGGCGCCGTCGTAGCCATAGGTCGTGGTGTTGCCGAGGGCATCGGTGCTGGTCCAGAGCAACACGCGCTGATCGTAGGCGTTGGCGAGGGTGGTCACCTGGCTGGAGATCGGGCCACGCTTGACGGTCAGCAGATGGCCGAGGGCATCGTAATCGTAGTCTACTTTGCGGCCGGAAGCGTCGAGGGTGTAGTCGACATCGCCCGCGTCGTCGTAAACGGTCTGGGTGTCGTACTGGGTGGCTCCTTCCCATTGGATTACGTGGGTACGCTGACGGCGGGCATTATAGGCGCAGGTGGTCTTGGCGTTGTTGCGGTCGATAAACTGGGTCAGGTCGCCACGGGCGTTGTAGGTGAAGCTATCGGTCGTGCTGTCCGGATAGGTGATGCTTTGCGGATTGCCGTAGCCGTCGTAGGCATAGGTCATCACGGCCCCGGAAGCGTAGGCGGCAGGATGGAGGGTCTGGATTCGCCCGCGGCCGTCGTAGGTGTAGGAGGTGACAAGGCTGCCGGGAGCGGTGACGGTGGCCACCTTGTGCTGGGTCGTGTAGGTGTACACGGTTTGCTGGCCTTCGAAGTTTCCCACCTGCGTCGGACGGCTCTGACTGTCATAGACGATGCTACGGCTTTGGCCCGCAGGATTGGTTTCACTGACGAGAACATCATTGGTGTCGTAGTCGTAAGTGGTCACACTGCCGCGTGGAGTGGCGTACGTCACCAGGCGATCGGCTCCGTCGTACTGCCAGCAGGCGAGGTGGTTGAGCTGATCGACGACAAAGATCTTGCGGCCACGGGTGTCGAAATAAGTGCAAACCTTGTAGCCGAGCGGATCGACTTCGGCGCTGAAGCCAGGTGCGATCCAGAGATTGGTGGCGCGGTTGGTGTCACCAAAGACGCGTTGGCGCCAGACGCGTTTCCAGGTGTCGTAGTCGTTTTCGATCACGGTGCGATTGCGAGCATCCTTCACGCGGGTGAGGCAATAATCGGAATCCATCTCGTAACGCTGCGTTTTGTTCTCCGCGTCGATGTAGGTGAAAGTGGTCCCTTCGCGGCCGTATTGAACGGTGCGGCCGGTGCTGTCGGCGACCTGGTAGAGCCGCCCCGAACCGTCGTAGGAGAACGTGAAAGTGCGGTTGTAGGCATCGGCAACCAAATAGAGCCGGTTGGAACCGTCGTAGCTGGCGGTCAGGCTGTAGTTGAACTGATCGACAATGCTGGTGAATTTGCCGTCCGCGGCGCGAAAGTGGATCGTATTGCCGTGACGGAAGGCGAGATCGTGCGAATTGTCGGACTGCTTCGTGAGCGTGGCGGCGATACCCGGCGGTGGGGCATAGGTACCGCCCGGTTGCTTGACGAACTCCATGGACCGGGCGCCGAGGGCAAGGGCCGCGCGACTATTAATCTGTTGGTCGACCGCCCACGAGAGAGCCGTGGAGGCCAGCAACCAGGCGCGGGCCGTGGACTCGGTGGCGACAGCATCCTGCGCCAGCCGCACAGCAATGAGAACCGGCAGCACTTCATCAACGGTAGCGCGCTGCATATCGAGGTCGTTCGGACTGCGCATGGTCAGCTGCAGACCGTAATTGTGGGTCCAGCCGCGGCCAAGGCCGACGGGATCGCTGAGACGGCGGGCGCTGTTGTAGTTGCGATCGAGCCGGAGGGCGTTCGGCTCGTTTTCATTGCCGACAACCAAGTCTGTATCACTTTTCAAGAAAGCCCCGGTAGTCAGGTCAACCGGATCGGAACCAATGGTCTGAGCTTGAGCCGGGATGGTCTGGCTTGCCGTGGTCTGGGCAGCCGATGTCGGCTGCTCCACAGAAGCCGATCCGGTAGGATAAGGGCTGACACCTCCACGAGCACCGCTGATCCAGCTACCGACGCCGCCGTACGTGGTGATTTGGTAATAACCGCCAAAGATGGAGCCGCCACACAGAACGCTACTGTTGCCCAGAAGTAGAATTTTCTCCCCGGCATTGATCGAATTCTGGATATTGCTGACGGCGCCTGCCCCAAGGGTGGTATCGTTGAAATTCTGCAGACTTCCCACCGTTGAACTGTAGTTACTCGAATCCAGAAGATAGGCGTCCCGATTAAGTGTCATCGCATAATCGAGAAGAGAGGGTGTGCCGAAAGCTGACTGACCGGACATCTGCTGGATGGCCGTCCCCTCCAAGGCTCCGAACAACAAGTCGATGGCGCTTAGAACCGTGCTTTTCGAAGGCGCAGAAGTTGATCGAAAACAGACTCCGGCACAAAGGTTCACGGGAATATCGACCAGAGGATTCCCATTCCGCAAACAAACGAACCCACCGTGGAACATGCGCGGATAGTCGTGTTGCAAGGACGCGCTACCGAGGGTGGACAATTCATGGCACTGCGCCATGTACTGCTGTCCCACAATCTGGAGCCGATCCGTTAGCGTGACATTAGAAGGGGCCGCCGCCTCCTTGGCCGAAACATCCTGCAAGGTCTTCTGGAGGCGCCCGACCATAGCCCCGAATCCATAGGGCACGGCGACGGCATTCTGTCGTAGCACCGTGGTGCTGCCCTCATAAACATAAGAAATTCCGCCATAAAACGCCACAGGTAATTCGAAGCCTATGGTAATGACTATATTCTGGGAGGGACTGCCCGAGGATTCGCGATCGACTTCCAACCCATTAAGGCGGGTAATCGCAGTGCCGCTGCCATCGAATTCACAGATCAGCGGCTGACCCAACAGTTCCGGACCCTCGAACCAAAGGGTATTTGTTCCCACCTCCAGCTTGATATGGCCGATATAAGTGTCCGGGATACCGCTCAAGGGGGTCGGCTGGTAGCTGCCATTGCCGACTGTGTGCAACAGCCCCTCCGGGTAGCAGGTTGCGCTTGGCGCCGTCACGCTAACCACCTCTGGCTGAATGACGGGTAATCGGGCCAGTTCAGCACCGCTGAGATCATGCAGCGTGGCAGAAGAGCGGATGGCACTGGAGGCGGCAGCCGCCAGCGTATTGAGATATGAGCGTAACCCAGAACTGCTGATGGCAGGAGAATAGGCGGAGGCATTGCTCGCCCCGGCTGCGGCAGTGGCGGCACTCCAGGAATATCCCGTCTGGGCATCAAGATTGGGCAGGGTTTGCCCGGGATGCCGGGAAAGCCAGTCGATGGCATGGGGTTTGACGCTGGGCACAAACCAGACCTCCCCCCGGCCCGGAATCGTGATGCTCACATTCATGCAGACAAGACGGAGCATGCCATCGGCTTCGAATTCGGGCCAAAAGTTGTGCAGGAGACTAATGGCGCTGGCGTCGTCGTTCACTCCGAGCCATTCGTAGACCCCGACTTGATTTGAGCCCGTGGCTGTCCGGGGAATCCACGTCCATTCCTCCCAATAGGTCGGAGTATAATTGGCGGCCCGGAACAGCGCGCCCAGCAAGGCGCACTGGTCCATGTCGTTGCCCGCCCTTTCCAGGAAGGTCAGATAGGCTCCGCGCTGGCACCCAAAGTAAAATTCCGTACGGATGTTATTGCGTACCCACTCATAGATGCGGATGGGATCATAACCGAGGTTTTCGGCCAATTTTCCGATCGCTGCGTCGCAGTTGGGGTTGTCCGCATATGGTGAATAGACGATGCCGGTGCTATTGGGATCGGGGTTGATTATGGAGTAGGCGGAAACACCACCGTCCCGGCCGTTGCCGCCCCGGCTTTTGGCGATGCCGGCACCAACGAAGGCCATCGGCAGGGTAGTTGGCTCAAGCATACTCTCCCATCCATCATGAATATGGGATTTGCGTTTCACCTTTTCTTTTTGGGCACCCAAGCTGGAGCCGGCCATGATGAGCAGGACGGCCAATGCCAACGAGAACGGACGGGCGATGCGCATGACCGAAATCATGATGATTGATTGGCAAGATTTTTTCATGGCTGGACCCCCTGAATATTGCCTTCGGCGTCCTTGTTGTATTGCCCACCGGGACCGCTCTGGAGCTGGTTGGTCCGGTCATACGTGAAAGTGTGCACGTCAACGTCCGACGGGGCACAAGGATTGAGGCCCAGCGTCAGCTCCACTTCGTTCGCCACGCCATCGCCGTCAGAATCGCCCGGTCCCATGCTATGCGTGAAGAGCGTGGTCTGCGCGTTCCCGGCGGTCACCTGAATGAGGCTCAACACATTCGGGCTCGCCGCTTGTTTGTAATACAATTGGACGTAACCGGATGAATCCGTAAAGAGGGTCAAGAGGAGGAACGTCCCTGTGGCCCCGCTCGTTGGCGCCAGTTGCCCGCCCCCTTGGGTCACGACAAAGGTAACCGGCGCATTGACGAGTGGCGTGGTATTCGTGCTATCCCGCACGCGTGCCACAAACGGCTGCGCATTGAACGCACTCACGTTGCCGAACTGGTTGTTGCCACCCGTAATCGTCAACGTCGGTGTCGCGCCGTTATAGGATGTGCTCGGATCGGCAAAATCCGATATGCTGTTGCCGTTGGAGTCGACTAATGTCGGATTCGTGCCGTTGAGGAATTCTTGAATGTCGGAGAGCCCGTCGCTGTCGGAATCGGCGCCGCCCGTATGGCTGAGGTTACCGAAGTACTGCATCTCCCAGGCATCACTGATGCCGTTCTGGTTGGTATCATCGGCCCATAAGATAAGCCGGATAGGGCACTGAGTCACTCCACCCCAGCCAATTCCCAACTGGCCGGAGCCATTATAGCCCCAAGCTCGAATCGTCCCATCGCTCTTTACGGCCAGCGTGTGACTGCCGCCTACGGCTATGGCCACCACGCCGGTCAAGCCGTTCACCAGCGCCGGGCTCATCCGCTGCGTGGTCGTCCCGTCGCCTAACTGGCCACAGCTGTTGCCCCCCCAGGCCCAGACCGTCCCGTCGCTCTTCAAGGCTACGGTGTGAGAATCACCCGCGGCTATAGCCATCACGCCGGTCAAGCCGCTCACCTGCACCGGGCTTAACCGCTGCGTGGTCGTCCCATCGCCCAGCTGGCCGTTGCTATTGTCTCCCCACGCCCAGACCGTTCCATCGCTCTTTACGGCCAGCGTGTGACTGCCGCCTGCGGCTATGGCCACCACGCCAGTCAAGCCGCTCACCTGCACCGGGCTTAACCGCTGCGTGGTCGTCCCATCGCCGAGCTGGCCGCAGCTGTTGCCCCCCCACGCCCAGACCGTGCCATCGCTCTTCAGCGCCACCGTGTGATTCAGTCCCGCAGCCACGGCTGCCACACTCGTCAATCCTCCGCTCACCGGTACTGGATTTAACCGCTGCGTGGTCGTCCCGTCGCCCAGTTGGCCATAGTAATTATATCCCCAGGCCCGTACGGTCCCGTCACTCTTCACAGCCACGGTGTGACTGCCGCCTGCGGCCACCACCAGCACACTCGTCAGGCCATTCACGAACGCTGGGTAGGACCGTTGTGTTGTCGTCCCATCGCCCAGTTGGCCGTTGCTATTCCTCCCCCAGGCCCGGACGGTGCCGTCACTCTTCACGGCCACGGTATGACTGTCGCCTGCGGCCGTCGCCACCACGCCCGTTAGGCCGTTCACCTGCACCGAAGTCAGCCGCTGCGTTGTTGTGCCATCGCCCAGTTGGCCATAATCATTACATCCCCAGGTCGAGACTGCTCCATCGCTCTTTACTATCGTCGAATGATCGTTGCCTGCGGCCACTGCCACCACGCCCGTCAAGCTGCTCGCCTGGACCGCGCTGGTCAGAAGTGACGTTGTCCCGTTTCCAAACTGGCCGTAATCATTATTCCCCCAGATCCAGATTGTGCCATCGCTCTTCTTTAGCGCCACCGTGCAGTTGCCACCTGCGGCTAACATCAACGCGTCGATCGATGGGTTCGTCTGCACCGGACCCACCCGCTGGATCGTTGTTCTATCACCCAGCTGGCCGCAGCTGTTGTCTCCCCAAGTCCTAACGGTATAATTACTCTTTAGGGCCACTGTGTGATTGGCGCCTGCGGCCACTGCCACCACACCCGACAACCCGCTCACCGGCACCGGACTTAATCGCTGTGTTGTCGTGCCGTCGCCCAGCTGACCGCAATCATTCTTCCCCCAAGCTCTGACGGCTCCGTCGCTTCTTACTGCTACCGTGTGACAGCCGCCTGTGGCTATGGCCACCACGCCCGACAACCCGTTCACCTGCACCGGACTTAACCGCTGCGTTGTCGTGCCGTCGCCCAGCTGACCATTGCTGTTCAACCCCCAAGCTCTGACCGTTCCGTCGCTTTTCACTGCTACCGTGTGACTGTTGCTTGCAGCTATGGCCAGCACCCCCGTCAAATTGATCACTTGCACTGGACTTAACCGCTGCGTTGTCGTGCCGTCGCCCAGCTGACCATTGCTGTTCAACCCCCAAGCCCAAACGGTCCCATCGCTTTTCAGAGCCAACGTATGGGAACTGCCAGCGGCCACCGCCACCACGCCCGTCAAGCCGCTCACCTGCACCGGGCTCGTCTGCTGTGTTGTCGTTCCATCGCCCAGCTGGCCATTGCTGTTCAACCCCCAAGCCCAGACTGTTCCATCGCTCTTCAAGGCCACCGTGTGATTGCCACCTGCCGCCGCCGCCATCACATCCGTCAAGCCGCTTACCTGCACCGGGCTCGTCCGCTGTGTTGTCGTTCCGTCGCCCAATTGGCCAAAGTCATTTTTCCCCCATGTCCAAACCATCCGATCATTCTTTACCGTTACTATGTGGGACGCCCCAGCAGTCACTGCCGCGACAACAGCCAACCATCTTACTTGCACCGGAGTGCTCCGCGATGTTGTCGTTCCGTCGCCCAGCTGGCCGTTGTAATTATATCCCCAAGTCCAGACCGTGCCGTTGCTCTGCAAAGCTACTGTGTGATAACCACCCGCTGCCATGGCTCCCACGCCCATCTGGCCGTTTACCTGCCCTGGGATGGTCCGCCAAGACACCCACACTGGTGTGTGGGGGAGACCGCCCAGCTGGCCGTTGTGATCCTCTCCCCAAGCCCAAAAAGAGCCATCACTTCTCAACGCCACTGTGTGATAGCCACCCGCGGCGACAGCCATCACGCCAGTCAATCCGCTTACCTGCACCGGAGTGGTCCGTCGTATTGTCGTGCCGTCACCCAGCTGGCCACTGCTGTTCGACCCCCAAGCTCTGACGGTTCCGTCGCTTTTCGCGGCTACCGTGTGGCTGCCGCCTGCGGCAATAGCCACCACGCCCGTCAGTCCGCTCACCTGCACCGGAGTGGTCCGTCGTATTGTCGTGCCGTCGCCCAGCTGGCCATAGTAATTATATCCCCAAGCTCTGACGGTTCCGTCGCTTTTCGCGGCTACCGTGTGGCTGCCGCCTGCGGCAATAGCCACCACGCCGGTCAGTCCGCTTACCTGTACCGGAGTGGTCCGCTGCGTAGTCGTGCCGTCGCCCAGCTGGCCATAGGAATTATATCCCCAGGCCCAAACGGTTCCGTCACTCTTCAGAGTCACCGTATGAGAACCGCCCGCAGCTACGGCCCCGGTCGAGGGCAGGGGGGCGTCGCCGTAATTGGCGTGCACCGTGGCGTCGCCCGAGCCCATCGTGAAGGTCGTGGATGCGGCGGCCGGGTTGGCGATGCTCCCGGGGCCAGAGACCAACGTCCAACCCGAGAAGACCTGCCCGCTCGGCGGCGTGTTGGCGGTGATCGTGACGTTCGTCCCAACCGTCAGTCCCGAGGCGCTCCCGGAGCCGCTTTGCACGGTCAGCGTGTAGGTAGTTGTCGCCACCGCGAGGGCATTGCTCCAATCCGACCAGTTGCCGACGGCGTCGCGAGCGCGGACCGTCATCTGGTAGGTTGTGTTGGTGTCCAGCCCGGTGACGCTCATACTGGTCCCCTCGGTGGTTCCCAACGAGGTGCCGCTCCGGCTGACCTCGTAGGCGGTCACGCCGACGTTATCAGCCGAAGCGCTCCAACTGAGGGTGAAAGAAGACGTCGTGACGCTGCCGGCCTGCAGACCGTTGGGCACGCTGGGCTGGGTCGTGTCGACGTAATTGGCCTGCACCGTGGCGTCGCCCGAGCCCATCGTGAAGGTCGTGGTTGCGGCAGCCGGGTTGGCGATGCTCCCGGGCCCGGAGACCAACGTCCAACCCGAGAAGACCCGCCCGCTCGGCGGCGTGTTGGCGGTGATCGTGACGTTCGTGCCGGCCGTCAATCCCGAGGCGCCCCCAGAGCCGCTCTGCACGGTCAACGTGTAGGTGTAGGGAGCTGTCGTGACCGCGAGGGCATTGCTCCAACCCGACCAGTTGCCGGCACCATCGCAGGCGCGAACCGTCATCTGGTAGGTTGTATTGGCGTCCAGCCCGGTGACGCTCATACTGGTCCCCGCGGTGGTTCCCAACGAGGTGCCGCTCCGGCTGACCTCGTAGGCGGTCACGCCGACATTATCCGTCGAGGCGTTCCAACTGAGGGTGAAAGAAGACGTCGTGACGCTGCCGGCCTGCAGACCGTTGGGCACGCTGGGCGGAGTAATGTCGACGTAATTGGCCTGCACCGTGGCGTCGCCCGAGCCCATCGTGAAGGTCGTGGTTGCGGCAGCCGGGTTGGCAATGCTCCCAGGCCCGGAGACCAGCGTCCAACTTGAGAAGACCAACCCGCCCGGCGGCGAGTCGGCGGTGATGGTGGCGTTCGTGCCGGCCGTCAAACCCGAGGCGCTCCCGGAACCGCTCTGCACGGTCAGCGTGTAGGTGGGCAGGGGCACATAATTGGCCTGCACGGTGGCGTCGCCCGAACCCATCGTGAAGGTCGTGGTTGCGGCAGCCGGGTTGGCAATGCTCCCAGGCCCGGAGACCAGCGTCCAACTTGAGAAGACCTGCCCGCTCGGCGGCGCGTTGGCCGAGATACCGACGTTCGTGCCGGCCGTCAGTCCCGAGCCGCCCCCGGAACCGCTCAACACCGTCAGCGTGTAGATGGGCTCATAATTGGCCTGCACGGTGGCGTCGCCGGAACCCATCGTGAAGGTCGTCGATGACGAGGAGGCATTGGCGATGCTCCCGGGCCCAGAGATCAGGGACCAATTCGAGAACACATACCCGCTCGGCGGCGAGTTGGCCGAGATACTGACGTTTGTACCGGCCGTCAGTCCCGAGCCGCCCCCACTGCCGTTCTGCACCGTGAGCGTGTAGGTGGGCAGGGAGACAGAGAAACTGCTCATCACGTTGCCGTTCGAGTCCCACACCCCGTCACTATCGATGGCCCGAATGTGGACGTTGTAGTCGCCGACCTCCGATGGCGTCCAATTGATGGACGCCGTGGCATTGCTGCCGCTGATGCTGGTGCCGTCGACATAATTCCAGCCCGGCAGATTCGGCCCGTTGATGTAGAAATTGAGCGTGCTCAGGTTGCCGTCCGGATCGGAGGCGTTGCCCGTCAACGTCGTCGATTGCCCGAGTACGATATTCGTGCCGCTCACCCAGTTGGTCTGGGGCGGCTGGTTGCCCGTTATGGAGACATAAAAAGTAGCGCTATCATCATAATACAAATCATTATAAGAATCATACGAAGATGCATAAACATCGTAAGTCACCGTCTGCACCCCGGTGTCCGTCGTCGTCAGTGAGGCGCTGGTATAGCCCCAAGTCTGAAAGACCCCGTTCTTGTGGATCTCCACGGAAGGATCTCCGATATAGCCTGTTACCCACGCTTCAACCACGTAGCTCTGCCCGCTGGCCACGGACGACGGGGCGGAATAATTGGCAGTAATAGCTGTGGCTATTGTAGGCGCCAGCAGCGCGATGAAAAAGAAAAGGCGTCCTAACATGGCAGTGTCGGGTTGGGGGTTATAAGGCTGCCAAGGAGGCAAGCGTTGCCTTCAGGTCGCGTTGGGCTGAAACAGAAAGGACAAGCCCATTGCGATCGACCAAGTACACAAGCGGCGCGGTGGTCAAATTGAGCTGCTTTGCAAGCGGGCTTTCACACCCGCGCTCATTATAAAGCTGCAAATCGGGTAATTTCGCCTTTTGGGCCGCAGCCTTGGCTGCGGACACATCAGTATCAAGATTCACTCCGATCAGTTTCGCATCGGGAGGGGCTTGTTTGATTATCGCCTGAGCTAATCCCAGGCTGGATGAATTCCCCGCCGCCCATGTGTAGAGAATAACCTTCTGTCCCCTGATCGACTCGGGAGTGATAACGGCCCCCACTGCCGGACGCAGCGGATCGAGTAACGGACGTCCCACAAAGGTGCAGCGGGTTGCCAGCACCCGAGCCCCCTTCTCCACATACGCTGGGGTGTCTTTATTATCAGTAAGTTCCTGCGCCAACCGGGCCGCAATATCGTCGGAACTCCACTCGGCCACATGCAAAAGGGCCTCAAATCCATATGGGACATCCGGAAATTCGCTTATCAGACCCCGCTCAACCTTTTCATAAGCGCTGAGCCGATCTGCCATCTTCTGTCCCTGCTGCTGTCTGGCTGTGAAATGGTCAGCAATGGCAGCTATCTCAAACCGCTTGGATAAAGGGATCGTCGTGTCACTGCGAACTCCCTTCACCGCTTGGTCCCGCCGCTCTTTTTGTGCAGTGCTATCGTATCTTGCCGCGTATAAAAGCGCTAGCGCTTCCGAGCATTCAGCCTCCTTCGCCTCCGGACGCTGGGAATACTGCGTGTAGAAGTCCTTGTACTTGTCCGCTTGTTGAATGTAGCCCGCCGCCACCTGCACCTTGGCCTCCTTGGCCACGGACTGGGGCGCAGCCAGATTCTTAAGTGCCGCCCATTGCTGGGCAATGGCGTCGTTAGCTGGAGCCGGCGCGGTCATCTCTGTTTTCTTGTCCACTTGGGCCCAAACCCAGCTGGCCGGCCACAGCAAGCACGCGAGCATATAGGTTCGAAGCATTGTGTTCATGGTTACGGCGGATGAATTGCTTGGATTCATGAAATAGCTAGGGAACGGTTTTTCTGCTTATCTGCCTGTTCTCGGAACGCAGCCGGTTGGTCGCGCATCTGCACACCGCCCGAACGGAGAGACGCCCGGCTCCATGGGCTCAGCTAGGATTTGGCATCGCCGGACATCGGACTTGATTTCCCTCTTGCGACACGCAGGGGTCGGGGTGCGCATACGCCGCTACCTTCCGACACGATTTCATCATGCCTGCAAATCCAGAGATCCCATCAAAAGATGGGACTTTTTAGCTTGACCGGGCTCCTAGCCCACCGCGCACGGCGGTGCCGGTCGCTGGTCTTCCACGAAGCCCTTGAGTCGGGCCCAGCGGATCAAATCGATCGTCCGATGGAAGCCGAGTTTCGCCATGATGCGCTGGCGATGCCATTTGACCGTGGACGCACTCAAACCTGCTTCGGCGGCGATTTCTTGGTCCGTGGCCCCTTCGCCCAGTCTCGGCAGCAAATCAATCTCCGTCCGGGAAAGAATTTTCGCGAAACAGAAGGGGGAGGAGTGGAAACGGGATAATTCCGCCTGCACTTCCGGCGGGAAATAGTGCTGCCCCGCCAAGATGGCGGACACAGCCGAACGCAGTTGCTCGCGGAAGCGATGGGTCTTCCAGACCAGTCCATAGACAGGACTATGGTTCATGCGATACAGCACCATATCGTCGAATCGCCAGGTGAACAAGAGCACCCGGGGCGGACGGGACAGGCGGGATAGCTGCTCGGCGACTTCAAATCCATTTGCATCGGGCAACCACAAATTGAGCAGGACGATGGTCGCGTGTTTTTTCCGGCAGAGGTCCACTCCCTCCGTGCCGGTCATGGCCGAGCCAAGATACCTGACTTCGGGCCATGAACTCTGCAACTGGGCAACCGCATCGATCCAGATCGGTTCGTCCTCGATGTGCAACAAGCCTGCGGCGGCGCGTGATGCAATGGCCCCTGACATGCTTCCTGGCGAAGCAAACTAGAAAGACCGCATTCCTCGCAAGAATAATACGAAGCAGATATCTTCTTATTTAGCGGACCTTTTGAACCCGATCATCCACGCCCCGTCTAACTTCACTACTTGTAAAAGGAATCCGGTTCCCCTCAAAGTGAGCTTCACCTTCTATCCCGCCGACGTGCAGGCGCTTAATCGGCGTATGGTCGACCTGCGCCGGGCCGGGCTGCCGGTGCGCGGGGGCACGGTGCTGCGCGCCTTGATCCATCTCGTTCCCCCGACCGAGATGTTTGCCCATGCGGTCCTGCTCGCCAAATCCTACGAACGGAAGGACGGCCCACGGGAAACCGAATATGTGGCCGTCCGTCCGACAGTTGTCACGTCAAAGCTCCAGCCACCATTCCTGTCCTCAACCGCGGCGAGGATCCCCGCGGAGCGGGGGCGTCCCTGCGCCTCCCTTGGGGCTGGGTGGCGGTTACGCTCCACCCATGGCCCGGCCCGCCAGCCAGCCTGTGGTCCAGGCGGCCTGAAAATTGAAGCCGCCCGTGATGCCATCAATATCCAGCACCTCGCCGGCAAAATGCAACCCCGGCACCAGCCGGCTCTCCATCGTCCTGAAGTCGACTTCGCTCAATCTCACACCGCCGCAAGTCACGAACTCCTCCTTGAAAGTGCTCTTGCCCTCCACGGTCAGCCCGCACTCGCACACCTGCGCCGCCAAAGTCCGGAGGGCCGGTCCCGAGATTGAAGCCCAAGGCGCCTCACGCCGGACGCCCGCCGCCGCGATGAGCCGCTCCCACAGCCGCAGGGGCAGACCGGCGGGGCACCAGGTGCCGGCCTGTTTGCGCGGCTGGGTCGCCCGCACGCCCTCCAACTCGTGCACGAGCGATTCTCGATTGAAGCGCGGCGCCCAGTTAATTCGCAATGCGAACCTATAGCCGCAATCATGCAGGCGTCGCGCTCCCCAGGCCGACAGTTTCAGAATGGCCGGTCCGCTCAATCCCCAGTGCGTGACCAACACCGGCCCGCGCTGGCGCAGCACCGGACGGCCGGTTTCCACCACGACGTCCTCCACTGCCACACCCGCGAGGCCTTCGAGACGCGGATCGGTGCTATTGAAGGTGAACAGCGACGGCACGGGCGTCTCGATGGCGTGGCCCAGTGCACGGGCGATGTCGTAGCCCACGTTCGATCGGCCCCCGCCGGTGGCCAGCAATAGCCGGCCGCAGGCGACCGTTGCACCGTCGGTCAACGTGAGCCGGAAACGGTTTTCCTGCCCACCGGGCTCCGCCAGGACCGCGCGGTGCAACCCAACTTGCCGCACGAGGCGCACGCGATTTTTGCCGGCCTCCCGGTGCAGACAGTCGACGATGGTCCGGGCGTCGTCGGTCACAGGGAACATGCGTCCGTCGGCCTCGGCCTTCACCGGCACGCCGCGCTGCTCGAACCAGGCCACCGTATCACGCGGCTGCCAGCGGTGAAAGGCGCCCAGCAGTTCGCGGGCGCCGCGCGGATAATTTTGGGCCAGCTCCCGCGGGTCGAAGCAGGCATGCGTCAAGTTGCAGCGGCCGCCACCGGAAATCCTGACTTTTGCCAACGGATGCGCGGTCGCCTCAAGGATCGTGATCTCGGCGGCCGGATCCGCCTCCGCGCAGGCCAGGGCGGCGAAAAAACCCGCCGCGCCGCCGCCCGCCACCATGACCTTTCGTTCGCCCATGCGCCCCAAGGGTCGACACCCGGGCGGTTTTGTCGAAAAAGAAATGCGCCGCCGCCTTGCGGCCTGCGGCGCAGGATCCGGCACTACCCGGAAAGTTTCAATTGGGGCCGGCGGTCCCCTCGGCCGTTGGCTTATGGTCATCGCCGGCCTGGCCGGTACCAGGACGTCCTCCGCGGGCCCCCATCTGGTCGAACTTCTTCTGCTGGTCCGGGGCAAGGGCAGCCCGCACCTGGGCGCGGGCGGACTTCATGATTTCCATCATTTTATCCCGACGGCATTCCCTGGCCGCCGATTGGTCCAGGCGCAGCGCCCGCAGCTGCTCCCGGGCGCTTTCATAAATAGCCGTGATGCTGAATTTCTGCCCGTCCGTCAGTTTCAGCGCCCGATCCAAGCGCTGCACCTGTTTTTCTGGCGTCATCATGCCACCACGTGAGCAGCGTTTGCCTCCGGGCTTGCCCCGTTCGTCTTGCGGCGGAGGCCGAGGCCCGTGGCCGGACTGAGCCTGAACCAGAGGCGCGCTGGCGAGCGTTAACACGGCGAGAAACACGATGGATCGCAGGGAGTTCTTCATGGGCATCATGGGACGTTGTTCCGACAGCGATAGGGATGACGTCCGGGAGCGGCTCCGGTTACATCCGATCCCGGTAGAATTTGGTCGCCGTCATCCTCCGCCGCCTCAGCATGGGCTGGACGGCCGGAAGAATGCCTTGCCTGTCTGGCCGACCTGCATGGTTTTTCGCCAGCTCAAGTCGATTGCCGAAGATGTCGTCACGGCCGCCCAGCGCCGCCTGCCGGCCCGCATCCGCAAACTCGCGGCTGCGGTGCCCGTATGCTACGAGCCCTATCCCAACGACGCCATCCTCGATCAGGAAGACGTCGAACCCGATGTCCTCGGCCTCTTTGTCGGCCATGAGTACCTGGGGGATTTTGACGAGGGAGCCTCCCTGCCCCCGCAAATCCTGCTTTTTCTCGATAACCTGTGGGACTATGCCGAGGAGGATGAGCACGTTTTTCGCCGGGAGGTGCGCCTGACCTACCTCCATGAGCTCGGGCATTACTTGGGCTGGGATGAAGGGGACCTGGCCCAACGCGGTCTGGATTAGCCCTCCAGCGACCCGGCAATTCTTCCGGACCATGGAACCAACCCCCACTCTTCGCTTTCATTCCGTCCCTGAATCTGTTTATTGATTTGCTCAAACACCCGCTGCGCCTGTCGCATCGGGCTGTCTGTCAACCGCCATGACCAAACGTTTTCTTTCCCTCCTTCTTTGTGCAGCCGCTCTCGCGAGCGCGCTTCCTGCTGTTGCCCAGCCCAAGCGTGCGGATCTTGTTACGCGCCTCGATACCTGCGAAGCGATTCTGCAGGACTTTCAATCGAGCACCAAAACGGCCATTCCCACCGACATCCTGCGGCGCGCCCGTGGCATCATTGTCGTCAATCAGTTCCAAGCCGGATTTCTGCTCGGAGTGAAGGATGGCTACGGAGTGGTTCTCGTGCGCCGTCCCAACGGCCGCTGGTCCGTGCCCGCCTTTCTCAGCGCCGGTGAGATCAGCCTCGGCCTCCAATTGGGCGGCAAGGCCATCAATACCGTCATGGTGCTGATGGACGACAACACCGCGCGCCTGCTTTTCAATACCCACATGAATCTGGGTGCCGAGGCCAAGGCAGTCGCCGGCATCCGTGCGGCTGAACGTGAGGCGGTCAGCAAGCCCCTGCCCGCCAACGTCAACGTCTACGTCTACACGAACGTGGAGGGCTTTTTTGCCGGCGCTGCGGTCAAGACCGGCTACTTTTCGCCCAACGAAGAGGCCAACCGGGTGCTCTACGACACCAGATACCGTCTGCCGGAGATTCTCTATAGCGACTGGATCAAGCCCCCTCCCGAAGTGCAGGAGCTCATGAATTACGTCACCAGCATCGCAAACTGATGCCCGGCACCCATCTTTGATGTCCCGATCGCGGCGCGCTGAGACGCGCCGCTTTTTATTTGAAGGGGGAGGGGGCCGGACCTGGGGCCTGCCCACGGACCTCGCGCAGATACCGCACCAGCTCGCCCAGGACAATATCGGCCACGAGTTCCTGCATCCTGGTGCGCTCCGTGCCCGGCGCTTCAATGAGTCCTGATCGCACCGCCGCGCGTCCATCCCGCAGGTCGTGCCACAAAGCCCACCACGCCAGCGGCGTTCGCACCCCGCGCTCCGCCGCCGCCTCCGCGTAGCCGGTTGTGCCCACGGCCAGATCGCTGCCGAACAGCGCGCTCGCCCCGCGCGCCATCTCCTCCGCCACCCGCTGCGACACGCCGCAGACCGATTCGGCGTGCACGCGATCCACCCCGAGATGCCGCACTTTTTGATCCAGGGAATAGGCGGTGAGACCGCCGAGAAAGAAATTCGACGCGCCCGACACGGCGCCGATGCGCGCCTGCACCCGGCCGCAGGTCAGGCTTTCCGCCGCCGCAAGCGTCCACCGAGGCTCGCGCAGGAGCAACTGTTTCAGCTCTTGTCCGAAATCCATAAGCCGGTCATTTTTCAGTCAGGCGCCTGAGCTTCGCGAGGCTATTCTCGAAATCCGGCCCCAGAATCCGGTCCATGAAGGGACCGAACCAGCGGCTGAAGGGATTGCCCCCCAGGTCGCCCTCAGCAGTCCACGCCACCGTCACGCATCCGCCCGCGGCCGGGGTCAGGGTCAGGAGGCCCCGCGACTCCATGCGCCACTCGGGGAAGCTCAGGTTGTATTCGAGACGCGCTGGTGGCTGGCTGCCGGTGATGGTCAACCGGCCGCGCCCCCCGCCGGCAGTCGTCCATTCGCTCCACGCTCCGACGCCGGCCGCGGGATGCGAGTAGGACAGTTTCATGCCGGGATCGCGTTCATACCATCCGCCCCACTCGCGCCATGCCGTAAGGTCGTTGAGTTTGGAGAACACGACCTCCGGGGCGGCCCGGAAGGTCAGCGATCGCTCCACCCGATAGGATCGCGGCAGCAGAAAACCAATCACCACCAGCACGGCCAGGAGGCCGATCAGTCCAACCTGGATCCAGAACAGCCATTTCACGGAAACAGCATAGAGGGATCCTATCCCTGCCGCACCTGCAAAAACGCCGGGCCCAGCCGTCGCGGCTCACTTCAGTTCGATGCCAACCGGACAGTGGTCGCTGCCCATGATTTCGGGTGAAATCCAGGCGTTCCGCAACCGAGGCCGCAGGGCCTGCGAGATGACGAAATAATCGACGCGCCACCCTATGTTCCTCGCGCGGCAGTTCATCATCTGGCTCCACCACGTGTAGTGTCCCGGCCCCTTCTCGAACTCGCGAAACGTGTCGATGAACCCGCCGGCCAGCAGGGCCGAGAAATTCGTGCGTTCCTCGATGGTGAAGCCCGCATTGCGCTCGTTGGTCCTGGGATTAGCCAGGTCGATTTCCGTGTGTGCCACGTTCAGATCGCCGCAAAAGACCAGAGGCTTTTTCTTTTCGAGTTTCCCCAGGTAGTGCCGGAAGGTCGGGTCCCATTCCTGCGTGCGGTAACCCAGCCGCGTCAATCCCCGCTGGGAGTTGGGCTGGTAGACATTGACAAGGAAGAAATCGGGAAACTCCATGGTGATCACACGCCCCTCGTTGTCGTGCGCGGCAACGCCGAGGCCGGTCATCACCCGGAGCGGCGGCACCCGGGTGAAGATCACCGTGCCGGAGTAGCCTTTCTTGATAGCGGAATTCCAGTGGGCCTCGTAGCCCGCCGGCCATGCCACATGCTGGACGTCGCCGGGGTGCGCCTTGGTCTCCTGCAGGCAGAACACGTCTGCCTGCGACGTTTTCATGTAGTCGAGCAGCCCCTTTTTCAGCGCGGCGCGCACGCCGTTGACGTTCCAGGACACGAACTTCATGCGTCCACCAGTTCGGGGTTTTGCCGGCCGGCGGCAATCCGTTTCTCTCCTTCCTTCGCCCCCCGCCAGCGGCACAACCCGGAAATAAACAAGGCCGTCCCCGCGCGCGAGGGGACGGCCTTGGTAGTTTTTTATTTCAGGTCAGTTCAGGATGAGCCGAAGGTTAGTTTCGATCACGATCGCGACGATGCGCGGCAGATCGACTTTAACGGCCACCAATTTGCCTATACGCAGGCCGGTGGCGGAAGCCCACCGAGCATCCACGGAAGACAGGCTGGAGACAAAGTCGATGTCGTCCGATTCCGCCGCCAAAGCGGCATCGGCTTCCTCGGTCTTGTCGACGATGAAGGCGAGTTTCACCGCAGTGTCCGCCGCGCCGGCCTTCGCCTCGGGTGAAGTCACCACGAGTGGAGCCGGAGCTGCGGCATCGCCACGGTTGGACCCGCTTGCGGCCACGTCTGCCGACGCCGAGGCAAAGGCCAACGGCGCCGCCAGCAGGCTGAGGCTGAGAACCAACTTGCTTACGTTTTTCATGTTTCGAACTCCGCGTGGGGCGGAGCGTTGTCTGCTGTTTTAGATCCAACGCAGGGCATCCGTATGCACTGCGCGGTTTCGCCGCCAAGACGCGGGAAGCGCCCCCGCAGCGAAAGCGTGGTTTCAGAGCAACATTCAACCCGGGCCTGCGCCCGTGAAGTCAAAGCCGCCGGGGTGCCCCCGGCGGGGAGAACAGAAAGCAAAGGAGAAATTTCAAAGAAGGACGGTGGAAGGAACATGCCTGCCTCGCGCCGGTTCGCAACCGGGACTCCGCTACATTCACTTTAATGAATCCTAGGAGCTTACAGGATAAGGCAGGAGTATGCCCGCTCGCGTACACTGCTGTCATACTGTCGCACTACGCCCAACCCGGCCAAACTAACCCCAGCGCTGGCTCAGTAAACGGTAGCGGATCAGTCGGCCGGGGCAAAGCCCGGCTCCGGCACAGGCGGTCTGGAACCGCATTCAGCGTCGCACGCCAGTTAACGCTTCCGGGCAGATACGCGCCGGACCAAGTCCCGCCAGTCCAGAACGCATGATTTATTCCTTCCTTGCCACCCCTCTCCGAGGCAACCGGCCGACCGCAACGGCCGACCGGTGCCGTCCAAGCCTATCTGATTTCCCGCATGGCCTTCTCGACGAACTCGTTGGTGTAGAGCTGCTCGGGGATCACATGGGGATTCTCCACCGTGGCCCGCCAGACGCCTTCCTCGCTCTTGTCGAAGCTGGACGACCTGATGGTGTCGATGGCCATCTGCACGGCGTCCGGGGTGAACGAATAATCGCCCCTGGCATAGTTCGGCAGCGTGTTCCTGAGAAAGTCGATTTCGGCCTGTCGATCCTTGCTCGTGAAATAGGTGGCCGGCAGCTTTGCGGCGATCTCGTCGGCGTTGTGCGTGTTGATATAGCGCATCGTCCGCACAAAGACGTTTACCAGGCGCTGCACGATTTCCGGATGCGCTTCAATATAGCTGGGGGCCATGAGAATGCTGATTGCCGGGAGCGGCGCCCCCAGCGCTTTCACGGTCCCTTCCCTGGTCGTCATATCGTAGAGCGTCGAGACCTTGTTGGTGGCCAGGATAGCGGAGCTCAACGGCTCCATGAACGACACGATATCCACCTTGCCCTCGTTGAGGCCCTTGGTGACGGCTTCGAACCGCCCGGCAGTTTCGGGGAAGACGGAGGTGTAGCTGCGCGAGGGCAGCCCGGCCTTCTGGGCCAGATAATTGGTCAGCATGCTCTTGGCGGCGTACCCCATGCCCTCGGCAACATTCCGTCCCTTGAAATCGGCCGCGCTCTTGATCTGATCCTTCACCCGATTGGCCACCATGATTTTGAGGCCCGGCGCATCGCTCAGCATGATGACGGCCTTGACAGGGTAGTTGTGGCGCACGCCGAAAATCGTGTGCTGGAACCAATGGAAGGAGGCGTCGATCCTGCCCTTGTTCAGCGGCTCCTGCATCTGGAAATCGGTCGGAGCGACATCAGCGATCTTCACTCGGATCATCTCCAGCCCCTCCTGCTGGAAATAACCAAGGCCCTGCGCCAGCAGCGGGACCATGAAGTCGCCATTGTCGCTCAGGCGGATCTTGACCGGGCTTTCGGCCGCCGGTCGGGGCGCGAGGGCCATCGCGCTGATGGCGGGCAGAAGGGCAAAGCCAAGGATTGCCGTCGGAATGGAGAAAATAAAATGGAGATTCATTCTAATGGGAGGTCGGTTTGTTATTTGGGTCGTTGCAGCTAGTGCCTATCCGGTGCAAATGAACCAGCCGGATCAATCGCGCCGATCCTTGCGGTAGAAGTGATAGGTGGGCGGATTCTCGAGCTTCTCCAATTGGGCGCGGACAACTGCGGGAGTCAGCGGCAGGTAGCCGCCTTCGCGGGCGACAACCTGCTGGCCCTGCCGGCTGAGGATGTAACGCAGGAACTCCTTCACCTTCACGTCGACGAGTGGATCGGCGTAGTCGCCGGTCTTGGTATCGATGGTAAAGTAAATGACGGGGGCGCGATACAGCGGATAGGCCCGGCTGGCAATGTTCGCCTTGGTGGGCTCGACGTAGGGCCCGCCATCCTTGTCGGCAATGGCCACCGCCTTCACCTGGGGCGTCTTGTAACACATGCCGGTGTAGCCGATCCCGTAGCGGTCCTGGCTCAAGTCGGCCACCAGGAGCTTTTGGTCGGCATACTCGCGCAATTTCTCGTTGCGCGCGCCTGCGCCGCCCGACACCCGGGTCTGGAAATACGAGTAGGCGCCCGTCACGAGGGAAGGCTGTCCATAGGGAATGATCGTCTTGCCGGCCCACTCGCCGGTGAGGCCGAGCTGGCCCCAGGTGCGGATATTGCCCTCGGGGCCGCGCGCGACGCCTTCTTTCACCCAGTTCATGCCGTCCTGCCAGCCGCCGACGCGCTCGGCGGAAAAGATTCCGTCGAGTTGCTTGATGGTCAGCTTGGTCAGCGGGTTGTCCCGGTGGACGAAGATCGTATAGGCGTAGGACTTGCCGGGCACGTCGTAGCTGCCTGTGGCGACTTCGATTTCCACGGGAAAGTTATACGAACGCCGATAGGTGCCGAACGATTCATACGGGATCATCGGCCGGCTCATCAGGGCAATGTCCGCCACCCAGCACTGCAAGCCCCACTGGGCAGTGGAGGTCCCTTTCAGGGTGTCCTCGTAGCGGATTTCCGGGTGATATTTGCTGAACCCCTGCTGCCAGAGATTCAGCAGGTCGGCCATGTGGGGGTTGCCCCAGCTGCGCAGAGTGCCCGATACTTGCCGGGCGGGTTTATAGTCCGGCAGGGTCGGCCAATCCTGCGCGAAGGCCGCACTGAGGAACATCAGGGTGCCCAGCGCCACCAGGGCCGTGGTCCAGACGATCCGGGTAGAGTGATATGAACGAACGCGGGAAGAAAGTGTTTTCATGGAAGAAAGGGTTTGGATTTGGGCGTGGAAACTCAGTCGAGCTTCTTCAATTCCTCGGCCACCTGGGCGGGGTTCAGCGGGATCCAAGTCCTGTCCTTGACCACCTGCGCCTGGCCTTCCCGGCTAAGGACGTAGCGCAGGAATTCCTTGATGCGGGGCGGCAGCGGTTTTCCGGGCGGGCGGTTCACGTAGAGGTAGACCGCGTTGTTCATCGGATACGTGTTTTGGTGGTAGCTTTGCGCGCTGGGCATGATGTAGGGGTCGCCAGCCTTGGCCGCCAGGGGGAGGACGCGCACGTCCAGCTTGGCGTCCTTGATCACCTTCATGAAAATGAAGGAGATGCCATAGGGGTCGTTATGGACGGCCTGTACGAGAAGCACATCGGCCGGTGTCTCGACGCCGCCTCGCACTACTTCCTTGATGGTGGGATTCCACTTGGTGCCGCCCTTGAAGACGACCTTGTGGACCAGGTCCGACCAATTGCTGAGAACGCTATCGAGGCCGTAGACGTGGATGGGCTTGTCGGCCCATTGGCCGGTCAGGCCGAGCTGGCCCCAGGTGCGGATGTTTTTCTCGGGGCCGCGTGCGGCCGCGGTGGTCCACCTGGTCCCTTCCCATCCGCCGGTGCGCTCGGCGCCATATATGCCGTCGAGCTGATCGAGGGTCAGGCCCGAGAGCGGATTGCTCTTGTGCACGAAAAAGACGGGGCCCGGCGTGGAGCCCTTGGGGTCGTCGAAGGAGCCGTTGGCATACTTGATTTCCAAGGGCGGATAGCCATTCATCGCCTCAAACCCCTTGAGGTCGGAATGCCACCAACTGTGGCCCATGTAGCCGATATCGGCGTTGCCCGTGGCCAGGCCGGCGAAGGCCATCGGCGTGGTAAGCAGATAATCCCAGAAACGGGCCTCGTAATTAAACTGCTTTGATTTGAACTCCACCTCCCAGCATTTCACCAGGTTGACCACGTCGTTGCCCCAGATGCGAATGACGCCCTGGACCCTATCCTTGGGCTTGTAGGCCGGAATACCGCTGAGATCGAATTCCTCGGCCGGGGAGCGGGCGGGAGCCAGCAGCGCGGCGGCCAGGGCAAGCAAGAGGAGGCGGGTGCGCCACCCTGCGTGGAAGGAGACGGACATGGTATTTTTCATGGAGTGATTGTGGGACCCACACCGAAGTTTTTGGAGAGGGGGCAAGGTTTGCCGTCCCCACCCCCGATGCTTGGGTGCAGGACCCGATGGTGGGTTGGGTTTTTTGAAGTTTCTTGAGGGCGGATGGCCTCGCGCCGCTTATTCGAGTTTCTTCAGCTGCTCCTGCACGACCTTGGCGGTGAGCGGGAGGTAGCGGCCTTCGCGCTGCACGCACTCCTGGCCCTCCTGGCTCAGGACAAAGCGCAGCCATTCCTCCGCTTTGGGGTCAGGAGCCTGGCCGGGCTTGCGGTTGAAGTAGAAGAAATACCGGCCGTAGAGCGGATAGCTGCGATCGTGGACGGTCTCGAGCGTACGCTTCACATAGGCCCCTCCCTCGTAGGCCTGAATGGCGAGTTCCTTCATGTCGGCGTTCAGCGTCATCGGTGAAACGTAATACATCGCATACCGGTCCCTCGCGATCGCGCGCTGGGCCTGCAGGCTCCAGGGGTTGATCTTCCCTTCCGGCGTGATGTAGTTCGCGAAGGCCTGGTAGCCCTCGGCAAACTGGTCGCTGCCGCGTGTCACGATGTCGGAGAATTGCGTGGTCTGATTGCCGCGAAGTGTCTGCCCACCGGGATGAATCGGCTTGTCGGCCCACTCGCCCGTCAGGCCGAGCTGGCCCCAGGTGCGGATGTTTTCCTGCGGCCCGCGCCGGTAGGGATATTCCGAGTGCCATACACTGCCGACGTAACCGCCGTTGCGGGCGGCGCCGAACACGCCGTCCAGCTGCTTCACGCTGATCTGGTTCAGCGGGTTGTCCTTGTGCACCACAATGATGAACGCCGGCGACCAGCCATAGACGTCGTAGGAACCCGTCACGACCTCCAGTTCGGTCACCGGGTAATGGTACACCTGCTCGAAAGTCAGCAAGTCCATGATGACCGCCTTGCGACTCATCACTACGTCGGCCACGCCGCACGACAGTGCCGGGATCGCAATGCCCGTCGTCGGCAGGTTGTATTCGATGGTGACATCGGGATGGAACTTTCGGAAGCCGTCCCGCCAGAAGTTCCCCAGGTTCTCGGTGTCGTGGCCATCCTTGAGGTAATTGTTGCCCCAGATGCGGAGGGTACCCGTTAGTTTCTGCTTCGGCACATAATGCGGCAGATCGCTGAGGTCCCATTTCTTGATGTAACCGCCGGCAACGCCGCTGGTTTTGCGGAAACCGGTGACGTTCTGCGTCCAGATGCTGACCCCGGCATTCTTCGGTTCCTCGCCACTGGCCGGTTTATCTTGGGCAGCGAGTTGGCATGCGCCCAGGGAAAACGCCAACAGCGTCCGGGCGGTCATGATATATGATGTATTATTCATAGTTGTTGTTAGGAAAATCTCGAGAACCCCCGGTGGCGATGCCAGTGGAAGGTGCCGCCGAGCGGGGGCCAAGGCTCACTCCAGCTTCTTGAGTTGTTGGCGGACATCCGCGGCCATCAGCGGCAGGTAGCGCCCCTCGCGCTGCACGCAGTCCTGCCCTTCCTGGCTCAGGATGAAGTGGATGAACTCGTCGATCTTCGGTGGCAGCGGCTTGCCCGGCTCGCGGTTGAGATAGAAATAGAACTGGTAGGTCAGCGGGTAGGACCGGTCGCGACAGGTCTCGAGCGTGCGCGGCACATAGGGGCCGCCGTTAAGGCCCTGCACGGCCAGCTCCTTCAGCTCGGGGCCCATGGAGAGCGGCGACACGTAGAACATCGCGTAGCGGTCCTTCGCGATCGCCCGGCGCACCTGGTCGCTCCAGCTGTTCACCTTGCCGCCGGGCATGACGTAATTGTTGTAGCCGCGGTAGTCCTCGACGAAGTGGTCGCTGCCCCAAAGCACGATATCGGAGAAGACGGTCGTGGCGTGGCCGCGCTTGCCTTGGCCGCCGACGTGGATCGGCTTGTCGGCCCACTCGCCGGTCAGGCCAAGCTGGCCCCATGTGCGGATGTTTTCCTCCGGACCGCGGGAATAGGGATACTCGGTGTGATAGACGCTGCCGACGTAACCGCCGAGGCGCGCCCCGCCGAAGACACCGTCCAGCTGCTTCATGCTGATCTGGTTCAGCGGGTTCTCCTTGTTCACGGCGATGATGAAGGCCGGACCCCAGCCGTAGACGTCGTAGGAACCCGTCAGCGCCGTGATCTCCGTGATCGGATGGTGGTAGACCTGCTCGAAGGTCAGCAGCTCCATGATGACGGACTTGCGGGCCATGCCCAGATCGGCCACGCCGCAAGACAGCGCCGGGATGGCGATGCCCGAGGTCGGCGTGTGATACTCGATCGTGATTCCCGGCTGGAATTTATTGAAATCCTGCTGCCAGTAGTCGCCAAGGACGCCGTCCTTGAGGTAATTGTTGCCCCAGATCTGGAGCGTGCCCGTGACCTGCTGCTTCGGCACATAGTGCGGCAGGTCGCTGAGATCCCAGCGCTTGGTGTAGCCGCCATGGGAGCCATGCTCCTTGCGGAACCCGCTGACGTTTTGGGTCCAGATGCTGACGCCGGCGTTCGCCGGTTCTTGAGTGGCAGTCGGTTTGTCTTGGGCGCAGAGTTGGATTGCGCCCACAAGGAACGCAAACAGCGTCCGGGTGATCATGGTGGATGGGTTTCTGTTCATGGGGAGGGGATGCCGCGTGTTCGTGGAAAGCTCAGCTGGGAAAGCCTGTTGAGGTTGAGCGGAGGGATAAAGGGCGGAAGTTTTGTCGGGATGCCTGGGGGATCTTGCCGATCAGCGCCGGCCGAAAGCGGGGGACTCGGGCAGGGGGGGCGGAGGTTCATTCGAGTTTTTTCAACTGTTCCCGCACGACCTCGGCAGTGAGCGGCAGGTAGCGGCCTTCGCGCTGGATGCAGTCCTGCCCTTCCTGGCTCAGGATGAAGTGGATGAACTCGTCGACCTTGGGCGGCAGCGGCTTCCCTGGGGCGCGGTTGACGAAAAACAGCTGCTCGCCGGTGAGGGGATAAGTTCGATCATGAACGGTTTCCAGCGTGCGCCGGACAAAAGGTCCGCCGTTGTAGGCCTGGACCGCCAGTTCCTTCAGTTCCGGACCGAGCGACAGCGGGGACACGTAAAATATGGAGTAACGGTCCCTGGCTGCCGCCCGGCGCACCTGGTCGCTCCAGCTGTTCACCTTGCCATCCGGCATCACGTAGTTCGTGTAGGCTTGGTACCCCTCCACGAACTGACCGCTGCCGCGCAGGATCTTGTTGGAGAACCCGATCATTTTGCCAGAATACAGGTTCTGGCCACCGGGATGGATGGGCTGGCCGGCCCATTCGCCGGTGAGGCCTAGCTGGTCCCAAGTCCGGATGTTTTCGTCTGCGCCCCGGGAATAGGGATACTCGGTGTGCCAGACCGTGCCAACATAGCCGCCCGTGCGCGCCGCGCCGAAGACCCCATCGATTTGCTTCACGCTGATCTGGTCGAGGGGATTGTCCGGGTGAACGACCACGATTCCGGCCGGCGTCCAGCCGTAGACATCGTAGGAACCGGTCGCCACCCTGATCTGGGTGACGCCATAGTGGAAGAGCTGCTCGAAGATCAGCTGATTGGAAAGCGTGGCTTTGTTGTCCATGCCGACATCGGCGACCCCGCAGGCCAAGGCCGGGAGGGCGACCGCCTCGGTCGGCAGATGATATTCGATCGTGAGATTCGGTTGAAATTTCTTGAAATCCTCCTGCCAGTAGTCGCCAAGGACACCGTCCTTAAGGTAATTGTTGCCCCAGAACCGCAGCGTGCCAGACACCTGCTGCTTCGGCACATAGTGCGGCAGGTCGCTGAGATCCCAGCGCTTGGTGTAGCCGCCATGGGAGCCATGCTCCTTGCGGAATCCGCTGACGTTTTGGGTCCAGATGCTGACGCCGGCGTTCGCCGGTTCTTGAGTGGCGGTCGGTTTGTCTTGGGCGCAGAGTTGGATTGCGCCCACAAGGAACGCAAACAGCGTCCGGGTGATCATGATGGATGAGTTTCCGTTCATGGGGGGAGGGGATGCCGCGTGTTCGTGGAAAGCTTCAGCTGGGAAAGCCTGTTGAGGTTGAACGGAGGGATAAAGGGCGGAAGTTTTGTCGGGATGCCCGGGGATATTGCCGACCAGCGCCGGCCGAAAGTGGGGGACTCGGGCAGGGGGGACGGAGGTTCATTCGAGTTTTTTCAACTGCTCCCGCACGACCTCGGCGGTGAGCGGCAGGTATTTGCCGTCGCGCTGCACCTGCTCCTGGCCTTCGCGGCTCAGGATGTAGCGGACGAATTCCTTGATCCTCGGCTCGACCGTCCGGCCAGGGGCCCGGTTTATGAAGAAAAACACATCGGCATACATCGGATAGGTCCGGTCCCGGACATTTTGGAGGTTCATCTCATAATAAGGACCGCCTTCCTTGGCGGCGAGGGCGACCGCTTTGATCTGCGGGGTCTCCCAGGCCCCGCCGCCGGCGGCGTAGGCGATCGCATAGGGGTCCCGCGCGAGATCCTTCAGCATCAGCTCGCCAGCTAGGACGAACTTGCCGTCGGGCAGGAGCTTGTTGGAGTACTCCCGGAGCTGCTCGTTCCACTTGCTGGTCACGCCGCCGAAAGCCCGTGAGGTGATCTCTTGGGGGAAATGGTACTGGAGATTGTAGCCCAAGGCGTGGATTGGCTGGTTGGCCCACTCGCCGGTCAGGCCAAGCTGGCCCCAGGTGCGGATGTTCTCCTCCGGCCCGCGGGCGTAGGATTCGTCCCATTCCAGGTCGCGCCAGATGCCTGTGCGCTCGCAGCCGTAAATTCCGTCAAGTTGTTGCAGCGTGAGCCTGGACAGCGGATTGTCCTTGTGGACGTACACGCCGATGGCGGGATTCCAGCCGGACACGTCGTAGCTGCCGGTCACCGCCACTATGCCGAGTGGGAGGTAGCTGAACTCCCGCTGAAACGACATCAATTCATCCCACATGATCTGCCGGCCCATCGGGCCGATGTCAGATTTCCCAAAAACCAGGCCCGAGATGGCGTGTTCACTGGTGTTGAGGTGGAAATCGAACTTAACGTCGGGCTGGTATTTCTGGAATTCCTTTTCCCACCACCCTGCCAACGGGCTGTCCGTGAAGTAGTTGGAACCCCACAGGCGGATCAAGCCAGACACCTTTTGCTGGGGCTGGTAACGCGGCAGGCTGTCGAGGTTGAATTTTTGCGTGTAGTGAACCTGGTAGCCCCGCGATTTCATCATCTTGTTCCGCGCGTTCTGGACTTCGACGGAATCGGGCTGCTGTTCGGCGCGGAGCCCGGCCAATCCGGCCGCGCACAGGACAAGCGTGATCAACTGGAAACGTATCATCAATGAGCTAATGGCTGATGTTGGCTGAAAGGCCTTGAGGCTGGATCGACCGCAAAATGGATTCAGTTGGAATAGGGCGGCGGGGCAGGGAGCGGTTTCGAAGGCAGGCCTTCGATTGGTCGCCGGCCAGGAGGATGGCAGTAGGTTGGGGTTCGGGTGATCGGGCGAGAAACGCTGGCACAGCCGCAAGAAAACGGTTTGAAAAAGGCAATGCCATGGAAGGAAGCAGGGCGAAACCGCGCAACCGCTGCAAAGTCACCTATAGGTGACCACTCCTGCCGGCAAAAGACTCGCGCCGGTTGGCGCCGGACGCATGCTGGTCTGGTAATGAAGCTGCACCCCGGCCGTTTGCTGTGCGTCTGGCTGTTGCTCGGACTAGCTCCGGCCGGATCCGCGGCCGCCCCGGCGCTTCCCTCTCCATCTGCCTCCGCCGCGGGGCTCGCCGCCGTCGAGAGGCTGACGACCTCGCGTGCGTTTGTGAGCGGACCCGTGACGGCTTTTGCCCGCTCCACCGACGGCACGCTCTTCGTGGGATCCGCCCTGTTGGCGACCTTCGACGGCTGGTCCTGGAGATCCATCAATGTGCCCGGTGCCAAGCGTTTTCTCGCCTTGGCCGCCGTCGATTCCGGGGCCGGAGCGTCGTCCGGGGGCAACGGTGGAGCGGAGCCGGCCCCGTCCCCTCCGGGAAGGGAGCGCATCTGGGTCGGCGCCGTGGGTGCGATCGGCTACCTGGAAAGGAATTCCGCCGGCGAATGGATTTTTATTTCGCTGGCGGAACCGCTGGCGGCCCTCGATATCACGGATGCGGACGAAATCAGGTACGTGCATCCAACTCCGGATGGCGCACTGTTCGTGACCCGGTCGAAAATCCTGCGCTGGAACGGCCGGTCGTTTGCCTGCTGGGATCTGCCCTCACCCACACGTCTTTACGCCTTTTCGGTGAACGGCGCCCTGCTCGTCCATCAGCCGGACGTGGGGTTGTGGCGGATGGAGGCGACCGGTCCGCAATTATGGCTGCCGCAAAAATCGCTGCCCGCGGCTGGTCCCATGGTGGACTATTTCGCGGTGGGCAAGGATGGCGGACTGGCGGTGTTTGCTACGCAAATCCACCGGCGTGACGGGGACCAGTGGACGCGCCTCGATGAGGTGTCCGCGATATTGCAGGACATGACTGCCGTCCATGCCGCCCAGATGACCGATGGCACGATTGTGATTGGGACACCCCGGGACGGCGTGGTCCTGATGCGGGCCGACGGCAAGGTGCAAGGGGTGGTCAACAGCCGCAGCGGCCTGGCGGACGACAATGTCCATTCGGTCTGGACCAACGAACCGGGCCAGATCTGGATCGGTCTGGCGACCGGGATCGCCCGCTTGCACGACATCGGGTGCGTGTCGTTGTTTGACGATCGGCTCGGTCTGGGAAGCGGCGGCCGTTTTGTGCGCAAAGTATTTTGGCACGAGGACCGGATCCATGTCCTGACTTCCCAAAGTGTCTACGCCCTGACCCGCTCAGACCCGCTTGAACCGGCGCGGTTCAGCCGCATAGAGAAAATCTGGATGCCGCTGTGGGATGCCGCGAGCTGCGACGGTCGCCTCTGGCTGGGCGGATCGGACGGTCTCTGGCAGGTGGAGGGCGACCGCGCCGTGCAGAAGCGGCAGACATCCTCGGAGGTGACTCTGCTGGCCACCCCTCGCGCCTTGCCCCACGGCCTGCTGTTTTTCTCGAACGATGCCAGCCAGGCCTGGTTTTCCTCCGATCGCGGCGGAGAATTCCGCGAATTGCCCCTTTCCCTGGACGGTGCCCCCACCTCGGTCGTGGAGGATGACGAAGAGGCCCTTTGGATCGCATCCCTTTCTGGCCGTATTACGGCTTATGTCTGGGACGAAGCCGGCCGCCAGTTTCGCTCCACCGCGCGCTACAAGTTGGAAAACGGCACGCCGAATCCGCCGGCACGACCGCTGTTGTCGTGTCTCGGCGGCACGCTCGTGGCATTCACCGAGGACGCAATACTCGCACGGACAGCGCCGACCGGGGATTTCCGGAAGATCGAGGCGTTTGCTGGCTGGCTGGGCATCGCGGCTGCCCCAGCCACCCGGTCCGGTCAGGCTTATTGGTTATTGCAACGCCAGGAGTTCGGCGCCGACGGCCCTTATGCCCTGTTGCGGGTGCAACGCACCGCGGCGGGAACGGAGCCATTCAGCTCGACCCTCCTAGCCGCGCCGGCGCTCGATCATCTTGGTTCCGTCACCAGCCTGAGCACCACCACCGAGGACGGCCGGGAGGTGTTGTGGATCGGCGGGGTCAACGGCTTGGTGCGCTATGAAACCGCCAAACTGCACCCGGCTGAACGCCGGCCGCGCGTCGCGATGAGGAGCGTGCATGTGGATCTCAACGACCGCCCCATGGCCGTCGACATAGTCCGCGATGACTTTCCCGCCCCGGTCAGCCGGCTGGCGTTCATGTTTCCCGCCGACGTCACGGTGACAGGGGACACGGTGCGCTATCAGACCAAGCTCGAGGGAGTGGAGCACGACTGGTCGCCGCTCCAGCCTGAACCCCAAAGGGAATTCACGGGACTTGCTCCCGGAGACTATGTTTTTACGGCCCGCGCCGTGGACCGTTTCGGACGATCCGGACCGCTGCTGCGCTATCCGTTTGCCGTGGCCGCACCGTGGTATTGGCGGACCCCGATCCTTGTGCTGTACGCCATCGGCCTCGCGCTGCTGGCCTACAGTGTCATCCGCTGGCGGCTGCACCAGCTGCGACGCCAGACCGAGCGGCTCAACCAGCTGGTCAACGAGCGCACCCGCGAACTGACGCTCTCCAACATGGCCAAATCGGAGTTTTTGGAAAATATCAGCCATGAGATTCGCAACCCACTCAACGGCATCATCGGACTTACCGGAATGCTCGACCGAAACAGCCCGCCGGAAAAGCAGCGCGAATACGCCCGGGCCTTGAAGGAATGCAGTGAGAGCCTGGCCCGCGCCTTCAACGAGGTGCTAGATTTTTCAAAACTTGAATACGGCTACGTTTTGCTGGAGGAACGCGCGTTCTCCCTCGGTCTGCTCCTGGAAACAGTGCAGGCCGTCTTTCTGGGCCCCGCCTCCCAGCAGGGCAGCACCATCACGGTGCGCCTGCCTGCCGGCTTCAAGGACGGATTCTGGGGTGACGACGGCAAGATCCGGACGGTGCTGAACAATTTTGTCGGCAACGCGCTCAAGTATGCGCCGGGAACCCCCGTGGTGATCACCGCGGCCTGCGAGGAACTCGGCGACGGAAAGGTCGATGTGCTGATCGAAGTCTCGGATGAAGGTCCGGGCGTGCCGCCCGAGGAGCAGGAATTGATCTTCAAAAAATTCGTCCGAGGATCCCGGGCCAAGGAAGACAATGTGCCCGGCACCGGTCTCGGCCTAGCCACCTGCCGCATGCTGGCGAAGATTTTGTCGGGAAGTATCGGCGTGGAGAGCGAACCCGGCCGGGGCTCGACCTTCTTTCTGAACCTGCCCCTGACGCGCCACAGCCCGGCCCAGCGGCCGGCGGCGTCCACGGCCCCTGCAGTCCCGGTTGCCACTCCCGCCACAGAAGCCGGCGGCCCCTGGGCGCTCATCATCGAGGATCAGCCTTACAACCAAGTCGTGCTGGCAGATATTCTGGCCGAGTTGAATTATCAGGCGGAATGCGCCGCCCAGGCGGATTTGGCTTTCGCGGCGGTCGCCCGGCGGCGGTTCGAACTGGTCCTGATCGATCTGGAACTGCCCGGCCTTAAAGGCCCTGAGATTGCGCGCCGGCTGCGCACCCTCCCGTCCAGCCGCGAGGCCGTGCTGATCGGCACAAGTGCAAGCGACAGTCGGGAAGCGGCGCAGCAATGCATGGAGGCCGGCATGGATGCGTTTCTGCTCAAGCCGCTTGACACGGCTTCCATCCGCGCAGCGATTCGGGAGGCCCGGGCCCGGCGCCGGCCTCCGGCTGGCGCGGAGCCAGGCCTCGATTGCACCGCCTTCGAGCGGTATGCGCGGAAAAATCCCGGCGGCCTGCCGGAGGCCGTGCGCGCATATGTGAGCGCCCTGCAGAGCGAGTTGGCGGCACTCGGCCAGGCCGTGCGCGCCAATGCCCGGGAGGATATCGTGCGGTTCGCGCACCGGGTGCGTTCCCATGCCTTCATCATCAACGCCACACGGTTGAGCCAGCCCGCAGGGGAACTGGAAATCGCGGCCCGGGCGGGTCCGATCGGAAACGGCGAGGAAAGATGGCAGGAGATTCTGCGCGCGGCCGCAGACGTGGAGCGACAGCTCAATGCGAGGTTCGCCCGGGAGAATCCGGCGCCCGCGCAAAACCCTTCTCGATCGCATACCGCATGAGCTGCGGGGTGCTGTGCATGTCGAGTTTGGCCATGAGCTTGAGGCGGTGTTTTTTAGCCGTGGCCACGCCGACACCCAGCCGCCGGGCGATCTGTTCATTGGTCAGCCCTTCGCCGACCAGCCGCAGCACTTCCTGCTCGCGGTCCGAAAGGATTTTGTCGAAAGCCGCAGGGTCGGCGCGCAGCGTGGCGTGCAGCCGCTGCACTGCGGAGGAAATATACTGCCGGCCGGCCAGGACCGCGGTCACCGCTTCGCGCAGGACCTTGATAGGCTGCTCATTCTTGTCCAGAATGCCGTGCACACGGGAGCTCAAGGCGCGGTGCAGGGTGAATTCGTCGATATGGGAGGACAGCGCGATGATCTTCACCGTCGGGACCTGTGAAAAAAAATCCGGCACAAGGTCGAGGCCGTCGCCATCGGAGAGCACCAGATCCAGGATGACCAGATCCGGGGGATTGCGCCGGCACGCGGCCCGCGCCGTCGCGCCGTCCCCGGCCGCGTCCACCTCGGCTTCCGGCAAGGCATGCGAGCACTCGTTGACGAGCAGTTCGCGCACCAGGGTCTGGTCCTCCACGATCAGAATTTTCATGGCAGGACTCCCCTTGGCTTGAGGTTTCCAGACGGGAGGGGAGAAGGAGGGGACGCAGCAGTCACGGCAGACATCGGCAGTAGGATGGCATTAGAGATCGAATGTCTGCATCCGGCAATCATTCATCGTGCAAATTGCTTTCCAGTTGGGTCCGTCCCATTCCGGGCTGGCTCGGCCGGCTGGATGTCCGTGATTCCTCCGGGTGAACTCCGCTTCGGACCGGTCGGTGAAAGGACCCAGGCCCGCTTTTGGACTGGGGAATCCGAAGGTTGCGCCGTTCGGATATCTCGGTTTATTCCTACACCCAATCCACGCTTCGATGGCTTCCACTACCAACGTCCCCGGTGCCGCCGGTTCAATCCCGACCATTCTCGTGGTCGACTCCGATGAACCATTGTGCTCGACCCTGAAGGCCAGCTTCCGCGCCGGCGGCTACCACGTATTCTGTGCCAGCGATCCCGGCACTGCCTGGGATATGGCCCGCCGACACCTGCCCGACTTGATCATTTGCGATGTCGACATGCCTGGGAAGGGCAGTCCGCTCCTGTTGAAGGAGCTGCGTTCGGATCCTGTGCTCGGCAGCCGGCAGTATGTGCTCATGTCCGGAAAGGGGGAACCGTCCGACTCCAGCGCGGACGTAGCGCCCGGCCAGGATGATACCTTCCAGAAACCCTTCGCCCTCGCCGAGCTGTTCCAATGCGTTGCCGCCCGCCTTTCCAGTACGCCGAAGATATCCCCGGCCGGCCGGCCCGCTGAGTTCCCGGATTCCTTGCCGCTCGGGCGGCCCATCCCGGGAGGTCCTCACTCAGTCTCGTGCAGCCTGCCCACGCTGCAGGATCTCATCCGCTACGAGGAAAAGGATCCTGCCTTGATGGCCCGGATCACGGTGGGCTACCCCCGTTTTGTCGTGCACCGGTTCGTGCGCCAGCTCGGCGCCGAGCTGGCACGCCTCCATAAACTCACCGGACGCACGCTTTGGCTGACCTCTTCGGCCCGCATGGCGGACGAACTGGCCGAGTACCTGGCTGACGACGATGTGTTTATTTTCATGCACGGGCGGATTCATGGCATCACGCATCCCGATAATCCCGACGTGGCCACCCGCGCCAACACTTTCCTCCAGCATGTCGGCGGTTTCCTGTCTTCCCGCGAGGCCGAGGACGCCTTGGCGGAGATGGGCGTCCTGGCGCATGCCGGTGCCGAACCCCTGTTCGCCGGGGACGCTGCGGCCGAGGTGCGCCGCGTCCTGCACCATGCATTCCTTTCCTCCCGCAGGACTTTTTCGGCCGGGCCGGGTGACGCGGACCTGCTGCTCGCGCCGAGCGGCATGAATGCCGTTTATGCCGCGTTTCGCGGCGTCTCCATCGTGCAGGCTGCGCGGGGACGCACCGCCTGGGTGCAGCTCGGCTGGCTCTACCGCGACACCATGGCCATCCTGAAAAAATTCACCCCCCATCCGGCACAGGATTACATCCACCTGCCCAATGTGGGCGATCTGGACGCCGTGGAACGGGTTTTGGCCGAGCACGGTCCCCGCATCGCCGGCCTTGTCACCGAGGTGCCCACCAATCCCCTGCTCCAGACCTGCGACCTCCCTGCGCTCGCCGCGCTGGCCCGCCGGCATGGTGTCCGTCTCATCGTCGATCCCACGATTGCCTCGCCCTTCAATCTCGACGTGCTCGAGTTCGCCGATTTGGTTGTCACCAGCCTGACCAAATACGCCGCCAACGAAGGCGATGTCATTGCCGGCCTGGTCGTGGTCAACTCCGCCTCGCCGGATGCCGGCGCGCTGCGCTCCGCGGTGGCGGCCCAGCTCGAACCGGTCTACCATCGCGACCTCGCACGCCTCGCCGCGGAAATCGGCGCCTTCGAGCCCCTCATCACCCACACCAACGCCACCACGGCCCGGGTCGTCGAGTTTCTGCAGAAACATCCCGCTGTGCGCCAGGTCTACTGGCCGCTCCAGCCCGGCTCGCGGGCGAACTACCTCAAGCTGGCCCGTCATGCCGATGCCGCTGGCGCCATGATTTCCTTCACGCTGAATATTCCGCTCGAAAAATTCTACGACCGGGTGCGCATTCCCAAGGGACCGAGCTTTGGCATGAAGAACTCCCTCCTTTGCCCATTCCTTTACATTGCCCACTATGACCTCGTGAGTCATCCCGCCGGCCGTGCCGAACTGCTTGCCAACGGCCTCGATCCCGAGCTTATCCGGCTCTCGGTCGGCCTCGAGCCCGCCGAGAAAATCATCGCTGTCCTGGCTGAAGCGCTGGGGTAAAGTTCCCTTCCAAGGTGCCGACTCCTTCCTGCTCCCTCGCCCTCAAGGTCATCCCCAACGCCCCGCGCAATGAGCTTGCCGGCTGGCTGGGCGAGGAGCTCAAGGTCAAGGTACACGCTCCGGCCCTCGAAGGTCGCGCCAACGATGAGCTGCTCGAATTTCTTGCCAAGCAACTCGGCGTGCACCGCCGCACGGTCACCCTGCTCCGCGGCGACAAGGCGCGGCACAAGGTGGTCCGGATCGAAGGGCTGACCCTGGCGGCCGTGCAAGCGCGCCTCGGCCCCTCTGTCCGGCTCCAGTGATTCATGGGCTATGGTGGCCCCCTCCTCCAATTGGGGCCGGAGAGGAGGGGAAGGAGGGCTGGGGCCGCGCGTGGATCGCCCGCTGCATGCGAGTGAGCGCCTCGGTGAGCGTCGCGCGCGGACAGCCGAAATTCAGGCGTAGGAACCGGCGGGGAGGCGCGCCGAACAGGGTGCCGTCCGACAGGCCGACGCCGTGTTTTTCGAAAAACGTCACGGGTGACTCCAACTGGAGCGCGCTGACATCCAGCCACGCGAGGTAGGTGGCCTCGCAGCGGGCCATGGTCACGCCGGGCAGGTTTTGGGAGACAAAATCGAACAGGTAATCGCGGTTGGCGCGCAGGTAGCCAATAAGTTCGCGGCGCCAGGGTTCACCGTGTTTCATCGCCGCCTCGGCGGCGATGAAGCCCAGCAGGTTTGCGTCAGGCACGATGCCGGCCATCGCCCGGTTGAAGGCCGCCCGCAGCGCCGGTGTGGAGATGATCGCAAACGAGCAGCCAAGCCCGGCGATGTTGTAGGTCTTGCTCGGGGCCATGAGCGTGATGGTGCGCGCGGCGACAGCCGGCGACAGCGCGCCCGTGGGAATATGCGGCACGTCGTCGAGCACGAGGTCGCAATGAATTTCGTCCGAGGTGACCACGAGGTCGTGGCGCTCGCAAAACGCCGCCAGACGTTCCAGCTCGGCGCGGGCAAAGGCGCGGCCGACCGGATTGTGCGGGTGACACAGAAAAAACTGGCGGGTGCGCGGAGTCACGGCGCGTTCGAGCGCGTCCCAGTCCATCTCCCAGCGGGCGCCCTGGCCGGGGCGGTCCGGCCGCAGCGGCACGGCGATCGTTTCCCGGCCCGCGAGCTTCGGGGCGCTCAGGAACGGACCATACACGGGCGTAGCGCAGAGGACTGCATCGCCTGGCACCCCGACCGCGTGCGCCGCCACATTCAGTCCGGGAACCAGCCCGGGCAGCCAGACGATCCATTCGGCCTCGATGCGCCACTGGTAGCGCTGCCAGCAGTAGTCGATCACCGCGGCGACTTGCGAGGGCAGGGGCTTGGCATAGCCGAACACTCTGTGGTCTACCCGTCGGTGCAGAGCGTCGATCACTGCCGGCGGGGCGGCAAAATCCATGTCTGCCACCCATAGTGGAATGATATCGGTACCGGCATATTTGCGCCACTTCTGGCTGTCGGAGTTGCGCCGGTCGATGACGGTATCGAAGTCGAAGGTCATGCCGGGGGGAGCATTGGCCACAGATCCCGGCCGATGCACCCAGAAAATTGCGCCAGGTTTTCACGACTGTGCCGTCGCAGCTGACAAATCTTCCCACCACCCCTCTCCTTGGCCCAGCGTAAAAATATAATTTTCAACGATTTGCCACGGCGCGCCGCCCGGCATGCGGCGAGCTTAGCCTGGTCATCATCACAACCAGTCAACTCTAAACAGGAGGATAAACACCATGCGCAACAGCATCATCCGTTACATCCATCCACGCTCCGCCAGTCTTTTCCCGGTGCTGGCGAGCCACAGTCCGTGGACCGGCCTGGAAGGCGAAATCGACCGGCTGTTTGAATCCGCCCTATCGGACTTCTCTGTGCCGTCCCTCTTCGCCGACCAGCGCTTCCCGGTCGATATCTACGAGGACAAGGACAACACCTATGTCCGGGCTGAACTCCCCGGCGTGAACCGCGACGAGATCAACGTCGAGATGGTCGACGAATACCTGAACGTCAGCGCCACGCGCAAGAGCCAGGGCGAGAAAGGCGAGGAGGCCTCCTTTGCGCTCGCGCGCTCGATCGCCATCCCCGAGGCCGTGCAGGCCGACAAGGTGAGCGCCGCCTACGAGAATGGCGTGCTCACCGTCACGCTGCCGAAGCGCGAGGAAGCCAAGCCCAGGAAGATTACAGTCGCCGTGAAATGAGCCGGCCGAAGCCCGTAAACCCAGAATCCTGAACAGGAGGAAACAGCCATGTCATTAATTCAGAACATCGTTCCCAATCTCTCCCGCAAACCCGGCCGCCGTGGTACCGGCGCGGCGTCCCCCGATGAGGTCACGGTGAAACCTGCCTATGAGGTCAAGGAAACTGCCGACGCCTGGGGGCTTACCGTATTCCTGCCCGGTGTCACCAAGGAGGGCATGGAGCTTTTCGCCGAGGAAGGCCTGGTCACGGTGCGCGGCCGCCGCGCATGGGCGGCCCCCAAGGGCTGGATGTCCGTCTACCGCGAATCGATCGATGTGCCGTTTGAGCTTGTGTTGCAGCACGACAACTTGATCGACGTGGACAAAATCCACGCCGAGCTGAAAGACGGCGTGCTGCGTGTCTCGCTGCCAAAGGCCGAGGCCGTGAAGCCCCGGAAGATCCAGGTCACTTGATCCCGTCACTTCGTTCTCGCCAGGGACGAATTACGTCCATGCCACAACCGCCGGGTGCCCGCGTCAGCGGCCCCGGCGTTTAATATTTCCCAGAGCGCGGCGTATGCGCCGCCACTCACGTCTCGTGGCGTTCCGAGGCGAGTGTGTCCTCCTTCACCGGGATGAGCATCGACATCAGTACCGAGACGGTCAGGACGCCGCCGATGACGCCGAGCGACACCGACGTGGTGATGGGCACCCACGGCTCGATCAGCATCTTGACGCCGATGAACACGAGGATGACGGAGAGGCCGATCTTGAGGAAGCGAAACAGCTTCATCACGCCGCTGAGCGCAAAGTAGAGCGAACGCAGGCCGAGGATGGCAAATACGTTGGAGGTGAAGGCGACGAAACCGTTTTTGGTTACGGCCAGCACCGCCGGCAGCGAGTCCAGCGCGAAGATGAAATCGGTGGTTTCCACCACAAGCAGCACGACGAACAACGTCGTGGCCACCCGCCGGCCGTCCTCCTTGATGAAGAAACGCCCCGTCTCCATCTGGGTCGAGACTCGGAAAAACCGGCGGAACAGGCGCACGATGATGTTGCGTGACGGGTCGACATCCTCTTGTTCGCGGGGCAGGGCCATCTTGATGCCCGTGTAGACGAGGAAGGCTCCGAACACGTAGATGATCCAGTGAAAGCGGCGCAACAGTTCGATGCCGGTGAGGATGAAGGCGCAGCGCATGATCACTGCGCCGAGAATACCCCAAAACAGCACCCGGTGCTGGTAGCGCGGCGGTATCTTAAAATACGCGAACACCAGAATGAATACGAAGACGTTGTCCACGCTCAGGCACAGCTCGACCAGGTAGGCGGCAAGGAATTGCTGCGCCGGCTCAGGTCCGCTCCAACCGAGCAGTAGCCCGTTGAAACCGAGCGCCAGAGCGAACCACACGAGGCACCACAGGATGGCCTCCTTCATCTTCACCTCGTGCGAGTCGCGTTGGAACACGCCGAGGTCGAGTGCGAGCATCACGGCAATGAAGGCGGCGAACGCCCCCCAGGCCCAGAGGGGCACTTCGTCAATCACGGCAAACACTGGTAAAAACATCGGGCGTAGTGTGACTCGCCGGCGGGGTCGTGCAAGTGGCGAGTTGGTCCATCGCTCCGGGGCCGCTTGAATGCGGGATTATCCCCGCAACTGCTGCGGGGACCATATAATATCAGGACGACGCCCGATCCTGCGCGCCAGCGGGGCTGGGCCAGCCGGGCGCAGTTTCAGGCCAAGCGGCATGCGGACGCTCCCGGGGCTTGCCCGGAAAGTGGCGCGGGCGAATAGGCGGCGTTCAATCCGTTTTGACAAGTGCTCGGCAGCTGCTTTCTAAAGGCTGCATTATCCCATGTTTCTCGCCAAAACTTTGCCGTTGATCTTGCTTCTCGCCACCGGCGCCGCTTGGGCGCAGGACCAGTCGGCGGAGGCAGCCCAGCAGGCCAGCACCACTGCCGCCGCCGCGGCGGTCGCCACCGGCCAGGTGCCGCCCACACCCGATTTTTTGGAGCACATGGTGGATGTAGTGCTCGAGATCTTTAATGTCCGGAATTCAGGAAACACCGTGACCCACTACGTCATTGCCGCCCTCTTCCTGGTGGGTGCCGTGCTCCTGCGGCGGGCGGTGACCAACCTGGTCTTCGGTTTCCTGAGGAAACTCGCGGCGAAAACCAGGACGACGCTGGATGACAAGTTGTTTCCGGCTCTGGAGGTGCCCGTGGCGACCTTCATCATGCTCATAGGCATCTTCGCCGGGCTCAAGGTCCTGAAACTGAACGAGGTGACCGACCGGATCATCGGCTACGGCTCCACGGTCGCATTCTCCCTGGCCATTTTCTGGGGCCTCCTGCGCGCATTCGACGCCGTGCTCGACCACGCGCAGGAGATCGCTCTGAAAAAACAAATGGGCGTGGCGGCGTTCATGCCGTGGATCAAGAAGACCCTGCTCACGGTTTTTGTAGTGATCGGCGTGCTCATGGTCGTGCAGAGCCTCGGCTTCGACGTGAAGGCGCTGCTGGCCGGCCTCGGCATCGGCGGCCTGGCCTTCGCCCTCGCGGCGCAGGATACAATTGCGAATCTCTTCGGCTCCATCGTCGTGGCCATCGATCAGCCCTTCAAGCTGGGCGAGTCCATCAAGATCCAGGGGAACGTGGGCATGGTCGAGGACATCGGCCTGCGCTCAACCAAGCTCCGGCTCATCGACAAGTCGCTCGTCGTGATGCCCAACAAGATGGTTGCCGCCGAATCCATCATCAACTTGTCCCGCTTCACCGGTCGCCGGGTCGAGCAGGTTATCGGCCTGACTTACGACACCACGGCCGCGCAGATGGAGGAAATTGTGGCGGAATTCCGGCGACTCATTCTCGCGGAGGAGGAGGTGGATCCGGATTCAGTCACCTGTTATTTTCGCGACTACAGCGCCTCCTCGCTCGACATCTGGATCGTGTTCAGCGTCAAGGATCCCGACTTTCACCGGCACATGGCGCTGCGGCAGCGGTTGAATCTGGCGTTCATGCGTGCCGTCGAGGCCCGCGGTCTGTCGTTCGCCTTCCCGACCCAGACCGTGCACCTCGAGGGCGAGATCGCGCGCAAACTGGCGGGGGTCAAACCCGCCGCCCTTTCCTGAGAAATGCACCCGGAGGGGCGCGTTCCAGCACCGAACTTGTCACCTAATAGGTGACAAGTTTCTGGCTTGATTGGATAGTGCCGCCCACCGCGCGATCGAAAGACACCCGCCCGGTCAGGTGTTCCCAGCGAGCCTCAGCCAGGGAGGATTCGGCGCGGCTGGTATCGCGGCTGGCGGACCCTGCAACGGTTACCCCCGCGCAGCATATCGATGGCCGCAGTGCAGTAATCTTTCGGTAAGCCTGCGTTTGGTAGGGTTCCTCAGCCGGGCATCAGTCTGGCTGGGCTGTGGCTCAATTCGCAGCCTTCATCAAAGCCATCAAAAAGACAATAAAATGAACATAAAGAATCAGTTGGGAATTCGCGGGGCTCTCATCAGCTCCGTCGTTGCGCTGGCTGCGGTGCTTTGCCCCCGGGCAGCAGCAGGCGAGTATTGGAATCAATATGAAGCCAATCATAGGATCGTCCAAATGGCCGATTGCCCTCAGGCGGTACAAGCAACAATCACACAGAATTTGCAGGGCGGAGAGGTTCAGAGAATCGAGACCAAGCGATATGGCAGATATGAGGTTCTGGTGACGACAGACAAGGCGGCCTTCGAACTCAAAATTGCTGCCGATGGAATGCTGCTCGGCATGGAGTCGGAAGGGAGGAACGTCAGGCTGGCCGATTGCCCCGAGGCCGTGCAGGCAACGATCAGACAGAACCTGCACGGTGGTCGCGTTCTGAAAATCGAGCCCAAGTTTTTTGGCGGATTTGAGGCTACCGTGATGACCAACAGCGGCACCTACGAACTCGAGATTGCTAGCGATGGAATGCTGCGCGAAATCGAGGGGAAGGGTGAGTACAAGGAACGACGCAAGGAAAAGAATCATCGCTGGCATGGGGACAAGCATCATGACGACGATGAGGATGACTATTGCAGCAGCTGCCGCCATCGGGGAAGATATAAGCGTGACTAGGATGGGCAGCAGGCCCGTTTTCAGGTGGACCTCGCGAAAAGGGGTTTCGCGAGGCCTGCCTGTAAATACCGCCGGCGTCGGCTGGCAGAATTAAAGAATGGTCCATTCACCGGGTTCCCGCGAGCCCGCCGCGCAGATTGGGGCCGACGCAGTCGGGAGATGGGTTCCAAATCCGGGCATCATCGCCCTGCCCAGACAGGCCCTTCGGCAACTTTGCGTTGCCCGGTTGATCAATAGTCTAGAATATAGTATTCTCTTTTCCTTCCCGTGCGCATCCTCTTCGTCGAAGATTCCGAGCGTCTCCAGTTGACGGTTGCCGCAGCCCTGCGCCGTTCGGGCTATGTCGTGGACGTGGCCGGCGACGGCGAGGAAGGGCTTTGGCTGGCGGAATCAAATGAGTATGATGCCATCGTGTTGGACATCATGCTGCCGAAGATGGATGGGCTTTCGGTTTTGCATCAACTTCGGCGGAAGGGCAGAGAGGTGCACGTCCTGCTGCTGACCGCCAAAGATACGGTCGACGATCGCGTGCGCGGATTGGAGCTGGGCGCCGATGACTATTTGATCAAGCCCTTCGCGCAGCGGGAATTGCTGGCCCGGGTGGAAGCGCTGTGCCGCCGCGCCTACCATCGCAAGGAGGCGAAGCTGGTTATCGCGGATCTGGAGATCGACACCGCCACAAAAACGGTCGTCCGCGCCGGACAGACCGTCAGGTTGCGCCCCAGGGAATATCAGCTGTTGCTCTACCTGGCTCGCCGAACCGGCGAGGTGGCGACACGGGCTGAGATCGAGGCGCACATCTACGACGGTGAAGCCGATCTCATGAGCAACGTCATCGAGTCCGCCGTGTCGGCGCTGCGCAAAAAGATCAGCGTACCGAATCCGGCTCCGCTCATCCACACTCGTCCCGGCCTTGGTTATATTCTCCAAGCCGACCCCGAATGAACACAATCCGTTATCGGTTGACGGTCAAACTACTGGTCGGAGCCATCCTGCTGCTCGGGCTGGGCGGGCTGGGAATCTACCTTTCAGTCAAGGAGGCGCTGGAGGGGGAATTTGACCGCGTGCTCAGCGCGAAGGCCATGACCATAGTAGAGCTGGCCCGTCAGGCAGACGCCAAGGAAGGTGGGGATTTTTCAGTCCGATTTTCTCGAGATTCCAAGGATGATGATGACGACGATTTTTTCGAGATATGGGACGCGCAGGGCCAGCCCTTGCAGCGCTCCAAGTCGCTGCACAAAAGAGATCTGCCGGCCAGGTTTGGCAAAAAGGGGAAACCCGTTTTCTGGAACTTGAACATCAAATCCGAAGGGCGTTGCCGGGCGGTGGGGCTGAAATTCAAGGCCAATGGCCGCCCCGACGGGGAAAGCGGATCGCCGGTATTCAGCCTGGTGGTCGCCTCCAGCCGGGACGATCTCGACGAAACCACCAACATCCTGGCCCTGATGCTTGCGATCTTCATCGCGACGCTCATCTTGGTTGCCGGAGTGACGGTGCCATGGCTTCTACGCCGTGAACTCGAGCCTCTCGACCGGCTTGCGGCTCGGGCGGCTTCCATCACCGCCGATTCGCTCGATGCACGCTTTCCGACCGAGAACATGCCAGGAGAGCTCGGGCCGATCGTTGGCCGCCTTAACGACCTGCTGGGAAGGTTGCAGAAGTCCTTCGAGCGCGAACGGCAGTTTAGCGCCGATCTCGCTCATGAACTGCGCACGCCCATTGCGGAACTGCGCAGCTTGGCGGAGTTCGCAGTAGCCTGGCCTGAGGCGCGCGAAGTGCAGGTTGGGCAGCAGGCTCTCACCATTGCCCTCCAGATGGAGGGAATCGTCACGCGGCTGCTCGAGCTCCTACGAAATGAACGCGGCATGCTCCAGGCAGAGAAGGAACTCGTGGCCGTGGAGCCGCTGGTCGAGGACGTGTGGCGGCCGTTCGCCGAACGCGCTTCGGCCAAGGATCTGAAACTGGCCCGCACCCTGCCGCCGGGCTTGGCGGTGTCCGCCGATCCGGTGCTGCTGCGTGCGATTCTCGTGAATCTCTTCGACAATGCCGTCGAATACACGCCGGCAGATGGTGCAATTGCGATCGATGGAAGCATCGCGAACGGAGCATTCGCCTTGCGCGTGGTAAACTCGGTCGAACGCCTGGATCGTGACGATGTCGGCAGATTCTTCGACCGACTCTGGCGGAAGGACTCGGCCCGGACAGGGGCAAAGCACGTCGGACTTGGACTCGGTTTGGCCCGGGCGTTTGCAGAGGCACAAGGGTTCAAGCTGGAGGCAGCCTGGGAAGGGATATCAAGTGTGGCCTTTACCCTTTCCGGCCCCATCGCGTAGGCCCGTGCTTGGTTTCGGAATAAGTGTCCAGAGCGCCGCACCGACACCGAGACTTGTCACCTATTGGGTGACAAGTCTCTGAAATGCGAAACATTCCCCGCCGCTGGTGCGGGTGTTGCATAATCGTAAATTTGGACGCCGTGCCACGTGCCTCACCAGCCTCGCGGGCGCGAGGGCAGGGCAAACCACGTCTCTAGAGTGGTTAAAGTTGAAGTCTAGCCGAGACTAAACGGCTCTTTCAGAGAGGACGCACATGTGAAAACGGCTGCAGTTTTTTTTGAAACCGCTCCAAAATCCCCGGGGTTTGCCCTGGAGTAGCGCTGGCGGCACGGGCGGGATGCACCAGTTACGGGCTGCCGCCCACCGCGCGATCGAAAGAGGCCCGTGCGGCCAGGTACTCCCATCGCGCTGTAGCTAGGGAGGCTTCGGCGCGGACGAGCGCGGTCTGCGTGTCGAGCAGGTCGGTGATGACGGCGGCACCGCCCTGATAACGCTCCTGCACCACGCGCAGGCTCTCTTCGCTGGCACGGACGCCGGTTTCATTTGCGGCAATAGAGGCCCAACTGCGTTCCAGTTCGGCGGCAGCCGTCCACACTTCCTGGCGGATTTGCAGGCGGCGGTTTTCCAGAATCGCCTCCTCGCGGGCGAGGTCGGCCTTGGTTCGGGCGACGCGGCGCACCCGGTTGCCCGCATCGAAAACCGGCACGTCGATCGAGAGGCCTGCCTGCCACTCGCGAGTATTGGGCAGCCAGACCGTGTCGTTCCATCCGAACGAACCGTCGGCGCGCAGCTTTGGGGCGCGGGCTGCGCGGGCTGCGGCGACGTTGGCGCGGGCCGCGGCGGTGCGTTTCTCAGCCGATCGGATTTCGGGCCGGTGCGCCAGGGCGCGTTCGATCAGGGCGCCGAGATCGGTTTGATCGGAGGGCGGTGGCGTCACCGGCGGGACGGTGATGGTGAGCGGTGTTTCCGCCGCCCGGCCCATGGCCGTGTTGAGCTGGCCGGTGGCGACCCGAAGGCCGCTTTGGGCGCGTATGAGCTGCAGCCGGGCCGACGCAACCTCGGCCTGCATCCGGAGGACGTCCGCTTCCGGCACGGCGCCAGCCCGGTGCCGTACCTCAGCCAGTCGGAGGTGGCTCTCGGTACGGGTGAGATTTTTCCCGGCCACGGTTTGCAGGTCTTGCGCGGCGGCGAGCGCGTAGAACGTGGCGTGCACTGACATCCGAACCTCCGCCTGCATAGTGGAGGCGTCGGCTTCAGCGCCGGCACGGCGGGCGAGAGCGGCATCAAGGCCGGCCCGGCGCTCGCCGAAATCGTAGAGGGTGACGCGTGAGATGAGCCCACCGTTCCAGTCATCGAGCGGCCCGACACGTTCGGGGGCGGGGTGGCCGGGCAGCGAGAGCCCCGAAGGAAGAAACGCCCGCTTTTGCCACCGGTGGAAACCCGCATAGAGGTCGAACTGCGGATAGTAGGGGGCCTGGGCTTCGCCGACAGCCTCGTTAGCTGCGGCGAGGCCGGCCTGGGCTGCGGCGAGCGCAGGTTGTCGGTCGACTGCGAGCGCGAGGCAGTCGTCGAGCGTTAGTGGCGGCGTGCTTTGCGCGGTGAGACGGCAGGCGATCAGTGCAAGCACTGCAGCGGCGGCGAGGATCGTTTTCATGGCGGAAAGGGGGAAGCGGGGAAGGCCGATGATCAGGCGATGGTTTTGCGGAAGCGGGTGACTGCGAAGGTCATCACGGCGAGACCGAGCACAAGCAGGGCGAGAAACTGCGTCCAGAGGACGGCGAAGCCCACGCCCTTGAGGAAGATACCGCGGATGATGACGAGGATGTAGCGCAACGGGTCGAGCAGGCTGAGCCACTGGAAAAAGGCCGGCATGTTGGCGATGGGGAAAATGAACCCGGAGAAAAGCATCGCCGGGAAGAAAAAGAAGAAGGTTGTCATCATCGCCTGTTGTTGGGTGCTGCTGACGGTCGAGATGAACAGGCCGATGCCCACCGTGCTCAGAAGGAACAGAAGGACGCCACCCAGGAGGAGCAGGAAGTTGCCGCGGAAAGGGATCTCGAACCAAAACAAGCCGACGGCAGCTACGAGGCAGGTATTGACCACGCTGATCACCACAAACGGGGCGCATTTCCCGAGGATGAACTCCACGGGCCGGATCGGCGTCACCATGATCTGCTCGATGGTTCCAGCCTCCTTCTCCCGCACAATCGCCATGCCGGTCAGCATGAGGCTGACGAGCATCACGAGCAGAGCGATGACGCCGGGCACGTAGAAATGGCGGCTCTCCAGGTCCGCGTTGAACCACGCACGCGGCTGCAGGTCGACCCGACCGATGGGCCCGGTGCGGCCGGCGCGCCGTAGCGCCTGATCGAGAATGAAGGCATTGTTGGCGGAGGCCGCAATCTGGGTCGCGTAATTCACCACAAACCGGGCGGTGTTGGAATCGGACCCATCCACGATCATCTGCACGGGGGTGGGGCGACCGCCGCGGAGGTTTTCCTGATAGCCGGCGTTGATCTGGAGAATTGCGGCCGCCTCGGCGGCATCGATCAAGGCCGCGGCCTCTCCTTCATCCTGCGTGAACGCGACGGCGTCGAAATAGGACGAACCGGTGAACCGCGCCACGAGGGCGCGGCTCGCCGGCGTGCCATCGTGGTCGACGACGGCGAGACGCACGTGGCGCACGTCGAGGGTCACGGCATAGCCGAGGATCAGGGTCTGGATGACGGGCACGCCGAGAATGACCGCCCGCATCCGAGGATCACGGAACACAGAGAGGAATTCCTTGCGGAGGATGGTGAAGATGCGTTCCCACATGGTCAGTCGAGGCGTTTGCGGGTTTTGCGAATGGAGATGCCGATGACGACGAACGCGAACAGCGCGAGGAAAACGGCGTCGTCCCACAGTGTCTCGAGACCGACGCCGCGCAGGAAGATGCCCTTGACCAGGGCGACGAAATAGCGAGCCGGGACGACAAAGGTGATCGCCTGAACCGGCACGGGCATGTTGGCGATGGCGAACGCGAAGCCGGAGAGCAGGAACGCCGGCAGAAACGTCGAGATCATCGCGATCTGGCTCGCGAGCAGCTGCTGGCGTGCGAGGGTGCTGATCAGCAGCCCCTGCGCCAGCGTGCCGACCACGAAGAGCGCGCCGACGAAAAACAGCAGCACGACGCTGCCGCGCAATGGCACATCGAACAGAAACACGGCCATGAGCACGGCGATGACCATGTTGGCGAGGCCGATGACGGTGTAGGGGAGCAGCTTGCCGAGCACGAGTTCGGGCGCGCGCACGGGCGTCGAAATGAGCTGTTCCATGGTCCCCCGCTCCCATTCGCGGGCAATGGTCAGCGATGTGAGCAGCGCCGCGATCAACCCCATGATCACGGCCATGATGCCGGGCACAATGAAATTGCGGCTGGCGAGGTCGGCGTTGAACCAGACGCGCGTGCGCAAATCGAGCGCCTGAACCGGCGCGGTCCCGGTGGCGCGCCGGACCTGGTCGAGCGCGAGTTGAGCGTTGAACCCGGTTGCGACCGCCTGCGTGTAGCCGAGCACGAGGCCGGCGGTGTTGGAGTCGGAGCCATCGACCACCGCCTGCACGCCCACGCTGCGGCTCGCGGCGAGGTGCGCGGCGAACTCGGGGGGAATTACGAGACCGAGCATGGCCGCGCGGGAATCGATGGCTTCCTCCAGCTCGGCGTAGCGCGCAACGGTGCCGCGAAAGGCGAAGTAGCGCGTGGCGGTGAAGCGCGCCACGAACTCACGGCTCTCGACCGAGCGGCACTGGTCCCAGACGACGAAGGGCACGCGGTCGACGTCAAGCGTGAGCGCGTAGCCGAAGGCGAGCAGCATCAACATCGGAATGCCAACAGCGAGGATGAGGCTGCGGGGGTCGCGGCGGATGTGCAGGGCCTCCTTGCGAGCCACGGCCCAGAGACGGCGCGGATTCATCGACGGACCTCCCCTTGGGTGCCGGCAACCCGGTCCTGAGCCTCGATGAGGGAGACGAACACGTCCTCAAGCGTGGGAGTGATCCGCTCGAGCCGGTCGAGAAGGAAACCATTCGTGGTCAGGGCGGTCCGGATGGCCCGGTCGGCGGCGGCGGCGTCCGCGGCGACAACATGCAGGCCCTTGCCGAAGAGCGCGACCTCCTTCACTTCGGGCAGGCGCTCGATGACATCCATGGCTTCATTGGGCCGCGCGCAATCGAGTTCCAACACGGCCTCGGGCATGAGCTGGGTTTTCAGCGTCCGGGGCGTGCCGAGGGCGATCAAATTTCCCCGGTAGATGATGCCGAGCCGGTCGCAATATTCCGATTCCTCCATATAATGTGTAGTCACGAACACGGTGACTCCGCGTCCGGAAAGGTCGTAGATCAGATCCCAGAATTGTCGGCGGCTGTTGGGATCGACGCCGGAAGTCGGTTCGTCCAGGAATAAAATGGGTGGTTCATGCAAGACAGCGCAGCCGAGGGCGAGGCGCTGTTTCCAGCCGCCGGAGAGCTCCCGGGTCGGCGCTCGCCGGTGTTTCTGCAGGCCGGCCATCTCGAGCACCCATGTTTTGCGGTCGGCCCGTTTCTCCCTGGGCAGCCGGTAGATGCCGCTATAGAAGTCGATGTTCTCCTCCACCGTCAGTTCGTCGTAGAGGGAGAACTTCTGACTCATGTAGCCGATGTGGGTTTTGATTTTTTCGGTATCCCGGATGATATCGAGACCCGCGACGCGCCCGGCTCCCGCGGAAGGGCGGAGCAGGCCGCACAGCATGCGAATGGTCGTTGACTTGCCGGCGCCATTGGGGCCGAGAAAGCCGAAAATCTCGCCGCGGTTCACCGCGAACGAAATGCCCGCCACGGCCTTGAACGCGCCAAAGTGCTTCTCGAGGTTCTGCACCTCGACAACAGTCTCATTGGTGGTGGGAGGAGTGGGCATGGCGGCGGAATCAGCGATTGCGGTTTTCCGGCGGCGGCGGATTCTTGTGATCGGGTTCGATCGCGACCAGCAGCGCGAGCAGGGCGAACACGATGATGACGGCGATCATGGCGAACACGGTTTGGCGGCGAGGACAGCGACGAACACGTCCTCCAGCGACGGCTCGATCGATCGGACGGAGAGCAGATCGAAACCGGCGTCGGCGATGAGCTGGCGGACCTGCTTCTCCGTGGCGCCGGCGTCGCGGGTGGCGACGTGCACGCGGTCGCCGAAGAGGCCGACGGTGGCATCGGCAAGTTTCTCCCGCAGGAGCGCCGCGGTGGGGCGCGGATTGGTGGTGCGCACCTCGAGCAGTCGCCCGGGCATGAGGGCCTTCACCTCGTCGGGCGTTCCGACGCCGAGCAGGCGGCCCGCGTGCAGCAGCGCGAGGCGATTGCAGCGTTCGGCCTCATCGAGATAAGCGGTCGAGACAAAGATGGTGACCCCTTCGCGCACGAGCTGATAGAGAATGCGCCAGAAATCGCGGCGGGAGACGGGGTCGACCCCGTTGGTGGGCTCGTCGAGGAAGAGGACCTGCGGCGTGTGAATCAGCGCGCAGGCGAGGCCGAGCTTTTGCTTCATGCCGCCGGAAAGGTTGCCCGCCAGCCGCTGCTGGAAAGGGGTGAGATTGCTGAAGCCGAGCAAGCGCTCGATCTTCTCCGCCCGCCCCTTCTCGGGGACGCCGTAAATGTCGGCGTAGAAGCCGATATTTTCCAGGACGGTGAGATCCGGGTAGAGGCCGAACTGCTGGCTCATGTAACCGATCTGATCCTTGAGCTGTTCGGCTTCGTGCACTATGTCGTGACCCGCCACGGTGGCGCTGCCTGCCGTGGGCCCAAGGATACCGGTCAGCATGCGCATGATAGTGGTCTTCCCCGCTCCGTCCGGGCCGACGAGGCCGAAGATTTCCCCGGCCGCCACCTCGAGATCGAGGCGGTCGACGGCCAGGTGTTCCCCGAACCGGCGAGTGAGACCTTGGGTGCGGATGGCGGACATGGGAAGGCGGCGCGGGGCGAGAGGCCAGGGGAGTGCTTGGCGTGATTACTGCGCGGCGCGGATGATCACATCGGCGGGCATGCCGGCTTTGAGTTCGTCCTGCGGATTCGCGACATCGACCTTGATGCGGAATACGAGCTTCACCCGTTCCTTGGGGGTTTGCACGGTTTTGGGAGTGAACTCGGCTTCCGCCGCAATGAAGCCGATCGTGCCGGCATACGCCTTGTCCGGGAAGGTATCAGTGCGCACTTCGACGGGCTGTCCATGGCGGATGCGCCCGAGGTCGGTCTGATTGACATAGGCGCGCACCCAAACATGGGTCGGGTCGGCGACAGTCACCACCGGTGTGCCAGCCGCGACGAATTCGCCGGGTTCGATGTTGTGCGAGAGCACGAGGCCGGTCAGCGGTGAGAGCAGTCGGGTGTTTTCGAGCTGGGTTTCCGCCAGGGCCACCGCGGCCCGGGCTTGTTCCACTCGGGCGCGGCCCTGTGCGATGTCTTCGGTGCGGGGGCCCTCCTTGACCAGCTTGAGCCGTTCGGCCGCCTCGGCGGCGCGCGCCTCGGCGACCTTGAGCAAGGCCTGCGAGGCTTCGAGCTCGCGCTCGGCGATGGCGTCCTTGCCGCGCAACTCCTGCTGGCGGGCAAAATCAAGCCGGGCGCGATCGCGTTCCGCCTCGATGCTGCGCAGCGTTGCCTCCGCGGCGGCGATCTCCTGCGGACGCGATCCCGTTTCCAGCGCGGCCAGCCCCGCCTGAACGGCGGCCAGTTCGGCCCGCCGCAGGGCGAGCTGCTCGCGTTGCTCGGCGTCGTCGAGTTGGGCGATTAACAGGCCGGCCTTGATGGGCTCGCCCTCCGACACGAGGCGCGCGGCCACTCGTCCCGGAACTTTGAAACCAAGTTGAGCGTCAGTGACCTCAATGTTGCCGGAGAGGACGAGATCGCCCGAGCGCGTTCCTTGGCTGCGGGAGCAGGCACCGAGCGAAAGGAGGAGGGCGGCGGCGAACAAGGCGGCTGGCGTCAGCCGGACTGCGCGTTCAAAGAGAGGTTTTGTTGGCATAGGAAGAGAGGTGTTTTTCATAGTCTTTGCGGCCGGCGAGGGTAAGGAGGCCGCCGACGAACAAGGGGAGGGCCTTTTCGAGGGTTTGAGGGATAGTGAGCCGAGTGCGCTCAAGATTGTCGGGTTGAACGAGGCCGCGAATGGCTTGCAGCCAGTAGAGGGCGGCAAATTCGGCGTCGATATCGGCCCGGACCGCCCCTTCGGCGATTCCGGCGCGAATGATGCGGCCAAACACATCCGGGATGATGCGCTGCCGGATTTCTTCAATCTTGCCGTAGAGATGGGGGGCGCTGCGCTGGAGGTCGCGGAACGTGGCCGGGCTGGCGCGGCCCATGATGGATTCGACGACCCCGGCGACCTCTTGTAGCTTTTGGGCAAACGTGAGCTGCGGGTTGCTGACAAGGAGGTCCATGCGATCGCGGATGGTGCGACTCAGCGCATCGATGACCCGCCCAAGAAGCACGTCTTTCGCGCGAAAATGAACATAGAGGGTCTTTTTGCTGATCCCCAATTCGTGCGCGAGATTATCCATCGTAAGGGAATGGTAGCCGTAGGCAAAAAGATGCTCATGGGCCGTCCGGAGAATGCGGTCGGTGATCGAGGCAGCGGGAGAGTGGAGGGGCTTGGCCATATAAACCTAAGGAAACTCTTAAAGTATCCAAAGTTTCCTAAAGTCAAGACCAAAGAAAAGGCCGGCCCGAAGGCCGGCCTTGGAAAGATAGGTAATGGGGCTGGATTAATTGCCGCGCTGGCCGCCGTGGTCGCGATGACCACCGCCGCCGCCCCCGAAGCCGCGCCGGGGTCCCCGGAATCCTCCGCCGCCACCTCCGCCAAAGCCGCGGCGTTCACCGCCGCCCGGTCCGCCAAACTGCCGGGGCGGACGCTCCTCACGCGGACGGGCGATATTGACCGTGATGGCCCGTCCCTCCATCTGGTAGCCATTGAACTTCTCGACAGCCTTCTGGGCATCTTCGGGGCTGCCCATGGTCACGAAGGCAAAACCGCGGGAACGTCCGGTGAATTTGTCGAAAATAATTTCGACGGTGGCTACGGTGCCGACCTGGGCGAAGAGATCCTGCAATTCCTGGGCGCCAGCGGCGAAGGGGAGGTTCCCCACGTAGAGTTTAGCGTTATCCATGTGATGAACTGAGCTGAATGCTGCTGCCTGCCGCCCGTCCCCGACAACCGAGTTTCAAATCATCACTGAACAAGAACGCTCAACTGATAATTTTCCGTAGCGGTAGAAACTTACAAACAACAACCAACCCAACGCCTCGCACAGTGCGCTGCGCTCCCTATGAAGCAAGCGTTTAATCTCCTTCTGAACGCCTGCGGTCAGGCACTATGCATGGAGAAGGGCCTTATCCATCAACGGCTAACAGGCCACCTTCCGTGTCCGGAGGTCATCCTGAAACCAATCATGCCGGAGGATGCCATGGAACACCATTTCGACATGACGGCCGTTTTTTCAGGGCCTGCGGACTCATCCCCTCGCAGTGCAGGCGGGATTCTTTTGCAGGACCCGACCCAACGGCGAATAAACGCCATATGATGGGCCTGAAGTCGGTTGTACCCCGGAATGTGGAAGGCATGGTCAACTACTGCTCGGACGGCCTCGCTGGCATAGTCATGGTTCCCAAAGACGACCCCTGCCCAATAACCCATCTCGGTGCTTTTGTGTTCCTCAGCGAAGGCAAGGCCGATGAGGCCAACAAAGGTGGGTGCTTCACGCAGCGTGATCGCGAAAACTAATTCTTCATGCCGTGCCAAGCGGTCTGCGTGGGTTGCGATCCAAGCCTCGGCGGCACCGTCCGGACAAGGGTGCGGAATGAGCGGGGTAGTGTTGGCAATTTCCGCGCACCAGCCAATCGTTGCACGTCGTGAGCATCAGCTGCCGTGAAGCGGCGCAGGCGCAGACGCGGGGTGTCGAGCTCGGGGGCGCTCCACCGGGAAATTCATGGGCTCAGTCGCAAGTGGCCAAAGACCTGACTGCGAGTGTAAAACCGGCGGCCGTCATTGCCTGCCGGCCCGAAATAGTCGTCAGGCGCCCCGGCAACAGACCGCGAGCACGGCACGGTCTGCAGACGGGATGAGCAGTGGGTTGCTTGACCCCGGGAACTCCGCGGCTATTGGTTCGTCAAAGCAGCCATGTTTTGTTGCCTCCCCAGTCTGCGATATGCAGCCATCGTTCTCGTTGCCTTGTCCGGGGCAACGCATGTACCGGCCGCCCCAAGGGATTTGGTGACGAATTCGCCCTTTATGCCGCCGGGTGCACTAGCCGGTCAGACCGTGGGGGAGGCGGAGACCCTGGAACTACGCAGCATCATGGTTTTGGGCAGCACGCCCCAGTTCAGTATTTATGATCCGTCCCGCAAACGGGCGTCATGGGTGGGCCTCAACGATTCAAGCCAGGATTTCGTGGTCAAAAATTTCGACGCCAGCAGGGAAACGGTGACCGTCGAATATCGGGGACGGGCGTGCATTCTGGCGCTGCAAAAGGCAAAAATAGCCGCGGCTCCCCCTCTGCCTGCTGTGGGCTCTCCCTCAGCGGCAACTGCCACCACGCCGTCCGCACCCGCATCGGGTCTGATCAACACCGTGAAAATCAATCCGACGCCCGCGGAAGAGGCGCAGCGGCTCCAGGCCGTGGTTGAGGAGATTCGCCGCCGGCGTGAGCAACGGCGGCAGGCCGGTCAGCCGCTGCCAACAATGCAGACGCCGCCTGGACCGAGCCAAAGCGGCAAGCCCGTCGCGCCATTTTCACCGACGAATAGCCAGCCTGTGATGCCGGGTTCGCCCCGCTTGAATAATTACTAAAGCCGAGCCTGAAGAGGCACAAACGGGCCGGAATTTATCGCTCCTTCGGCCCCCCGTTCTCGGGGCTGGGGAGGCCCTTGCCCTGCCCCTGCCTGTAATCCAATCGCAGGGATCGGACGACAGAGTACCGGCGTGTCCCGATCAGGAAAAACGACTCGACCGGGGGGAAGCCAGGGCGCAATCGAACCAGGCAGGCATTAGCATCTCTCTTCCTCCCGGATCGGAAGTGTCATGTGACATTATGCGTCAGGTCCGCAGCCACCGGAACAGAATTGGCGTGAATATAGAGGCATTCGGCCTAACGTGATTTTTCAGACTCGTCGGCGGGCCACCGTGGCGCGGCGGCGAACGCCGTCCTCCTCATGCCGAGCCTTCCCTCCGTTCCCAGCACGCCCAGGTCCTCTCTGACCAACACCGCGCTGATCCGTCGCCTTTTCGGGCTGGCTTGGCGTTATCGGGGACACTGCCTAAAAGTACTCGGCATCCAGTTGCTGCTTCTGGTCATGGGGGTGTCCGGCCTCAACCTTATCGGACTGGGCATCGATTACATCCGCCATTTGGTCGAGGGCGACGTGGAGCCGATCCCCAGCTGGGGCGGGCACTTGCCCGCATGGCCCCCGATGGCCGTGCTGAGCAGCATTGCCGGGGTGATCTTCGTCATGGCGCTGACGCGCGCCTTTCTGAACTACTCCCATACGGTAGCGGTCAACCAGCTTACCCAGCAGGAAATCGTCCCCCATTTGCGTGGACTGGTATACGACAAGCTGCAGCGCCTCAGTTTCCGTTTTTTCGACGACAATACTACCGGTTCCATCATCAACCGCGTCACCGGCGATGTGCAGGCGGTCCGCATGTTTCTCGACCAGGTGCTCATCCAGAGTGTCATCATGGGGGTGTCGCTGGCGATCTATCTGCTCTACATGGTCAAGCTTCACCCGGGGCTCACCCTGGCATGCCTGGTTACAACGCCGGTACTCTGGTTCATGGCCTCAGTGTTCACGCGGCGGATGCTTCCACTGTACGCGCGCAACCGCGAATTGGCCGACGAGATGGTGCGCAATCTGACGGAGAGCGTGCAAGGCGTGCAGGTGGTCAAGGGTTTTGGGCGCGAGGCGGAGGATCGCAAAAAGTTTGAGAGCAGCAACAACGCCGTGCTGGCGCAGCAGAACAGCATATTCTGGCGAGTGAGCCTGTTCAGCCCGGCGGTCGGTTTCCTGACCCGGATCAACCTCATGGTGCTGCTGGGCTACGGCGGCTGGCTCGCCCTCTGCGGCGACTTGCCGCTGGGCTCGGGCCTTGTGGTTTTCGCCGGTTTGCTCGAACAGTTCTCGGGCCAGGTCAACAACGTCGCCGGCATCGTGAACAGCGTGCAGCAAAGTCTGATCGGAGCCCGCCGCGTGTTCGAGATTCTCGATGCCCCGGTCGAAATCCAGCACCCGTCCGGCGCGGTGCGGCGGCCGAAGTTTGAGGGCCGCGTGACGTTCGAACACGTGTGGTTTGGCTACGGTTCCGGGCAGCAGGTGTTGCGGGACATCCACCTCGAGGTGGAGCCCGGGCAGTGTGTGGCGATCCTTGGGGCCACCGGTTCGGGCAAGAGCGCTCTCATGAGTCTAATCCCCCGGTTTTACGATCCGCAGGCTGGCCGGGTGCTGGTGGACGGCATTGACGTGCGCCGGCTGCACCTCGATGACTTGCGGCGCAACATAGGCCTCGTTTTTCAGGAAAGCTTTCTCTTCAGCCACACAGTGGCGGCCAACATCGCCTTCGGCCAGCCGCAGGCCACGCGGGCGCAGATCGAGCGGGCGGCCACAATCGCCGCGGCGGACGAATTCATCCGCGCCTTGCCCCACGGCTACGACACCGTCCTCGACGAAAGCGGCGCCACGCTGTCTGGCGGACAGCGGCAGCGGCTCGCGCTCGCACGTGCCATGCTGCTGGAACCAGCCATCCTGCTGCTCGACGATCCCACCGCCTCCATCGATGCCGAGACCGAACGCGAGATTTTTTCAGCGCTGGCCCAGGCCATCGAGGGACGCACGACCTTTATCGTCGCGCACCGACTGAGCACGCTTCGCCGGGCTGATTTCATTGTTGTGCTCGACGAGGGGCGCATCGTGCAGCAGGGCACCCATGAGGAACTGATGCGGCAGGCCGGACATTATCTGCGGGTGGCCGACCTGCAATTGATCGATGCGGATGAGATGATGGAATCGGCTGGAGGGGGGGAGGGCACTCCATGAAACCGGCCCCGGACCAGATGGACCTGCTCACCCTGGCGCGGCGTCGCCGGATCGAGGAGGGGGCTGCACAGTTCAAGCCGCTGGAGTGGGGGCTCATCCGCCGTCTCTGGACCTATACCCGACCGCACCGACGCAAGCGCAACCTGCTGGTTGCGCTCACCCTGGTGCGCTCCATGCAGCTGCCGGCGCTGGCTTGGGCCGTGGGTGCGATCATCAGCGGTCCGGTGGCTCGGCACGAACCCCTCCTGCTTGCCTGGGCTGTGGCCGGCTACGCCGTCCTGGCGCTCAGCACCGACGCCTTGTTCCACTTTCGCCAGCGCTATGCCCTCGAGCTGGGCGAGGCGGTGGTCAATGCATTACGCGCGGACATCTTCCGCCACGTGCAGCGCATGCCGATGAGTTTTTTTCACCGCACCAAGGTGGGGCGCATTATCAGCCGCGTGACATCCGACGTCGAATCGGTCCGCATCGGCATCCAGGACGTATTGTTTGTGAGCACGATCCAGGCGGGGCAGGTCTTCTTCGCCGGCATTGTCATGCTTATCTGCGATCGCGTGATGTTCCTGATGGTCTTGGCCCTTGCGCCAGTACTCTGGGTGCTCAACCGGCATTTCCGCGTCCGACTCAGCCATCTCAGCCGGGCCTCGCAGGAGAGTTTCAGCCGGGTCACGGCCACGCTGGCCGAGTCGGTCAGCGGCATCCGGGTGACCCAAGGATTTGCGCGGCAGGAGACCAATGCCGGCTTGTTTCGCAGCCTGCTCGCGGATCATGCGCGTTACAACGTGGCGCTCACCCGGACCTCGGCCATCCTCATGCCGTTGCTCGAGTTGAACAGCCAGTTTTTCATCGCCCTGCTGCTGCTGCTCGGCGGCTGGCGCGTCATGCACGGCGACATGAGCCTGGGGCGGCTCATCCAATTCTTCTTTCTCGTCAACCAGTTCTTCTCCCCCATCCAGATCATCGGCAACCAATACAACCAGGCGCTCACCTCGATGGCGGGCGCAGAGCGGGTTTTCCGCCTTCTTGACGCCCAGCCGGATTGGGAGGACGCCCCCGACGCGGCGCCGCTGCCGGATTCTCGGCAGGCAATAAGCGAAAGGGCGGGCGTAGGAGAAAGGGAATTGGGACGGCCGGCAGCATCCGTTACCCGGGTTTTACCGTCTTGTCCTGCCGTCTCTTCCTTACCGGCGGCAGGCCGTGTCTTCAGAGGCATGCGCGTCGAATTCCGTCGCGTGACCTTCGGCTATGATCCGGCGCGACCCGTATTGCATGACATCAATCTGACGGCGGAGCCCGGGCAGTCGGTGGCGCTGGTCGGCCACACGGGCAGCGGCAAGTCATCCCTCGCCAACCTGGTGGCGAAATTCTACCTGCCGACCAGCGGCGAGCTGCTGATCGACGGCCGCGAGATCCGCACCATCAGCAGTCATTCACTGCACCGGCAGATGGGCCTCGTGCAGCAGCAGAATTTTCTCTTCAGCGGCACCGTGCTGGAGAATATCCGTCTGGGCAAGCCCGAGGCGACCGAGGCGGAGGTGGCGGGGGCGTTGCGCCGCCTCGATTGTCTCGATCTGATCGAGGCCTTGGCCGGCGGCCTGCAGACCCAGGTGGGTGAGCGCGGTGGCGCGCTTTCGCTCGGACAGCGGCAGGTCATCTGCTTCGCCCGCGCGCTGCTGGCCGAGCCGAGGCTGCTGATCCTGGACGAAGCCACCAGCTCGATCGATACGCTGACGGAAGCCCGCTTGCAAAAGGCGCTGGCTGCGCTGGTAGCCCGGCGCACAAGTTTGATTGTGGCCCATCGCTTGAGCACCATCCGGCAGGCCGACCTCATTCTGGTGCTGGAGCGGGGTCGCATCATCGAACGCGGCCCCCACGCCTCGCTGCTGGCCAAGGGCGGACGCTATGCAGCCCTGTACCGGCAATTCCGGGACATGGATGGGCCGGCCGCCTGATCATTCTGCGCCGATCCCCCCGGCCGTGGTTCGATTTTGGGCGGCCGGCGATTGGGATTCTCCCTATGGGGAACGGTTCCTTCCCGTCTAGAAAATCATTGCGTTGGCCGGGGCGGCATCTATGAGGGTAGCCACTATGGCCAAAAAATCTGCCCGTAAACCCAACGCAAAGTTTATGGCTCCGGTTCAGCCGGACGCCGCCCTCTCCGCCGTTGTCGGCGAGAAGCCCCTCCCCCGTACCGAACTCACCAAGAAGCTCTGGGCCTACATCAAGAGGAAGGGCCTGCAGGACTCCAAGAACAAGCGCCAGATCAACGCCGACGCGAATCTGCTGCCGGTGTTCAATGGCAAGAAGAATGTCACCATGTTCGAGATGACGAGCTTGGTCAACAAGCACGTCTCCTAAGCGCTGATCAATCGACCACTTTCACAAACCGCCGCGGTGCCCTGAGCCCGCGGCGGTTTTGTTTTGGCCGATACGATTGTCGGTCCGACGCATGGAAAAGGGTGGCTGTGCAATTGACGGAGGGACACCCGCGCGGAACTGGCAGACCGGCCCAGGAGCCGGTTCCCCTCGCGTCGAGGCCGAGGCGAAACTCGATCGCATCCGCGACGCGCTGATGGCCGGCCGGGTGGGGCGGCATTGACCTCCAATCGGGTTTGCGCTTGGAGCGCCGCGCCGGCCGGCTACACTGCGCACTTCCATGCCCGAGGCTGATCGCCCAATCCACACCAAGGCCATCGCGGCCCTGCTGCTGGCCAATTTATTCTGGGGGCTCAGTTTCCCGTTGATCAAGAGCGTGGCGCTGGCGCATCAGCAGGTGCTGCCGGGCAGCGGCAACTGGTTTATAACCGCTTGCACCATCGGGCCGCGTTTCGTGCTGGCGGCGATCGTGATGCTGTTTTGGGCGGGCCGGACGCTTGGCCGTCTGACCCGGAGCGAGATGATCCAGGGCGTGGGGCTCGGCATGTTCGCGTCGGCGGGCATGTTGTTCCAGAATGATGGCCTGCAATTCACGTCGGCCTCTGTGTCGGCCTTCCTGACACAATTCTACGCCATCCTGATCCCGGTCTGGGTGGCGTGGCGACGGCGGTGCTGGCCGGCGCCGATTGTATGGACGTGCTGCGCGCTGGTCCTGATCGGCGCGGCGGTGCTGGCCCGGTTCGATCCCCGGCAGATGCACTTGGGCCGCGGCGAGCTGGAAACACTGCTTAGCTCGGTGTTTTTCATGGGACAGATTCTCTGGTTGGGAAGGAAACCTTTCGCCGGTAACCGCGTCCGGCCGGTGACGTTCGTCATGTTTTCATTTCAGGCCGTGATTTTTCTGACCATGATGCTGGCCACGGCTCCGCGAGCGGACGTCCTGCTGGCGCTGGGGCGCTCGCCGCCCTGGGTGGCGCTGACGGCCGGCCTGACGGTATTCTGCACGCTTGGCGCCTTCATGCTCATGAACAAATGGCAGCCGAAAATCCCGGCGATCGAGGCCGGACTCATCTACTGTTTCGAACCGGTTTTTGCGTCGGCCATGGCTTTGTTCCTGCCAAGCTGGTTTTCGGGATGGGCCGGCTTTGATTATCCCAACGAACGGGCCACGTTTCACCTGCTGGTGGGCGGCGGGCTCATCACGCTCGCCAACGTGCTGCTCCACCTTCTGCCTCCGCCTCCCCACCCGCCTCGATTCGGCGGGAGGGATGCCGCCGGCCGGATCCCTCACGGGTGACTAAATCCCGGCGTCAATTGAGCGCCCGTCCGGATGCTTTGAGACGAGCTGGCTCATCTGCAGGACAGGGATGGAACGCAGCATTCAGAGGACATGGATGATAAAAGTAGCATAAACAGCAAAGTCACCTAATGGGTGACTTATGCTCCGCATGGAGACCGAATGGAAAACGGATCATGCTGGAGGCTGGAAGCGGCCGGTGCGGAGAAAGGAGAGAACCTCGGCGGCCACGGTCTGACGCCAGAGCATGGCGGTGTGTGAATGTGGCATGACGAGGAAATCGGAGGCACCGGCGAGACGGGTGGAGGCGACCGTGACCATGCCGTCGTGGGCGCCGGACAGCCAGCGGCTGAAGAACGGGTGGAGGCTCGCGCAACCGGCGATGACCCCCACCTCGTAGTCGGGCGGAATCAGGGTGGGGGCGAGGGCGTCCGGAGTGGCGGCTCCGAGGCGCGAGAGGTTGGAACCGATCAGCCAGCGCCACAGGGCAGAACGGTTGAGGCGGTCGGCCACCGGACTGCCGGCGTTCGGCGGACCGAGCAGGACGATCCGGCCCAGATTTTTGGGTCGGTGCTCCTGCAGATAAAGCCGGACGATCAATCCGCCCATCGAGTGCGCCACAAAGTGCAACCGCGGGGCTAGGGCGGTTCCATGGAGACACAATTGCTCCGGCAGATATTTCCGGGCCAATTGCTCGCAGGTGAGGGAACGTGAAGAGTAGGGGAGGTTGACGGTGCGGTAGCCGGCGGATTCGATCCTCCGGGCAAGGGGACGCATCACGAGTGCCGGCATAGCCACGCCATGCAGCAGCACGACGATTTCGGCGAGGGGAGGGAGGGGAGACGGGGCTGGCGTCACGGCGGGGCGGGGTAGGACCGGCGAGGCGAGTGCGGTGGCAAAGGACCGGGGAAGGCCCGTTCCTCAGGTCGCGGCGTCTTCGGTTGAGGAGGCGGGGACAAGCCGCAATCGACGGATGGAGTGCAGCGCGCGCCAAGTGACGGCGCCAAGCACGATCACGCCGCCGAGCAGGGCGAAGCGCCCCGGCTTCTCCCCCAGAAACAACATGACCCATACCGGATTCAGGATCGGCTCAATCACGGGAAGCAGGACTGCCTCGAGCGCCGTGACGTGCTTGATGGCGCGCGAATAGAAGAGATACGACAGGCCGAGCTGCACCGTCCCGAGCACGGTCAGGGCCATCCACCCATCGGGGGAAAGAGCGGGTGCCCGAATAATGAAGGGAGACCCAACGATGCCGGCGATCAGGTTGCCCAGAATGATGGACTCGACCACGGAGCCTTCCTTTTGCTTGCGCATGAGCACGGCCATGCCGGCAAAACAGAGGCCGCTGATCACCGCGATGACATTGCCCAGCACGCCGGTAAACTGGAGGCCGTCCGCAAAAAATAGCGCCATGCCGGCGAAGGTTGCAGCGATGGCAAACCAGTCAGCCCTGGTGGCATGTTCGCGGAGGAACCAGGCGCCGAGAAGCGCGACCCAGACGGGTGCCGTGTATTGAAGCAGGATGGCGTTGGCCGCGGTGGTGAGTTTGGTGGCGGCGACAAAACTGATGGTGCACGCGGCATAGGCGGCGGCGGCACCCAATTGGATCGGCGACCACGTAAAGCGAAGCCTGCGGTGGGTGATGACGAGAAACGCCGCCGCGATGAAACCGCGGCCGCCCGCCACGGCCAGCGGCGGCCATTCCACCCACTTGATGAGCAGGCCGCCGAGGCTCCAGCAGAGAGCGGCGAGGAGAAGCTGGCCAACAGCCTTGGTATGGGCGGGATTTCTCACCGGCAGACAGTCAGGCTGGAATCGTCGGCAAACTCACGAAAAAAGGTGCGGCCTTCCCCCCTCTTTTGACCACGGTCTTCTCCTAGTGCTGCGCCACAGATGTGACGCGGTCACGAAGCGCCCAACCCTTCCTCGCTTATGAAAATCCTGCCGTCCATTCTCGCGATTGCATTGACCAGCGCGGCCTGGGGCGGCCCTGATTTCGGCCCGACCGCCGCCGAAACCGCCCAGCCTCCGGCCAGCCCGGAAGCACAGATGCTTCGTCCCGGCATGGTGGCGCAGGACTTTGTGACTGCCGACATACACGATCGCGCGGTGCGTCTGGCCGACTACCAGGGCAAGGTGGTCGTGCTCGATTTCTGGGCCACATGATGCGGACCGTGCATGGCTTCGCTGCCCCATGTCCAGGAGATTGCCGCCCGTTACCGCAGTCAGGGCGTGGTGGTGCTGGCCTCATGCACCCGGGACGCCCGCGACAAGTTTGAGGCCTGGGTGCGGAAGAACCAGCAGAAGTATCCCGACATCGTGTTTGCGCACGACGCGGTCGCACTCAAGTCCGAGCGCGTTTCGCTCAAGCTCTACGGCGTGAGCGGCATCCCGGCCCAGTACGTCATCGGGCGCGACGGCAGGATAGTGGATGCCATCCTCGGCTATATGAAGGGTGAGGCTCTGCTGGAACGCGGCCTGGCCAGGGCGGGCGTCAAGGTGGATCCGGCCGTGCTCGCCCGGGCGGCGGAAGATGCAAAGAGGCGCGCAGTCCTGGAAAATCGTCCTGCTCCGGCTCCTCCGTCTGACCCGCGCAAAAACTGACCGGCGCGCACACCCGCTGATCAGCTGGCCGGCCGCGGGAAATTGATTTGCGCATTGCCCGCCCAGCCTCCACTCGTTCCTGCATCATGCGCGCCACTCCTCGCCGCGCCGCCGCGCCCCAAGCCGAAGTCCAGGAACGCTCTTTGCGTTTGGATGATCCCGTGCTGCGCCCGACGATCGTCAACATGGAGGTGGCGGCGAACCTGCCGGAATTCTGGGGAGCCTTGCAGCAGTTTATCCGGGCGGCCTTTCCCCATCATCACTCCGCGACGCTGTTCCTCGACGCCAAGGAGAAGGTCCCCGGATCCCTCACGCTGCATTCCGCTCCGACCATGCCGGGCGCCGACTGGTGGCGGGCACGCGCCCGCCTTACGCCTACGCATGCCTGGCTCGACACCCACCCGGGCGTAAAGCTCTACGGCCTAGATGACGTCGTGCCCGACCGGCGTAAGCTCCGGCAGAGCGACTTCTACCATCGCGTGCTCGAGGCGGAGGGCTGGGACAAGATGCTCGGCCTCACGCTTTGGGAAAAGGGCGAGCGCAAGAGCATCCTCTGCCTGCGACGCGCGTTTGACCAGGGTCCATTTACCCCTGCGGAAAAGGCCCTGCTGCTCGAGCTGCATCCGGTGCTCGACCGCAACCTGCGCCGCCTCGAAAAGCACGAGGAGGAAGTCATCGCCCGCAGCAGCCTGCAGCAATTCATCAATCTCCTGCCGCAGGGTATCCTGCTGGTCAACGCGCGCCATGAACTCGTGTTCGCCAACTACGAGGCCTTCGAGGAGTGCGCGGCATGGAACCTGGGAGAGAAAGCGGCGCGGCAGGTCAACGGCCGCGCGGTATTCACCATTCCGCCACCCTTCCTCAACGCCTACCTCGAACTCATGGACCAGCACTACACCCAGGCGCTGGCCGCGCCCGATGCCCCCCTCGTGCCGATCCGCCGCCGTCTCGTGCATCCCGACTGCCCGCATTTGCAGGCCGATCTCAGCCTGTTCAGCCTCGACGATCCGCTCATGTCGCGGCCCTACCTTTTTGCCCAGATGGTGAACCGCGCGGTATTCAATGCTCCCGCCGCCCCCGCCCTTGACCGGCAGTTCACGGTGTTGTCGCGCCTCACCCAGCGGGAGCGTGACGTGGCGCTGCTGGTGCGGGACGGTCTGAGCAATCAGGAGATCGCCGCGCGGCTCAGCAAGGGCGTCGGCACGGTGAAAAATCAAATCCAGTCGATTTTCACGAAACTCGAGATCAACAGCCGTTCCAAATTAATCTCGCTGCTGCGATAAGCGCCGATCGCTGGGAACCGAGCGCGCCGGCGGATGGTCGAAACCAACACTTTATCATGTCTCATTCATACGGAAAGCTCGTCAGTCTGCTCCTGGTTTTTCTGCTTGGTTCAGCTGCCGCATTGGCCGGACCGGTCTCCAAGCGCGAGGTTCTGGCGGCGATTGCGGTGATCGAAAAGGACGTGACGAGCGACGCGGCGCCGGAGGCGGCGGCGACCGTGACGCGTTTTGGCGAGGAGAGCGACGCCGTGCTGATCACCATCGGACCCGAGACGATGCCTTGGCTGACCGACGACGCGCCCACGGCAGAACTAGCCCCGCGGGCGATGCTGACGGCGGCCTATTTCGCCGGGAACATCAAAGCTCAGTTGATGAGGGGCCGGTGTAACGACGATCCCTACAGCGGCTGGCTGTTTGTGCTTACCGCCTACCAGCAAATCCGACGGAAACAACCCGAACTCATCATTCCGGAGGTCGAGGAAATGGCCGATCAGGAACAGACGGGAATACTCCGAAGCCGGGCGGACACCATCTGGCAGCAAGAGGACGAACTGGTGAGACGGGCCAATACGGTCTAAGTTTGGCACCAGAAGCGGGACTCCTGAACCGTTTGGCCGAAGGAATGGGGCCCAAAATGATCGGATGCGGTCGCCGTCTTGCGAGCTGGATTTTTGCGGGACCGGGAGGGAGCGCGAAAGCAAATCCCGGAGCGAGGCTGGCGGCGACGACGAGCCCCACCAGGCCGTGGTCGAAGCCGTCGCAGGCAGTCGGACAGGGCCGATCTCGACGAGATTCCCCGGGACTCGATGACAGGCTGCTGGAACCGGTAGGTCGGACGATGGCATCAACCCAACCTATAATCATTCCGCCCGCCGAAGCCACTGCGCATACCAATGCCCGCTGGCACTTACTTTCACTATGGCCACATCGGCGGTATGTTCAATGAAAGTTTGTCTGACTTTTTTAAAAGATGCATGATCTTTGAGCTCGTTGTCGGAGCTCAATTGTAGGATACGAATGGAGGCTGCGATTACTTTCCCCTGACTTCCCAATTTTTCACAACCATGCACACCCAATCGGAAATCCGAAATGCAATATCCCGCCGATTTCAAGTACTGGCGGTAGCCACGTCCGTTCTCGCCCTCACCGTTGGCGCGGCCTTCGCCGCCGGAGACCCGGCGGCCACTGCTCCCGGGGAAACCCGTGATGCCATGGAGCTGCAGGCTGCGCGCAATGCGGCCGTGGCTGCGCGGGGAAGAAAGGCGTATTATCCTCCCAAGTTCGATCTGAGCGGGTTGCCCTCATACGTGCCGAGGCAGAAGCTTTCTGGCCAGATGCGGATGTGGGGCTCCAACTACCTCAATGATTCCCAGCTGAAGAATTACTGGGATGCAGGCTTTCGCAAGTATCACCCGGACGTCAAAATTGAGTACTATCTACCGACTGGAGTCACAGCGGTTCCCGGCTTGATCACCGGCCAAGCGGACTTGGGAGCGAATACCCATATGTGGCAGTGGGAGAGGGTGGAATTTGAGCAGGTGTTAGGCTATGCGCCCTTGGACATCGAGATGGTGACCGGTTCATTCAATGTGGCCGGTTGGAACGCGGCGAACGGCGTTTTTGTCCACAAGAGCAATCCGATCGCTCAAATTTCAATGGAGCAGCTCGACGGGATTTTTGGTGCCGAGCGAAGCGGAGGTTGGATCGGCACCACGTGGCATCCGGAACTGGCCCGCGGCCCGGAGAAAAACATTCGCACCTGGGGTCAACTGGGATTGACGGGCGCGTGGGCGGACAAACCGATCAATATCTACACGCTCAATCTTCGCTACCACACGATGGAGGAGATTTCGGACGCTATCATCAAGGGCAGCGACAAGTGGAATGAGAACGCCCGGATGTATTCGAACGTGGTGCGTGCCGATGGCAAAATTGTCGCTTCTTTTGACCTGGTGATTGAAGGCCTGAGCCAGGACCCGTACGGCATTGCGATCACGGGCATCCAGACGCTCACCCCGGACGTGAAATGCCTGGCGCTGTCGAGGAAGACGGGCGAACCGGCCGTGCCACTCACTCTCGAGACGGTCCAGGATCTGACCTATCCTTTCGCCATGCCCAATTACTGGACGGTCGATCGCAAACCGGGTCAGCCGCTGAATCCGATCGTGAAGGAGTTCCTTACCTACACGTTGAGCCGCGAAGGCCAGGAGGAAGTGATGCGTGATGGCAAGTTCCTCCCGATTACGGCCGAGGCGGCGCGTAAACAGCTGCGCATATTGGAAGAGACGACGCCTGCGCCCGAGCTGCATTCGCAGCTGCCAAAGCGCGGCCGGCACGTCGTGGTCCCATACACCCAGAAATGGGATTTGAGCGCCCTGCCGCGCTACCAGGCGGCGCAGCCGGTTACCGGTACGATCCGCATTTGGGGCATGCCTCAGCTGAACGAGGGCAAGCTGGGGCAGTACTGGCAGGAGGGCTTCCGCCAGTATCACCCGAAGGCCACGATTGAATATCACCTGCAGTCGAGCCTGTCCGCCACCTCGGCTATTATTACTGGCGTCGCTGATATCGGTGCGAGCCCCCGGCTGAGATTTTCCAAGTTGCTGGGCTTCCAGCGCCTCTTCCTCGATCACGATCCCCTTGAGATCCCCATGTTCACCGGCTCCTACAATCTGCCCGGCTGGGCCGATGCACAGGGGGTCTTCGTCCACCAGGACAATCCATTGTCCCGATTGACCATGAAGCAGCTGGACAGGATCTTCGGCACCATGCGGGACGGCGGCTGGATTGGAACTACCTGGCATACGGAGTATCCGTATGCGCGAGGAGCCGAAGAGAATATTCGTACCTGGGGGCAGCTGGGGCTGACGGGAGAGTGGGCCAGTCAGCCGATTCATGTCTACGGTCTGCAAGCCCGCTATGGCACGAGCATATTCCTTTCCGACCGCATTCTGCACGGCGGCGACAAATGGAATGATAAGATGAAAGTCTACGCGAACATGGTCAAACCTGACGGTTCGACGATCGACGCCGCCACGCAGCTGATGGCCGACTTGAGCATGGATCGATATGGCATCGGCTTCAGCGGCATCGAGTACCGGACTCCCCAGACGAAGTGCTTGGAATTGGCTGCCAACGAAAGCGGACCTTATGTCGCGCTCAACATCGAGAACGTCCAGAATCGGACCTACCCACTAGCGCGCGAACCTTACTGGTATATCAATCGCATGCCCAACCAGCCGGTCGAGCCGCGCATCAAGGAATTCCTGAAATATGTGCTCAGCCAGGAGGGGCAGCAGGAAGTAGTGCGCGACGGAAAGTTCCTGCCCTTGACCGCCGAGAAGGCCAAGGCCGCGCTGCTCCTGCTGGAGTAGTTCCCATGGCAGAAAAGGGTCAGCCAGGCCCTCATTCCTCTGTTCGCCCCGCCGGAAGCTCGCAGACGAGAGTAGCCGCGCGGGGCGAATGGCAGACCTGGAGGGACTCGAACCCCCGACCCCTTGGTTCGAAGCCAAGTGCTCTATCCAGCTGAGCTACAGGTCCGCGATGGTGGTGACTGGAAAATGTTGCAGGGCAAATTCAGGCGAATCAAACCAAAGCCGAGCGCAGTCAAGTCGGCCTCACGTGGCAGGCTTTGCCGATTCCCACTTGGGCGGGAGAGGTGTGATCGCGTAGAAAAGGAGCCTGATAGCGGCGGCACGGAAGTTGGCGCTCAGTCCTGTTTCCGGAGTTGCTCGCCGACCACGGCCGTCGCGGGAGGGAGATGTTTCCCATCGCGCCGCACTTCCTTCTGCCCCTGCCAACTGAGAATATACCGCTCCCCGCCTCTCGTAAACCGATCAGGTCCAGGACTGTTGCCCATTCAACTGATATCCAGGATCGGCTTGCCGACCATGCGCCGTCCCCCGAGTTCGACGTGGGCTCGCTCCACCTCGTTGGACAGGGGGCCGGGGGGCGGGAGAGATTGACGCGTTGGGAGCAAGCCGTTTGGTCGCTTCCGGGGTTAGGCTGCCGCGCTCGGGATGGCAGTAAGTCATGAGCCTAGCATTTGTCAGTTTCCATGCAGGATGCTTTTCTCCGCCCATGTTTTCTGGATCGCCCTGCTATGGGCGCCCCATAGCGTGCCGCCCCACACCGGCCAATCGGCATACCGTGTCCCTGCCAATTTCAGATTACGGCCGCGGGTATGCGTCCGGAATGCAGCCCCATGCACGCCCGCGTTGCGGGCTTGGCTGTGGCTCGCCGTTTCCATTCTTGCGGAACGGGGTCATTTTTTGTGATGCTGATTTGCTCTCGCTGTTTTTTAGCCACTTGGTTTCCGCATTCACCCCGCCCTTCCCCGTATATGCTCTTACGTTTCCCCATCCCCCGTTCCAATTTACCCATGACTGCATCAAACTCAGCCAAGAAGTTCGCGCTGGCGGCCGTCGTGCTGGCAGTGCTGGTGGCGCCCGCGTCCGTCCTGTTGGCGCAACCCGCGCCGGAAGTTCAGAAGAATCTCGAGCTGTTCCAGCTCGATAAGAAATATGCGGGGGACTACCGCTCGTATGCCGACGGCCGGTTCAACCTGAACGACCTGCCCGCCTACCAGCCGCAGCAGGCGGTCTCCGGCTGGATCAAGATCCACGGGGCCGCCACCCTCGCGCAAGGCAAGCTGGCCAGGTATTGGGAGGAGGGGTTTGCGAGGTTCCATCCCGACACTCATTTCTCGTATTTCCTGCCGGCCGCCGAAGTGGCCCTCACTCCGCTCTACTACCACCAGGCCGACATCTCGCTCGTCCACGAGCTGGGGTTCTACGACATCCTGCCCTACGAGCGCGCCCTCAATTCGACGCCGCTGCGCATCGCGGCTTTTACCGGCTCCTTCGACATGGCCGGGTACGCGCCGGCCTACAAGATCATCGTCAACCGGGACAACCCGCTGGCGAAGATCACCATCGACCAGCTCGACGGGGTCTTCGGAGCGGCCCGCGATGGCGGCTGGGTGGGGACGGCGTGGCGGATCGATTTGGCTCGCGGCAAGGAGAAGAACATTCGCCTTTGGGGCCAGCTGGGTTTGACCGGGGAGTGGGCAAACCAGCCCATCAAGGCCCACGGCTATTGCATGCGGGATCCGGCAGGGGAGACCTTTAGTGACCGGGTGTTAAAGGGCAGCGACAAGTGGAACGAGAAGCTCATCATCTACGGCCCTTACTTCGACCGGGGCGGCAAAGCCCTCTCGATCGAAGAACAACTCGCCGAGGCCGTCGGCGCCGACAAATACTCCATCGCCTTCACGCTGGGTGAGGCTGCCTCCCCGAAGGTGAAGCTGCTCAGCATCGCCCCCGGCGCTTCTGGTGACTACGTGGAGCCCACCGCCGACTCCGTTCAATCCCGGAAATATCCGTTTTACCGGGAAGGGGCGATGTACCTCAACCTGCGTCCGAACGGGAAACTCCGTCCCCTGGTCGAGGAGTTTATCCGTTATGTGCTGAGCCGCGACGGGCAAAGCCAGGTGCAGCGCGACGGCCGGTACCTCCCGCTCAACCGGGACACGACCGAGTCGCAGCTCCAGATCGTCAATGCGATCGCCGCGGCTCCAACCCAGGCGGCGAAGGTGGGCCCACTCAAGGACGAGAACGCGGAAGCGTCGCTACTGACCCAAGCGCGGCGCGCCATCGCCATCGCCAAGCGCGGGAAAGAAACCAGGTATCCGCCGGACCAGTTCGACCTGAGCGACCTCCCCGCCTACAAGCCAAAGGCGATCCTCGACGGCTGGATCCGCATTCACGGCCTGAACTACATCGAAACCGCAAGTCTCAGGAAATACTGGGAGGAGGCATTCGCCAAGGTGCAGCCGGGCATCAAGATCTCGTGGTTTCTGCCCACCAGTGCGGTCGGATACTCCGCACTTTACTACGACACGGCCGACCTTCTCCTTGCCAGCGAGCGCGGTTTCAGTGACAGCCTCGCTTACGAGAAGATCATGGGTCGCAAGCCCTTCGCGATCGAGTCCCACACAGGATCGTTCGATCTTCCGGGATGGGCCAATACGCCGGTCATCATCGTCAACATCAAGAATCCCCTCACGAAGATCAGCATGGAGGAACTGGATGGCGTGTTCGGCGCCGAACGCAATGGCGGCTGGCAAGGCACCACCTGGCATCCGGAATACAAGCGCGGACCGGAAAAGAACATCCGGACCTGGGGGCAGCTTGGCCTTACCGGCGAGTGGGCCGACAAGCGGATTAATGTCTACGGCTTTAACCTCCGCTACAATACGTCCACCGGATTCTCCGATATCATCCTGAAGGGCAGCGGCAAATTCAACGAGGATTTGATTGCGACCGGAAATTACGCCCTGCCCAACGGCAAGCGCGTCGCCGGCGGAGATTTTCTGCCCCGCGCGGTTTCCTCCGATCTCCATGCGATTGCGTTCACCAACTACAGCGAGGAGTACAACCAGCCGGGCATGAAGGTGCTGGATCTGGCCGAGAAGAAAGGCGGCCCCTACGTGAAGCTGAGCATCGAAAACGCCCGCAACCGAGCCTACCCGATGGCCAGCTACAACTCCTTCATGATGAACGCTACTCCGGGCACGCCGATGAACCCGCTGGTGAAGGAGTTCCTGAACTTCATCCTGAGCCGCGAGGGCCAGACGGAAGTGCAGCGCGACGGCAAGCACCTGCCGTTGACGGCAGAGATCATCGCCCGGGAGCGGGCCAAGCTGGACAAGGGCTGGGGCAACGAACCGTGAACGCGCCAAGCCACGCGCCGCCCAGGCTCTTTGCTGTTTACGTGGGTGGCCGTGCGCCGCGGGGCAACACGGAGCTCCATGACGTCACCTTCGCCGTTGTCTAGTCGATCGAGGGCACCTACGAGTAGCTGCTGGCCAACTGGTCCGGCAGTCCGCAAGGATTGCATCTGGATTCGTGGATCGAACGGCGGATCGTGGATGGCTGCCGCGTCGTCCTTGGCAAGGCGGCCGTCCAACAGGACAGGAAACTCTTTTTCATCAATCTTGGGGCCAATCTGCCGGGGCACTTACCCGCGACCGAGAGTCAACCGTTCGAGCCGAACAACGGGTACCACATGATTCCACAGCACATCATTGAGGATTGCCTGGCGCGCCACCCCGAGCGCGTATCCTAGTCGCTCTCGCGACCGCCTCCAATGTTCCAGGTCAAGACCACCGCGGGCGCGTCCAAATCCGTCCGCTATCGCGAGCTGTTTGATCAACTCACTGGACTGCTGGTCGACGAATCCGATTGGCTGGCGAACACGGCCAACTGTGCGGCGCTGCTCTATCAGGGGATTCCCGGCCTCAACTGGGCGGGATTTTATTTCATGCGTGGCGGCGAGTTGGTGCTCGGACCCTTCCAGGGCAAGGTGGCTTGCGTGCGCCTCCAGGTGGGCCGCGGGGTTTGCGGCACCGCCGCCCAGCGGCGCCAGACAGTGATTGTCCCCGATGTCACCCGGTTTCCCGGCCACATCGCGTGCGATCCGGCGTCGCGCTCGGAAATCGTCGTACCGTTGCCTCAGGGGGACAAATTGATCGGGGTCTTGGACTTGGACAGTCCGGCAATCGCTCATTTTGATCAGACCGATGTCGATGGGCTGGAACGGATCATAGGCCTTCTCTTGCAGCGTTCGGACTTCCGCTTCTTGTGCGCGTAGGCGCAAGCGAGGCCGGACCAAGAGGTACGAGGTTCCCGTTTACGATTTTCCCGCCTGGGCGAGAGCCTCGAGGACTTTTCCGGGCGTCAACAGTTCGGGCAACACGACCGGATCCTTCCGGCCGGGAGCGTAGATGAGGTTGAACGGCACCGCGGAGCGCTGCCATTTCGCCAACTCAGCGGTGATTTGCGGATCGCGGTTCGTCCAGTCGCCGCGCAGCAGCACGACCCCGCGCCGGCCAAACTCGCGGAGCACCGCCTCGGAATGAAACACCGCGGCCTTGTTGGTCTGGCAGGTGGCGCACCAGCGCGCGGTGAAGTCGACATAGACGAACCTGCCCGCCGCTTGGAGGGACGCGAGGGCTTCGGGGCTCCATTTTTCCCAAGTCACCTGATAGCTGCCGGGCGGGACGTCGCCGGCTGGACCCGACGAGGGCCAGCCCAGCCAGAGGCCCAGTCCGAGCAACGCCGCGGCGAGGAGGCGGCCGGCGAACTGCCTGCGGGGTTGGCCGAACCGGCCGTATGCCCAACCAGCCATGGCCACGAAAACCAAACCGAGGACGATATTGAGCAGGGCGCCGTCGTCGTCCCTGGTCTGGCCGGCAAGCACCCAGAGGAGCCAGCCGACCGTGGCGTAAAGCGGGAAGGCCATGAACTCCTTGAAGGTTTCCATCCAGACACCGGGTTTGGGCAGGATTTTCACGGCCTGCGGGAACATCGAAAGCAGGAGGTAGGGCAGTCCCAGTCCGACAGCGATGGCCGAGAAAACGAGCAGCGATTCAAAGGTGGACAGCGCGAGCGCCGCGCCGAGCGCCGGCGCCAGGAAAGGCGCGCTGCACGGCGTGGCGACGAGCGTGGCGAGCATGCCGGTGAAGAACGAGCCGGCGAAGCCTTCCTTCGCTGGCAGGCCGCCGCCCACCGCGGTGGCAGACAGTCCGACCTCGAAGAGCCCGCTCAGATTGAGTGCAAAGATCAGCAGAAACGCCGCCATGCCGAAGACAAAGGCGGGCGACTGCAGCTGGAAGCCCCATCCGAGCTGCTGGCCGCCGGCGCGCAGCGCGATGAGCAAACCGGCCAGCACCCAGAAGGAGACCAGCACGCCGGCGGCGTACGTCAGGCCATGCAGCGTGACCTTGCGCCGGTCGCTGCCGGACTGGTTGACGAAGCCGAGAATCTTGATGCCCAGCACGGGGAAGACACACGGCATGAGGTTGAGGATGATGCCGCCGATAAACGCGAGCAGCAGGGTGCCGGCCAAGCCGGCCGAGGCGGAAGGTGGAGGGGGGGGAGGGGGAGGCGGAAAGCTGGAGGAGGAAGAGGGCGGGTTTGCGTTTGCCGGGGTCGCGGCAGCCAGCGGCACATCGATGCGGACTCCGTGTGCCGGGCCGTTCGGCCCCCAGCCGGTTTCCGAGCGGATGACGCCTGCCAGACGAGCGGTTTTCATTTCGGCGGCATCCGCAATCGGCAGCACCATGGTGAAGCCGCCGGCGGTGTGCTCCACCTGCGCCTCGCGCTCGAAATCGATGAATCCATCCTCCGAGAAGAAATGCAGCCGGGCCCCGGCGGCGAAACCCGCCGGCAGCCGGCCCGTGAGTTCGACCGATTTTTCGCGGAGGATCGCGACAAACTGGGCGCCGCTGATTTCCTGCGGCAACTTCTGGCGCGTGGCGGCGATTTTGGCGGCCCAACCGGGATCAGGCGCGGGTGGCCAGGGTTGGACCGGCAGGGTCAGGGCCAGGTCGGCGTCACCCGGCATGCAGACCTCCTGGCACATGAGCCATTCGGCCTTGGCTTTGAGTGTGACATCAGCGCCTGGAGCAAGCGAAGCAGGCGGGGTGACATCGACGAGCAGGAAGACTTCGCCTTCGTAACCGTTGCCCGTGATCCTGCCCTGGGCGTCGCGAAAGACGTGCGGGGTGGGCCACTGGATGGGACCGGCTTTGAAGCCTTCAGGCAGCGACCACTCCAGCGAGGTCGGGTAGCCGGTGCCGGCATTGATCCAATAACTATGCCAATGCGGGTCGTGGCGAAGGCGAAGAGCAGCCGTGAACGTGCGTCCGGGCTGGATGGAAGAATCGGCGGCCACCAGCTCGGCTTCGACCGCGCCCTTCTTGACCGGGACGCCATGGGCCATGGGGAAAAGGCCCAGCGCGATGGCGCAAGGTAGAAGCAGACGGACGGACTTCATGGCGTGGACTATGAGGCTTTTTATGAGAGGCGCAAACCAGGCCGGTTCTTTTCGCGCGGACAGTCCTCTTGTGCCCGCCGGGCGGTTAGATGCGCAAGCAGCAGGGTGAAAAAAAACAGCACCACGTTCTGCAGCGGAAGCTGCAGAGGCGTGGGCAGCGTATAAATGATCGCGGTCGCCGGCACCCACACGCCGATGTTTGAAAGCAGTGCCGGCAGCACTCGCCGGTAATACCAACCTCCCGTTCGAATATCGGCGGCGACCCGTGCCATGGCGAAACGCACCTCAGTCCACTCGTAAAGGAGCACGGTTCCGGGTATGGCGTAAACCGGGCAATATACGAACTGATCGAGCAGCACCTTCGCGGTCACCGTGATGGGGCTGGCCTCCGCGCCGACAGAATGCGCGAGGAGACGATAAAACAGGTCGATCTCGAAGCCTTTGTAGGCCCAGAAGATGATGAAAGCGGCGCCTTGGCTCCAGCAATAGCGGCCGGCCGTGCGCGGATTGAGTTTGATGTAGAGGAATGGCAGCAGACCGCCGAAAAGGCCGGTCGACGCGATACTGAACCCAAAGCCGGTCGAGCGGCGGAAGTCGGCGAGCTGTTCGAGCAACGCCCGGCTGGGCGGGTGGTGATAATAGGCCAGCACAAGCGCCAGCGCGACGATCTGGAGCACGATGCCAGGCAGGGCGTTGGCGCGCGCTCCGCGCAAGCCTGCCCGCCATGGAGGTTCGGGCTGAACCCTTAGGACTGTTTCACCGCTGGACACGGAAGACACATCTACACTCAAGTCGACCGGGCGGTGCCAGCGAGAAATCGGCGCCGGTGAGATTATTATGCGAATCGTCCGGGATCGCCCAACCCGCAGCAACTTCAGTATTTGCCGCCGTCCCTGTATCCATCCCAAGTGTCATAATCAAGAATTCCAGATTGACAGCCGTTGCGCTGATAACGCAGCCTTGCGGCCCTTCTCTTAATGAACTTTGTCGTCGTTAGCCTTATTCTTGGTCTGGTCCTGGTTATTATCGGGACCCATGACCAGTTGGACGGCAAAGAAGTCCGCGTAACGAGATAAAAGTTCAAAAAACGCGAAAAGAGCCGCCCAACTGAAAAGGGCGGCTCTTTCCGTTTAACGACCAGCAAATGTAATGTCCCCAACCGCAAAACCGACTACAGCCAGCGATGCCGCTAGCAGCCCCAAGCGGCCTTGCCATGTAATCACGGCAGGTCCCGACCGGGTGCCCGCCAGCGGTTTCGCCGTCGCTCACGCGGCTTGCGGTGGCGTCGCCTGTTGACTCAACGGATTTACCCCCCCCCAATTCATTCACCCAAGCGAACCTCATGAAACTAACCGGTGCTGAAATCATATGGGAATGCCTCAAGCGGGAAGGAGTCGACGTCGTGTTCGGTTTTCCGGGCGGGGCGATCCTGCCCGCTTACGACGCCTTGACCAAATATCCTGAGATCCACCACGTCCTCACGCGGCATGAGCAGGGGGCCGCCCACATGGCCGACGGCTATGCGCGGGCCAGCGGCAAGGTCGGCGTCGCCATTGCGACCTCCGGGCCGGGGGCGACCAACCTCGTCACCGGCATCGCCACGGCCATGCTGGATTCGTCGCCCATCGTCTTCATCACCGGGCAGGTCGGCTCGAAGACGATCGGGACGGATGCGTTCCAAGAGGTCGACGTCACCGGCATCACGCTGCCAATCACCAAGCACAATTACCTCATCACCAAGGCCGGTGACATTGCCCAGGCGATCCGCGAGGCATTCTACATTGCGAAGAGCGGCAGGCCCGGGCCGGTGCTGGTCGACATCACCAAGGACGCGCAGCAGCAGACCGCCGAGTTGGAATGGGAAAAGGCTGCGCCTCGTCTACCGGGCTACCGACCCAGGCTCCGCGCGCTCCCCAGCGAATACCACCGGGCAACCGAGATGATCAACGCGGCCAAGCGCCCGTTGATTCTCGCCGGCCAGGGTGTCATCAAGTCCGGGGCGACCGACGAATTGCTCCAGTTCGCAGGCACCGCCCATATCCCGATCGCCGTAACGCTCTTGGGCATAGGCGGCATCCCCGCGACGCATCCGCTCAACCTTGGCCTGATGGGCATGCACGGCGAGGCGTGGGTCAACCAAGCCATCCAGCAGGCGGATCTGATCATTGCCTGCGGCATGCGGTTTGACGACCGCGTGACCGGCAACCTCAAGACCTACGCGATCAACGCGAAGAAGATCCACATCGAGATCGATCCCTCCGAGGTGAACAAGAACGTTCAGGTCGACGTGGCGCTGCTCGGCGACCTGCGCGAGGTGCTCGGTGAACTCCAGCCCTCGGTGCATGCCGCCGAGCACGCCGAGTGGCACGCCTCCATCGCCGCCATGAAAGGGGATTCGGCGGTGCGCGACATCCAGAACCTGCCGGACAGCGGCCATCTCTACGCCGCCCACGTCATCAACGACCTCTGGCGCCTGACCCGTGATCACGAAACCATCGTGGTGTCCGACGTGGGGCAGCACCAGATGTGGGAGGCCCAATATTTTCACCATGAAAAACCCCGCTCGTTGATCACCTCCGGCGGCCTCGGCACGATGGGCTTCGCCCTTCCGGCGGCCATCGGCGCCAAGTTTGCCTGCCCGGACAAGGAGGTGTGGGTCGTGTGCGGCGACGGCGGTTTCCAGATGACGCTGACCGAGCTGGCCACGATCGCGCAGGAGAAAATCAAGATCAACGTGGCCATCGTGAACAATTTCTACCTCGGCATGGTGCGCCAATGGCAGGAGTTTTTCTATGACAAGCGCTACTCCAACACGCCGCTGATCGGCCCGGATTTTGTGAAGCTCGCCGACGCCTACGGCCACAAGGGCCTGCGCGTCACCAAGCGCGCGCAGGTAGAGACGGCGGTGCAGGAGGCGCGGGCCCATGCCGGCGCCGTTCTCATCGATTTTCGCGTGGAGCGGGAGGACGCGGTCTTCCCGATGGTACCGGCCGGAGCGGACCTGCATAACATGATCCGGCGGCCCCATCGGCAAAAGGACGTTCCCACGAAGACGGCCGATGACCGGGACTGGGAGATGCCTGCCGTTGCCACGACGGCGGCAACGCCGCCTGCCTCCCTGCACCCGCCTTCAGCACCCAAGGCGAAAACCACCAAAGCGGCAGCCCCCAAACCCTGACCTCGTTCCACCATGCCCCGTCACACCCTCATCGCTTACGTGGAAGACAAACCCGGCGTGCTCAACCGCGTCGCCTCGCTCTTCCGCCGCCGTAACTTCAATATCGAGTCGCTGACCGTCGGCCGCACCGAGCAGGCTGGAGTCTCGCGCATGACCGTCGTTATGGACACAAACGAGCACGGCGCGCGCATCGTCGAAGCTCATCTCTACAAGCTGGTCAATGTGCTGCGGGTCGACGACCTCACGCACAAGCGCGCACTCAACCGCGAGCTGGCACTCGTCAAGGTCCGGACCACACCCGAGACGCGCGTGCAGGCGCTCCAACTCGTCGATGTGTTCCGCGCCCGCGTCGTCGACATCGAGGCGGGCGCCCTGGCCATCGAAGTCACCGGTACTCCGGAGAAGATCGACAAGTTTGAACTGATGATGCGCGATTACGGCATTATCGAACTGGTCCGCACCGGAGCGGTGTCGATGGCGCGCGGGCGGGAATCCATCGGCGCCAATCCGCCGCTCGTGCACGCCGAGCTGGCCAATGGCAATGGCGCCGTCGCCCCGGCCCCCGTTTCTGGTGTCGCCATGGCTCATTGAAATTGTTTGCGTAGCAACTTCCTCCTTCAAACCACACTCCCTCTTATGACAAAAATCTATTACGACAAGCAGGCCAACCTCGCTCTGATTCGCGCGAAGAAGGTCGCGATCATCGGCTACGGCTCGCAGGGCCACGCGCATGCGCTCAACCTTAAGGATAGCGGCGTGACGGTGCGGGTCGGACTCGCTCCGACCAGCAAATCCCGGGCCAAGGCGAAGAAAGCCGGCCTCACTGTTGGCACCCCTGAGGCGGTCGCCAAGTGGGCCGATGTCATCATGATCCTCACCCCCGACACGAGTCAGGCGAAACTTTACCGCGAAGCCATTGCTCCGCACCTAACCGCGGGCAAGATGCTGATGTTCGCCCACGGGTTCAACATCCGCTTCGGCACCATTACGCCCCCGAAGGACGTCGACGTCACCATGATTGCGCCGAAAGGCCCCGGCCACCGCGTGCGCGAGGTTTACCAGGAGGGCGGCGGGGTGCCGGCCCTGATCGCCGTCCACCAGGACGCCACCGGCCAGGCCAAGGCACTGGCGCTGTCCTACGCTCGCGGCATCGGCGCCACCCGCGCAGGTGTGCTCGAGACCACCTTCACCGAGGAGACCGAAACCGATCTGTTCGGCGAGCAGGCCGTCCTGTGCGGCGGTTGTGCGGAGCTGGTGAAGGCCGGCTTCAAGACCCTGGTCGATGCCGGTTACCAGCCCGAGATCGCCTACTTCGAGTGCCTTCACGAGCTGAAGCTCATTGTCGACCTGATGTATCGCGGCGGCCTCAATTACATGCGTTATTCCATTAGCGACACCGCCGAGTGGGGAGACTACGCCAGCGGCCGGCGCGTCATCACCGCCGACACCCGCGCCGAGATGAAACGCATCCTAGGCGACATCCAGAGCGGCAAATTCGCCCGCGACTGGGTCAAGGAAAACGAAAAAGGCCGCCCGCGCTTCAACAAAATCCGCGCGGCCGAACGCGACCAAAAGATCGAGAAGGTTGGCGCCAAGCTCCGCAGCATGATGCCGTTCCTCAACCCCGTCACAATCAAGCCAGGCGACTGATCCTTCCGCGGCCGCCGGTGGCGCCATCCCGCACCCCGGCGGTCAAACCCCGCTTCCCCTTCCATCATGAATACCGACTACGTCCGCATCTTCGACACCAGCCTGCGCGACGGCGAGCAAGCTCCCGGCGCATCGATGACCTCGGCTGAAAAGCTTGAGGTTGCCCGCGCGCTGGCTCGACTGGGAGTGGACGTGATCGAGGCGGGTTTCCCGGCTGCCTCGCCCGACGATCTGGCCGCCGTGAAAACCATCGCGGCCGAGGTCGGTCAGGCGCCGGTATCCGGTCGTCCGCAGGCCGATCCGCCGGTCATCTGCGGCCTTGCCCGCTGCACGCGCGGCGACATCGAAGCCGCGTGGGAAGGCGTTAGGGGCGCGCGACATCCGCGCATCCACACCTTCCTTGCGACGAGCGACATTCACATGAAGCACAAGCTGCGGATGGAGCGGCCGCAGGTGCTCGCCCGCGCCGTTGAAGGGGTCGCTTTGGCCCGCAGTCTCTGCGCCGACGTGGAGTTTTCGCCCGAGGACGCCGGCCGCAGCGATCCGGCCTTCCTCTACGAAATCCTGGCCGCCGTTATCAAGGCCGGCGCAACGACGCTCAACATCCCCGATACCGTCGGTTACACATTGCCCGACGAGTTCAGTGCGCTCATTGCCGGCATCATTGCAAACACGCCCGGCGCCAAGGATGTCGTCATCTCCGTCCACTGCCACAACGACCTCGGGCTCGCCGTCGCCAACAGCCTCGCCGGCATTCGTGCGGGCGCCCGCCAGGCCGAGTGCACCATCAACGGCATCGGCGAGCGTGCCGGCAACGCCTCTTTGGAGGAGCTGGTCATGGCGATCCGCACCCGCGGCGAGAAGCTCGGCCTGCGCACCGGCATCGACACCCGGCAGCTCTGTCGGGTGTCCAAGCTCATTTCCCGCAGCACAAGCTACCCAATCCCGCCCAACAAGGCCATCGTCGGCGCCAACGCCTTCGCTCACGAGTCCGGCATTCACCAGGACGGCATGATCAAGAACGCGCTCACCTACGAGATCATGCGGCCCGAGGATGTCGGCGCCACGCAGACGACACTCGTCCTCGGCAAGCATTCCGGCCGCAACGCGTTTTCCAAGCGGCTGACTGAACTCGGCTTTCCGCTGGAAGGCGAGGTGCTCGCGCGTGCGTTTGCCGCGTTCAAGAGGCTCGCCGACCGCAAGAAGTCCGTGCACGACGCCGACCTTATCGCCCTCGCGTCTGACGAGCGCTCGCCCGTGCCTGAGCTCTGGACCCTCGAGGACCTTCAGGTCTCCTGCGGCACGATGGGGCTCGCCACCGCCTCGGTGCGCCTGCACGGCCCCGACGGCGCGAGCCATGTCCACGCCGCCATCGGCGCCGGTCCGGTTGACGCCGTTTACAAAGCCATTGACGCCCTGGCCCGCTTTCCGGTCAGCCTGCTCGAATTCAACATCAACGCCGTGACCGAGGGCATCGACGCACTCGGCGAAGTGTCCGTTCGCGTGCGCCACGACGACGAGCGCTCCAGCCACGGCCATGGCGCCGATACCGACATCATCGTCGCCAGTGCGAAGGCGTATCTCGCCGGTCTCAATCAGGCGCTGGCCCGCCATGGCGGGATTCCGTCGCAGCATGCCCAGAAATCCGCGGCTTCGGTCGACCCTGCCAAGGCCCCCGCCTGATCCATTTCTTTTCACCAGCCCCCCTCCACATGAGCCAGAAATCACGTACTATCTTCGAAAAAATCTGGGACGCCCATGTCGTCGCCCAGGAGCCCGGTGCGCCCGCCGTGCTCTACATCGATCTGCACCTTGTCCACGAGGTCACTTCGCCGCAGGCGTTTTCCGTGCTGAAGGAGCGCGGCATGAAAGTCCGCCGGCCCGATCGCACGGTCGCCACGATGGATCACTCCATCCCCACGGTGCCCGGTGGCTACGAGGCCGCTGATGAGCTCGGACGGCTCCAGCTCCGCCAACTCGAGACCAACTGCAAGGATCACGGCGTCCGCCTGTACGGCTTGAATTCCGAGCAGCGCGGCATCGTGCACGTAATCGGGCCCGAGCAGGGGTTCACCCAGCCGGGAATGACCATCGTCTGCGGCGACAGCCACACCTCGACCCATGGTGCGTTTGGCTCACTCGGCTTTGGCATCGGCACCAGCGAGGTCGGGCATGTGCTGGCCACGCAATGCCTGCTCCAGCACAAGCCGAAGACCTGTGAGATTCATGTCGACGGCCAGTTGCGGCCCGGCGTGACAGCCAAGGATATCATCCTGGCGCTGCTCGCCAAGATTGGCGCCGGCGGCGGCACCGGCTACGTGCTGGAATATACCGGCGCAGCCATCCGGGCGCTCGACATGGAGGGCCGCATGACGGTCTGCAACATGTCCATCGAGGGCGGTGCCCGTGCCGGCATGATCGCCCCCGATGACAAGACCTTCCAATTCATAGCCGGCCGCGAATTTGCCCCCAAGGGTGAGGCGTGGGACAAGGCCATGGCCTACTGGCGCACGCTGCCCACCGATCCCGGCGCCACCTACGACAAGGTCGTATCGCTCGATGCCGGCAAGATCGAGCCGATGGTCACTTGGGGGACGAATCCGGGCCAGGGAGTGGCGATTACGGCTCCGCTGCCCGATCCCTCCTGCGTCGCCAGCGCCCAGGAGCGGGCCAGCCTCGAAAAGGCTTTCGCCTACATGAAATTTACGCCCGGCAAACCGCTGGCAGGCGAGAAGGTCGACGTTGTTTTCCTCGGCTCGTGCACCAACGGCCGGGTCGGGGATCTACGCGCCGCGGCGCAGCTCCTGCGCGGCCGGCGCGTGGCGTCCGGCGTTCGCATGCTGGTCGTGCCCGGCTCGCAGTCAGTGAAGCAGACCGCCGAGGCCGAGGGACTGGACCGCATCTTCAAGGAAGCCGGCGCCGAGTGGCGCGAGGCCGGCTGTTCAATGTGCATCGCCATGAACGGCGACCAGATCGCGCCCGGCCAGCTGGCTGTCTCCACATCCAATCGCAACTTTGAGGGACGCCAGGGCAAGGGCGGGCGCACAGTGCTCGCCTCGCCTCTCACGGCCGCCGCCGCCGCCGTCACCGGCTGCATCACCGATCCGCGCACGTTAATCAAATAAAGCGGGACCCGCCCCCGTCGTCTCGCTGCCAAACTTCTCTCCCATTCCCCCCATGAGCGCTCCGCAATTTACCAAACTCACCGCCCGTTGTGTCGTGCTGCCCAACACCGACGTCGACACGGACCAGATAATCCCGGCCCGTTTCCTCAAGGTCACCGACAAGCTGGGCCTTGGCGAAAAACTCTTCTGCGACTGGCGCTATCGCGACGACGGCTCACCCAATCCCAGCTTCATCCTCAACCAGCCCGAGGCCAAGGGCGTACAGGTGCTCGTCGCCGGCAACAACTTTGGCTGCGGTTCCTCGCGCGAACACGCGCCATGGGCGCTCGTCGGCTGGGGGTTCCGGGTCGTCATCTCCACGCTGTTTGCCGACATATTCAAGGGCAACGCGCTCAAGAACGGTCTGCTGCCGGTCGTGGTCGAGCCCGCAGCGCATGCCGCGCTCGTCGCCGCCCGCGCGAAGGATCCCAATCTGCCCGTAACGATTGACCTCGAGGCGCAGACGGTGGCGTGGCCGGGCCAGGATCCGCTCCGGTTCCCCATCGATCCGTTTGCCCGCAGTTGTCTGCTGAAAGGAGTGGACGAACTCGGTTACCTGCTCGGATTCCTCACCAACGTGGAAGCCTATGAAGCCGCGCGTGTCTGAGCCGGATCTGCCGGCATCGGTGGAGGTCTTCGACACCACGCTGCGGGACGGAACCCAGCGGGAGGGTATTTCCTACTCGCTGGATGACAAGCTGCGCATCGCCAGAAAACTCGACGAACTGGGCGTCATGTTCATCGAGGGCGGCTGGCCGGGCTCCAATCCCAAGGATGCGGCGTTTTTCGCCAAGGCGAGCCAGGAGCGTTGGACGCACGCCAAGATTGTCGCGTTCGGCGCCACGCGCCGCGCCAAGCTTAAACCGGCGGAAGACCCCAGTGTGCGCGCGCTGGTCGAGGCCGGCACGGAAGTATGCTCCATTTTCGGCAAGTCCTCGCCGTTGCAGGTGCAGGAAGTCCTGCGCACGACACTGGAGGAAAATCTGGCGATGATTGAGGAGACGGTCGCTTATCTGCGTACGCAGGGCAAACGTGTCATCTATGACGCCGAGCATTTTTTCGACGGCTGGAAGGCCGACCCCGTCTATGCGCTTGAAACGCTGCGGGCTGCGAGCCGGGGTGGGGCCGAGACGCTCGCGTTGTGCGATACTAACGGCGGCCAGCTGCCCTGGGAGGTGGAGGCGGCGATGCGCGCCGTGCGAACCGCGCTGGGCCCGAAGGCCCGCATTGGCATCCACGCGCACGACGACACCGGCTGCGGGGTGGCCAACACCATTGCCGCGGTGCGGGCCGGTGCGATGCATGTCCAGGGCACGATCAACGGCTACGGCGAGAGGTGCGGCAACGCCAACCTGAGCGTGATTCTGCCCAACATCGAACTGAAGTTCGGAGTGCCGGTGCTGCCCCCGGGCAAGCTGCTGCATCTGCGTGAGGTCGCCCACTTCGTGGCGGAGGTGGCCAATCTCTCGCCCGATGAGCACATGGCCTATGTCGGCAACAGCGCTTTCGCCCACAAGGCCGGCGTGCACGTGGCGGCGCAACGACGTCATCCGGAAGCCTACCAGCACGTCGACCCCGCCCGGGTGGGCAACGAAAGCCGTGTGGTCATCAGCGAGCTTTCCGGACGGGCCAACATACTGTCAAAGGCCCATGAGCTGGGGCTCGAACTGGGCGGTGAACATATCGGCACCCGGGTCCTCGAGGTCATCAAGACGCTGGAGCATGAGGGCTTCTCTTTTGAAGCTGCCGAGGCCAGCGTGGTGTTGCTAGTGCGCCGGCAGGCCAAGGATTACCAGCCGCCGTTTTCGCTGCTCGACTACCGGGTCATGGTCAGCCGGCATGGGGAACGGCGCATCGCCGACGCCACCATCAAACTCCAGGTCGGGGGACAGGAGATGCACACGGCGGCGGAAGGCGACGGTCCCGTGCATGCAATTGACAAAGCCTTGCGCAAGGCGCTCCAGCCTGTCTATCCGCGGGTGAAAAACATCCAGCTTGCCGATTACAAGGTACGCATTCTCAACAGCAAGGCGGGCACGGCCGCAATCACGCGGGTGCTCATCGACTGGCACGACGGTGAACACCGCTGGAGCACGGTCGGCGCCGGGACCGATATCCTCGAAGCCACGTGGCTGGCGCTCGCCGACGGCTATGAATACGGTCTGGCTCCGCAACCGGCACCCGTCAAAACGGAGGCGGGAAAGTGATCGAGGCCGGGTTTCGCCTGGATGACCGGCCCTCTCCGCGGCCGGGGCGGGAACGATAGCGAAGGCCCTGCCCGGAGCCCAGCCACTGTTTTTTCTCTTCAACCAAACATCCTTCATGAAAGCCAAAATAGCCCTAACTCCCGGAGACGGCATCGGTCCTGAGGTCGTGCACGAGGCCTGCCGCGTGCTTGAAGCCATCGCGGAGCGCTTCAACCACAAGTTCGAGTTTGCCGAGTATCTGCTTGGTGGCTGCGCCATCGACAAACACGGCACCGCCATGCCCGACGCGACGCTGCAAGGCTGTCTTGCCTCCGATGCCGTGCTGCTTGGCGCGGTCGGTGGCCCGAAATGGGACGATCCGTCCGCGAAGGTGCGGCCGGAACAGGGGTTGCTGGCAATCCGCAAGCAGCTTGGCCTCTATGCCAACCTGCGTCCGGTGACGCCCTATCCGCAGCTGGCGAGGATGTCGCCCCTCAAGCCCGAGCGCGTGACGGGAGTCGACATTTTGGTCATCCGCGAACTGACCGGAGGCCTGTATTTCGGCACGCCGAAGGGTCGCGAGAAAACGCCGGCCGGTGAGCGTGCGGTCGACACCCTGGTCTACACCGATGGGGAAATCCGCCGAATCGTACGGCTCGCGTTCCAGATCGCGCAGAAGCGCCGTAAGCTCGTCACGTCCGTGGACAAGGCCAACGTACTCGAGTCCTCGCGCCTGTGGCGCCAGGTCGCGATCGAGGTGGGCAAGGATTTTCCCGACGTGAAACTGGAGCACCATCTGGTCGACTCCTGCGCCATGCGGCTGATCACGCATGCCCCGCAGTTCGATGTCATCGTGACGGAAAACATGTTCGGCGACATCCTGACCGACGAGGCGGCGGTGCTTACCGGCTCCCTCGGCATGCTGCCCAGCGCGTCGCTCGGGGAAGGCCGCCGTGGCCTCTATGAGCCGATCCACGGCTCGGCGCCCGACATTGCGGGCAAGGGCATCGCGAACCCGGTGGGCACGATTCTTTCAGTGGCCATGATGCTGCGGTATTCGTTCGGCCTCGAGACCGAGGCGCGCGCCATCGAGCGCGCCGTGGCGCAGGCCATCGCCGACGGTCAGCTCACGGTCGACTTGGGGACCGCCAAACCTCTCTCGACAACCCAGATGGGTGCCGCCGTGCGAGAGCGCCTGGCCTGACTGGGGATTTCAGCGTCGATTATCTGCTGACGCCCGAATGCCGGACCATGCCGGCATTCGGGCGTGCTTGTTTATGAAACGGACGGAAGGATCGTCGGGCCCGCCGACTGGAATATCCGGGGCGACGGCAAAAGGACGAGCGCGGCAATTTCTGCACAGTAAAAGGATCCTGCATGGGCGCCAAACCCGGCAGGAGTGAAAGATCCTTTTGCGCCACGGCGTGCGCGAAGCAGAAGCAGATACCGCCGGGAGGCATCTCGTCCAGGCAGACCCTGACTCCGAGGCGCAAAGAGGGTTCGTCTCTCATGCCGATCTTGTCCGGTGGGGAGGGAAACGGCTGGGCATCTATTACTACAGAAATTCATGTAGACGGAAAAATTGATTTTCCTGGATAGGGCCTTGGGATTGACCACGTGTACTCTTCAACCAACTGAAGAATCCGGATACCATCCGCCGGAGTTTACCCCAAACAACCTGGTTGACTGCGCTTGCATGCTACGGAAGCACCCTGATCCCCTCCTCACCCAAAACCTTGGACTTACACTCCTTCCTGAAGCCAAGGGCGGAATCGGCGCTCCCCAAGCAGAGAAATTCCCCTCGGGCTCCGTGTTCATGGGGCAAACCGATCCAGCCACGTTTCCCTTTGAATGCTGACATGCTATTAATCAGTCATGGCGGAGCTTTCCAATTTCAATCAGAGCGCCGCTCGGTCAATCAATCCTGCGCGGGCGGGGGTGTGCACGCATGGCTTAGAATCTCCGGGAGTAGTGTTGGCGAAAGGGCAGCGTGCCATCCGTCCCGGAACATGCGGTCGAAGGCCAGACATTGCTTCGGTCTTCAGGGAAGAAGCTAGGAATTCAGGGTGGGCCCGATGATTAACCGTCCCTCCAAGCGAAAGCCAAAAGGATCAGGCAAGGCGCCCTGGCCGACCCTGGACACGGGGCGCGCGGGGAAACACGGGCGCAAGCGCCGGATCTTTTTGGTGGAAGACCATCCGATTACCCGGAACGGTTTGACTCAGCTTATCAATCATGAGGAGGACCTAGAGGTTTGCGGTCAGGCCGAGACTGTCGCTTCAGCCCTGGCCGGCATTCACAGTATGAAACCGGATCTGGTGCTGGCCGGTATCGTGCTGTCCGATGGCAGTGGCATCGAATTAATCAAGCGGATCACCGCGAACCGCGGCGTGCCGCACGTATTGGTGGTATCGATGCACCAGGAATGGCTCTTTGGGGAATGCGCCTGGCACGCCGGTGCCAGCGGTTATATTATGAAGCAGGCGCCGGTTCATGAAGTGTTGCACGCCATCCGGCAAGTGCTGCGCGGTGAATTGTATTTCGGGGAGGCGCTTTGGGAAAAGTTGATCCGACTGTGCGCGGAGGATGATCCGCCTGATCCCAGGCATGCCTTCCCGGCCGCGCCTGAAGACGGCATCTGCTGCAAGGAGAATGTAGCGGCGGGGTTTCGGCAAGATCATCGGCAGAGCGAAGGGCCGCCGCCATCGCCCCGTGCTTGCCTCTCCCGACGCGAAGCGGAGGTCCTGCGCTTTATTGCCGAGGGACTGCGCAACAAGGAAATAGCGGATCTACTCAAGGTCAGCACGAAATCAGTTGAAACCTATCGACGCCGGCTGATGGCCAAGTTGGGCTGCGCCTCGGTGACGGCGCTAGTCCGCCATGCCATCCACGAAGGGCTCATGGCGTCATAGGGACGGCCGGCTCAAATGTCCGGACCGCATTGAACACCGTCCTTTCGTCAGCGTTACTCCCCCGGGAAAGCCCGGGGGAGTCCGAATGCCGTTTCGCTCAGGACTCCGCGCCACCGGCCCGGCGCCGTCCGCGCGGGGCTGGGCGGACGGATTCCTGTTTTTTTCGGAAATCCCGCCGGCAAATGCGCGGGGGCAGCATTCAAACCTCACCGAGGTTGCGACGCAGAATGTCCCGCAGGGTGGCAGGATCGTGCAGGGAGATGGTTTTGCCCGCGACCGAAATCAGTTTCTGACTGCGCAGGCGGGCCAGGGTGCGCGACAGGGTCTCGCTACTCGTGCCGAGTTCGGAGGCGAGAACGCGCTTCGTGCCGGGGAGATGGAGCGGACCGGGTTGGCCGCGGCTTTGGCGCAACAGCCAGTTGACGAGGCGGGTCTCGACGTCCTTGAGGGTCAAGTCGTCGAGCATGCCGACGAGCACACGCAGATGTTGGGCCATCGAACCGAGCATCCTCAGCGCCAGATCGGGCCGGCGGCCGAGCAGCGAAAGCATGGGCACCTTGGGAATAAGCAGAACCACGCTGGGTTCGACCGCCCGGGCATCAGCCGGATAGCCCGTGGGCGAGGCCAGCGCCGCCTCGGCAAAAGACTCCCCGGAGCGGAAGACATGGATCACCTGTTCCTTGCCGGCGGCGCTCACCCGGTGAACGCTGATTGCGCCGCGCTGCATCACATAGAAACCATCCGGTGGGGCGCCCTCCCGAAACAGATATTCCCCCTTGGCCAAGGAGCGCAGCACCGTAAAGGAGGCGATCAGGGACAGGTCCTCCGCCGACAGCCCGGCGAACAGCTGGCAGCAACGCAACGAACTGGCTAGGGCGACAGTTTTCAGGTCATCGGGGCGTGATGGCATGAACCCAAAAAATACTGCCGCCGTACCCGAGTCGCGCCTAAAATTCCTCACCCGGCGGGCGGTTCCGGAACCAGCGTCAACAGCATGGAAAACGCCTCGGTGGCGTTCACGGAATGCGGGACGTTGGGCGGCAGATGCAGCAAATCGCCCGCTTTCAGGATGCGCGGCTGGCCGGCGACGGAAAACTCGCAGGTTCCATTGAGCACCAGAATGAGGGCACGAGCTGTGTTCGTATGTTCGGTGAGTTGTTGTCCGGCCGCAAAGCTGAAGAGCACGGCGCGCATTCCCGAAGTGGCCAGGACGGTGCGGCTGACAATGCCATGCGCGACCGCCTGCGTTTCCACAGGGAGAGAAACCACGGCAGACTCGTTTTCAGGAAGAAGGGCGGCTGATTTCATCGGGGGATATTACATGAAAATGGAATGCCGCCGCCTTGATTGCGGTCAAGGAATCCGTGGGAATAACGAATCAATCGTGGGGATCACGGCCTGATCCGGCGCATCGGTTGGCCGGGGTTGCGACCGGCGGTTGGCGCCAGAAATTGACGACCCAGCTGCCATCACCGCGGCGCTCAACGTTGGACGCAAAGCCCTCGCCGCGGAGCAGTTCAATCAGCGGGGCTGGCAGGAACGGGGCAATCACGGTCAGCCCGGAACCAGCCGGCAGGCGATCGATTCGTTCCTTGATGGCGGAAAATGGATCGGTGCCCTGCACCAATAGCGGGCGAACATCGAGTTTGTGGAATTTCGCGGGAAGCATGGGAGCAGGAAAAGGGCGGGAAAGGGAGCTGAGGGAGAAGTGGCCGACGAGCCTCCGGTTTCAGGTTGGTGCGGCGCTGGATGGCGTTCAATGGACGTGGCCGCCGTGGGCGTCGACGGAGGTCTTCGCCTCATTGAACAATCTTTCGTACAGGTGGATGAAAGTCACATAGGCCTCAGTGTATTCCCGGCCGGCATCGACGCTGTCATTCATGTGGGTGCGGCGTTCGTAGACCTCGGCAAACCGTGCGCGCAGGGCTTTATTCAGGTGGGCGGTGAGATCGGCGAGGAGTGGTTCGATCCCACCAGCGGCGATCGCCTGGTCGGCGGCCTCCAGTGCGGGATCGATGGCATCGTCGGGTTTCAGTCCTGTGTAGGGCGCCCCTTCCCCCTGACGGTGCACTCGCACCAGGGTCTCGAAGAAATACATGTCGGCTAGCTTGGCAGCCTCGGGCGACTGCTTTCGCACCTGTAGGGTTTGGGCGAAGGCTGTGCGGATTTCGGCCTCCTGGTCGGCTTTGACCCATTTGAGCACCGGAGTGATCTGGCCCTTGTCCAGAGCCTCCTTGGCGGCGAGTACAACCGGCCCGCCCAACGTGTCGCAATGGGCCCGAGCCGACGGCGGAGCGAACAACAGCAGGCTGCTGGCGAACAATAACGTGAAGGATAGGTTGGTTTTCATGAATGCCTCCTTGGGCGGGATGTTACTGGATGGCGGGCGAGGATTCCTGCGCGGATGCGCCGGCTCCGCCCGGTCGGGCCGCAGCGGTGACGAGCGCTTTCATGCTGTCGTCGAGAGGCCCCTGCAGACCGAGGCGCTGATGCGCAATCTCGCCTTCGGCGTTGAGGATGGTGATGACGTTGGAGTGGGAAAACGAGCCGTCGGGTTCCTGCCTGAAATTCACGCCAAGCAGGGCGGCGAGCTCCTTGACCCCATTGTTGTCCCCATGCAACAGGGTCCACTGCGCGTCGAGGCGGCGGCTGTCGCGATAGGCCTTGAGACTTGCGGCGGTGTCGCGGACGACGTCGAAGGAGACGAGCGCGAATTGGACCTGGGGACGCACGTTGGCGGGCAGAGCCTCGCGGAGGCGCGCCATGTCGGCGACCAGGAGCGGGCAGGCGTAACCGCAGGAGGCATAGAACATGACAAGCACGACCGGCCGGCCGCGGAGCTGGCCGAGGGCAAAGGATGCCCCGTCGTCGTTGGTCCACCGGGCATCGAGCTGATAGATCGAATTGGCCGAGTACGCACCCGCCGGCTGTTCTTCACAACAACGGTGATTCGGGCGGAGCGGATCACCGGCCCGCATGCCTTGATTGAGGACGATGGTGGCAAGCAAAAGGGCACAGTTTTTTTTCATGGCGATAGATCCCGGGCGCAGCGGAAACCCAATGAGCTGGTGGTGTTGCTGGCGCGGAGGCTGCTGCGCAGGGCCAGGCGCATAAAAGCGGCGTAGTCGCCAGTGTCTTTTGCGCCGACGGAGCCGGAGCCGCAATAAAGGCTGCGGTCCAGGCCGGTGTCGGCGCGCGACTCGCCGGTCACCATGGCGCTGTTGAAATCATCGACCCACTCCCAGACCAGACCGAGCAGACCGCGGACACCGTAGAAATTCAGGCGGGCCATGGCGGCGTCCGGCAGAATGGCAGGAGTGGGGCGGGCGAGCCATTGATAGAGATCGCGATGCAATGTGGCGTCATTCTTCCCTTCCGGCCCGTCGTAGCCGGCGGAGGCGGCAAGTTCCCATTCGGCGATGGTGGGCAGGCGTTTGCCCTGCCATCGAGCATAAGCCCGGGCGGCGAACCACGAGATGCGAACAACCGGCGCACCGGGAGGAGCGTGCGGTCCGAGGTCAGTATTGCCGGCCCAATGCTCAAGGTAGGACTGGTCGGCGAAGAGCTGGCTCACCTGCGAGCGTTGCCACCGGGGATGGGTGAGCACGAACTGCAGGAAATCGGCATTGGTGACCGGTTGGACGTCGAGGTAAAACGCCGCGACGGGCACTTGCGCAGGATCCTTTTGCGCCCGAAGCAAGGGCGTGTGGTTGCCAGCCGGAATCAGAACCATGTCCGCAGGTGGAGCGGGTGGCAGGGCTGACAGGCCCGATACGACGAACAGCGCGCCCAGCCATGCGGCGCATCTGCGCTTGTCGTGGCTGAGCCAGGGGCGTAAGGGGGGCATGGCGGCGGGTGGGAAAAGGTGGAGCGCGGGCGGCGTGGGAGGACGCGGGCACCCGCGCTCCGGTGGTGGTGGGTGCCTCACTTTGGGGAGGTCCCTCCAAGCCCAATGGGAGGAATGGGGAAAGGGCAGGACATGGGCTAGGGGGTTTCGCGCCTGACTCTCCGCACCTGATCGGCGGAATAGGCGTCACCAGTATTCCCCCACGAGTTGGTGACGTAGGTGAGCACATCGGCGATCTGCTGGTCGTTCAGCATGGCTTCCTGCGCGGGCATCGCACTGTTGAAGGTCTTGCCATTGACCGTGATGGGCCCAGTGAGGCCTTTGAGGACGATGCGGATAGGACGCTCGCGGTCGGCCTTGAGATAATCGGAGCCGGCCAGCGGAGGGAAGGCGCCGGGCAGGCCGTTGCCATCCGGCTGGTGGCAGGCAGAGCAGAGACTCGCGTAGACGCGTTTGCCGCGATCAACCTGCACTTTCTTGGTGAGGCCTGTGATGGCGGGATTATTTTTGATATCGGTGGCGATCCCGGTCTTGAGCTCGGCTTCGCGCTTGCCGGCTTCCGCTTGCGAGCCGAGATAGATCGCATCGATTTCCTTGCCGGAATAGATGACGCGGTTCTCCTCGCCGCTGACCTTGAGCATGCCGAGGGCCCCTTTGTTGAAGGCCCGGGAAATCGAATGATCAACCAGGACAAATGTGCCGGGCACATTGACCCTGAACTCGACGATGCTCGCGCCGCCTGCGGGGACGAGGGTGGTCTGCACGTTTTCCTGCACATACCTGGTTCCTCCCTCGGGGTAGACGCGGTCGAAGATCTCGCCGATGACGTGGAAGGAGGAAATGAGGTTTGGGCCGCCAACACCGAAGAAGAGGCGTACGGTTTCACCGACCCTGGCGGTCAGCGCATGGTCGCCGACCAGAGAGCCGACCGCGCCATTGAACACCACGTAGGTCGGATGCTCATCGATGACCTTGGCCATGTCGAAGGGCTGCAACCCCTCCTCCCCGTAGCGGCCGACCGTGTAGAAATCGCCCTGCATCACATAGTATTCCTTGTCGACTGCTGGCAGGCCCTCCTTCGGCTCGACCAGGATCAAGCCGTACATGCCGTTGCCAATATGCATCGGCACAGGCGCGGTTGCGCAGTGGTAAACGAACAGGCCCGGATTCAGCGCCTGAAAGGTGAACTGCGAGCTGTGACCGGGCGCGGTAAAGGTCGAGGCCGCCCCGCCGCCGGGGCCAGTCACCGCGTGCAGGTCGATGTTGTGGGGAAGCTTGTTCGACGGATGGTTGTTGAGGTGGAACTCAACGATATCGCCCTCGCGGATACGGATGAAACGGCCCGGGACTTCGCCGCCAAAAGTCCAGAAGGTGTAGTCAACTCCGTCAGCCATTTGCCTGACAACTTCACGCACCTCCAGGTTTACGACCACATGGGCGGAATACCGGCGTTTGATTGGCGGGGGCACCTGGGGCGGCACGACGAGTACGGCCTGCTCCACGGGAAAGGCGGCGACATCGGGCGGAAGGATAACCGGGCCCTTGGTGTCGATTGGTGAGCCCTCCTGCTCTTGGCCCATGATTGCGGTGGCGAGAATAAGCGCTGTCAGGGGCGCTCCGACGAGGAGTGCTGTGCGCGGGTTCATGGCGAAATATTGTCTTTGGGGGACAGATGTCAAAAGGGCGTCCGGACGGTGCCGTTGGTCGCCATCATCTCTTTCCGCCACCAATCTAGGCGGATCCGGGCTTTCCCGCCTTGACTTGCATCAAGTGCTTCCGCGATCAGCTGGCGGCCCGGCCTACAGGCGATATGCAACCGCCAGAGCGATCAGGTAGACCGCGCCGAGCACAGCCTCGCTCCATCCTAAGATACGGGCACCGATGACCAGACGCCGGAAGCCAAGAAGGGCGCATGTCCGGCCCAACAGGAGGAGGGCAAGCCATAGGGCCGGGTCCGGAACCAGGCTCGCGCCAGCGAGAACCGACACCAGACCGGTCCCCGCGAGCGCAACCAGCAAAGAGAGGGCCGCGGAAGCGATCTGGCCTTTGGCGCGCCGGAGGTAAGTGCGCACCAATAATACGGCGGGCAGGCTGCGCACCATCATCAAGGCGGCCAGGGAAAGAGCCGGAGCTGCCGCCCAGTCGGCCAAGGTGGCGAAGGTTGCCGGCAATAAGGAGAAAGTGGCTGCGCCAGCCAGTTCAGCTGTGATTTCGCGGGCTTTGCCGCGCATGTCGCAAGCAGTGAAATATACGCCGAACGGCAGGCAGAGCAGTAGCGGCCAGAGATCCCGGCCGCCCCCGACCCGAGCGGCTGCCAGAAGTCCCGCTGCGGCCAAACCGCACGCGGAGATGAGCACGGTTGCGGCGGCGCGTCTGGAAGGCAGGTCGGGAGCGGTAAGCGCAAGCCTGGCTGGACGTCGCGCGAGATATGCGGCGCAGGCACCGAAAGCCAGAGCAGCTCCGCCCCGGCTAGGCACGACGAGCAGGCCGAGCATGATAGGTTCCAGCGCGAGGGACCAGGAACCGTGTTCCTTCGGAAGATAAGACCAGACAGACATCTTTTGGAGTGGTGGTCTGGTTGGCCCCGGAAGGGGCGGGTGGGGAAGGAATGAGGCAGGGGACTCGACGCTCATGGTTCCTCGCAGCATCACCGAGGCACGGGATGGAAGCCTTGATGTGCGTCAAGCTTCAGCGTGGAGTCCATCTGTCTGCCGGCCAAACACGATGACGGCGCCGCAAAAGCTCCCTCTGAATCATGGATGCCTCCTTTTAGCGGTTTATGACCGGTTGAAGATGAAGGGAGGTTTCGGCCGCGTTGAGGGCGAGCGTAACTTGAGTGGGAGTAATGCGCCGGACGCGCAGCAATACGGGCGAACCCTGGTAGCGGGCGGACAGAATATCACCTTCCTTATAGGTGGATTCGTTGAGGACCACATGGAGACGGCCACCGATTTTTACCAGGCCGTTAATCCGCAGGCCGTCGGCGACGTGTTGCAGGATGACGGAATCGGAAACGGGGATGGCCTCTGAAGTGATGGCTGATGAATCGGCCGATGGGGGGGCATCACGAGTGGTGGAGTCGACGGCTTCGCCGATGCGAAATGGATCGGTATGGGCAGCGGGACTGGGTGGCGGCCGCAATCGGTTCCGATAGAGGGTGTCGATCTTCGCGCGGGTCTGGGCGAGTTTCTCCGAACTGATCGGGGTGGCGGAGCCCCCGATCACGCCCAGGGTTGCAATCGTGCCAAGGCAAAGGAGCAGGCGGGGCGAGGGGATCATATTTTGCAGAGGAGTTCGACGCTCAATTCGAGCAGAATGGAGGGACTCGCGACCTCGCGGCGGTTGAAACTGAAGCTGGTGATCTTGACCAGGCGGGGACCGGTCTCGATTCCGTGTAAAAATCCAGCCGTTTGTTCATAGGTGCCGGTGACCTTCAGGGTATAGGGAACGCTCTTGTACAGCGCTTCGGCTGGGGCGGGGGCCGAACTGAGTGGAGTTGGTTCGATGCTTTGGCAGCGAGCCTTCGTCTTGATGATGTCGAAATAAACATAGTTCCCTGGCAGGTCGGATTCGACGAATAGGTTATCATCGATCCGGCGGACGGTCTCCCGCACCAGGGTGAGCTCGCGGCGCAACGGTGAGCTCAAGGCGACGGTGGCGAGCACGGCCTGACCCTCGGTCGATCGTTCCTGGTAAATTTTGTTCAGGGTTTTAATATCCTGCCAGAGAAAGACCGAGGTTCCGGCCAGGAGCACACTCAACGTCGCACAACTCACCCATAGCGGGTGAAGACGCATGAGCGCAGCAAGGTCGTTGAATTGCAGGCGGGGCATGGGCATCAGCGGGGGCGGAAGGTGACTTCAAATTTGAGGGCATTTTCGCCCGGCATGCCTTCCTTCATGTCAGTGACAAGGATTTCCCGGAAATAAGGGCCGATCTGCGCATCCCCGAGGAGGGTCTTGACATATTGTCCCAGGAGGCGACTGGCTGGGCCCGAAGATTCGAGCACACTGCCCAACATGATAATGGTGCCCGGCTCGCCTGACTTGACGATGTCGATGACCACCTTCTCCGGACGAGTGCGACCGAGTGCCGTCATGAACTCCGAGATGGACAGGGGCGTTTGCATGAGCGCGTAGGCTTCGTCGATCTTGGCAGATTCCTGGAAATATTCGCTCTGCATTTGTTGGATTTCGTTCACTTCGGCCTGCCGACTGTCCATGCGGATTTCCCAGTCTCGGATATACCCACGGAGGCTAAAATCCGAGTAAGCCAGCCAGAGAAATACCAGGAGCAGAATTCCGGCAACAGAGACAAACAATGTGTTGGCCAGGAAACGGGTGCCGACGAGCCGATCCTCGGGGAGTTCCGCTTCGATCCGGCAATCCAGATGCCAGGGCTGGGAAAGATTGATCATGTCACGATTTCGACTCATGCACCGCCGGGGTTAGATTGGCCGCGAGGCTGAATACCGGCAACCAGCTGGCATTGAGGGCCGGGGGAGCGTCGGTGAGCTGCACGTTAACGGTGGGCAGCCAGGTGGCTAAATCGACGGCGATGGACTCAAGGTCGACAGCGGCGGCCAGAGCCTCGCCCAGCCAGGTCAGCTTGGAGGGGAGCTGGGCACAAAGCAGCGCGCCGACCCGCTGGCCGGTCTGCAATTCGTAGTAGTCGATGGCGGGCCGCAGATGCCGTGAAATCATTCGGACGAGGCGACGGCTGTGGCTGCGGAGATTTTCCGATGGGTTTCCAAGCTCCCGGAGGGCTGTCGCATGGTCCTCCAACATGAGAATTTTTTCGGCCGATTCAACGAGGGAGAGCAAGCCGTGCGGGAAAGAGGGGGGCGTGTGCACGCCGTCCTTGCCTAGGATGAACACGCGGGTTTGCTCCTGCTCTATCTCACATACTACGCCGGCATGCGGGTAGGCTTTGTACACGAGCAGCCGCATCAATCCGCCTAGCAGGGCAAGCGAATCGAGCTCCAGACGGCGTGGCCGGATGCCCAGTCGCAGCAGGCGGTGCTGCATTTCGCGGACGGAAGCCAGGGGCAGACCGAACAGCAGACCCGGTCGGGGCGCCCCTTCAGAGGGCAGGAGGAATCCTTCAGAGGGGTGCAGGGCGGAAACGCACCATTCGCTGGCGGAAGACACACCGGCATGCTGCGCCACCAGACCGCGCAGATATTCGGGTTCACCCAATCGGCGCAGTACCAGGTTGTCCCGCACCAGCACGCGTCCCTGGGGATGAAAGCCGCAGATGCCGGGGACTAGATTTTTGGCGCGGCGCTCTGGGAAAGTTGTCTGAAGCCATTGGTTGAGGCCTTCCTCATCACCAGCGTCTACTTCGCAGAATGAGTCGAGCGACAGCGGTTGCTCCTCCATCTTGGCAACGCGTGCAAGCTGGACATGGCTCTCATAAAAATTAAGGAGGACGCCGCTGCGCGCTTGATGTTTGAACATGTTGGGAGGGATGACCGGTACGCCTGATACCAATCGTTAGGCTAGGGCAGGCGCACTGTCAATTAGCCCTCACCGGCAGTCCTTCCTCCCCGCCGGCACATCAGTTGCTCGAAATATTCGAAAGAAGGAACGGGGTTCTGACACCCGAAAACGTGCCGGTCGTGACAGTGCGCAGATCCGTGTCGTAGTGGATGACCGAATTATTGTTCACATTGACGCTGCCGGCCACGACGGCTCCATAAATGGTCGTGGTCATGGTCGTTCCTACCGTGAACGTGCCATTCGGAAAATAGATGACACCGTAGAATGGAGTGTATGTCGAGATGTCCGGTACGGTCAGGCTCGCGGTGCCGTAGACGGCGAGCTTTTTGGGAGAGGTGGTGTTATTCTTGATCCCGCCCGCGTAAATGGCGATGTCCCCGCTGACGTACACCTCGAGGCTGCCGTTCGAGGTGATCTCAATTTGCGGGGTGCCGCCATACAGTCCGATGTAGAAGGTGCCCGTCACCGCCAGTTTCACCGGTCCGTCGACGGTGATCTTGGTTGCGCCGGTCAGATTCAGGTTTGTGGTGTAATACAGGGCGGGAGTCGTGTCTCCTGGGGTGCCGATGGTCACGGTGCCGCTGGGCAACAAGGTGCCGGCGCCGGTCGTGGCCACAACCGGGAACTGCGGCAGGTAAGCACTCGTGCCAATGCGGCTGGTGTCGATCTTCTTGGTGGGGGGCGTGCTGGGTCCGGTGACGGTGGCCCTCGTGCTGTAGGAGGGGGCGTTGCCATTGGTGGCGACGTAGCCGTAGATCTTCGCGTTTGTCAGCGTGACACTCGTCCCGGATACGACCGCGCTCGCGGAACGATTGGTGGACATGTTATAGTCTCCGAGCGTGGAATCATAGCTGTCCACGGAGCCGGCGCTTGCAAACTTTACCAGACCGGAGGAACCGATCGCGGCGACGGCATTCGGGAAGAGCGATGCGGCGGTGCCGGTCGAGGAAAGGGTACGGGTGGTCGTGGTGCCGTCGGCATTGGTCACGGTGCCCGTGACCTGAATGGGTCCGACCGTCGAGGTCCCGTTGTAATCGTTGATCGTGATGTTGGCTGATCCCGTGGCGCCACCATCGAATGTGAATCCGGAAACGGTCAGCGTAGCCGTCGTGCCATTTATGGTCCAACCGGTCCAGTTCTTGTTCGCCAGCGACCACAGCGCCCGTTCGGTTCCGATCTCAGCGAGTTCGACGCCGTGGTCGCGCGACACATTGCGTTGGCTCAATTGCAGCGCATGATGACAAATCGTGATGTAGCTTGTCAGGGCGAGCGCCATGACCAGCATCCAGCACAGCGCGGCCAGCAAGACGGCGCCTCTTTCGATGTGTCTGGATCCCCGGAACATCATTGATAAAGTTCTCCGACGGGTTTGTTGCGGATCGCCATGCGGGGCGATGCGTAGGTGAAGCTGGATTGTGTCCCGTTGGCCGGCGAGCCTGCGGCGGTGGTGAAACTGACTTGGATTTGCCGCGTGCTTAGCGGCGTGGCGTTGACGGTGCCCGTTTTGCTAAAATAGCCAAAATTCAGCTGCGTCAGATCGGTCATCAGCACGACCGGCGTGTTGCTTTCGTAGGTCCGCGTCAAAGTGCCGGCGCCGTTATCGTAGGCATAGGTTACTATTGCCGAGCCACCACTGGACGGGACGACGGTCAGCTGGAGCTGGGACCCTGTGCTGGCTGAATCGACGGAGGATGCGGAAGCTACGTCATTGGTGAAGTATTGCAGGGCAAGATGGCTTTTCTGTTCGATCTGCTGTGCATTTGCCAGGCGGCCGAGATTTTTCCCCAGGAACAAGTAGGCAGAAGCAACCGCCGACATGATCATCAAGCCCAGTGTCATGGAGAGCACGATTTCCACGAGCGTGAAGCCGGATGTGCCTTTTGTGTGCATCGCTTTAGGACTGCTGCAATGTGAGGCTGAGTCCATTTTGGCTGAGATAGCTCGATCCGCTGCGACTGTATTTGCGGCCATCGATGCCATTCCATTCGACGATGAAAGTTACTTGCACCAGGCTGGATGGCATGCTGGGCACAGAGGCAACTGTGCGTTTACAGGTGAAGCCCGACGTGAGGGCCTGCACGTTGGAGTCGCCGGCAGCCATGGAGAGGGAGCCCAGTGTGGTCGTGCCCGAGCTCGGCAGTGAATTTGAGGTGTTGAGACGCAGATTGACGATTTCACTCTGAATGATTTGACGCGCCAGAGTCTGTTTGCGGGCAACATCCAGCATGCGTGAGCCCCACGTCACAGCGTCGATCATTCCCACGACACCCACCAGCATCAGTACAGCCGCGAACATCACCTCAATCAGGGTGAAGCCTTTCGTGGAGCGGTTGCTGGATGCCTTCATGTTCTGTCCGATAAGGAATAGCCCCTACAAAGCCCTTAAGTATTTAAAAGTCAATACAGGCTTATTCACTGCTTGAGAGCGTCTAATGTAGTAATCAAACGTCTAATTTACAGACACTTCAGGGTGTTGACACCCAAGCAAGGAATTCGATCGCGCAGAATGTTTTAGGTAAAAACCCCTAAGCTTTAAACTAGGCATGGACGTAAAATTGATACAATCGCGAAAAAATATGACTTAATCTAATTACCCACAAATATTTATGAGATATTAATTCCGGCGTAGTCAAGCTGCTTCGATGCCAGAAAACACGAGAAACGCTAGGTCCTTTAAGCACTAATTAAGGCATTGAACGAGCGAGCACGATCTCCGCTGTGTTATGCAAATTTTACGATTGAAATTTGCCACGTGGTTAACTGGAGCGATATTTTAACATTTTGTTCGCAACCGCACTCGCGCAAGTTCCGCACGCAAGGCTCATCACACCCTCAATCCAAGCGCACGCACTATCGCATAATATGGACACACAGAGCGGGCTTGGATTTGGAGCGAATTAGGAAAGTTGAAACGGGGCCGCAGTCAACGGCCGCGGACGTAGGCGCGCACGGCCTCGAACTGACTGTCGCCGTCGAGGCCGGCCTCGGCCATGACTAGCGCGCCCGGCCCGCTGCCAAGGAAGTGCCCGTTGCGGAACGGATGGAGCGAGTGGGCGCGGCCATAATTCGAGCGCACCCAGCGCGTCATCGTGGCTAGCGTGAAATCCGTGATGCCCATCGCCTCGAGTTGATGCTCCTCAGGAAAGAGGCGGTCGCGCTCATCTGCCGGCAGCAAATCGAACAGCTCGCAGGACGTGACGACATAGACGTTGAGGTCGAGGCCTTCGCGTTCTAGGAGCGGCCGAGTTTGGGTCAGGAACGCGTTGGTGACGCCGGTCCCTTGCAGAACGATGGTGCCCTGGCCACGTCCTCGCGCCGACCGCAGGCGATAGGCTCCGTGGGCCGCGCTGGCGGCTGGCGGCAGGTCCAGGGCGGCCCGATCCAGCACAATTTCCGGCGGCCGGGTGACAAACGGGGCGATGACGGCGGGCTGCCGCGCGAGGGCCGCGGTCACCAAGTACCAGACCTCCTGCGGATCCCAGGGCGTGAGCGTAATCATCGTCCCGGCTGGAAAATTATCCTGCAAGAGCTGGAGCGACTGCGGATCGGCGTGCGTCGGCCCGTCCTCGCCGGTCTTGAGTCCGGCGTGGGCGCAGACCAGGAAGAACGGGCGGTAGGAACCACCCTCCAGCGCGACCCGCGCCTGGTTGCCGATGGCGTGGAGCCGCGCGGCGATGTGGCCGAGCGGCGCACTGAAGGCGCCGTAGGAGGAACCGACCCCGACATGGCCGCCGAAGGCGGAGATGCCGGCAAGCAATGCGGTCATCGCATCCTCGCAGATGCCGCCGATGGAGAGTTGCCGGGCTGTGGCATTATTGTGCCTGTGGTAGAACCCGGTCGGGAAGCCGTCGTTGACCTTGCTGACGCTGGTTGAGGCGAGGAGATCGGCTGACGCCACCACGAGCGCTCCACCGCTGGCGCGGTTGTAGTAATTGAGCACGCGTCCGAGTTCATCGCGCAGCGTGACCTTGGCTCCGGGCTTGAGCGTGAGTTCGGGCGGGGCTGCGGTCCTGGCCTGGGTGGCCAGGGCGTGGACGGCCTCGAGGCGGGGCGCATCCGGGCGAAGCTGGCGCCGCCGGCGATCAAGCCGCTGCTGCGCCTCGCGCAGGCGCGCCGCCAGCGCGTCGAGCATCGGCCGCTCGGTGGCCAGGGCGGTGCGAAGAAGGCCCAGCGTTTCCCAATAACATTGCTCGACGATGGGGCTCTCGGAGCCTCCATGGCAGTGTTGCGGAATGCCCTCGCAGCATGGGAGGGGTCCCGCGTCCTTGGGCAGGAGCGGCGCCACCGCGGCGTAAAACCCGGACGAACAGAGAGCGTGGCCGGCGCCATGGGAGGCGCGGCCTTCGATCCCGTACTGCCAGCCCTTCACGGTGCGGTAAACGATCGCCGTGGGCTGACCGTTGTCGAGGGCGATCGCGGTGCGCTGCGCCATCGTGATCTGCTGCCAGTCGAATCCGTCCGGGACCAGGATCACGTTCCAGTCGTGCAGATAGGCCAGCTCGGCCGGCGTCCATTGCACGTAGTCGCCCGGGGTTTCCCCGTCGCGGCACACCCGGTTCGAGTCGATCGAAGCCTGATTCCAGTCGATGTGCAGCACCACATTGCCGAGCCCGGCGGTGCCGCCGGCGGCCAGAGCCTCGGCAACCCGGCCGGGCGTCAGACCGCCTTCTCCCTCGACGATGTGCACGCGAGGGGCGTCCGCTCCGTAGAGATCTGCCGCTCCCCAGGCCAGCCCGAGCGAGGCCGGCAGGCCCACGCCCGATGCGCCAGTGGAAAGCCGCACGAACGGCGTCGCTGGCGTGGGATGCCCGTCCAAGGCCTTCGCCTGCAGTTTATCGAAAAGCGGGGTCCGGGTGGCCGGGTTGCGCCGGAAGCCGAGCAGATCCTCCAGCCGCAGTTGGAACTTCTCGTCGGCGGGCAGCAGCTCCGGCGCCGCCAGACGTGCCACCTCGTTGCGCAGCACCCAGAACGCGTAAAGACCGAGTGCCTTGTGGCCAGCGGAATAAGAGATCGTGTCCGCATCCCGACGGGCGGGCCGGGAGAGATCATAGTCCATCGTCTCGAAGAGCAGCCGCATCACGAAACGGCCGGAGGAGATGGAACCGCCCGGGTGCCCCGAGAGCGGAACATAATTGTACATCACCGCGCACAGGGTACGGTAAAACAGATCGAAGCGCTCGCAGTGCGCCACCGTCGCCGCGTCGAGGGGCGCGCCGGCCGTCGCCACCTGCTCCGCCGCGTTGAGGAACACGCCGCGGCGCGGCCCGAAGGAGAACTGAGCCGCCGGGGTGCGTCCGGAGGCTGTGGAGATCGAGTTTGTTACCATAGGTGTTTGGCTTCCCGGATGAATGATTGAAAACCGTCGCGGTCAGTTGCGGCGGAACGAATGCTCTCCAGTCCCTTCTTGAGATCGTCTAGCCCTGTGGCGATCGACAGGCGGAGATAATGCTGGCCCTCGGAACCGATGCTGCCGAACGAGCGCCGATCCAGTGTGGCCACCTGATAGCGCCAGAGCAGAAACATCTGGACCAACGTCGAAGGGCTTGTCCGTTTGCGGTCCGCTGGCGGCATTTTCCGATGCGCCTTGATGGCACCAAGGTTTTCGCACAGGCCGGCGATGTTCGGGAAAAGATAGAAGGCCCCGCCGGGGTTGCGGCAGCGGATGCCGGGAATAGCGTTGAGTCCCGCCACCATCAGATTCCGCCGCTCCGTGAAAGCCGCGCACATCCGGGCAATGCTCGCTTTGCTCAAGGGTGACTCGAGCGCGATTCGCGCCCCCATCTGGTTGTAGGCTGGCAGACACGAAAAATAATTTATATTGAGGTTCTTGAAGACGGACGCCTCTTCGGCGGTCGGAAACACGGCCCAGCCGACCCTCCCCCCGGTCCAGGCATAGGATTTCGACACGCCGCTGACAATGATCGTGCGTTGGGCCATGCCCGGTAGCGCTGCGATCGAGAGGTGGCGATTGCCATCGAACAATATGTCCTCATAAATCTCGTCGGAATAGATGCGGACTTGGGCCGGAGCCTTGCGCTGGATGACGTCGGCGATGCTTTCGAGTTGTTCGCGGGTCGCAACTCCGCCGGTGGGGTTGGACGGAAAATTGAGAATGATGATCCGCGTACGGTGGCTGATGAGCGGAGCCAGGTCGCGTCCGCTGAAGCTGAAAGCGCACTCCTCGCGCAAATGCAGGGGGCGGGGCCGTGCACCCACGTAGATCGTGAACGATTCGTAGATCGGAAAACCGGGGCTGGGGTAGATCACTTCGTCGCCTGGATCGCAATAGGTCTGCTGAGTCAAGCCGATTGGGGGCTTGCCACCCGGGAAAACCACGACCCGGTCAGGGGTGATTTCAAGGTCGCGCCGTTTCGACATCGTGCGGGCGATGGCCTCGCGCAGTGGCAGGATGCCTTGGGGATCGCAATAATGAGTGAGACCGAGATCAATCTGCCGCTTCACCTCCTCGGCAATGTGCGGTGCCAGCGGGAAATCAGGTTCACCCAGGTTGCACTTGATTACCTTCAGCCCCTGATTTTCGAGAGCTGTTATCTGCGGACCGATCTTGAAGGCGTTTTCACTGCCGAGCAGACGGGTGCGAGCGGAAAACAGACTTGGGCGCGGCTTGGGCTTGTTCGCTCTGGGAGGGCTGGCTTTCTTTTTGGCTGAACGGAGTCGGCGCGAGGTGATGGGGTGAACGGTCATGATGACAATCCCTCCGGGGTGAGAAGCAGAGACTTTTTATAGAAGCACGGCCTGAGCCTATAAATAAGCGACATATGAATATCACGACAAGCATAACTATAAATAGGCCCCAAAAAGTAATATGGACGGAAGTGTCCGCCACGGCCATCGAAGCGCGGGCCAAGCCACCACTTTGCCGATCCCGGGGTTCCTATCGACTGGCTGCGGTCCGTGACGCGGCTGGCGGATCAGGCAATCTCCGTTTCCGTCGGACCGGAAGATTGCCGATGACGGCAGGAGCAAGCCGGCGGCAACGGTGGCGTCCGTGCCTCGATTGAACAAAATGCATGATCCGGTCAGACGGATGATGACACAGGCCCCGGGTACGATCGGCGCAGTGGAGGGGATTTCGCCAATGTTGTTCAGCGCGAGTTCAACCGGCGCAGGCCGATCGATGAAGTTTGGGCCAGCGAATCGTCATTACCAAGCAGGGTGTGGCGTCCGCCCGGTCCGCCCCCTTCCTGGTTCCCCGGCGTTCCGTTCATTCAATGACAAGCGCCTTGGGGGCCCAAGAGGGGGAATTATGGCGAGCCCGGCCCCGGCTTCGCCTGGAATCAGGCGGCCGTGTGGGAGAGCCGGCAGCGATAAACATAAGCCGGCGGGAGATTGCGCCAGACCACCGGACTTGACTCAACGCAGTTAAAGCTCCTTGCCAAGCGTCGCCTGAAATGCCGCGAAGAAGGAAGCCACCGTGCGTGCAGATAGGCAAAAGCCACAAATTGGCCGCCTGGGGCCAATGAACACTGGATGACATCCATCAGCCGATTTTGGGTCTGGGGACTCATGTTGCCCCAAGCCAGCCCGCTAATAATGCAGTCGGCGTGATTTCCATTGAGAAAGCGGGGCAGGTCTTCGGCCGAGCCATGGATGATCTCACAACCCGTCAGGCGGCGGCGGCGCAGAAGGCTGATGCTCCTTGGGTCTATCTCCACGGCGATAAAACGAGAGCCTGTGCTTAATCGTTCGAGGATGGACGTCGTAAATGCTCCGGTACCCGGCCCAAGCTCCACCACGGTGGAACTGGATGAAAAATCACAACTGTCGACAATTCTGCGCGACAGGGCTGCCGAACTCGGGCAGAATGCACCCACGGAGACAGGGTCTTGGATGAATGAACGGAAAAACGACAGAGCGGCGCTTGGCTTGCCCACGGGGAAACCCGCCAGGGGCCAGCGAGAAGAAGGTGGCAGGCAGGCTCTTGCCGGGGTGCTCTGGTTGAGTAGGTCGCTTGTTTGATGCATTACTCGGCGGGTGGTTGCGCGTCTGTCTCCAGACTAGCACAGCTAGGCTAAGTCGTTCATGAAAAACGCATGACAAAATTGTTAAGATGAGGCCTACACCTCTCCCGGCAGCAGCGCGGCACGGATGATCTCTGTTAACCTGAATCCATTCTCGCTCCGTCGCTGATCGGCACGGTCAGTGCAGTCAAGCCGCTGTTCCAAGCTTGGCATATGACACCCGCCCGCGTTCCCTTGACCAAGGTCATGGTCAAGCTTGACCGCTGGTTTCCTTCGGCTGCTGCCAATACAGCTAAAAGTGCCGGTCGAACGAATAAATGACAACTTTTTCATTTCGAATTAAGCCTGACGACATGACGCACAAGTATTCTCTGCAACATTCTTTTGGCTTCCCGAGCCCATTCCAATAGCATAGAATGATATTTTAATTATCCCGACAGCATAGCAGGCCAAAACCTGCGACTTTCGTTCCCTAAACCCAAAACAAAAAACTAACACAAATATCATGAAAATTCGCAATACTGGCCTCGCTCTTATCGCATTGGCCCTTGGCCTCGCCTCCAACGCCCTTTGGGGCGCAGAGCAGCCCGGGTGGATCAATGCCGCCGATAACAAGATCCTCGCCCAGAAGCTGGTCAACCAGCAGATGGCCAAGTCCAAGAATGGCGATTTGTACATTCTCGGTCTGCATGCCACGGTGCCGGGCGAGAAGGCACAGAAGATGATCGCGTGCAATCTGGACCGCATCAACAAGCCAGATTCCCCCGACGACATTATGTGCACCGAAAAGCACATGACCCTTGTCTTCCAGAAGCTGGCCGACCCGGTGATCTTCGAAGTGCTGGTTCCCCTGCAGGATGTTGCCGGCAATACCATCGGCTGCTGCGTCTTCGTCTTCAAGGACTTCAAGACGGGTTCTGATGAGTCCGACTATTATATGCGCGCCGTGGTGATGCGGGATGAGATGGCCAAGTCCATCCCCAATTTCGCCGCCATCTTCCAGCCGACCCAACTATAAGGCCAGGCTGTTTCAGCGCCGCATGCCTCCATGCCTGCGGTTGCTGTCTTATTCGCGTCTACAGCGCGGCTAAAACGCGCTGTAGTATTGCCGCCGCACCATGTGATTGTCCTCTGCTACACCCGGTGGGAACGGGCAAAAAGCGCGTTCGCGGTGGCGCCACCTCCAGCTTTCCGTCGGCGTGTTTTCATGTGGCGGGAGCTGTCCCGGGAAATCCCGGAGCGAATCCGCCATGCCCGCGGTGCGCTTGAAATTGTGTGACTGATGGTGGCTGGCGTTCCTGCCGTTTCGATCTTCCGCCGTCGCGCCCGTCCAGATCGAGCAAGGGACAGGCCATCCTGCCCCAGGCAGACGGATATCGATGTCCGGCCGGGGCAATGAACAACGAGAGCCCGGTACGCTGGTCGAAAGTTGACCGGTCCACGCAGACTTGTTTACTCGCGGTGATCGAGTCCCCGTAGTTCAATGGATAGAACCGTCGTTTCCTAAACGACTAATCCGAGTTCGATTCTCGGCGGGGGCGCCATGCCGGTGGGGCGGGCGTCGGGGTCTGCACCAAAGGGGGGGAGGGCTTCTTGGGGTTGATGGTTATGGGTTTAGTCAGCCGCACTGGGCCATGACGCGGAGGCGGTAAATGTGGAAGGACCGGAATCCGAAGGCGCGGCGCTCGCATTCTGCTCGATTCTGAATCCGGTATGCTGAATCCTTCCCCCGTCATGTTCCTCGATTTTACTAAACTTCCGGCCCGTGATGTTTACGCATGGATGGCCGCAACGATCTACCCGCGGCCCATAGCGTGGGTCTCCACCATTTCCGCCGACGGCAAGGCTAACCTGGCCCCGTTCAGCTTTTTCCAAGGGATCACATCAAATCCGCCGACGCTCCTTTTTGTGCCCGTTAACAACCGCACGGGCGAAAAAAAGGATACGGTGAAAAACATCGAGCAGGTGCCCGAGTTCGTCGTGAACGTCGTGCCTTATGCGCTGGCCGAGCAGATGAATGCCACCGCCGCGCTGCTGCCGTACGGAGAGAGCGAATTCGAGAAATTCGGCATCGAGGCTGCGCCTTCCCAGAAAATCCGTCCGCCTCGTGTCGCTGCGTCGCCCGTTGCTTTCGAGTGCACGTTGCGTTCCATTGTGCCTGTGGGCGAAGGGCCGCTGGCCGCCAACGTGGTGTTTGGCAATATCCAGTGCGTCCACGTGAGCGACGCCGTGCTGGGCTCAGATGGCAAGGCCGACCCTGCCAAGCTTGACCTCATCGGTCGCATGGGCGGGGAGCTGTATGCCCGCACCACTGAACGATTCATCATAAAACGGCCGGATCGCTAAACGCGGCGCCGTCCATGACAAAGGGCTGTCTTCCCAGCGACACGATCAGGGTTGCCGGTGAGCGCGGTGGCGCGGCCGCTCTCGCCTCCTTTGCGGCGGCCGCGTTGCAAAAAAAATAGCCGCCCGCATCGAACTGGTCATTATTAATCAAATAATTTCACTGGTTATTGCCCTATGAATCAAACTCGTTGCCTTGTCCTTGCCGCCGGGGCGTGGCTGCTCCCCTTCGTGCCGCTGTCCGCGGCTGATGCCGACCAGCCCCAGCGATTCAGCGTCGAGCTGATGGATCGGAGCGCTGATCCGCGGGTCGACTTCTACCGGTACGCCAACGGCGGCTGGATGAACCGGACGGAAATCCCCGCGGACAAATCGCGCTGGGGCGCCTTTGACGAACTCGGGGAAAACAACTGGCGCCGCATTCACTCGATCCTCGAGGAGGCCTCCGTCCATCCCGGACCTGCGGGCTCCATCAAGCAGAAGGTCGGCGATTTTTTCACCTCGGCGATGGACACCCAGGCGATCGAGGAGGCCGGGCTCAAGCCCGTAGAAGCAGACCTCGCTCGCATTGAGGCCGTGGTCAATGTGGACGATCTGGCCCTGACGGTAGCCGCCGCCCACCGGCAGATCGCCGTGCCGCTGTTCGGCTATACGATATATGCCGACCAGAAGAAAAACGACACGATCGTGTTATACCTGGAGCAGGGTGGGCTTACTCTGCCGACCCGTGATTACTATTTTGACGAGAAATACGAAAAATTCCGCACGGGATTGATCGAGCACATGGAGAAGATGTTCGTGCTGGCGGGCGAGACTCCCCAGGCGGCGCAGGCTCATGCCGCCACGGTCTTCGCGCTGGAGAGGCAGCTCGCCGAGGTTTCCAAGACGCCGACCGAGCTGCGCGATCCGATTGCCAATTACCACAAGTTGACGGTCGAAGCCGCCGCCACGGCCATGCCCGGGTTTCCGCTCCGAATCTATCTGGCGGAATTGGGCATTCCGGAAAGCCAGCAGGAGATCATCGTGTCGCAGCCAAGATTTTTCGAGGGGCTCGGACGGCTGCTCGCAGAGAAGCCGATCGAAGAGTGGAGAACCTATCTGCGCTGGCACACTCTGACCGCCGCCGCTCCGTACCTTGCGGCGTCGTTCGAGGAGGAGAATTTCCGCTTCTTTGGCACGGTGCTTAACGGCACTCCGAAGCAGGAGCCACGCTGGCAGCGGGCGGCCAAGGTGCTCAATGCCCAGATCGGCTTCGGTCTGGGGCAGCTGTATGTGGAGAAATACTTCCCTCCCGAGGTGAAGGAACGCCTTTCGCTCATCATCGATGGCATGGTCCGCGTCCTGCATGACCGCATTCGCGACATGCCCTGGATGACAGATGCCACCAAGTCCAAAGGTCTCGCAAAACTGGAGACCTTCCGCGTGATCGTCGGCTTTCCGGAGAAGTGGCGGGATTATGCGGCGCTGGAAATCAACCGCGACAGTTATATTGAGAATGTCCGCCGCGCCGCTGAATTCGAGACCCGCCGGCAACTGGCCAAGTTTGGCCAGCCGTTCGACAAGACGGAGTGGCTCATCACGCCGCAGCAGGTTAACGCCTACTTCCAGCCTTCGGCCAACCAGCTCGTGTTCCTCGCCGGCATTCTCCAGCCTCCATACTTCGACCCCACCATGGACGACGCTGTAAATTACGGCGCGATCGCTGCGGTCATTGGTCACGAAATGACCCACGGCTTTGACGACAAGGGCCGCCTCTACGACAAGGACGGCAACCTTGCCGACTGGTGGTCGCAACAGGACGCCGATCAGTTCATGGCCCGCGCGCGGAAGCTCGTTGACCAGTACAATGGCTACGCGGCAATGCCCGGTCTGAACGTAAACGGCGAGCTTACCTTGGGCGAAAATATCGCCGATCTCGGCGGCGTGTCCATCGCCTACGAGGCGTTCCACCGTTCGCTGGCGGGGAAACCGTACCCGCCGAAGATCGACGGCTTCACCGCCGACCAGCGTTTTTTCCTCGCCTGGGCGCAGCTCTGGCGTACCAAGACCCGGGACGACGCGCTCAAGCGGCTCATTATGGCCGACGTGCATGCCCCCGGCCGGTTCCGCGCCTTTGCGCCGCTCATCAATGTGCCGGAATTCTTCGAGGCCTTCGATATCAAGGAGGGCGATCCGATGTGGCGGCCTACCGAGCAGCGTGCCAAAATTTGGTAATTAGACAGGCGGCGCGAGTCCACGCCTCCCCGGCGAGGACTTTCCCCGCATCAGCCTCTGAGGGCGCATTTGGTTCGAAAGAGAATCCATGAAAGCGACTATATGGTGCAATCACCAGTTCCGGCCGGCCGCTGGGGCGATTTTCGAAGCGGGCCTGCACGGCTACGAACTAATCAAATCACCGCAGGCGACCCCGGCCGTGCTGGCGCAGGGCGTTTCGGATCCGGCGCTGGGCGAAGCGGACGTTGCCTATGGCCAGCCCGACGTGGACGATGCCATGCGTTTTCCGCGCCTGCGCTGGATCGAGCTCAGCTCGGCGGGCTACACTCGCTATGATCGGGAGGATTTCAGGGCGGCGATGCAGCAACGTGGAACCATGGTGACCAATGCTTCAAGTGTGTTTGCCGGACCGTGCGCCGAGCATGTGCTGGCCATGCTGCTTGCGCTCAATCGTGGCTTGCCGCGGTGGATGCGGGAACAGCTGACCGAACGCAACTGGCCTTATGAGGAGGGCCGGTTCACACTGGATTTATTGACCGGCCAGACAGTCGTATTGCTCGGCTTCGGCGCCATCGGCCGGAGGCTCGCAGAATTGCTCGTGCCGTTCCGTCCGCGGTTGATCGCCTTGCGGCGGCAGACGGTGGTGGGAGGGCGGGCGGGCCTGGAGATCGTGAGCGAGGCGGATCTGCCGCGTGCGCTCGCAGAGGCTGATCACGTGGTCAACGCGCTTCCCGACAACCCGGCCACGCGCGGATTTGTCAATGCGGCGCGTTTCGCGCAAATGAAGCGCGGCACCCGGTTTTACAATATCGGCCGTGGCACGACGGTGGATCAGGAGGCGTTGTTGGTGGCTTTGCAGTCAGGCTGGCTCGCCGCCGCTTATCTCGATGTGGTCGACCCGGAGCCGCTGCCATCCTGTCACCCACTGTGGGCAATTGCGAATTGTTACATCACGCCTCACCTGGGCGGCGGACACCGCGAACAGGATGAAAACATGGCGCGGCATTTCCTCGAAAATCTGCGCCGTTTCGAAAGGGGTGAACCGCTAATCGATCGGATCATTTAGCATCCCGATCGGCGGGCGCTGTGATCGAACATTGCTGGACATCGACAAAAATGGGAATACCAGTCCCGTACGCCGCACCCATTGCATTCATTTTCAGGTGACGTCCCCTTTTCCCCCTGTCCCGCTTCTTCGGTCCGGTGCCGCAGGCGGCGGATAGGTTTCCCACGAACCCAATAGCTCGAATGAACAAGTTCACCAAGATCCTCATCATGGCCGTGATCAGCGCCAGCCTCTGTGCTGGTGCTGCCTTGCTCAGAGCCGCTTCCCCCTGCTCCGGCTCCACTGTTGTTAGTTGCAACGACAAGGGGGAAAAACCTGGCAATGGCCATTCTTGCCGCAAGGCGAAGGAGCGCGGGAATCATTCCTGCAAAAACCGAGAAACCTGGAAGAAGCGCTGCTGCAAGGAATCCTGCCAGGTTAAAACCGGCTGCAAGGCCGGGACCGGCAAAGTAGCCTGCCGAGGGGAAAATGGGGCCATGGAGAAGGGGCACAGGCATTCCTGTAAGGCCAAGGACGGTTGCCCCGCCCGCGATGAGAAGGAAACCGGCGAATGCCGGGACGCACCGAAGCACGACGACAAAGGGGAGGCAAGGAAAGGCTCCTGAAGACCGGTCTCAAATCCGCGGGAACGAATAGCGAAAAGGCTTTCTGTTTCGCGGTACACCCGGCAAAGGGTGGCGTTGCAGTGGAAACGATAAGAGCCGGAGGGGCTCCGATCCGCCACGGAGTGGCGCCTATCGGACCATGAGTCAGACGGGAAGTGGAAACAAAGCGCCACCCTCCGCTGGCCGGCATGATTGCGGGAGGATTAGGGACAACTCCTACTCTGCCTTCGCCAATGGATTGCAGAGATCCTCATAAGCGTAGGCGATGGCGCCGAAGGTCAGCGGCATGGAAATCAGGAAGACGCCTACGATCAATAGCAGGCAGCCCAGCAGAGACACCCCGACGGCCACGAGCACCATGCCAAACATCTGCCACCAGTGTGCTGTTATCACCCGGCGGCTGACTTCCATGGCAGTCCAGAATTCGAGCTTTTTATCGAAGATCAGCAGATAGGTGAACATGTAGGCCACCGCCAGGTAGATGCCCGGCAGGATCAGAAGCAAAAAGCCGGCCAGGATCAGCAATGAGCTCACCAGGGTGGCCAGCATCAGCGGAACCAGGGCCACGGAGAATCCATTGAAGGCATCGCCGAAATTTGCGGGTTGCCCGCGGATTTTCGCAAGGTAGTAGCCGAAGAGTCCGCCGTAGAATACCCCGGTCAGCAGCAAACTGACGAGGATGTCCACCACCGGGATTGATCCTCCCGCCGCCACAAGGAAGACTACGACAAACGTGACGCCCACGAGCGGCCAGTAGTTGGCCTTGAGCAATTCCCAGCTGCGGTTGTAGCATGAGCCGATATCCAGTCCGCCGGAGCGTGCGACCAGATCGGCGGCGAAGCTTTTAGGATCGACCCCGATCCCCGGCTCAGGGGTAGGCGAAGTCGCGGGTGCCGCCGCAAAAACGTCGGCAAACTCAGGGATTTTTTCCAAAGGGATCCAATCCGTCTCGCCCTCGCGGCGGGCCTTGGTGTGACCGTCGGCGCGGCCTGCGGCAATCCACTGCTTCACGGTCTCTGCGGAAGCCGGCCCGTATTCATTTCCGTCGGCGCCGATAATGGTGAACATGGTGACGGGTGTTTAAGGGAGCGGATGGGGCAGGTCAATCGCCGCCGTGCTCGATCCGCAGCCGGGCGCGCAGACCCAGATGGAGTTTCTTCCACTTGGCTTTGTTGGCCTGCGCGGCGCGCCGATCGGTCTGCCGCGCGACGAAAGCCTGCTCGCGCGCCAGTTTTTGAAAACTGGTCCAGCGTCCGGCATCGAGCACCCCGCCCTCCAGCGCGGCACGCACCGCGCAACCGGGCTCGGGACCGTGCGTGCAGTCGCGAAATTTGCAGCGTGCAGCCAGCTCGGCGATGTCGGCAAAGGTGTCGCCGATGTCGGCCTCCCAGATTTGCAGCTCCCTCAGTCCGGGCGTGTCGATGATGAGCATCCCCGAGGGGGCCACGAACAGCTCGCGCCGCGCCGTCGTGTGGCGGCCCTTGTCGTCGGCCGAGCGCGTTTCCTGCGTGACCTGTACGTCGTCGCGCATCATGAGATTGACCAGCGTGGATTTGCCCACGCCCGATGAGCCGAGCAGCGCCAGGGTGCGGCCCTGCTTGAGCCACGGGCGAAGCTGCGCGAAACCGTTGCCGGTCCCCGCGCTGAGCGCCACGACGGGCACGCCGGGCGCGATAGCCTCGACTTCGAGATGACGGGCGTCAGTGGCGGGGCACAGATCGGACTTGTTCAGGACAATGACCGGCTGGGCGCCGCTCTCCCATGCGACCGCCAGATAACGCTCGATCCGTCGCAGGTTGAACTCGGCGTCAAGGGCGCTGACCAGGAATACCGTATCCACGTTGGCCGCGATGATCTGCTCGACGCCGGGCTCGTGCGGTTCGCGGCGAGAGAACTTGGTCCGGCGGGGCAGCACGGCGTGGATATCCACCCGGCGGGGATCGGCGGCCCGGGGGCGCGCCGCCACCCAGTCGCCCACGGCCGGCAGGTCGGCGCGCGATGCGGCGGTGTGGAGGAGCCGGCCCGTGCATTCGCCCAAAATCTCGTCGTGGCCGGTGTGGAGGGCGTAGGCGTGCTTGAGTTCGCAGATAACGCGCGCCGGCTGCAGCCCGGCCGCGGCGTGCGGCGCAAAGGCGGCGGCAAAAGATTCGTCCCAGCCGAGGGCGGCGAGTTTCATGGTCGGGGGTGAGTCCGCCGCAGGCAGGTACTCAAGGCAAGAGTGCGTGTTGTGCGCCGGCCGGCAGTTCAGGCCGGCAGCAGTTTCGATCCGCCTGTGCCGGCGCGCCAGAACAGCGCGGTGTGCCCGACGGCTCCAACCCATTGGCAAGGCGCTTGTGCGGCGATTTGAGCGCACAGCGCCGCGCGTTCGTGGCGATCCTGCCCGCCCGTGAAGCGAAGTTTCACCAATTCGCGGGCGTTGAGCAACCGGTTCACTTCGGCGAGGAAAGCGGGCGTCACGCCGTCGTGGCCGAGCCTGATGGCGTCGTCGAGCTTCTGGCCGAGGCCCCGCAAGCGGGTTTTTTGAGCTCCAGTTAGATGCATAAGGGAGAATAGAAGTTGGGCGGCAGTTCGCGCCACGCTCCGGCGGGCAGATCGCCGAGGGTCAAATCGCCAAAGCTGACACGGTGCAGCGCCAGCACTTCGCAGCCCTGGCTCGCCAACATGCGCCGCACTTGGTGGTAGCGTCCTTCAGTGAGAGTGAGCTCCGCCTCGCGCGGCGCAATGATTCGCAGTGTCGCCGGGGCGCACGGCTTGGTTTCGCCGTGCAGCACCAGCGTCCCGGAGGCAAATACCCCGGCGAGGCCGTTTGGCAGGTCGCGGTTGACCGTGGCCCGGTAGACTTTCGACACCTTGTGCCGGGGCGAAGTCAGCCTGTGAACCAGTGTCGGCTGGTCGGTGAGCAACAGCAGTCCGCTGGTGTCTTTGTCGAGCCGGCCGATGCTCGTCACGGGCGGATGGCGCCGCCGCCAGCGCGGGGGCAGCAAATCATAAACGCTCGGTCCTTCACGGATGTCGTGCGAGCAAACGCAACCCAAGGGTTTGTGCAGGAGCAGCAGCAGACCATCAGGATGGTCGGGCGGCCCGCCGTCGATGCGCAGGTCGACGGGGTCGGCCTTCGCGCCGGGATCGGTGACCGGCACGCCGCGCACTGTCACCCGGCCGGCGGTGACCCAGGCACGGGCTTCCCGGCGGGAACAATAGCCGAGGTTGGATAGCAGCTGGTCGATCCGGCGCATGGAGCAAGGGAGGAACCATGAAATACCCGCAAAGACACGAAAAAACCTCCGCCTGACCGCCAGGACAGCCCGGCGCGGTAATTTAGGCTGGCGTCACACCGTGCGATAGAGGATGCGTGACGTCTTCACATGCCAATCTGGGAATACAAGGCCATCACGAGCGGTCCCCTGGGATTCGCCACCCAACAGCTGCTGGAGCAGCACCTCAACCAGCTCGGCAAGGAGGAGTGGGAGATCATTTTCTATCAGACGAAGCCGGACAACCCGCTTGCTTTTCACGGTCTGGCGCGCCGGGCGATCACGCGGGACTGGTTTCCCAAGCCGGAGGAGACCAAGTCCACCTACGTGCCGCCGCCGATCCCGTGCGAAGCGGAGGAGGACGATGGGCGCGATGAGCGATCCTTTGCGGATGAACTGCCGCCGGCGCGTCCCGCCAATGTCCCGGCGCAGACAGACATGGGTCTGGGCGATTTCGACGATCTCGAGGTCGGCAGCGAGGAGGACTTGCCGACGCTCTTTGAGGCGCTGCAACCCTACTTGCGCAAGAATGCACGCGGCGACCAGTCAGTGGGGCTCGATTTTCTCGCGAAGAAATTCGAGCAGAATGAACAGGAGCTGCTGGGCGCGTTTGAGGAATGCGGGCTCAAAGCTCCGACCCAGGCCGGAGCAAAGGGAGAAGTCGTCGATTACGAAGGCGGACTTTACTGGCTCGAGCGCGACAAACGGGGCCGGCTCTGGCTGAACACGCGCGAAAAGAAATTCAAGGCGGTCAAGACCACGCCCGTGCCCTCCGAGCCCCAAGTTGAGGCAACTCCCGCGCCCGAGGCAGCCCCAGTTCTGACTCCAGTCGCGCGTCCAGACGTCGCCGGATCAGTGGAGTGCGACGCGCGCGGCCCGGAGAGCTTTCTGGGCCGACTGTGCCGCATGATGCGCCGCAACCGGCGCGGGTACGGCTGGTCGGGCAGCTTCAATTATCTCACCAAGGCGCTGGCGATGGATGAAGCAAAGTTGCTCGCCGCGCTGGGCGAACTCGGATTGCGCCTGCCCGCCGGGACCGAGGAGAAACCGGTCATGGTCGAGGATGAAGGACGGTTGTTCTGGTTGAACAAAAACCAGCGCGGAGAAATCTGGATCAATGCCCGCAAGGGACGACAAGTTGCTGAGACTGTACCCGTCCCCGTGACACCCCCACCGGAAGTGGCTCCAGTCGAGGGGGCACCCTCGCCTTCAGCGTCTCTAGGAAATGTTCTCACGGCCGCGCGGTTGCACTTGCAGCCGAAGAAAAGGGGCGCCGGCGTGGCGGCCCAGGTGGGCGAGGTGGCGCGGGCGCTGGGTCGCAGCGAAGAGGAATTGCTTCAGGCGCTGGTGTCCGCGGGTCTCAACGTGCCCGTGACCCCGAAGGATAAGCCAACATTTGGCGAACAGGGCGGAGAGATTTTCTGGCTGAATCGAAACGCCAAGGACCAGCTGTGGCTCAACGCCAAGGAATCGGTCAAAAGGAAAGCACGGGCCAGGAAGTCGGAAGCGGTCCGCGGCAAGGACTAGTTCGGCCTGGCGTGGACCGCTCGGGAGGGAGAGACTTTGCTTGGATCGTGTTCAGATGTTGCTGAACACCGCCCGGGCCGGAAGAGGCATGGGTGAGTGCAGATGGGACAGGACGAAGCAATGGGGTTTGCGCCGGCGGGTGAATGGCACGGCCTTCAAGAGGGAAGGATCTTTTGAGAGCAATATTCGCTGACAGTATGGCAACTGATGCACAGTCCGATTCAGTATTATGTGCAATAATGATTACGATGCGGGCCAAAGCGTGGGAAACCCGTGTCACGGGAGGAGGGAGGTGTGACGGGCGGCGGTTCCAACCCGCCGCCCGGCTCATACGCATGTGCCGGATTCGTTTTTCCGGTTCCCAGCTGCATGCGTATTTTTTCGGATCAAATTCCGCTTTGGTTTTAGTGGCTCATGCGCAAAGAATTATGTCAGGCGATGGGGTGGTTTCGCCACAATAATTCAGGCCCTTTCTCCTGTGCCCAAAACCCAGTATGCGGCAAGTGGGCCTGAGGTATTTTCAGCCGAGATGGACCCTGTTGCATTTGCCTTATCATCAATCCTGCGATCTTCGAAAATTGGCACTGCTTAGGTAGTCATGCCTGACTGTGGCCTGCAGGGGGAATAATTGATGTGAGTGTACCGTGGGCCCCGCATTCAGGAGGGAGGATAACTAGCGGTGGGCTAATTTCTCCCGCCCACTGTATTCCATGGGAACGCAAACGAGGCTAGAGCGGTTTGATCTGAAGTGCAGCCGACAAAGCGGAGAAGTGCAGCCGTTCCCGCATGCCGAAGCCCGATTAGATGCTGCCAAAAAACTAGGGATTGGGTGTGCCCGACGCGAAACGAGTCAGGGCAGCGAGCTGATCGGCAATCTGCCGATCGCAACGGCAGCGAGGCATTATGTTTTGGCTGCCCCAACGGTCGTTCTCCTTCATCCATTTCTCGAACACGCCGGGCATCACCAGACGCACCTCGGGCGGACGCAGAGCACCGCTCTGCCGTTTGGTGGCATAGTTGTCGTTGCGTGCGGCGAGTTCCCGGTCGAGATCGATGGCAAGCAGCGGTCCCGTGGGTGTCCGCATCGTGCCGGGTTGCAGTTCGATCCACCATTCGTGGGCGCCGCGCGCCTGCTGCAACGCGGGAGTGGAGAAAAGGGGGGCGGCATGAAAATTTACCATCTGCCATCCATTGCCTTGGCAGACGGCCAGCAGCGCATCGGTGAGCTCCTTCTCGATCACATGTTCACCAAAAGCGTTGAGCTGAAGCTTGGTGCGGCCGGCATAGATCAATCGTGGCGGATGGGTGGAGACAAAATGTACAATGTCGCCAAGAGCGTAACGGCACAGGCCGGCCGGCGTGGTCAGCAGCAGAACATAGTCGACGCCAGGTCGCACTCCTTCGATTGGCACGGTCCGGTCACCGAGGTTCGCTAGGTTGTCCTCGTCAAAATCCTGCATTGGCAGAAATTCGAAGAACAGACCGGCATCGACCAGGAGACGCAGGCCGAGCGAGGCCTCATCATCCTGCGCGGCGATGAATCCTTCGACGGACGGATAGATTTCGTGGAAATTAACCTCTGGACCGGCGAGGGAGCGCAGCCTGTCCTGAAATGGACCGAGGGGCACCCCGCCGTGCACCAGGCATTCAAGATTGGGCCAGAGCGATTGCAGTGTGGGATAATGGTCGCTGCCCTGACGGGCGCGGGCCAGAATAACTTCGGCGAATTCCAGAATCCAGTTGGGAATGCCGGCGAGAAGCGTGATGTCGGCATGGCAGGTGCGCTCGGCCATGGCCTGCAGTTTGGCGGGCCAGTCGGTCATCTGCGCGATAGCATGGCCAGGCTCATAGAGATGCTGTCTTGCCCAACCAGGCAGGTTCAGCGTGGCGATGCCGCTGAGGTTTCCGGCATACGCCCCGGTCGTGGCGTCCGAATCGACGGGCACCAGGGCGGTCGTGCCTCCCACCAGGAGCTGCCGACCCAAGTACACGCCGGCATGACCAGCGCGCATAACGTAGAGCAGAAGCGAGTCCCGCCCGGCCCGGTGGAAGTGGCCGAGCATCGCATCTGTTACGGGCAGCTGTTTCGGAGACTCGTCGGTTGTCCCGGAGGACACGCCAAAGATCGTGCAGTGGCCTGGCCAGAGGACATCGGCCTCGCCCCGTTTCATGCGATCGATATACGGTCTGAGCTGCCCGTAGGTTTGCGGGGCGACTCGGGTGCGAAACTGTTCGTAGGTCAGGCCGGTTTCGATTCCGGCATCCCGCCCAAATGCAGTGTGGGCGAGACATGCGGATAACTGCTGGAAGGCGGCCTGCTGGGCCTGCACCCCGTTGCCCAGCTTCCGGAGCCGCCCGCTCAGTCGCCTGGCCATGTGACCGGCGACAATACTCACAAGGCTGTTGGGTGGCCTGAGCATGACGCTAGATCCACTCAAGGCGCGACGCGGGCCGGTTTTCGCAAGCGAAATGAGGCGAAAAACCTACTTCATACATGGTTTTGACCGTTCGAACCCAACCGACAGTGGCTGGTGTTTTGGTGAGGTGTAATTACCTGATCATGAAGATAAGCCCCGCTTGGCCGACCGGCAGAATCGCCCGCCCTGTAGATCACTTATGAGCGGTCCAGGCCCCGGACAGGCATCGGCGTGCCGACGGGACGGCCTTCAGCCCTCCTTTCAGGTTGGGGAGAGCGAACGAGTTCGCTTGCACGGAATAGCGACGGCGCGGACGGCGCATGGGAAAGACACAACAAGGATGTGCCGCCCATCGGCGGTATTGGATTGCGCCTGGCGCCGTTCCGCGATGGAAAGGCGCCCCGATGCCGATGCCGCCGATCATTCATGAAGACGAGACGCTGGTCGCCTTCGACAAGCCGAGCGGATTGCTCGTCGCTCCCGACCGCTGGAACAAGGCGCGCGAGCATCTGGTGGGTTTGGTGCATGCGAAATTCGGACCGCATGTGGCCAACGTGCATCGCATTGATGCCGATACGAGCGGTGTCGTGCTCTTCGCCAAAACTAAGGCCGCGCTCGATTCGTTGAGCGGCCAGTTTCAGGGCAAGACGGTCGCCAAGCTCTATCATGCGTTGGTCGGGGGCCAGCCGGAGGCGGATCAATTCACGGTGGACTTGGTGCTCAAGGAGGACGAGGCGCGACCCGGCCGCATGTGCGTCGTCAAGAAGCACGGCAAGGCGAGCGTCACTGAGTTTCGCGTGGTCGGGCGCTTCGGCCGGTTTTCGTTGTTGGACTGCCGGCCGTTGACCGGCCGTACGCACCAGATACGCGTGCATCTCGCGGCCAGTGGCCTGCCGATTCTGAATGATCCATTCTATGGCGATGGGTCGCTGCTGCTGCTGTCGGACCTGAAGCGCGGCTACAAGAATCGCGACCAGGAGCAGCCACTGATCCGCCGCCTCGCACTGCACGCTGGTGAACTGACCTTCACTCATCCGGCCAGCGGGGAGCGCATGACCGTGCAGGCGCCGCTGCCCAATGATTTTGCCGTGGCGCTGAAATATCTGCGCCGGTTTGCCGTCCGTGCCGAATTCCGTCGTCCGATTCGTCCCGGCGAATAAACATTGTCGCCCCGGTTGGCGCTGTTTATTTTCTCTTACCATAAAGTGCGCCTAGGATCAGACCTGACATGAGCCCGCCGCTAACACACACCGTGGATGACGATGGGCTGGGTTGGATTGTTTTCAACGATCCCGGCAGCCGCGCCAGCGCGCTGGATCCATCCATGCCGGCGGCATTGCACGACGCCCTCGACGGCTTGGCTGCCGCCCGGGTGAAGGCAGTGGTCATTCTGAGCGCAGAGGAGCGTGTTTTTATCTCCGGCGCCGATCTGAAAATGATTTCCAGCCTGCCGGATGCCGCCGCTGCCACCGCGTTTTCACGCGAGGGGCAGCAACTGTTCGAGCGCTTGGCCGGATTCAAAACGCCAGTCGTGTGCGCCATTCACGGAGTCTGTGCGATCGGCGGCTGCGAGCTGGCTCTGGCCTGCCATTGGCGCCTGGCGAGTGATGCCCCCGCCACCCGGATTGGCCTGCCTCAGATCGGTCTGGGCACAATTCCAGGGTGGGGCGGCTGCGCCCGCCTGCCCCGGCTGATCGGCGCACAGGCGGCAGTGGAGCACATGCTGGCAGCGGTGCTGGTACCGGCCGAAAAAGCGCTGGCGGTGGGGATTGTCGACGAAGTTGTGCCCGCCGCCACCTTGAAGGAACGCGCCCGGGCTATTGCGCTGAAATTCGCCGCCGAAGGCATCCCATCACGTCCGCCTCCGCCTCCGCCTCCGGTCTCTTTTTATGCCGATCAGCGCCTGGGCGTGCTTGCCAGCACGGGAGGCAGGCTGCCCGCGCCGCTGGCCTTGCTGGAAGCCGTGGAAAAGGGCGGAGGGCGCAGTCTGGACGAGGCGCTGGGGATCGAGGCGGAACTGTACGGTTCCTTGGCCGCGGGTGAGGTCTGCAAAAATCTGATTCATATATTGCTCCTGAAGGACGGAAACGGGAAGCAGACGCTCGACGCATGGTTCCCTCCCGCGGCGGGCGGCCCGGCCCCCGCGCCTTTCCGGATCATCGGCATTGTCGGGGCGGGTGACATGGGCAGCGGCATCACGCAATGGCTGGCGGCGCGGGGCTTCGGGGTCATCCTGGTGGACACGCAGCCGGACATTCTGAAGCGGAGCATGGAGGCCGTCCGGAAATTGTTTCACGAGTCGATCGCGCGTGGCGAGACGACGCACGAGGCGGCGCACAAGGCGCTCGGCGGCATCGCCATCACGACCGATGTGGCGGACCTGGTCGATTGTGACTTGGTGATCGAGGCCATCGTCGAGGACGTGGCGGCCAAGCGGGCGCTGCTCGCGGAGGTTGCGAAAGTCTTGCCGCCTGAATCTGTGCTGGCAACCAGCACCTCGGCGCTGCCGATCGAGGAGATCAGCGCGCAGGCGGCGGTACCCGGACGCATCCTCGGCCTGCATTTCTTCAATCCGGTTAACCGGATGGCGCTGGTCGAGCTGGTCCTGGGGCGGCAAACGACGCGCGCGACCGCGGAACGCGCACTGGCGTTCAGCCGGGAAATCGGAAAGACGCCCGTAGTCTGCAAATCAGCGCCGGGCTTCCTCGTAACACGCGTGCTTTTCTTCTGCCTGAATGAAGCGTGCCGGCTGTGGGAACAGGGCGTGCCGACCGATGTGATCGATCGCGCTTTGTGCGATTGGGGCTGGGCGATGGGGCCGATGCGGCTGATCGATGAGGTGGGTATCGATGATACCGACTGCATTTTAGGCGAAATGGAGCGCTATTTCCCCGGGCGTTTTCAGGCCTCGACCATTTGCCGCCGGATGCTGGCGGCGGGGCTGAAGGGCCGGAAACAGGGCGCGAGTTCGGGCTTCTATGTTTATGCGGACGGCCGGGAGGCGATTAATCCGGCCATGGCACCACTCGCGCCTGCGGTGCCCTCCGCTCCGCCCGACGTGGCGACCCTCGCCGACCTCCTGCTGCAGGTGATGATCGACGAAACCAAGCGCAGCCTGGCCGAAGGAGTCGTCCGGACGCCGGACGAAGCGGATCTGGCGCTGCTGCTGGGGGCGGGTTTCCCGGCTTTCCGCGGCGGCCTTATGCGCTATGCGCGCAAGACGGGCCTGTTTGCCGGCTGAACATAATTGGCGACGCTGCCGTCGGGGCCGTTGATCTGCGCCTTGCGCCCGGGGGATTTTCGCTTTCCTTCCCGCGCTGATCGCATGGCCACGCACGTTGCTTCTCCACTGTCCCCTGAACTCAGGCGCCAGCTTCTGCTAACTATGCTGGAAAGCCGGCACGGCGATCTGCGTGAGGAGAGTCTGAATCGGCAGGGCAAGGGGCATTTTCATGTCTCGGGCCGCGGGCACGAGGCGCTTGCGGCAATCGGGCGGCAACTTGCGGCAGGCGATTATGTGGTGCCCTATTACCGCGACCGGGGCCTGGTGCTGGCGCGCGGCCTGCCCACGTGGGAAATGGCTCTCGAATATTTCGCAAAGCGCGGCTCGGCGAGCCGGGGACGTATGCTCCCGTCGCATTACAGCTCTCGGGCACTCAACATATGGAGCGTGCCCACGCCGACCGCCTCGCAGTTGCTGCCCGCCTGTGGCATGGCTTGGGGCATGCAGCTCGACGGGCAATCGGGCGTCGTGATCACGACCCTGGGGGATGCGGCGTCGCGGCAGGGCGATTTCTACGAGGCGGTATGCTTCGCCCAGGAACGTCAATTGCCCATTCTGTTCATCGTCGAGGACAACGCCTACGGCATCAGCACACCGACGCGGAAAATCAACCCCCTGGCGCTTAAGGTGCTCAATGGGGATCAGTGGTCCGTCATCGACGGGTGGAACATCGGGGCGGTCCACGCAGCCGCTCGGGACGCCATTGCCCAACTCCGCGCGGGTCAGGGTCCGGGCCTGCTGTGGGCGAAAATGGAACGTCTCTCGAGTCATACAAGCTCCGACGACCACACCCTCTACCGCCCCAAGGCCGACCTTGCCGCGTTGGAAAAACACGATCCGATCCTCGTACTCAAGCGGCAGATGATCGACGCAGGTGAATTGTCCGAGGCAGAATTTGCGAAGCTCGAAAAACAGATTAAAGACCGGGTCAGGCAGGACTACGCCGAGGCGGAGCTCGCCGCCGATCCGATCGCCGCGGAACTCGAGCTTGACGTGGTTGCCCCGTGGCCCTGGCCGGGCAGGGAGGAGACGCTGTTCCGGCCGGGCAGAACACGGATGGGCGACGTCGTCAACCGGACCCTGCGCGCCGGTCTCGAAGCCGATCCATCCCGCCTCATTTTCGGCGAGGACGTGGAGGATCCGAAGGGCGGAGTCTTCCGTCTCACCCAGCGGCTCTCGCGGGATTTCCCGCGGCAGGTGTTCAACTCGCCCCTGGCCGAATCAACGATCCTCGGGGTGGCGTGCGGCCTGGCCGCCTACGGCCGGCGGCCCGTGTTTGAACTGCAGTTCATTGATTTTATTTTTCCGGGTTTCAACCAGCTAGTGACCAACCTGGCCACCCTCCGCTGGCGCTCGAACGGACAGTGGAGGTGCCCGGTCGTAATCTACGCGCCCTATGGCGCCTACCTCCCTGGCGGTGCTCTCTGGCACAGCCAGACCAATGAATCCACCTTCGCCCATTACCCGGGCCTGAGCGTCGTGGTGCCCAGCACCCCGGAGGATGCGGCGGGTCTGCTCTGGTCGGCCATGCACGCCGAGGATCCGGTCCTCTTTCTCATCCCCAAGCATCTTCTGTGGGCCGAGAAGGACGTGCCCGATGCGATCGTCTCTGTGCCCATCGGCCGGGCGCGCCGGTGCACAGCAGGCGTGGATGTGACCGTCGTGGCTTGGGGCAACACGGTGGAGATCGCGCAGGACGCGGTGGCGCTTTTCGGCGACACGGTGAGTGTCGAGTTGATCGACCTGCGTTCTATCATTCCTTGGGACAAGGACCTGATCGAAACCTCGGTGCGCAAGACCGGCCGGCTCGTCGTGGTTCAGGAGGATTCTGAGAACTGCAGCGTGGGCCAGATGATCATTTCGCATCTGGCTGCCCGGCCGGACGTGTGGAGTTGCCTGGTCAGCCCGCCCGTTCTCGTGGCAAAGGGCCCGGTGATGATCGGCTACAATCCAATCTACGAGCGCGCGGCACTGCCGGACACGGCGCGCGTGGTCGAGGCAATCCGCCGGACCCTGTCCCTGGCCGTGAAACGCGGCGCGTTGATTGCCCCCATCCCGCCCGCGCCAGCCGGGACCGGTCCGATGGATGGCTCGCCGCCGGCCCCCGTCGCATCTGGGGTCGCGGCGCCTCCCGCCATGACAGGCTCCCATGATATCATCGTTAAAGTCCCCCTCATGGGTGAAGGCATCCGTTCAGCCCGGATGGTGGCATTGCTGAAAAAACCGGGCGATGCCGTGAACGCCGACGAAGTCCTGTGCGAAGTTGAAACCGACAAGGCGGTTTACCCGATCGAGTCCTCTTTTCCCGGTGTGTTCAAGGAGTGGAAGGCAAATATCGACGAGACACTCGCCATCGGCCAGGAAATTGCCCTCGTAACGGTGGCCGCCGAGTGTGCGGTAATGGCGCAGGCGGTCAGCCCGGTCCCAAAGTCACCGGTCGCGACTCCGGCCGCCGCCGTCGAGCGCCCAATGGCTTCGTCTCCCATGGGACAGAATGCCTTGCGCAAGCCGGCATTGTCTCAGGCGATCACCAGGCGTCTTGATGCCGTGGTGCCGGTGAGCATGCTCATGGATGTGCGGTGGGATGCACTGAGGGCCGCCCGCAATGAGGCCAAGCAAAGGCTCGGCCCCGGCGCCCCCTCGCCCTCGCTGATGATTTCGTGGTGCGTCACCCGGGCGATGGGAAAGCACGCCGCCTTCCGTTGCCTCGTCAACCGCGATGGCAGCATCTTCGAGCAGATGGATTTCGAGCTCGGGGTGGCCGTCGCGCTGGCGGAGGACCAGCTGGCCACCGCGGCGATTCCGGCGGCAAACAAGCTGGGCTGGACCGATTTTATAACCGCTTACCATCGGGCGATCGAGGAGACCAGACGCGGCAAGCTCGCCGACGTACAGGCGCCGGTCAATATCTCGAGCCTGGGCGCATTTGGGATCGAGTCGGCGACTCCCCTTGTTGTGCCGCCGGCCATGAGCACGCTGTTTATCGGCGCGGCACACGAGCGCTTGCACAACGACGGCGGCGTGATCCATCCCGTCGAGGTCGCCACCGTGTCGCTCACCTTTGACCACCGGATCGTCAATGGGACGGGTGCGGCAGCTTTTCTTGCCGAGGTGAAACAGCAGTTCGAGAACTTCACCCTGCCTGGTTAGAGGCAAGCGAAGGCGAAGATGTTCAGGATCTCAACGTGTCCGCCTGCCCTCCGTGCGCAGCCGCGGACTCACCCTTGCGGCAACCATGTGTGAAATTGCCCCGTCGGCACCGCCCGGCGGGCGGGGACGGAAGCATGAAGGAGAATCTGACGCGTGCCAGCGGCGGATGCACGGTGAGCCTGGAAGTGAATGATCTTACGGGCGTTGCGTTTCAGCCCGATCGGGATTCGAGGGCTTGGATTCACGGAGGCGCTCAAGATATTTCTTTGCCAGCCAGATGATGGGGATCACCGCCACGATCCCCCAGGCGAGGACGAGCAGGGATACGGTCAGGCGGTCTTTTCCCGGAAGGTACCGGTATCCCACCCCCGCAATCACAGCCGGCACTGTCCAATAGCCGATGGCAACTGACTGGTGCGGCATGCGCCTCCTCTTTTTACCGATAATGAGACGGCGGACCATATATGCGTAGGCACCGCACCACACCAGTGTGGCGACGGTAACCGCCGCAATGATTTGATAATTATTCATGGGAACCTAACAGGCACCCCCTCCCGAGATCATGGGCTGTTCGTCTTGGAGACACGTGGCAGGATAGGATCGGAGGGAGCGAGACGTGAAGACATGGAAGCAGGACGGTATTGATCCGGGCAGATTGTCCCGAGTGATCGAAAATCTGTTGTGGATCACTTCCATGTCAACCGTCGGACGGATATTCGTTCGCGACTCTATCCATAGACCCAATTGCCGGCATGGATAGCATCGGCGTCGCCCGATGGGGAAATGACCCGAGCCCTAATTCCCATTAGGGCCGCGGGCAGACAAAGGTTCGCCTATATGGACGGGGGAAGGGATCGGCCCGGGCTCGACATGGCGAAGGAGCGCATGCGCTCCCGCCGGTTGATCTCGGCGCGCTTGAGCCGAGCCTGAATGCAAGGCAGGAGCTCGGCGATATTGGAAGGGCTTGAGGGGAAAATCGTCCGCTCCGAGATCCATGCCCGCGCGGGGATGCGCAAAGGCCGTGTTGCCGGTCATGAGCAAAAACTGACGGTTGGCCAGCAGGGGGCGCGCGCATCTCTTGCAGCATGCGATGGACTTTTTTGCCTGGCATATCGATGTCGCAAAGGGCCAGATCGGGCAGGTGGAGGTGAGTCATGGCCAGACCTTCGTCAGCCGTCCTGGCGCCCAGCATGCGGTAGCCGCCCAACTCGAGCCCTGCCATCAGGCTAGGCGCAGTGGAGCATCATCGTCGATGACAAGAATGGTCTTAAGACCGGCGGCTAGGTTGGTGGGCTTGAGCTAGGTACTCATGACTAGAGCGGTTTAAATTGAAGTGTAGCCGAGACTAAACGGCTCTTTCAGAGAGGACGCACATGTGAAAACGGCTGCAGTTTTTTTGGAAACCGCTCCAGGAGCGAAACCGAAACAACAGACAATTCTCCGGCCTGGCAAGACGGGGCGTGGCATTGGTAGGCAAAGACATGTGCTTAGCCGTGTTCCTTTCTCCGACAGCATATCCCGCCATTGCCCAACCCGCGGCGGCTGCGTGGCCGCGGAATAATGTCATCTATTAAATGACAAGACTCCCAATGGGCAGATCTGCATTTGTCATCTATTAAATGACAAATTCTAGAGCGCCATGAGAGTGTAGAGAAACTACCAGTAAAGTGTCATATCCTGACGCCACCTGCCGTCCTGACGCCAGGGAGTACAATGCCGGTGGGACTCCAGAGCCAAAGGGTCTCCATCCAAAAGTCCCCGGCTGCAGAGAGGAGCGGGTGAGGCTGTCGCCTCCTCCCCGCTAATCATGACAGGGTGTCGGCTTTAAGGCCTGCTAGAGCGGGATCGTGATCTCGAATCGATGGGCTGGAAGGCGGACCCTAATTTCTCGCCTTCCCCAAGCCAATGGCATCACCAGATGCGTTTGTGTACAGGGTTTCCTTGGCGAAAGCGAAAGATACAAGGAAGTTGATGGGGGTAACCATGGATCGACCGCCCAGGTCAGGTTTTCCTGAACAGCCGGTCGATCTGCTGTTCATATGCGTGGTAATTGAGGACGTCGTAAAGCTCGGCGCGAGTTTGCATCTGGGGCACCACGCTCTTTTGCGTGCCGTTGCAGCGGATGGCAGCGTAGACATCGCGGGCAGCGTGGTTCATCGCCCGAAAAGCCGACAAAGGATACAACGCCATGGCGATTCCGACGGAATGCAGTTCCGCCAGGGTGAAGAGGGGCGTCTTGCCGAACTCGGTCAGGTTGGCCAGCACCGGCACGGGCACGGCGGCGGTGAATTTCCTATAGTCGTCGAGCGCGGTGAGCGCCTCGGCGAATATCATATCGGCCCCGGCGGCGACATAGGCTTGGGCGCGGGCGATGGCGGCGGGCACGCCTTCAATGGCCGCAGCGTCGGTGCGTGCCATAATGACAAATTCGGAGTGGGGCCGAGTGTCAACGGCGGCCTTGAGGCGGTCGCACATCTCCGTGGTGGCAACGAGTTCCTTGCCCGGGCGGTGACCGCAGCGTTTGGCGGCGACCTGGTCTTCGATGTGCACTGCGGCTACACCGGCCCGGCCCATCTCGCGGATGGTGCGGGCAATGTTGAATGCGTGTCCCCAGCCGGTATCGATGTCGACGAGGAGCGGCAGGGCGACGGCGCTGGTGATTCGGCGGGCGTCTGTGAGGACGTCGTCAAGGCTGGTCATGCCGAGATCGGGCAGCCCATAGGAGGCGTTGGCGACTCCTGCGCCGGAGAGATAGAGGGCGCGGAAGCCGGCGCGTTGGGCGAGCAACGCGGAAAAGGCATTGATGGTGCCTGCGATTTGCAGCGGCTGCTCGGCGGCAAGGGCAGCGCGGAAACTCGGGACGGGAAGGGCGCTCATGACCGTAAAACAACAAAAATGAGAGTAACAGTTAGTAGAAGCAATGCCGGTGGGCATGTCGAGCGTGGGGCGGCTGGGCCGGCGGCGATCGGGCCCCCCCTGCGGCGGCTTGGCCGATCTCCGCAGGTTTGGCTCGCATTGGCGGCGCCGACCCCCATTTAGGAAATGGTACACGCCCGGATGGCGGAATGGTAGACGCTGGGGACTTAAAATCCCCTGACTGAAAAGTCGTGTGGGTTCGAGTCCCACTCCGGGCACCAGCAGCTTGCGATGGAATAGTGGCTGCCAAAAATTTCTGACTTGTCGCCTGTTTGACTAAATTCGGGGGGATTCTTCACGGGAAGTGGCCTGGAATATTTTTGGCATCGGATGGTTTTTTGAGGGAACGCACAAGCCGCTGAATTGCTGAGTCCGGCAATTTTTGCCTAATTGCTACTCTGTCTCCATGTCCTAAAACTCCGTCATTCGGACTGCGGCTGACCTTTCATGTCATTCCGCCCAATCAGCACAGAGCAATGCGGCTTGGGTAAGGACTTCCTTCACTTGAGCCTCTTGAAGGTCGGGCGGGTAAGACGCCCATCTGAGAGCAGACTTCCGGTTATCTCTTTCGCTCAATCACCCGCTTGACCGCCTTGAGGATATGCGGCGCCGTCAGCCCATATTTATCGATCAAGTCCAAATAAGGGCCGGATTCTGCGAACGTGTCCTGCACCCCGATGCGCTGCATCGGAATCGGGCAATGCTCAACCAGCGTCTCTGCAACTGCGCTGCCCAATCCGCCGAAGATGATATTGTTCTCGGCCGTGACGATAGCGCCGGTTTCACTGGCGGCCTGGAGGATCGCCTCCTCGTCAAGGGGTTTAATCGTGTGGCAATCAATCACGCGAATATCGAGGCCTTCTTGGGCTAGCCGCTCGGCCGCAATTAGTGCATGCGCAACAAGGTCGCGATTCGCTATAATTGTTGCGTCACAGCCGTCACGTAACGTGACCATCTTGCCGATCTGGAATGGATAGTCCTCATCGAATAAAATGGGGACTGGGTCGCGGGTGAGACTTAGATAAACTGGCCCCTCCCAATCCGCCGCCGCACAAGTTGCCAGTTTGGCGGTCACAGCATCGGCAGGTGAGATCACCGTTGAAGTCGCCAGCGACCGCATAATCGACAAATCCTCTTGGGCTTGGTGCGTGACTCCATCAGGTCCTGGCGTAATCCCGCTGTGACTCGCTCCAATCTTAACGTTGAGGTGGGGATAGTGGATGCTGTTGCGGACCTGATCGAGTGCGCGCATACTGGCAAACACTGCGTATGTCGAGGCGAACGGGATCAAGCCGGTCGTCGCCATTCCCGCTGCTGCGGCCATCATATTTTGCTCGGCGATGCCAAAGTTGAACTCCCGGTCTGGATATTTGGCGGCGAACTTGTTGGTATTTATTGATTTTGATACGTCGGCATTAAGCACAACGACCTTCGGATTGCGGTCGGCTAGATCGAGGAGGGCTTCGGCGTACGAAAAACGTGTTGCGACCGATTTTGTCCGCTGAAGGAAATCGGGTGCATCGAGGAGCTGGGCCACTTCGGGCAACAAGTGATGATAGTGCGATTGATGAGTAGTCATTAGACGGCGACTTCGAGTTCGTGCATAGCTTGCCGATATTGTTCGGCGTTCGGTGCTTTGCCGTGCCAGTCGGGTTGATTCTCCATAAAGGAAACGCCTTTGCCTTTAATGGTTTTGGCAATGATGATTGTTGGAATGCCCCGGATTATCAGGGCTTGTTCCATGGCCTCGACAATCTCCTGCATATTGTGCCCGTCGATTTCGAGGACCCTCCAACCAAACGCTCGCCATTTATCCGCGACCGGCTCAATGGGCATCACGTTTTCGACGAACGCATCATTTTGCAGTCCGTTCTTGTCGAGAATCGCCGTCAGATTGTCTAATTTCCATTTGGCACCAGCCATGGCGGCCTCCCAGATGGAACCCTCCTGCATCTCCCCGTCGCCAATCATGGCCCAGACATGGAAATCTTTTTTTAGGCAACGCGCAGCCAGCGCCATGCCCACCCCGGCGCAGAATCCCTGCCCCAACGAACCGACGGTCATATCAATGCCAGGAGTTTTCTTCATGTCCGCGTGACCTTGCAGCATGCCATTCAATTTGCGAAGTGTCTTCAAATGGGCGCGATCAAAGAAGCCGCGATTTGCGAGGGCGGCATACCAAACGGGGCAGGCGTGGCCTTTCGATAGGATGAAGCGGTCGCGGTCTTCCCATCGAGGGTTCTGTGGATCGACGCACATGACGCGGAAGTACAGTGCCGTGACAATGTCGGTCGCGGAGAGTGACCCGCCCGGATGTCCCGCATTCGCCGTGTAGATCATATCGATGAGATCACGGCGAATTTGCCTGGCCATTTGTTCCAGGTCGGAAACCGACAGTTTGACTGGGGAACTTGGGATTCGCTTTGAATCGGATTCGATCACTTTGGGTTCTTTCTTTTTGATTACGTCAAACATTTCCCAGCGCGCTTTCTGGCAACTGCATTTGCCTGCAACCCAATGCATCCGTTTGAACAGATCAGGCAGTTGCTCTCCAGAGTGGTAAGTCGGAAAGGTTTAACGGTTAGATTTTGAAGCTTTTAGCCGGGGGGGTTAAACTAACGTATGACTGCTTATTGAGAACTTGCGGTAATACAAAGGTTAGGAAAGGGATAGGGCGGGTCCATGCAAGTGACGGCCCTGCCTATTAAACAATCGAACCGAGAAGAACCATCACTCCCCATCCGCTCTTTCCCGGGATTTAACTTTATGCTGGGCAGTTATCTCGGAGTAATCAGAATCACTCCATCCTTTTGCCTGATTGCACTGACAGGCATAACCAGCTCCAGTGCCGCAGTAAAATCGCCTAGATCGTCAAGATTAAATCGGCCACCCACGCGGAGATGGGCGACTATTGGGGAGACGACAATAGATTGACCATGGTAACGGGCAAACTGGGCCACCGCTTCCTTAAGGGGAGTCCCATCAAACACAACGTGTCCTCTCCGCCAAGCGACCTCATCATCCAACGCAGTCGGAGGCAGCGAGAATACATGTGCCTCGTGAGAGGAGAGGGTAAGCTTTTGCCCAGCGATAAGGGTGAACGGGACATTTACCCCATCCGCGGCACTCGATTTTTGACGGGGATGGCGCCCCGTTCTCGACGGCGCTGGATCAGCAGCAGATGATTTAACCTCTACGGCTCCCTCAAGAACTACTAAGTCAAGGTGTCCAGGTTCCGCCACTCGAACATCGAATACCGTGCCAATGTCTCGAACGATCTGTTCAGGGGTTTCAACCACAAAGGGCCGAGAGGGATCCTTGGCGACCGAGAATATCGCTTCGCCACAGGTGAGGCGCGCGCGGCGCAGGGATGAACCGAAATCAAAATCGAGGCGAGTTTGGGCGTTAAGCTCTACCCGCGTGCCGTCGACAAGAATCACCGTTTGCCGTTTTCCAGGTTGGGTTATAAAGGTTTCCGTCTGTGCCGTTCCCGAAAGGGAGCGCTGTCCGAGCTCGCTAAAAAAGAGCACGGACAAGGCGGCTGCGACGCCGAGGCCAGCGGCGTATTTTCCCAGTCGAGTCCAGGAAACGGAGTACGGAATGCTTGGAGGCGCAGTTTTGGTGCCGGCAAGCCTTGGCAGATATGTGCCCAATTGATCAAATAACTCCTGGTGTTGTTCCAAGCAGGCCATATTTTGCGGGTCCGCCGCGAGCCAGGTTTCCAGCGCCTGTTTTTCTCTTGGCGTTAATCCACGATCAGCCAGCTTTACCGCCCACCGGGCAGCCTGTTGCTCAACGGCTATCGGAAAATCGTCGTGTCTAGCTTTCACAGACATAGGTCGGACTCGACTGCCGTTTATTCCTGAACGTTCTGCGTGGCGACCGAACAGGGTCATGCTTCAAGGATTGGCGGAGCAATCGCAATGCCCGGGCCAATTGCTTCTCAACCGTGACGCATGAGATATCCAGGCGTTGGGCTATATCCTTATTCGGGAGATGTTCGATCCGGGAAAGCTCCAATACCCGGCGGCAGCCGGGCGGCAGGCCAAGCATGGCTTTCCTCAGATGCGCCAGTTCCTGCCTCGCCATTACAATGCGGACGGGGCCAGGGCTCCCTGATGGGACCAGTTCGATAACAGATGAGTTTAACCCATTCACGGGGGCGTAGCGACGGCGTTTACATTGATTCAGGGCAAGCCGGTAAGCCGTAGTGTAGAGATACCCCTGGGGATGGGAAAGGCATTTCCGCTGCATGACCGGAAACACACGTATATAGGCGTCATGGGCGAGATCCTGCGCAGTTGCGTAACATCCAATTATATTCTTTAGGTAACGCCGCAATGGTTGCAGGGTCACACTATAAAATTCAGCAAAATCCGTATAACCGGAATTTGTTGGGGGCATCTCAATGTGAATTATGATGCCTCGAAGGCAAGCCTGTAAAGAATAATTTTCCTTTCAATCACTCTAAAAATTTCAGACGTCAGCAATCTCCTGCCGGGCTAGAGGCAGCCCGGGGCCCCTTGTTGGGCAAGGTCGAGCAATCCCAAAAGGCAGCAAAGACTGGCAATGTCGGCTGAATATTCCAACGGGTCCCAGAAGACACAATTGCTACGCCGGGATTGTGGTAAGTATTCAACAATTTAACGAAGTAGATATGCCTGTCCCTCGCCCCTGCCCAACGCAGGTTCGCGCATTGCCTCTAGTCATCCCAAAGCTTAATCCAATGCTAGGAAAATGCTTGCCTGAAAATTGTGGTTCTTGCTGATTTGGCTTTTACCTCGCTACAATGGCACAGTTTCGTCTGTGTTAGTAAGAGCATCGAGCCCCGCCCATGCGTTACCATACGCGTTTTCTCACGTTTGCCATCGCCGGTTATGTGTTGTCCCTGTTTACCGAGTTACAAGCTACTCCCGTAATTTTCTCAATCGAACAACAGCCCGCAGGCGAGGCTCTGCTTGTTTTCTCTAGAGAGGCAGCGATTAGCGTCGTTTTTGCATACGACGATTTACAAAAGGTTAAGGCCAATCGTGTGTCCGGCCAATTCGAACCAGATATAGCGTTGAATCTACTGCTGCAAGGCACCGGATTTGTCGCTACCGAAAATGCATCGGGGAAGTATGTTGTAGTAGCAAGAAGCGCCGTCGATTTTGCGGACAGCCTAACAAGGCGTGCTTCGTCGATCAAAGCAGCGGATCATCCCCGTGAGCCTCTTAAGCAGATACAGGTCGGCCCGTTAGAGAGAAAAGAGGAACCCGTGCGGATGGATCCTTTCGAGGTTACGACCGATCTCGGTCGCTATGCCGAGGACACTACTTCCACTGTGGCGAAAATCCCGACATCGCTAAAGGAAATATCCACATCCCTGCAGATACTCAACGCCAGTGCGATCATTGACCGCAGGGCACGCTCGGTGGATGACCTTCTGCCGTACGTCGTGGGCATGACACGCGAGAGCAACTCATCACCCAACGGATTCACGGTTCGAGGATTCACGAGCAGCGGCGGCGTCAAGTATTGGAACATTCAGACTGACGGCGTGGGAGGGAGCACGTCGATCAAGGCATCGGTCAGCACCGCGAACGTTGAGCGCCTTGAGATATTGAAGGGCCCCAACTCCGTCATGTATGGACAATTGAGCCCGGGCGGCCTTGTCAATATTGTTACCAAATCTCCGAAGGTGACCAAGGAGGTTAACGCCGTTATGTCGATTGGCACTTATGCAGGCCATTATAGCTCGCCCGGCGAGAGAATGAAGTTCGAAGGTACCATAGATCTAACCGGCCCGATCGACCAGAATAAACATTGGCTCTATCGTCTGATAGCTAACGCCAAGCGCATGGAATCATATCGCAAGGACGTTATGGCCCGGGAATATTATCTGTATCCCTCCCTGACTTACCGGTGGAGCCCGCAGACGGAGCTTACCGCGAAGGTGGAGGTGGTCCAGGAAAGAATAACGGCGGACGATGGCCTGATGGCCCCCTTCAACAGCGTCTCGCTGGTGGCCCCCTATAACGTCCACTATCAGGAGAAGCGGGACGTGGATTTCAACCGGGGCGAGGCATTGAGCCTGGCCTTCCGCACCCAGATGGCAGATGCTTGGACGCTACGCGCCCTGTATCGCTCGACGTGGAACGGCGCTGGCCGGCGTGCTCTAAACAACACCTCGATCAAGAGCCTGCTACCAGTCGAGACCTCCACGGTCACGCGCACTTACTTTTCCAATTTCACCGGCCATCGGTATAATTTCTTTGATGCCAGCGTCTTTCGAACCTTTAAATTCAAAAGGTTCCAGCACACGCTGCTGATCGGCATTTCGGGCGGTCGCGAATTTTTCGATGCGCTGCGCTTTGGTTCCGGGCCAAACGTCCCGCCGATCAACGCCTATAATCCTGTGCCGGGTGCCAGTTATCCACCGGACGGCACTGGTCAACTCGACCCGAAGCAATGGTTCGATACATTTGACGAATATATTTCCGATCAGATCAAGATCGGTGATCGTCTCCAACTGCTGATCGGGGAACGCCATTCCCAGTGGAATGCGCACTCCTACGATCCATTTTTCCCTGCAGAAGGATACCGATACTACAGCAGAAACAACTCCACGTTCGTCTTTCAGAGTGGCGCAGTATACTCAGTCACTGCGCCGTTGTCCGTATACGCCAGCTTCAACCAGTCGTTCACCCCCAACGGACTCAACCAGGTGGATGCCAGCGGCACCGCAGGATTTCCACCGCAAAAAGGCGAACAGTACGAGGGTGGCTTGAAGCTGCAGACTGCCGACCGGCGCATCTACAGCACCCTGGCCATTTACCAGATTAAAATGTCCAATGTTGTGAGCGATACTGGTCTGACATTGCCTGATAGCCGGGGAATCAATCGGATTGATGGGGAGCAAACGAGCAAAGGGATTGAGTTCGAGACCGCATGGCTGCCAGTGCCCTACTGGCAGGTGCAGGCCGGGGCGGCATTTATGAAAGCTACCATCACCAAATCGCAAAAATTCCCCGAGACGATCGGCAAGGATGTGGCCAATGCACCGCGGGCCTCCGGTAATTTTTGGACACGCTATAACGTTCCAACGGGTGCCCTCAGGGGCCTGGGAGGCGGCCTAGGGGTGATTTATACGGGAAAACGCTGGGGGGGCAGCCCCAGCACCAAAAGCTACTTTGTAATTCCGGGATACACTCGTGTGGATGCAGCCCTGTATTACCGGTGGCGGAATTATGATATTTCGCTTAACGTGCAGAATTTGCTCGATCGCAAATACATAGCGAACGCGAACACAACTGTGGAAATTTTCGGAGGAGAACCGCGAAACCTCACGTTCTCCGTGAGTGCACGTTTCTAGAATCTTCTGAACGGCCACAGCGGCGTAAATGTGGACATGGCGGCATAGCGACGCCAATCAAAGCTGGATGGCACGGTGAGTTCTGAAGTGGCCCCGAAACAAGTCTGATTTTCATGCGATGGTGAATGCAATTTCATCCTGTATTCCGCAGTTGATATGAAGATTTTCAACTGTGCCGCTGTTGAGGGCATAGTGATTGTATCGCTAAACCACAAAAAGTTGGGCCCTTTTTAGCGCCCTCGTTTTAACCCGGTTTCGAGGTTCGCACTGCTCACCTATCAGGTGAACGCGATGTGTGCTAATTGCACTCGGAGAATGCGTTTCAACTGCGGAATTTAGACATCTAAGGTTAATGAAGGACTTGGGTTGAGTGCGGTTGAAGCTGTCGGCCGATCACACAAGGTCTCCGCTCATCCTGCCGAGGCGATATCAAAAGATATCATATCGTAAGCAATAGATAGCAAGCTGGATGCAAAATATCGACGAGCTAATCGAAGCGCGACATGCTTAAAGCCAGTTTTCGGAAATATTTTGAGAGGGGATAACGGATGTCGTCAGCTTGATTGTTAGATTACATGAGCAAGTTTGGTTTTCTTTCAACCCCAACCCCAGATCCCCATGTCACATCCTCGCCACCAACCCCGGTCGCTGTTAATTAATGCCATATTTCTCCTTTTGCTCTCCATCGTCTTAAGAGCAGCTCCGTTTGAGAGTGAGGAGGAACCCGTGCGGATGGATCCTTTCGAGGTTACGACCGATCTCGGTCGCTATGCCGAGGACACTACTTCCACTGTGGCGAAAATCCCGACATCGCTAAAGGAAATATCCACATCCCTGCAGATAC
>JAQUYL010000002.1:187383-246570 GCA_028691845.1 Opitutaceae bacterium
CCAAAAGCTACTTTGTAATTCCGGGATACACTCGTGTGGATGCAGCCCTGTATTACCGGTGGCGGAATTATGATATTTCGCTTAACGTGCAGAATTTGCTCGATCGCAAATACATAGCGAACGCGAATACAACCGTGGCAATTTTCGGAGGAGAACCGCGAAACCTCACGTTCTCCGTGAGTGCACGTTTCTAGAGACATATGGGCGTTAAATGCATACTGTAAGAACATCAAATTAAATTTATTAATATAATATGAATACAGAAATCAAAAGCCCATTTTTATACAAATTTATTTCAGCATTGTTTCTTTCCTCCATGTGCCACGTGGCGCAAATCCAAGGCGCTCCATCAGCAGAGGACATCGCCAATTCCCCTACGCTGAAGAACATCACGCAAAGGGGATTTATTGTTGCGGGCAGTGCGTTTAAGTATAAAAACCTAAACATCCGAAATCCCAGCACCGGAAAGCAGGAGGGTTTTTATGTGGATGTCGGAAAGGCGCTGGCAAGGTATATGCTGGGGGACGAAGGCAAAATAAAATGGCGTTATGCCGCCGGTACTGCGCTCGGCAATGTGCTTTTTGTCGATCGAGGCGACGTGGACCTCCTTCTTGATCCCGTCGCCCAGAACCCGGACTTCAAAAAGGTGGTCAACTTCTCCGATCCCGTCTTGCTCTCCGGCTCCGCCTTTCTCGTTAAGAAGGGGAGCTCTTTTCGGGGCATGGAAAATATTACCGATGACACGACTGTCATTTACGATAAATCGAACACCGAAATTGGATTTGTAAAGGCCAAGCATCCTGATGCCAAATACATTGCGTTCTGGGATACGCTGGACGTGCTCGATGCCCTTCAGTCCGGGAAAGGAGATGTTTTTACCACTTTCTATCCCGGCCTGCTGAACATGGCCGCCAGATATCCAGAATACATGATCGTCGGGCGCTATACGGACAAATACCTGCCCATGTGCAGCAAAAAGGATGATCTTGTTTTTTTGCATTATTTGAACGGCTTCCTAAAGACGTTAAAAGACAGCGGCGAATACGATAGGATCTACGACAAGTGGCTGACGCCGTATGGCGCCAACCAGCGCCCGGTCGGGGTGACTGCGGCGGATTTGCCTCCCATGAAACCAGGAGACTGGGCGGCCAACAACTACGTGGCGCCGGATGCCAATCGGGAGGCCATCATCGCAAGAGCGGAAGCGAATTCGCCCACGCTGGCGCGCATCAAACAGCGGGGTGCCCTAATCGTCGGAAACGCCTTCAAGTTTCAACGATTCAGTTTCCCCTCGCCGGACCGGGGGGAGCCGCAGGGATTCATGGTCGACCTGACGCAATCGCTTGCGCGCCATATCCTCGGCGAAGGTGGAAAGGTGATCTGGAAGGTCATTCCGGATGAAGACGATGTCACCCCGGTGCAAAGGGGCGACGTGGATGCGATCATCGATATCGTATATCTCGGAGCGCAAATGGAGAAATTGGATGTAGTTAATTTCTCCGAAGAGATTTTTCGCTCCGGTGGGGTGCTTCTGGTAAGGAAGGGCAGCTTCATCCAAAGTCTGAATGATATTACCGATCAGACGCGGATCCTTAGTGCGCGAGGGGGGGAACAGACGCTTCGCCGAATTCGCGTCAGGGCTCCCAACGCAACCTATCTCAGCTTTGCAACTTATGACGAGGCCTTTGCAGCACTAAAAGAGGGGAAGGGGGATCTCGTGAGCGGATTGGCGCCCTATCTCTTCAACTGCGCCGTGCAGGATCAGAATTACACGCTGGTGTGCAAATTTCTTGAACGGCCGACATCAGTGGTTAGCCGCAAGGACGACCCAGCCTTCAACGACTACATCAACGACTTTCTCCGTTCCTGGCGTTCGAGCGGCCAATACGAGAAAATGTTCCAGAAATGGTTTGTCCCCTACGGCGGCAACATGATCAGATAATAAAACGATCCAGCGGGTTTTATCACTATATTAACGAGTGATTTATACAATTAGATGAGCGGAGGATCGCTTAAAGGGCTCTGCTTGCCTTTGCCTACCTTAGGGGCTTGTCGCCCTCGCTAATACCAACGAACCGCTACTCACAGCAAAACAAGCAATCAAATCAAGTCAGGATGGCTATAAATAATAAAATATAGAAATGGGGAAATATCCCGCCCAGCAGTCGCGAATCATATAAAATACCCCATGTTGAATAATGGCTTAATTCCGCTCAATTATGCTATAGCGTCGTCGCCTCATCATAGACCTCGCCATGAGTTTATCAAAAAAGCCAATCAATATGTTTTCTGCATTTAAGTTTTTGCAGTGCAGTGGGATTTTTATGCTATTGGAGCTTACTGAGATGGCAGCCGCACCGATGTGGTTTTCCATTGCACAAAAACCTGCAGGCGACGCGCTGCTAGCCTTTTCACGCCAAGCAGCGGCAAACGTGGTCTTCTCTTGCGATGACCTACAAGAGGTGAACACCCCAAAAGTTGTTGGCCTGTATGAACCAGCGGAGGCATTAACCAAACTTCTCCGGAATACGAGATTCCTCACATACATGGACGTGAGCGGCAGGTACATTGTGGTGGCAAATGCCACTGCAATCAAAACGGAATTTCAAGCCGAGATCCCTGCAAAACAATAGCTCTAATTACGGTGCGAATGACAGGAACAACAGAAACTAAACCCATCCCTGCCTGACTCTTGCATTTCCTTCGCTTCGCGCAATGACGCAATTATACCGGCATGCCTAATCTAGCAATCGAAAGATTCAATGCCAAGCTCTCGATCGGCCAGTTATGCGAATATCCGTCTGACCTCCCGTGAAAATCTTCCCCCATTATGAAAACGCGCTATTCCGCTAGTCTCTTATCGTTATTAGCCGTTATGGCTTTCGGGATGGCGCCGCCCTCCATCCGGGCAAAGTCAGCCCATGACGCGATTCGAGAGTCGATAGATGCTTTGCCTTCCTATACGGCCAAGGCAGTCGAGTTACCGCGCAACGCCAGCTACCTGACTCCGCAAGGAGCTATTTCAATATATGGCTACGAGGATATGGTAGATATCCTGAAACGGCTTAACAAGATGTTTAGCGCCTCGCATCCTGGGTTCAGTTTTAACTTGGTGCTAAAAGGAACCTATACGGCGCCACCCGCGCTCACCAGTGGCGCCTCCGCGTTTGCCCCGATGGGGGCCGAGTTTGATGATGTTGATATCCTCGCCTATCGAAAGTTTCGCCGCTCTTCCCCAGTGCTGTTTCGCATCGCGCACGATTCTGTGATCCTTCCGGCCGCATCCTCCCCGTTGGGGATCTTTGTGCACAAGACCAATCCGATCGAGAGTCTCACGAGCAGCCAGGTGGGGCGCATCTTTTCTGTCGGTAGCGTCCACGGAGAGATCCGGACGTGGGGAGAGGCAGGCTTGGGCGGGGAATGGGAAGAGCGGGCGATTCATTCGTGTGGCATTCCGCTGCAGGGGGCCTTGGGAGTGTACATGCAAAACAAATTCGACGGCCGGCCGTATGGCCCAAAGCATACGTTTGTGAAGGAATCGAAGGATGTCATCAGCACGGTGGCAACTGATCCGGCGGCGATTGGCTTTGCGGCCATTAATCTGCTAACGCCGGAAGTAAAGCTAGTTGCGATTGATGCCGGAAACGTCGCCGGACCTTCTCGGGGCGCGGTTGAGGACATCATCGCCGGGACTTATGCCTATGACCGCCATCTGCTGATCTACGTCCGTCAACCGATTGAACAATGGGTGCGGGAGTATCTCCGGTTAATCTTTTCCAAGGAAGGACAACAGGCCATTGCCGATGATTCCCGGGGATATCTGCCCCTTAACCCCCGCGAAGTCGCAGTAGAATTGGAGAAGCTGAATCACTAAGGCGGTCAGCGGGAGGTCCGACAATCCAATCCTTCGATAAATCAGCACCGATGAAAAAACCGAAGTTCAATCTTCGTTCGCTGGGAAAGCGAATGACGGATGATCTGGCCGAGGTCTTTGCCAAGGCAGACAGCAACGATCTTGAAAAGCTATGCGATGCGTTACTTCACGCCAGGCGCATTGCTTGCTTTGGCGTAGGGAGGGAAGGCCTAATGATGCAGGCAGTTTGCATGCGGCTGATGCATGCAGGGCTAAATGCTCATTATGTGGGCGACATGGCTACCCCGCCCATCGGTCGGGGTGATCTCCTGTTTGCCAGCGCCGGCCCCGGGCATTTCCCGACAGTCGAAGCGCTGCTCTCGGTGGCCCGAAACGCCGGAGCGCAAACAGCAGTCGTTACCGCCCAGCCCAAGCGGGCGGCCAAAATGCCGGTTGATTTGCTCATATATTTGCCGGCTCAGACGATGGTGGACGTCGACCAGAAAATCAGCGTTATGACGATGGGCAGCCACTATGAGGCGGCTCAGCTGCTCTATTTCGATATCTTGACCATCCGGCTCTTGGAGCGCACGAACCAAAAGCGCGAAAACATGTATACACGGTACACAAACCTTAAATAAACACTATATATTATGAACAATAAAATGCTGCTGGAAAACAAAGTAGCTGTAATCTCAGGAGCAGCCTCAAAGAGGGGAATCGGACTCGCCACGGCCCAGTTGTTCGCGGAACATGGGGCGGCAGTGGCGCTTCTGGACCTTGAGAAAATGGCTCCAGCGGAAGCGGCTAAAGCCATTGGTCCCCAACATCGCGGATACATTTGTGATGTGACAAATAAGAAGCAGTGTGAGGAGGTGGCCCAGCAGGTCATTAAAGACTTTGGAGCCGTGGATATTCTCGTCAACAATGCCGGGATCACTCAGCCGATCCGTATAATGGGAATCCAACCGGAGAATTTCGATGCCGTGATCAATGTCAACTTGCGCGGCATGTTGTATTTATCCCAGGCGTTTATCCCCCACATGATTAGTCGTGGTACTGGATCAATAATGTGCACAGGCTCCGTTTCTGGCCAGGCCGGTGGCGGATGGTTTGGCGGGCCGCATTATTCTGCCGCAAAAGGTGGCATGATGGCACTGGCTAAGGATATGGCAAAGGAATTGGCCCCCAAGGGCATCCGTGTTAACGCAGTATCTCCGGGTATGGTGGATACGGACATTCGCGGTGATCGGATGACTCAGGAAGTCTTCAACAAGATCCTCAGCAGCATCCCAATGGGCCGCATCGCTCAACCTCGTGAAATTGCCGGGGTCTTTTTGTTCTTAGCTTCGGATTTGTCATCATTTATCACTGGCGCGGTAATCGATGTGAACGGCGGCAATTTTATCCATTAATCGACCCCATCAAGCCCATTGAACTCTTCTCCAACCCTCGCAGCCGGGACGACCAGCACTGCCCCCAGTTACGAACAGGAGGTCAAACCGATTGTTCGTAAGATAAAGCGACGCCTCATTCCGCTTGTGGTGGCCATGTACTTCATCGCGTATGTCGATCGTTCAAACATAGGGTTTGCCGCATTGACGATGAATCGCGACCTCGGGCTGACTCCGGATGTCTTCGGCTTTGCCGCCGGAATCTTCTATTTGGGCTATATTCTCTTTGAAGTGCCGAGCAATGTGATGCTACACCGTTTTGGGGCGCGACTTTGGCTAGCACGAATCATGATCACCTGGGGTCTGCTGTCGATCGCGATGGCATTCGCCCAAGGCGCCACCAGCCTTTCAATCCTGCGCTTTTTGCTCGGATTTGCCGAGGCGGGGTTGGCCCCCGGACTGATCTTCTATCTCACGGTCTGGTTTCCCAAGCAGGAGTTGGCCAAGGTTATTTCATATTATTACCTGGGATTGCCGTTGTCGACCATAGTCGCCGGACCGTTGTCGGGCTGGATCCTTGATCATTTTGGCTATGCTCTCGGGATAAGGGGATGGCAATGGCTCTTTATTTTGGAGGGGATTCCCGCTGTTATCTTTGCGTTTGTCACCCTCTGCTTTCTGACCAATTCCCCGGAAGAGGCCACTTGGTTAACGAGCCGGGAAAAAGAAATATACACGAAAGTAATGCACCAGCAAAGGAGCACGATTGAAGCAAAGGAATCGGTAAGCCTCAAACAGGCCTTGCTGGATTTTCGGGTATGGACACTGGGAATCGCCTATTGTTTTACCGTCATAGGAATCACGGGATTGGGTTTTTGGATGCCGCAGATCATCAAGCAGTTTGATTTCACAAATACTTCGGTCGGCTTGCTGACCATGATCCCCTACGGGGTAGGCACTGTATTCATGTACCTGTGGTCTGCGCACTCAGATCAAACCCAGGAGCGTCTGTGGCACTTTATCTTGCCTTCGGTGGGGTTATCAGTGGGTTTTGCCATTAGCGCCACCGCAAGCTCCTCGACTGTGTCCCTGCTCGGCATGACCGTGAGTACCATGGGATTTCTTTCGGCGGTTCCGGTGTTTTATACCTTCCCGGCCTCATTCCTCACCAGTTCGGCTTCGGCGGTGGGCCTCGCCCTCATCAATTCGATTGGGAATATTGGGGGTTTTTTGGGGCCCTATCTGATCGGCGTGCTGACACGTTCGACCGGCGGCACGGTTTATGGATTATGGGCGGTCGCTGCTTTAGTGTTGATTGCGCCTATTATGGTGGCAGCGTTAAGTCGTTCAAAACGCGCCGTAGACGGGAAATAACCTCCCATGTGCCCCTAGGCTGATGGAAAATCCATTTTGCTTCATGCAAACATAAACAACCAACAACCAGAAATATATTCGCATTACTGCTATGATTACTCCAGCCCGACTCTTGCCTTTCGCAGCCCTTCTGGGGCTGCTTGCTCTCGGTTTGTCCACATCTTGCGTGCCGGCCGCACCTGCGCCGGTCAAGGTAAAGCTGGCGCCCATGCCCGGCTTCGGGGGATACCTGGTTCCGGCCCTGGCCGCCAAACTCGGCTATTTCGCACAGGAGGGGCTGGACGTGGAACTAAAGGACGTAATGGACTTTCACCCGGTGGATTGGCGGTCCACCGAGCTGCTTAATAGCGGGGAGATTGATGCGGAAATCTGCTGGTATCACCGGACCATTTACGGCATCGCCAACAAGGCGCCGGCGAAGGCCGTAGTTCTGCTCGAAGACAGCCCCGGCATCTCCATTTTCGTTGCCAATAAAGTGAAGGATCAGATCAAGAGCGCCGCAGATTTTAATGGAAGAAGGGTGGCTATATCGGACGGTTTCTCGACCAAACATTTCCTTACCGACTATATTGCCACGAGGGTGGGTGGGGCTCCCGACAGTTTCATACAAGTGCCTAAGGAGATCCAGGCAAGTGTACCGAGCATAGTCAATGGCATCAAGGCCGGGCAGGTCGATGTGGTAACGATCATGGAGCCGAAAACATCCCAACTCGTCGCCTCAAATCTGGTGACCCTGATGTATGACCTTAATAACGCCGAGGGGACGAAAAAGGCCCTGGGGGATGTGTGGCCGACGCGATGCCTCTATGTGTCCCCCGAATTCATCAAGGCCCATCCTGATGCAGTGCAGCGCCTGGTTAACGCAGTGGTTCGAACAATGAGATATATCAATACGCACACGGCGGAAGAAATCTTCGCCCAATTGCCGGCCAGCTATTTCGACCCCCATCTGGGCAACAGTCTGAGAGCGGCGGACAAAGCGGCAAAATTGGCTGAGTTGAAGAATGTGCTGCCGACCTTCGCCCGCGGGGATTATTCGATCCCCCCGACCTCCGCGCAACTGGTGGTAAAGGTGGTCCTCGACACCCCCTTCGACGATTCAGACGAGGGAAAATATCGCGCCGTCGCCCGGGAGGTACAGGTGAAGCCTGAGGAAACCTACGACAACAGTTTTGTCGAAAAGGCCATGAGGAACATCAAGTAACTCTGGTGACCATAAAAGGTGCGGGCTCAATGGGACGGAATGCAGTGCCTATTGGGCCCTGCCCCGCGAGGGGAAGGCCTTCACAAAATATCCGGTGGTAATGCCGGAATCATCCAGATTGCCGGCCTGAAGCAGGCACGAATCCTTGCAGGGTTTTCCCAGGCTCTTTTCCCGCCGATGGGCCGGATCAACGGAATCGGCGATGGGCCGGTCAATCGATTTACACGCCAGCATCTGCCTCCCTTTGCGTTTGGCGGGATCGGAGTGGGAGGGGGAGACAGGCAATAGCGGGGGAGCTCGGGCTGAACCGGGGCCCATTTCAATCACTTCCCCATAGGGTATCTGGCCGCGGCCCCAAAGGGCAATTCCGGGTGGCATGCCTCCGGGGCGGGGAGGCTGCGGAACAGGTTTCAGAGGCGTGCGCCGGTGGTGTCGCGAGAACGGGGAGATGGACTTTCTGGATGGTGCCTGTCGGCGCGGAGGCAGGGCTGTCTTGCCGCGGCGGGGTACGTTTAATCGTTGCCCATCGCCTGATCCCAAAAATATTACCTGCACCTAAACCGCGTCGTGTGGGTTGTTCGTTGCCTCATTATGTCTTCTTCCACCCCATCATCCAAGGTCGAGCCGTTCATTCCGGACTCGGCTTCGCTGCGGGAACTCACGTTCCGCGCCGTCGCCACCGGCACCGTTCTGGGAGTGATCTTCGGCGCGTCGTCGCTCTATCTCGTGCTGAAGGTCGGACTCACGGTCAGTGCGTCAATACCCGTGGCAGTGATCTCACTGGCGCTATTTCGCGGCCTGTCGAAGTTCGGCGTGCGCGACTCGACCATTCTGGAGAATAATATTACGCAGACGGCCGGCTCGGCGGGCGAGTCGATCGCCTTCGGTGTGGGCGCGACCATGCCGGCGATCATGATCCTCGGTTTCGATCTCGAGCTGACACGCGTCATGCTCGTCGCCGTGCTCGGCGGCCTGCTGGGCATCCTGATGATGATCCCGCTGCGCAGGGCGCTGATCGTCAAGGAACACGGCCTCCTCAAATATCCGGAGGGCACGGCGTGCGCCGCAGTGCTTAAAGCCGGCGCCAATCCCGCCGACCGGGCGGCTGCGTCGCCGTCGGCCCAGGCCGAGATGCGCGCGGCTGCTGCGGCCGGTCTGGGCCAGTCGCCCGGGGCAAAGGTGATTTTCACCGGGTTTGGCCTCGGTTTGCTCTACAAGACGCTGAACGTAGCCTGCAAAGGATGGAAGGACGTGCCGGAAAAGGTGTTCGGCGCGCCGTTCCAAGCCGGCTCGGTCAGCGCCGAGATATCGCCGGAACTGCTGGGGGTCGGTTACATCATTGGCCCGCGCATTGCGGCGATCATGTGCGCAGGCGGCGTCCTATCTTATCTGGTGCTGATTCCGCTGATCAAGTTTTTTGGCGGAGGGATCCCCACGCCGCTGGCGCCGGGCACGATTCCCATCGGCGAGATGTCGCCCAACCAGATTCGCGCCGCCTATGTGCTCTACATCGGTGCGGGTGCGGTCACGGCCGGCGGCCTGATCAGCCTGTTCCGTTCGCTGCCGACGATCTGGCACAGCGTCGTCGCCGGACTGCACGATGTTGGTCTTGCGCGCGACAACGGCGCCGCACGGACGGCGAAAGCCGGCGCGCCGCGCACCGAACGCGACCTGTCGCTGAAGTTTGTCGGCATCGGCATCGTGGTGCTGCTGGCGTTGATCGTGCTGGCGCGGCCGTTGCACATGAATCTGCTCGGCGCGCTGTTGATCGTGGTGTTCGGCTTCCTGTTCGTCACGGTGTCATCGCGGCTTACCGGCGAGATCGGCTCCACCTCGAATCCCATCTCGGGCATGACCGTGGCGACGCTGCTCTTCGTCTGCCTGATCTTCCTGCTCGTCGGCTGGAACGGAGGCACCTACTACGTGACCGCCCTTTCGGTGGGAGCGATCGTGTGCATTGCATCGTCCAACGGCGGCACGACCTCGCAGGATTTGAAGACGGGCTATCTCCTCGGCTCAACTCCGCGGCTGCAACAGATCGCGATCCTGGTCGGGGCGTTCGCGTCGGCCGTGCTGCTTGGCCCGATCCTGCTCAAGTTGAACGATACCGGCACCGTCTACGTGCCGGTGGGGAAAATCGCTCCCGCCGGGCTGCACACCGACGCCGGCAAGCTGGATCAAAGCCACCGCGAGGCGCTACGCGGCCCGCAGGCGCGGACTGACAAGAACAGTTATTTTGTCTGGCACAAGACCGGCGCCGCCGGCGGCCAGGCGGGCAAATACCTAGTGAACGACAGGGGCGACGCCGTCTGGCTGGTTGACCCGGGCATCAATGGCACATTTAGCGAGCGGCCGGACGGCTCGTCGGTGCGCAAGTTCGCCGCGCCGCAGGCCATGCTGGTGTCCTATATCATCAAGGGCATCCTGGATCAGCGGCTACCGTGGGAGCTGGTCGTGGTGGGGTTCATGATCGCCATCACGCTGCAGATGTCCTTCGTACCGGCGCTGGCTTTTGCCGTGGGCGTGTACCTGCCGATCTCGTGTTCGACCCCGATCCTCGCCGGCGGCCTGATCCGCTGGCTGGTGGACCGTAAGCTGCGCCAGCAGCCGGCGCATGCGACACTGACCGAAGAGCAGTTCAGCGCGGAAAGCGACAGAAGTCCGGGCGTGCTCCTTGCTTCCGGCTATATCGCGGGCGGCGCCATTGCCGGCATCGTCATCGCTTTTCTGGCCGGCGCGCTCGACCGCGTCGATACGGCCATCGCGGACTGGTCGATGGCGAACAATCCCTTCTACCACGGCCCGCATGCCGACGCGCTGGCGATGATCCCGTTCGCCCTGCTGGCACTGCTGCTTTACCTGGTGGCGCGCGGAAAACTGCTCACTCCGAAAAACAATCCCTGACGGAACAGTGCGGCGTTTCGGTCATAAAACCCCGCGCGGATCGCGGCATGGAAGGATGGGCCGTTGCAACACGGATCGGGCCGGGCTCGCGATGGCCCAGGCCCGAGCCCGGCTGGCGGTTGATCTTATTGGCTGGTTCCGGCCGCGCCGACGCCTTTGAGCGCCACGGCGAGAAGCTGCCCCTGGCGGGCGTAGTCGATGGCCTCGCCGAGCACGCGTGCGGATTCCTGGGGAGCGTGGAAGCCGGTTGAATTTTCCGCGGCGATGAAATCGAGCCGCCACTGGGCCTTGCGCTGGAGATCGCAGGCCGGGGCGAGCTGCGCCTCGGTCGCGCCGCGGGCGGAGGCGTCCTTGATGGAGCTGATGAGCGCCACGACGGCGTCCTCAGCGCGGAGGAGCAGCTCCAAGTGCCGGTCCTGGATGGCTTCGACCCGCGAACGGATTTCGCTTTCTGGGTAACGGTGGCAGGTCTGACAGGCCTGGGCGATGTTGAGCAGCGGGCTGCGCACGTGGTGGCTGCTGACCTTGATGGCGCCTTCGCGCACGTAGGGCATGTGGCAGTCGGCGCAGGCGACGCCACTGCGGGCATGGATGCCCTGGCTCCAGGTTTCGAACTCGGGGTGCTGCGCCTTGAGCACGGCGGCGCCGGATTCCTTGTGCTTCCAGTCGGTGAATTTGGCCTCGTTGTAGTAGGCCTCGATCTGCTCGACCTTCAGTCCCTTGGCCCACGGGTAGGTGACGAGCTTGTCCGACCCCTTGAAGTAATACTCGACGTGGCACTGCCCGCAGATGAGCGAGCGCATCTCCTGGCGCGTGGCCATGGAATTGGGATCGTATTTTCCCGGGCGTCCATCCTGGCGCCAGCGCTCGATGCTGGGGAGGTGGGGCGCAGGGTAGTCGGAGCTGGCGAGATCGCGGATGCCGTTGAGAAACCCTGGCCTGCTGACGCGCAGATTCATCGTGGCCGCCTCGTGACAGTCGACGCACGAGATGGGGTGGTCGACGAGCTTGCGGGCGTCGGGGTAGGACATGGCGCAGACCTGCTCGAAGCCTTTCTGGATCTGTTCCTCGCGGTGCCCGGGACCGGCCGGCGCGCCGGCCTTGAGGCCCTGGCTGATGTAGGCGGGGATGATCGAGGCATGGCATTGCAGGCACGAGCCGGGCTGCTTGAACGGAGGCTTCACCCGCGCGGTCTCGTCCTGGTCGATCAGCATATAGGCGTGCCCTCGATATTTCCGGTAATCGACGCTGAAGGCGTAGCCGGCGAAGATCGTGCGCCAGCGCGGATCGGCGTCGAGTTTTTGAAAGGTGTCGCTGCCGCCGTGCTTGGTGCGCTCCATATCGACGGTGCGGCGGTAGGAGTCGTACTGGCGCGGGTAGTTCTTTCCCCATACCGCTGGATCGATGGTGTTGTCGTCCACTTCCGCGACGCGGAACACGTGCTGCGTGGCCTCGGCCTTGCGCGTGATGATGTTCTGGTAGAGCAGCAGCACGGCGAAAGTCGCGGTACCAACGACGGTGATGAGCGCGACGTAGCCCCAGAGGGCGAGTCCACGGCGGCCGGAGAGGCGGGATGATTTCATGGCGGGATAGGTTGGAAAAGATCAGCGGATCGGGCCGTGGCCGACTTCACGGTGGCAGTGCACGCAATCAAGCATCTCACGACTGCGACCGGGATGGGTGTTGATGTCGGAGACGATCTGCTCGTGGCAGGCCACGCAGTTGCGCTGCAGCACGACACTGTTGCCGGGCTTGATCATGATCGGCTCGTGAAAATCCTGGAGGGTAAACCCCTTGGAATGGTGGTAGCCGTTTTCGGCCTTAGTCAGGTATTTGCCGATGAGATCATTCGGTGTATGGCAGTCATTGCAGGTGGCCACGGCATGGTGGGGCCCCTTCTGCCACCCGTCGAACTGCTCGCGCATGATATGGCAGTTCACACAGGTCTGCGGATCGTTGGAAAGATAGGAGAGACCGCGGCCATAGTAGAACGTATAGCCGCTTACGCCGGCGAAAAGCCCGAGAGTCGAAGCAAATACAAAACTGAGCAGGAAACGGGTCTTGTTCGAGAGGGGGTTCACAGGCAGGAGAGCAGTCCAAGAATGGAACACGACTGTCCTCGGTCAAATTACAAGCCGGCTTAGCTTGATCCAAGTCAATTAACCGGACATTAACCGGCGACCCTGCCGGACCGGTACGGGAGGGAACACCATCGGTCAGTAAATCACCCGCCAAGGGGGAAGCGGGTGAACGCTCGGCCTCAGAAAAATTGCCGCGCAGTCCGGGCCTCGGGAGGCGTCGTGCCCCTGCGCACATTCGCGGCAGGAACGGTGTTCCGACTGCGGTTGCCGCAGCCACCTGGCGGGGGTCAAACGACCTTGGAGAAGCGGCGCGGTCCGCGGTCGAGATAGGCGTCGAAGCGCATGGCGATGATGCGCCGGAAGAGTTCGCCGAGGGGCGTGACAGCAAAGCCATGCTCGTCCCGCTGGAGGAGGCCGTCGGCCTCGAGATCGGCCAGCGATTCGATTTCCTTCGCGTAGGTCGCCTTGACGTCGAAGCCCAGTTCACGCGACAGACCGGGGTAATCCACGCGGTTGCGGCACATCGTCTGCTTGATGACTTCGCGTCGTCGTCGATCCTCCACGCTCAGCAGAAAACCCCGTTCGATCGGCAGGCGGCCGGCTTCGAGGCCGGCGATGTATTTCGGCAGCTCCTTGCAGTTCTGCCGGAACGAGCCGTCAGTCTGGGAGATCGATGACATGCCGAAGCAGTAGAGGGAGGCGCCGGCGCGCGTGGTGTAACCCTGGAAGTTGCGGTGGAGCGTGCCATTGGCGAGCGCCAGCGCCAGTTCGTCGTCGGCCCGGGCAAAGTGATCCATGCCGATGTGCACGTACCCGGACGCGGTCAGCCGCCGGATGGCGGTCAGGAGCATGGCCAGCTTGGCCTCGGTGTCCGGCAGTTGCTCGCGGTTTTCGAAGATCTTTTGCGACGGCTTGATCCAGGGGACGTGGGCGTAGCTGAAAATGGCGAGTCGGTCGGGATAGAGGGTGAGCACTTCGTCCAGCGTCCGGGCGAACGATGAAGGCGTTTGCAGGGGCAGCCCGTAGATCAGATCGATGCTGATCGACTGGTAGCCGGCTTCCCGGAGCCAGGCCATGGCCTGCCGGTTTTGCTCCATGGGCTGGACGCGGTGGACCGCGATCTGCACCTGGGGATTCGTGTCCTGCACGCCGAGCGAGGCGCGGTTGCAGCCCAGCTCGCGGAAGGCCTGCACGTGGTCGCGGGTGAGGCGGCGTGGATCGACCTCGACGGAGTTCTCGGAGTCAGGCGCAAAACGAAAATGACGGTGGATGGCCGCGCCGAGGCGGCGGACATCGGCGGGTACGAGGAAGGTGGGGGAACCGCCGCCGAAATGGAGCTGAGTGACCGGCCGGGCGGGGTTGAGCAGCGGAGCCGTCAGGGCGAGTTCCTTTTCCAGCCAGCGGACATATTCAGTGGCCGAGTCATAGCGACTGGTGATGACGGTGGTGCAGCCGCAGAACCAGCAGAGCGTCTCGCAGAACGGCAGATGAAAATAGAGCGAGAGCGGGTGGGCGTCGTCGCGGTTGTCCGCGGCGATTTCCGCCAGCAAGGCCTCCCGGTCAACCTGGGGGGTGAATTGCGGTGCCGTGGGGTAGGAGGTGTAGCGCGGCCCGGGAATGTTGTATTTGCGAACCAGTTCCAGGGCGGGTTCGACGGTCGTGGCAGCGGTGTGGCGTGGGGATCCCATGGCAGTGGGCATAGTAGACGGACCGAAAAGGCACCGCTGTGCGAATCTTGTGATGTTGCAAGCGGATTTTGTATTGGGAAAGGTTCGCCATTGCAGAGGCGAGGCTTGCAGGTATAAAGAAACACGCATGAAGAACGGGGCTGGTCTTCCGCAGGAGGCACCGTCGTCTTTTTACGCCCCGGCATTCCGGGTTGTGGCCATGCCTGCGGGGGCGGGATGCAACCTCGCCTGCCGCTATTGTCACTATCTCGAGAAGCAGGCGTTTTATCCGGTCGAGGAGGTGAAGCACATGACGGAAGCCATGCTCAAAGCCTGTGTGCGCGGTGGACTGGAGGCGCCGCCACCCGGGGCCGAGGTGGCCTTCGTGTGGCAGGGTGGGGAGCCGACGATGTTGGGGCTGGAATTCTTCCGGCGGGCAATGAAACTGCAGCGCCACCATGCCGGGGGCCGCAGGGTCATCAATATCCTTCAAACCAACGGCACACTTCTCGACGACGATTGGGGGGGGCTTCCTGCGCGAGCACGGATTCCTCGTCGAGGTGAGCCTCGACGGACCCCAGGCAGTGCACGACGCCTACCGCGTGGATCGAGGCGGCCAGCCGACGTTTGCCCGCGTGATGCAGGGGATCGAAGTGCTCAAGAAGCATGGCGTCAGCCTCCGCACCCTCACGATGGTCAGCCGAACCAACGTAGAGAGACCGCTCCCAGTCTACCGGTTTCTCCGCAAGCTCGGGGCCGGGTTCATGCAGTTTGTCCCGCTCGTCGAACGCACCGCTGGGCCGGCGGAAACGGCGCTTGGGCTCACACTGGCCGCTCCGCCGGAAAACGCGACCTGGGCGGCATGGAAGGATGACGCGCACATGCTCACCCTGTGGAGCGTGCGCCCTGGGGATTACGGCGAGTTTCTGTGCATCATCTTTGACGAATGGGTGCGACGGGATGCGGGCAGCGTGAGCGTGGGGCTGTTCGACTCGGCGCTTTCGCAGTGGGCGGGCGCCGGCCCGGGCCGGTGCCCCTTCGGCGAGGAGTGCGGGCGGGCCGCAGTCATCGAGCACAACGGCGACGTCTACGCCTGCGATCATTACGTCTACCCGCGCTACCGGCTGGGCAACATTCTTGAGTCGGATCTGCCCGCGCTGCTGGACGCGCCGGTTGCGCAGGCACTCCGGGAGGCGAAACGCACGACGCTGCCGCGCCAGTGCCGCGAGTGCGCGGTTCGGTTCGCCTGCAACGGCGGGTGTCCCAAGGATCGTTTCCTGCACACCGCCGACGGTGAGGCGGGGCTGAATTTTCTCTGCGAGGCCTATCAGCAATTTTTCCACCATATCGATCCGGCCATGACGACGCTGGCCGGGTTGCTGGCCGAAAACCGTGCGTTGGCGGAAATCATCCACCTGCCGCGCTCCAAGTGGGCCCGCGGCCGGCTGTAAGCCCCCTCATGGCGCCCGGTCTGCGAGCCAGATGCAAGGATCTCCGGCGGTCCCCCCAAAAAACCAGGATCGATTTCCACTCCGGCAACCGGTGATGCATCCCCTGCAACCGGCCATAGCCGCCCGGAAAGACGAATATTCGCTTACGGACTGGGGGAGATCAGGGTCGCGCCGAGGGGTTTTCACGCATTACATGACAAACTCACAAGCGCACGTGGTTTGAGGCACGGGGGATTTCCGCCGAACGCGCAACAAACGACAGGTATTTCAGCCGGCGAAGAACCTCTGGATTTTGCGCAGGGCCGCGATGAGACGTTCGATCTCGTCCTCGGTGTTGTAGAGATAAAAACTGGCGCGTGAGGTCGAGGCCAGGCCGAGTTTGCGCATGAGCGGCTGGTTGCAGTGGTGGCCGCCGCGGAGTGCCACGCCTTCCTGGTCCGCGAAGGTGACGACGTCGTGCGCGTGAACGCCCGGGAGATCGAAGCTGATGACGCCGCTGCGGTGTTCAGCCGGTCCGAGCAGTCGGATGCCGGGCACCTCCGCCTTGAGCCGGGCGTAGGCGAGGGTGGCGAGCTTCTCGTCGTGCCGCGCAATGGCGTCGCGGCCGAGATCGTCGAGATAATCCATGGCGCGCCCCAGTGCGATGGCATCCGCGATGTTCGGCGTGCCGGCCTCGAATTTTTGCGGGGCCGGCGCCCAGCGGCTCTCGAAATATTCGACGTTGGAGATCATGCTGCCGCCGCCGCGCCACGGAGGCATGGCGTCGAGGAGCGCCTGCCGGCCGTACAGGATGCCGATGCCGGTGGGTCCGCACATCTTGTGGCCGGAAAGGGCGAGGAAGTCGCAGCCCAGGGCCCCCACGTCGATCGGCAGGTGGCCGGCGCTCTGCGCGGCATCGACCACGGTGACGGCGCCGCAGGCGCGGGCGCGGGCGCACAATTCCGTGATGGGATTGATGACGCCGAGCGTGTTGGAGACGTGGGTGAAGGCGAAGAGCTTGACCTCGGGCGTGAGCACGCGGTCGAGCTGCGAGAGATCGAGGCGCCCCTCGTCCCCGAGCACGGGGACGTAGCGGAGTCTGGCACCGGTGCGTCGGGCGAGCAGCTGCCAGGGCACCATGTTGCTGTGATGCTCCATTTCCGTGAGCAGGATGACATCGCCCCGGCCGAGATTAGCTCCACCCCAGGAGCAGGCGACCAGGTTGATGCTGTCGGTCGTGCCGGCGGTGAAGATGATCTCGTGCGCGGAGGCGGCTCCGAGGAACCGTGCGGAACGCTCGCGGGCCGCCTCGTAGGCGGCGGTGGCGCGGTTGCTGAGCGCATGGATGCCGCGGTGGACATTGGCATTGTCGCGCTCGTAGAACTGGGCGAGCGCGTTGATCACGCAGCGCGGCTTGTGGGAGGTGGCGGCATTGTCGAGGTAGACGAGCGGATGGCCGTTCACCTGCTGGTGCAGGACCGGGAAATCGTCGCGGAGGTTGGCCCAGGCTTTGTTCATGGGGAAATCGTTTTCGTCCCCTTCCCGTTCCCGGCCGGATGCCACCGGAGAGCGAGAAAGGAAACGATCCATCAGTCCTCCGGTTTCTCCGTGGTGGCGGCCGTGGCCTCGCCCTTGATGGCGTTGAGGGCCGCGTGCCAGCTGAGGGTGGCGCACTTGATGCGGGCGGGGAACTGGTGCACGCCGGCGAGGGCGGCGAGATCGGAGAGGTTCCCCTCGTCGACCGCGCCGGTGGTGATGAGCTTGTGCATGTCGGCGGCTATGACCTCGGCCTCCGCGATGGTTTTCCCCTTGAGATTGACGGTCATCAGCGACGCCGAGGCCTGCGAAATGGCGCAGCCGCTGCCCTGGAAGCTGATGCCGGCGATGCGATCGCCCTCAAGCTGCACATAGACGGTCACTTTGTCCCCGCACAGGGGGTTGTCGCCATGGCCGACGCGGTTGGCCTGGGGCAAAACCCGGTAGTTCCGCGGCCGGCGGTTGTGATCGAGGATGACGGATTGATAAAGGTCGGTGAGATCTTGCATCGGCGGTGCCGTCGCCAGACGGCGGCGAGCAAAACCCTACGCCAAACGTCCCGTCGGGCAAGGGTGAGTTTTACCGGTCTCCAGAGGCCGGTGATTATGACGTGTTTTGCGAAGGGCCGGCCCGCTCTGTCTGGCCGTCAGTCGGCTTGGCCCCGGTTGACCCACGCCCGGCCGGCCGGGAGGACATCCCGGCCCAGCAAATCGTTCAAGATGGCGCGTGCCATCATGTACCAGGCCGAAAAGGCGCAGACCATCAATTCATATCCTGCCACCTTCCCCATCTCAGGATAGCCAAAGTGAGTCAGATCGAGCAGTATGAATCCGACCAGGAGCAGGGTGAAGGTGACTGCCATGGCGCCATGGATGAACAGGGAGCCGATCCAGAGAATTGCCGTGAAGAGCGTCCAGGCTACCAGATACCAGCCCACGTCGGTGGTCGAAGCCGTGAAAACGCCGTAGCGGTTGCCGAGCAGCATCAGGGACAGACTGATCCAGAACGCCCCGTAGCCGGTGAAAGCGCAGTAACCGAAGTTATTGCCCGTCTTCATCTCTTGAAAACCGGCGGTCATCTGCGCCAGACCACCGAACACCAGTCCCAACCAGATGACGGGGCCGTTGCCCATCCAGCCCACGTTGTGGAATTGGAGGACCAAGGTGGTCAGGCCGAAGCCGGCCAGTCCAACCACGGCCGGATTGGCGAGTTTGGGTTGTTCTTTGCGAAGTTCCAAAGATGACCCGGACGGACTGGCTGATGCTTCACGTCCCCACTGTCCGCTCCAAGTCATCCCTCCGGCTTTGGTTTGGCGCACTACCGGTTCCAACTTCAGGTTTTTGGCCCAGAGATTCAACGGGAGCGCGGGATCTCAACGGGAAGGCCTTGCCCTACGGTGAAACTGGCCGCTGGCCCTGCGCATGACCGGAGCCCGGAAGCGCAACCACCGGCGCCGCCGGCCGAGCGTCCGCGAAAGGACGGGCTCCGTTCGCCGGGGATCTTCAGTGCAGGTTGTATTGCCGGATCAGCTGCCGGGCGCGTTCGGTGGGGAGGAAATCGATGCCTGGCACGGCGTTCGGTCCGGGATTCGATTCATGGAGCAGGATTCGCCGGCTTTCGGTGCCGCGCGCAAAGGCAAAGGGGCGGAGTTCCTGCGTCCAGCCCCGAGTCACGATCCAAGTGGTGGCGAGCAGGAGCGAGGCGGCCGCGATGCGCGGCAGGAACCAGCGCGCCGGCAGGCGTTCGAACTGCCGCGTGATCCAGAAACCGGCGAGGGGCAGGGTGCTGAGGAGGGAGCTGTATTGATAGCGCGAGCTGATTGTGGTTTCGAGGCCGGTGTGATAACGGCCAATGCCCAGCAGCACGGAGTTGCCGAGATCGAAAGCCACGAGCAAAATGAACAATAGGCGGGTGCGACCGCGGCTGCGGGCGAGGGGCCAGAGGATGAGCGCAAGTTTGAGGAAGCCCAGCAGCGTGACCGTGCGCCATCCCCAGGAATCTAGGCCCAGCAGGCGATAGGCTGGGTTCAGCCCGAAATACCATGCGCCGTAAACCCCGGCCTCGCGGAAGTGGCCGGACAGATGCTGTTGGTTGCCGCCAGACGGGCAGACGGTGAGTGAGGGCGACGAACCCGGCGGCTAGGCCAAGGTGGCCTGCCCCCTCCCAGAGCAAACGTGCCGCCGCGCCGGTCGCGCCCAGATGGAACTGGCTGCAGAGGAATCCCTACGGCCCCCAGGTGAAGATGAGTTCACGGCCGAACTGCCAGCCTTGGGCGTGGGCATGGATCAACACTTCCTGCCACGAGGCGTCCAGCCACGTCTCAGGCGCAGAGGGGTATTGGATCAGCGAGGGCCAGAGAATGAGGGCGAGAAGCGTCGAAAAAAGAAAGCGCGTGGAGCGCCACCATGCGGCGGGAGACGGGGCGCTGGCAGGCGGAGTCATGGTGGATAGCGAGATTAGCCGTTTGGCGAAGTGGAGTGGCAAGGCTATTCATGGGCGCTGTCACCATGGCAAGGAAGATGCTTGGGCGCGGTCGGGGCGGGACAGCCTATTGCCGAGGGCCAGCGGTGGCGCTGCGGCGCATGGGGCCATGGTCAGCGCCGGCGAAGGTTCTCAGCGGGCTCGCGTTTAAGGCGTTTTTTCAACACGCCCCGGCAAGGTTTGCGCAGCCTGCGGTGGGCGCTGAGTTTGCCGCCTCAGCGCGGCGGTTCGGTCAGTTCACCTTTGGGGTAGCAGCCGGGCGCGGCGATGGCCGTGGGCACGGGCCACTCGAGCGTGGTTTCACGGATTTTGCGGGCAATCACGGTCGTGTGGAGATAGGCGGGGCTCTTCTCCAGTTCCAATCCGCGCAGGGCTGGCGTATCCCATAATGGATGCACCCGTGCCGGCTCGCCATGGGCGGTCTCCACGAGTTCGAACCCCGTCATTGGATTGAAAAGACATTGCCAAGAATAGGCGGAAAAACGCCAGAAATCCCACGGTTCCTCATGGAGCGGCCAGGTCTGGTGGGTATTCACCAGGACCAGCCCCCCGGGAGCGAGGACGCGGTTGAGCTCGATGACGACTTTCCAAGGCATCGCCAGGTGCTCGAAGACAAAAAGCGAAAATGCCGCGACGAATTTCTTCGATCCCACGAGGGTGCTCAAGCAGTGCGCATCACCGACAAGGTCGACATTTGGCCCGGGGAGGATGTCGAGCCCGACATAACCGAGTTTGGCGGGAACAAGATTTCGGCGGGTAATGGCCGAACGCGCGCGGGGAGCCGATTTCCAGCACTTCTCCCCTGTCAAAGGACTTCAGCGCCTCCAGAAAGTGGAGCCAGGCTTTTTGACAACCATCCGTCCGCACTGGCATTTTCCCGTACGGAGGAGGTTGCGCAAACGCTCCCGTCGGCCAGACGGAGGAGGAGGGTGAAGTCGCGGCCCTGCTGGGCCTGCGGCAAAGGCACCCACTCGTCGAATCGGACATGGTGGGCATCCAGGGAAACCGCTTTGGCCACGTCCGGACTCGGCAGGCCGTAGCTCGCGAGCGGCACGGGAGTCGCGACGGTAGGAAACAAGACCTCGACCGTCTTGATTTGCTTTCCCGGGATGAAGCACCAGCCGCGCAGCCGCATGCGATCGAAATAATTCGATCACTCGTCGACTTTCCACTGCAGCACCGCGGGTTGGTTGGTCATGATCGGATTGTAGGAGGGCGAAGCAGACGAGGTGAGACCGAGGATAGTGAAAATAGACTGCAGCGGGCTTGGTAAGTGAAAATATTTTCGACGTCGGCGCAGGCGGCGATGGAAATATAAATTGGATGCTGGTTAGAAATGAATTCTACGCCGAAGCGGAAACGCGCGCCGGCCCGCCGAGTTTCCGGCAGCCGGCGGAGTCAGTGCCGGCTGCGACCGTTGGAACGGATTGTCCAGCCTTCCGGCAATGTCGGAATGGTGAAGGGTTTCCCTTCTCGCACGGGTTGCAACTCGGACGCCCAGGGACGAAGCGGACGGGGAGGTTCGACAAAACGCGAATAGCCCATGCCGACAGCAAATAGGAGCAGGCTGGCCGGCAGCCAACGCCAGCGTGGGCGGGCCAGCGTTGCTTCCCAAATGAGCAGCCATAACACCAGCACATGGGGAAGGTAAAAATACCGATCGCCGTTGTCCGCCGACGTGATGACGTTCGGTTCCTTGACGAATTTGACCGCCACCGCTAGCGCCAGCGCGGTCCAGGCCATGCCGAGGCAGGCACGCTCGTAGCGCAGAGGCCCGCGGCGCAGGCAGAGGAGAGCAAAGCCGACCGTCGCCAGCCCGCCCAGCGCACTCCACGTCCAGTAGACGGTGGCGGGCGGCAGCGTGAATCCCGCGACCAACGTGGCCCACAGGCGATAGGACATGACGGATGCGAGCTGCACGGGGGACGGATCCGCGCCATTGATGGGAGTCCGTCCGGCGATGAGATTGAGCGATTGCACCGACGCCGCCCCGGCGACCAGTATGAACAATAGCCAACTGTCGATCGTGCGCCGGTAGACGGCGCGAAAAGCAAAGACCGGCAGCAAAAAAATGCTGAAGGGACCGGTGAGTCCCAATAGCACAGCGCCGAGCCAATCAGCCAAGCGTTGGCCCGTCGTGGTCGCATCTTGCGCCAGGGCGAGTAGGAGCAGCCCCAGCGCCAGCGGCCATTGGATGTTGGTGATGTTGGTGAATACTTCGCCGGTGTGAGGCACCAGCCCCAAGGCCATGCCCAGCGCCCATTTTGCGGGCAACTGGAGACGCGGCGAGAAAAGCGCGACTATCACCGCGAGGTGGCTGAACAGCGCGCCGGTGAAATACAGCGCCGGGGCCCAGGCAGGATCGAAGTGACCGCTGACCCAGGCGAGCAGGCGCGGCGCAAGATGGAGATAGCCGCCGTATTCGCGCGTCAACGCCGCGGCGCCGTAGTGATAGTTGTCGGCCCAGAAAACAACGCCGTCCTCCGCATAGAACTGCGGATGCAGCGCCGCCGAGGGACGGCGCAGTAAGAACAACGCTGCCATCGCCGCAACTGTCAGCGCCGCGGTGCGCCACGTGACGCGAGCAGAGACGTTCTCGGCTGTGGAGTGGCTCATGACGCGGGGAGAGCGGACGATGATTGTTCCCGCGGCGGATACGCCAGCGCGAAACCCGCCATGTCGAGCGACAGGTTGGGATTGTACGCCGGGTCGCGGTCGAGCAGCGGCCCCCAGTGGCGGCGCATGTATTCGATTTCGCGGACGAACCGCGGCAAATGCGAGAAGTCGTAGCTGCGGTCGGCGTCGCCCATCACGACAAAGCGACCGCGCGCCGCGGCGATACCGCCCCGCAGCGCGTTGCCGTAGCCGCGAGCGGCCACCGGGATCACCCGGGCGCCGGCGGCTTGCGCGATGGACTGCGAGCCGTCGGTACTGCCGTTGTCGGCGATCACCACCTCGCCGCGGATGCCGGCTTGGGCCATTGCGGCCAAGGCTTCCTGGATGCAGGCCGCAAGTGTTCGCGCCTCGTTGAGGCAGGGCATCACGACCGAAAGCTCAAGGGGGGCGTCGATGCCTGTGGGAGGGGAGAGCGTATGCATTTATTCAAAAATCGATGGCTGCCGAAGATTTCTTGCCGAGCTCCATGTATGGCGAAGGATCGGATGAAAGGTTAAGGCTAAAACGACGAGGTGCGGCGGCCGGACGACGGAGAATCCCGGAGCCGGAAGCAGGCAGAGGCGATCACGGCTGACGGTTGACCGGCGGGAAGCGGAGACCGGTGACATACGACCAATCCCAGCGGTTGTCCTCCTTCGGACCGGCCCCGAAGCGCAGCCGGAGCTTGGTCGGGGGAGCGGAGGGCAGCGCCACTTGGAACGATTGTGGCGGTCGGTCGGCCGCCTGCTTGACGGGATCGAGGTAACGGCGCAAGAGCGTCTGCGTATGGCCGTCGGCCCAGATGGCCTCAAGGAGGAGTTCGATGCCGTCGGTCTGCCCGCCGTGGTCATAGGATCCGTCGCGCAGGCCGAACGTTCCCGCGAAGGCGGTGGCGTCCTCCGGCACGGCCAAGGTCATTTCACTCGGCGCATGCAAAAGCATGGCCTTGCTTGGGCCGATCGTGAAGATTTCCAGCGGGGCCAGGGAGACGACGGTGTCGGGCGCGCGGTCGACGATGCCGGCCTCGAGCAGGCTGGCGAACGGCGCATCCGTTTGGAGCGGTAACTCTGGCAGAGCGTAGAGGCGGACATCGGCACGACTCCAGAATTTCTCCTGTCCCGGTGGAGCACGAAAATGAAGGGAACGCAGCCAAGTGCGGCTGCGGCCGCGCAAAAAAGCCGCGAAATCGGAAGGTGTCGCTAACAGGGGTGCCAAGAGGAAGCCTTCTTCCGCCACTCGGGGCAGCATACGCCAGTTCGTTTGCACGCCGCGGTCGTCCGTGACGGTCATGTTGAGCAGAGGTGGCTTGTAGAGCAGGGCGCGGAGCCGCCCGAGCGTAGTCAGCCGGCACGTGGCCTGCAGCCACACGGCCTGATCGCGTACCGGTGGCAAAGTGAGCTCTTCTCCCAGCGCGAGGCTTTGCGCGAGCAGCGGCTTGCGGGCCAGGCGCTGCGTCGGCAGCGGACGGCGTTTTTGCAGGAGCAGATAGTCGCCCTCCTCAAGCACGGGCGCATAGCTGCGGGGGAGTTCGACTAATAGAGTGGCGTCATCGGTCGAAGGGTAGCGGCCATCGATGCTTTGGAAATTGCAGAGCAGATAATCCGGGGCTCCCTCCGATTGGTAGAAGCCCAGGTTTTTGGCCATCAGTCGCGGCGTGTAAGCGCTGTAACTCTGGAAGACCGGCCGAGGGGTGTAGCACAACCCATTAAGAAGCGCCGCGCCTTGGTCGTAGTTGTAGACGTCGATGGTGGAGCGGCCGACCGTGCGTTGGACGTCAGGCAGGGCGGCGGCCGCGCGCGCGGATTGACGTGCCTGCTCCCATTCCGCGGGCCACCGGGACAAACGGAGCAGGCTGCGGCTGTTGCTGCCGAGGCGCGACCACGCGATTTCCGGGCAATTTCGCAGTAGGGAGGAATCAGCCAATCCCATGCCGAGGAGACAGAGCACGGGCGCCAACTCGAACCAATGCCATTTTTTCGAGGGGAAGAACAGGGGGGGCAGCGCGAGCGCGAGCAGCAGCGTGTAGAGGAAGAATCCGTGCACATGGCCGTCGGCGCGCGTAAAGCCGTGCTTCCAGACAACGAACCAGGCCGCGGCGAGGAAGACCGTTGCAGCGATGGCAAACGGCCGGTCCTCATGGGATCGGTGCAGCTGCCAGAGAAACAGCCCGCACCACGCCAACAACCCGACGCCGCACCAGAATACCTGCGGGGTTTCGTCGACGCCCATGGCGTTCGCGTAGCCGGCGGCGATCTCGAGGCTGCGGCGCAGGTAGGGCACGAGGTTGTCGGGATTCTGGCCGGCGAGCAGCCAAAAGCCGAGCAGCGCCGCGGCGTACCCGGCGATGAGGAAGGCGGCCGGACGCAGTTCGCGCCGGGCGATCCGCAGGGCGGCGGCGGTGAACACGCCCGCGGCGGAAAGGACGAAGTAAGTGAACTTGAATTCGGCGAGAAAGGCACAGGCGATAATCCACCCGGCAAGCTGCCAAGAGGGTGTTTCGCGCCGGAGCAAGGCAGCCACGACGACGAGTGTGAGGGAAACCAGATATGCAGTATCGAGAAACACCCAGTTAAACAGCGCGAGCGCTGCGACAAAGACGAGTTGCCGCCAGACGGGCAGACGGTGAGTGAGGGCGACGAATGCCGCCGCCAGCACTAGGTGACCGCAAACCTCCCATAGCAAACGAGCCGTCGCCCCCGTCGCTCCGAGATGAAACTGGCTGCAGAGGAAGCCCCACGGTCCCCATGTGAAGATTACCTCGCGACCGAATTGCCAGCCTTGCGCGTGGGCTTGGATCAGCACTTCCTGCCACGAGGGGTCCAGCCATGTCTCAGGCGGGAGGGGGTATTGGACGAGAGAAATCCAGAGGACGAGCGTAAGGAAGGAAGAGAAATACAGACGGGGGGAGCGCCACCATGCGGCGGGAGACGGGGCGCTGGCAGGCGGAGTCATGGTGGATAGCGAGATTAGCCGTTTGGCGAAGCGGAGTGGCAAGGCTATTCAGCAGGGCGCTGCCGGGGGAGGAGCATCTTGCAATGGACGAATGACAGTCAGCGCGTCCGCTGGCGCCATCGGAGCAGGGGATGCGTCAGTCGTCGTCAGCGTTTTACCGCCAGGACGGAGGTGACGCAGGCCAGCTCGAGGTTTTTCGCCGCGGGCAGCTCGCGGACAAAGGGCCGGTGAAGATAGGAGTTGGGGTGGCCGAGCAGATCGGCGACGCGCATGTTGGCGAATTCCTCCCGGGTTGCGGCGGGCAGGCCGGCAAGGTAGCTGTTAAGAAACCAGGAGAGCCCCCAGATCGGCAGGCCGTAATCGGGCACGCCGGCGCGCTGGATCTCACAACTGTCCTGAAACAGGCTGACGAGACCTTGCGAGGTCATGTTGTAGTAGTGGGAGGGGTAGCCGTGGTAGGGCTGCAGGAAAGGCACGTCGGCATGGATCAGGCCGCCCGGCTTCGTGACGCGAACCATCTCCCGCGCCGCGACGAAGGGGTCCTTGAGATGTTCCAGGACCGCGCAGGAGATGAGGGCGTCGAAGGTTGCGTCCCGGAACGGCAGCTGTTCGTTGACCGCCAGCACGTCGGTGCTGGGATAGGGCACCACCTCGAGGTTGATGACGTTGGGGAAACAGCGGGGTCGGTTGCCGGCACCGCAGTCGAGGATCAATCCGTCGCGGAAACGCTCGATGAGCTCGCAGGGCACGCCGTAATATTCGAAACCGGAGACGTTTTCGGTGGAGGTGACGCGAAACTTGTCCCGGAGCCCGGCGGTGAGGAAGTTGAAATTGAAAGGAGTTTCGGTACAGGGCAGGTCGGACCGCAGGTGGGGTCGGATCCGTTGGAGCCGCTGGATCTTGTCGGGAGGCGGTTCGAGTCGGGGCAGGGTCCGCGCCCAGGATTCGGTCCGGTCGGCCAGTTCGCAGGTGAGGCGCAAGGTGTCGCCCTGCAGGCAGGCGAAGCCGGCATGGCCGGAGAAACCGGTGATGTGCGGATAATCCGGATGGGCGGCGCGGACATCGGGCCGCTCTCCGAAACCGAGGTCGATGCCTTCAACCCGCACGGCCCGGATCGGCGTGGAACTCGCGACCCAGCCTTGGATGTAGAACGGTTCCCCCAGCGGATAGGCCGTGGGGGCATCGAGATGAATCAGAAAGGACGGCACGGGGAATGCGGTGGTCACGTCAGCTTTCGCTTAAGCGGGGCCTCGACCAGCGGCGGCACGCGGGGCGGATAGGCCAAGGCGAAGTCCTCCGAGTCGAGCGAGAGGTTGGGGTTGTATGCCGGGTCGTTGAGGAGGCGGTCGCCCCACCGGGACTTGATGGCCTCGATTTCCTTCTGAAAACGAAGGATCTTCTCGGGCGTGTCCTCCGCGCCGCGGCTGGCGGATTCGTGGTGCAGCAGCGCGGCGAACGGCGTGTAGAGGTTGCGGTAGCCGCGCGCCTCGACCTTGAGGCAGAAATCTACGTCGTTGAAGGCCACCGCCAGCTCCGTCTCCTCGAAACCGCCGGCCTCCTCGAACACGCTCCGGCGGATGGCGAGGCAGGCGGCGGTGACGGCCGAGAGGTTCTGCACGACATGCGGCCGGAATTGCGGCGTGCCAGGCTCCTCGTGGGAAAAATGCTTGAAGGCGTGGCCGGCCACCCCGCCGAGGCCGGTGATCACGCCGGCGTGCTGCAGGCGCATGTCGGGGTAATGCAGGCGTGCCCCCACGGCCCCGATCCCGGGCCGCAGCGCGTGGCTGACAAGCTCGTCGAGCCAGTGGGGCTCCATCACCTCGATGTCGTTGTTGAGGAAGCAGAGCACCTCGCCGCGGGCTTGGCGCGCGGCGAAATTGTTCAGCGCGGAAAAATTGAACGGCGCGTCGTAGTCGATCAGGCGCACGTCGCCGCGCCGGGCCATCTCGGCAAACAGCGCCAGTGCTGCGGGGTCGTCGGAGCGATTATTGACGAGGAGAATCTCCCGCGGCTCGTAGTTGGTGCGGGCCAGGATCGAAGCCACGCAGGTGCGAACCAGCGCGGCGGCGTTACGGGTGGGGATGATGATCGAAACCAGCGGTCGCACTTGTGGCAGCGGATACGTGATCCGCCAGTGTCCGCCCACCGTGGTCTGCAGGCTGACGGCGAGTCCGCGGCGCTCGAAATGCTCGCGCAGGGCGCGTTGCGCCGCCTCGGTGGTATAGTCCTTTTCGCCGAGATGCAGCGCAGTCGAGCCCTCAGCGGCGCGCCAGTGGTAGAGGACGCGCGGAATGTGCCGGATCGCCGCGGCCGGGAGACGCTCGGTCAGACGCAGGAACAGATCCCAGTCCTGGCTGCCCTCGAATCCCGGGCGCAGGCCGCCGGCGGCGCGCAACGTGGCGGTGCGGATCACGCTCAGGTGGCAGAGGTAGTTCTGGCTGGCGAGCAGATCGGGGTTCCAGTCGGGCTTGAAATGCGGGTCGAAACGGCCGCCGTGCTCGTCGATTTTGTCCTCGTCGGTGTAGATGATTTCCGCTTCGGGATGGGCGGCGACCTCGGCGGCGACGCAGTACAGGGCATGCGGGGCCAGCTCGTCGTCGTGGTCGAACAGCGCGGTGAAGTCGCCGGTGGCCAGTTCGAGCGCAGAGTTGGTGGCGGCGCAAATGTGGCCGTTCTTCTCGCGGAACACCACCTTGATGCGGGCGTCGGCCTGGGCGTGCTTCTCGAGCAGCGGACGGACATGCGGTGCCGTCGAAGCGTCGTCGGCGATGCACAGCTCCCAGTGATCGTAAACCTGGTCGCGGACGGATTCGATGGCGCGATCGAGCCACTGCTCCGCCGGATTGTAGACCGGCATCAGAACCGACAGGAGGGGCCGGTGGGGCAGCGTAGCGGCGCGGACCCTTAGCAAGGCGAGCTGCCAGGGTGCCAGGGTGTCAAAGGTTTCCACCCAGTGGACGTAGGTGCCGCGAGCCGCGGCGGCCTGATCACCTTGCAACGGTTGCTCCAGGAAGCGATGCCATGCGCCGTGCTCGTCGCAGACTTCAAGGATCAGGCGCGTGTCGGTTTCCCGCAGGGCGGCCTCGATCTTGAATCCGCTCGACACGGCTCTTGGCCAGTCCGGCTTTACCGCGGCGAGATCGGGCCGGGCCGTGCCATAGGTTCCCGGGTAAGTGCGCTCGCCGAGCCGGGCGCGGATGGCCGTGATGGCGGAGATCTCCTCGCAGAAGCACCAACCGCGTACGGTCACTTCGCCGCTGCGGCTGAACCAGCTCCGCGGGGCGTCGAGATGGAAATGAAAATGAAGGCGGGGCGCGGGCACCGATGCGGGAGCCGCTGACGCCGGCGGCGGTGCGACGCGGTGTCGGTCGAGGGTGGCCCGGCGCAGCGCGCGCAGCGGGGCGGTGGCCTGCCAGGAGAACGACTGCTCCATCCGGCGAATCTTGTCCTCGCGCTGCCGCAAGCGGCTCTCGAGCTGGTCGGCCCGTTGCCGCTGCGTCGCCGCCGCATCGCGCGCGGCCCGGATTTCCTGAGCCGCTTGGCCGCCGACCCGCTGCAATTCGCCTTCGAGCTGCCGGAGCGATTCCTCCAGCAGCGCGATGTGGGCGCGCTGGGTGCGGTCTTGGCGCTGTGCGTCCTGCTGGGCTTGCGCATACTCGTGTCGTAGCGCGGCCATCTCCGCCTCCAGCTGCGGGAGGCGCGGGTTGCGTACGAGGCCGGCCAGATGCGGCCAGAGGCGGCGCCAGACCGGATCGACCTCGGTGAGGGCGGCTCCAAGCGCGGCGGCGGCGCTGGCCGGTTCGGCATGGCGGCGGGCATGGCTGCCGGCGGCGAGCCGGTAATCGAAGAGCGCCGCCGGCACAGCCTCGAGCTGCCGACCGCGGCGCACCAATTCCAAGAGAAACTGCCAGTCCTCGCTGGCGGCGCGGTTCGCCTCGGGGAAGCTGCCGAGGGCGAGAAATACGTCGCGGCGGACAATGAAGTTCGTGTCGCCCAGCACATTTTCGATCAGTCCGAGATCGAGGCACGGACCGAGCGGCGCAAAGACATAGCCCGGCTCGTCCCGCTGGGGATCGTCGGGATTGCGGAAGGTCTGGAACGCGCACGAAACCGCGTCGGCGCCGCAGGCCGCCATGGCGCGGGCCAGCGTGGCCAGCATCCCGGGGCGAAACCGGTTGTCGGCATCGCAAAAAAGCAACGCATCACCCGAAGCTTCGCGGGCGGCGCGGTTGCGCGCGGCGGCGGGTCCCGCGTTTTGCTGGCGCAGAAATTTCCAGCCGCGCGGGGCAAAGCGGCGCTCGGCCTCGGCAAAGGCGGTCGTGCCCGCGGCGCTCCGCGTGCCGTCGTCCACGACAATCACCTCGTGGGGTGGCTGTGTCTGCTCTGCCAGCGCAGCCAGCGCCTCACCGAGGAACGCCGGTTGCTCGAAATAGGGCATACACACGCTGACGCGCGGCAGTGGGCCAATTTGCTTTGGCGCGAGAGGCGCGGCAAGGCGCGTCAGCCATTCAGCTAGGCGCGAATCGCCCCCGGCGGGGGCCACCGGCATGACGGCGGCTTCGCCCGGCAGCGTCCAGCCGGCCGCGCGCAGCCAAGTCAGTACCGGTTCGTCGGCGAGCATGAGGCTGTCGGCTCCGGCGACGGCCTGACGTTCGAGAAAATCGGTGGCGAGATCGATGCGGCCCTCGATAGGAAAATGTCCGGCGGACTGACGGCGGCGTTCGTCGGTCTCTTCCAGCGCGAGGAGGAGCCGACAGGTCGTCAGAGCCGACGCGCAGCGCTTGGCCGCAATCGCGGCGGCGGCGTGGGCGGCATGGCCGAGAAACAGGGCGGAGGAGGGGGCAAGGGCGGTCAGCGCATGCAGCACCTGCAGACCGGTGCGATGCGCCGGGACGGCCGGCAGCAGGGGGACGGCGAAGGGCAGAGGAGTTTCCTCGAGGTGCCGATACCTTGCCCCCGCCTCGTGGGCCGCGTGGCGCAGCGAATGCCGCAGTTCCTCCGGCGCCGGGCCGGTGTGCAGCATGATCGCCTCGGTCCGGTCGCGCCCGCACGCCTGCGCCAGCGCCCAGGCGTGGCGGCTCAGGCCGGTCGCGGCCGGATCGGCGGGCGGCTGCAACTCGTGCAGAATAAAGCAAACGTGGTTCATGCGGTCTTGATGCGCACGTGGCGCAGTTGACCTTGGAAGCGAAACTTGGCCGCGAAGTCGATGTTCTTCACAGCCGCCAGCCCCGCTGGAACAATGCGCAGACCAGGGCGCTGTCGAATTGCGCGCGGCGCATGCTGGCCTGCATTTCCTCCGCTGCCGGCATGCGGCCGAGGGTGCGGAGCCGGAGCCGGTCCATTTCCGGAATGCCGACCCGCTCGATCCACTTCTGGGTCTTTTGCTGCGGGTGGAGGCGGAACTGGCCGAGAAACCAAGGCAGACGGGCGATTCGGGCGCCGGCCGCCTCGAACCGCAGCAGGAGATCCCAATCCACGGCAAAGTGGAACGAGGGGTCCACGCCGCCCACGCGGTCCCAGATGCGTTTGCGCCAGAACAGCGTCTCCTGCGGCACCAGGTCGTGCAGCCGCAGGTCGTCGCACGCCCGGCGCGGGCTGTACCAGCGGCCAATTTCCATGCTGTCGTCGTCGATCAGGACGCGGTGCCCGTATACGACATCGACGGCGGGATGCCGGGCGAAATATTCCGCCACGAAGCGGGCCGTGCCGGGCATGAGCAGGTCATCGGAGTTCAGATAGGCCATCACGTCGTCCGGCCCGCATTCGCTGCGGGCGAAGCCGCGGCGCAGGGCGTCCGCCTGACCGTCGTCGGGTGCGCTCTCGCCGTGCTTGAGCCGCGGGGCGTAGCGCCGGACAAGGTCGGCGCTGCCGTCGGTGGAGCCGCCGTCCTGCACGATGTAATCGAGGCGCACGCCGGGCTGGTCGAGCACGCTGCGCATCGTGGCCTCGAGGAACGCAGCCTGATTAAAGGAAGGCGTGACGATGGTGATCTTCGGCAGCTTCCCTGCCGGCCGGTGTGGCGCGGGGAAACGCTCTTCCGCGACCGGCCGGGGTGCGTACTGGCTCCAGATGCCGATGTTGAGCCAGCCTCGGTGCTGGGCCCAGCCGAGGAGATATCGCTGCTCTTCAGGAGAGACGAGCGGCCACGCCTGGGGACGGCCCAGCCAGGCGTTGGCCCAGAATCGCGACCAGCGGAGGCGTTCGCGCCAGACCCGGTGTGGAGGCGGAGTGAGGGAAAACGTCTGCACCGCATGCCATCCGCCGTCGTCCAGCCGGGCTTCGAGGTGACAGGGCTGCGGGCGCACTGGCAGCGAGACCGCGATTTCGTAGCCTGAAGTCCCGCTTCCCGGCACTCCGCCGAAAGCCGCACTTACATCGGGTCGCGCCCGGCCATGGAGGCCGGGGAACAGCCGCCGCCCTATGCGGGCGCGCATGGCTGTGATGGGCAGCCCCTGCCGGTGAAAGCACCACCCATAGAGCAAAAAGTGGGTCGCGGGCGTTGTGGGCGACACCGGGGTGTCCACCCAGCTTTGAAATGCGGATACCGCTGAGGGATTATTGATCATGGGCCCGGCCCCAGACCGGCTGCGGGGCGGCCGAGGAAGCAGCCGGACGGTCTAGAGCTTGTAGCCGGCGTCGGTCGCGTCCTTGGCGAACATCCTGACGGTGTCGAGCGAGAGCGCGGCCAGGTCCATGCCGAGCATTTTCGCGGCCTTGGCGAGGATGTCGTGGGGCACAGTGACGATCTGGCAGCCGCACTCCTCGGCCTGGAAGATATTGAGCACTTCGCGGACGCTGGCCCAGAGGAGTTCGGCCTTGGGCTGGTTCTCCAGCAGAGCCCCGGCGGCGCGCATGAGAGGCATGGGATCGACGCCGGTATCGGCGATGCGCCCGGCAAACACCGACACGACGGATGGCACGGCGGGGTTGAGGGCCGCGGAGACGTCGCGGACCTGCCCGAGCGTGAGGATGGCGGTGACGTTGAGCTTCACGCCCTGCTGGCTGAGCTCACGCACCAGCTGAATGGAGGACTGGCCGCGCGAATTGGTGATGGGAATCTTGACGTAGACGTTGGGTCCCCACGAGGCGATCTTGGTCGCCTGCCTCTTCATTTCCGGGAACTCGTCGGTGAACACCTCGAGCGAGATGGGCTTGGCCGTGACGGTCTGGAGAATCTCCTTGGAGAACGCCTCATAGTCCTTGATGCCGGCCTTCTTCATCAGGGTCGGGTTGGTGGTGAGGCCCTTGATGTAGGGCTTGGCGTAAAGATCGAGGATGCCGGCCTTGTCGGCACCGTCGGCGTAAAGATGGATTTTAAGGTCGTTGAGGGATTTCATGCGGAAACGCGGGAAGGTTATTGAAGCGGCGCGCGGGAAACCTCGGCAAGGATAATCCCGGCGGCTTCGGCGAGGTTCTTCACCACAAAATCGGGCTGGGCGCGCAGCGTCTCGGCATAACCCCAGTCAATGAAAACGGTGCGGCAGCCCGCGGCGTGCCCGCAATCGATGTCGCGCCAGCGGTCTCCGACCATCCAGCTGCTGGACAGGTCGAGGCCGAGCGTGCGGGCGGCGTCGAGCAGCATGCCGGGGGCCGGCTTGCGGCGCGGCGCGGGTGGCCCGCTCCCGCCGGCATCGTAACTGACTTCTATGTGATCGAGGGCGGGCACGAGCTGGCGCAGCCGGGCGTGCATTGCCTCGACCGCGGATTGCGACTGCGTGCCGCGGCCGACGTCGGGCTGGTTGGTGGCGACCACCAGGACGAAGCCGGCGGCCTTGAGGCGGGCGCAGGCATCGGCGACGCCGTCGAGCAGAACGAATTCCTCCACTGTGGCGGGCGGGTAGGGCTTGCCGTCGCGCACGACCTGGCGGTTCAGCGTGCCGTCCCGGTCGAGAAATACCGCTGCCGGACAGCGGTATTTCTCGACCGGGAGGCAGGAGGCAGGAGGCAGGAGGTTAGAGGCAGCAGACATCGGGCGATAGACGGCAAGTCAGTTGCGGCGATGGTTAATCAGAGCTTGGAGCATGGCGGATAGTTCGTCGCACTCCTGGAGTAGCGGAGCAAGTTGGGGCGCAGACGTAGGGTAGATTTCAACGGCTATCTCGAGTTGCGCAGAAAGTTCAGACAAGGAGCCTTTGGCGATGTAGAAAAACTGCGCACATTCCTTGCCGCCTTGCCGGGCGTCACCCTCGGCGATGTTGCTGCACACGCTGATCGCGGCGCGGCGCATCTGATCGCGCAGGCCGAAGTCGGTTTTTATAGGAGGGCGGCCGGTGAATCTGTAAACGACAACCGCCAGCGCCTTGCTGCGCTGCCAGACTTGGAGTTGTCGGTAGGTCTGGCTCACGAATGACTGCGGGTTCCTTCGGCCTTTAACCTTCCACCTCCAACCTCGTCGTCATGGCTTTGTCGTGGCGACCGATTCCCATTTTGTCTGGTTCACCTTGAGATCGGGGTGGGACACGAACAAGTGCCAGATGACGGCCTGGAAGGCCTCGGAGTGCGGGGTGACGTTGTTGGGGTTGACGATCGGCACGACGACACAGGCATCGGCGACCTTGGCGGTGTAGCCGCCGTCCTTGCCGACCACGCCGACGACCGCTGCGCCGACCTGCTTGGCGAGCTGCAGCGCGGTGACGAGGTTGGGCGAGACGTTTTTCTCCAGATTGCCGCCGCCGACGGAGAAGACGAACACGCCGTCCTTGGCGTTGAGCCGGCTGCCGCGCAGCCACTCGACGAACACGCTGGCCCAGCCCTCGTCATTGGTGCGGGCCGTGAGTTCGGAGACGTTGTCGGTGGGGGCATAGCACTCGAGGCCGGCGATCTTGCGGAAATCGTTCACGGCGTGCGAGGCGTTGGCCGCGCTGCCGCCGACGCCGAGGATGAAGAGCCGGCCGCCGCGCTCGCGGATGGCGCGCAGGGTGGCGACGCATTTCTCGCAATCGGCAGGGTTGAGCTTGGCGACGATTTCGGCGGTTTCTTTGAGGTGCTGGGCAGAGTAAGACATGGCGGTAAAATTGGGAAAATAGGGAAAGAGGAAAGCTGAAATGGACTACCGGCCGGGCGGGCTGCTGCGCAGCAGGGCGTCGAGCTCGGCCAAGCCGGCGGGCGAGCCGATTTCGTAAAATCGCTGGGTGAGTTCGTAGCCGGCGAGCTGGCCGCGGCGGCAGAGGTCAGTCTGCACGGCCGCGAGGTCGACCACGGCATCGCGGGGGTAGCCGGCAAGAACGTCGGCGCGAAAGACGCCGAGGCCGTAGTCGATGTGTCGCATCTGCGGCACCTTGTTCTTCTTGTCGTAGAGGCGGATGCGGCCGTCCTCAAACCAGACGTTGCTGGTGTCGTAGCGCTCGTGGTTTTCGTAGACGGTCATGAGTGCGGGCTGACCGGCGGAGAGAAACGCGCGGCCGACCGCCTGATAGTCGATCGGGAGGTAGGAATCGCCGTAGAGGACGTAGAAGGAGTCGCCCAGCTTGGGCAGGGCGCGGATGAGCGCGCCGCCGGTGCCGAGCAGCTTGGGGCCATCGAAGGAATAATCGATCTGCACGCCCCACTTGGCGCCGTCGCCGTAGGCGTCGACGATCATCTCGCCGAGGTGGCCGACGCAGAGAACGATCCGCGTGAGGCCGTTCTTTTTCAGCAGGCGGAGCTGGTGGGAGAAGAACGGCTCGCCCGCGACTTCGACGAGAAGCTTCGGCACCTTTTCGGTGATGGGGCGCAAGCGCGTGGCCAGGCCACCGGCGAGGATAACCACAGGCAAAGATGAAACGGGTGAAACCATGAAAGCAGAAACGTATCAGGAACGGGCCGTTCGTGCCCGGCGGCGGATCGTGGTCAGAATCGCGATCAATTCATCGATTTCTCTGGACAGTGCAGCGACCTCTGCGGAATCGCCTAGGCCGGTGCGTGAACAAAGCAGCAGCCAATATTCAGTCTCCGCAGCTTCTTTGAGCGCCACCGTGATTTTGTGGACAAAGTCGTTCTTTGATTCTGCGCGATTGGCCTCGCGGTAATTCGCTCCGATCGAGGTTCCGGCGCGCAGGAGCTGCCGACCAACAACCACGGCCGCGGCCGTGCGCGGAAGCCGCCCGGCCAAGGCAATGATACGAACGGCAAATTCGAGGGTTCGTTCCTCTAGGTCGATCCCGGTCCGCGACGAACCGTTTCCTCTTTCGGTCAATTTCAAGATTTCCAGGTTTGTTCTCCGCTTCAGCTCTGCGCGATGACCTGCGTGCCGAGGAAGTCGAAGCGGAAGCGGACCTCCTGCAGGCCCTTGGCGATCATGGCGTGGCGCAGGCGCTTCTTGTCACCGGCATAGAACATGAGGAAGCCGCCGCCGCCGGCGCCGATGAGCTTCCCGCCGAGGGCGCCGTTGGCCATGGCGAAATCGTACCACTCGTTGATGCGGTCGTTGCTCATGCCCTTCGAGCGCGACTTCTTGCGCTGCCAGTGCAGGTCCATCAGGCGGGCGAATCCCTCGAGGTCGCCGCCTTCGAGCGCGGTCAGGCTCTTGTAGCCGAGTTCCTTGGTGAAGTGCATGTTCTCGAGCATCTCGGCGTCGTTCTTTTTGCTGCGGTCGTTCTGGTCCTTGAGGATCGCGGAGGCGGAGCGCGAGTAGCCGGTGAAAAAGAGCAGCAGATTGTCCTCGAGGTTGTACAGGGTCTCCTGGGAGATGCGGACCGGGCGGGCCTCGACGCGGCCGTTGGGGTGGAAGGTGAAGGCGGTGATGCCGCCGATGGCGGCGATGTACTGGTCCTGTTTGCCGATGGGCTCACCCAGCTTGTTGATCTCGATGTCACATGCCTGCTCGGCCAGTTCGGTCGGCGAAATGATGTTCTTCTGGTGGGCGTGCAGCGCCTTGAGCAGCGCCGTGGTGAAACTACCCGAGGAGCCGAGACCGGTGCCGGCGGGGATGTCGGCCATCGAGGTGAGCTCGAGGTGCGGATCAGTGACGCCGACGAGCTTGAGCGATTCGCGGATGATCGGATGCTCGATCTGGTCGACTGCGGCGACGCGCTCGAGTTTGGAGTACTTGACGATGATCTCCTGGGCGAACGTCTGGTGCAGGGTGATGTAGACGTACTTGTCGATCGCCGCGGCGACGAGGAACCCCGTGTAATCCTGGTAATACGAGGGCAGGTCGGTGCCGCCGCCGCCGAGGGAGATGCGAAGGGGGGAGCGAGTGATGATCATGGGAAGACTAGGAAGACGGAAAAGACTGAAAAGACAGGAAAGACGGGGAAGACTGTGAAGACGGGAAAAGACTGGGAAGACGAGAAAGATGGAAAAGACAGGAAAACGTGGGAAACCCGGGAAAGCGGGGCGTCAGGCGTTCACGCCGGAGATCGGGAAGCCGCTGCGGCGGTAGATGGCCTCGACGATTTCGAGCGTGCGGATGCCTTCGCGCAGGCCGGGCGACGGGGTGCGGTTTTGCCGGATGTCGACCATGAATTCCCTCATCTCCATCGCCCAGGAGTCGTCGCCGCGCGGATACTCGAAGGCCGTCGTTTCCGGCGGGCCCATTTGCGGCAGCATCTTGTAGAACGTGAGCCGTTCGGTGCCGTAGCTGCCGCCGAGGCCGTCGATGGCGATCTTCGCGTCGCGGCCGTAGATTTCGAGCGAGAACAGGTTCTTCCACTCGGTACAGCTCACGTGCAGCCAGGCGGTCTGGCCGGCCGCGGTGCGGAGCGAGAGGAAGGCATTGTCGTCGACCGGCATGTCCCAGAAGTACGTCGCGGCGTGGCCGTCGACTGTCGCGAAATCGCCGAGGAACCATTGCGCCAAGTCGATCAGATGCACGCCCTGGTCGATCAGCTCGCCGCCGCCGGAGAGCTGGGGGTCGGCCCGCCACTCGCGGTCGTAGCCTTTGCGGCCGCCGTGGCCGTAGCGCCCTCGCAGGAACATCAGCGGACCGAGCGCGCCGGCGTCGATCAGCGCGCGCGCCTTCTGCAGCGCCGGGTGGTAGCGGTGGTTGTAGCCGAGGCGCACCTTGGCGCCGGTTTTGTCGGCCGCAGCGGCGATCTCGCGGAGTTGGGCGGCGTTGAGCGCGCCCGGTTTTTCCGCGAGGACGTGTTTGCCGGCGCGCACGGCGTCGAGTGCGATCGTCGCGAGCGAGGCGTTGAGGGTGGCGACAACCACGACATCGACCGACTTGTCGGCCAGCACGGCGCGGTAATCGGTGGCGGCGCGACAGCCGGGCGCGGCTTTCGCGAGGTCCGCGGCGCGGGCGGCATCTAGGTCGCAGGCGTACAGAATCGATTCGCCCTTGAGGCTGGCGACGCGCTTGCGGCCGATGAGCCCGCAGCCGATGACGGCGAAGTTAAGAGGACGCTCAGCAGTGGCAGACACGAGAAAAGTCCCTCCGGTCGAAGAGAAGCAGCCTCACCACTCCTTGAAGGCCCGGATCGTGTCGGCGACATAGGCGACCTGCTCGTCAGTGAGCTCGGGATAGACGGGCAGGCTGAGGCACTCGTTGGCGGCCCTTTCCGCGACGGGGAAGTCGCCGGCACTGTAGCCGAGCCCTGCATAGCATTTCTGGAGGTGCAGCGGAACCGGATAGTGAAGGGCGGATCCGACGCCGTTGGCTTCTAGGTGGGCCTTGAGGCGGTCGCGCGCGGGGTGGCGGACGACGTAAAGGTGGTAGACGCTCTCGGCCCACGGCGCCTCGTGCGGCAGGCGCAGCGGCGTATCGCGCAGCAATTCGTGATACCGGTGGGCAATGGCGCGGCGGCGCGTGTTCCAGGCAGGAAGCCGTTTGAGCTTCACGTTGAGCGTGGCGCCCTGGAAGCCTTCCATGCGGTAGTTGTAGCCGACTTCGTCGTGGTAGTAGCGGACGGTCGAGCCATGTTCGCGGAGGGAGCGGGCGCGCTGGGCGAGCGCGTCGTCATTGGTCACGAGCGCGCCGCCCTCGCCGCAGGCGCCCAGGTTTTTCCCGGGATAAAAACTGTAGGCTGCGAGGCAGCCGCCGGTCCCGATGGGACGGCCGCGGTAGCGCGCGCCGTGGGACTGGGCGGCGTCCTCGACGAAGGGCAGGCCGCGCCGGGCGCAGACAGCCTTGATGGCATCGAGATCGAAGGGGTGCCCGTAGAGGTGGACGGGCAGGACGGCCTTGGTGCGCGGCGTGATGGCGCGCTCGACGAGGCGCGGGTCGAGATTCATCGTCTGCTCGTCGATGTCGACGTAGACCGGCCGGGCGCCAACGTAGGAGATGGCCCAGCTGGTGGCGACAAAGGTGTAGGGCGTGGTAATGACCTCGTCGCCCGGGCCGACGTTGAGCAGGCGCATGGCGACATGCAGGGCGGAGGTGCCGCTGTTGTAGCCGATGCAGTGCTTGGCCCCGACGAATGCCGCAAAATCCATCTCGAAGCGGGCCACTTCCGGGCCGAGGCAGAAGCCGCAGGTGTCGAGGCTGCGGGCGATGGCGGCATCGAGTTCAGGCCGCAGGGAGCGGATCTGGGCAGGCAGGTCGAAATAAGGGACTTTCATTGGATCAGAATGGCAGGAAGGAACGAGGGCCGGTCTGTGGATTGGAGTTGCGATAAGACGGCGGCGTTCATTCGGATAAAGGAATGATCCAGCCCATCGTTTCCCACCGCGAGACGCAAGTGAGGTTTTTGCGCTTCCTGACGGTCGGCGGCACGGCCTATGTCGTGCAGGTGTTGACGATGAAGCTGTTCCTGCTGTGGCTGGGCACAAACCTGGCGTTTACCCTGTCGTTTGTCTGCTCGACCTCGACGCATTATACGCTCAACCGCTTCTGGGCGCTGCCGAGCTCGCGTCACGACCACGGGCGGCAGTTCACCGAATATCTAGGCACGGCCTGCCTGAGCTATGTGATCAACCTCGCGATCTTCCGCGTGTGCCTTGATGTTGTCGGCTTGGGCAGGATCTGGTCGACCGCCGTGGCGGTGCCGCCGTCCACCGTGGTGGTGTTTTTGCTGCTGAACTATCGCGTGTTCCGCAAGGAGCGGGGGTCGGCTGCGGAATCCTGACGCGCAGCGGCCTACGGCCACTGCTGACCGCGGTCTTCGGGTACAATGCGGCGCAGGGTGAAGATGTCGCTGCGCGCGAGATCGGCGGCGCGGTTGCCGAGGGTCGGCCACGGATCCCAGGGCGCGCTGATGAGCCGGCCGCTGATGCCGTCGCTGGCGGGGGAGAGGAGCCACTCGACGAGGCCGAGCGCCTTGTCGAGCGACGCACCGCCGCCGGCCTTCTGCTTGGCCGCCGCTTGGTACTCGGCTTCGCCCGCGACGGCCGGCCCGAGGGCGATGACCTCGTCGGTCAGGCGGGTGTTGATCGCGCCGGGCGCGACCGCATTGATGTCGAGCACCGTCTGGCGTTCCTCCTCGGCGATGGTTTCGACAAGCCGGACGACGCCGGTCTTGGCCACGCCATAGGCGGAAAAATTGGGTCGGGCCTTGGTGGCGCCGCCACCGGAAAAACAAACAATCTTGGCGCGGCGCGGGGCGCGTGAAAGCAGGGCATGAAAGGCGCGGATGGCGTTGAAGGTTCCGTCGAGATTGGCGCGGACGGTGGCGCTCCACCGCGCCGGATTGGTGGTAACGGTGCGCCCTATCTCTCCTTGCAAACCGGCGCAGCAGATCAAGCCATCTACGTGCGGCCAGGCGGCGGCGACCTCGGCGGCGGCACGCTCCACCTGCGGCCATTCGGCGACGTCGCACTGCGCCGCACGGAACTTCCCGTCGTGCCGGGCGGCGAATTCACCCTGATCGGAACGGGCGAGCCCCCAGACATGATGGCCGCGGGCCAGCAGCCGCTCGGCGAGCGCGCGACCAATGCCGGTACTGGAGCCGGTGAGGACGAGGTTCATAGCGATTTCCGCGTCTCGTAAACCCAGCGGTTGGCTTCCAGCCAGCGGAGGGTCTTTACGATGCCCTGCTCGATGGTGAGCTTCGGTTTCCAGCCGGTGGCGGTGATTTTTTTCGTGTCGAGGAAGATGAACGGGTTGTCGCCGATCCAGCCGCGGTCGCCGCCGGTGTAGCGCAGTTCGGGTTTCAGGCCGAGGGCGCCGCAGAGGTGGCGGATCGAGTCGTTGACCTGCACGTATTCGGGGGTGCCGAGGTTGTAGACCTGCGTGCGGTGCGGCACCCTTTCCGCCGTGCGGCCGCGGATGACATGCAGCATGGCGTCGAGGCAGTCCTGCACATAGAGATAGCTCTTGCGCTGCGAACCGTCGCCGAGCACGCGGAGCCAGTCGGGGTGCTCGAGGAGCTGTTGATAAAAATCAAACACGTGGCCGTGGGTGTAACGCTCGCCCAGGATCGAGACGAAACGGAAGATGTAGCTCTCGAAGCCGAAGCCCTCGGCGTAGGCGGCAAGCAGGCCCTCGCCGGCGACCTTGGAAGCGCCGTAGAGGGAAGTCTGCACAGGAAACGGTGCGTGCTCAGGCGTCGGGATGACCATGGACTCACCGTAAACGGAGCCGGTTGAGGCGAAGGCGATGCGCTTGATGCCGTTGGCGCGCATGGCCTCGAGGACGTTGAAGGTGGCGACGGTGTTCTGCTCGAGATCCTTCCGCGGGTGTTCGGTGCCGAAGCGCACGTCGGCGTTGGCGGCGAGGTGAAAGACGAAGTTGCAGCCGCGCATCGCCGCCGTCAGCGCGGGCAGGTCGAGGTTGTCGCCGCGCACGAGGCGGAAATTCGGGTTTTCCAGCGCCCCCTCTAGGAAGCGCTCTTGGCCGGTCGAGAAGTTATCCCAGCCGATGACGGCGACGCCATCCGCCAGCAGGCGATCGACGAGGTTGGAACCGATGAACCCGGCCGCGCCGGTGACAAAGACGTTTTGCATGGGAGAGAGAAGGGTCAGGCGAGGACGTTGGATTTTGCTTCGCTGTGACGATGGGTGGTATCCAGCAGGGTTTCCAGAGTGGGGAGCGGCTTTACCACCATGAACATCTGGTAGGCAAACAGGCCGCGGCAGAGTTTGATCAGAACGGATTGTACCTTCATGGCCACGGACCGCCAGAAGGGACTGCGCACGACGAGCGGAGCCGGCGCGGGAATGCCGATTTCTTTCTCGACCACAAAACCGGCCTCATTCAGCAGCCGGCGCAGCGAGGAAAAGGTGAACAGGCGGGTATGCGTGAGGTCGAGAATACCGCGCTTGTTATAGTTGAACTGGCCGAAAAAAAGCATGAGACGCGTGACGAAAAAGCCGATGTTACCGGTCGAAATAACGATGCGCACATCGAGGTTGCTTTGGGTCGCGGCCCGCAGTTGTTGGCAGAACTTCTCTGGGGAGACGAGGTGCTCGATGATGTCGAGCAGCAGGACGGCCTGCACATCGTGCAACGGGCGGGGGAACGGGGCGCCGTTGAGATCGGCCACATAGAATTCGTCGAAGGCCGCCGGATCGGCGGGGGCGAACTGGTCGACTCCGATCATGCGGCAACCCTGGGCACGCAGCGCGGCAGACAGATGACCGGGGCCGCAGCCGATATCCATGACCACCGCGCCAGCGGGCACGGCTTTGACGGCTTCGGAGTGGGTGCTAAAAAAATCGAGCTTGGCGAGGTAGTGCTTGTTGTCGGGCGTGACGGACTCGACGTCGAAGTTGCGCCGGTACACGAGGCCGTAATTCTGCAGCCAGGCGACGGTGGAGGCGTTGACGACATCGAGGGCGTAACGCAGGCCGTTGACGCGGCAGATTTCCTCGCCGTAATGCGTGGGGATTGGCACTTCGACGATGCGGCTGCGGGCCCGGAGCAACTGGATGATGATCTCGGTGTCGAAGTGAAAGACGTTGGAATTCAGCTCGAACGGGATGCGCCGCAGGATTGCCGTGGAGTAGATCTTGTAGCCGGTGTGAAACTCGCTGAGCTGGGAATGGAGGACGCGGTTTTGATACCCGGTGAGCAGTTTGTTGCCGATGAACTTGTAGAACGGCATGCCGCCCCGCAGCGCTCCCGAGGGCCGCAGCATGCGGGAGCCATGGACGACATCGGCCTCGTCGCGGGCGATGGGGGCGAGGAGTTCGGGCAGCATCTCCGGCGCGTATTGGCCGTCGCCGTGCAGCAAGGCCACAATGTCGAATCCCCGCTCAATGGCGTAATGGTAGCCGATCTTCTGGTTGCCGCCGTAGCCCTGATTGACGGGGTTGGCCAGCACGGTAAGGGGATGCCGGTATTGGCCGGAGCGGCGAAGTTTTTCGGAATGCGCGAACGTCTGATCCCCGGAGCAGTCGTCGATAATCAGCACTTCGACCTCGTAGTCGTCGAGCGCGGGGATGCGCTCCAGCACCTTCAGAATGGTGGCTTCTGCATAGTAGGCCACGATGAAGATGAGCACGCGTGGTTTTTTATTTTGAGGCATGGTGCGGGAAAGGAATCCAATTGTCGACGCGCAGGCGCAAGTCTTGATAGTGTTGTCGCACATCGTCGGGCACTCCCCAAACGCCCTCGCCTTGATAGTGCAGAGTGAGCGCCAGGGTAACAAGGATGGCCGCCAAGGTGAGCGCGCCTCCCAATGTTAAGGCCAGGTGCCGGAGTCTCCGCGGAAGGGTGTCGATTACCGCACCGCCGTAGGCGGCGGCGCAGATGAGGAACGGACAAAAATCGCCCGTATAGCGTTGGGAGGTTGCCACCGCCGCGAACATGGCCAAAGCCATGGGCAGCACGCCAAGGATCAGAACGGCGATGTCCAGACGCCGTTGTCGAAAATAGACAAACACGCCCAGCACACCGCCGGTCGCCAAGTAAAACAACCCGGGCATGGCAAACGGCAGACCCAACATTGGCTCAGCTAGGTCAATTTTCGCCTGGGGGTAACCGGAGGGAGAATGTCCTTGCGCGTAGACATAGGGGAAGCTTGGCCGGAAGACCCACTTCGGATGCAAGAGGTAAGCCCCAAAGTTGAGGGGGACATTGCTCAGGTGAAAGTTCTTTCCCTCGATCCGGGCCAAACGCTTGGCGTCGTATTGCACGTGATATTTAAGAGGCGCTCCGTCGAAAGATTTGAACTTGAGATAGCTGAGCCCATTGAAGCTGAGAGTGCTGGTGACGCAGAGCAGGCCCACGGCGACGTGCTTGCCCCAGTCAGCGGGCAGACGCCGGTCTTTGGCCGTGGCGACACCGGAGGGGGCGCGGAACATCTCTCGTAACAACACTGCTAAAGCGGACGCACCGAGCAACGAGAGGGCAAATAGTCCCACGGGCGGCCGGGCATGCACGGACAAGGTGCCGCACACCAGCGCTCCTATCCACCAGCGGCGCTCCGGAGTGGCGGAGTAGCGCAATGTAAAATAACAACTAGCCAGGGCAAAAGCCACGCCGCAAAGGATAACTTCATGATAAATGTAAGCCCGGCTGCTCAGAAAGAAAAGCGTGGAGCCTAAGCCGATGTTGAGAATGAACAGGGTCGCCACGCTCCGTGAAGGGTGAGTGCCGCGGCCAGAGGTGAGCGTGTAGACGTGATTCAGAATGAGATAAGCCGCAATCAGGCTCGCCAGCAGCTCTCCCAGCATGAACATCCGGCTCCACTCGCCGAACGCGATATTGAACAGAACGAACGGAAGGCGCAGCAGCGCCGGAGTAGGGCCAAAATAACCGTAGGCCTTGCCTTCAAAAATGAAGGCTTCCCCACTTAGAACATCGGGAGGCACATTCAAGTGCCCCTGGAGAAGGCTCGCGGCCTGATAATCGAAAAAGGAACCGAATTCTTCAGGATAAATTATCTGCCACCGTCCGTAGGTCAAAACATGGGTAAACGCCGCGGCGCAGATGACCAAGCTGAGGAGAAACCAACGCCAAGGCGGGATCCGTTCGCTTGGCGTTGCCGGAGCCAATAGCGCTGGCAGACGCATGCGGAGCCAACGTATTGCGGCTGCCCCACCGTAGCCTGCTGCGAGGCTAAGCAAAACCACGACCAATACTTGCCAGGGAGCCTGAGTTACCCAGTAGGGCAGGAGACTCCGGCCCACGGGGAAATAGGCGGCGGGTCCGCCGCGCAGCACCCGACCATCTTCGCGATACAGGGCGCCACGGAAAACTGGACCGCAGGTACCTCCAATCGGATCCTCGCCAAAATAGATTTGCTGGGGCTGGCGATAGTGAAAAGGCACCGCGGCATCCAGCAAGGAAACCCCGTCGCACCGCAGGCGCAGACGGCCGACGGACGCGGCGGAACTGCCGACGATTCCCGCGACGGAGGGCAGTTCAATCTGCAGGCGATGCCGAGTTTTGGGGGCAATCGAGAGGGGCGGGGAAACGGGGCCCCCGACGCCCCACGAATCGTATTCGAAACGCACGGTGTGGTCATCGAGATAACGGATGCGCAGAATATCGCCGTTCCCGGTAGTTCCGGTGCAGATGATCGGTTCGAGGCTGTCAGCGGAGCCTGGAGAAAATCGCACCTCCAGGTTCAAGACTGCGGGCAGTGGGGGGAAGAAACGCGACAGGCAGAATCCCACCAGGAGCAGGAAGACCCCTGTGCCGATCCCCAGGGCGAGCCAGCGATCGCGCCTCACGTCATCGGCCTCCGAAAACCTGCGTCCCGGGCGTTTCCCTGCAGAGGGAAACGCGTAGGAGAATGGATGTTTTCCGTCAACCGAGCGCGCATCAGGGGAAACCGCGGCGATCAGCGAAGGGCGCCGAAGCCCTCGGCGCGATCGACGATGAACTTCGGCCGGGCGCGAACCTCCTCGTAGATGCGACCGATGTACTCGCCCAGGATCCCGATGCCGATGAGCTGGATGCCGCCGAGAAACGAGATCAGGATCACGAGCGTCGGGTTGCCCCACAGGATCTGCCAACCCATCAGTTTATAGAAAAGGTAGATCGCCATCAGCAGGAACGAGAAGCCGGCGACGACGAAGCCGAACATCGTGCTCAGCGTGAGCGCATAGGTGGAGAAGCAGAAGATGCCGTTGAAGCCGATGCGCAGCGACCCGACGAAACGGTTGTAGTTGGTCTGTCCGGCGAAGCGCGGCGGCCGGTCGAACGGGATCAGGCATTGCCTGAAGCCGACCACGGCGACCATGCCGCGGAGGAAGCCGTGGTGCTCCTTCAGGCGCACGACCTCCTGGACCACGCGGCGCGACATTAGGCGGAAATCGCCGGTGTTAGGCGGCACGGGCACGTCGGCGATCTTGTTGATGACCTTGTAGCCGGTGGCGGCGACGAGCTTCTTGATCCACGGCTCGCCCGTGCGTTGGCGGCGCTGCGGCAGCACGACTTCGTAGCCTTCGCGCCACTTGGCCACCATCTCCGTCAGCAACTCAGGCGGGTCCTGCAGGTCGACGTCCATGACGACGACGGCGTCGCCGCGGGAATACTCCATGCCGGCGAGGGTGGCCATGGGCTGGCCGAACCGGCGGGAAAATTTCAGCAGCTTGATGCGTTCGTCCTGCGCCCGATGCTCCAAAATAACCTCTTCCGTGCGGTCAGGGGAGGGGTCGAGGGAGAAGATGATCTCGTAGTCCTCCGTGATCGCCGACAGAAGCGGGCGGATCCGGCGCAAAAACTCGGGGATGTTCTTCTCCTCCCGGTAGACTGGCACGACGATGCTGAGCAGCATAGCACGAGGTAGGTTGCACCTCGGTCCGGCCTTGACAAGCGTCGATGCTGGGCCGCACCGCTCCCCAAGGCCCTAACTTTCGCCACCGAAAGAACGGTCGGCAAAACGGCGATGCCGCCGGGGATCTTGTCACGTAATACGTGGCAAACCTCTGCAGGGGGCATTACCAACGTATGCACATTTCCAGCAGCCGGGCGGTAACGGCGCCGCGGAGCTGTGCTCGACGGGTGATGTCGTCGAGTCTGGCATGATCCGGGCTGGCGCCGTGCAGCCGGCTGCGCACGCGGTTCATCTCGTCCTGCCCCTGGGCGTGGATTTGGGCACTGGTCTTCTGCTCGTCATGCACCCGGAAGGCGCCGAGGAAATAGGGCAGCCGGACGATGCGCAGGCCGGTCTCCTGCAGGCGCACCACCAGATCCCAGTCGAGCGCAAAATGGAAACTCGGATCGATGCCGCCGATCCGATCCCACGCGCGCTTGCGCCAGAACAGGGTTTCCTGCGGCACAAAATCGATCCAGCGCAGCGTTTCCCGATCATGCCGTGGCAGAATCCAGCGGCCGACTTCGCGGTCATGGGCATCGATGATGAGGCGGTGCCCATAGACCACGTCGACCTTGGGGTGCGCGGCGAAAAACCTTCCCACCAAAGGCAGTGCCCGCGGGGCGAGGAGATCGTCGGAGTTGAGCCAGCCCATGATGTCGTCCGGCTCCAGTTCGCCGGCCAGTCGGGCAAATCCCTTGGCAATGGCATCGGCCTGGCCCGCGTCCGGGGCCGAATCGAGCGAGTGCAATTGCGGACGAAACCGTTCACTGATGGCCAAACTGTCATCGGTGGAGGCCCCATCTTGAACCGTATAAAGCAGTTTGGGGTATTTTTGCTCCAGCACGCTGCGCAGGGTGCTCTCGATGAAGGTGGCCTGGTTATAAGATGGAGTGACCAAGCCGATTCTGGGCACCGAAGCTCCAGAAACCTGGATTCGGCGCAGCCGCGGATCCCAGCGGATGGGGCGAGGTTCGTATTGCCGCAAGGTGCCGAGTTGCATCCAATAACCGTCGAGCAACCGGCGGTAGAGAGATTCGCGGGCTGGTTCGGCGATCCTGGCCCTCCACCAACCGGCGGCGGCCAGGCCGATTTTGCGCAGCCAGGCGGTGGGAGCGGTGCTTTCCATGGCCATTTCCCGGATCAGGGCTTCCCGCTCCTGACAGGCGCGGTGAAGCGCCTGGAGCACATCCTCCTTTTCGCGCAGCAGATGCTGGTAGTGCCGGTGGATCGCGAGTGTGTCGCGGTTCGAGGAGTTGCGCTCCTTGTGCACGCGAAGCGAAGCTTCCAGTTCCGCGATGGTTTTGCGAAAGTCCGAGGCCCAGCCGTGGTGCTTGTTAATCAGCGCCTCGCGTTCGTCACAGGTACGCTTTAGGGCCGCGATCTCGCTTAGGCGTTCGTCGGCCAACGCGACCGTCTCTTCGAATTGTTGCTGCCGCGCCAGATGGGCGACTTCTCTCTCACGAGCCAGCGTGAAGGTCTTGCCCATGATCGCCAGCGCGGCATCGGGCAGGCTGCGAAGCGCGCGCACCTCGGATTCAGGAGCGTCGTGCCGACGCCGCAGGTCGGCGATTGCCTGCTGCACCTCGGTGACGCCGATTAATTGGATGCACGGCGCGTCGCCGAACGGGCAGTCCCAGCCGCAGCCAAAACAGGGCAGGGGATGCACCAACGAGACCGCCTGCCGGGCGGCGGGTTGGAAGCGCGGCCAGGTCCCGCCGCCAAAGATCGCCACGACAGGTCGGTCGAGCGCGGCGGCCAGGTGCATGGCGCCGGTGTCGTTGCCGAGGTAAAGCGTCGAGCGCGCGAGCAACGCCGCCAGCATGGGCAGCCCGTCCTCGCCGCCAAGCCACAGCGCCGGGGCAGACGTGCCGGTTCCGGCCGGTCCGGCGGCTGCGGCGCGCACGTCTTCGAGGTAGGCGCGTTCGCTTTCATGCCCAACCAGCAGCGCTGGGAGCTGGTGTTCCTTGCGCAGCCAGCGCAGCGTCGCGGCAAACCGGTCGGCGGGCCAGGTCTTGATGCGCACGTTGGCGAAGCCGGCGGCGGCGCAGACGGCAAAATTTCCCGGTTCCAATCCCAGTTCACGCAGCCTGGTGTCGGCGGCCTGCAGCATTGCGGCATCGACTTCGAGGGCCGGCGGCGCGCGATCGACGACGCGGCCCAGCAGATGCTCGGCGAGACAGTAATTACGCTGCCAGTCTTGTGCATGGGCCGAGTAGGCGACCGTTTCATGGAACGCCTGAACGCTGCTGGTGCCGAGGAACAGGCGCAGTTGTTGGGCGTGAAAAGGATCGTCGTCCAGCGGGCCGAGGGCCAGCCGCCGCGCCTGGGCGCATCCGATGGCGAGGGCCGGCTCCAGCCAGTTGCGACGCGGGCAAGCCGCGACGACAAGCTCGGGAGCAAGTTCGGCAGCCACCGAGCGCAGCCGGGACAACTCCGGCCCGCACTCGCCAGGTTTCTGGACAAAGGGATCGATCGAAGTCGGCAGCCACTCGATGCCGGGGACGAGCAGCGGGGCCAGTTCCAGATAGGGTTGCCGGATGACAACCGCGATCCTCGTTTGCGGCCACGCGGCGCGCAGGCAGCGCAAGGTCGGGCTGAACAGCACCAAGTCTCCCATTGTGTCCGGCCGGATAAAGAGCGCCGTCCGCGGCACAGAGGCGGACCGGGTGGACGATGACGACGGAGCGTTGAAGAGGGATGTCGTCATGCTCCTAGGATTTGGCGCGGAGTTCGATCGTAAGCAGCCGTGCTGCACGCTGGCGGTTGTCCGGTGCCGGGAGCGGATACTCCTTTTCGAAACCCAGCTCAAGCTGTTCGATGGAGGACTCGGCTGGGAGCGTGAAATGCAGTTCGTTGCCGCCGGGTCTGAGCTCGCGGGAGCCGAGAGACTGACCGCCTGACTTCAGTTCCACCCTGCTGGTTCCACTTCCACTCCATCCGGGATATTCCAGTCGCAGCACCAACTCGCGCGGTTCCTGCCTCGAGGGGAGGGTGACTGTCGCGCGCCGTTCCATCCAACCGTCCTGGTCGACGCCGGTGGCGGCGAGGCGCGGGGAACTGGTGCCGGTGAAGTCCCAAAGCTTCTGTCCTGCCGGGAGAATTTCCAACAGTTCCAGTTTGGCGGAGACCGGCCGCTCGTCGCCGTTGGGCAAAGCCGCTTGCGCGGTGAAGCGAAGGGCCAGCCGGGTCGTGGCGGCGGCCTGCTCCACCGGCAGGAGCCAGTCGAAGCAACCAGTCCGGGTGGGCAATTCGTATTTGCGACCGTTGCACGTCACCTGGAGCGTGCCGCGACCGAGCGGAGCGCCGGGCAGCTCGGGAACGAAACCGCGCAGGAGCACCGCCCCTCCGGCTTCACTCGGGCCGAGGACGAATTCGCTCGCTGGGGAAAGCCAGCCATCCTCGTAGGCGCCGGAGAATTCGAGCGCTTCGGCCGTGGCGAGATCTTCGGGGAAATGCGCGATCTTCACTGGCCGGACCAATTGTTGGTAGACTTCCGGGCTGAGGGCCGAGATATCGCGGCCCCAGCCGACAATCCGCCGGAAATCCAATGGCACTTGTCGATTGTAGAGCGCCTTTAATCCCTGTCGTCGATCCCGCAGGGTTTGGGGAATCTCGCCGAAATCTATTGCCAAATAGGCCACACCATCATGCCACTGTGGCTTCAACGGGCCAATGATGCGGTTGAAGGCTCCGTGGCCGACCGCTCCCAAGGGGAGATCTTCCGCCCCGTGAACCTTGGCGCGGGCATTCCAACCCGTACGTTGATAGAGCAGGGTGCGGGTGGCGGCAATGCGGAGGTAGATCTCCGGGGTTGGCCGTTCCACTCGCAGGAGCGTAAAACGCCCAAGCCCGTTGCAATCGTGTCCGGGCGCGTAGCGGTCGGGCTCCTGTTGAAAGAGGGCAATGCGTCGGCGATCTCCCAGGTAGTAGTGGTTGCCTCGACCGGAATGAACGAAGATCAGCCGATTGTGCAGGTCGGCCGTGGGCTGGATTACGAAGAGGCGCTCAATCTCAGGCGGAGCGGCTACTCCGAATTTGTTGAAAAGGGAAAGCTGAGGGGCGAGGGAAAGGAAATACTCGGTGCTCTGCGTTCCGGCTGGCACGACGAATTCGGTGAACCAAAGCTTGGCCCGGGTCGTGGCGACCGTGGTGTGATAACTGGTAAAGGAGGGCGTCTGCTCCATCTGGGAGTAGTGAGGATGGAGCTTAAGGGCCCAGTTCGGATGCCGGTAATCCGTCAACACCACCGGCTCGAAGAAATTGCGCGAGACCAGCGCCAGGTCATGTCCGCGGAGTTCGGAAGCGGCGAATTTGGCTGCGACCACGTTCTCGGTCGCCCCGAGTATGCGTGTCGTGGTCGCTTCGGGCGGAGGGATCCGTATGCCGAGCTTGGACGCATATCGCAGCTCAGTGATCCCTCCCGAATGCAGGCCGAGCGAAGCATTGACATAATGCAGGGCAGTGGGAGCGGTCGTGGCCAGGCAGATGACGACTATCGCTGGAACGCACACCTTGGTTCGCGGCAGACGCAGTGCCCACCACGCCAGGGTGCCCGTCAGCGCCGGCTGCATGAACATGGCTAACTTGTAGAGCCCGAAATCATTTCCTCCGGTAAACAGACGCACGGCGACTGCCATTTGCACCAGCAGCAGCAAAGCGACAGGTGTGCCTCGCACTGATTCCCGGATGGCGCCCCATAATATCGCCACGCTCAGGCCCATGCCGGCTACAATGGAGAGAGTAACCGCGGGCTCCGGGTAATCATAGGCGATCGGCATCCAGCCGAAGAGATTGGCGAAGCCGGTGGGCAGGAGAAAAAAGGGAAACAGCGAAAGCGTCAGGTCGTTTTCATGGACCGCCGAGGTAAACTGTTTCACAAAGGTGAAGGTATATGACAGCAGGTTGTGCCGCAGCAGGAGTGTCACGCCGGCCAGCGTGAAGATGGCCAAGGCCAGGCTGCCGGTGGGCAGCGTCTTTTGTCGCAGCCACCGGACCACGATGACCCCAGCCACTGTCAGTACGGCAAACGGGGTCACTTCCGGGTAATAGACGCACAGCGCGGCGCAAAGGATCGCAGGCAGGGTTGCTTGGCGAAGGCAGTCGCGCGTCCTCCGGATGCGGAGATCGCGGGTAAGCGTTGAGATGGCGGCAAGCAGCAGGGCCAGCCCCCCCACTTGGGCGATCAACTGATAGAGCGTGCCGAGCATGAACAGCGGGCTTACGGCGAGCAGCCAGGCTGCCGCCATTGCCCAGCCTCGGTCTTTGCCGCGGTGCAGCACGAGCGCGCCGGTGCTGAAGACCTGCGTGAGGGCGAGAGCAAGGATCACCGGCATGAAAAGCTGTGTTGCCTTCAGTCCGGTTAGTCCGACCACCCAGGCGAGGATGTGCTCGCTTCCGAAGCGCATCATGTCGGACACATGCATATACCAATACGTGCTGGCGAAGTCGCCACCGTTGAGCTGCGCATTGGTGGGCAGGTCGTAGAAGCCCCGGTCGGCAAAGCGCTCCGCCGCCAGACAGTAGTTGGCCATGTCGTCGTTGGCGTAGCTTACCCAGTTGAAACCGTACCGCAGTGCCGGCCAGCCGGTCCACAACCAGGCAAAACATGCGGCCAGGGAAAATGGGATCATGGCACGCCAAGGGATGCTTGGCTTCCGCCAGTATAAGATGCTTCCGGCTGCGACACTCCAGCCGAGGGTCAGCGGCCAGGCGCAAAGACGCAGCGGACAACCGGCCTGGTTGAACACCATCAGGCTGAGCACGATTGTCGCCAATCCGATGGAGGGCGCCAGCAACCATGATCGCAGAAGCCCGATCCGCGGGTTGACGGCGGCGGCAATCGCCTGGCCCACCATGGTCCAGAAGATGAATAGGATTATGGAAAGCCCGAGCGCAGCCATTTAGCGCGTCACGTTCGCATAGTTCATGCTTGCGCGACGAGCTTGTTTTTTAGGGCGCGCTCAATCCGATGGTCGCGGCAAAATCCACGCAGGCTTGCCGTGCCTTGCTGGCGAACTGCGCTAGCTGCGTTCGTGGCGGGGGATTGCTGCGCTGCAGCTTCTCAGCCAACGCGGTCTCCCGGGCAGAAGGCTCGAGTGTCAGATACCCACAGTCGATCGCCGCGCCGCGCAGCTTCTCGTTGGTGGCGATCACCACGGCACGCGAGCCGGCCCAGGCCCCGGCCAGCGTGGCGTGATAGCGTGCACTCAACAGCCATTCGCCGCTCGGCCAGCGGGCGAGCGACTCCTCGGGCGTGGCGGCGCGGCTGTCCGCGACCTGCAGGCGCCATCGCCCTTGCGCGGATGGGGGCAGTTGATCGAACAGTTCCTGTTCCGCGCCCGGCAGCCGGCGCGATTCCTGCGCCAGCCACACCCGTTCGGTTGCGGGCAGTCGCTCCAGTGCGGCGAGGGCGGCCGGCAGGCCCGGCCAGTCGGCATAGTCGAAATTCAGCACGGCGGTGAGTCTGCCGGCGGCGGCGACGGGCGGGGAATGCTGCGCGAAAAACAGGTGCGCCAGATCGGCGCCCAGGCGAATCCGTCCGCCGGGAAGCGCGCGGGAAAGTTTCTCCGCGGTGTCGGCATCGCGGGGCCAGACGATCTCGGCCTGCGCACAGACGGCACGGACTTCCGGCAGCGCGTAGGCGGCCGAGTCCTGCCCTCCCACGCCGAGGAAAAACATCGGCTTGTGCGCGCGCGCGCATTGGTGCGCTTCGGCGATCAGGTGATCGATGAACCAGCGCGACACCGCGCATTGAAATGGCGAGCCGCCGAGCCCGAGCCAGACGTCGCACTGTTCGATGCAACTGCGTCGTGTCGGTTCGTCGTAGGGGAGCCAGTCGATTTCGGGGAAACGCCGGCGTAGCGGCTCCAGCGCGTGCGGCACGCAGCAAGTGAGGCGCATCTGGTCCTTCCACGGCCGCATGGCGGCGAGGAAGCCCGCCAGCATGAAATCGTCGCCGAGGTTGCCGGCGCCGAAGAAATGGTGGCCAATGTGGATGGCCTTCACGTCATCAATAGGCGATCGTCGCCTGGATGTGCCCGCGGCTGCGGTTGGGCTGGCGGAACGTGGTATTGCGCAACTGCCAGCCATAATCGGCGGAGAGGCTGAAGGCATTGCCCGCGTTGCAGCGCAGCCCGATGCCTGCGCCCATGAGCGGATCCAGCGGAATATCTGAGGAGAACCGGTGTTTGTAGGCCACTTTCCCGCAGTCCCAAAAGGTCAATAAACGAGTTTGGAGCGGCGGGAGTTTTGTGTTCGCAGAGCGCAGGCGGAGGGGAGTCGTCCATTGAGGGGCTTGGAATTCGTTGCTCACGATCCAGCCCTCGTCCCCTGTGAAAATCCGCTCGTCATATCCCCTCACGGTGCCTTGGCCGCCGATGCTGAGCTGTTCGGTGCCGAGCAGATTGGTGCTGGCTAGTTGCAGAACTACCCGGGAAAACACCTGCCATTGGCCGGGCAGCCGGGTCAGGCGCTGGATTTGCATCTGGCCGACGGCATACCTCGACGTGGAACCGTAACGCGTGCTGGCAAAGGCCAGATCGGTATTGCGGGAGTCGATACTGCCGGGGCTGAGGCTCAGGTTGAGGCCGAGGGATGTGGCGCCGTATGCGTCGCGGCGCAGAACGGTGGTCCCGAAGGAAGCCTGATAGACATCATTCTCGCTTGATGAGATCTGATATCCTCCGAATTCAAAGTTGTTGTTCGTACGCTTGAAATCCAAACCGGCGGAGAATTCCATGGACCAGGGGCCTGCCGTTACCGGGGCGATGTAGCGCAGGGAAGTCAGCAGGCTCTTGCCTTTCAGGTTGAACAGCCCATCGGCGAAACTGGGTTGCTGCGTTCCATAGGCGGCGGCAAGCTGCAGGTAATGATGCCAGGGCAGCGGAATGCGGTAATCGCCGCTGTGGGTCTGGGAAAGGCGCAGCCGGTCCGTAGTGGTGAATTGATACGAGGCCAGGTGGTCGAGCCCCCATGCGTTGCCGAACTGGATTGCGGCAGTGTAGCGGTTCTCGCCGAGCAGGGCAGGGCCAGTGTTGTCGTAGGAACAGGCCAGACGCAAGGGCAGGACTTCCTGCGTGAAAATGAGGAGGTCTTTGCTGTTGGCCTGATTCGGAAGATTGTTCAAGACCACCTGTATGTGTCGGAACGGATTTGCATTGGCCCAGTTCACGGCTTCGTCGAGGGTCGACAGGCGGATTTCGTCGCCGGGCTTGATGCCGAGCTTCGCCTCGAGCAGTTCGCGGCTGAACCAGCGGTTGCCCGAAAACTTGAGCTGGTTGTAGCGGCCGATCGTCACCACGAGCCGCAGGTCTCCTGTCGCCACGTTCTGGTTGGGGATCTGCACATCAACGATCGGCCGGTCGTGGTTTTTCAGGTAATTGCTGATCTCGGGAACGAGACGATTGAGCAATTCAATCGTGATGGACTGATCGAAATATGACGCCATCACTGCGGCAAATTCGGCGGTGGCGAGCAGCGGCACTTCTTGCGCGATCACTGGCCCGGCTTCCGGGGGAGGCTGCAGCGCCGTCACTTTCGTCTCGGTATCAGCAATTAGGATCCGTCTCAGGCGGTAGGCGCTTGTTTCTGCGTGCAGGGGGATCCCGACTGCGCAAGCGAGGGTTGCCATCACGACTTTCGCGACGAAACCGGACAGAAGGTTCTTCTTGTAGCGGAGGAAGGAGTAGAGAAAGGGCATGCGACGTTTGGCGATGAAGGTGATTTGCGACCAACTCCCCGCAAACATGTTCATTGTCAATCCGCATAGCATGCCTCCTTGCGGCCGACCGCGAGGGGAATGGGGCCCTGGTCCGTGCTTTCAGCACCCTTAAAGCTCTAGGGTCTTTCCCGCGTGCTTTCTCTTGGGTTGTTTTTACGTCTGTATGCGGAACTCTAAACGGATGTAAGGCGGCGCCCCGTCAGGGTTTTGCCCGCCTTCCCTATCCAAAAAAGGCTTGCCATGCTTGCCCAAGCCTCGCTTATGTTCGCCCAGTAACGGCGTAATCCGTCTCAACAATCATCATTAAACGATCCCTAAATCCGATGAAGAAACAATCCAACACCAACCTCTCGCTGAGAAAGTTCTTTCTCGCTTTGATGGTTGCAGGCCCCCTGGCGGTGCTGCCCTCCTCGCTCTGGGCATTGCCGACAAGTCAAGCGAATCTTGACACATTCATAACGTCCAAGAGCACTGGCGTCACTGCGACCTATATTAGTAACACCCAGGTTAACGTCAGCTCTACTGCAACCAATTCCGTGGTCAAGTGGAACGAGTTCGGTTCTGGCGCCAATACCATCACGACCGGTGATACCGTCATCTTTAACATGCCGTCCACGACGGCGGCGATATTGAACTTGGTTGATAATTCGGCGGGCAGCAATGCGGCTACGGTCATCAACGGCACCGCAAACATCACCGCCAATGGTAAGCTCTTCATCGTTAATCCCAATGGCATTACAATTGGTGGTACCGCTGTTATTAGCACCGGTGGTCTTGCCTTGAGCACGCTTCCCGAGACGGAATACTACTTCCTGGCCAACGGCAATCTGAGCTATGCTGGCACGGCAGCGGCGGGTAAGGATATTACGGTGGCGCCCGGTGCTACCATTACCGCTCTTGCAGGCTCTGGCGATGTGTTCATTGCCAGCAATACAGCTTCTGACATTTCGGGCACGATCAACGCCGCCAATCTCAAAATCACCGCCCAAGGTGGTGCGGTGAATCTCGCGGCCACTGGTAACCTCACGGTCGGAACTGCCCCGAAGGGCGCTTTGACCGTCACCACCGCTGGTGGTGCTCTTGACCTCGGTGGGGCTGGCTTCACCACTAAGGCTCTCGGAGGCGTTGCCACGCTTACGACGGCTAATGGTGCTGTCACACAGAACGCCACGGGAGTGCTCTCTGTTGGCGATGGCACCAATGCGGGCTCGCTGACCATCAATGCCGGCTCCGGCCAGATTACGGTCAACGAAGCCAACGGCAATACCAAGAACCTTGCGGTCAGCATTACTTCCAGCAACGCTGGTGTTGCGACCCTTAAGAGCACGGGTTCGCTGACCGTCACCGCGAACACCAATCCGCTGACTGTTCAGTCGGTTGGCGACCTCACGCTCAATGCCTCCACGGTCAACGGTGCCCTCTCGGCCACCTCGACCGCTGGCAGCATCAAGAGCGGCGGCGCGGTTGATACCAAGGGGACCGCAGTGACACTGCTTTCGGCTCCGGCAGGTAAGACTATTTCTTACAAAGGCGTAGGGGATCTAACCTTCACGACGATCACCAATGGTACGGCTGCTAGCAGCGGCGTTACCATCGAGTCGACTACCGGCAAAGTCACCCTCCCGGCTATCTCCACTCTTGACCTGACGGTCACAGCGGCAACCGATATCGCGGAAGCACCAGGCGTCATCAATTCGACCGGTACGGCTAAGTTTACAGCGGGCGGCTCCATTGCGCTCGGTACTAGCGCGCATACGCTCACCAATCTTATCATCAAGAGCGCCCCCAGTGGCGCTACGATCAAGGAGGCGGATGGTCTTACTGTTAAGACCGGTACGGCCACAACCGGCGATGTGACGCTCACGGCCGGTGGTGCCGTTGCCTTGGGCACTGCCAGCGCCGATACGATCAGTGTCGGTGGCAAGCTCACGATCAATACATCGTCCGCCAACGCAGCCATCACCGATGGCAGTGATAATGTAACCGTTACCGGAGTCACGACCCTGAATGCCGGTAGTGGCAATATCACCCTAGATGGTAGCCTCGGAACAGGAGTTGGTCTCAATAGTTCCTATGGTCAGGTCAAGGTGACAAATGCCACCAATGCTACGCTGGCCGCCAAATCCTCGCTTAACCTCGGGGCGATCACCGCCGCAGGCAATCTGATTGCCTACAGCACTGCCGGAAACATCACCAATTCCGGGCAACTGAAGATCACCGCCGGCACGACCACGGTCGGCGCCGGCACGGCTGCTGCTCCTGGCGACATCGGCCTTAACTTCACCGCTGCTGCAGGTTCGGGCAATCAAATGACCGGCAATATCAGTGTGATCGACGACATCAATCTGTTCACAAACAGCGGCGCAACTCCGGGCAACTACCTGGGCAAGAGCCTTGCGATCGTCAATGAATTGACCACCAATGTCGTGCTCGGCAAAAATGTTTATCAGGAAGGATTCAAGGGCGATGTCAGCATCAAGGTGACCGATGCCACGAAATTGATCAATAACACTTCCGATCTCGTTCTGTCCGGGCTGCTGACCCTCAACTCGGCTGGCGCGGTTACTGCCAACTCCGCGACTAATGCCTTTACAAAGGTCAATGTCACGGCCGCTGATACCGTCAATGTCAGCACAAGCGGCGCATTGGCGGTGGACGCGACCTTGGCTGTCGGAGCTGCCGGAACAAAGACGGCTACCTTCACCGCGGGTACGGATTTGACCTTGGGCACGATCTCTGCCGACTCGGGCTATGATACGCTTGGGGTGGGTGGCGTGTTCTTTGACGCCAGCACCGCTGGCAGTATCACCGACAGCGTGGCCGGTGGCGTACAGATCTATGGTCCTGTGAGCTTCAAGGCCAAGAACAACATCACCGTCAACAAGGGCGGCGACAACTTCGGCGCGGTTTCGCTCGAAACGACCTCTGATGCCAAGACCATCGCCCTGACGGAAGCCAACACGCTCAAGCTCGAGAGCCTCAAGGCCATGAAGGGCACCGTCACCTTGATCAGTTCCAATGGTGACATCTCCGAAGCTGCCACCACCGCTGGTATCACTGGCGTGGATGATAATACCAAGACCATGTCCTTTACTGCCGCGAGTGGGAAGGTTTCGCTGCTCTCAACCAACAATGCTGCCGCCAAGGCTTATGCCGTGACCGCGGCTGGCGATGTGACCATCGTCAATAAGACCAGCGATACGACCCTCGGTAACATCAAGGCCGGTGGCAAACTGAGCGTTACGGAGTCCACGAACACTCAGAGCATCCTCCAAGCTTCGGGAACGTCGCTCTGGAGCTATGACACGACCACATTCACCGTTGCCGCCGGTGGTGCCGGCAAGATCACGTTGGCCAACTCGGGCAACAACTTCGGCGGTCTGGTGCTCTCAGCTCCTGGTGACATCTCAATCAAGGAATCTGCCACGTTGAACCTGAAATCGGTTGCCGGGGCCAAGCTCACGGTTGCGTCCGAAAATGCCAATATCATCGACACAGTCGATTCGACAGTGACGAATACCGTCATCCCGACAGGTACAGCCACGTTCACGGCCAACAAGGGTGCAATCACCCTCGACCTCAGCGGAAGCGATTACGGCACGGTTTCCCTGAATTCGTCCGGCAATGCTTCCATTATTGACGGGGTTACCAATCTGACACTCGATACCTCGACCGTGGGTGGAACGCTTGGTGTCACCACTACCGCTGCTGCCGGTACCATTGGGCAGGCAGGTGCGATAACGGCTACAGGCGATGTTACCTTCACCACATCGGCCGGAAATATATCCTTGGGAAATACGGCTAATGCGTTTGGTGGAGTCCGTTTCATTGGCGCTGCGGTCAATATTGCTGAGGCCACCTCATTTGATCTGCGTGGTGGCTCGGTAGCCACGGGTGCGGTTACTATCAACACGAATGGAGACTTCACTTCCGCTGGCAGCAGTACATTCACCAATGATCTGTCGATCAGTGCGATCGGCTCGATCATTCCTGGTGCAGGTTCGCTCAATGTAATCGGAACCCTTACGGTGTTCTCGAACAACGCCATGAACTTGGGCGGCTTGAGCAAGTCCGGAAACTTGAATGGTAAGGATCCGGTCTTTTTGGGAACGGGCACGCAGACGCCGCCCGCGCTTTGATAATTGTTGACTAAATTACGCCGCTAGGGGCGACCGGTTTTCCGGTCGCCCCTTTTTATTTCTTGGCGTTCTTGCCTCCCTGCGACTAGGAAAACGCAAATACTGCGATAACGTCCGGCATGTTTCGCACATTTTGTGGAGGTTGGCTTGGGGCGGATTAACCGCTAATCCAAAACCCGACAGCCACCATGCCAGAAGACACCGTAACTCCGACGGTCGCAGGAAGCTCCG
>JAQUYL010000014.1 GCA_028691845.1 Opitutaceae bacterium
GGTAAATCCGCATCTCAGAGTTGCTTTCGCACCGGACGATGCGGTATCCTGGCAGCGTTAGTTCAATCATTGCAGGGGACATGGTGGCTTAATTACCACATGTCCCCAATCTTTGATGAAGAGCCCGTTTCCCTGCATTAGCGGGCCGATCCACCCCAGGGCATGCTGTCCCACTGGTTTTTGAACGTTTGGCGCCCGGCTGCGTCTTTCTCTGCGTAGTTTGCTTGGTGTTAGGGTACAAATAAGCTTGTGGGGCCGTCTCTAGGGGTAGAGGCGGCCCTTTGTTTTGGAAAGGTAAAGCAAAAGCCCGCCCCGGTAAGGAGCGGGCTAGAAACTCGATGGCCCTAGGTTACTTCGCAGGTACTCTGCGGCGCCGCCACGCCACGAATCCCAGCGCGGCCAGCCCGGCGAGCGCGGCATAAGTCGAGGGTTCGGGAATGGGGAACGGGGTCGGGACTACCGGCTGGCAAGTGTTCCCCACTCCATCGCCTAATCTCGGAGGGAATGACGCGAGGGTTATCCAAGAGGGCCATCCATTTTTCGCGGAGCTTCAGAACGGCAACGCGCTCAACGTCCGCGCGTTCGTCGTACACCATGCTTAACGTCGCAAAACGCTTGGGACCGAACGCCAGCAATTCGTTTAGGCGGGCGTCGATCAGGGGCCGGAATACCTCGCTCCATGCGCGTCTCTTCAACGGCACGCCAACATTGGCCATAAGCTCGTTTAGTCCCCTGACCGGGGGGGCGGGAGTCATCCGAAACACCAAAATGCGCCGGGAAATGGCCTCGTATGCCGAAACCGATCGTTTTTCAGCACCTGCTAGAAAGGATCGAGCGGGGCCCCACCTCATCTCGAGAGTCATGAGTCCATGACCGGTGAGATAATACGGTGGAAACATCTCCAGAAAAGTTCCAACGATCAGGTCTCTGCAGTCGGCAATTACCGACTGCACGGAAAGGAAGCTTTCCAGACATATAGACGGGAGGACTGGCCCTTTACGGACTCATTTCCTGGCGGGCCATAGTTCCGGATAGGGTTTAAAAAAATCCCGCGCTTTCGCGAGCAGCTGATCGTCGCTCAGATGGCGTCCATCGATCGTCACGGTTCCTGCAATCCGCTTGGCCACCTCCGGGCAATGGCTTTCGACCCAGGCAACGAATTGGTTCATCTCGTTGGCCGTGCCGGTCCCATTGCCGAAGATCAGTATCCGCTCGGCCATCTTCAAGGCATCGGCCACCGGCCCGAAGAAGCTGTGGGCCGCCGGCATTTCATGGCCACGTGAAAAGCCGTCAAACCTATGGGTATGGCGGATGGAGTCGTCAGTTTGGCGGGGACGAATCACTTCCGCCACTGTACCGCTGACTTCGGACCTGAAGACGCGGGCCTCATGGTGAGTGATCACCACCACCCACCGCGCTTGCTTTTTCTCCTGCGAGGTACGCTGCTGCGCGTCCGTGGGGACTGGGAGCGTGTTCATGTCATTAATTTGCCAGCAAAATCCGGTAATGCAAACCCTGCCTGAGCGGAAACGTTTCCGCACCGGAACCATCCCGCCGCGGCTTGGCGGTGGGAGACGCCGGCATCCCTATAAATCATATCTTCTTTCGTGAAACGTTTCCCCTTCATGGTCTGGGTTTCCTGATTGTAAGCCTCTCCCCTGAAGCTGGACGACCTCACATTGGAGCAAAAGGAGCCGTCACCACGCGAGCCGTTCACCGAAGACGAACTTCCCCTGCTCCGGACAATCGAGGACCCCTTCTGGCGCACGTTCGTTTTGCTCGGCGAGAACTTTGGTTTTCGCGTGAGCGACGTGGCCCGCCTGGAGTGGACCTCATTCTCCCGCCCAAGAAAGATCCTGGTCTGGACGGACAAGCACGACCGCCGGATCGAATTGCCCGCGTCCCGTGAGGTACTCGATCACATCCGGACACTTCCAAAGGAAGACCCATCTATGTCTTCCCCAAGCAAGCTGCGATAGCGGGCAACCCCAAGCAGCGTTCGATGCTCCCGGTGTACTTCAAACGCATTCTGATGCGGCACGGTATTACGGACAAATGCACGCACAACATGAGGCATACGTTTGCCACCCGCCGGGCGGGACTCGGGGAGTCGGTCGATGTGATCCGTCGCAAGATGGGACACGCTCTCCCGGCCACTACGGGAAGGGTACATTCACTTTCGAATGGTTGGCCGACTTCGCTTTTTCAAGCCCCGCGCACCGTAACTTAGAGTTTGGTGCGTCAGAGCGCCTGGTCCCGGGCGCAGGCTTCGCCCCTTCGCGTGGCACTCTCCACATTGCTTTAAAGAGCGCAGGATTTTAAGGACCGTACGGTATGCGCCCGGGCTTCGGCCCATCGCACGCGGCTCCCCTACTCCATCACTGGCCCCACCGATCGTCTTTTAGTCGAGGTGGGGACTGTACTCGGGCACGAGTTTCTTTATGGCGAGCTTCACCTGGTTCGCCTCCAGGTCGCCGATGTGGCCGTCGATCTCGCGGATGCTGGCCTCCACCCACTTTGGGTCGGGCGGCGAGGACTCGAACAAGAGAATGCGGGGATGGCTGGTCGGCTTCAGGTGCTCGGAGGTGTGCTGTAATTCCTCAAACAGTTTCTCCCCCGGACGCAGGCCGATAAACTTGATTTCGATATCCTCGTTCGGCCGGAAACCGCTCAGTTCGATCAACTGCCGCGCCAAGTCGACGATCTTCACGGGTTCCCCCATATCGAGGACGAAGATTTCGCCACCCTTGCCGAGCACGGACGTCTGCAGCACAAGGCCCACGGCCTCCGGAATCGTCATGAAATACCGCGTCACTTCCGGGTGGGTCACGGTGACCGGTCCGCCTTCGGCAATCTGCTTCTTGAAGATGGGGATGACGCTGCCCGACGAGCCCAGCACATTGCCAAAGCGCACCGCGATGAACCGCGTGCGCTCACCAAAACGGGTGTGCAGGGCCTTCAGGAAGATTTCGGCCAATCGCTTTGAGGCTCCCATGACACTCGTGGGATTGATGGCCTTGTCGGTGGAAATCATCACGAACGTCCCTACGCCCATTTCGCCGGCCAATTCGGCCAGCTGGCGGGTACCGGTAGTGTTGTTCTTCAGCGCTTCGGCGGGCTGCCGCTCCATCATGTAGACGTGCTTGTGGGCAGCGGCATGGAAGATGACCTCCGGCTTGAATCGTTCTAGGATGAAGCGCATGCGCGGCAGGTCCAGTATGTCCGCGATCAATGGCACGATCGTATTCTGGTAACCGTGGGCATTGAGCTCGGACTCGATGGCAAAAAGGCTGAATTCCGCCTGCTCCACCATGAGAAGCCGCTGCGGATTATGCGTCAGGATTTGGCGGCAGAGCTCGCTGCCAATGCTCCCACCCGCTCCGGTCACCAGCACGATGCGATCGGAGATCATCCGGCCGATCTCGACATTGTTCAGATCGACGCTCTCGCGTCCCAAGAGATCGACCACGTCAACCGGCCGGATCTTGGACACCCGCACGCGTCCGGTAGCTAATTCCTCCAAGGAGGGGACAATTTCCACCTTAAGGTCCTCGGCTGACATGAGACGATAGATCTCCTGTAGTCGCCGGCCGGGCGCCGACGGCATGGCCAAGACACAGTCATCTACCGGATAATCTTTGCGGACTTGGGCAATGTCCTCCGGCCGGCCCAGCACAGGGATGCCATGAATCAAGTGCCCGTGCTTACCCTGGTTGTCATCGAGAAAGAAGACCGGCCGCAGCCCCAGTGATGGTTTGGAAAGCGCTTCGCCCGCCAGTTGCGCCCCGGCGTCGCCCGCTCCCAGAATCACAATGCGCCTCGCGCTCTTTTCCCCCGTCGACTTATGTCCGTTGCCGTAGCGCTCCCGGTAGATGCGAAAAGCAAGGCGCATCGTCGCCAAAGCGGCGACCGATAGCACAAAATCAACCAGCAGCACGCCGCGAGGTGGGATCATACTTGGGCTGCCCACGAATCTGATCAGATAAGCCGTTATGCTGGCGCAGCCCATGGCTGCGGTGATTCGCAAGAGATCCGGCACACTGAAGTAGGTCAGGAGGGTGCCGAACTGCCGGAAGATGAGCAAAAACAGGATCTTGATCGGAATCGCAAACGCGAGCGAAAGCACCCTCTCGTCCTGAAACTCCGGTGGAACTAGAAAATCAAACCGCACCTCGTAGGACACATACCGGCAGGCCGAGAGAATGAACCCATAGGCCATGAGCAGGACCACCGTCCGCTTTATCCGGCCCATTTCGACGGCCGCCCATGATGTCTTGCTTGTTGTGCTCATTGCTGGGGGATAGGAGATCCGGGTTTGGGACGACTTGGTGCAGCACCGGGCTGGAATTCTGGCATGGTGGCATCACCCGGAGCAGAGATGCCGTGGCGGGTGATCACCTGCCCCACAGTGCGGAAGAGAATTCTCAAATCGAGCCAGAAACTCCGGTGATCAGCATACCAGACATCGAGATGAAACTTAACATCCCAACTAAGGGCATTGCGCCCATTGATCTGGCACCAGCCGGTCAGTCCTGGCGGGACTAGATGGCGTCGGCGCTGCTCGACCGAGTAACGGGGCAGGTATTCCACCAACAATGGCCGCGGACCGACCAGACTCATCTCCCCGCGCAGGACGTTAAGGAGTTCCGGCAACTCATCCAAGGAGGTCGAACGTAGCCAACGACCAAAAGGCGTCAGACGGACGGCATCGGCCAACAAGCGACCGTCGGCATCGCGCGCATCCGTCATGGTACGGAACTTGATCAGCTCAAAAATCTCCTCCCGATAGCCGGGACGCTTTTGCCGGTAAAAAACGGGAGACCCCAGCCGCCACCAGACCAGTAGCGCGACTACCCCCATTACAGGCAGCCATAACGGTGCCGTGAGAATCACCGCCGCAAGGTCGGCCACTCGTTTTAGGATAAGACTCCGCATTTTAGAACTATGGCCACAAAAAGGCGCGAGAATGCACAAAAATCAGGCAACGAAATCGGACATCAAATATTTCTTAACCTGCAGCACGGGAGATCCAAAATTGATGAGCAGTCCTGTTTCCAGTCGTCCTGACCGCAAATACCCGAGCAGTTGGGCCACATGCTCATCGGCAATTGTACGAACAGCTTTCAATTCCACCACGAGCCTTTTATCGACAAACAAGTCGGCATAAAACTCGCCAAGCAATGTACCATCTTCGTCGTGAACACTGAGAGGGTATTGTTGCGTTACCTCAAGTCTCTGCTGGCGAAGCCGGTGAGCCAACGCATTTTCGTAAATCTTCTCCAAATGCCCATGGCGAAGGTAGCGGTGGATCGCAAAGCTGGTCTCTCTCACCAGATCACATAGTTGATTAATGTGTTCGTATTTCATGGATCCTCGGTTTTGTGCCTTTTCGCGCCTCTTCGTGGCTAAATTTCGGTCATTCCTATTTCACTGTCACTCTGCACGGACCGCTATAATCTTAATTAACGTCCATAAGCTCAGATCAGTGGTTAAACCCCTTCCTCACCACGTCTACGACTCTCTGTAAGTCGGACTCCGTCAAATTTGATCCCGATGGCAGGCAAAGACCGTGCTCGAATAGGTCCTCTGCCACGGCTCCGCCAAACTTGGCGCAGTCCTTAAACACCGGCTGCAGATGCAGCGGCTTCCAGACCGGGCGTGCCTCGATATTCTCTTCAGCCAACGTCAAACGAACATTCTCCCGATCTGTGCCCGCAACAGTTGGATTAATCGTAATGCAGGTCAACCAGCGGGTGCAGCGCCCATAGGGGGCCTCTGGCATGAATTCGATCCCCGGCAGGTCCCCGAGAGCCTTCTTGTAATAATCAAAATTTCGGCGTCGGGCTTCGACACGCTGTTCCAATACCCGCAACTGTCCACGGCCAATAGCAGCCAGCACATTGCTCAGGCGATAGTTGAATCCGATTTCTGAATGCTGGTAGTGCGGCGCAGGATCACGCGATTGGGTCGCCCAGAAACGCGCTTTGTCGATCAAAGCCTTGTTATTCGATACGAGCATCCCCCCACCCGACGTGGTGATGATCTTGTTGCCGTTAAACGAAAATACCCCGCATAAGCCGCGCGTACCTGGGCTAATCGAGGTTCTTTTCAAGACAGCAGAGTTGGCTGGCCACGAAAAAGCACGAGAAGGCACAAAAATTCCTCCTTGGAGATCCTTCCTCTCAGTTCCCAAAATCTTATCGGCATCCTGTTGTTTTGCCCATTCGTCCCTTGGCCCGATCTCACTTTTTGTGTTTTTTTGTGCATCTTTGTGGCTATTGCCCCAATAAACCGCTCCAAGGGCTTCGGCCGCATCCTCGATCAGCGGCACGCCATGCCGGGCACAGATTTGCTCGATAGGATCGATGTCCGCGCTCTGACCATAGAGATGGACCAAGATCACCGCCTTTGGCAGTCGGCCGGCCTTGGCCCGATTCTCAAGCGCCTCCGCCAGGAGCGCCGGATCCATGTTCCACGAAATCCGATCGCTATCAATAAACACCGGTCTGCCACCCTCGTAGACAATGGGATTGGCGCTAGCGCTGAAGGTCAGCGACGAGCAAATGACCTCATCACCCGGTTTTACGCCGACCCAACGCAGGGCCAGATGCAACGCCGCAGTACCCGATGACAGTGCTGCCGCATGTGTGCCGGGCGACTGGCACGGACATACACCGTGTTGGCTGCCAACCAACAACGGGGCCCCTCCGACAAATTCAGCAAACTCCTCCTCGAATTTGTCGACTTGCGGTCCCAGCGGGGCGATCCAGTTGCTGGCAAAGGTTTCTTTTACCAGTTCCAATTCCTCCCCTCCCATGTGTGGAGATGAAAGGTAAATGCGCGATTTGCTCAAGATGCTTGAAATCGCATAGGCGACGCCCCATGGCGTCAATCCCTTTGGAGAGCCATTTCTACCTCTTATCAACCCGCTCTCTCAAACTAGCAGCTACGAGCTATGCGCCTGGCTCAACCCGAGTTTTGCGAGTGCGGCTAGCAATTCCTCCCAACCCGGATCTCCGGCGAGTTCCTCGAATGGCCGATTACTCGTCAACCGGATGAAGCATTGTTCACCGCTGTCCGAAAAACACAGGGGCTCCGGGGAGGCGTAAAGTAACCCGAAAATTCCCCCGACGCTGCGCGGGATCCCGAACAGCTGCACCGCCTCGCCAAAGAAATCCACACACTCGCGCGAGAAGGCGCGATTGACCGGAATGGGGGCGCGGGCTGATATCCTTGTTTTCATGCCGAGCGTTTGAGGTACTATGCTAGCCAGAAGAGGTTCCCCAATCGGTTCAAGCCAAATTGAACTCAAAGGAAGCAGCAGTGGGCCGAAGGCATAAACTGCCCTTCTCCCCACCTCCGCTTGACTACCCGAGAGAACCGTCGCATTCCGTTCCCTCTGTCCACTTTAGAAATAAAAAACCCGCCTTGCGGCGGGTTAAATTGGTGGACCCGATCAGGATCGAACTGACGACCTCCGCAATGCCATTGCGGCGCTCTTCCAACTGAGCTACGAGCCCACGAGAAATTGAAGCGTTTCTTAAAGTAAGCTTTCGCCAGGGTTGGCAAGGACTTTCTGCTTAGTCGTCCTTCATCTGGAAGGTCACGGTCCGGGTATCACTCTTTCCGTCCGGTCGTGCTCCCAGCCAGGCAATCTTGCGAAAGGCATCCAGGGCGCACTGGTCGAACTCGGCGTTCCCCGAGGAACGCAGGATGCGGACATTGTCGATCTGCCCGTTGGCTGCGACTAGGAATTCGACCTCGGTCCGCAGCTGGTCGCTGACCCCCGCCGGCTTTTCCAGCGCCTGCTGGAGCCGGACCCTGAGCTTGAGAAAGTACTCGGTCATCGCGTCCATCTGCTCGCGGGACATCGCCCGGCCGCCCCCGCCGCCGCGCGTATTGGCGGTCGAACCTCCGATAACGCCGTTCGCGATGCCTCGCGTATCGATGCGCGGGGCCTTGATCGGCCGAGAGGAGGACGGTGCGGTCGCGGAAGCCTGTGGCTTGCCATAGCGCTTCTCGAATTCCTGCTTGCTCATGCGCGGAGTCTTTGGCGCCTCCCTCGGCGCGGCCTTGGCATTTGTCGTGGCAGTCTTTGAAGGAGCGGGCTTGGGCGGAGACTTCGGCGCAGGCTTGGGCGGAGGCTTCGGCGCAGGCTTGGGCGCAGGCGGAGCCACTTCAGCGGCCTCAATGGGCGGAGACGGGGACGGCTTGGGTGGCGTGGCTGCGGCCGCGGGCACTTTCAGTGTCACCTTGGCCGCGGGCGAGCCCAAGGCGGGGGCCACCAGTTCGTCCGGCGCTGTCGGAGGTCCTGCCACCAGCTCGAAAATCGCCGGCGGTTTTTCAGCCTGCTGTCCGAGGAAATGGGCCATGAAAACCATCAGTGCCACCACAGTGCCGTGCAGGAGCAACGACAGGAAAAGCGCCGCTGGCGAGTTGGCCCGTATGGTGTTCACCCTTACTTTCCCGACTGGGTGTCGAAAGTGATCTTCGTCAAATTGTGTCGCTGGATTTCACCCATCAGCTTTACCACCTGCTGCCACTGGAGCGACAGGTCGGCTCGGATGCGGATGACAGGCGGCTTGGGCTTGGCCGCAAGTGCGGCCAGATTGCTGGTTAATTCAGCCCAGCCCACGCGCTTGGAGCCGAAATAGTAATTTCCGGAACGATCGATGGAGACCGCCTGGTACTCCGTGCCGGGCGGCGGCTTTTGCTGGGTGCGCGTCCCCTCCACCGGCAGATTGACCGGAATGGTCTGCTCCTGCTGGATCAGCGGGGTGGCGATCATGAAAATGATCAGCAGCGTGAACCCGAGGTCGATGAGGTTGGTGACGTTGAGCTCGGCGATGGGATGCGTCGCGCGCTGGCGCCGGAAGGTGCGTGCCATGGTGCGTCCTCCTATTTCTGCATCTCCAGCTCGATGCGGTCCGCCAGACTGCTGGCGTAGTTCTCGATCTCGGTGATCATGCGCTTGGTGTTCGCAAACAAGAAATTATAACCGAATACGGAGGGGATCGCGACGACGAGGCCGGCGATGGTGGTCAGCAACGCCGCCGACACGCCCGGCGCCAGCGTGGCAATGCTCGCCGACTGCATGAATGACACCGCGGCGAAAGCGACCATCACCCCCCACACCGTGCCTAGCAGGCCGAGAAACGGCGCACCCGACACAATCGTCGCCAGAAATACCATGCTCGACTCGTAACGCAGCGTCTGCCGGGCCAGGGCGCGCTGGATGGCATTTTCGGCGTGCTCCAGGCGGGCGCGCAGGCTGTCCTCCCCCTTTTCCTGACCGATGGCGGCCGCCCGCCAGTACGCCTCCACTGCGTCGGCGAACAGATCGGCATAGGGGATCGCGCGCCGGTTGCGGAACGATTCCGGCAGGTCGAGGACCTTGCGCTCCTCCTTCAGCCGCTGTTCGAACGCAAGGTTGAGTTCGCGCAGGCGCTTTAATTCGTGATGTTTCCCGATCATCACCGACCAGGCGAACACACTGAAAATGCCCAGCAGACCGGTGATCACCTGTCCCACGATGTCGCAGTTTTGAAACACCGTCCACAGGTTGGCGGTCGCCAGAAAAGCGTTGGACGGAAAAATACTCAGCATGATCGCGCAGTGTTGGCTGGTTTGCGCAGCTCAATCAATTGAAAATCATGCGCTCGGGTCGCGACCCTGCGGTCGCCAGCCGGACAACTCCGGCGCTGGCGCGCAGATTTTTATCAATCTGACGCTTGCACCTTTCCTCCTCCCCCGCCATTGATATTTCATGCCTCTTCCGTCCAGACCCACAGGGAAACTCATCTCCTTCGAAGGCTCCGAAGGCTGCGGCAAATCCTCCCAGATCGCCCGCCTCGCCGAGTATCTGGAAAAAACCGGCCATGAGATCGTCGTCACCCGCGAGCCCGGCGGCACCGAAATTGGCGAACAGATCCGCAATATCATCGTCCACAATTCGCGGGGGGACGAGATGTCCGCCCAGACCGAGCTGCTGCTGTTCACCGCCGCCCGGGCCCAGCTCGTGCGCGAATTGATCGCCCCGGCCCTGATGCGCGGCGCCATCGTGCTGAGCGACCGGTTCCTCGATTCCTCGACCGTCTACCAGGGCTTCGGCCGCAATCTTTCGCTCGATCCGGTCACCCAGATCAACCGCTTTGCCGTGGGCAACGTCATGCCTGATCTCACGATCGTCATCGATGTGCCGACGGAGGTTAGCCTGGCGCGCATCCGGAAGCGCGCATCCGACCTGCCCGACCGCATGGAGCGGGAGAATATCGATTTCTACAACAAGGTGCGCGCCGGATATCTGTTGCTCGCCCGTTCACTGCCGCAGCGATTCTTCCTCGTCGACGGCACCGAGCCGATCAACGAAATTGAAAAGAAAATCCGGGCCGAGGTGCATCGCATACTGCCGAAGGCCGCCTCCCGGGCGCCGGCGCGGCGCGTCCGCACAGCCGCGCCAAAAAAGAAAAAGCGCTGATGCCCCCCCTTCCTGCTCCGGTCCCATGGCCCGCCGCGCTGGCCGGCACGCCGGCGGTTGCGGTCATTGAACGCGCCATCGAACGCGGTCGTCTGGCGCACAGTCTCTTGCTGCACGGCGGTGATTTGGACACCCTCACCCTGATCGCCCATGGCATAGCCGACCGGCTGCTCAGCGAGGCGGTGTGGGAGGAGCCTCCCGCACAACCGGAGGAACACTTTGCCCCCGAACAGCATCCCGATTTCTTTGCTCTGCGTCCGGTGGGAAAGATGCGCCAGATTGGCGCCGATGCTACCCGCCAGCTGATCAGCCAGGTCCAGCTCGCCCCGCGGATCGCCCGCCGCAAGGTCGGCCTCATCTACGAGGCGGATCGCATGAACCTGGCCGCGGCCAATATCTTTCTTAAAACGCTCGAGGAGCCGCCGGCAAACACGATGCTGCTGCTGGTGACCACCCGGCCTTACGCGCTGCTGCCCACCATCCGCAGTCGCTGCCTCCATTTCCGCTTCCCAACGGACGCCACGCCACTGCAGCACCCCGATCTGGCCCCGTGGCTGGCCGACTACCGGGCGTGGCTCGGCTGCCTCACGACGGGGGTGATCGATAAGAGCGGGGTGGCGGAGCAGATTTTATCCGCCTACGGGTTCATCGCACGATTCAATGCGATTCTGGCCAGCCTGACCGCCGAAATCTGGAAGGCGCAAAAGGAGAAACTGGCACCCGGGCTGGAGGATGACGAACAGGTGGCCATCGAAACCGGCATCGCAAACGGCATCCGGCAGAAGCTCTTCATTGAGTTGGAGCACGCCACGCGCAGCTTTGCCGAGGAGCGCCTGCTGGGCGGCGACGACTCCACCCGGCGCGCGCTCACTGCCGCAGTCGAGAAGCTCGAGCACGACGCCTCCCTTCTTCGCCTGAATCTCAACGAGTCGGCTGCCCTGGAAGATTTCCTGCTCCATTCGCTGCGGATCTGGGCTCGGCGTTGAGGGGAAGTCTCCGTTCCGCCGCCACCGCCGCACCATTCGCGGACAGTTGCAAGGGTTCGGACGAGGGATGCCTCCGGCCGTTTCCAGGCCCGGCCCGGGCGGACTCTGCTCCAGAACCGCCCGTCGCTTCCCAGGGCGCCTCCCCTGGAGCGACGCCAGCCCGCGTTCAGGCCGCGGCGGCCGGTCATCAGTTCAGCACCAGCCGCACGAACTCATCCCGTTTCTCCATATGTGGATTGTGTCCGCAGTCGGGGATGGTTTCAATCCGGGCCGCGGGGAAATGCTGGCGGATTTTCGAGTGGTCCGTTGCAAGCACGTAGCGGGATTTGCCGCCGGCAATGAATAGTGCCGGTCCGTCAAACCGATCTTCGATCCGCAGCGGCTTCTTTTCCAAATCGGCCAGGGCCTCGGTCAGTACGGGCAGGTTGATGAGCCAGCGCCAGCGGCCGTTCCCGTCCCGTTCCAGGTTGGTGGCCAGAAATTTCCGCATCCCGGGATCAGCGACGCGATCAGCAAAGTGGTGCTCCGCCTCGGCCCGTGACTGCAGGGTGGCCAGATTGAGTTCAAGCATGGCGGCAAATTCAGCGCGATGTGCGGGCCAGAGGTAGTCCACGGGCGCAATGTCGACGACGACGAGTCGTTCCACCCGCGCAGGATGCCGGCAGGCAAACAGCATGGCGGTTTTGCCGCCCATGCTGTGTCCGACCAGGATCACCTTGGCCAGGCTTTGCGCATCCATCCAGGTGCACAGGTCGCCGGCCAGCACATCGTATCCCATCTGGTCCGCATGGTCGGAGCGGCCGTGGTTGCGCGCGTCGAGGGCGACAACGTGATATTGCGCTGCCAGGTCGCGGCCGGTGGTCTGCCAGTTGCGGGAGGAGCCAAGCAGACCGTGCAGCAGGATCATCGGCGATCGGCCGGATCCGCCCAGGTCGCGATGAAAAAGGTTCAGCACGGGTATTTCAGGGTTGAGAACATCATCGGGCAAAGGATGGGAAGCCGGGCGGTGACAGAGCGGAAAACGACGCGGCCCTGGTGCGTGAGCTTAAAAGCCGCCAGCTTCAGCCGGGGATGACAATCAAAATTCAAATCCCTGGGACGCATTTTTCGATGGCCTTGCCCCTCCCCTTCCAACTACCTCAGAGTCCTTGTGCCCATTTCCCTGATCTTGCGATGAAGTCCCCCGGCAAAATGACCCCGATGATGCAGCAGTATTTCGAGGTCAAACGCGGCCTCCCCCCACACACGCTGCTCCTGTTCCGGCTGGGCGATTTCTACGAAATGTTTTTTGAGGACGCCGAGGTGGGGGCGCGTCTGCTCGGCATCACGCTCACTCGGCGGCAGGAGGCCCCGATGGCCGGCATCCCGTTCCATGCCGTCGACAATTACGTGGGCAAGCTGCTGGCGGCCGGCCGAAAGGTCGCAATCTGCGACCAGCAGGAGGCAGCCCAGCCCGGCCGGCTGGTGCGCCGGCAGCTCACCCGCATCCTCAGCCCGGGCACCATGCTGTCGGCCAGTCAGCTGGATGCGGCGAAAAACCGCTACCTGTGCGCGCTCGACCTCAACCGGCTCGGCCTGCAGGTCGCATGGATGGATCTTTCCACTGGTGAATTCCGCCTCGCCACCGACCCCCATCCCGAGAATCTGCTGCCGGTGCTGACCGCGCTTGATCCGGCGGAAGTCGTGCTGATCGAAGGGGAACTGGCACGCTGGCAGGCCCTCCCCCATGAGCAGCACACGGCGCATTCGCTGCACGGATTTTGCGCGGACCGCGTCTGCACTGAACTGCCGGGCTATCACTTTGACCCCGCAGCAGGCGCGCGGACGGTCATGACGGCGCTGGGTGTGCTGAACCTGCAGGGCTTCGGCCTGGCCGGCAACCATGCCGCCCTCGGTGCGGCCGGAGCGCTGGTGCATTACGTTTCCGAAAATCTCTGCGCCAAGCCGGAAAATCTGCGCTCCCTGCAGGAATATCGCAGCGCCCACACCCTGCTGCTCGATCCCGCCACGCTGCGCAATCTGGAGATTTTCCAGTCCATCCGCGGCACGCGCGACGGATCGCTGCTCGGCGCCATCGACCGCACCGTCACCGCCGCCGGCGCCCGTCTGCTGGAACGATGGCTGGCGGCCCCTGCGCTCGATCTCACCACGATGCGCCACCGCCAGGCGGCCGTCGGCGAGTTCCTCGGCCAGCCGTCGCGGCTGGCGGAGTTGCGCGAACTGCTCAACAAGATCCGCGACATCCCCCGCATTCTCGGCCGCCTGCAAAACCGCCTGCGCAATCCGCGCGAGCTCGGCGGCGTCAGGGACACGCTGACGCAATTGCCGCCCCTCCTGGCGAGCCTTGGCGGCTTTGAGCGCGATTTGACCGGGGCGCCACCGGCTCAGGTGACGAGCCTGCGGGCACAAATCACCGACCTCCCGGCCCTGCGCGATTTGCTCAGCCGGGCCCTCGCCGAGGAACTGCCCAACGATCTCGCTGAGGGGAACTACCTTCGGGCCGGTTACGATGAGGAACTGGACCGGCTGCGCGGACTTACAAGCCACAACAAGAAATGGCTGGTCGAACTGGAACGCCAAGAGCAGGAGCGCACCGGCATCAAGAGCCTCAAGGTGCGCTTCACCCAGGTCTTCGGCTATTACATCGAAGTGACCAAGGCCAACCTGCACCTCGTGCCGGCCGACTACATTCGCAAGCAGACCACGGTCAACGGCGAACGTTACGTGACCGAGGAGCTGAAGCAGAAGGAAAAGGAAATCTTCCACGCCGAGGAACAGTCCTTGGCGCGCGAGGTGGAACTGTTCGGCGGCCTGGTGGCCGCCGTGCTCGCCGAGGCAGCATCGCTGCAGCGCACCGCCGAGGCACTGGCCGAGCTCGATGTGCTCACCGGATGGGCCGTGCTGGCCCGCGAATGGGATTACTGCCAGCCCGAGCTCGACGACACCGAGGTGCTGTCCATCACCGAAGGCCGCCACCCCGTCGTCGAGCAGATGCTGAAATCGCCGGCCCAGTCTTCCTCCCTCGGCAGCCAGACTTTTGTCCCCAACGACACCGCCCTCTCCTGCACGGATGCCCAAATCCTGCTGCTGACGGGGCCCAACATGGCCGGCAAATCGACCTACATCCGCCAGGTGGCGCTGATCACCCTGCTGGCGCAGATCGGCTGCTGGGTGCCGGCCAAGTCCTGCCGCGTCGGACTCGTCGACCGCATTTTTTCGCGGGTGGGAGCCAGCGACGACCTCACCCGCGGCAATTCGACGTTCATGGTCGAGATGAATGAGACGGCCAACATCCTCAACAACACGACCGGCCGCTCGCTCATCATCCTTGACGAAATCGGCCGCGGCACATCCACCTACGACGGCCTGAGCATCGCTTGGGCCGTGGTCGAGCACCTGCATCGCTCCCCCGAGCGCGGCCCGCGCACGCTCTTTGCCACGCACTATCAGGAGCTCACACAATTGGAGAAGTCCCTGCCGCGTCTGCACAACTACTCGGTGGCCGTCAAGGAATGGAACGATGACATCGTCTTCGTGCGGCGCGTCGTGCCGGGGGCGGCGGACCGCAGCTATGGCATACAGGTCGCACGGCTGGCAGGGCTGCCGCTGGCGGTGATCGATCGAGCCAAGGCCATTCTCGGGAAACTCGAATCCGACGAGACGGGCGTCGAGCTGCCGGCGCCCCAGGCGCGCCCACGAAAGAAAATCTCAGTTGCCCCGGCGGACCACGCCCAGATGGACCTGCTCTAGCATTGGCGCGGGCGGGAACCCGAGGCGGGCCTCAGGGCGGGGATCAGGACGTCTCCCCGCTCGCTTCGGCAATCCACCGCAGGATGTCGCGGAAGGAAACCATGCCGACAAGCCGGCCATGGTCCACCACCGGAAGGTGGCGGAAATTTTTCCCGCTATGCATATCCATCACATCCTCGACGGTGGTCGTCGAAGGGATCGAGATCGGATCGCGGGTCATGACATGCGCGATCGGCGTCGTGCGGGGATCCCGGTTGGCACCCACGACGCGCACCAACACATCGCGCTCGGTGAAGATCCCGACGAGAGCGTCGCCCTCAACGACCAGCACCGAACCGATTTTTTCCCTGATCATTTCCTGGACGGCTTCGGCCACGGTAGTCGTCGGGGAAACCGTGTGGATCTCTGACTCTTTGCTGTCCAGCAAGGCGGAGATGGGGGAGTTCATGGGCGGGTTGATGATTTATTATCAAACACCATATGATTCCCGGAGCGTCAGACAATCGTTAAGCAATGCCGGACCGAAATATTTCGGATCCGGTCAACCGGATATATCTCGCCGGTCGAAGCCATCATCAGAGCCGCGGTTGTATGGCCGGCCAAAGCCCGGTGGACCGCCCGAGAGACAACCCGGCCGGGGCCGGGTCCCCCTCCCCGGCCAGGCAGGTGGAATGGACAAAATCATCCCGCCGGCGCCGCGTGGCGCAAGGTCGTCCAGAGCTGCCGGGCCTGCGTGATGATGCCAGCCAGCACGGCTGGCGTGACAGCCTGCTTGGGATCGTCGCCAATGCCCTGGGCGGGATTGATGTGCGTCTCGATGCACAGGCCGTCGGCCCCGTAGGCGATCGCGGCCAGGGCGCATGCCGGCACGTAGGCGGCCTTCCCCACCGAGTGCGAGGGATCGACGACGACCGAGGCCCATGTCTTCTCCTTGAGCAGCGGGGTGATGCTCTCGTCCGGGTGATAGCGGTAGCCGTCGAGAGTCGGCGCGGTCCCGCGCGGGCAGAGGATGACGTTGGGGTTGCCAAAGGCGGCGATGTATTCGGCGGCGGAGATGAATTCGTTCAGGGTGCCCATGTGAATGCTGCGCTTGAGCAGGACGGCGGTCTTGCGCGTGGCGATGGCACGGCCGATGGCCCGCAGCAGCGAATAGTTGAGGGCGTTCCGGGCCCCGACCTGCAGCAGGGTCACGCCGGCGTCGAGCGCCAACTGGATGTGCGCCTCCTCCATCACCTCGGTGTCCACCAGCAGGCCGGTGCGCCGCGAGGCTTCCATCAGGATTTCGAGCGATTTGGCGTCGCCCTGGAAGGTGTAGGGGTTTGTGCGCGGCTTCCATACTCCGCCGCGCAACATGTTCGCGCCGGCCTCCTTCACGGCCTGTGCCGTCTCGTAGAAGAGGTTCGGGTTCTTCGGGTCAATTGTGCACTGGCCGGCAATGACGAAGAGTTCCCGGCCAAGGGTGATCCCGCCGAGCTTCAGCTTCCCGCGCGCGAGGTCCGAGCGGCGGTCCATCAGCTTGAACGGCGACTGGATGCGATCGATGCGCTCGACGTAAGGAAGGCCTTCGAGGCGGGTGATCATCAGTTCGTCGCGCTCGTCGCCAACGATGGCGTAAATGGTGCGCACCGCCCCGATGATGGGTTGAATCTTGCATCCGAACTCGGTCACGATGGTCGTGACCTCCTTGAGCTGTTCGGCAGTCAGTTTATTGGCATGCGGGAGGATCATGGCTGGAGAGGGTGTTCCAAAGCACAAGAGCCGCCCGGTTGGGCGGCTCTTGGCGAAATTCATTTTGAGGGTTCTATATCTTGGTTTCGCTTCAGCCGCCTGCGGACTTCGGAGCGTAATACGCCCAGAAGCCAAAGCTAAAAAAATAAGCGGCAAAACGGTTCATCGGCCATGTGCGTGACGGATGCGGACCGCGTTGTCAATCTCTGGGGCAGGACAGGTCGTCCTTCCCCGTGTTCGCCAGGAGAGGATTGAGGGGGGCGGTGCGACCGTCCCTGCGGGCCGGGGGGGTTGCATTGTCTTGTATGTTGACGGCAGGGTATTCAGCCCGACATGGGCGGCTCCCCGGTTCCCCTTGCAGGACCCAGACGACATCGGCTGGCCATGGCGCAGGCCGTGCTGGTGACCTTTCTGTGGTCAACCTCATGGGTGCCGATCAAGTTCGGCCTGCGCGAGAATCTGCCGCCACTCACCTTTGCAGGACTGCGGTACTCGCTGGCTTTTGCCTGTCTCGCTCCGCTGCTTCTCGCCAACCGGAGCCTGCGGATGGAACTGGGCGGCCTTACGCGCGGCCACTGGCTCGAGTTGGCGCTGCTGGGAGTGGTGTACTACGCGGTCACGCAAGGCGCACAGTTTTTGAGCCTCGTTCATCTACCGGCCGCAATGGCGGGCCTCGTGTTGAACCTGATACCTCTGCTGGTCGCCATTATTGGCATGATCACGCTGCACGAGCACCCCACGGCGCGGCAGTGGTCCGGGCTGACGCTCTGCCTTGCCGGGGTTGCCCTCTATTTTATGCCAGCGGCGATGTCGGCGGCGCATCTCACCGGCATACTAGCGGCAAGCGTAAGTCTGCTGGCCAATGCCAGCGGTTCTGTACTCGGGCGCGCGATCAACCGACGGACCCATTTGTCGGCCGTGCTCGTGACTCTGACAAGCATGGGCATCGGCGCCGCCCTGCTGCTGGCGGTGGGACTGGCAACGCAGGGATGGGGTGCGATTACAGGGCGGGCTTGGTTCCTCATCGCGTGGCTGGCGCTCGTCAACACGGCGTTTGCCTTTACGCTTTGGAATCAGAGCCTGCACATGCTTTCCGCCGTCGAATCAAGTGCAATCAACGGCCTCATGCTGCCGCAGATTGCGTTACTGGCTTGGCTGTTCATCGGAGAGACCCTGGCCTGGCGCGAGATCGCCGGGCTCATGCTGGTGGGAGCCGGCACGGTGGTGGTGCAGCTCCGGCGGTAAGACCCTGGACGTTCCCCTTCCTTCAAAATATCCATCGAATCAGCCGGCGAAAACACCTTCATCCCATCATCGTAGTTCCTCCTCCTGCAGTTGGTTGTATCGTTTCACAACCAATCGGACGCGTTGGCAAGATGCTCCAGACCGGCATGCTGCGCAATTCTTGCTGAGGCATTAGTGGACTTGAATATTGATGGACAAATCCAATGGGTATTTGACCCCAGAACAGTCGCATAATTGACTGCTTGTCAGGTGGAAATTCTGTTTGCTTCAAGGGGCTTCACGTCGCGGCCCAAACCCCAACCCCCAATCCTCCCCGTCGCATGAAAACGATCTATCGGTTGTTGCTCATTGTTTTCCTTACCACTGCGTGCAGTCATGCACAAATATCCATCGTCGGCCGTTGGCGCCTTGGTGAGGACGACCCCGGCGCAACCAGCGGGAATGCTACGATTAATCCTACTATCGATGGCTCAGTAAACACTTGGAATCTGAATAGAGACTCGACCAGCATCACCTACAGTTCCGATACGCCTTCGTCCAGCTTGACTCCCCTCGGGGCAAGCACGTTGTCAATGAGTTTCCCTGGAACAGAATCCTACGGTGGCTACTCCATCGGCATCAATGGATGGAATGAAAACATGCCTGCGTATTACAATAACGTCGTGATCGAGGCGTGGTTCAAACCAGCCAACACCACTGCGGGTTCACGTGAGATCACTGGTTTGGGGAAGCAAACCACCGGCTACCAGCTCATGCAGAGCGGCACAAACCTCGAAGTCCGCTATGGCAGTGGCAGCTCTGCCGTCATAACCTACGCCGGCCTAACAACCGCTTGGACCTATGCGGCAATTGTTATCGATAATAACACAGCGAATTTATACGTGAACGGGACTAATGCAGGCAATTACTCCACCGCTTCGATGCCGTCTTTCACCAGCACCAGCGAATATTTCGCCATTGGCGAAATGTCAACGACCCCCGGAGAAGAAAACTTTGTCGGAATGATCGACGAAGTCCGCTATTTCACATTCACAGCCGGCACCTTCAACACCAACATGCTCAATTACGGCACCCCCATCCCCGAGCCGTCGACCTATGCCGCGCTGGCCGGACTGGCCGCACTGGGATTCGCCGCGTGGCGCAGGCGGAGAGCAACCGTGCAGTAGCCGGCTCGTAACGCCTTTTCAGCCCGCCACACGAGGGGCGGGCATTTGTTCTGGCTACCCATAGACCGAGCGGCGCCGGCCCAATCCAAGTGCGGCTGTTCTCAGAAGTGCGCGTTGAATTCGCCAGGCAGCGGCGCTGTGGCGCGGAAGTTCCACTGGCGGCTGCGGAATTCGTAGGTAAAGCCCGTCTCCAGCGAGTGCAGGAACATCCGCTTGATGCCGGTGGCCCGGGCGAATTCGCGGTTGGCAGGAAAGTCGCCGTAGGTCTGGTCGCCGACAATGGGCAGGCCGCGTTTGGCGCACTGCACGCGCAATTGATGGCTGCGGCCCGTGCGAGGCTCGAGTTGTATCAGCGAGAGCGGGAACGCGCCCTGGCTGCGCCGGACAAGGCGGAATTGCGTGAGCGCCGGAACATTGCCGCGGGTGTGCGTGCGAATGCGCCCACCGCTCTTATGCACGGCCAGCAGATCCCGCCACAACGCGACTCCGGTCGCGGGTGCGCCGAAGACCAGCGCCTGGTAGATTTTTCGCACTTGTTTGCGAGCAAACTGGTCCTTGACCGCCCGGGCCAGGGCCTCGCTGGCCGCCACCAGAATCACACCCGAGGTGGCGGAATCGAGCCGGTTGAGCAGCCAGAGCCGGCGTTCGCCGCCCTCTCCTGGGACCGGCCAGACAAAACATTCGCGGGCCTCCTCGTAGCGCGCATGCAGGAGCGAACGGCCCTCATCACCGGTTTCGTTGGGGTGCGAGAGCACCCCGGCGGGCTTGTCAATTGCCGCCAGGCCGTTCCCGTCCCGTGTAAGCAATTGCGCGCCGCGAGCCAGCGGCAACGTGGTCCAAAAATCTGGCGGCAGGGGGCTCACCAGTAGTAATAAAACCGGAACGTGATTTCCGTCTCGTTGCCGAGCACCGCGACCATGTCCTGAGTCCACCTGCGGTAGGGCTGGGGATCCTGAATCGCTCCTTGCGCCGCCCAGACTCCCTGTCGGCCGCAGTTTTCCTCGGGCACTTCGACAATGTGGGTTTCGCCATCCGAATTGAGTGTGAAGCGAATGACGCAGAATGAGTGCGTGGGAGGGGAGGTCTTCTGATTCTCCAGGATCTTGTACCATTGTCCGCGGACCGTCTCGACAAATTCAGCCAGATATTGGCCATACTCACTCCAACGGGCGTCAAGCGCGATGGGACCGGCATCGGGCGCCCCGATGATACGGTTTTCGAGGATCGCCGGCGGGGCCTGGGACAGGCGCGGGCGGGGACGCGGCTGGGGGCGGCCGGTCGCCTGGCTGGAAGACACGATGGCACCCGTGGCGTCCTTTGCCTCACGCGAACCCTCGACCAGCTGGGCGGCGTTGGTGGTGGGCGCCTTGGCCTCCGATATATTGGTGCCAACGCCCTCCTTATCCTCTCCCTCCTTTTTATCGAAACCCGGCAGCGGAACCGCGGCGGCCCGCGCCTGTTCCTGCTGCGCCGCGGCGTCCGCAGGATTAGCGAACGGGGCGGCCACGGCCTCGCCCAATTGAGGTTCCGCCAGATCCCCGCTCAGGATCTGGGTATCGTTCTTAAAATCGTCGCGCCCCTCAGTCCTGGGCATCCGCGACTTGCTGCCCTTGTCCGGTTCGGGCTGGGCGGCCTGCTGGTTTTGCGCCCCAAAATTTTCGGTCTTGTCCGGGATGTTTTCGGGCGCGTTGGGGTTGGTTTCGACAAACCGGAACGGCTCGCGCTGGGCGGGCGGGGGCGCGGGGAGGTCGCCGGGCGCCAGTTCAATGTTGAGATTGGCGCCGCCCGAGTGCGTCGGCAGCATCCGGATGGAACCGCCGTAAAATTCCTCCACCGGGAACCGGGGGGCCAGCCAGAAGAGAAAAATGTGGAAAGCAATCGTGCAGACGATCCCAATCTCGATCGAACGTCCCTCCGGTTCCTGTTCACGTGCGACTCGCGGTCTGCGCGGGCTTGGGCGGCGGAGTTTGGGCAAGGTGAGCACGGCAATGCGGGGTGAAATCAACGCAACAGACCCGCTCTAGTCAAAAGTTGTTTCGTGGCTTCAATCGGAAGCCCCACGATATTTGTATAGGAGCCCCGCCAGCCTGATATGATCAATTCTCCGCATTCCTGAATGGCATAGGCACCGGCCTTATCGAGCACATGCACGTGCGCAAGGTAGGCGTCCAAGTCGGCCTCGGCCAGCGACTTGAATATCACCTCGCTATCCACGCCTTCGTCGAAGGCCAGTGCATCGCAATGCCGCCGCAAAGCCAGACCGGTGAATACCGTGTGGGCACGGCCGGACAGCAGCCGCAGCATCGCCCGGGCTTCCGCAAGATCTCGCGGCTTGTTCAGAACAGTCCCATTGACAAAGACCGTCGTATCCGCACCGAGCACCAGGGATTGCGGATGTCTGGCCGCCACCCAGTCAGCCTTGAGAGCGGCATTGTGCCGGACCATGGTGCGGGGGTCGGCGTCTGCTGCCTCGTGTTCGGACACCTCTGCCGGCACGACTGTGAAAGACAGCCCCAACTGCGCCAGCAGCTCGCGTCGCCTGGGCGAGGCCGAAGCAAGGATCAGCGGGGATGGCGTGGACGGTCCGGGCATTCCCTACGGGCTTTTTTTTGTCAGAATGATGCGCACATTACCGCGACTGCGCGCCAGTTCCAGCCGGGCGAGATTATATTGGTGGACCGCTTCCACCAGGTTGTCGCTCGCCAGGGCCAGCCGGTTCTGGGCATCGACCACCTCGCGGTTGTCCGCCACCCCCTGCTCGTAACGGAGGCGGGCCAGACGCAACTCTTCCTGCGCAAGCGCAAAGTTATCCTCCGCGGCACTGATTTGAGCCAGCCTGGATTTGGAATCCTGGACGGCGCTGCGCACCTCCACCGCCACCTGTTTTTCCAGCGCGTCGAGGCGCAGCTGGCTGGTGCGCAATTGTGCCAGGGCAATGCGGCGGTTCGCATCGCTCCGGCTGGAATCGAACACAGGCAGGCTGAGGCTGAGGCCGGCAAGCCAGGCTTCCTTCTGATGATGGTCCATGACGTCAGGGGCGCTATAGCCGTACTGGCCGACGGCATTGAGAACCGGCAGACGTTCGGCCCGGGCGGCACGGACGGTCAGTTTTGCCTGTTCGACGGCGTGCAGGGCACTCTGATAGTCTGCCCGCAGCGCAAGCGCCTCGGCTTCCAGGCTTTGGCCGCCTGATACGGGTTCGGTCCGCCGGACGCTGAATCTTTCCAGAAGCAGCGGCTCATCTGCCGGAAGATTCAGCAGGCGCTTCAGGTTCAGTTCGCTTTGGTAAACCACCGTCTCCTGCTGCATGCGGCTCTGCTCGGCGGTGGACAGCAGCGCCTGGGCCCGCGTCACATCGATCTGTGTCGCCACGCCGGCCTTGAACTGGTTTTCGGCCAGAGTGAGGAGAACGCGCGCCCGGTTGATGTTGTCCTCTATGACCGTCCTGCGCTTCAGGTTTCGCAGATGGGTGAAAAAAGCCTGTCCCAGGGAGGCGAGGGTGTCCTGCACCGTGGAGAGATAATCGAGCTCGGCTACCTGCACGCCGGCACGGGAGGACTGCCAGGTTGCGATTTGCTGGACGTTGAGCAGCGCCGCCGAACCGTCCAGGCTCCCGTCGAACCGGTTGTAAAGGGAGGTTGTTCCGGTACTGCTGCCAACGGTCCGGGTGCGGTACTGCTGCGCGTTGAGCGTGATCGAAGGCAGCAAACCGGCCCGGGCAAGGCGGGCACCTTCAGTGGCCGCGCCTATGTTTTCGCGCCCGATGAGCACGTTTTGATTGGCCAGCTCAATCCGGTCAAAAGCTTCGCCAAGGGTCAGCTCCACCGGAGCGTTTGCCGCAGGAGCGGGGGTTGCCGCATGCAGGCCGAGACAGCAGATAAAGGGGGATAAAATTAGAATTTTCACGCGCGAAAAAAATCACCTTAGATATTTTGGGGCGTTGGGCTAGTCTGGAATAAGCAAATTTCGCCGCCCCCCGCCAGGGCAGCTGACCAGTGCCGCGCAGGCCCGATCGCGGTTGGCAGTTGTCAGCACCGGGGTTTGTGCTCAAGTTGCCCCCTCTTGGATTTCCATGCGAATCGGCCTGGCACAGATTAACACGACGGTCGGCGATCTCGCCGGCAACCGTCGCCTCATTCTCGATTCCTACCGCCAGCTGGTGGCGCAAGGAGCTGCTCTTGTCGTGTTTCCGGAACTGGCTGTCTGCGGCTACCCGCCGCGCGATCTGCTGTTCAAGCGAGGCTTCGTGACTGATGTCGAGCAGACGATGCGCGAAATAGCCGCTGAGATCGGCGATGTGCCCGCCCTGATCGGTACGGTGAAGGCCAACGAGTCGGGTCAGGGCCGGGCCTGCTTCAACGCGGCAGCCTTTTGCCACATGGGCAGCATCAGAAACACGGCGGGCAAATGCCTGCTGCCGACCTATGATGTCTTCGATGAGGATCGGTATTTCACGGCGGCGCCGCACCCGACAATCATAGAATTCGGAGGACGACGCATCGGAGTCACACTATGCGAGGATATCTGGGCGCATCCGATGGTGCCCACCCGCCATCTTTATAACGGCCTCGACCCGGTTGGCTGGCTCGCGTGCCAGGGGATCGATCTGCTCGTCAATCTTTCCGCCAGCCCCTGGCATCATGGCAAGGGCAGCGTCCGCCAGACGCTCGTACAGGACGCGGCGCGAAAATGCGGCTGCCCGGCGGTCTACTGCAATTCGGTGGGCGGCAACGACGAGCTGATCTTCGACGGCCGCTCGCTCATGTGCGATGACCGCGGGCATGTGCTGGCCGGACTGGCTGCTTTTAATGAGGAACTGGCCTTGATCGAATGCCCGCCTTCGGTCGCCATGCCCCCGGCCGTCACATCCCCGCTGCTTCACCCTTCGTTCGCGCAAGGGGAGATGACGGACATATTCGACGCCCTGGTGCTGGGTGTCCGTGACTACGCCCGCAAAACCGGATTCAAGAAGGCCCTCCTCGGTCTTTCAGGCGGCATCGATTCAGCGCTCACCGCTGTCATCGCTGCCGAGGCCATGGGCCGGGAGAACGTCATCGGAGTCAGCCTGCCGTCGGCAATTTCCAGCCGGCACAGCCTGGACGACGCCCTCGCCCTCGCGCGGAATCTCGGCCTCGAATATCACACCGTGACGATCACCGGGGTGGTCGCGGCCGCCGAGACAACGCTCGCACCGCTTTTTGCCGGCCGCTCCCGCGACATCACCGAGGAAAACATACAGGCCCGCGCCCGCGGCCTTCTGCTCATGGCGATGTCCAACAAATTCGGCGCGCTGCTGCTCACGACCGGCAACAAGAGCGAGCTGGCCGTGGGTTACTGCACACTATACGGCGACATGTGCGGCGGGCTCGCGGTCATTTCCGACATATTCAAAACGCAGGTTTACGCCCTCTCCCGCTGGATCAACCGCGACCGGGAGATCATCCCTCAAAACTCGATCACCAAGGTCCCCAGCGCAGAGCTGCGGCCAAACCAGACGGATCAGGACAGTCTGCCGCCTTATGATCAACTTGATGCCATCCTGCGCGGCTACGTCGAAGGCGGTCTTTCCCGCCGCGACCTCGTGGCCCAGGGCTTCCCCGCCGAGGTGGTTGAGGACATCGCGCGCAAGGTCGATCTCAGCGAGTACAAACGCCGACAGGCCGCACCCGGCCTCAAGGTCACTCCCCTCGCCTTCGGCGTCGGCCGCCGCATCCCGATCGTGCAGAAATACGTGAGCTGAATGTGCAAAAAAGCAGACGTTAGGCATACTCTTCTTCCTGCTCACTGGTTTTTGGGTGATTACTCATGGTGTGCTTTGCATTCGCCGCGGATTCATAAGAACGAGAATCGGCTTAGTAGAGAAATCAACGCGGCCTGTCTTCTTCCGATTCGCTATCTCAGTGCCGGTCATAGGCGGTTGCTTCTTTGTGGCGATGGGCTTTTTGCCATCTCAATCCTTGCTAGATGACTACCTCCGACCAACTTTTCGAACACGCCAAGCAGCTCATCCCGGGCGGCGTGAATTTTTCCGCCCACATCACGTTCTGGCAGAGAGGAACCGCTAATCTTCGCTAATCGATGAACGTCGAACCCATGCAGCAAGAAGGCTACGGTTTCATGGCGGCCGCCTTCGAGGTCTACAACGACCTCGGCAATGGTTATACGGAGGACATCTACCAGGAGGCGCTAGAATTGGAGCTGCAGGAACGGAAGATTCCGTATCAGGCGCAGGCAGAGGTGCCCGTGCGCTACAAGGGACAGCCGCTGCGGCACCGGCTTCGTCCCGACCTGGTGGTTTTCACCGACATCATCGTTGAGTTGAAGGCTGTCTCCGCGCTCGCATCCGAGCACGAAGCCCAATTGCTCAATTATCTGAAGGCTACCGGCAAACCGGTCGGTTATCTCGTCAATTTCGGCAGCCGCACAAACTCGAGTGGAAGCGGTTTGCCCGCACCAGAAAGATTAGCGTCAATTAGCGCAGATTAGCGGTTCCTATGTCTACCTCCGAGCAACTCTTCGAACGCGCAAAAAAAATCATCCCCGGTGGCGTGAATTCGCCCGTGCGGGCCTTCCGTTCCGTCGGCGGCGCTCCGTTTTTTGTCAAGGCCGCGTACGGCGCGACGCTTCTCACGGCCGACGACCGCGAGCTGATCGATTTCGTCTGCACGTGGGGTCCGGCGATCCACGGCCACAACCACCCGCGCATCACGACCGCCATCGCCACCGCGCTCGAGCACGGCACGTCGTTCGGCACTCCAAATCCCTACGAAGTCGAGATGGCCGAGCTGATCGTACGCTTCGTCCCGTCGATCCAGAAGGTGCGAATGTGCAACAGCGGCACCGAGGCCACCATGTCGGCCGTCCGGCTCGCGCGCGGTTTTACCCGGCGCGACAAGATCATCAAGTTCGCAGGCTGTTACCACGGCCACAGCGACTCGCTGCTGATCAAGGCCGGATCGGGCGCCCTCACCCACGGCAACCCCGACAGCGCCGGCGTGCCGGCGGTGTTCGCCCAGGAGACCGTCGTGTTGCCCTACAACGACACCGCGGCGCTGGAGGAGGCCTTCGACGCCAATCCGGGCCGGATCGCCGGCGTGATTGTGGAGCCCTATTGCGGCAATGTCGGCTTTATCATGCCGGATACGGGCTACCTGCAATACCTGCGGGCCGTCTGCACGGCCCACGGCGCCGTGCTCATTTTCGACGAAGTGATGACGGGATTCAGGCAGGCGAAGGGAGGTGTCCAGGAGCTGGAGAAGATCACCCCGGACCTCACTACGCTCGGCAAGATCATCGGCGGCGGCCTGCCGGTCGGCGCACTGGGCGGCCGGGCCGACATCATGGACCACCTCGCGCCGCTCGGACCAGTTTACCAGGCCGGCACTCTCAGCGGCAATCCACTGGCCATGGCGGCCGGCATCGCCGGATTGCGTCTGCTGGAGGAGCTTGATCCCTATGATCGGCTCGATGCCCTGGGGCGACAGGTGCGGGATGCGTTGCTGGCCGCCGCGCGGAAGAAAGGCATTCCGGCGCAGGTGCCGCAGCGCGGCTCGATGTTTTCGATTTTCTTCTCCCCCACTCCGGTTCGCGACTACGCCACGGCATTGAAAGGCGACGCCCAGCTTTACGCCCGTTTTTTTCACGCCTGCCTCGACCGCGGGGTCTATCTGGCCCCGAGCGCCTACGAGACGGCATTCCTCAGCACGGCACACGAGGGCGAAGCCATCGACCGTGCTTGCGAAACCATGACCGCTGCTATCATGTCACTTTAGCGACATGAGGGACCCTGACCATCGTGGGAACAGACAGAACAAGACTGCTCGCTCCCACTGGCGAACTGCCCTGAGCGCGCTGGTGGTGGCGTGGACCCTGGGGGGTTCGCTGTCCGCCAGCGCCCAACCCGCCGAGGCGGCGGCGCTCCCGCTGGATGATCTCAAGCCCGGAATGACGGGCGAGGTCTGGACGGTGTTCCAAGGCCGCCAGCCGGAGCCGTTCAGCGTCGAGGTGACCGGTATCGTGCGCAACGCCATCGGCCCTGGGAAGAGTCTCATTGTCTGCAAGCTGACTGATCCACGGGTGCAAAACATGGGCGCCGTGTCGGGCATGAGCGGCAGTCCGCTATACATAGGCGGCAAGCTGGCCGGCGTCCTGTCGTATCAATTGCAGCGGTTTGAGACGGTGCGATACGCCGGCTTCACGCCGATCGCCGATATGATGGAGGTGGCGCGGCTGCCGATCCCGTCCACGGTCACGCCGCCGCCCCCGCTGCCGTTCCGACCGATCGAGGGCAAGGCAGAATCCGCGGCGGTCGGCGACTTCAGTCCTCTCACTCCGGTTTTTACGGGGAGCGGGATCGCGCCCAACGTGGCCTCGATCCTGCAGCCCCAATTCGAGGCGCTGGGCCTGAGTGTTGTAGCGCTCGGCGGCAATCTCGAAACGGACGCCGCCCCGGCCGCCCCGTCGCCTCCTCCGCCGCTGCGCCCTGGCGATGCGGTCGCGGTGGCGCTGGCGGTCGGCAGCATCACGTTCTCGGGCACAGGCACAGTCTCCCGCGTTGAAGGCGATCGCGTGCTCGCGTTCGGCCACCCAATGCTGAACCTGGGTCTCGCCGAGCTGCCCATGGTCTCCGTCGAGATTGTGGCCATCCTGCCGAGCCAGGCCACCTCCTTCAAGGTGGCCAACGCCGGGCCCGTCATCGGCACCATCAACCAGGACCGTCTCTCCGCCGTCTACGGCGAGCTTGGCCGGATGCCGGCGTTGATCCCCGTCGTGGTGGAACTCCCGACCCGCCAGCAGAGAAGGACTCTCAATTTCAGTGTGGTGAAGCAGCCGCAAATCACCCCCGTCATTGTCGCAGCAGGGGTGGCGCAGGCGGTCCTCGGGTCCAACGAGGCCGGTCTCGCGCAGGGCTTCCGCCTGCGCACGACGGTCGCTTATCCATCCGAGGCCCCGGTGCAGGCCAGCCAGCTGTTTGCCGGGCCGCAGGGCTTCGCCCAGGGTCTGGGTGAATTCACCCGCGATCTCAACCTGTGCCTGTTCAATCCGTATGCGAAGGCATTCCCCTCCCGGATTGATTTTCTGGTGGAGCCGCTCGAACTCAACCCGCTGGCTGTACTCGAGCAGGTGCAGGTCTCGCGCACCATGGCCGCTCCTGGCGACGAAGTCAGCGTGACCCTGAACTGGCGCAGGTTCCAGGCGGACCGGACGCGTGAGGTCGTACGCATCCCCATCAGCCCGGAGTGGGCGGGCAAGTCACTGGAAGTCGTGGTGGCGACCGGGCGGCTGCTCGATGAACTGACCGGCCGCCAGCGGAATCCGCCTGCGGGCCAGGTCCGCAGCTTCAGCGACTACCTTGCGAATCTGCGCGCCGTGCGGTCGAACGAAGGACTGTATGTGGCGGTACTGGAGGAAACGTCGTTGTTTATCGATCAGCAGGCCGTTACGGCGGACTTGCCGGGCTCCTTGGAGCGCATCGCTCATGGCAGCGATGACTCCCGCTTTCAGCGCTGCCTTGCGCTGGCACCGCTCTGGGAGCAACGTGTGCTGGAAAACCAGTTGTTCAACGACCGCGTCCGCCGGCCGCTGCGGGTGGCGGAGTAGAATCCACCATCGACACGCATAACACGAAAGGAATCAGGTGAAGCCAATGATGCTTGTGTTCCCTCCGCTGGCCCGCCCCCTGGCCGTGGTTTTCATGTCCCTCGTCTGGTTCGTGGGGGCCCTGCTTTCCGCTCCGCTGACCAGGCAATTCGAAATCGACTTCGGCCGCGACGTGCCCAGCCGCAATCTCAAGGGACTCGCCACCCGCTCCGACGGGCGCATTGTGTCCGGGCCGACCGTCACCGACCTGAACGGTCCGCCCATCGCCGATATCCTGTGGTGCGTGCAACCGGCGGGCGACAGCCGATTCCTGGTCGGAACCGGACCGGAGGGCAAGATCGTCGAAGTCACGCTCGCCCCTGCCCGCGCCGGCGGCGCCGCGGGCGACAACTTTGCGGCACGACTGGTGGCCCGCCTTGAGGAGCCGCAGGTTTTCGCGCTGCAGCGGCTGCCGGGCGGAGATCTGCTCGCGGGCACGTCGCCGGTCGGCGCACTCTATCTGATTAAGAACGGCCAGGTAACCTCGCGTGTCATCCTGCCCGTCGACTCTGTCTTCTGCTTTCTGGCGCTCCCCGACGGTTCGGTGCTTGCCGCCACCGGCAATCCGGGCGCCATCTACCGCATCGACCCGGCCAGGTTGGCCGGGGCCGGAGTGAATTCCAGCCGGATCTCCGATCCCAGGATGCTAGCCGAAAAGGGCATCACGTTGTTCGGCGAAATCCGCGACCGCAACGTGAGGAGGCTAGCCCTACTGCCTTCCGGCCGGGTCATCGCGGGTTCCTCGCCCAAGGGGAATGTCTATTCCTTTGAAGCGGCCGGCGGGCCGCCTGTCATTTTGCTCGAAAACCGCGACACCGAGGCCGTCGACATTCTGTCGCTGCCCGACGGCTCCTTCTACGCCGCACTGGTCGCGACGAGCTCACCCGAGGATCGGCGGATCAGCGCCCGGCCGCCGGTGCCGGCGGCCAAGGAGGAGGTGGAAAACAAGAGCGTGTTCACGGGACGAAGCTCGCTGGCCTTTTTCCCCGCGGAGGGTTTCCCCGAAATCGTGGCATCCCGGAGCGGGGTCGCTTTCTACCGGCTCGCCCACGTCGACGGCCGCGTGCTGATCACCGCCGGCGAACAAGGCGATATTTTCGGCTACGACCCGCAGGCGCGGCTTTTACTGGTCTATGCCGGCAGCAGCTCGGGGCAGTTGAACGACCTGACGCCGCTGGACGGCGCCCCGGGCCGTTATCTGCTGCTGCGCAATAATGCCGCCGGTCTCGCAGTCGTCGACTTTGGCGCGAGCGGACTGCGCGAACTCGAAACCCGCCGTCTCGATCTCGGTGTGCCCGCCGCACTGGGTCAGCTGCGCTTCATCCGGCTGCGCGGGCTGGACTCCGCGGCGCTGACCCTGCAGGCCCGGGTGAGCTACGGCAGCGATGAGATGGAGGGCTGGTCCAACTGGGCTCCGCTGGTCCCGCGGGACGGCGCGTTCTCCGCCGCCGGACTGCGCGGTCGCTACGTGCGCCTCAAGGTAACACTGAATCCGGCGGCCCCCTCCGCCTTCGAAATCGATAAAGCCACGCTTTACGACCTGCCGCAGAACCGCAGGCCCCAATTGACCGAATTCCGCATCTTCTCGCCGGGGCTCGGACTCGTGCCCGCGCCAGAACCTCCGCCACCTGCCGTACTGTCGCTCGGCCAGTTTCTCAATCCTGCCCAGGGTGGTGCCGAAGGTGGCGGCGACAAACGCAAAGCCACCTTCCTGACCAGCCAGCTGGTGGCGCTGCCGGCCAACCGCATCGTCATGTGGACGGTCACTGATCCCGACGGCGATCTGCTGGCGTACACCTTTTCCATTCGCCGGGAACCATCCGTCGAGTGGACGGATCTCGCCGTGGACACACGCGACAACTACCTCCAGTTTGACATGTCGCCGCTGCCCGACGGTGTTTATCTGACAAGGCTGACCGTCACTGAGCAGGCGCCCCGCCCGGCCGGGCAGCGCCTGTCTTATGTCTTCGAGACCGACAATCTTATCATCGACAAGACCCCGCCGGAGATCACCGAGGCCACCGCGATGCGCACCGCCGCCGGCGTGGAGGGGATCGTCGGAGGACGGGACACACTCTCCCTGCTCTACGGCATCGAGCTGAATTTCAACAACGGCTACAAGGAGACCACCGAACATCCGGTCGACGGCATCCTGGACAGTCGCGAGGAGAACTTCGCCTTTGATGTGCCTGCAGACCGCATTGCCGGCGCCACCGCGGTAGAGGTCGTGCTCTATGATGCCGCCGGCAACCGCACCGCCCGCCGTCTCCCACTGCCGCATTCGCGTTCTCCATGAATGTCCGGCTCCAGGATCGAACCCGCCACTTCCGCACGGTCGCTTTCAATCCGGCGCGCAACGCTGTCCAGTTGATCGATCAGCGCCTGCTGCCCCACCGTTTTGCCGTGGTTTCCACCCGTGATTTTCGGGAGACCGCGCGGGCCATCCGGGATATGACAGTACGCGGCGCCCCGGCCATTGCCGCCACGGCTGCCTACGGCCTGGCGCAGGGAGCCCGGGCCTTCCCGGGTCTCTCGCTAAAACCCTTCCAACGGCATCTCGATCTGGTGGAACATACGCTCGCCCATGCCCGGCCCACCGCCGTCGATCCGTTGAATGCGATGCGCAATGTGCGTGCGGCGATGGCCGCCGCCCGGACCGTGGAGGAGCAGCAGGAACTGGCGCTGTCGGCCGCCGAGGATTTCGCCGACGCCAGCGTGGAGGAATGCCGCCAGATCGGCCGGCATGGCGCGCCGCTGATCCGCGCCGGCGCCCGCGTGCTGACCCATTGCAATGCCGGCTGGCTGGCCTGCGTCGACATTGGCACTGCCACGGCGCCGCTTTACGCCGCGCAAGCCCAGGGGCGTCGGTTCCACGTGTATTGCGATGAAACCCGCCCGCGCTGCCAGGGCGCCCTGCTCACGGCATGGGAGCTGGCGCAGCAGGGCATCCCGCACGAGGTGATTGCCGACAATGCCGCGGGCCATTTGATGCAGCGCGGCGAAATCGACCTCATCATTGTCGGCAGCGACCGGGTGCTCGGACGCACCGGGGACATCGCCAACAAGATCGGGACCTACACCAAGGCCGTGCTTGCGCACCGGCATGGCATCCCCTTCTACGTAGCAATCCCGTTCTCCACGATCGACTGGCGGCTGCACTCCGGTCGCGACATCCCGATCGAAGAGAGGGACGAGGAGGAGGTGCTCGGCACATGGGGCGTGATCACTCGCCCCGGCGAACGACCGGCCGCCACTGCACGCCGGGTATATGTGCGGACGGCCAATCCGGGCAGCGGGGCGCGCAACCCCGGCTTTGACGTGACCCCGGCCGAGCTGATCACGGGCATCATCACGCCACTTGGACTTTTCAAGCCCCGCGAACTATGGGCGCGCCGCCGGCAACTCGGCCATGAGTGACGCAGGAACCACCCGGCCAAGCTACGCCCGCGGGTGCGCCTTCCGATAGATTTCCTTCAGCCGGGCGACGCTGGTGTGAGTGTAGATTTGCGTCGAAGTCAGCTTCGCATGGCCCAGCAGTTCCTGCACCGCGCGCAGATCGGCGCCGGCGTTGAGCAAATGCGTGGCATAGGAGTGGCGCAGCTTGTGCGGCGACAGGTCCATGGGCAGGCCGGCCAGCGCAAGATAGCGTTTCATCAGCCTCTGCACCGCCAGCACGGGTAAGCGCCTGCCCTGGGCCGTGATGAGAACCGGGGCCCCGGCCTCCGTGTGCGGCGCGTGCCGGGAACGAAAACTCCTCAACGCCTCCATGGCCACCCGCCCCAGCGGGCAGATCCGCTCCTTTTTGCCCTTGCCCAGCACACGGGCAGTCCCGCGCTCAAAGTCGATGGCGCCATAATTGAGGGCAACAAGTTCGCTGACCCGCAGGCCACCGCCGTAGAGCAGCTCAAGCACCAGACGGTCCCGCGCGGCGGTGAATTCATCGAGGGTTTGGTTCTCCAGAAGACGCTGGGGACCCGCCAGCAGCATTGCCATCTGGCTTTCCGTCAGAAACCTGGGCAGCTTTTGTTCCAGCTTCGGCAGTGGCACCCCGGTCAGCGGGTTGTGCGCAATCCGTCCGCGCCGCTGCCAGTATCGGAAGAAGGCGCGCAGTCCGGATGCATGATTGTGCAGTGTGCGGCGCGAGAACCGGCGCTGTCCCTCGACCACAAAGTCGCGCAGATCGCGGGTGGTCAGAGCAGGAAAGTCACGTCCGTCCGCGCCCTGTTGTTTCCAGCGCCAGAAATCCTCCAGCGCCTGCCGGTAGTTGCGCACCGTGTAAGCAGAGTAGCGTCGCTCCTTGGCGAGAAACTCGAGAAAGGGCGCGAGCCAGACGGTTACGACGCTCGCGGGCAGCTTTTCGGCGCCAAATCGCTCCCCGGGTTGGGCGGCAGACTCCATCGGAGTGGTTCGTCGGACCGGCAGCGCGTCGGATCAGGACGCGGGGGCCGGATCGTGGGCCGCCATCTTTTGCTCCACGACATGGATGACGCGGTCGGTCTCCCGGCGCAGGACGAATTCGGGATCGATGCCGCGCAACCGGCATGCCGCCACCAGTTCGAAGAGGCGCCGACCGGCGTTGTCGGCGTCCAGTGTGGCTGCCAGCCGGCTGACCTCCTGCTGATCAAACACACCATCAGCCGGCAGGTTGTTTTTCTCGATGCGATGGACCACGGCTTCCGCAAACATGGAGGCCGGAAGGCGCGGCGGCATTTTTTTGAATACCAACGGTTCCCTCTTGCCTTTCGTCTCTTTTTCCCGGGCCTTGATGGCCTCCCACAGCTCGATCACTTGCGCCGAGGTTTCGAGCCGGCCGTGGCAGAACACATGCGGGTGGCGGCGTATGAGCTTCTCGTTGATTTCCCTGGCCACATCCTCGAAATTGAAATCGCCCCGCTCCTCGGCCAGCTGCGCGTGGAACACCACCTGCACGAGCACGTCGCCCAATTCCTCCCGCATATGCGGCAGGTCCATGCGGTCGATTGTATCGAGCAACTCGCTGCATTCATCGATCAGACAGCGGGCGAGGGTCTGGTGGTTCTGCTCGCGGTCCCACGGGCAACCGTCGGGGGCGCGCAGTCGGGCCACGGTTTGGCGAAGATCATCAATGGCACTCATGTCGCCCGTCACTGGCCCCAAAATCGGCAAAAAACGCAAAACTAAAAGCCTTGCTCCAAGCCGGCCTTTTGGAACCTAATGCTTCTTGCGCTATGGACAAGTTGACCGAAATCATGGCCAACAAGCGTCGGGAAATTGCTCCCCTGCTTCGGCCCGTGTTTGCTGATGAACTGGCGCAGCGCCACAAGGAACTGCCGAAGCCTCCTTCGTTTGCCGGGGCCCTCAAGCGCCCTGACGGGAAGCTGGCCATCATCGCCGAGATCAAGCGCCGGTCCCCGTCGGCCGGGGCCATCAGGGAGGGCATTTCGGCTCTGGAACAGGCCAAACTCTACCAAACCGCAGGAGCTGACGCCATCTCCGTGCTCACCGATCAGAAGTATTTCGGCGGCACAATCGAGGATTTGACCCTGGTTACTGAATTTTTCCGCGGCGGCGAGCCCGCTGGAGCGGGGCTATCGAACGCTCCGCTACTCCCGCCCGGCCACCCCAAGGCCCCGCCCTGTCTGCGCAAGGACTTCATGGTCCACCCGTTACAAGTACTCGAGGCACGTGTCGCTGGGGCCAGCGCCATTTTGATCATAGTGCGCGCCCTGACTGACGACGAAATATCCTCCCTGCAGGACGCCGCCCGGGCCGCCCGGCTTGACGTGCTTTTCGAGGTCCATAACGAAGCCGAAATTGACCGTGCCCTGAAGCACGGCGCGAAAATCATCGGCATCAACAATCGCGACCTTGCCACTTTTTCCATCGATCTGGCCGTTACGGAACGGCTCATTGCCCAACTGCCGCCCGACACGATCATTGTAAGTGAGAGCGGAATTCAAACGGCGATGGATGCCGCGCGGGTCCACGCAGCGGGGGCGCATGCCGTGCTGGTGGGAGAGGCTTTGATGAAAGTGACTTCTCCCGCCACCCTAATCGACGCATTTCACGCCGTCTGAGTCATGCCACTGACTCCCACGGCCACGTGCGAGCTGCTTGCCCGGCTCGGCCATACGCCCCGACGCGCACTCGGCCAGAATTTTCTCATTGATGGCAACATTGTCCGCAAATCGTTGGAACTGGCCGCGATCGCGCCGGGCGACACGGTCGTTGAGGTCGGACCGGGATTGGGCACGCTCACAGAGGCGCTGTTGGAAGCGGGGGCCGAGGTCTGGGCGGTCGAACGTGACGCAAAGCTATTTGCCCACTTGCGCGACACGCTGGGCCAGACGCATCGACAGCGCCTGCAACTCATGGAAGGCGATGCCGTGGAGCATCCGCTGGCCGGCCTGCCGGCTGACCAGGCGGCACGCGGCTTCAAGATTGTCGCCAACCTGCCCTACGCAATATCGACGCCATGGATCGATGCCGTCCTGACCGGTCCGCTGCCGGCGCGCATGGTGCTGATGCTGCAGCGGGAGGCCGCCCAGCGGTACGTCGCCTCACCTGGCGGCAAGGATTTCGGGGCGATCTCCATTTTCGTGCAGTCCGCCTATGCCAGCGCACCGAGCCACAGGGTTTCGGCATCCTGCTTCCATCCCCGCCCCGAAGTGGAGTCGAAACTGCTTCACCTTGTCCGCCGGGAGGTCCCTTTTGTTTTCTCCCCTGAAGTCAAGACACTGATCCGCGCCTGCTTTCAACAACGGCGCAAGCAGATCGCGGCGCTTCTGCGCCGGCGCCTGCCCGACGGCGGCGCCGCCTGGCTGGAACTGCTCCGCCAGGCTGGCTGGGACTCTGCCGTCCGTCCCGAGCAGATTGGGCCGGCACTCTGGCAGTCATTGCGGATCTAATCCACATGCTTGCCGACTTGCCAGACAACAACCCTTCCATACACGATTATCCACCGATGATTCTACGTTTTGCCGTCCTCGCCACCGTTTTCCTTGCATCCAGTCTTTTTCTGGGAGCCCAAATCGGGCCGGAAGAGGGCGAGGCGCCCCTCGCCGTTCCGATGCCCCCGCCGCTGCTCGGTAAGGTGGACGGTTCGGCCTATGTCGCAGCCAACGGCATCTACCGGGTGACCGTGCCGGTGCTGCCCGAGCTTGGTGGCCAGATCACGGACGACGAAAACGTCGTTACCTTTGAGGATGCGTTCAACACACACATCAGCATCGCCTCCTTCCCTCTTAATCTGGAACAGAAATGGGAGCTGGATACCCGCGGTCTGCGCGATTACCTGGCCTATTTTTTCGGCAATTTTGTGCTGGGGGATTTCCGGCAGCGTTTCCCCGGGTCCAGCATCGAGAGTGCGAAATTCATCACCGGTCTTTTCGATGGTTCGATGCTCGTCTACACGCTGCTGCCGGGAGGATCCTTTTTTGAAGGCAGGAATTCGATTATGGGAGCGGCAGCCGAGCCGCCGGTGACCGCCAAGCGGGGCAACCTCTGCTTTGTCCGGAGCGGCTCCGTGTTTGTCATCAGCACGGAACTGGCCGAGCGGGCAACCCAGCGTCACACCTATGATCTGACCACGGAAAAGGAGGATGAACTCCTGCGGCAGCGGCTGCTTGGTCTGGCCCATAACATGGAGTTCGCCCAGCCGGCCGCCACCCCGGGCAAATAGGGCCGCCGCGAGCCGCCCGTTCCCAGCGGAGGATCGGGAAGCGGCGATTGATACGCCCTGAGCGCCGGCAGAAACCACGCCCGGACCAACGTCCCCCTTGAGGTAAACTTCCCCCCCCCAACCCTGGCGTACCGTGCTTGCCGGCCGTGCGCAAACTGCAACGATCCCTCCCATGCGCAACTTCGGAATCGTCATCCACGGAGGCGCCGGAAACATCCTCCGCGAAACGCTGCCCCCCGCCCTGGAGTCACAGTATCGCAGGAAGCTCAGCGAGGCCGTCAGCGCGGGCTATGCCCTTCTCGAACAAGGCGGCAACAGCCTCGACGCTGTCATCGCCTCCATCATGGTCCTGGAGGACTCGCCACTCTTCAATGCCGGCAAGGGCGCGGTACTCAATGCCGCCGGAGCCTGTGAACTCGATGCCTCGGTCATGAATGGCCGGACGCTCGAGGCCGGCGCGGTAGCCGGACTGCACCACATCAGGAATCCGATCCGGCTGGCCCGCGACATCATGGAAAAATCTGCCCATGTCATGATGGTCGGGGATGGCGCCGAGATTTTCGCCCGGGGGCTGGGCTACGAGATCGTGCCCAACGAGTATTTTCAGACCGCATTCCGCCAGCGGCAGCTGGCCGAGGCCAAGCGACTCGAACAGGAGCGGGCTCAGGGTCCCCGCCCCACTCCAGCCGGGTCTGAACGCGTCACATTCGTCACGGTCGACGACAATCACTTCCTCCGGGAGACAATATTCGGCACGGTCGGGGCCGCGGCGCTAGATGGACAGGGCAACCTTGCCGCGGGCACCTCCACCGGCGGCATGACCAACAAGCAGTTCGGCCGCGTCGGCGACTCACCCATCATCGGTGCCGGCACGTATGCCGACAACGCAACCGCCGCCGTATCCTGCACCGGTCACGGCGAATATTTTATCCGCGCAGGCGTGGCGCACGCGGTGTGTTCGCTCATGGAATACCAGGGGCTGACGCTCGGCGAAGCAGCCGCCACGGCGATCCGCAAAGTGAACAAATTGGGTGGCACCGGCGGACTCATCGCCATTGATGCAAAGGGCAACGTCGCCCTGCCCTTCAGTACCGCCGGCATGTACCGCGGTTATCGCACTGCGCGCCAGTCGGAGGTGATCGAAATTTTCGGAAACGCCCGGTAAGTGCCCCGGGGGGAAGCCCGAAGCCGGCGTTGCTCCGATTCAATCGGATGGATCGGGTGTCGACGCGAATTACCCGGGCTGGCTCTGAGGATCCTTACTTTACGGCGGCCCAGACACGCTGCACGTCGTCGTGATCCTCGAGCGCCTGCAGAAACTCGCCGACATCCGCCCGGCTCGCGTCGTCCAGATCGGGAAATTGTTTCGCGACGTAGCCGATTTCGCTCGTGACGACCGCCCAGCCGTTGTGCTTGAGCCAAACCGAAACCGCATGTACCGCAGTGCGGTCCGTCAGGAAGCGCGCGCCGGCGCAGCCTGCGGGTATGTCGTCGTTCTGCAGGTGTGTCAGCATTTCGAAATCGTTCGCGCCGGCCTCGATGGCGGCAGCCTCAACGTCGATCTTCGCGTCCGGATGGTGGGCCTCGACGATCCCCAGGTGATCGAATAGGAACTTGTTGCTCCCGGCTGCGCCCAGCACGCCCCGCTTGAACAGCACCCGGATCTCGCCAACGGTGCGTTGCACGTTGTCGGTCATGCACTCGACGATGACCGGCACCTTGTGGGGGGCGTAACCCTCGTAGGTGATGTGTTCCAGGTTGGATTTTTCGCCCCCGGTGCCGGCGCCCTTGGCAATGGCGCGCTCAATCACATCGCGCGTCACGCTGGCCTTGCGGGCCTTTTCCGTCGCCGCAAACAACCGGGCGTTGCCCGCCGGGTCCGGCCCGCCGAGTTTTGCGGCCACGGTGATTTCCTTGACCAGCTTGCCGACCGCCTGGCCTTTCTTGAGATTGACGATTGCGCGCTTAGCGTGAAGCCATTGACGTCCCATAAGAATGGGCCAGTAAAGCCGCCACTCCGGCGCGGGCAATGTCGAAGATTACGGATGCCCGCAGGCGCGATCGAGCCACTCCTGAATGCTGATTTGCGGCGAATCCGCCCGGCGCAATTCCGGGAAGTGCTTCTGCAGCCACTCGTTGGTGATTTCCGTGAACAGCAGCGCGACCTCGCCTTCTCCCTGCTGCATGGCAGCCAGCAGGTAACCTCGTTCCCGGCACAGCACTTTCAGCACGAAGGATTTCTGCTGCACACCTTGGGGGAAATTCGCGTGCCAAAATTCCAAACCGAGCCGGTCGCCCGCCGCAGGACTGAAACGGATTGGCCCTGCAACCGACCCGGCTCTTTTCCAAAAAGCCAGGAACCGAAATCCGAAATAGCTCATTGCCGGCTTACTTCTTTACCCAGTGACAACGTCGATCCGGCGGATTATCTTGTCCGTCAAAAACCAGGTTCCACCCCATGACGATCCGTTATTTTTTATTTCTCACGGACACTCCCAGGTCCGTTTTCAGCAGATTCGTCGTTTTGTTGGCCCTGCTGGCCTCTGTCTCGCTCCGCGCAACCTCGGGTCCTTCCGAACTGCCGGCGTATGCACCGGATGCCAACGCTCCCCGCTCGGCGGTGCCCGCTGTATACCATTGGGATCTGTCGCCCCTATTCACATCGGACCAGGCGTTTGAGCAGGCGCGGCTCAAGTTGCTGCCTGAGATTGCCAATCTGAAAAAGTTCGAAGGGAAGCTGACCCATCCCGCGGCGTTGTCCGCCTGCCTGGATCTTTATTTCCGCCTCCACAGAGACGCCAACTTCCTGACCATGTACGCCAATCTGCGCCAGAAAACAGCGCAGTCGGATGACGCCCTTGCCGCCATGGGCAGGCGGAGTCTCTCGGCGATGGAGGAAATCATGCAGGCTTCCTCCTTTATCCGGCGCGAACTGCTGGTCTTGCCTGCGCCGATCCTCGCCTCCGCCTACGCCAGCCAGCCCGCTCTGGCTCCATACCGCGCGTACATCGACAATATGCGCCGCCGTGCCAACCGAGTCCTCTCGCCCGATGCCGAGCGCGCCCTGGGACTCCTGGGTGACAACCTTTGGGCCGAAATCGACCTCAACGAGTTGCCGTCGGGATATGAAAACGTGCACTCCGGGCTGCTGACCGACATCCCCTGGCCGAAGTTCAAGGATGAGGAAGGCAGGGACGTCCAGCTGACACTGGCAAACTACCCGCACTACCGCGCCTCGCCGAAGATCGAGGTGCGGCGCGCGGCGGTAACGGCGCTCTTCGGCTCTCTCCGAACGTATCAGCACGCCCTGGCCGGCACACTGGCGGGGCAGATCAGACTCGACGTCGCCTACGCCCGCGCCCGCGGCTACGATACCGCCTTGGCCGCCTACCTCGACAAGGACGATGTCAGCCCGGCCGTGTACGCCAACCTCGTGCAGACCATCAACGCCAACCTGCCATTGCTCCATCGCTATGTCGAGTTGCGCAAAAAGGCCCTCGGGCTCTCCGAAATCCACCTTTATGATTTGTATATTCCTCTCGTGGCCGGCGTCGCGCGGGATGTGCCGTTTGCAGAGGCCCGGGAAAGCATCTCCGCGGCCCTTCAGCCGCTCGGGGACGAATACGGCAGGGTGTTGGCCGAGGCCCTCGATCCCCGCAACGGCTGGATCGACCTCTATCCGCACAAGGACAAGGAAAGTGGGGCATCCTCCTCCAGCGTTTACGGACCGCATCCGTGGATCCAGATGAACTATCAGAACTCCCTGAACGACATGTCCACGCTGGCTCACGAGTTGGGCCACTCCCTGCACAGCCATCTCGCGATGCAAGCCCAGTCCTACCCGGATTTCCGGTACACCACGCTGCTCGCCGAGATCGCCTCGACATGCAATGAGTCGCTGCTTTTGGACTATCTACTGGACCGGTCCCAAAATCCGGCGGAGAAGGCCTACCTCCTCGTCGAACGTCTCGAGTCCATACGCACGACCATTTTCCGGCAGACGATGTTTGCCGAGTTCGAGATGATTATGCACCAGTTGCAGGAGAGCGGCACGCCAATCACGGCCGCCCTGCTGGACGAGAAATATCGGGAACTGGTCCGCCGCTACTATGGACCGGGCTTCTCCATCGGCCCGGATGACGGCATGGAATGGGCCTACATCAGTCACTTTTTCTACAAATATTACGTCTATGCGTATGCCACCGGCCTCTCCTCCGGCATTGCCATTGCCGACCGCGTGCGCACGGAGGGTGAACCTGCGGTGCAGGCGTACCTGGGCATGCTGCGCGGAGGCTGTGCGAAACCGCCGCTCGAATTGCTCAAGGCCGCGGGTGTTGATCTCGCCACGCCGGCGCCCATCGAGGCGGCAATGAGGACCTTTGCCCGGACCCTCGACGAAGTGGAAAAATTATTGGTGAAGTAGCCGCGACCGCGGCGCGGGCGAAAGGAAAGGCTTCCCTAAAAGTCGGCGCAAGGGCAGCCATATCCCAGGCCGCTAAAACGTGTGGATGAACAATCCCGATCGCAGCTTGGGCTCAAACCAGGTGCTTTTCGGCGGCATGATCTGGCCGGCGTCGGCGATGTCCATCAGCTGCGCGACGGTGACCGGATACATTGAAAATGCCACTCCACCACGTGCGTCGACGCGACGCGCGAGTTCCTCGGGGCCGCGTATTCCGCCCACGAAATCAATGCGCTTGTTGGTGCGAGGATCATCGATCCCAAGCAGGGGCGCGAGCAGCCTCTCCTGCAGCACGCTCACATCGAGCCGCGCCACAGGGTCGGCCTTCGGGTCGGCCGGGCAGCGCAGGCCATACCATCGGCCGTCCAGATACATGCTCACCCGTCCCACGCCAGCAGGCGCGGGGGCACCAGGTTCCTCCAGCCCAAACACGGCGCGCACCTGCTCCAGAAACAGCGCGTTCCCGAGGCCGTTCAAATCAGAAACCAGGCGATTGTAGGGCAGGATCTTCAGCTCACTTGCCGGGAAGAGCACGCTCAGGAACCAGTTGTAATCCTCGGCGCCGGTGTGACGCGCATTGCGCTCGCGGCGCAGACGCGCCACTCGCGCCGCGCTGGCTGCCCGGTGGTGGCCATCGGCGATGTAGGCAACCGGCACGGCTCTGAAGGCCTCCATCCACTCCGCGCCGCCGGGGATCCTCCAGACGGTGTGCCGGACGCCATCCGGTGCGGTGAAATCATGCACCGGCTTCTCGGCGACCTTGGCCGCCACCAGGGCATTCAGGGCGGCGCTGTCGCGGTAGGTCAGAAAAATCGGACCGGTATTGGCGCTGAGCGTGTCGACCAGCCGCGTGCGGTCGTCCTCCTTGTCCCTGCGCGTCTTCTCGTGCTTCCTGATGGTCTCGTTGTCGTAGTCCTCCACGTGGCACACGGCCACCAGACCGCGCTGCCGGTGGGTACCCATTTGCTGCTGGTAGAGATAAAGGCAGGGGCCGTTCTCGCGGATCAGCACTCCGGCCTTCTGCAGCTGCAGAAAATTCTCCCGGGCCCGGGCGTAGACTGCCGCCCCATACGGATCGACGCCGGTCGGCAGATCGATCTCAGCCCGGTCGACGTGCAGCAGGCTGTGCGGTTTACCGGCGGCCAGGGCCGCCGCTTCGGCGGCATCGACCACGTCGTAAGGCACGCACGCCACTTCGGGCGCGTATGGCGGCGACGGGACCAGCCCTTGGAAAGCACAAATACGCATAATGATTGGATGCTATTGATAGCGCACGGAAATACTTTCCGGGCTCAACCTCATTTCCTGTCATTTTCGCAGTAACGCGAGCCCTTCTTTCTTTTCGCACATCCCGCGCATTCCGCGGACGAAACAAAAAACCCCCCGGAGACCGGAGGGCTTCGCGTAACAGAAGCAAATTCCCAGCTTACTGCTTGGCCTTGGCGGAGCGCCTGAATTTCGTGGTGAATTTTTCGACGCGACCGGCGGTGTCGACGAGGCGCTTCTCGCCGGTGTAGGCGGGATGCGAATCCATCGTCACATCGCGCAACACCATGTGGTAGTCCTCACCGTCGATCTTCTCAATGCGGCCGGACTTCATGGTGGACTTGGTAAGGAAGCGCTTGCCGGTCGAAACATCGACGAAGCAGACGTTGTTGAGAGCGGGATGGCCTTCGGTTTTCACAGCGGATAAATGGTCTAAAGCTCAACCCTGACGCGCTTTGTAACGCGGGTCGGTCTTGTTGATGACGTAGATGCGGCCTTTGCGACGGACGACCTGGCAGTCTGGGTGACGCAGTTTGGCCGATTTGATGGACGAAACGACTTTCATAAAGGGACAGCAAAAAGAGGCTACGCCCCTACCCTGTCAAACGAAAAGCCAAAACCCCAAGAGGCAACCAGGGTGCATCTCGGCCGTGATCCTTGATCAGCAGGACCCTGCGCTTCCGGTGCAATTGGGGGGTGGCATCTTGTCCATTGGCAGAATCCGGGATTCCCGTCGGGCTGAACGGCTCCCAAGCTGTCCTGATTGTGGGAGCGGAAACAGAAAAATCCTGGCCAATAAGTTGCGCGCTGTGTTTCAGATCAATGTCTGGCATTATAAACCGTTGCTGAATAATATATTCCACCCCTCCATTATTCAGGCGTTATTTCAGCCTTACGAAGGAGGGCTTTACGTCCTGCGGACCCTCGAAATGGTTCGCGACCGGACTTGTCCGATCTTCAACCAGTATTACTTCTATCTGAACCGCAATCCGGGCCAGCCGGTCCCAGCAGTCCGGCCGGCAGCTCAGTTTACCGTCGGATCCTCCGGTTCGTCGGCTAGAAGCTTGAGCTCGGGATCAAGCGATCCGAGGATGGTCCGCCAGAGGGCGATGCCGTCGGCCGATCCCATGGCTTCGCTGTCGACCGGGGAAACGAACCAGGTGCTTTGTTTCATTTCGTCCTCAAGCTGGCCTTCCCCCCAACCCGCATAGCCCAGGAACCCCCGCACCGTCACCCCCGGGCTGCCCACGAGCTCGGTGGCCTTGTTCGGCTCGAGCCCGAAGTAGAGCTGGAACGCTCCTTCCTGCTCATTAAACTGCCACGCAGCCAGCGTGAGCTGATCAGGCCGGACCGGGCCGCCCTTGTAGAGGGGCACGCCAGCCAGCGGGCTGGACGCGAAATCACTGCTCAGTTCACCGAGCTGTTTGTTCAACGGCCGGTTCAGCACCACCCCGAGCGCGCCGTCCTCGTTGTGCGCGGACATGAGGATTACGGTGCGGGCGAAATTCGGATCACGCATCGCCGGATGTGCGAGCAGGAGCTGCCCGGCGAGACCTTTATGGGGACGGCGGAGCTCGCGCATGTCAGATGGAGTCAGGTGGAAACGGATGCATTCGATGGATAAGGCAAGGACACATATTGGCGGCCTTTGGTCCAGAAAATCGGCGTCAACCTGGGCCAACAGCCAGGGAACATCGGTTCATAGCTTGGTGATCTTCACCCCAGCTTCGGCCAGAATCCGGGCGACGAGTGGATCGTTGCGGTAGTCCTGGTGGTATTTGATCTGGGCAATGCCGGCCGCCGCCATTATCTTGGCGCAGTTGATGCACGGATAGTGGGTGACGTAGACGATGCAGCCCTCGACGCTCGAACCACGGCGGGCCGCATCCGTGATGGCGTTCTGCTCGGCATGCACCGTGGCCTGCTCGTGGCCGTCGCGCATATGGGAAGCATGGGGGGCGCCGGGCAGGAAGCCGTTGTAACCAGCGGTGACGATCCGATTGCGCCGGTCGCCGGAGGTGACAATCACGCAGCCGACATGGAGCCGTTCGCAGTTTGACCGCGACGCGATCAGCTTGGCCGTGGCCATGAAATACTCGTCCCAGGAGGGACGCCGCGGAAACTGCTCGATCGCCCGTGCAATCAGATCGATGGCATTGGTTTTTCTCCTGACCATGCATGAATCGTTGGAGGCAATATTCCCGGAAGCAAATCGGAAAGGAGGCCGCGATCGCCTCCAGGCTGGAACCGGGCCGCCAACCTGGTCCGGGGATGACTCGGCGTCTCCGCCGAGTCCACGTGGCGTCCAGCCGTCCGACGGCGACGGAATGACGCCTGGAAAGGGGACGCGACCGGGGGCCGCGCCACGGGCCTCTAAACGCTTGCCGCATCTCTGCGGACCTCCTACCAACCCTCCATGGCTTCGCTTCGAGATCTGGTGTCCTATTGTGACCGACGCACGCGCCGCAGCGCGTTTCACGATTATCCCGGTGCAATCAATGGATTACAGGTCGCCAACGACGGCCGCGTCACCAAGATCGGCGCCGCCGTCGATGCCGGCATCGTGCCATTCGAGCAGGCGGTGGAATGCGGAGTGGATTTCCTGATCGTCCATCACGGACTGTTCTGGGGCGGCGTGCAACCGGTCACCGGTGCCGTCTACAAGCGCCTGGCCACCCTCGTGCGGGGCAACTGTGCCGTCTACTCCAGCCATCTGCCGCTCGACGCGCACCCGGAACTGGGGAATAACGTGCTCATGGCGCGCCAGCTCAGCCTCAAGCCCAATCGGCAGTTTCTCTTGCACGACGACTCCGCCATCGGCTGGATCGCGCCCAGCCGGATGAAACGAGCGCAACTCCGCACCCGGCTGGAGGAGATCTACGGGCACGTGACTGCGGTGGAGTACGGCTCGACCGCCCCGAGCGAAATCGCATTTTGCAGCGGATCGGGCCACAGCGCAGTGGGTGAATTGGTGCCGGCCGGCGTGGACACGCTGGTGACCGGCGAGCTGCGCGAGGAATGGTTCAATTACGCCCAGGAGAACCGCCTGAATCTGTTCTGCTGCGGGCATTATGCCACCGAGATCCACGGGGTGCGCGCCTTGGCTGCCGAATTGGCGAAGAAATTCCGCCTGCAGTGGGAGTTCATCGCCACGGACAATCCCTTCTGACCCCGCCCGCCGAAGCCCGCCCGGCAAATCCTGTTGATTTCCCCAGGCGCCTTCGCGAGCTTTCGGCCACGATAGTTCCATGAAAAAAATCGCCATTCTCAACGGCCCAAATCTGGACCGCCTGGGCAAACGTGAGCCCCAAATCTACGGGACGACCTCGCTGAAGGATCTGGAGAAAATGCTCCGGGCCGAGGCCCGGAAGCTGGGGGTGAAGCTCGACTGCTTCCAGTCGAACCACGAAGGCGAGCTGATCGACAAGATCGGGCAGCTGGCCGATCGGAAGTTCGATGGCATCGTGATCAATCCCGGCGGCTATGCGCACACCAGCATCGCCCTGCGCGACGCGATCTCGGGCTCGTGCATCCCGACCATAGAGGTGCACATCTCCGACATCCGCAAGCGCGAGAAATTCCGCCACCATTCCATGACCGCCGGAGCATGCATGTCGCAGATCTGCGGAAAGGGGCTGACCGGCTATGTGGAGGCGATGCGCCGGCTGGCCAGGCGCAAGGACCCGGAGCAACCCGCGCCCTAAGCCTCATGGGACAATCTCTCCCGAATTTCACCGAGCCGCGTTGGTTCGCCTGCCACACCAAGCCGAGGTGCGAAAAAAAATTCGCCAGCCTGCTCGCCATCGAAAAATTCACGCACTATCTGCCACTGGTGCAGAGTGTGCGTCGCTACGCCCAGCAGACAAAACGGTTCACCAAGCCGCTGTTTCCCGGGTACGTTTTCGTCCGCATAGAGCCGGAGGTGAAGAATCGCATTTACCAGCAGGACCTGCTGGTACGCTCGATTCTGGTGGAAAACGAGCCGATCTTCCTCCGCCAGCTTGAGGAAGTGAAGGCAATCGTTGCGTCGGGTCTGGAAGCCAGTCTGCACCCCCTCCTCAAAAAGGGCACGCGCGTGAAGGTAATCGGCGGGCCATTGCACGGCTTGGAGGGATTCGTCGACAATCCTGCCAACCCCAAGGGCATCGTGCTGTCAGTGGACGTACTCCAGCAGGGCCTGCTGGTCCGACTCCCCCTTGATCTGCTCAAGGTGCTTCCGTGATCTGCGGTGTTTAGTGCCGGACGGAAACAGCGCTCCTCCTCCGGCGCCTGCCACGTCGGTTCGCTCCCTGGCGCCAGGGCTCACCCCACAGTCAACCCTGGTCTGAAGTCATGACCGACCCGCGGCTGGCAGAATAACGATGCAGGTTTCGTTTTCTATGACTTCCCTGCCCGCAGAAAGCATCAATGACGGCAGTGGCTCCCGCAGACGTCCAATGCAGCACCGGCCTTGACTCGACCATTCCGCTCGATCGCCGCCGCTGGAAAGGACTGACGGCATGGCCACGGACTCCTACCGCAGGCTCCACGCCCAGGCCGCGAGATGCAGCGTCAGGCACGCCGCCAGCGCCGCAGCCACATCATCGGCCACCACGCCCCAGCCCGCCGGCCATTTCTGCAGCCGGCGGATACCCAGCGGTTTGATGATGTCGAAAAAGCGAAACAAGCCGAGTCCGGCCAGAAAAACGAACCAATGCGGCCAGGAGGGGGGCAGCGCAGTCCACCCCAGATAGCACAGGGGCATCGCTACGAATTCATCTAGGATCACCTCAGCCGGGTCGCGCCGGCCCAGGCGAGACTCCGCTTCACCGGTAAACGCGATCGCCACATATATTCCCGCGACACCAAGCAGCAGGGTGCCGACCCAGCCGAGATTCATGAAGAACACCGTAAAGTAGGCCAACCCAGCCACCGAGCCCCAGGTGCCCGGCGCGGGAAGGCGCTGCCCGAGCGGGCCCAAGGTGGCGACATTGACCACAATGCGCGCAGGCAGAAGATGCGGCCAATCCGGCTGCTCCAGTTTCATCGATCAATATCCTCAAGCACCAGGTGTTGGTATTGGCGAAAGTAACGCCAGCCCGACCAGACGGCAAAAAAGGTGCCGGCGATGAACCCCCAGATGCCAATCCAGCGCACAATCTCGCACAGGATACTCAGGTCCCACGGCAGGAAATAGGCCCAATCCCGAGCCACCATCGGTTCGGCCAGCAAAAAGCCCAGCGCGATCAATTGGGTGACGGTCTTAGTTTTCCCGCCGCGATCGGCGGCGACGACCACTCCCTTGGCGGCCGCCACCGCTCTCATGCCAGTAATGAAAAACTCACGGCACATCACGATCAGCGCCAGCGGTACGGAAATCTCGCCCTTGTCCACCAGCGCGATCGTCAGGCCAACGACCATGATTTTGTCGGTCAAGGCATCCATCAATTTCCCAAAGTTGGACACAATGCCTCGTTTCCGCGCCAAATAGCCGTCCAGTCCATCGCTCACGGCACCCCAAATAAACAGCCAGAACGCGAGGGAGGCCGCACCCAGCCATTCGCAATACATGAACACAACGATGAGGAACATCATGGGGACGCGCGACAGGGTCAGCAGATTCGGCAGGTTCATATAGGCGTAGGCACGGAGTCGAACCTGCAGTCTGTCCTTTGGCAATCTTGGAGATGATGACAGCTGTGGCGGAGCTTTATTATCCCGGATGGCCCGTCTTCCCCGATCCAAAACAACCTCGCCATGCCCGGATTACGATGCAATTAGCATGTTGTAGCCATGCCGACGCACTCCACCGCCAAACTTTGCATTTATCCCGGGACCTTCGATCCGATCACGTTCGGGCACCTCGACGTCCTGCGTCGCGCGGCCAAGTTGTTCGACCATGTGACTGTGGCCATCGCGCGAAATTTGGAGAAGAATCCGCTTTTCACAGCCGAGCAGCGGCTCGAAATGATCAGGGCCAACATCGCAGAAATGCATAATGTCGATGCCGTCGTTTTCGACGGGCTGCTGGTCAATTTTGCAAAAGCCCAGAAGGCCCATGCGGTCATCCGCGGCCTGCGGGCCTTGTCCGACTTCGAGTTCGAATTCAACCTGGCGTTGATGAACCGTCACCTTCAGCCCTCCATTGAGGCCATCTTTGTGATGCCCAATGAAACCTACAGCTACACCAGCTCCTCGCTGGTCAAACAGGTCGCGCGCTTTGGCGGCAAGGTAAACAAGTTTGTCCCTGAAAACGTGGCTGCGGCACTGCGCGCCGCCTTTCCCACCGCGTAGCAATAGTTGGATCATAATCCCGAGGGGAGCCGGCCACAGGCGAGAGAAGCTCGCCCCGATCGAGACACGGAGCCACGGGAAATAATCCTGCGCAGCGTGAATGCGGGGGACACCAAGCGCGAGAGCGCCGATCGTCCCAATTGCGGGAATCATTTATCCCAGCACTGGAGGCAAGCGCAGCACCTCTTCTGACGGCCCATTGGCCATTTCACAACTTTCCCTCGGACTGCCAGCAGGTTGCAGGGGCATGGCATAATTGGCACGCGCTGTGCAAATGGGGAGACAAACCCAAATCACTCCCATGAAGACCACGCTCATACTCACCGCATTCATTACCGCCCTCGGCTTACCTTGCCTGGCGTTTGCTGAAATAATCGGTTTGTCGGTTCCCTCCTGGATCACTGCCGAATCCGCCATCTATGTGTTTGCCTCGGTCATGGCCACCCTCATCGCGCTTTCCGACTACGCGCGCCGGAAGGAACCGCTGGTATCCGCCATGCCCCGCGTGGTGCGTCCACCATTGCCGGCCCGGCGGCCTTCGTCACTGCGTCCCTCTGTTCGTCTGGCCGCCTGAACGACTGACGGCGTCCGTACCGCAACTCTCCGCTTGCTGATCCCTCCTGTCAGTGGCCATGTTGTGTCCGTTCCACCGCCATGTCTTCGTCTGACTCCGCCCCCCTCCGCATCCTGATCGCGGACGACCAGTCCGACATTCTTGCCGCCCTCCGTCTTCTTCTGAAGGCCGAGGGCTATCAAATTGAAGCCGTCAAATCACCCGGCGCGATCGTCAAGGCCGTCGAAGCGCGCGACTTCGCCCTCGCTCTCATCGATCTCAACTACACCCGCGACACCACATCGGGACAGGAAGGGCTGGATCTGCTGCCCAAGCTTCAGGCTATCGACACCACGCTTCCGATCGTCGTCATGACCGCCTGGGCCAGCGTTGACCTGGCCGTCGAGGCCATGCGGCGCGGGGCCCGGGATTTCATCACCAAGCCGTGGGACAATCCGCGCCTGCTTGCAGTCGTCCGCAACCAGATCGAACTTGGCAGCGCCGTCCGCGCCTATCGGCGACTGGAACAGGAAAACCAGCTGCTGCGCGGCAAAGGCGGCCCAACCCTTATTGCGCAATCGGCTGCCATGCGCCCCGTGTTGGAACTCATTTCGCGCGTCGGCCCATCCGACGCCAATGTCCTCATCACGGGCGAGAATGGCACCGGCAAGGGCGTCGTGGCGCAGGCGCTGCACGCCGTCTCCACCCGCGCCGCCCGCCCTTTCATCTCGGTCAATATGGGCGGCCTGCCCGAGGGCGTATTCGAGAGCGAGCTTTTCGGGCATGTCCGCGGCGCCTTTACGGACGCCAAGAACGATCGAGCCGGCCGTTTCGAGCTGGCCGACGGCGGCACGCTCTTCATGGATGAAATCGGCAACATCCCGTTGAGCCAACAGGCCAAAATCCTGCGCACATTGGAGACTGGCGAGTTCGAGCGTGTGGGTTCATCCAAAACCCATCACGCCAGCGTCCGCCTCATTTCCGCCACCAATTCCGACATTCAGGCCGAGGTCGCGGCGGGCAGATTCCGGCAGGACCTTTTATTCCGGCTCAACACAATTTCCATCACTGTCCCGCCACTGCGGGAACGCCGGGACGACATCCCCCTGTTGGCCCAGCATTTTCTGAAGGCGCATGTGGAACGTTACCGCAAGCCCGTCACTGGGTTTGATGATGGCGCCATGGAAGCTATGCGCCAATACGCCTGGCCCGGCAATGTGCGCGAGCTCGACCATGCCATCGAACGCGGCGTCCTCATGGCGCCGGGCAAAGTGGTGCGCGCCCCCGACCTCGGCCTCAACACCGGCCAGGTGGCGCCGCGCCTCGAGGAAATGAGCCTGGAAGAGGTCGAGGCCTTTCTCATCAAGAAAACCCTCGCCCGGTGCGACGGCAACGCCCGCCAGGCAGCCGAACAACTCGGACTCAGTCGCAGCGCCTTCTACCGCCGGCTGGAGAGATACGGCTTGTAGTTTCTTGCACCAAAAAGGCGCAAAGGGTCGTGATGCCATGAAGGACGACATCTTTCTCCCCCGCGATCACGTCCGCGAATCCAGCTTTGCGCTCCAGTTATTGATCAACTTCGGCGCTCCGCGCCTCGGGATTCACAAATACGCACTTTCGGATGCGTAATTTTGCGTCTCTTGCGACTTTTTGCGGCTGCCCCTCTCTCGCATGGCAAAACTCCGGCACCGACTTCTCCACGACCAGCGTGTGCTCCTGCTCGCTCTTGGCGCCGGCGCGCCTGCTGTCCTTGTGATGGAGATCCTTCTCTGGACCGGCGACTATACGACCAAGGTCCAGTGGACGCTGACCCTGATCGTGGTCGGCTTCTGGCTCGGTTACTCATTTGCGGCACGCGAACGCGTCATCCGACCGCTGCAAACCGCGGCCAATCTGCTGTCCGCGCTGCGCGAAGGGGATTTCTCCGTGCGTGCGCGCGGCGCCCGCCGTGACGATCCACTCGGCGATGTCATGTTCGAGATCAATCAGCTCGGCAGCCTCCTTCAGGAACAGCGTCTCGGCGCGCTCGAGGCCACAGCCCTTCTGCGCACGGTCATGGAGGAGATCGACGTCGCAATCTTTGCCTTCGACCACAACGAGACGCTCCGGCTTGTCAACCGCGCTGGCCAGGAATTGATCGTGCAGCCCGCCGAACGCATCCTGGGCCGGTCGGCCGCCGAACTTGATTTGCAGGACTGCCTGGCCGGCGCGGCGACGCGGGTGATCAGCCGCAATTTTCCCGGAGGCACGGGGCGCTGGGGCATGCGCCGCACGTCGTTCCGTGAAGGCGGCCTGCCGCATTCGCTCGTCGTAATCGCCGACCTGAGCCAGCCGTTGCGCGAAGAAGAGCTCGAGGCCTGGCAGCGCCTGGTCCGCGTTCTCGGGCACGAGCTCAACAACTCGCTTGCTCCGATAAAATCCATCGCCGGCAGCCTCAGTGCCACAGTCAAACGGACCCCGCGCGCCCCAGATTGGGAGGACGATTTGCGCGCGGGCCTGGAGATCATCGAAACCCGGGCCCAAGGGCTCAACCGTTTCATGCAATCCTACACGCGGCTGGCCAAACTGCCGCCGCCCGTGATGGCTCCGGTCGACCTTGCCCCGCTTGTTCTGCGCGTGGCATCCATGGAGACGCGTCTGGTCATTACCGTCCTGGAAGGCCCCCCCGTTACGGCGCGCCTTGACGCCGCCCAGATCGAGCAGGTCATCATCAATCTGCTCAAAAACGCCGTGGATGCCTCGTTGGATCAGCCGACCGCCACAGGCTCCCCCAATGGGGTCCGCGTCACCTGGCGGAAAACGCCCGGTCACTTTGAGCTTTCAGTTGAGGACGACGGCCCGGGTGTCGCCAATCCGCAAAATCTTTTCGTGCCTTTTTTCACCACGAAACCGTCCGGCTCAGGAATCGGTCTCGTTCTCTGCCGCCAGATTGTCGAGAATCATGGCGGCACCCTCATGCTGGAAAACCGGACCGGCGCCAACGGCTGCGTGGCCCGCCTTCGGCTGCCGTTGTGACAGTCCATCTGCGTCGGCTCTATCTGTGGACGGATCGGTTTGTCTCGCCTTCAAAAGGTGTCCCGGCGCATGGCATTTCTTCCCACTTTTGGGACGGCCCAATCCCACGAATACCTGCACGGGGCAGTCGTGCCGTTTGAATTAAAATCTTAATCCTCTTTTCACCAAAGTCTTAAATCATTGCTCATGGCTTGGCACGCACGCTGCAATTGAATGGCCACACCCATTCGTCGCATGGATATTCCTCGCCCTGACGTCGCCAAACAAAAACGCAAGAAGCGTATTATCTCCGGCCTCATCGTCGCCGTCATCCTGGTTGGGATCACGTTCGCCATTTCCCGGCTCAAACCCGCTGCACCCTCGATCGAACGCAATCTGGTCTGGATCGATACGGTAAAGCGCGGTCCGATGCTCCGCCAGGTGCGCGGTCTCGGTACACTCGTGCCCGAGGAAATTCGCTGGATTGCCGCCCGCACTCAGGGTCGCGTCGACCGGATTATCCTCCGCCCCGGTGCCGTCGTCACCCCGGACAGCGTAATCCTCGAATTGAGCAATCCCGACGTGACCCAGGCCTGCGCGAACGCCGAATCCCAATTGCGTGGTTCCGAGGCTGCACTCGAAAACCTCAAGGTCCAGCTCCAGCGCCAGCTCCTTGACGCCGAATCCGCCGCCGCGGTGGCCAAGTCCAACTACGAGCAGGCCCGGCTGCAGGCCGAGGTGAATGACGATCTGTTCAAGGACGGACTGGTCGCGCCGATCCAGCTCAAGCTTTCCAAGGTTGCCGCCGAAGAGGCTGCCACCCGCAACGAGATCGAGCAAAAACGCTACGCCTTTGCCCGCGAATCCATCAAACCCCAGCTCGCCGTGCAGGAAGCCGAGGTCGAGCGTCTCCGCGACCAAGCCAGGCTCCGCCGCGACGAACTCGAGGCGCTCAAGGTGCGGGCGGGCATGAATGGAGTCCTCCAGGTTCTGCCAGTCGAAGTCGGCGCTCAGGTGCAGCCTGGCGCCAACCTGGCCCGCGTCGCGGATCCGACCCGCCTAAAAGCGGAAATCCGCGTGGCGGAGACCCAGGCCAAGGACATTCAGATTGGGCAACCCTCGCAAATCGATACGCGCAACGGTCTCGTTGATGGCCGCGTTGCCCGGATCGATCCCGCCGTCCAGAATGGCACTGTGCTGGTGGATGTCTCGCTGACCAGCGAACTTCCCAAGGGCGCCCGCCCCGACCTCTCGGTCGATGGGACGATTGAGCTCGAGCGTCTGGACAATGTTGTCTTTGTCGGCCGCCCGGCCTTCGGACAGGAGCGCAGCTCCATCGGAATCTTCAAGCTTACGGGCGACAACGAGGCGATCCGTGTCCCCGTGCAGCTCGGCCGCAGCTCAGTCAACACCATCGAGATCATAAACGGGCTGCAACCTGGCGATCGCGTCATCCTCTCCGACATGTCCCAATGGGATGCCAACAACCGTGTTCGCCTCAATTGAAACTCACGCCAACATGAACTGTTCGCCACCCCACTCCGGGGGTCCCTCCCCCGAACCTCCGCCCACCTCCCGCCATGCTGGCTCCCCTCATCCTTCCGGCTCTTCTCACTCTTCTAGTGGCCGCCGAGCCCGACCGTTCAAATTGAATCATCTTCATGCAACCCACGCACGGCCTTTAGTGTTCTCCTTCTCATCGATCCCTTCCGATTATGACCACCAACGGTAACAACGGCAATCATACCCTCCTGAAGCTTGAAGGCCTCACCAAGGTCTTCCTGACCGACGAGGTCGAAACCCACGCCCTGTCCGGGATTCACCTCAACATAGCCAAGGGTGAATACGTCTCCATCGCCGGGCCATCGGGCTGCGGCAAGTCCACCCTGCTCTCCATACTCGGCCTGCTCGACACGGCGACCGACGGCACCTACTACCTCAACCAAAGGCCGGTGCACGGCCTGTCGCTCACAGAACGGGCCCGCATCCGCAATCGCGAGATCGGTTTCATTTTCCAGTCGTTCAACCTGATCGGCGACCTCACTGTCTACGAGAACGTCGAACTGCCACTGACCTACCGCGACATGCCCGCCGGCGAACGCAAGCAGCGGGTCACCGAGGCCCTGGAGAAGGTCGGCATGGGGCACCGCGCGAAGCATCTGCCGTCACAGCTTTCGGGAGGCCAGCAGCAGCGCGTCGCCGTGGCCCGCGCCCTCGCAGGCAGTCCGTCCGTCCTGCTCGCCGACGAACCCACCGGCAACCTCGACTCGAAAAACGGCGACGCGGTCATGGATCTCCTCCACCAGCTGCACAAGGCCGGCTCGACGATCGTCATGGTCACGCACGACACACGTTTCGCCCGCCACGCCCAACGCATAATCCATCTCTTCGACGGCCGGATCGTTGAGGAGCAGGTCGAATCCGATCCCACGCGCTGAGGCAGCACGGGGCCGCGCTGCTCCACCATCAATGCACCAGGCCCGTGGCTTGGCCGCCATTAACATATCACCGCAGATCCCCTCCTGAATCCCATCCCTTTCCACGATGCTCGCCGATTTCCGCTTTGCCCTCCGCCAGTTGGCCAAATCCCCAGGCTTCACCGCGGTCGCCGTCGTCACTCTGGCCGTTGCAATCGGCGTCAACACCGCCGCATTTTCCCTGGTCAATGGCCTGGCGCTGCGGCCGCTGGTGCCCCTGCGGCCCGCCGAGGTGGTGAACGTCTTCACGGCGCGCGCCGGGGCGAGCCGCGATACCCGCCAGTTTTCACTGGCCGAGTACCTCGCCCTGCGCGAGGCGAAGGACGTCTTTGCTGATGTCGCCGCGCTGAACTTCGCGCTCGCCGGCGTCGGCCGCGAAGAGGGCGTGCGGCGAAGTTTCGCCTTCTTTACCTCGGAGAATTTCCTTTCGCTGTGCGGCGTGGCGCCCGCGCGCGGCCGCTTCTACAACGCCGAGGAGTGTCGCCCCAACGCTAACCTGCCGGTGGTGGTTGTGAGCCACGCCTTCTGGCAGCAACTGGGAGGACGCCCTGACCTCGTCGGCAGCACCTTGCAGGTCAATGGGCGGCCCTATACCGTCATCGGCATCACCCCGGACGGATTCAGCGGGCTGAACGCCATGATCGCCCCTGACCTCTGGCTGCCGCTCGGTGTATTCGAGCAATTTGCCGTCCCATTTGGAGGCGCGGTGATCTCCGATCTGGCCGACCCGAAAAATTACACCCTCAACGTCACCGCACGCATGGCGCCCGGCCTGACGCTTGACGGCCTCAAGGCCCGCCTGCCCGTCGTCGCAAAACGCCTCACCGCCCTCCAGCCCCCTGATGCCGCCGGAGAACGGGAATTGCTGGTGGAGCCGCCGTCGCGTTTCAGCCTCAGCACTACTCCCTCCAACGACGGCTCCACGGTCTTCCTCACTTCCGGACTCATGGGCATGGCTGGTTGCGTGCTGCTCCTCGCCTGCCTCAACCTCGCCAATCTGTTGCTGGCGCGCGGAAAGGCCCGCAACCGGGAGATTGCCGTCCGGCTCGCGCTTGGCGCCACGCACGGACGGATCATACGACTGCTCGTCGCGGAGGGACTGGTCCTAGCCCTCGCCGGCGGGTCGGCCGGCATGCTCTTCTCGATCTGGAGCAACGACCTTCTCCTTCGGTCGCTGGGCACCTTGTTCAGCTCGATGAATTTTTCGCTCGTGATGAATGCGCGGCCTGATGCCGCCGTGCTGGCGGTCACCTTCCTGTTCTGCCTGGCCGCCACGCTGATGTTTTCGCTCGGTCCCGCGTTGAAGTCCGCCCGTCTCGACGTCGTCCACGATCTCAAGCAACAGGGAGAGGATGGCATGGCGACCGGGCGGTGGAATCGTTTCTTTGCGCCGCGCCAGGTGTTGGTGATGGCGCAGATCGGCCTTTCGCTCATGCTGCTGTTTTGTGCAGGGCTTTTCCTGCGCGGCGCCCTGAACGCTGGCGGCCTCCGTCTCGGCTTTGAACCCGCGGGTGGCATCGTGACCGAACTCGATTTCTCGCTCGGCAACACGCGGGAAACGGATGCCAAGCGCGAGATGCTTGCTGCACTCGACCGGGTGCGTGCGCTGCCGGGGGTTTCGTCCGTCGGACTCTCGACGATGCTCCCCTACGGCAACCTCACCAATGCGACCCGGGTTGTGCCCGCCGCGACCGCCCCGACGGCACGGACGACCGATCTGAATGCGCCCGATCCGAGCGTTGGCGCGCTCTATACTTCCGTGACGTCCGGCTACTTTGAGACCATCGGCGCACGCCTGCTCCGCGGACGCGATTTCACCGCCACCGAATCATCCGACAAGGGTTCGCCGCGCGTGACCATCATCGATGAGACGCTGGCCAGGAAACTTTTCCCCAAGGAGGAGGTGCTCGGCCAGCGCATCCGCTATACCCATGCGCCAGCCGACGGCTCGCCCGCCGAGATGGAGGTTGTCGGCATTGTTGCCAGTCACCGCCATGGTGTGCTCGACGGGAGCAAGGGCGAATATCTCTCCCGTCTCTTCGTTCCGCTGGCCCAGAATTACAGCGCCAACGTCTTCCTGCATGCCCGGCTGGTCACTAGGGATCGGGCCGCCACTGTGGCGGCGGTCCCCGCCGTGCGCTCCGCCCTGCGCTCGCTCAATCCCGACCTGCCGGTCATGCGCATCCTGCCTTTCGCCGATGTGATCGACATGAATCTGGGCCTGTGGATCGTGCGCATTGGCGCCGTGTTCTTCGGTGTGTTTGGCGGCATCGCACTCGCGCTGGCGGTGGTCGGGGTTTATGGCGTGAAGTCCTATGCGGTGGCCCGGCGCACCCGTGAGATCGGCATCCGCATGGCGCTCGGGGCGCATCCGCGCGACGTGTTCGCGCTCATCATGAAACAGGGGGCGTACCAAATCGTGGTCGCGGTCGCCGCCGGCGTGCTGCTCTCGTTGGGCGCCGGTCGTCTCCTGTCGCACATGCTTTATCAGGTGAGTCCGGCTGATCCGGTCGCGCTGGGTGTCACCATCGTCGTGCTTGCCGCCAGCGCGCTGCTCGCCTGCTTCCTTCCGGCCCGCCGGGCCACCAAGATCGACCCCCTGGTGGCCCTGCGCACTGAATAGCCATGATTCCCCTCTGCCTGTTGCGCACCGCCACGCTTTCGCATCGTCCCGATCGTGGGACCCCGCGATTTCATTTTCAGAGCAGCGCGAATCGCCCGCGCGTGGTAAAAACGAACCAACCATCTGGTTGATAGGCTCTAACCAAGGCAAAAGAACATGGCACGGCCGATGCAATTGTCCTGGCGTGCACACCATGTTCCACCCCTGCTTCATCCGGGCCATTCCCTCCCTCGGTTCCACTCTGCTGCTCGCGGCGCTGATCGCGCTCATCTGCCTGCCCTGATGCTTCCGTCCTCCTGTCCAGCCCAACCGTCCTCTCCCCCGCCGTTGCCATGATGATGATCGACACTTTTCTGCAGGATCTCCGCGTCGGCCTCCGCGTGCTCATCAAGGAAAAATCCTTCTGCTTTTTGGCCGTCACCGTGCTTGCGCTCGGCATCTGCGGAGTCACCACGCAATTCACAATCGTCAACGCCGTGGTCCTGCGGGGCTTTTCCTTTCCCGAATCCGGCCGGCTGATGGGCGCGCAGTTCATCGATCCCTCCCAGTTCAACCCGAACAACAACTTTGGCGGCGGCATACCGGGCGAGGATTTTCAGGAGATTCTCGCCTCCCAGCAGTCGTTCTCGGGTCTAGCCGCCTATATTTTCGGATCCACGGTCAATGTCACCATCAACGGCAACGCCCAGCGATACACCGGCTGCTACAGCAACTACAATTTCTTCCGGATTCTCGGTGTGGCGCCCGTGCTCGGCCGTGACTTTTCGGCTGACGACGACAAACCCGGCGCTGAGCGCGTCACCATCATCGGCCATGGCATCTGGCAGACCGAATTCAATTCCGATCCGAATGTCCTAGGCCGGACCATGCGCCTCAACGGCCGTACCGCCACCATCATTGGCGTGATGCCGCCGCGCTTCCAGTTTCCCTCCACCGATCAGCTCTGGGTGCCCCTTTACAACGAGTTTCCAATCCGTCCCCGCAACGATCCGGCCGCCATCAGTCCCCTCGTGCTCGGTCGGCTGAAGCCGGGAGTCACGATTGACCAGGCCAATGTCGAGTTCAACACCATCGCCCAACGCCTCGCCAAGGAGTATCCGGCCACCAACCGCCAGCTCTCCGGGGCCCTGGTGCAGCCGCTGCACTCCGCGTTAATCGGTCCGCCGCTCCGCGGCCTGATGTTTGTCATGCTCGCCGCCGTCCTCGCCGTCCTGGTCATCGCGTGCGTAAACGTGATGAACATGCAGTTCGCGCGCGCCACCCTCCGGGCCAAGGAACTGGCGATCCGCGGCGCGCTCGGCGCCACCCGCGTCCGCCTTGTGCGGCAGATGCTCACGGAAAGCCTGCTGATCGCCGTCATGGGCGCCGTCGTCGGGATCGCCGGTTCGTACTGGGCGGTCGAATATCTTTACCAGGCCATGCAGGGCCTGCCCTTCCCCCTGCCCTATTGGATCACCTTTGATATCGACGGCCCCGTGCTGACATTCACAGTCGCCGCAACCATGGGTGCGGCCCTCCTTTCCGGACTGGTGCCGGCGATGCTGGCCTCCCGTGCCAACGCCGCCGAAGTGCTCAAGGAAGCGGGCCGCGGCAACACGTCCCGCTTGGTCAATGCCATCATCAAACTGCTGGTCATCGGCCAGATTGCGCTATCAGCCGCGCTACTCATCGCGGCCTCCCTCCAGATCAAATCCATCCTCAACCAGCAATTCGTCAACTACGGCTACGACGAAAACTCCTTCCTCACAGCGCGTTTGGGACTCTTTGAGGGCGATTATCCCACGCCGGAGTCCCGCCAGTTGTTTTTCGAGCGCACGCTGCGCGAATTGCGGGCCGGCTCCGAGTTTGCCGCCGTCGCTCTCACCGGTCGCTTCCGCATGACGTTCGGCGGCGCCGGTCGCTACGAGGTCGATGGCCAGGCCTATGCCACGGACAAGGACCGCCCCGAAGGCAACTTTGAGAACATCTCTGACGGCTATTTCGCGACGATCGGCCTGAAGATCATGGAGGGCCGCGATTTTCGTCCGGACGACACCGAGGCCAAACAGCCGGTGGCGATCGTCAACGCCAGTTTTGCGAAAAAGCATTTTGGCCGGGAAACCCCGATCGGCCGCCGCGTCCGCATCTATAATCCCGCCCAGCCCGAGGCCTGGCGCACTATTATCGGCGTCGTGCCCGACACGCTGATGCAAGGTCCGATCAATCCGCTCGTAGATGACTGTGCCGGTTTCTATCAGCCGCTGTCCGCTCCGCCGGCCCTGCAGTTCGCTACTGTTCTCGTCCGCCCACGCGCCGGTCAACGCGCAGAAAATCTCGCCCCGACCCTGCGCCGTGCGATGACCCAGCTTGATCCCAATCTGCCGCTTTATTTCGTCGGCACGCCGCGGCTCCTCCACGACGAAATTCTCGGTCAGAATCGCATTGTCGCCGCACTGTTCTCCGCCTTCGGCGGGGTGGCCGTCGTGCTCGCCGCAGTCGGCCTCTATGGCGTCATGTCGTTCTCGGTCAACCAGCGCACCCAGGAGTTCGGCATCCGCATGGCCCTCGGGGCCGATGCGCTCAAGATTATGCGCATGGTGTTGCGCCAGGGTGGCATGCAGCTCGGCATCGGCCTGCCGATAGGCGTCGTAACCGCCTACGCGCTCGCTCTGCTTGGCCGGTCGAATATCCAGAATTTCCTCTTCAGGGTCGATCCACGCGACCCGTTCATCTATGGTTCCGTAATCCTGCTGTTGACGACCATCGCAGCGGTTTCGTGCTATGTCCCCGCCCGGCGGGCCACCCGGGTCGATCCCATGATCGCCCTGCGGGCTGAATAGTATTCCCAGGGGGAGAGTCGGGGCGGGTGGGCGGGAAATGCAGATGCAGCCAACGGGCAGTGCGGCGCATGCCAGATTCCTTCGGGGTGGAAACGATTTTCAGTTTGCCCACGACCGCCAGATTCCACTGCATTCCCAATCTCCTGACGAAACGATGAAGATTGCCGTCATTGAAGATCATACCCTCATCCGCGACATGCTGATGGTGGTGTGCCAGCAGGCGGTGGCGGGGGCCAAGGTCGTCGGGGCGAAGGACGCCGCCTCCGGCCTGGAGCTATGCCGGACCGAGAAGCCAGACCTGATTTTTCTCGACCTGGCTTTGCCAGACCGGGACGGCCTCTCCCTACTGGACGACCTCTTTGCAGTCTGCCCGACATGCAAGGTCATCGCACTTTCCAGCTACACGGATGAATTCACCCTTCATCGTGCGCTGAATTCCAACGTGCATGGCTTCGTCGACAAGAACGAACAACCGCTTGAAGTGCTGGGCGAAGCCATTGCGACGGTAATGTCGGGTCAGCGCTATTTTCCATCCGTCGCGCAACGCGTGCGCGCCAGCCTGCGCAACGACCCTGGGGCCTTTGACAAGCTGCTGTCGGAGTGGGAGCAGCTGCTGCTCGGCCTTCTCGGCCGGGGGCTGTCCAACGCGGAAATCGCCAAAAAGACGGGGCTCAGTGCCATCACGGTGCGCAACCATCGTTGTCGCATCATGGCAAAGCTGGGCATTCACAGCACTCCGGAACTGATCAACTACGCCACCGAGAAAGGGTTTACCCGCGTCCGGCAGCAATGGAAGAAGGCCGGTCCGGGTTCCTGACCGGCTTCCCTGCTCAGTCCGGGCCACCAGGTGTGATCGAAAGGCACGCCTGCCGCAGCGCTTCCTTTAGTTGGGCGGTATCGCTGACAAGCTGATTCACCAGTTCGGCCAGCTCGGGCTGGCTCAGGGTGAGGGCGCGTTCTTCCAGCAGGCGGGCGGCTTCGTTGACCGAACGGGCCTGGACCAGGGCGCCCAGGGTGCGCAGCCGATGTCCCGCGGCGGCCAAGGCTGGCCGATCCTCGCAAGCCAGTCCCTGTTGAATGATGGCGATTTCCTGGTCGACAGCAGTTCCGTATCGCCGTGCGGCTTCCACAACGGTCTGGTTCGCGCCCTGCGCGTAGAGTTGTAACGCCCGCAGGATCGGCGGATTTCCGCCCGGGGCCACCTTCGGCGACAAGGGTCCAGGCGGCGGCGATGCACCCGGCACGCATCCCGCACCACGTTCTTCCCGCACCCTGCGGATCACTTCGCGCACTTGCTCGCCTTCAAATGGCTTGAGGAGGAACCCATTCATGCCGGCCTGCTGGCAACGCCGGCGGGCCTCATCGCTGTCACGCCCGGTCGTTGCGATAATAACCGCATTTTTGCCGCCGGGGAGCTGGCGCAGGAGACGGGCCGTGTCGTAGCCTTTGCTGCCCTGCAATTCCAAATCAATGAACATCACGTCAATCAGGCGCTCTCCGACAACAGCCAGGGAGGAAGCGGCATCACCGGCCAGCAGCGGCTCGTAACCCAGTTCCCGGGCCAGCCCGGCCAGGACAATCCGGTTGTATTCCTCATCGTCCAGGATCAAGGCCGTCGCCGTGGTGCTGGTCGTCTTCGTGTCGGTCGGAGGCACGGTCAGTGGCTTTGCCGTTGCCGACGACAGGAGGCTCCCCGTCCTTTTCAACGGCAGCCACAAATGGAAAGAGGCTCCCGGGCCAGCCTCGTTCGTTTCCGCCTCGGACACCGGCAAGGGGCTCTCGACCCCGATGATCCCACCCATGCGGCGCGCCAGCATGCGGCACATGGCCAGGCCGATGCCGGAACCCGTTACGCCATGAGCCGAGGCGATTGATCCACGCACATATTTTTGGAAGATCAATTCCTGCTCATTGGCCGGCACGCCCGGACCGCGATCGGTGACCGCAATAAACACCTGCGTGGAGGCGTCCTCGTCGTCGGTCCAGTCGGCCCGGATTTCCACGGGTTTCCCGGGCGCGTACTTGACGGCGTTGCTTAGAAAATTTCCAATGATGGTCCGGATTTTCCCCTCGTCGCCGACAAAGCAGTCCTCCGCGCCCGGGGGCAGGATCAGGCTGATCCGGCTGCCCCATTGGCGGGCAGAGGCTTCATGCTGGGCCACGACCTCGCGCAGAGCCTGACCGAGCCGGAAGGCTTTTTCCTCCACCGCGACCGATCCGAACTCCAGTTTGGAAAATCCCAGCACGTCTTCGGTGACCCGCCGCAGATGATCGGCGCTGGCCTTGAGTGAACGCAGGACCTCCTTGTCCTCAGTCAGGAGGCGCTCCGGTTTCAGCAGGTTGGCCAGTCCCACGATGCCATTGAGCGGATTGCGGATCTCATGGCTGATGTTTTCCAGAAACTCGCTTTTGGCCGTGCTCGAAAGCTCGAGTTCCCGGGTGCGCTGGGCAACCAGGCGGTCCAGCCTTTCCGTCTGCCGCTGCAGGGTCTGCAGACGCCAGCGCAGCAGGCCGGCCACGACAAACCCGCCGAACACCACATAGATAATAACGGCCGGCCAGCGGCGGTACCAGGGAGCGACGATCTCAAAGGAATAGGTCGCCGGCTCGCCGGAGCGGCCATAGCGGTCGACCCGCTGCGCCATGAAGACATAGGATCCCGGGGCCAGCCCCGTGAACTCCCGCGTATTGTTTCTCCGCGGCGGCGTCCACTCCGTTTCGATCGGCTGCAACCGGGTCTGATAGTAGATCGCCACCGGCGTCACCTCCATGGGCTGGGCGGCCGTGAAACCGAAGGTCACACTCCGGAAGCTCGGGCCGATGGTGGCGGTCTTTTTCGGATGAAGTTCCAGCATGCCTCCGGACTTGCCTCTTACGCGCACTTCACGGAGCTGGAGTGACCGGGGGGTGCTGGATAATCTGATCCGGTCCAGGCGTGCCCGCAACAATCCCCCTTCCCCTCCGATCCACATGATATTTTCGCCGCCAAGCCGGGTTACATCCAGGCTTGTGACCTCACCGATGGTATCCAGTCCCGCCATGAGCAAAGGCTCCCAGCGGAGAGTCCCCCCGCCGTCCTGATCGTACGAGACGCGAAGCAAGGCATAAGCCGGTGAGTCAGTCTGCAAATCACAACGCTTGGCCAGCCAGTAGGCGATGCTGGATTCCGAACCATCACGGGTCGCCGGCGGCGGCGGACCCACGGACGCGCCGGCCACTCCCTGCCAGCCTGAAAACTCGGGTGCGGGCACAAAACCGCGCGTCGGATCGAGCACTAGGATCTGCGTCTCCGTGAAGGCAAACAGCCGCGGTCCCACCCGGGTCAGGACCGGGCGGCCGGCTGTGCCCGGCAGCCCATCGTTTTCGCGAAAATGCTCCGCCGGGACCAGTGTCGGACCGTTTTCGTCGGGTCTGATCTGGAAATGGATAATGCCATCCGTGGCCGTCGAAAGCCAGAGATCACCGCGATCGTCTGCCACAAGGGACACTGGCAGGTCGTTGATCTTCACGCCAAAGTCCTGAACGGCGCCTCCATGGGAGGGCAACGCAAACGATTTCAGGCCGTGAGCATCCGTATAGAGAAATCCCTGAGGAAACCAAGGCACCGTGGCAAAACAGGCCCCCTCCCCAACCGTCGTCATCTGGTGGGATGCCCCCTCATGATCGATCCGCCACAAGCCGTGATTGCTGCCGATCCACAGGCCGTCGGAGGAAGACACCGCATCGCTGAACATTGCCTGGGAGAAGATCGGGATTAATCGCGCCGCTTCAGGCGCGGAGTCCGTCACCTGGTAGAGTTCCTTATCAGTCAGGACATAGGTGACCTCCCCCTGTGTCACCACTTTGCGCGGAAGTCCTTGTTTGAGCCCGTTGCGTGTATCGAAGAGCGAGACAATGTCCACGCTGTCCAGACGCACACAACCACCATCGAGTCCGAGCCAGATGGCGCCGCGGCGATCACTCCAGAGGAAATATACGGTGTCGCTGCTCAACCCGCTGGACTGGTTTACCACCATGATAACATCGCCCTGGCGTGTTGCCAGCACCACCCCGTTCCTGACCGTTCGGATCGCAATGACATCTCCCCCTTCGACCGCCACTGCCTGGACAGTCGCCTGTCCATTGAGGTATTCAGACAAGGCGGGCAGCAATTCACTGCCGTCGGCAGTCAGCCGGTAGATGCCATCGGTTGTGCCCACGAGCATACCCTCTGTGGAGGGGAGATCAGTCCGAGCAGCCGTGCCGGATTGGTCCCCTTTGTTTATCGGGGGGAGCATCCAATCGATCGACCCCGGAGGCAGGGTCTGAGTCGGACGTACCAGTCTGGGTGCTCCGCCTTCTCCCAAGTGTAGCAACCCCACTCCGGCTTGGTAGATCCAGACACCACCGGTCTCGTCAGCGACGGCCTTGAGCGGCAGGCCGGATTGAAGGATCCACGACTCGAACCGGGTACCGTCCCACCGCCACACCCGGTGGGCCGAGACGAAGATTGCACCTTGTCCGACTGCCTTGACGAGCCATACCTCATTGGGAACCGGCAGGCCGGCCGCCTGCAATTGCGGCACCAGCGAGGTAAAACTCCACAAGCCCTGAAGATTGCGCTCCACATAACCGATTGCTCCGACGGCCCCTACCCAAACCCGCGTATGGTGGATGGGCCCGCCTGCGACCAGTGAGGCATCCAGAGCCCGAAAGGCATAGGCCTCGGGGATGTCGATTCGCTGCCATCCCAGACCGTCGAAGATCACCAGGTGGTTGGAACCTACGAACATGGAGCCGTCATCCGTCTCGGCCAGCGCCAGGGCGGGGCCCTTGGCGTGGATCTCCTGGGTTCCGAACGACCGCATGACCAGCCGCCCGGTCTCCCGGCGCTCTCCACCCAGGCACAGCGGCATCAGCATGCCAGTCAGAAAGAATATTATCAGGGTCTGTTTCCAGGAACGCAGCATTTTCCAAAGAGAATAAAGCACCATTAATGAACTTCAGCGGCCGTTCGACTAAAATTCGCGAACACCATCCAGCCCCAATGGGATCGATATGCCTCCATCGTGGGAAATGGGGAATGCTTGGCGGGGCACACCCCACCAACGATTGGTGAATATTCACCAATCGCCGACATTGTCGAAGGGGACATCCTCTGTTTTCACAACCATCTTTGGCCCATGCCCACGGGCTTGGTCTGTCCCAAACGCAATCCAACAATCCTTATCACGCCCATTAGTGAGATAATGCACAGCTCGTTCCCTCAAACCAGTAAACGCATTTCTCAATTCCTCATCTTTTTTGCGAGCCATGCAAGCTGGAGACCTAGGAACGACGGGGTCTCCATGGGGGCAATCTAGGTTCCCCCGGTTTTTTGCATGGAAAAAATGCGAACAATCACTCAGAAATTCCGTTTCCTCTGAAGCAGTTCCCTGTGGTCACCTTCATCACCAACCCTGAAGACAGCCGGAAGAACTTCTTCTTTTCTCCAACCAAAAAAACCAAACACATGACTCCTATATCCTCCTCAGGTTTCGGACGTAGTTTGCGGCGTACCTCGGTATTGTCCGCCATCTTCGTCTTCTGCCTCGGCGCGATTGCTGCCTTTGCATTGCCATCGCACATCATCATCTCTGCTCCGGCTGGGGCGGCCGGCGCCGCCACCTTGGCGGAAGAACTGGCCATTTGGCGCCAGACCGGTCTGGTCGCCGACGCGCTGCAGCTCGACAGCCGGAACACTGAAGGCGCCGAATTCGCCCAGCTGGTCGTGCTGGAATTTCCGGACGAGCCTTCATGCTTGCGCTGGCAGCAGGTGGCCCAGCCCAAGCTGGGTGCAGGCCTGATTGCGACCCGAGTGGACTCCGTTGTACGCAACGAGAAGACGCCGCGCAATTCCGCAAACTCGGTATTCGTCGTGAATACCTACGACATGACGACCCCGGTCGCCAAGTATAACGATTATGTGAAGGCGTACATCGTGCCGCAGATGGAAGGCCTGAAAGCCACACGGGAAATAATGATGTATCAGATGTTCACCGCGCGTCCGGGCTCCGGAGTGAAGTGGTCTTCCCTGCTGGTGAAGGAATATCGCAACATCCACACTTTCGAGATGCGTGACCAAACCAAGAATACCGTGCGTCAGAAGCTCGCTAACAACCCGGCATGGAATGCGTTCCACAAGATCAAGGCCTCCCTCCGCAAGGATCTCCTTGAGACCCACTGCTACTATGTCGAACCCGTGGCCCCTGACCTCAGCGATCTTCCGGAATACAAGGTTGAATTCAATTGCGTCGGCGGCCTCCGTATCCACGGCAGCGAACTGAAGAACAGCGTCGAGATGCTGGCGACAGCATTCAAGTGGTATCACCCCGATCTGGTGACCAGCACCAGCCACATTACGAGCAGCGAAGGCTGCCTCGCCGGCCTGTACATGGGCACAGCAGACGTCGCGCCCAGCGGCGACGATGCCAAGATTACGGATATCATGGCATTCTACAACACGTTCCGTTACAATCCATTGGAAATCCGCGTGTCCACCGGCGGCTTTGAAAAGCGTGGTTCGCTCTTCGCATGGGCCATTGCCGTCAACAAGGACAATCCGATCGAGAAGATCTCCCTCGAGGAACTCGAGTGCGTCTTCGGTGCCGAGCGCACCGGCGGCTGGGAAATTGCTGACAACGATTACAAGTACACTTCCAAGTTCGCCCGCAGTGCCGACACGAACATCCGCAAGTGGAATCAGCTCGGCCTGAGCGGCGAGTTCAACGGCAAGGAGATCCAGACCTACGGTTACGTCTCCCCCGGATTCGCGATCTCCATTGAACGGAACCTGTTCCACTGGTCCAAGAAATGGAACCCCAACTTCAAGGAATACGTCGAGGCCAAGCAGACCTCGCCCGATGAGTTCGGCGCCAAGGTGGCCAGCGAACGCATGATGGAGGCGCTCTCGAACGATAAGTTCGGCATCGCCATCTGCGCCCGGATGCATGCCAAGCTGTATCCCAATGTGAAGATCATCGCGGTGTCCAAGACGAAGAACAGCCCCGCGATCGTCCTCAATCCGGAGAACGTCTCCAATCGCACCTATCCGCTGGTCCGCGATGGCTATTTCTACGTGAACCGGGCCCCCGGCCGTCCGCTCGATCCCAAGGTGCGCGAGTTCATGCGCTTTGTCTTGAGCCGCCAGGGTCAGGAAATCATGGCCCAGGCCGGATACTATTATCCGTTGAACGCGGAATTCCTTAAGGAACAGCTGAAGAAGCTGGATTAAGCTAAACCTCGGTTTTACCGGAGCGCCCTCCCTGCCCTTGGCGGTTCATTCCGCCTGCAGGTGAGGGCGCTTCTTAACTGATTCACTCCTATCCAAGAACCCCACCCCACATCGTCCATGCCTTCTATGAAACCACTGGTTTTTGCTATATTTTCCCTGTTGATTTCATTCGGGGTCATTTCCTGCAAGCCGTCCGGCGCAGGCGCCCTGCCGGTTTATCAACCTGAACATGTAGTAAGCGGCGAAATCCGCATCTGCGGCAGCCCAGCCGATGGCGCCCTCTTGAAGGACTGGGAGAACGGCTTTAAGAAATTTCACCCCGCCGTAAGTTTCTCCGACAAACTCTACGGCCCCGAGTCCACCCTCGCCGGCCTCTACACCGGAGTGGCCGATCTCGCCTTCATGGCCCGTGAATTGCGCGTCCCGATGGAGGCCATGGGCTACGAATGGGCCCTCCGCTACAAGCCGACCAGTGTGGAGATCGCCAATGCCGGGTTGCGCACCCAACGAATCGGCGCCTGTCTCGCTGTGTTCGTCCACCGGAACAATCCCCTCACGCAAATGACATTGACCCAGCTCGACGCCATTCTCGGCGCGGAGCACCGTCGCGGGAAGGCCAACATCCGCACCTGGGGCGAACTCGGCCTCACTGGCGAATGGAAGGACCGCCCGATCCATGTTTACGGCCCCGCCGTCAATAGCGTGCCCGCCCTGTTTATGCGCACCAAGGTGTTGATGAACACCCGGAAATGGAATCCCGATTACAAGGAGTTTCCCTTCGCCGCCCGCCCGGACACCCCGGACATCCCCGATGCCCAAATCCTTTCCGCCCTCGCCCAGGATCCCGCCGGCATCGCCTACGCCACCCTGCGCTCCGACACGAGCGCGGTCAAGATGCTGGCGCTGGCGGAGCAGGAGGCCGGCCCGTTCTATTCGCTCACCGAAGAAACGGTGCGCGAGCGGACCTACCCCCTGGCCCGCTCCCTTTCGATGTTCATGAACCGTCCGCCCAAGCAACCCGTGGACCCGAAGGTGAAGGAATTCCTTCGCTACATACTGAGTCGGGAAGGCCAGGAGGCCATCGCTCGGGACGGCGCCTACCTCACGCTGAGCGCCGCCACGGCGCAAGCCCAGCTCCAACGTCTCGAGTAACTGAAACGGCCCATGAAAACAGCAGCTTATCTTCGCTCCTTTATTTTCCTCTCCCTGGTGGGATTTTCCATGGCCGAGGAAGTGAACCTGCCGCCGCCCTATGTGCCGCAGCAGCAAGTCTCGGGCACCATTCGCATCTGGGGCCACGGCTCACTCGGCAAGACCCAGGATTTCATCGAGACGCTCGCCAAGACCTGGGAAGCGGGTTTCCGCAAATACCAGCCCGGCGTCGAATTCAAGAACGAGCTGTGCGGAACGGCCGCCGCCATCGGCGCGCTCTACACCGGCCAAGGAGACTTGGCTCTGATGGGCCGCGAGATCTGGGATCCCGAGGTCGTCGCCTTTCAGGAGGTTCTGGGCTACCCCGCCACCGGCGTGGATGTGGTGACCGGCAGCTTCAATGTCCGCAACCGCGGCTATGCCCTGGTCCTTTTTGTCCACAAGGACAACCCGCTCAGCCGCCTGACCCTGAAACAAGTCGACGCCATCTACAGCGCCAACCACCGCCGAGGTGGCTCGCCGGTGCGCACTTGGGGCGATCTCGGCCTGACGGGCGAGTGGCAGAGCCGGCCGGTGCATCCGTACGGATTCGCGATCGCACGCGGATTTTGCGATTTCATCCAGGACAAGGTTTTCCTTGGCAGCCATAAATGGAATCCCGATGTAAGGGAATTCGCCGACCTGCCGGGCTCCAAAGGCGGCGCGACCGACGGCGGCCAGTTGATGCTCGACGCCATGGCCAACGATCCGGCCGGCATCGCGTTTTCGGGGCTGGTCTACAATCACCCGAACGTCAAGCCCATCGCCATCGCCGAGCAGGACGGCGGCCCCTATGTGGAACCGACGCGGGAAAACGTGATGAACCACAGCTATCCGCTGACGCGCATCATCACCATGTATTTGAACAAGCCCCCCGGTCAGCCGACCGATCCCAAACTGAAGGAATTTCTGCGCTATGTGCTCAGCCGTGAGGCGCAGGACGCCATCTTGCGCGAGGGGCAGGGCTATCTGCCGATTCTCGCTCCATTCGCCGAAAAGGAACTGAAAAAACTCGACTGATTCGCCATGAAACTAACCTCCCTCCTCCATTACGGTCTGGCGCTGCTTTGCGCCGGACTGGTCGTCACCAGTGCGCAGGCCCAGAACCGCAATCCGCTCGAAGTGCAGAAGGGGCGCGAAGCAAAGTTGTTCAAACGTGGAGCCACAAAGTACTATACTGAACGCTGGAATCTCGACGACCTGCCGGCCTACAAGCCGCAGCAGCAGGTTGCGGGGACGATCCGCCAGTGGGGTTCGAATTACTTCTATCACAGCCCTCTCGCCAGGGCATGGGAGGATGGCTTCAGAAAATATCAGCCTGACATCAGATTCGTGGACGACCTGAGGACCACGCTGAACGCGATTCCCGGAATAACCCTCGGGTTGGCGGAAGTCGGTCTGAGCCGTAAGATCACATCGGATGAGATGCTTTTCTTCCAGCGCTACCACGATACCCATCCTCTGGAGTTCTCGATCGTGACCGGCAGCATGAACGTGCCAGGATGGAGCTATGCGCTCACGATCGTCGTCAACAAGGACAATCCGATTAGCAAGCTGACCATAGAGCAGCTTGATGGCATCTTTGGGGCCGAGCGCTCGGGTGCATTCAAAGGAGTTGAGTGGGACACCAGCGCGGCGCGCGGCCCCGAGAAGAACATCCGCACGTGGGGCCAGCTCGGCCTCACCGGCGAGTGGGCCAGCCGGCTGATCAACGTCTATGGCTTTAACATCAAATACCATATCCCGAACACCTTTGCCAACCGGGTGATGCAGGACGGCGCCAAGTGGAACGAGAAACTGGTCGAGTTCACCAACTACAAGAATCCCGACGGCACCACCGAATTGGAAGGCAAGCAGGTGGCCGACGCCGTGGCGAAGGACAAGTATGGTATCGGCTACTCCAGCTACGCGTTCCCCACCAAGGGCAACAAGGTGCTGGCGATCGCACCCCGCGGTTCGAACAACTTTGTCGAGTTGAACCTCCAGACGCTGCGCAGCCGGGCCTACCCGCTCTATGACGAGGTCTTCCTCTATGTCGCCAAGGCTCCCGGCCAGCCGCTGGATCCCAAGCTCAAGGAGTACATCCGGTACATCATGAGCCGCGAAGGCCAGGATGCGGTGCAGCAGGACGCCAAGTATCTGCCCCTCCCCGCCCATGTTGTCCGTGAACAATTGAAGAAACTCGAGTGACCAGATTTCAACCGCCAAGAATTCAACACCCAACCAGTAGTACTCCATGAAAACAATCCAGTACACACCGTTATTGCTGGCGTTCACCCTGGTGAGCGCCCCATTCGCCCACGCACAGGTGGACAAGGTCGCCGGCGGGCTCGCCATGCAGGAGGCGCGGGCCGAGGGGCTCTTGACCAAGGGCAAGAAGGCCTACTACCCAGCCGACAAATGGGATCTCAGCGATTTGCCCGCCTATCAACCCTCGGAGCATAAGGTCTCCGGCACCATCCGCATGTGGGGCAGCAACTACATCGTCGATGGATTCCTCGGTGAATACTGGGAAAAGGCCTTCCAGAAGTTCCACCCGGACGTGAAGTTCGAATATCACATGCTGACCACGCGCGCCGCGGCACCGTCGCTGATGTTTGATGTGTCCGATCTTGGCATCGGCCGCAAGATTACCACAGAGGAACTCCAGCTCTATCAGCGTTACCGGAACAGCGATCCCCTTGAGATCACGATCGCTACCGGGTCCTACTCCGTCACCGGATGGCAGCCCGCCTTCGGCATCGTGGTGCACAAGGACAACCCGCTCACGAAGATCACGATGGAGCAGCTCGACTACATCTTCGGCGCCGAGCGGCTCGGCGGCTGGGTAGGGACCGATTGGCATCCTGAATTCGCGCGCGGCCCGGAAAAGAACATCCGCACATGGGGGCAGCTCGGCCTGACCGGTGAGTGGGCTAATAAATTGATCACCCCGTACGGACTGAATCAGCGTTACCATCAGGCGGTCGAGATGTCCGATAAGCTTCTAAAGGGCAGCGACAAGTGGAACGAGCGGCTGCGGATCTATGCAAACTATGTCATCCCGCCCGATGCAGTGGACAAGACATCCTCCGGATCGTCCTTGGGTTTCGGGCGACTGAAGCGCGGAATGAATGACGACCTAGTCCTCGACCGCTACTGCATCGCCTATGTCGCCGCGCCCACGCCACAAAGCCTTCCTCCCCAACTGAAGGTGCTTGAACTCGCCGAGACATCGAAAGGGCCCTATTATGCGTACACGATCGACAACCTCCGCTCACGCAAATATCCCTTGTTCGACCAGATCTACGCCTACGCCGACGGCAAGAATGTCCATTCAATCCATCCCAAGGTGCGGGAATTTCTCCGCTTCATCGTGAGCCGCGAAGGACAGACCGAGGTCATGCGCGACGGCAAATACCTGCCGCTCACTGCGGAAGCCTGCAGGGAACAGCTTAAGAAGCTGCAGTAGTTGGCTCAACCGGCCTCTGACTGCTGCTGGCGGGGTCTGCCTGGCACAACCTGCCTGGTGTCCCCGCCGGCATCGGTTTGATCGCCGTCTCCCCGTTTGATCCACTGCCAATCAATGGCCCGGCGCCATTTTGGCAGTTCTACTTTCCGCCGGCTGCGAATTGGAGACGACAGGAGTGTCCGGGTGCCTGCTATGATGCGACGCAAGGTACAATCCGGCACCCGCCCAAATCCACAACCATGACAATGAAAGCAACTGTCCAAAGACATACTCTTCTCGCTGCGGCTGCCTTGAGCGCGCTTGTGTGGTTCGCCCATCCTGCCTATGGCCAGGAAGCGGTGCGCGATTCGCTCAAGGTACAGCAGGCGCGGACCGACCATGTCGTCTCCCGGGGTAAGCAGAAATTCTACACGCGCACCTTCGATCTCAGCCATCTGCCGCCCTACGTGCCGGGCCCCCCGGTAACCGGCCTCATTCGCATGTGGGGGCAGAACTATCTCGCGGACGGTTTTCTCGCCGGGTACTGGGAGGAAGAGTTCAGGAAATATCATCCTGGAGTCACGTTCGATTATCATCTGTACACGGCGTTTGTCGCCATGTCCGGGCTGGTCACGGGCCAGGCGGACCTGGCTCCATGCCGAAAATTCACTTTCTCGGATACGGAGGGATTTGAGCGGATCTTCAATTTCCATCCCACGGAAATCACGTTCGCAACCGGTAGCCTGAATGTGCCGGGCTGGAACAACTGTTATTGCATTTTCGTCCACCAGACCAATCCCCTAACCCAGCTTAATTTCAAGCAACTCGACGGCGTGTTCGGGGCCCGCCGCGACGGCGGCTGGATCGGGACCGAGTGGCACCCGGAGTTTGCCCGCGGCCCTGAGGGAAACATCCGGACCTGGGGGCAGCTGGGTTTGACCGGGGAATGGGCGGGCCGGGCCATCCATCCCTACGGACTGAACCTCCGCTATAACCAAAGCACAATCATGTCCCACATGTTCCTGAAAGGCAGCGACAAGTGGAATGAAGATCTGCGCACATACGCCAATTTCGCGCGCAGTGACGGCACGATGGCGCTCGCGGCGACGGAGCTCATGAAGGACCTCGCCAAGGACCCCCATGGCATCGCCTACAGTGGGTTTCATAATCTCATCCCCGGCACGAAATACCTCGCCATCGCCCGTGAGGAAGGGGGCCCGGCGGTCCTCCCCTCCCTGGAAACGCTGCAGGATCGGACTTATCCCCTGGCGGATGAAGTCTATTTCTACCTCGCACGGGCGCCGGGGGCTCCCCTCGACCACAAATTGAAGGAGTATCTCCGGTATGTGCTCAGCAGGGAAGGTCAGGACGCCGTGCAGCGCGATGGCAAATACCTGCCCATGACGGCCAAGATGGTGAGGGAACAACTGCGGAAACTCGAATGAACAGGCCCCCGGGACTAATTCGTGCTTCCACCATTTAATCAGAATCAGTTCTCCAGCGCTTTCACTCACCTGAGGCCTTGGGTCGTAAGGCGCCTGGTGCCGGTGCTGGCTGCCGCCTGCCTGTCTTCGTTGGCGCCAGTGGTCGCGGCAGGAACTGATACTGCCCTGCCCTCTACTGGTGCAGCAGCGCTCGCAAAAGTCCGTACCCCGGGGATTAAAAGTCGGGCAAAAAATAAATTTTATGACAGGCAGTTTGATCTGAGCGGACTGCCCGAATACCGGCCGCTACAACAAGTCTCAGGAACCCTCCGCCAGTGGGGAAACAATTATCTCAAGGACAGCGGCCTGATCGGGGTTTGGGAGAAGGCTTTCCGCCAATTCCATCCTACCATCAGGTTTGAAGACAAACTGGTCAGTTCGGCCGTGGCTTTCCCGGGCCTTATCTCCGGCGCGGCGGATCTGGCGCCCATGGGCCGCCAGGCCTCGTGGGATGAACTCAGGAGCTTTGAGCGCGAAAGGGCGGATGCCAGCAATGCAGGCAGTTGTGTCGAGGTGCTGGAAATAATAGTCGCCACGGGATCGTTCGACGTTCGCGGCTGGACCTTTGCCCTTGGAGTATTCGTCCATAAGGACAACCCGATCTCCCAGCTCACCATGGATCAACTGGACGGGATCTTCGGCGCCGAGCGAAGCGGCGGATGGAACGGCTTGACCTGGGACACCTCCGTCGCACGCGGTCCGGAAAAGAACATCCGCACATGGGGGCAGCTCGGCCTGACCGGCGAATGGGCGGACAAGCCGATCAATGTCTATGGCTACAATTTCAAATGCCATTTCACGGACGAGTTCGACAGGAAGGTGCTCAAGGGATCGGGCAAGTGGAACGAGAGGCTGAAAATCTTCGCCAATGCCGCGGGGCTCAAGCCCGGCGGCACGCTGACCGGCGGCGGCGAGCTCATGATGAGTGCCCTCAGCAATGATCGCTACGGCATCGCCTACACCGGCATGCCCTTCCTTACTCCCCAGACCAAGTCCGTCGACCTGGCCGCCCAGACTGGCGGCCCTTATATCGGACTCACCCTCGAGAATGTTCAAAATCGCAGCTTCCCGCTTGCACGTGGCGTTTATTATTATCTGAAGCGGGAGAAAAACCGCCCCGTCGACCCAAAGGTGAAGGAATTTCTGCGTTATCTTTTGAGCCGCGAAGGCCAGGACGCCATCCAGCGTGACGCGAAATACCTGCCTCTGACCGCCGATGCGGCCAGAGAGCAGTTGAAAAAACTCGAGTAAGTGTTGATCATTATTGATTCATTTCTTCCACCGACTCACCCCCTGCCTGCCTCATCTCTCCGCCTTTTCATAACCATGAAACATAACCGATCCTCAACCTATCGAACAATGACCCGCTCCGTGTGGCTGACCGGCTTACTGCTGGGTGCCGCACTCGTTCTTGGCAGCGCCACCGCCAGGGCGCAGACCGAATCGCCCAGCGATCTGCCGCTCTACCAGCCCGAACAAAAAGTGTCGGGCCTCATCCGGAATTACGGCTTCGGCTTTGGTGGCCTGCTGAAGATCTGGGAACAGGGATTCCATCAGTATCATCCTGATGTGTATTTTCATGACGTGACGATCACCAGCGATGCCGCCTTCCCGGCGCTGGTCACGAACGTCACCGATCTGGCTCCCGACGGGGGCGAGCCAGCCATCACCGAATACCTCTCGTTCTACGAAACATACGGCTACCACGCGCTGGATATCATCGCGGCCTCCGGTACCTACGACGTGGAGGGCAAGTCGCCCGGCATCGTCGTTTATGTCCATCCTGACAATCCGATCTCCCGCCTGACATTGAAGCAGCTGGACGGCATCTTCGGGTCGGAACGCAATGCCGCCTTGCGTATCTTCAAATGGACCCTGCTCGACGCCCGTGGCCCGGAGGAAAACATCCGCAAGTGGGGACAGCTTGGCCTGACCGGCGAATGGGCCGACAAGGAAATCCAGACCTACGGACACGCCCCGTCCGGCACGACACGCTTCTTCCAGTTGCGGGTGCTTAAGAACAGCGACAAATGGAATCCCAACTATCGGGGCTATGTCGAAACCGGCAGCAAAATGATCGGTGATGACGATCGTCAGGAACAGCGCGGTGGAGTCCAGTACATGCTCAAGAATGAGCTGATGAAAAACAAGTACGGCATCGCCTGGACCATCGTCCCGCAGGCTAAGGCGGTTCCTGGGCTCAAGCTCAAGGCCCTTGCGCTGGCCGTAAATGAGGGCGGACCCTACATCACGCCGAGCAAGGAGACCTTCCAAAACCGGACCTACCCGCTGGTGCGCAACCTCTATTTTTACCTGAACCGCAAGCCCGGCACTCAGATTGAACCCAAGCTCAAGGAATTCCTCCGCTATGTCCTGAGCCGTGAGGGCCAGGAAGCGATTGTCAAAAATGGCAATTATCTGCCGCTGCCGTCCGCCGTTATCCGCGAGCAGCTGAAGCGACTGGAATAGTCCGTCCGTCTGGCAACTGTCATCCGAAACCAGATTGCCAGACGCTGCCTTGGCCGCGTCGAACCGTGGCACGCATTCCGGCTTGCCGCTGCTGCAAAGCGATAATCCGCGCCCGAAGGCCCGCCGATCATGCAGGTCGGCGGACCGCCGGACGCGATGGAATACTGCCACGGTTGTTCGCGCATTCCGCGCGTCTTTTCGATGGACGCCGGAATCATCTTCAGCATGTTTTTGACAACACTATGTCACTAGTACCCCTGCAACGCGCACTGTGCCTTGGATTGTCAACGGCCCTCACCCTCTCCTTGGGTGCGGCTTCCCATGCCGGGTCTGCACAGACCCGCCTGATATCGGATTTGGACATGAAGCTGGTCTGGATTGCTCCCGGCACCTTTACGATGGGAACTCCGGACGATGAAGCCGCCCACCTGAAGAATGAAAGCCCACAAACCCGGGTGACGATTACCCAAGGATACTGGCTGGGCAGCCATGAGGTGACGCAACGCCAATGGAAGGCGCTGATGGGTACGGATGTGGTGGGGCAGGCACGGGTGGCGCAAATGGACGACACTTTCTTCCTTCTGGGCGGCAAGAACCTGACGCACCTGCGCGACTATTTCAATGTGACCAAGGACGATGATACCATGCGTTTGGTCGGCAATACGGATGACAATCTGCCGATCATCTGGGTAAGCTGGAACGAGGCCATGGTTTACTGCCGCAAGCTCACGGAAGCCGCACGCCAAAGGGGTGATTTACCCACAGGGTATGAATACCGTCTGCCCACCGAAGCGGAATGGGAATATGCCTGCCGGGCCGGCACGACAGGAGGCACCCATGTCGGCGATCAAATGGTGATCGAAAAGGATGGCAGCTCGCGCTCCCTTGATCCGATTGCCTGGTATGCGGCTAATATCGAGGTGGGCTACGAAGGTCACTGCATCGATACTGACACCTGGGCCACCAAGAAACCCGAGGGCGCCGGCCAGGCTGGGCCACGCGCCGTGGGCACGAAGTCTCCCAACGCCTGGGGTTTGTTCGACATGCTCGGCAATGCGGCGGAATGGTGCATGGACTGGGACGGAGCCTACCCCGGCGGCAGCGTGAGCGACTGGCAGGGGCCGGCGACGGGCAAATTCAAGGTTCGCCGCGGCGGAGGCTGGAGTACGTTTGCCTCGCATGCCCGTTCGGGCTATCGCAATTGGCACGAACCCGAATTCCGCTGGATCAACCTCGGTTTCCGCGTCGCCCTCGCCCCTGTCCACTAAGGCCCTGCGCCTCCGTAGCGGAGCCGACCTGCTTCCCTTCCTCAACCGTGCCCATCCGGGGCCCTGCCGGGCTTCATGAAGACTATATCCCATTTTAGTGCGGTCTTGCCCGCCGGATTTCTCGCCGTAGGTTGCTGCTTATCCTGGGCCGCCGGATCCGCGGTGGACCCCGCCCTGCCCCCTTATCAAGCAGGTGAGTCGGTGGCCGGTGAAATCGTCTGCGCTGGAAACCACGCTACTGACGAGCTGGTCACCGCCTGGGCGGAGCGATTCGCCCGATTTCATCCCTCGGTTCATTTTCAGTTGCGGCACGATACGCGCCTCACGTCGACTGCGTTCAAAGCTGCGGTCACGGAGGACGCAGCCGATCTCACCCCCTGTGCGCGCGAACCGTTTGGCTACGATCTGGCCCGCTTCCGGCAGAAATACGGCGAGGCTCCCCTGGTCGTGGCCGTGGCCACTGGCAGCTATGCGACCAAGAGTGCCACCCACGCCCTGGCCATCTACGTCCATGCGGACAATCCGCTCTCCCGTCTCACCATCGAGCAGCTGCACGATATCTATGCGCGGGACGGCTCCATCGTACGGTGGGGCCAGCTCGGCCTGCCCGCCCCTTGGGCCGACCAACCCATCCACGTCTATGGCCTGGTGCCCGGCAGTCCCAACGGCAGGCAAATGGGCATAGTAAATTACGTCCAGCTCCGTTTTCTTCATGGCGGGGAAAGCGAATTCAAGACGGACCTCCGACTGATCGACGATGCCGGCCCGGAACCGGAGAATCACCTGCTCCACGTCATTGTGCGCGCCGTCGCCGCTGATCGCTATGGCATTGGCTATAGCGGCTTCGCCAACCGGGCCCCGGGAGCGAAGACGCTGTTGCTGGCCGATTCGCCCGACGGCCCCTTCTACGCCGGTACCCATGATGAGGTGGCCCGGCGGGTTTATCCACTCACCCGGGCCATATATATGTGCGTCAACCAGCCGGTCACCCGGCCGCTCAAGCCCGCCGTGCGCGAATACCTGCGCTTCATTCTCAGCCGGGAAGGCCAGCAGGTCATTGCCGATCTGCCCGAAAAATATCTGCCGCTCACCGCCGGTTTTGCCGCCATCGAACGGGCAAAAGTTGATTAGTCCGGGCAAGCCACCGCCGGACTGACGGTAGAGGAGCCGGTGGTGCATGTGGTTGAAATCCCGCCGCGAACCGTACGCTTGATCAGACACGCCCGGCATGGGCGGATCCGGCTGGCGACCGGAGGCTCGCGTTTTGCGATTGAGGATGCGGCCCGGCCTCCCGACCATGCTTCACCATGGTGTCTTGCCTCCGATTGATCTTCCCCGCCATTTCATGACCACATCTCCTCCTGAACAGTTTCTTACCTTGCTGGGGGAAAGTGCGCATGCCGGCACGCTGGTGAAGTTTACCTTTGGCAAGCCCCGCTCGCCGGACAAGACGCTGCTCCTCCTGCTCGGCCGGCCAATCATACTGCGCGGTCAGCCCCGGCTTTCGCTCGTGTGGCGCCACGAACAGCGCGACATTATCAAGAATTATCCCTTCGCCGAAGCCGTCGCCCTGCTGGCGCCGCTGCTGGGCACTGATTTCTACAGCGCCCACCTTTTTACCGCGAACGGCCGTGTGACACAGCTTGAGTTCAACAAGAAGGGCATGCCGCGCCTTACCTTTGGCCGGGCGGGCAAGGTGGCTGCACCTCCGCCAGGGCACAATCGAACCAGGACTCGGGTGCTGCCTGCCGAGAGTCAGCGCTGGCTCGTGCAACTGGGAGTCACCACTCCAACCGGAGCTGTCCGTGAGGGCATGGCGGACAAACATCGTCAGATACACAAATTCGTTGAATTGCTCAGCCACCTCGTCGCCGGATCCGGCCTGCCGGCTGATCGCCCCCTCGCAATCGCCGACATGGGCTGCGGCAAAGGCTATCTCACTTTCGCCGTTTATGACTACTTCAACCGGGTCCTCATGCGGCCGGTCCAGGTTCGTGGCATCGAGACGCGGGCCGATCTCGTCAAACTCTGCAACCGGGTGGCCCATGACACCGGATGCGAGGGACTCGTGTTTGTTGAGGGCTCCATCGCCCAAACCAGCTTCGACCAGCTGGACCTTTTGATCGCCCTCCATGCCTGCGATACCGCCACCGATGACGCGATCGCCAAAGGCATTGCCGCCCGCGCGGGGCTGATCGTCGTCGCCCCATGCTGCCAAAAGGAGTTGCGACCGCAACTACGGCCCGCCCCCGTGCTGATCCCGGCCCTCCGGCACGGCATCTTTCAGGAGCGACAGGCCGAATTTGCCACCGATGCACTGCGCGCCCTCTTGCTCGAATGGGCGGGCTACGAAACCAAGGTTTCCGAATTTATCTCCACTGAGCACACGGCGAAAAATCTCATGATTACCGCAGTTAAGCGCCCGCATCCGGCGGATCAGGCCGCCATCGCCAATCGGATCCGCCATTTCGCCGCCTTTTACGGCATCCAGTCCCACGCCCTCGCACGCCACCTTGGCTTCGCGCTGGACGCCACTCCCGCCCCCTAGGGTGCCATTCCTTCCACATCCTCGCCGATGAACTGGGACAAGGTCGACTGGGAAGCACTCGAACGGCTGCGCGAAAATTTTCTCTCGGAGTCCGCGACGCCTGGCCCCTACTGGCACTCGCTCACTGATCTCGAATGCTATGATTTCACCTTCGGCCAGCGCATCGGCTGGAAATGGGACGCCGTCCTGTGTGAACTCCGTCAGCGGCATTGGAATCCGCCGGCAGGTGTTCTGCTGGACTGGGGCTGCGGCAGCGGCATCGCCGGCCGGCGCGTGGCGGATTTCTATGGTGCGGACAAATTCGAACGCCTGCTCGTCTGGGACCATTCGTCGCTGGCCTGCGACTATGCCGCACATCATGCCCGGCTCGCCTTTCCTGGACTCGCCGTCGACCAGGCCAGTTATCGCTTTCTCCAGGAGAACTCCCCCATAGGCCTTCTGCTAATCAGTCATGTCTTAAATGAGCTCACCGCATGCGCCCGCGCTGAGCTGGAAACGCTCGCCGCCCGCGCCCAATCCATTATTTGGGTCGAGCCCGGCACCCACGTCGCGAGCCGAACGCTCGTCGGTTGGCGCGAAAAATTGATCGACCGCTTCAGTCTTATCGCCCCTTGCACTCACCAGGCGGCTTGCGGCCTGCTGACTCCTGCCAACGAGCGGCATTGGTGCCACCACTTCGCCAATCCGCCACCGGGGATCTTTTCCGACTCCCACTGGGTGAAATTCGGCCAGCGCATGGGGATCGATTTGCGCAGCCTGCCCTATAGTTTTCTCGCCCTCGACCGGCAAGCCGGGGTGAAAACAGCCCCCGGGGCATCCCGCATCCTCGGCGAGCCACGCTTCTACAAGGGCTTCGTGCGAATCTTCAACTGCGACGCGGATGGCATCAGTGAGCTCACCATGCAGAAGCGCACCGATCCGGACCTGTTCAAGTCACTCAAACGCGCCCGCGGTCCACTGCTCTATCATTGGCAACGTGAGGGCAATCGCATCACGGCCATCGAACGCCCCACCTACTAGGCTTCTTTCATCCTCTCCCAAAAAATGCGCCCGCTTGGAGCTGCTGGCACTGATTCCGGGCTTGCTCGCGGCCGCCCTGCCAGTCCGACAACACTTCCCAATTCCGGGATTTTACAGTCCCGCGCTTGAGCTGCAATGTTTAGAGCGGGCATTTCACTGCTCTCGTTTCCTGTTCATGTGCTGCTGTTTGGAACTTTTCCGTTATCTGGCACAGGGGTTGCAAACAAACAGGACAACCTCACCGCACATGCGCACCCTTTGGCATCTTTATGCATCATTATTGTCCTTTCTGACCTTGTTCGCCGGCCTGCCACAAGCGCCGGCCGCAGAAACTGCGCCTCCGGCTTCCCCGCCCGCTCCGGCAGCATCGTTAGAACCGTCCGGTCCGATGCTTAAGCTTACCCTCGACCAAGCGATCCAGCACGCGCTGGCGAAAAACTATTCGATCAAGGTCCAGTCCTACGCCGTGCCGATCGCCCAAGCCAACCTGCTCGGCGAAATCGGAAAATTCGATCCCGCGCTCACGGCCAGTTACATCGCCGGCCGCAACGAGGCGCCGCAGTTGCTCGATCCCACCACGGGGCTGCGGCCATCGGCCCTGCTGACCCGGACGGAGGACTACGAATTCGGCCTCGGCGGTCTCCTGCCGTGGGGCATGAATTACAAACTGGGTGCCTCCGCGGCCAACGACCGCGGCACGTTCAATCTGTTTGCAAACCAGTATAGCACGTTTGCGGGTGTAACCGCCACCCAGCCGTTGCTGCGCGATTTCGGCTTTGGCCCCACCCTGGCGTCAATCCGCATCGCGCAGGCGAATCGAGCCATCTCCGAATGGCAGTTCAAACAGATTCTGATCGAGACGATCACAGGTGTCACGGTGGCGTATAATGAGCTGAACTTCAGCCTGGCCTGTCTGCGCAGCGCCCTGCGCTCCCGTGAACTGGCTCACCAGCTGCTCACCGAGAACGAAAGGCGTTATCAGGTCGGCAGCATGTCCGAATTCGATGTCACGTCGGCCCGGTCCCGCCTGGCCAGCCGGGAGGAAGCCATCCTCATCGCCGCCCGGCAGGTAAAGAATGCCGAGAATTTTCTTAAGCAGTTCATCATTGATGACCGCACTCCCTCACTGCTCTCCGTGACACTGGACATTGCCCCGCCCCCGCCGGCGCCGATCGTGGTCGTCGATCCGGCGGCCGACTTCCGCGTCGCGCTCAAACAGCGGCCCGACTATCAGCACGCGCTCCTGGCCGTGAAGCGCGGCGACCTCACCTATCGCCTGCGGCGCAATCAGCTCCTTCCTCGGGTCGATCTGGTTGGCAGCTATGGCTACAATGGATTCGACGGCGATTTCCGGGTCGCCCGCCATCAAGTCCGCCACCAGGACTATCGCACGTATAGCGCCGGAGTGGCCGTTTCCGTGCCACTCAGTTTCACGGCCGAACGGGCCCGCTATCGCGCCGCCAAGTTCGGGCTGCGCCAGGCTGAGGCAGATCTGCAACGGCTGGAGCAGGAGATTGTCGTCCGGGTGGGCAACGCCGCCGGGCAGATCGAGACGACCCAAAATCGCGTGACCGCGGCACGCCGGGCCCGCGAGCTCGCCCAAGCCACCCTCGATGCCGAGGTCAAGCGGCTGCGCGCGGGCACCAGCTCCACGTTTTTTGTGCTCCAGCAACAGGAAATTCTTTCGGGGCAGGAGGTGCTGGAGCTTCGCGCCGAGGCCGACTATCAGGAGGCACTCGCCGATTACGACCGGCAAATCGGCGTCACGCTGGACAAGCTGCATGTCCAGATCGAATCCCCGAGATAGCGACCCGCCTGAAGGGGTCACTCGACCCCGACTGCCGGCGGATGGCGCCGCCTGGGAGGGAAATACGCCGCAGCGAGGCAGCGCTATTTCTTCGCCGCCTCCTCAATATTCCTTTTGATGAAGGGGGAAAAGAGATCGATCGGGAGGGGCAGGAAAGTGGTCGTGTTGTGCTCGCTGGAAATCTCCCGCATCGTCTGCAGGAAACGCAACTGGAGTGCGATGGGCTGGGTGTCCATCATCGCCGCAGCCTGGACCATCTTCTCCGCGGCCTGGAACTCTCCCTCGGCATTGACGATCTTGGCGCGGCGCTCACGCTCCGCCTCCGCCTGCTTGGCCATCGCACGCTTCATGCTGTCGGGCAGCGCCACGTCCTTCACTTCGACCGCTGTGACCTTCACGCCCCAGGGTTCGGTCTGCCGATCGATAATCTCCTGCAATTTCTGGTTGATCAGATCACGCTGCGATAGCAGGTCGTCGAGCGGCGCTTGACCGAGCACGCTGCGCAGGGTGGTCTGGGCGATCATCGAGGTCGCCTTGAGAAAGTTCTCCACCTTGATGACGGCGGCCTCGGGATCTACCACGCGGAAATAGACCACCGCATCGACGGTCACCGGCACATTGTCGCGCGTCATCACCTCTTGATTGGGCACGTCGATGGTCACAACCCGGAGATCCATCTTGACCATGCGATCGACAAAGGGGATCAGGAAAACCAAACCGGGCCCCTTGGCGCGCAGCAGTTTGCCCAGCCGGAACACCACGCCGCGTTCATATTCACGCAGGATGCGAATCGCACTCGGCAGCACCAGTGAACCAAGCACGAACAGGGGAATAATCCACGCCATCAGGTTCATGAGTTTTTCCATTCGATCCATGACAGCCTCCTAGGATTTGGGTTTTACCTTCAAGGTCAGTCCCTGAACTTCGACTATCTCCACGGTCTGGCCGGCCCGGATGGGAGTGTCGCTGCGGGCGCTCCAATCCTCCCCCTCCACCCGCACCCAGCCGTCCTGCGCATCGATGGACGTGAGCGCCGGCACCGTTTTGCCCCGCATGGTTTCGCGGCCGGCCTTTACCGGCAGCAGTTGCGCCCGCAATCCAGCACCGACAACCAGGGTGAAAAAGGCCGCCGTGATGATGGTGGCCGGGATGATCATTCCGAGCGAGAGCCGGAAGCCGGGCACGGTTTTGTCAAACAGGAACAGCGAGCCGACGAAAAAAGCCACGATGCCCCCGACCGTCAGCACGCCGTGCGTGGGTGCAAATACATCGATCACAAACAGCGCCACGGCCAGGGCGATCAGGGCCAGTCCGGCGATGCTTAGAGGCAAAACCGCCGCCATGTAGAGGGCGAGAATGAGGGCGATGGACCCCGCCACGCCGGGCAGGATCACCCCGGGGTTGCTGAGTTCGCCGATGATGCCGTAGACCGCGATCAACATCAGGATGAACATCACCTCGGGCCGCCAGAGGGTCTGGAAAATTTTCTCCCGGAGAAGCATGGGGACGGGCACGACCTCGGCACCGGCCGTCGCCAGGCGGCGGCTGCCGACCTCGCGCTGGTCTAGTTGCTTCAGGAGGTCGGGCACGTCCGCCGCGATGATTTCGATCACCTTAAGTTCTAGCGCCTTTTCCGCGGTGATGCTGGCGCTTTCCCGCACGGCGGATATGGCCCACTCGACATTGCGATGGCGCTTGGTGGCGATGGCCTCGATGTAGCTGGTGGCAAAGTTCTCCAGTTTCTTCGACATCACTTCGTCCGGTTTTTCCTCGCCCATGCCGCCTCCGAGCGAGACCGGATGAGCAGCGCCGATGCTGGTGTTGGGCGCCATGGCCGCCACGTCCGCCGCCATGGTGATGAAGCAGCCGGCGCTGCCGGCGTTTGCCCCGGGAGGCGCCACATAAACAACCACAGGGACGGGCGAGGCGTAGAAAGCCTGCACAATCTCCTTCGTGGAATCCAGCAATCCCCCCGGCGTGTCGAGCTGGATGACAAGGCATTGGAGACGACTGGACTCGGCGGCCTTCGTGGCCCGGGTGATGTAATCAGCCGTGGCTGGTCCGATGGCGCCGTTAATTTGAATCAAGCCAATGCCAGCGTCTTATCTGCATCGCAAGGCGCATTATGCGAAACCGGTGATCAAATGCAAACCGGAAGGGGCCAGGGTCTCAGACTGCATGAACGCGCATAGCGGCCCGGTCCCGATCTTGCCGCGCGATTCTTGGCCCGCGCATATAATCGCCGCGTCAGGAAAACAGTGGCGCGTGGATCCGCGCGCTCCGCCTTACGGCATCGTTCGCACCTTGATGTAACGAAAGGTGATTCCCTGCCCCTCCAACACGATCCGTCCCTGTGGCAACAGGCCGTAATCGTGTGAATTTCGGAAGGCACTCGAGGCTTTCGCCCGCCGCCATTCGCTGTCATCCAGCATATAATCGAGTACCTTCTCACCATTGATCCAGTGCTCCACGTGGTTGCCAAATACGACCAGCTTCGCGCGATACCAATCGCCGGCACGCACTCCCCTCACCAGCTGTCGCGCCATCAATCCTCCATTGCCGCCCGTCTGCCCGTCGCGCGTGGCGAGCTCCATGACCGGTCCGGTGTCTCCTGGTGTCGCTCCGTCCTCGGATACGTGAAAATATACCGATCCAATTCCTCCTTCTCCAACCATCCACTCAAATTCCAGCTCGAAATCCTTGAAATCCTCCTCAGTCACCAGGGCCTTTCCTCCGCGGCCGGACAACAGTCCGCCCGACATCTGCCACTCCGGGGGGATTTTGCCTGTCCGGTAGCCGCGCCAGGCATCGAGCGACTCGCCGTCAAACAGCAGCCTCCATCCCTGAACACGCTGTAAGGAGGTCAGTCGCACCGCGTCCGTTGCGCGCGTCACGGTCGAAAGAGCCGGGCCGGCAAACACCGCCACAATGGCGACTGCCATCCGTATTCTCATGGATTAAGCATGTCGCAATCCCTGGGAGGGTCAACTCCCACCTGCGCCTGATCCCGGTCTTCTCCGAATGCGGCTTGAACATCTCCCGCGCGCACGCAATGAACAGCTTGCATGCCGAAGATTCCTATCGAAGACAATTTTACCGACGTCCTCGGCAAAGCCCAGCGTGGTCTGCATCTCTCCGACCACAGCCTCGCCGCGCAGGCCGGCGTTACCCTCGCCGCGCTGGCAAATGTGCAATCCGGCCGCGTCGACGAGGCAACGCTTCGCTCCCTGGCACGGCCGTTGCATCTTGGCGCTGATGCGCTCGTTGCCCTCGCTCGACGGCAATGGTATCCACCCCAACCGTCATTCCCCCGGGGCTTTGCCATGTTCAACACGGCGTACGCGGAGATGACGGTCAACAGCTTTCTCGTCTGGGACTCCCGGTCGCGACTTGCCGCCGCGTTCGACACCGGTGCCACCGCCTCCTCCATGCTCGACACCATTCAGGCGGAGCACCTCACGGTCCGCTACATTTTCCTGACCCACACGCACGAGGATCATACCGCCGACCTCGACCGGCTGGCCCGTGAAACCGGAGCCGAGGTCTGGGCTTCCGAACGTGAGCCGGCAGCGCATCCGGGCGCCAGGACCTTCCCGGAGGGCGCTTACTTTCATCTTGGCGCCATTGCCATCAAGACCCTCCTCACTTGGGGTCATTCACCCGGCCTGACTACTTATTATATCACCGGCCTTAACTGGCCCGTTGCCATCGTCGGCGATTCCCTTTTTGCCTCATCCATGGGCGGCAGCCGGGAACATTATCGCGAGCAGCACCGGAATAACGTCAAAAAGATCCTGTCGCTTCCTGCCGACACCGTCATCTGCGCGGGTCACGGTCCGCTGACGACAGTTGCCCAGGAAAAGCTCCATAACCCTTTCTTTGCGTCCTGAGCGCCGGCCTTGTCCTCCCTGACGGGCTCGTGCTGCCCTTTCGCAGCCGCGGCAATCCCGGCGATTGCCCTTCTGATCAACCCTCTCGCCGATCTTGCGGGCCGAGGGCAACACAACGCCACCGTCCGCCGGAAAACCTGGTGTCAGTATGGACTGAATCAGCTGTGCGCTGGCATGCCCCTATGGCGGCGTCTTTGCCATCGGGAACCGGATGCCGCTGCTTACGCTGGCCGGCATAGTGGATCGACGCCTCCATCCATTTCGCCTTTCGTTGATCCACCGTCCTACCCGGCGCCCATTCCTCTCCCCCGCGGGAAAAACTGGAAATTTATCCGGCAATCGACAGAGTGCGGCCATGCGAACCACCCCACTCTGCCTCCTCTTCATGGCTACTGCCCTGCCCGTCCCCGCCCAACCTCAATCCGTCCCTGAGTCCGAAATCTGGGATCTATCCAATCTTTATGCCACGCCGGAAGCATGGACCGCCGCCAAGGACAGGATCGCGGCGGCAATTCCCCAGCTCACCGCGTATCGCGGCAGTTTGGGCACCAATGCGGCTACCATGCGCACGGCCTTCGACGCCATTTACACGCTGCGCAAGGATCTCGAAATGCTTCAGGTTTACGCTGGGCTCAAATCCGACGAGGACACCCGCGTGTCGGAAAATCTCGCCCGAACCCAGCTCGCCGACCAACTCGCGGTCGAATTCAGCCGTGCCGTCAGTTTCGTCGATCCGGAAATTCTCTCCCTCGGCGATGAAAAGGTCCGTTCCTTCCTGGCACAGGAACCCGGACTCGCCCCTTATCGCTTTGATCTGGAAAACACGCTGCGCCAGCGCCCGCACACTCTCGGGGACGAGGCGGAGGGGGTGCTTTCGGCCTCGGGCCTGGTGCGCGGCGCACCCGGCGACATCTACGGCATCCTGGCCAATGCCGATGTGCCATGGCCAACGGTCAAACTGAGCGATGGCACGGAAGCCCTCCTCGACCAATCGGGCTATGCCAAATATCGCGCCGTGCAGAATCGCGCGGACCGCAAACTGGTCTTTGATACCTTCTGGGGCGTCTTCCAGACCTACGAACGCACCTTCGGCACCACACTTTACGGCAAGATCAACGGCGATGAATTCTACGCTCGCGTTCGCAAGTATCCCACCGCCCTTGCCGCCGCCCTGGCCCCCAACAACGTTCCTGATCGCGTCTACCGCACGCTCATCGCAGAGGTAAACGCCAGTCTCCCGACGTTGCACCGTTACTTCAAACTCCGCGGCCGCATGCTCGGGGTCGACCAGCCACGCTACTACGACATCTACCCGCCGCTCGTTAAGCTGGATCGGCAATTCCCCGTCGGCGAGGCCCGGGACCTCACCCTCGCCGCCGTCGCGCCGCTCGGACCTGACTACCAGGCCAGGCTCAACGAAGGCTTTTCGGCCCGCTGGATGCATACCTACCCGCAGCCAGGCAAACGCTCGGGAGCCTACATGAATGGCGGCGCGTACGACGCGCATCCCTACCTGCTCCTGAATTACAACGACGACTACGAGTCCGTCTCCACTTTGGCGCACGAATGGGGACACGCCATGCACTCACGCCTGACGGATTCCGCCCAGCCATACCCCACCTCACAGTACGCGACGTTCACCGCCGAGATTGCTTCAGTCGTCAACGAGGTCCTGCTGCTCGAACACATGCTCAAGCAGGCAAATAACGACGACGAGCGACTCTATTATCTCGGGACCGCCCTCGAAGGCATGCGCGGCACGTTCTATCGCCAGACGATGTTCGCCGAATTCGAACTCGCGATCCATGAAGTTGTCGAAAAAGGCGGCAGCCTCACCGGGCAGGAACTCACGGTGATTTATGGCGACCTGCTTCGCCGCTACCATGGGCACAGCGACGGCGTCCTGATCATCGATGAACCCTATACCCGCGAATGGGCCTACATACCGCACTTTTATCGCGATTTCTACGTCTACCAGTACGCGACGTCCATGGCCGCCGCCAACATGTTTGCGGACCGTATTCTGGGCGGCGAACCCGGCGCCGTCGACGCCTACCTCGGTCTACTGAAGGCGGGCGGCTCGGACCATCCCTACCAACTGGTCCTCGCCCGCGGCGTCGATTTGGCAACTTCGGCACCTTACCGTTCCACTGCGGCGCGGATGAATCTGATCATGGACCGGATCGAAACAATCCTCGCCCAGCGCGGGAAATGAATCCAGTAGTTTGAACATACCGACCCGGCCAGGGCAGGCCCAGGGCCTTGACGGCAATCCTCGAGAGATGAGAAACGGGATGAGAAACGGGTCAGGCTGGGCTTTACCTTTTGCCTCTGAATCATCTCGAGAATTCAATTTAGGTAAAAGGTAAAGCATGACCCGTTTTGCTACCCTGAGGATTGTGCGTTTGCCGGTCTTGCGGTCCACGCAATAAAAGATGTTTCCCCGGGTTCGCCGGCGAATTAGGCGGCAGCGAGTATTCATGATTGCTCCAGGCAATCACGAGGATAACCGAAATCGGTTCCGTACCGTTAACGAGCACTGGGAGAGTTAGCGCGAGTTATGCCAAACCCTCGGAGAGTAGTGATTCTGGTGTCCGTTTTGGACCCGACGACTCCAAAGTCTTTGGCTCTTCATCAAAGATTGGGGACATGTGGTAATTAAGCCACCATGTCCCCTGCAATGATTGAACTAACGCTGCCAGGATACCGCATCGTCCGGTGCGAAAGCAACTCTGAGATGCGGATTTAC
>JAQUYL010000027.1 GCA_028691845.1 Opitutaceae bacterium
GGCCTGAGACGGCGACACTCCTGTTGAGTGTCGCCTGGCCCCCACTTCCTCCACACCTCCATCCCCAACCTTCCCCCGTCCCTGCCAGCCTCCTTAAAAAGTGCGAAACTTGACGAACACTACCGTTGGATATGAACCACCGAGCAGCGGAGGCCACAGAGTGAAATACTTGAACCTGCCCATTGTTCCGACGGCCATTTACCCCGGCGGGTGAATCGATTTCCCCTGATTACTGCTGGAATGCCACTGCTCTGTGCCTCGGTGGTTCCATTGCGTTTTCTAGGATAATTGAAGCAATGTCCAGTCGCTCAACCCGCCCCAGACGTTGATCTCCGGCTCCACGTTCCGGTCGGACCTGATGTGCATACGCTGGCCGTCAAAACGAGACCATGGCGCAGACCGGGCGCCCGGCAATTGCCCGGCCTAGGGGAGAAAATTGTTGGTCAGCCCCGCCACCGTCGCGCGGTCGGCCGCGCTCTGCATTTCGAACCACAACGTCTGCGCCCACGGATTTCCGCTCAAAGGCTGGAGCGCCTCATCGTAGTGAAAATCCATGTGGCCGGTGGTCGTGATGGTCTTGGCCACGTAATATCCAACAAGCATGCCGGTTTTGCCTCCTCCTGAGGCGGTCAGAGCTGAGTTGGGCGCGTAGAGGCACGCCACGATCTGTCCGTTGTTGCCAATGGTGCAGGGCTGGCTCGTCGTTGTGAAAATCTGCAGCGCACCGGCCCAACTGCCGTTGTTGATCGTCCCCGTGCAGGTAACTATTCCATCGATATAAATGGCACAGGTGGCCGTGCCCTGGACCGTGATCCCGGAACCCATATTGGTGTTATTGCTGCCAACGAGCACGACGTTTCTCCCTGACGGGATGGTAAGGTTGCCGATCGTGGCTCCACTGCAGAAATAATAGTAACAACCGTCTGCGGCCGGCAAATGGCCTGCGACAGGCAAAACGGCTGGAATCGTGGCCCCCAGATTATAGCTCTGGCTGACCGAGGCTGCCGTCGGGGGAACCGGCATCTTAAGCGTCCCACCGAAGTTGGCTTGGATCGTACCTGTGACCTGGCTGGCCGGGGGCGGGGCGACTCCGGCGCCAAGGAGCAGGTTGCCATAAATAGTCCCATTGCCCATGCTGATGGCACCGGCCGGCACGATCACCCGGGTATTTGCGCGGGCAATGGAACTTGAGTAAGGGACCCACGGGCCGGTGGGGCTGTTCGTCGGATTCGAATTGAAGCTGTCGGCGATGCTCTGTCCCTTGATCGTCATGCCGTTCAGGGCGACAACGCCGTTCATGGAGAAACCCGAGAGGTCGATCTTAAGTCCGGATTGGATGACCTTGACGATGGGGGCGCTGCCGTCGAATGGCGTAATGGTGGCCTGGGAGATCGCGTATGGGGTCACATTGCTGCCATCGTAGCCACGGACGAAAACCTTGACGATGCCGATGGCGTTCTGATCGCGGTTAAACGGCGGCAGGGTGCGCATCGCATCGGTGCCGGAGATGGTCCATCCGGCCCACGCGGTCGCCGGGTCGGTGCCGGAACCCATCAGGTTGAAACAGCCTATCGCCTCCTCAAGGCCCGCCTCGGCGAGGTTGGTGGCATCGCTGGCAAAAAAACTGCGGTGGGCGACCTTGAGTGACGTGCGCCCAAGGTTGAGGTAGCTGACCAACACGAGGGCAATTGCCGCCGCGAACAACATGGCCACGATCAGCAGGCTGCCGCGCCGGTCGGCGAGGCGGTGGCGAACCACGGGTGGAGTTGACGCAGCCCGAGACATCATGAGATGGGTTTGTTCCGCAGGATGAAGAAGGCCGACACCGCCGTGTCCGTGGCAGCCGCCGTCTGGCCGGTCCGGCGGATGACGTTAAGGACAACCTGGACGCGCTTCGTGGCGAGGTCAGTGGTCGCGGCGTTGCCGTCGCGATCATAGCGGGCAAACGTCACCCCGGCACTGCCGTCGGCGTGCGCCGTGATTCCCCGCACGAGAAAGACGCGGCCGGTGGTCACGGTGCTGTCCGCGCCCGGCACCAGGAAAAGGCCTTGGGCGGCGCTGGTCCACGCATACGTCACCTGCGTGATCGCGCCGCCGGTGATCGGGAGCGTGAGCGTGATGTCACTGGCGCTGTTCCACCTGATCGCGTTCGCGATCTTGAGGTCGTGGCCGAGCCGCTCAAGGCCCTGGCGAATCTGCGCACTCATCTCGGCATATTGCGTAATCCGCACGCTGCTGCGCACGAGCTGCAGGTTGGTGGTCAGCACTCCGGCCAGCACCAACCCGCATAGCAGGGTGGCCACCATGACCTCCACCAGGGTGAATCCGCGGGCCGCGACCGCAGCCGAACTTCTAGGGGGTGCCATAGAAATATGCATGGAGTCCTCCCTGTCCGTAGTAGGTGGTGTAGCTGCGGGAAAGGTTGCGACCGTCGTAGCTCCGCCAGCTGGTCGTCAAAGTGATCTGCACCATCCGCCCCGAGCGCCCCGTCAGCGGGACCAGCGAGCGGGACAGGGTAAAGCGGCCCGCGATCGCCGGGTTGCGGGCGAAGCTGTCATCGATCACCGGCTGATAAGCGGCATCATTGACCTGCGTCCAATTGAGAAGCCGCTCCCTTTCCATTTCACACTGCAGAATCTGGCCCGCAATCTCGAGGTTGCGCGCGGTGTCGAGGTCCAGAAAGGCTCGCTGCAGGGCCGAGAGGGACGTGGTGATGGCCAGCGCGAGCACAATCACCGTCATCGCCACTTCCGCGATCGTGAAACCGCAAATTTCCGCAGGCCGTTGCCTTGGCATCCGCATGAGTCTGCTAGGGGATCCGCTTGTAGGTTTCGTTACAGTAAACCAGGGTGTCCGCGTCCGGCATGGTGATGAGTCCGCCGGGCTGATCGGTGGCCAGGCAGAGGGTCGGGCCGACGCGCCCCAACACGCCGGTCGCGCGGACCACGCGTGGAGCCTCCACGGCCCGCAACTCGAACAGGCGCAACTCCCCCGTGGTGGTCAGGACGATCCCGTGCTGGCCGGGTTGCGTCCCGGTCATGTAAACCCCCGCGAGCGAGGCCTGCAGTCCGGCGGCTTCCGCCAGGTCCACCCGGCGGAAGGCGGTCGGCGTTTCGTCCTCCCCGGACGACAGCCGCACATAGACGATCGCTCCAAGCAGCAGACAGGCCACAGCGGCCAGCGCGATCAGCCGCGGGAGATTGGGCCGTTCCGCGGGAGCCGGTCTGCCCGGCTCCACGACTGCGGCGGCAGCGGCGGGCCAGGGCGGGGCCGACACCAAAACGGTTCGGGCCCGGGCCGCGCTGGCCGAGCCATCCAGTTCCGCCATGACCTCCTCCACCACAAGCGAGTGGCCCGGCAGGTCGCGGTTGAGCACGTCGTAGAGAACAAGCCTTTTCTGCCCGGTGCGGATCAGGTAACTCTCGCTCCTGACCTGGACCCTGATTTCCGGATCGGCGGCGGCGTTCTCCACGGCGTCGATTTCGCAAAAATTCTGGAGCAGGTTCCGCATACCCTCATCCGACACGCCCCGACGTTCGATCGGCTCCAGGTCGACGGCGGCCGACCGGGCCTCCGCCGTCAGGTTGACTAGGGTGACGTTATACATGGAGCGTCACTGGTTTTCGCCGATGTCGTAGACGGGCCAGCCGTTGAAGCCGGTGCGAAAACGGCCGGTCGCCAGGTTGGCGTCATCGATCGTGGCGTCGATGTAGAGCAGGTCGCGCCGGGACAGGGTCAGGGGCATGCTCGGGGCAAAAGCGGTGAGAACGATGGCGCCGCCCCGGGCGGGGCTGCGTCCTGCGCCATCGGCGGACGGACCGACCGGAGGCGACGCCAGACAGCCATAATCGCCGCCGAACGGCGAGCCCTTGCGCCAATTGGTGTCCTTCAGCCGGTCCTCCAGGCCGGCGGGCAGGGAGGCGTCGCCCGGCGGTGCATACTCCTGAAACGCCTCGGCGAATGTCCTCAGGTCGGCAGCGAACCGGTCGCAGCGCCGGCGCTGCTGGTGTCGGCCAAGCAGCAGGGTGACCAGCCCGGCGGCGAGCACGAGGATGAGGAGGACGAGCCCCGCCTCGATTAACAGGAAGCCGCCCATCCGGCGACGGCACCAGGCGCGCCGTCCATGCATCGGGAAGCCTGGGCTCGGGGAACGCATCGGTCGGGTGGCTCCGCCCTCAGGGGGATGCGGGCTTGTAGCCCATGTCGGGCAGCGTGTTGCGCTCCACTTCCTCCAAGGTCGTCCAGCCAATGAGCGCTTTCTTCAGGCCGTCATATCGCAGCGAGCGCCGGCCGACCCGCCTGGCTTCTTCGAGCAACAGCACCGTGCTCTGCTTCTCGATAATCATCTCGCGCATGGCTTCCGATACCTCGACAAACTCGTAGATCCCCACCCGCCCACTGTAGCCGGTCCCGTGGCACTTGGGACAGCCGCGCCCCCGGTAGAGCGTCAAGGGCACACCTTCCCAACCGGTGAAATGAGCGGCCAGTTCCGCTTCGGTCGGCGAGTAGGGCTCCTTGCAGGACGAACAGATGCGCCGCACCAGCCGCTGCGACAGCACGCCCATCGTGGTCGGCGCCACCAGGAAAGGTTCGACGCCGATCTCCACCAGGCGCGTGATCGCTTGCAGGGCGTTGTTCGTGTGGAGGGTCGTGAGCACGAAATGCCCGGTGAGGGCCGCCTCGGTGGCAATGCGGGCCGTCTCCAGGTCACGAATCTCGCCGACAAGGATCACATCGGGATCCTGGCGCATGATGCTCCGCAGCACCTTCGCAAAAGTCAGCCCGATCCCGGCGTTGACCTGATGCTGCGTAATGTCGGCGACCCGGTATTCCACCGGATCCTCGATGGTCGAGATGTTGAGGTCGGGGCGGTTCAGGTGATTGATGCACCCGTAAAGCGTGGTGGTTTTGCCGCTCCCCGTCGGTCCGCAGACGATCAGGATGCCGTTGGGCCGGGAAATCACCCGCTTGAGCGCGTCGAGGGTCGACTGCGGGAACCCGAGGGTCTCGAGATTCAACATGGACTGACTCAGCGGGGAACCGAGGACCCGCAGGACCGCTTTTTCCCCGTACAAGCTGAGGAGCGTCGATACCCGGAAGGAGGTGTTGAGCGCGCCGAAATTAAGTTCAAAGGCCCCGTCCTGCGGCAGCCGGTTCTGGGAAACGTCCAGATGGGAGAGAACCTTGATCCGCGCGATCAGGGTCAGATGCACCGTGCGCGGCAGTTCCATGATCTGTTCCATGTCGCCATCGATGCGCATCCGCACGCGGCTGTCATCGGCCCGCGCTTCGAGATGGATATCGGAAGCCCGCCGCCGGTAGGCGGTCAGGATGATGCTGTTCAAAAGCTCGATCACCGCCTGGGACTCGACGAGATCGGCGACGTCGGCGGCCGTCTGGATTTCCCGGGCGCCGATCAGGCCCGGCAGTTGCGCGCAGATGGTGTGCAGGTTGGCGGCGATGTTGCCCTCCGCGCCGAGGTACATTTTGATCACCGTCCCGATCTCATCGGGATGGGCAAAAACCGGACTGATGTTCTTGCCGAGAATCTTGCCGAGCGACTCGATCTGCCGCGTGTTGAGCGGATCGGCCATCGCCACGGTGACCGTGTCACCGAGCGAATTGAGCACGATCGCCTGCACCCGCCGGGCAATGTCGACCGGCAGTTGCTCGTAACCGTCGGTGGGAATCGCCACGGTCGTGGGATTGACGTAGGCGACGCCGAGCGAGTCGGCCCACGCCTTGAGGAGGCGGGTCTTGTCGAGCACCTGGCGGGCGATCAGGTCCCTGAGCAACTGCATCGGCTCGCCCTTGAGCAACGCCGCGCGCGAATCGATCAGGCTGGCCTGCTCCGGCATGACGCGGCGCAGCGATTCCAGGAATGTCTCGAAGTTATTCATTCGGGGCCTTCCTTGCCTGGTGCTGTTTGCGGAAACGTGCGGCAATATCCTTCTGCGTGAGATGGCGCGCCTCGCCGGATGCCGCCTGGCTATAATCAAGGCGCGCCTCCTCGATCATGGCCGTCAGATCGTAACGGAGCAGATAGTCGGTGAGGGACGGGACCTTTGGCTCGCGAGGTTTTTCACTCATGGGATGGGCTCCTTGGGTCCGAGAAATTCGCCCAGCGCTTCGCGCAAGGCGGCGTCGAGCTGGCTGGGGGGCAGGTCTTTTCGGATGAAAAAGGTCGCGCCATGGGCGACGCATTCCTCCACCACCGCCTCCTCGGAAACCGACGTCAGCATGATGATGGGCACAGTGGCCGAGATCTGCCGCAGGGCCTGAAGCGTCTGTAGGCCGTTCATGTGCGGCATGTTGATGTCGAGCAGGACAAAATCGGGATGATGCTCCTGGAACAGCTTCACCCCTTCGCGCCCGTCCCGGGCCTCGACGACTTGGGCGATCAATGCTTTTTTCAGCATCAGGCTGACAAATTTGCGGAGATAAGCCTCATCGTCGATCAGGAGGGCAGTGAGGTTGCTGGGCAAATTGCTCATCGTAAAATTGCAGGTGTCTGCAAACGTGTTAGCGGGCATATTGAAGCCGGTCCGTGGCAAGGCAAAGCAGAAGTTCTCCTTGGAACGTCCCCGTCGCCGTTCGTTCGGCCGGCTCCGAACCGGAACTCAGGCGTAGTCAGCCCAGACCTACTCATGCCGGACCGCCCGGACGGCGTCTTGGCAATGATGGGGAGACCCCGCCGCCGGCTGCGGGGAATGTTTCTGCCTTCAAAACGAAGGCGAAGCTTTCAAATCCCCGTGGAGACTTCACCTCAAGGCGGTCAAACACGGTCCCGGATCAGTTTTGAAAGCGGGGTCCCTTCACTGCCCAACCAAGGGAGGATCTGATGTTTTGCGGATTGGTGAGGGCACAAACCAAGCAGCGATTTCCACGAACGTGCCATGGCATGGAAAATGCGATTGAGGGCCTGGCGCGATGACAACGAACTGCGGTTATGCGGCCCGCACTGCCGGATGCGCGGCGACGAGGGCGAGGGCCTGGCGCAGGAGCGTTTTGCCCGGTTCCATGCGGTGCCACGGAGACGCCCCGGAGGGGTGCGGCAGAGGGATGCAGTCGATGAGGTGGCCGCGGTACTCGATGCGGAAGGATTGGCCGACAAGGTCGCTCAGCGGCGCGGCCGGCATGAACTGCGTGATGGCAAGCTTGCCGACGGGCAGCACCAACCGGGGCTGGAGCAGCTTGAACTCGCCGGCCAGCCAGCGCGCACAGTTTGCGATTTCGCCGCAGTCAGGCACGCGGTCGCCCCCCGTCTCCTTCTTGCCGGGAAAACAGCGGCACACCGCGGCGAAATAAATGCGATTGCGGGTGTCCTCCTCCGTCCAGCCCAGGGTGGCGTGAAACCATTTGAACAGCGTCCTGCCCGCGGTCCACGCGAAGGGCCGGCCGAGCTCGGGCTCCTTGTCGCCCGGTGCCTGGCCAACGAGGATGATGCGACTGGCCACCGGGAGGCCGACAACGACCGGCCGATGCATGTGCCGGCAGAGCCGGCAGGCTTGCAGACGGGCAAGGTGTTTTTTGACGACGGCGACGGAAGGATTGGCCACGGATGAAACGAATGGCCGCAGATGAGGCCGAATGTTCCGAGAAAGACAATCCGCCTTTATATCCAATAGGTCCGCCGCCAGCAACTCACCGCCGGTTGCGGAAACCATAACCAACGCGGCCACCCTTTCCTCCGCCACCATGAGACGAGCGATGGCTGCCATGGCCGCCTTGATGGTGCGACCGGCCTTGGCCGGCGCCACGCCGCCCTTGCGGGGACGGTGCGGGACGCGGGGTGCCGAATGGCAGATAAGGGAAGCCTTCGAGCCGCAATTCGGGGATCTTCTGGCCGATGAACCGTTGAATGTCGCGGATGTCCCCGGCGTTTTCCGGGGTAACCAGCGTGAATGCGTCGCCCACGGCTTGAGCACGGCCGGTGCGTCCGATGCGGTGGACGTAGTCCTCGGGGTTCTCCGGCACGTCAAAATTAATGACGTGGGTAACGCCCGCCACGTCAATGCCGCGCGAGGCAATGTCCGTGGCAACCATCAACTCGTATTTGCCACTCTTGAAGCCCGCCAACGCCTCGATGCGCTGGTTCTGCGAACGGTTGGCGTGGAGCACGGCGACGGAATGGTTGGCCGCCTTCAGTTTGCGGGCGATGCGGTCGGCCCCGTGCTTGGTGCGGGAAAAGATAAGTACGCTGTCGAAGTCGGTTTTCTCCAGCAACGCGAGCATCAGGTCGAACTTCTGCTCGGTGGCCACGGGATAGAGCGCATGGCTCACGGACGCGGTGACCGAGCGAGCCGCTCCGATTTCGATGCGCACGGGCTGGCGCAGCGCAAACGAGGCCATGGCCTGGATTTCCGGCGGCACGGTGGCGGAAAAGAACAGTGTCTGCCGCTCGCGCGGGCAGCGGGAAACAATGTCCTTCACTGCGGGCAGAAAACCCATGTCGAGCATCCGGTCGACTTCGTCGAGCACAAGGATGTTGAGGTCACGCAGGCTGATCGTGCCTTCCTTGAGGTAATCCATCAAGCGGCCGGGGGTGGCGACGATGATGTCAACTCCGCGACGGAGTTCGCTGCGTTGGTGACCGTAGCCAACGCCTCCGAATACGGCGAGGGTCCGCAAGGTCGTGAAACGCGCCAAGTCGTGGAAGGCGGTTTCCACCTGAGCGGCGAGTTCGCGCGTGGGCTCGAGCACGAGCACGCGGGGAACGGACCGGCCGGCCGGAGGCGCGCCGAGGCGGGTGAGGATGGGTAGCGCAAAGGCGGCGGTTTTGCCGGTGCCGGTTTGGGCGGAGCCGATAAGATCGCGTCCTTCCAGTACGACTGGAATGGCGCGCAACTGGATGGGCGTGGGGTCCGTATAGCCGGCGGCTTGTACGCCGCGCAACACGGGTTCGGATAAATGCAGAGCTTTGAAAGGCATGAGAGAGCCGCGCAGGGGCGGCAGTTGGATTCGAATTGAGAATCGCGACGGTCGCACGGTGACGGAGCAATTCCGTCGGAAGGCCAACCGGATCACCCTGGCCGGAGACGCCGGACGGGCGATGTTCGCGCAAAGAAAAGGGCGGAGCCTGACGGGCTCCGCCCCTGAAAAAAATCTCAGCTCAGACGAGCGAGCGGAAATTAGTACCGGCCGCCGCCGCCGCGAGGACCGCCGCGACCGCCGCCGAAACCGCGGCGCTCACCGCGGAAACCGCCACCGCCGCCGAAATCACCCCGGGGGCGCTCTTCCTTCGGGCGGGCTTCGTTGACTTGCAGAGCCCGGCCGCCGAAATCGACGCCGTTGGTCTTTTCGATGGCGACCTTGGCCTCGTCAGTCGTGCCCATCGTGACGAAGGCGAAACCGCGGGAGCGGCCGCTCATCTTGTCGATGGCCAGGAAGACGTCGGTCACGGTGCCGAACTGGGCGAAATGCGTGCGCAGCTCTTCTTCAGTTGTCGCGAAGGCCAGATTGCCCACGTAGAGTTTGGATCCATTCATATGTATTGAGTCGTAGAGCCACCGTCCGCTGCCAGTCCGTTCCCACTATGGGTTTCAAATCATCACTTAAGCCAGCAGCTCAGCCAACGACTCACCAGATCCTGTCATCTAACGCTTTCTCTATCGAGAGGCGCTAAAACGCAGAGGCCTGAGGCCAAGGCAAGACTAATTTAGCGGCAGCATGCGTTTCCCGCGGTCCAACTGCGTTTTTAACCGACTTGGCTGACGCGACTTGCCCCGACCGGCGCATCGATCAGAGCGAATACTTAGCCCGGACCCACGCTGGGATCGGCGTGGCGCGTCCAGTGGCTACGGTGACCATGACATATTCGGCCCAGCCGTCGGAGCACCGTTTGCCGTCCGTCTTGCGGTCGATCTGGAACTGAACGCGCACTCCGGTTCGCGTAAACTCCTCAATCCAGGTGCGGACGATAAAATATTCCCCCAAACCGAGCGGCCGCTTGAAGTTGATCTGGGTGCCGGCCAGAAACCACCCGAGCCCGTGCTGCTGAAACTCGGATATCGGCACCTTGTAGCAGCGCTCCATCTGGTCGAAACGTGCCGCCAACACGTAATCCAGGTAGCGGCTGCTATGGACATGCTGATACATGTCGATGTCGTCGGGCCGCACCTGCATCTCGGTTTCAAACCTGGCAAAAACGGATTTGGCCGGGGATGTTTCCGGCTTGGGTGGTGACTGGCCCTTCGTCTCTGTGGATCTCGCCCGAAACGGTCCAGCTTCAGCGCAGGAAGGATTATCGTCTTTCACGGTTCATCCAGTGGCGCACGGGACGGAGGTGCGGTCAAAGGGAAACAGGGGTTTCTGAACCCGCTGCCTGCGGGGACGCGGAACCCCTCCCCTCACAAACCCTGGCTGGAAGAAACCCTTCAGGCTTGAGTAACAATCTCCAGCTTTCGCGTCTCACCAGCCACGCCTGACCAAACGGAGCAGAACCCCGTCTTTATTTGCTCTTGAGCGGGTCGCCGAACTCCGAGCGAAGCCAATCGACCAGCAATTCCTTTTCGTACGGCAGGCGCTCAAGCGATGACAGCCGCAATTGGGGCTTCATCAGGAAAGACATGTCACGCAGCTCCCGGCTGCCCTCCTTGATCATTTTCCCGGTACTGTCTGTGAGACGGAATTCCAGGTCTATGCGCGGCGGATAAATTTCCTTGATGATGCGAACGTCCTGCGCTTGCGGTCCGCTCCAAGGTTCGAAATCGCCGGCCATGTCGATATTGGTGATTTTCAGGTCAAGATGCTGTTCCTTGGGAATGTAACGATCCACAATCTGCCCGAGGTGCTCCCTGATTTCATCCAATATCCCCGCAAGTTCGCGGTCTGACCCCATCATGCTGTCTTTCGCGTCGGTAAACGCCTCAGGTTTGATGAAGGTGACCGATACCCGGGATTGCTTCGCACTCTGGCTCTGGGTGTCAGCACCCCAAGCCCAGCTGGTGGTTAGCAAGCCAACCACGATGGCATAGGTGAAAGCCTTCGTATTCATACGCCTCAATTGTTAATTAGATACAATATAGCACAGAATTGTTCCACAGGGGCGACTAACAGGATTCCCTTCAAACCTCAACGGGCAAGCGGGAACTGATCGGTCATAATTTTATGGTCACCAAATACTAATATGAACGCTCATGGTCAATCCCGATCCATGAAGCATCGCTACTACTTGGCCGACGCACGTTGGGAAACACTGGAACATGCGTATTCTTTTGCGCTCCTAATACTGACCTGACCAAGCAATGATCTCCGCCGTCGTAATCCTCTCCTTACTTGCAGTCCTTGTTGCCACCGATCCGGACGCATCCAACCGCGGCAAACCGAATGAATAGGGCGCTCACTCTCCTCCTGTTGAGGTGGGCAGGTGGTTTCCTTCTTCCGGCTAAAGGCGCGCAACGCGCTCCATTCAGAAATTACCGCACCTCTGGGTTATGACAGTGATGCCGGCGGAATAGTTTTGTCCCCCGGTTGGCATAACCGACCAGCCGCGAGTACCGATATGGCACGGGCACCTTTCGGTCATTTGCAGCCACGTTCCGCTGCTTGCTTCTTTTCCGCCCCGTAATGAGACAGCATGGCAGCCAAATTTATGCCTGCGGTTCCATTGCACTCCACCTTAAGGACAGAACCTGATCGAACGGAGCCACGGAGCCGGCTTGCTTCAGGAGAACAAACCGATCTCCTGGCGCACGCGCCCTTGATCCGACTGTCGCGCAGTTCACCCAAGGCGTCACCCCCGACAAAATCGCGCTCACCATCGCCATGGGCTTCGGGTTCGGCATGTTTCCTCTCTTGGGCACCACCCCCCTGCTCTGTTTCCTTGTCGCCCTGGCCCTGCGGCTGAACCAGCCTGTGATCCATCTCGTCAACCAACTTCGCTGGCCGGTGCACCATGCAATGATCGCGGCATATATCAAGACGGGCGCCCGGATCTACGGAAGCCAGCCCATGCCTTTTGATCCGGAGGCATTAGCCGGCTTCCCCTTCCATGCCCACTACTCCTGGCATGCATCCCGGTCCCGTTTCGGTTTGCCGGTCATGCACGCCGTGACCGCCTGGCTGCTCACACTTCCGGTATATGCAACCGGGCTTTATTGGGGCATGCGCCCTGCCATCCGATGGCTCGCGAACATCAAGTCTACCCCCGCGCCTGGATCAGCACGGTTTTCATTAAATGCCGGCGCGACACCCGCCCCCGCCTTGGCTCCTTGGTGACGCTATTTCAGGAAGGGCTGCAGTACTTTTTCATACTCGGCGCGCTCCATCGCCCCGGTCTTGCGATGCACGATGTTGCCCGCGCGATCGATGAGAAAGGTGGTCGGAATCGCCTGGAATCCGCCGAAGGCCTGGACCACCTCATCATTGCCTAGCACGATAGTGTAGTTCATCTTGTTTTTCTCGGCGAATTTCCTGACGACATCCCGGCCTCCTTCGTCCAAAGAGATCCCGACGATGACGAGCCCGTCTTTCGAATATTTTTGCTGCAGTTCAATGTAGCCGGGAATCTCGGCGCGGCAGGGCGGACACCATGTGGCCCAGAAGTCGACGACCACAACCTTGCCCTTGAACTCGTCCGAGCTCACTTCCTGGCCGGCGAGATTCGGGAGTTTCCAAGCTGGCGCGCGGCCGAGCACGGCGGGCGCGTCCTGCCGGGAAGACGTGAGCTCTGCCCTGGGTTTGCAGGCAGCAACGACGCTGCTCACGAGTACGGCGGAGACCAATCTGATGAACCGGTGGCTGATTTTCATGTAAAAAGGAGGCTTTTGTCGTGCAGGAGCGCTTTGGCCCCGTTCGGTTCCCGGATTCCTGCTCCGACAGGCACCCCCAATCGGGCGCGAACCAGGCTCCGCTCAGGGGAAATCAAGGGTCAAGACCCCCGGATCTGGTTGAAGTCCGTGCCCAACGTTTCGATAAATTTTTTCATCGCCGGGGTCAGCACCCTCCCCTTTCGATGAAGCAGGGCCAGCGGCCGGGAGAATTCCTTGGTTTTGAAGGGAATCATCGCAAGGGTGCCCTGTTTCACCTCCTGCATGACGGTGGCCTGCGGAACCACGGCGATGCCGTGGTCTATCTCGACGGCCCGCTTCACCGTCTCAATGTTGTCGAACTCCATGACCGGCACGATCTCAAACTTGTTGTCGCGAAAAATCTGGTCGATGGCCTTGCGCGTCGGGATGTCGGGGTCGAAGCCGATTAACTTATGGCCCGCCAGCGCCTTGATATCGATCTCGCTTTGCTTCGCGAGCGCATGGTTCGGATGAGTGATGAGGACGAGCCGGTCGTTGCGAAACGGCACGATTTCAACCTGTCGCAGCTTGTGCGGAAACGCCACCAGCCCGAAATCGACCGAATTGTGCAGTATATCCTCGTAGACCAGATTGGAGCGCCGGTACTCCACCCGCACGTTCACCGAAGGATAGTCGTGCAGGAATTTCTTTATGTAAGGAGGTAGCTCATGCAGGCCGATGGAGTAGATGGTCGAGATGCGAATCGTGCCGCTAATGACCTTTTTCATCTCCTGAAGCTCACTGAGCAGTTGCTCGTAAACATGCAGGACCTCCTTGGACGCTTCGTAGATCCGCTGTCCCTCTCGGGTAAGGTTGAATTGCTTCTGGCTCCGGTCGATCATCAGCGTTTTGAAATTGCGCTCCATCGAACGGGCTTGCTGGCTGACCGCAGATTGGGTGACCCCGTTTAACTTGGCCGCCTTGGAAAAACTCTTTGTTTCCACGAGATCGGCAAAAATTTTGAAATTTTCGATTTGCATGAGAGGGTTTAATTATTCGGCACTCTAAAGGTAACTCTTATCAGCAATCCATCTAAAAAGTACGTCTAATACCATGTTGATTGAATACGAGAACTTTTGCCTCCGGGTTGATAAGGTTATGGCGAGAATCGCCGCTGCTGCGTCTGCAGCCGGACGGGCGCCGGATGATGTCAAATTGCTGCCCGTCACCAAGACTCACCCAGCCGAAGCAGTCATATTTGCCGCGCGCTACGGACTGCCCGCCGTCGGAGAAAACCGGGTTCAAGAAGCCGTGGAGAAACAGACGCAGGTGCCGATGACACTGCGCTGGGAACTGGTGGGGCATCTTCAATCCAACAAGGTCAGGCTGGCAGTGGCACATTTTGACCGGATTCAGAGCGTTGACAGCGAGAAGCTGCTTTCCCTGCTGGACCGCGCTGCAGGCGAACTCGGGAAGAAGCTTCCAGTACTCCTGCAGATCAATGCCGGCAACGACCCCGCGAAATTTGGCGCCGATCCCGCCGACGCCCCGCATCTGCTGGAAGCCGCTCTCGCCAAACCCCATCTACAGGTCGACGGGCTGATGACCATCGCCCCGCTGTCCAACGATCCGCAGGTGGCCCGCCGCACGTTTGCCAACCTCCGCCTTCTGCGCGCCGGGTTGGCCGCCAGGTTTGGCGCACCCCTCCCCGAGCTCTCCATGGGCATGACCAGCGACATCGAAGCCGCCGTTGCCGAAGGCAGTACCTTGGTGAGGGTGGGCACCGCCCTCTACGGCGTCCGGGAGTGACCCCCCTCCGCCATCGCTTGCCGGCCTGGCAGCCACATGTGCAGGTCGGGCGCGCCTGTTCGTCAACTTGATCTCGGGGCTCAAGGCCGGCCATGAGCAATGCGCGGGCCGCCAGGCGACAGCGCTTTCGGATTGCTTGCCGAAGCCGACCGGACGGTACTTAAACAGTGGGCTTTGCACGTCGTTCCGATGGATTCTCCAACCGACACCGTCCTGACCCTTGATGACCTGGGACATTGGGCTTTCGCCGGTACCGCTCTCGCGGTTCTCGGACACCCGATTGCGCACTCCTTGAGCCCCGTGATGCACCATGCGGCCTTGGCCGAACTCGCGCGGAAGGATCAGGCTTTTGCTGGTTGGCGTTACTTTCGCCTCGATGTTCCACCCGAGCGGCTCGATGAGGCGCTCGAGCGGCTGCGCACCTGCGGCTTCGCGGGACTGAATCTGACGGTGCCCCACAAAGTGCTCGCTTGCCGGATGGTGCGTGAGGTCGATTCCGCGGCGGAACCGCTCGGCGCGGTCAACACCCTCGTGCCCATGGCGGGAGGCTGGCGCGGCCACAACACCGACGGCTACGGCCTGACCAAGGCGCTGCGGGAGGAACTTGGCGCCGGTCTCCCCGGTGCGCACGTCATCCTGCTTGGCGCCGGCGGCGCGGCGCGCAGCGCGGCCGTCGAGTGCCTCCAACAACAATGCGCCTCGCTCTGGATTGCCAACCGCACCCGCGCCCGCCTCGACGAGTTGCTTGCCCTGGTACAGCCGCTGGCGCGCACAGCGCCGGTTCGGGGATTCACTCCAGATGCGCCACCGGTCGATCTTCCGGCCGGAGCCATCGTCATAAATGCCACCTCCGCAGGATTGCGCGCTGGCGACCCCGCTCCAATCGATTTGCGCCGGCTCCCCCGCCCCGCCAGTGTGTTTGACATGATCTACAACCCGCCTCAGCCGCCTCTTCTCCGGCAGGCTGCCGCGTTGGGCCTGCCCCGCGCCAACGGCCTCGCCATGCTCGTCCATCAGGGCGCCCGGGCGCTGGAAATCTGGACCGGTGCCGCCGTGCCCGCGCTGATAATGCGTACCGCCGTCGAACGCGCCCTGCCCCGCCGCTGATGGTCGAAATCCTGCACACCGTTAACACGATTGCCCCATGGTTCGCGCCCACGGTGGTGTTCGTGTTTGGCGCCTGTATCGGCAGTTTCCTCAATGTCTGCATCTGTCGCATTCCGAGGGAGGAATCGATCGTCTCGCCCGGTTCCCATTGTGCCTGCGGCCGGCCCATCGCTTGGCATGACAATATCCCGATCCTGAGCTGGGTGCTGCTGCGCGGGCGCGCCCGCTGCTGCGGGCGTCCCTTCAGCTTCCGTTATCCTTTTGTCGAGCTGCTTACCGCCGTGTTGTTCGTCGCCTGCTGGCTGCAATTCTCCCCCGGCAAGGCGGTCGCGGGCATGGTGCTGTGTGCGCTGCTAACAGCGGCCACATTCATCGATCTCGACCATCTCATTATTCCAGATGTTTTCACCATCGGCGGTGCCGTGGCCGGTGTGCTGCTGGCCCTGCTGCTGCCTTCGCTGCACGGCCAGAGCCACGACATCCTGTTCGTTGCCAGCCTGCGCGCCGGGCGCGACGCCCTCCTGGGCCTGCTGATCGGCTCCGGCCTGGTGCTGTGGATCGCCCTGCTGGCGGAGGCCGTGTTGAAGAAGGAAGCGATGGGGTTCGGTGACGTGAAACTGCTGGGCGCCATCGGCGCCTTTGCCGGCTGGAAGGGCGCGGTGTTCGCAGTGTTTGGCGGCGCGATGATCGGCTGCGTCTGGCTGGGCTTCGCCCTGTTGTGGCAGAAAATTGCCGGCCGGCCATCACCGATCACTCCTCGGGCCGAGACCCCCGAGGGACGGCCTGCCGGACTGGGCTTCGGGGTGCATATTCCCTTTGGGCCCATGTTGGCCATCGGCGGTCTGCTTTATTTCCTCGCCGTGCACCGCTGGGTCGATGCGTATTTTGCCAGTCTCAGCGTTCTGTTCTGAGTGTTTCCGGTGGTTGCCAGCCGCAATCCGATCCCGCGACGTGTTATTCTCCCAGGCAGGTTCCCACCCGGCTGGCGGCTTGAATCCATTGGTGATCGGGAGGAACCAGCTTGATGTTGCCCGCCACATCCTTGATCGGCACTGCCTTCACGCCGTCCCCGCGCGCCGCCACCATGACCCCATATATCCCCTCATCGATCAGATCGGCACAGGCCGTCCCCAGTCGCGTCGCCAGCAACCGGTCGGCAAACGAGGGCGTGCCACCGCGCTGCACATAACCAAGAATGGTGACACGCGACTCGAGATGCGTCAGGTCCTCGAGTTGCTTGGCTAATCGGAACGTGTGGCCGGCGTGCCGGGCCTCCAGCGCGGCCAACTCTGCCTTGGCGTGGTCCTTTTCCCGTTGCGAACGCGCCGCAGCCCGGCGCCGCTCCGCGAGGGCAAATGCGGCCGCGTCCTCCTTCGGCATGGCACCTTCCGCCACGGCGACGATGCTGAAATTGAAGCCCCGCCGCGAACGCCTGTGGATGGCGGCCGCCACTTTCTCAATATCATAGGAGATTTCTGGAATCAGAATGACATCGGCTCCACCCGCTATGCCCGCCCCCAAGGCCAGCCAGCCAGCGCGATGTCCCATGATTTCCGCCACCACTATGCGGTGATGGCTATGTGCCGTGCTGTGCAGACGGTCGAGCGCCTCGGTGGCAATGCCCAGCGCTGTGTCGAATCCGATCGTCGCATCGGTCAACGCCACGTCGTTGTCTATGGTCTTCGGCAGCGTGATGACGTTCAGCCCCTTCTCGACGAGCCGCAGTGCGTTCTTGTGCGTTCCGCCGCCACCGATGCAGACCAGACCGTTGAGCCGGTGGCGACGGTAGGTGGATGCGATCACACTCGTCATGTCGCGGACATGACCGTCCATCTTCATGCGATGAGGTTTATCACGGCTGGTCCCGAGTACCGTGCCGCCGACGGTCAGGATTCCAGCCAACGTGCGCTTGTCCAACCGCACCCACCGATCCTCAACCAGACCGCGGAACCCGTCGAGAAAACCTACTACCTCCCAGCCGTATGCGCTGATGGCCGCTTTGCCGACGGCCCGAATGGCCGCGTTCAGGCCGGGGCTGTCACCACCAGCGGTCAGAATGCCGATCCTTTTGGTTGGTTTTGTTTTCATGGAGAAATCGCTGCGCAATCATCCTCTCTCGGTGTTCAGAGTCGGCCCTCGGGTGCAGCGCTGAATCTGTGCACCTGGCGCGGAACAGTGGATCCGTCCGACTGGAGGGAAAATCCGACCTCGGTCATCGCCTACACCGCACCGCCAAAACCGTCGCTGGTCAAGCGCGAGCCGCAAACACGCCCGCCGGCTCGGCGGGCTCCCCAAGTCTGGAGATGACCATTAATCTCGCCTGGATTGGTACGACGGTTGTTACGCAACAATCCATCGCCACCGGCCTGCGGGTTAGCTTAGACCCGCCAGATTGCCCCTACCACTTCATCAGCGCCACTGCCCCTCAATTGTTGCGGCCTGCCATGCAGAAATCGCATCTGCTGGATCATTGAGATCCGCAACAATTAAATCCTGCAACCTTCTGCTTATTAATAATTAAACAAATAGGTCAAACTTCATGCAACGAGAAGAAGAACCAAGCATCGGCCTGCACGCGATTATATTGATTCAACATAGGTTGAGGTCTCTTCCTCCACCTGTGGATCGCTCTGGTAATTTGTGCCTTCAGAACAAATACCACATTCACGCCGGCGAGCTGGAGCAAAGCGCCAGGATAGCAAAAATTCTGGTTTTATTGAAATAAATGCCGAAAAATAACTAATTTAATGCTTTTACTGTTAGTATATTATGGAAATTTTGATAGAAAATGATAACTTTTGATTGACGAACTCAAGGAACCAAGTTCCCCTTTCCCCGTCAATTTTATCGATTCTCCCGCCTAGCGGGAGTTTTGGGGTAACTAAGAAAGCAATGGGAGGCCGCTTAGGGGTAGGCGGCCTCCCTCTTTTTTTCCGGATGAGGATGATATGGCGCGGGCAGTACTTGCCCTCCCTTCCCAAAAATAGCTATTTTCATGTTTTATGCAGAAGACATCCGACATCAATGTCATCGAGACACGCGTCCTGCCGTCGCCCGCCGAGCTGCTAGCCGAACTGTCAAAGAGTGAGGATCAGGCTGAATTTGTCACGCGCGCCCGCCGGGAGATTCACCGGATCATTTTCACCGATGACAAACGCTTGTTGCTCATCGTCGGTCCCTGTTCGATCCACGATGTACAAGGGGGCTGCGACTATGCGCAGCGCCTCGCGGCACTGGCCCGCGAAGTCGCCGACCGCGTCATGATTGTGATGCGAGTGTATTTCGAGAAACCCCGCACGACGGTCGGCTGGAAGGGCTTGATCATGGACCCTCATCTCGATGGCACCAATGACATCGCCGCCGGCTTGCGACTCGCCCGCTCCTTCCTGCGCGAAGTGCTCGATCTCGGCCTGCCGACCGCCACCGAGCTGCTCGACCCCATCACGCCGCAATACATCGCCGATCTCATCTGCTGGTCAGTGATTGGCGCGCGCACAGCAGAGTCGCAAACCCACCGCCAGATGGCATCGGGCCTTTCCATGCCCCTTGGCTTCAAAAATGGCACTGACGGCAGCATCCAAACCGCCATCAACGCCATCGGCGCAGCCGCGCAGCCGCAAACCTTCCTCGGCATCAACATCGATGGCTCGGCTTCGGCGATTGTCACTCGCGGCAATCCCGATTGTCATGTTGTGCTGCGCGGAGGCAGCGATGGACCGAATTGTTCGCCCGAACATATCGCCAAGGCGGAGATGCTGCTCACCCGAGCTGGCCTGCCGAAAACCATCATGGTGGATTGCTCGCACGCCAACTCAGGCAAAAAACCAGAGTGCCAGCCCGATGTGATGCGTTCCCTGCTGGCGCAAATCGCTGCCGGAAACACATCCATCATGGGCGCCATGATTGAAAGCAATATCGGGCCGGGCAACCAGCCGTTCCCGCAGCCAAAGGATCGGCTCCGTTATGGAATTTCAATCACGGACGGATGCATCGACTGGTCCACCACCGAGGCGCTGGTGCGCGAGATTCACGCCGCCCTCGCCCCGCGGTTTCCATCAGGTCGCCATTCCGGCTGACCCCCAGCAGGCCTCGGCCTTCCCCCGGCTTTGCCAAGTCTTCAGAATTGCCTACGGACCAAACCTGCAAAAACGGGAAAGACCGGCGCATGGCGTGCCGTTGAGTGGTATTGGGCCGCTTCATATTCACCGCCCGGGAATCGAGCCCAAATGGATTGACGCGCCAGATTGCTTCCGCGGCAACCTCTCTGCCCTATCCACCAGCCAGGTTGCCGGTCAGACGGCGGGCTTGGCGCCCAGCTTTTTCACGACCCAAACAAGGCCCGCGATCAATAACACGGGCAGCCAGATTGGGGACAGTACCGCCGTCAGCAGCACTGCGGCCACAAACAACACCGTCAGCAGAGAGAACCCAAGTGCACCGGCTGCCACGACGCCCAGCAACCCAATGACGAGGGCTGCCAGGATCGGCGCAAGGATGAGAGGGAAAAACTTCAGCGCCACGATGGCCAACACCGCCACCAGCAGAATTTTTAGAAAGGTTCTCATGCCCCAAGAACACTGCAGCCACCGGAAAGTTGCAGAGTGAACCGAACGGAGCGGTGTCGGCAACGAAGGCAGTCGGCTGAAATGCCGGCCTTGATTCAGTCAGAGCGGGCGATGGCGCCCGGACATGCCTGCCGACTTGTGCCCTGGCCCCGGCTGTGACTCACTCGCGGAAATGCCCGCCGCTCCCAAGCCGATACCCGTTGTCTGTGCCGTCATCGAACGCGATGGCTGTGTGCTTCTCGCCCAGCGACCCGGGCACAAACACCCCGCGCTCAAATGGGAGTTCCCCGGGGGGAAGATCGAGCCGGGTGAAAATCCCGTCGGGGCCATCATCCGCGAAATCCATGAAGAATTGGGCTGCACTCTTGTGGTTGGTCGCGCCCTGCCGCGCTTCCAGCACACCTACAGCCATGTCACCATTGAGATGATTCCGTTCGTGTGCCGCCTGGCCCCAGGTTCGCCCGAACCCCATCCTCACGAGCACATCGCCCTGATCTGGGTCCCCTTGTCGCGGCTGAAAAGCTATGATCTCGCTGCAGCGGACCTGCCGGTGGTCGATTCCATTGCGGCAGCCATGCCGGACAGCGCCCCCATGATGCCCTGACCCGTGGGTCATCCGGCAGGCGCGCGATTCACGTTCTCTCCGATCTTCCCGGCAAAGCCATCGGGTGCCCAAGCATCCAGTCGACGGCTATCGCGCACTCGAGACCAAACGTCAGGTAACCAGTGTAGCCCAGCAGCGGCATTTCAAAGATAAGCCCGCGCTGCACGAACGGCACTGTGTAGATCCACTTGGCGAAACTAAGCAGGTTCCAGAGCTCCCAAAAAAAACCGCAACCAACCGCCGCCAGCGCCCATGTGCCGGCTGCGCGCCAGTCGCCCGCCGCCACCTCGCTCCACCAGCCCGATTTCCCCCGCCGCAGGGCCAGGCCCACCGCCAATAGCAATGGAGCAGACCACAGCGCCGCGTAGCCATATACCGGCTGTGCACCGGTCAAGGCGAGCCCAGCCAGCGCCGCTGCTACCAAGCCGGCTCCAGTGCGGCTGCCCTGCAACCACGGCCACGGGGGTCCGTCCGCCAGGCGTGTCTGCAGGCCATCTAGGGTTCCGAGCCATTCGCGCATGCTGGCGACCGCCGGCAGCACGGTGGAAAAACAAATGCTGGCATGCACTGCATATTCCAAGGCGCCGACACCCTGCGCGCCAAGGTAGTGCCAGTTCCGCACAAAACGGTTGAGGTATTCGAAGACCCACCAGAAAGCCGCGCTGGCGATGAATAGTCGGCTCAAGCTTGCCGGCTCGCGGATGAGCAGGCAGTGACCCAAGCGCCGCCAGGTCAGCCCGTTCACCCCCACTATGAACCCCAGCCAAAGAGGAGTGAATGTGTAACGCTGCGCCCAAGCGAACCAAGGAAACCGCGTCCAGGCGAGCACCCACCATGACAATGTCCAGCCCACCGCCAGCCAGCCCCACCAGGGAAACCGGCGCAGGGGTCCGGTCCTGGGACACAGGAGGTGGACCGGAACGGGCGTGCTCCGGCCCCGCCGACGCAACCACGGCCAGGCGACAGCCAGTGATGTGACGCCAATAAGGGACACGGCCCACCACGAGAATTCGGGATAATCCGGAATCTCGAGCCGGGGTGGAAAATCATAATAAGGGGCGAGAGCCCGGCCCGCCAGACACGCGCCCAGCGGCGGCAGCGCCAGGCACGCAGCCAGCACCGTCACCGCCGGATATTTCAGCCACAAGCGCATGATCACCGAGGCAGTATGAACGGGGCCTGCCGGATTCACAATCCCCGCCTTGCGCCGCCAGGAATCGGCGGCACGCGCGAAATCCCTGTTTGCCGCCTTGGGAAGAATGCGGCCGCCCTTTGGCTCCGGCCCCGCCTGCAGTGCTTGCAATCCTGGTAGGCGGGGACATATTCTGTTGTTTCTGTTCTTTGACGGTGTGCACAGATCATTTGTCACCCGGTTACTCATGGTTTTCATGGGGGTGTTCCGGATTCGACCCTTGGTTGGAGTGCGCAGCTGCCTGTCGAGGGTGAAGGTCTCTCGCTAATCTCCCTTCAAAACAAACAAACGGCACCTACGAAGAAATGCCTCTGGCTGCTTAATTTATGCAGCCACGTTCCTACCATGACACCTGCTAGTGGCTAGGAACGTCGACAGCAGGAATAGCGGTGACGGCCGTCGTGACGTCACCGTGGTATCTTCAACCACGGCTGGCTGGTGGACGCGCTCGCGGCTTGGTGCGCCATCGGTGAGACTAAACAAGACGCTACACAGGTAGATGCGGCGCGTGAAGGCCCGGGGCACAGGGGTTCAACTCCCCTCACCTCCACCATTTAGAAAAGACAAACCCGTCTCTCTGGGGTCATTCTCCGGGGTGACGGGTTTTCTTTTTCCCCTTGTTTCTAAAGGGTTTGCGCCCGTTTCACATCTTTCCAAAGCACCTCTCCG
>JAQUYL010000037.1 GCA_028691845.1 Opitutaceae bacterium
AGGTAAATCCGCATCTCAGAGTTGCTTTCGCACCGGACGATGCGGTATCCTGGCAGCGTTAGTTCAATCATTGCAGGGGACATGGTGGCTTAATTACCACATGTCCCCAATCTTTGATGAAGAGCCGTTCATTTTTAAGGCCCCAATGTTTCGTCAGCCCTATCCTTATTGCACCCGGCCTTACCAGGACCTCGCTAAAGGAGCCGGATGGGCCCTGCTTTGTCCCAAAGCTGCCTTGGATGACAACATTCCACAGACCGCGACGGATTGCACGGCCGAGGCCAGGTTGTCCTTTGGTTTCTAAATGCGCGCGCCTCCGCGCGCCAGCGGCATCATTTATAGAGAGCGTGATAGGTTTCCTGCCAATTGGGTCGTAGTCGGCATGCACGCAGCAGTGCAGCATAGCCATCACTGATGCATACCGAGGGCGGCCGACATTTGGGCTCAGGCAACGTTCTCGGACCGGGGGGCGCTGTTGCGGCAGTCGGCCGTGCGTGATTTATAAACCCATCCGTGATCGATCCGCTGGTGTATAAGGCGCAGGATGCCATGCGTTGTCATGCCAGGAAAGCGACCACTATTATCGCGATGGCAACACAACTGCATTCGATTGCATTTGGCAACATGCCCCCAAGCTACCAAGTGATGAGCGGCAGTCGTGTCAGACCGGTTTATTTCTACATTGTCGACATGTCTGAGTTCAGCACCGATAAACTGGCCAATCGGGGTTCGATTCAAGCCACCGCCATACTCACAAACATTCAGGACTTTGTCGTCAATTTGTGGAATAATCTGGCGAAATAGGGACTCCTCGAACGCCGATCTTTTCGCTCCGTCACCGCCATGGGTAGTTCAAAAAGCAAGCAGAGCTTATCGATGCAATTCAACCGCAAGGTGTAGCACTTCCCCCGGCAAGAGAGATCCTGGTCTGGAGTCACAACGAAAGGAACCAAGACCATGAAATACAGACATCCCCCGACGGAGGAGGACAGGGCGCTAATGCTCCAAGGTTTCGATCGGCTTAGCAATGCGTCATCGGTGCCAAAAAAACCATGTTTTTAAACGCGACCGGCCGACGGTGGAGCCGCCGGTTTGTCCCTAGCGGCCTATGGTCAGGACGGCGGGAAAGGATTAAACTGCACTCATCCAAACCCTCTGGGCAACGCTTTCCGCCCGGCCCAAGTACATTGCAGGGCCATGCCGTCCTGCAACCCCAGTCGTAATATTATATTGTTCGATGTCGCCACCCAAGCCCGACCCCTCCCTCCCCATGTCTTCCTTCCTTCCTCCCAATCCTGCGATGGAAACAGTTGTTCGTCAGAAAGGCGAACAGCTCTTTGCGCTGATGGATCAGCAGCCGCCGTCGGCGCTGTTTTCAAGGAAAGGGGCCTACGCCCGCCTCATGGACTGGGCGATGAAGGACCCGGTCTTCAAGACCCAGCTCTTCCGCTTTGTGGACGTGCTGCCCACCCTGAATTCGTCAGCGGAGATCATCCGCCACCTGCAGGAATATCTCGGCGACAAGGCCGTGGCGCTCAATCCGGCGCTCAAGGCCGGGCTGGCCGCTTCATCCTTCGCCCCGGCGCTCGTGGCTGGCCCGGTGAAGGCGCAGGTTGTGGACATGGCCGGGCAGTTTGTCGCCGGGAAGGACGCCAACGACCTCATTCGCCAGATGCGCAAGAACGCCAAACTGGGGCTGGCCACCACCATCGACCTGCTCGGCGAGGCGGTAGTCAGCGAGGCGGAAGCGGACATCTTCCTGCAGCGTAATCTGGACGTGCTCGACGTGGTCTCGGCCGCCCTGGCCGGGGACCTGGAACCGGCCTTCAGCGACATGGGGCCGAACGGGCCTTTGCCCCGGCTCAATCTCTCTGTAAAGATTTCCGCGCTCACCCCCGAGGTGCATCCCGCTGACCCTGAGCATTACATCGCGGCGCTCAAGCAGCGTCTGCGCCCGATCCTGCGCCGCGCCGCCGCGGTCGGAGCCCTGATCAACTTCGATATGGAGAGCTACAAACTGAAGGATCTCACGCTGGCGCTCTTCCAGTCGATCTTCGAGGAGCCGGAGTTTCGGGAGAAACCCGCGGCCGGCATCGCCCTGCAGGCCTACCTGCGCGATTGCGAGGCCGATCTCCAGACAGTGCTGGCGTGGGCGCGCCAGAACAAACGCCACCTAAACATCCGCCTGGTGAAAGGGGCTTACTGGGACTACGAAACTGTGATGGCCCAGCAGCGCGAATGGAGCCCGCCAGTCTGGCAGCGCAAACCGGAATCCGACGCCAACTACGAAAAACTGACGGTGTTGCTGCTGGAGAACGCCGATCTCATCACGGCGAACTTCGCCTCGCACAACGTCCGTTCCTGCGCCCACGCCATCGCGCAGGCCGAGCGGCTTGGACTCAGTCCCAAGGCCTACGAATTCCAAGCCCTCTACGGCATGGCCGACGAACTGAAGCTGTCGTTGCTCAAAATGGGGCATCGGGTCCGCGAGTATTGCGCCATCGGCGAACTGCTACCGGGCATGGCCTATCTGGTTCGCCGCTTGCTGGAAAACACGAGCAACGAGGGCTTCCTGCGCATCAAGAACATGGGGGAGGCCACCAAGGAGCAACTCCTGCGCAACCCCGCCGAGCTGGTCGCCAGCGCGCACGAACCACTGGCCCTCAAGCCGCGTCCCTCTGGAGCTTTTATCAACGCGGCCAGCACGGATTTCACCCAGTCGGCCAACCGCGAGAAGCAACGCGCGGCACTCCAATCCTACGCGGCGCGGCTCGGTCAAGAGCACCCCCTAGTCATCAACGGCCAGCGCATTACCGACCGCGAATATGTGCCCTCGGTCAATCCTGCGCATCCCGCACAAATCATCGGCTACTGGGCCAAAGGGACCATTGCCGACGCGGAGGCCGCCGTCACGGCCGGTGCGGCCTTCTTCCCCATTTGGCGCGCCACCCCGGCCGAACAGCGCGCGCAGATGATCGAACGCGCGGCCGGTCTCATGGAGTCCCGGCGCTTTGAGATCAACTCGCTGCTCATTTTGGAGGCGGGCAAACCCTGGGTCGAGGCCGACGCCGATCTCTCGGAGGCGATCGACTTCTGCCGGTTCTACGCCCATGAGATGCGCCGCCTCGACCGACCGGTCGTTACCCAGTCTGTCCCGGGCGAACGCTGTGTGCAGACATGGACCCCGCGCGGGGTCGGGGTGGCCATCGCTCCCTGGAACTTCCCCCTGGCAATTCTCACCGGCCTCACTGTTGCGCCGCTCGTCGCCGGCAATTGCGTCATCATCAAGCCCGCCCGGCAGACCTCTGTCGTCGGCGCGCTTCTGATGGATATCCTGCTCGAAGCCGGCGTGCCACCCGGGGCGGTGCACTACCTGCCCTGCTCGGGGGCCGAGGCCGGCGCGCATCTCGTCGCCCACCCCAAGGTCGCCTTCATTGCTTTTACCGGTTCGCGCACCGTCGGCTGCAGCATCTGGGAAACCGCCGGCCGGACGCCGCCCGGCCAGCCAAATCTCAAGAAGGTCGTGTGTGAAATGGGCGGGAAAAATGCGCTCGTGATCGACAACGACGCTGACCTCGACGAGGCCATACCCGCCGCTCTCTATAGCGCGTTCGGCTACGCCGGCCAGAAATGCTCCGCCCTCTCGCGACTGATCGTGCTCGAAGGCGTCTATGACCGCTTCGTCGAACGGTTCATCTCCGCGTGTCCGACCATCCCGGTCGGCGATCCGGCCATGCCCGGCACGATTGTGAACCCCGTCATCGACGCGGCCGCGCAGCAGAGCATCCTGGGTTACATTGAGCGGGGCAAGAAGGAAGCCCGGCTGGCGTGGCAGGCCCAACTTCCGTCCGAACTCCTGGCCAGCGGCGGCTATTATGTGCCGCCGACTGTCTTCACCGATTGCCGGCCGGACCACGTCATCGTCCGTGAGGAGATCTTCGGCCCGGTCGTCGCCATCCTCATGGCGAAGGATTTGGACGAGGCCTTTGCACTGGTCAACGGCGCCGACTACGCGTTGACCGGCGGCATCTTCTCGCGCAGTCCGTCCACGCTCGCCCGCGCTCAGCAGGAGATTTTTGTCGGCAATCTGTACCTGAACCGCGGTTGCACCGGCGCCATCGTGGAGCGTCACCCCTTCGGCGGCTTCAAGATGTCCGGCGGCGGCACCAAGGCCGGCGGCCGGCAATACCTCGAAAACTTCCTCTTCCCCCGCGCCGTTGCCGAAAACATGCTCCGCCGCGGCTTCATTCCCCCTGAGGAGGAGTAAGCGCGGCAACCAAGACGGGGATAACGTCCGGCATGTTTCGCACATTTTGTGGAGGTTGGCTTGGGGCGGATTAACCGCTAATCCAAAACCCGACAGCCACCATGCCAGAAGACACCGTAACTCCGACGGTCGCAGGAAGCTCCGC
>JAQUYL010000028.1 GCA_028691845.1 Opitutaceae bacterium
AAAATTTCTCATGAACAAACCGACTTTATTCTTTGCTGCCGCCCTTTTGGGCACGGCGTTCGCCCTCAGCGGCTGTGGTGACACCTCCAAGGCCGGGTCGGCCAGGAACGTGATCAAGGTGCGCATGGGCTTTGACGAGGATACGATTGTGACGCGGCTGGCGGACAGCCTCGGCTATTTTCAGCAGGAGGGGGTGGAGATTGTCCCGGTGGACATCATGGAGTTCGCCAAGGAGGACTATCTTTTCCTGGAGCCGATGAACAAGGGGCAGGTTGACGCCTACTATCATTGGTTCAACCACACGGTGTTTGGCGCCCGCCACGGCTTCCCCGTCCAGGCGGTCATCATGTTCAATGATTCGCCGTCCATGAAGGTGCTGGTCGCCAATCGGGTGAAGGATGAGATCAAGAGCGCCGCGGATTTTCGGGGCCGGAACGTGGCGGAGGGGGCGGGCTACGCCACCAAGGCGGTTCTGACCGGCTATCTGGCCCGGAAGGCGGGACTGCCGCCGCAGAGCTACACTTCGTTGAACCACCCCAAGGAGGGGAGGCTGGAGGCGGTCCTCAGTGATCTGAGGGCAGGGAAGGTGGATGTGATGAATTTCCAGGAACCGGTCACCTCCGGGCTGCTGGAAAGCAATCTGACCTCGGAGCTGTACGATCTGAACACGCGGGAGGGGACGGTGCGGGCGCTTGGCGCCCCGTTCCCGGCGCAATCCATCCTCATGGCGCCGCAGTTCATCAAGGATCATCCGGATACCGTGCAGCGGCTGGTCAACGCCTACGTCCGGGCGATGCGGTATATCAACACCCACACCTTGGACGAAATCGTGGCGAACCTGCCGGCCAGTTATTTTGCGAACAAGGACCGGCAGGCGGAGATCAAGTACATCCAGAACACGCTGTCCTCTTATGCCAGGGGCGACTACTCTTTCTCCCCGGACGCGGTCCGGCTGGCGGTGGACGCGATGCTGACGGCCAGTTTCGACAGCAGCGCCGAGGGCATCTGGCGGGCAACCGGCGACGCCTCCAAGGTCAAGGACGAGCAGCTGTACACCAATGAATTCGTGACCAAGGCCATGCGGGAAATCAAATGACCCCCGGCCAGCCCGGATTTCTTCATTGTTATCCGGGCTGGTTCACCTTTTTGCCGGCAGCCATCCCTTCCGGGGATGGGTGTCGAAAGGTTTCGATAATATCCCCATATGAAAAAACAATCCTTAGTCATTCCCGTGGCCGCGCTCGCCTTGGCCACTATGCTGTCCCCCAATCATGTCACCGCCCAACGACCCGCTTCTGGATACCGGCCCGACGAGGCCCCTCCACCGGGATCACGGTACGCGCAGCGGGCTGCGGCGGGAGCCGAGAGTCCCAACAAGAAGCCCTCCTACACTAGGAAATTTGATTTGAGCGGCCTGCCTCATTATACTCCGGAGGAGCAGGTCACCGGCACGCTCCGCATCTGGGGCAACAATTATATTGGTGATTCCAACTTGGCCGACTATTGGGAGCAGGGCTTCCAGAAGTTCCAGCCGGGCGTAAAATTCGATTACAACCTGCCGAGCGCGGCGATCGCGATCCCCTCTCTTTATTTTGATCTGGCCGACATCGCGATGGACCACGATCCCCTGTTCTACGACTACCTCGGGCACGTGCGGATCAAAGGCACTGAACCGATCGGATTCTCGGCAGTGACCGGCTCGTACAATACCGGCGGCTGGCAGACCGGTCTGGTGGTGGCTGTTCCCAAGGCCAATCCACTCTCCAAGCTGACGTTGAAACAACTGGACGGGATTTTCGGCGCGGAGCGTTTTGGCGCTTGGATTGGAACCCAGTGGCATCCGGAATTCACCCGCGGTCCGGAACAGAACATACGCAAATGGGGCGAGCTCGGACTGACCGGGCAGTGGGCGAACCAGCAGATCAATCCTTACGGTCCCAGCTTGGTCTACGAGACCGCCTGGGGTTTTGCCAACCGGGTCCTGCAGCACAGCGACAAATGGAACGAGCACATCCGGGCGTATGGAAATTGGAAGCAGGCCGATGGCACTAACTACGGATGGATGACCCATATGGCCGATGAAATGAAGCAGGACCCCTACAGCATCGGCATTTTTATATACAATACAGATTTCTCCCCCGAGTTGAAAGTATTGGCCCTGGCGGGAAAGGAGGGCGGCCCGTATGTCGAGTACAACATGGATACCCAGCGCGAACGGACCTATCCACTGTGGACCGAACAGTCTCTTTATGTAAGTCCCAAGCCGGGGCAAAAGCTCGCGCCGAAGATCAGAGAGTTTTTGCGGTATGTCCTGAGTCAGGAAGGGCAGAACGAGGTGCAGCGCGACGGAAAGTACCTGCCCCTGACCGCCGAAGTCGTCCGCGAAAATTTGAAGAAACTGGAATAACCAACCCGCGGGCCAGTCTTGGGCCCAAACTGTTTGCTTGCGCCGCAGCAATGTGCTGCGGCGCTCTTATTTCTGGTCCGATCAGCGAGTGGAGATTTCCGCCGGGGGAGGATTCAGTGGAGTGGTGCGGGGGTCAAAACATTCAAATGGAGGCCGTTCCCGATCATCATTCTGTTCCGCCCGATCTGCACCGGATGCTGGGCCGGTGCACCCCAATCAAGGAATGTCGTCAAACCAGGCGGAACCGAAGGATTGACTGATCCGCAGCCGGAGGTGCAGATCATCTCGTGTGAGTCTTGATCCAGCCGGCAATGTAGGCCGCAATCTCCAGGTTGTTTTTCTCAATCATCATTGAGTGGCCGTTTCCGCAGATGCCGACGTCCTGGAGCCGGACGAAATCGACCGGTACGCCTGCGTCTCGCAAGAACTGCGCGGTGCAGTGTTCGCGGATCGCGTGGTAGGAGGCTTCACCGTTCAACTCCAGAACAGGGATTTTTTCGAGATTGACGAGCTTGTGATGGGGTTGAGACAGACGACGGCACCGGCACATCCCCGGACCGATAGGTTCGCTCTCCACTGCAATATGCAGTTCTGAGGGATCGGAGACTGGCGGTGAGAACGTGAGCGGAAGTTCGGCAAGGAACCATTTTTGCGGTTCATCCTTCAACATGGGCGCCGGACCGACGGCAGTCGATGCTCCTGGTTCGATGGCGATGATCGCTTTCACCAGCTGGGGTCGGGCATCCCCGATCAGCCACCCGCAGGGACCCGATTGGGAATGCGTGAGCAGAATCGAGGGGCCGATCCGATCAAGTAGAGCAATGCCTGCATCTCTGGTCAGCTGTTGCTGCAGGCGCACGTCCGCCATGCCCGGGACCGATTCCTGCATCATTTCGTCGAAGACCGGATCACCCGGCCCTGCTGTCGCAGGGTCAATCGGAAATTGCGTCAGTAATTTTGACTGGGGCCATGTCTCCGCCTTGGCCTTGTTCGCCCGATCAGAAACCGACGGCTGGCGGACGGGACCGTATTCCGGGTTGTAGCCGGAGCGGCCCCGCCCCGGTTGGTCGACAACAAATGTCGCGTAGCCCTGCTCGAAAAAATAGTCGGCCCATCCTTTCCGTCCATCTGGAGTCCCGGTGTAAACAACACCGGTGGATCCCGCCCCGTGAATCATGATGATCGGGTAAGGATGCGCCGATTTGGCGGGCATTTGGTATTCGACGTACATCTGGCCGTATATGCGGGTGACCCCTTGTGCATCGGTACGGTAATGGCCTCCGACATAGAACCGACCCCGGCCGGGGGGGGTGTGGACCAGATCAGGAATCGGCGCGGGAATCTCTGCCGCGCCCACCATCGGTTCGAGATAACTATTCGCCACGATTATGGCCGCAAAGAGAAGGGTCGCAGTCTTCATTTAGTTGAACGGTTGACGGCAATGATTCGATTCTGTGCGCGGAAGTCGAGCCGCCCGGCGGGATATTGACGGGACTGGCGCTTCTTTTACGTCTTCACTTCGTGCCCTGCCTCGACGGTTTCAAATCATGCAAAGGAATGTCGGTGGACCAAATGACCTGCCCTCGGAGATGGTGGGGGAAAATGAGAGAGCTGTGACCAACTCACCAGTCAGTTCGAATTCCCGTAATCACGCCAGGATTGCTGTTGGCTCATTTAAATGCTGCCAAGCAGCCAAGGGTATGACAAAATTGGCATTACTTATACAAATGTCTGCCTTGTACTGCAGATATTTCCCCATACGATTCCGCCGGAAATTATGCCATACCCCAGCCAATCCCCGTTCATGGAGGACACGGCTTTCCCGTGTGCCAAGGGCCACCGGCAAGGATCATTGTTCCGTGACTTGCCGACGGGGAATCGCAGCGAGCCCGCCGCGCCCAGCCGGGCCGTGGCCCTGCTCGTGAGCCTCTTGCTGGGGCTGGCTTCACTGGTTCCAGCCGTGGCGGCCACGCCCTCACTCGAATTGCGTCCGGCCGAGGTGCCGCCCGAAATTGATGGCATTCTCGACGACCCGGTGTGGCGCACAGCCGCCCACAGCGACGCCTTCCGCCAGGTTTCGCCTCTGGAAGACGCCGAGCCCAATGAACGTACCGAGGTCTGGGCTACCTGCGATGGCAACAACATCTACGTCGCTGTGCGCTTGCACGACAGCCAAGCGAGCCGCATCCCCGCGGTCAACATGCAGCACGACAAGGACGACGACAGCGACGATTCCGTGCTGGTCACTTTCGATCCATTCGACCGCGCCAGTGACGGATATTTTTTTGGTCTCACAGCTGCCGGGGGCAGATACGAAGGCACCATCGAGGATAACAGCACCCAATCCTTTGATTGGGACGGTCTCTGGCAAGGCAGGGCCACCGTCGATGCCTCGGGTTGGTCCGCTGAGTTCGCCATCCCGGTCAAGAGTCTCTCGTTTGATCCGACCAACGCCATTTGGGGATTCAACGTCAGCCGCACCATTGCCCGCAGTAAGGAGATTATACGCTGGTCCGGCACATCTCGCTCACGGGACGTCACCTACCTTCCGGATCAAGGCGAACTCCGCAATATCACGGGCCTGCGGCAGGGACGCGGGTTTGACGTCAAACCCTTTGCCAGCCTCACCCGTCGTTCGAACCCTGCCCCGGATGAGCGCAAGTTAGAGTTAAAGCCCGGCCTCGATCTCGTCTGGCATGTCACTCCCTCTCTCGCCGCCACTCTTACGGTGAACACGGATTTTGCCGATGCCGAGGTGGACGAACGCCAGGTCAACCTCGGCCGCTTCCCTCTCTTTTACCCGGAAAAGCGCACGTTTTTCCTGCAGGATGCTCCGCTCTTCACCTTTGGTGCCATCCAGGAGACCCCCAAGCCCTACTATTCCCGCCGGATTGGCCGCGCCGCCGATGGCAGTAGGATCGATTTGCTCGGGGGCATCAAATTAACCGGCCGCGCCGGTCCGTGGACCATCGGCCTGCTCGATGTGCAAATCGACAAACACGCAGGCGTGGACTCCACGAACCTACTGGTCGGCAAGGTTGCGCGGCAGGTTCTTGAGGAATCCAACACCGGCATCATCTTCACCCGCGGCGACCCGCGGAGCAACGGCAACCATTCCCTCGTCGGCGCCGATTTCAACTACCTCAACAGCCGCCTCCCGGGCAATCGGACGCTCATTCTGGGTGCATCCCTCCAGCACACGGATTCCGATTACAGGCATGCCGCCGATGACTGTTTCCGGTTTGGCGCGGATTTTCCCAATGAACCGTTATTATTATCCTATCGTTACAAATATATCGGCGAGAACTACGATCCCGCGCTCGGATTCGTGGATCGGATCAACATCCAGTCCTGCGATTTAACCACCCGCTACCGGTGGTATCCTGCCCGCAACGGCATCCGGCGCATCGACGCGCTCTTCGTGGGCAACTTGATCATGGATCTTCCTGGGCGCCGGCGGCTCGACTATACGGTTAATTTCCCCGATATCGATCTCGAGACTAGGAACGGCGACCTTTTCCATCTCGATTGGGAAACCCACCGCGAGCTGCTCGAAACTCCCTTCGCGATCCGCCCCACCATCATCATTCCCACGGGTGATTACCAATGGGGGATCCTCAATGTGACGGCCACGACCAGCTACTCGCGTCCCTTCAACCTCGGGCTTGAATTCCACCACGGGGATTTTTACGCCGGGGACAGCCGTGACTACAAGGTCAGTTGCGGCTGGCGCCCCTCGCGCCACATCGATCTCACCACCGGCTTCGAGTTGAACCGCATCCGGCTGCCGCAGGGCGATTTTGATGTTCATTTGGGTTCCCTCAAGACCGTCTACACCTTTACGCCCGACCTCCAGCTCAGCCTGCTCGCCCAATATGACAATCTCTCCGCGGACCTCGGTCTCAACTTCCGTTTCAAGTGGATCGTGCAACCCGGAAACGAGATTTATTTCGTCGTCAACCAAGGCTACGATACCTCGCTCGATCGCTTCCGCCCCACCACCAACGAGACTGTGCTCAAGGGAGCGTGGACCCATCGTTTCTAGCCTTTCCTCACCGTCGCAACCCGTAGCCTACTATTCCAGAAAACAATGAAGGCGGTTCAATTGGAGCAAAGCCGGGAAAACGGCTTCCATGGGTGATCGACAAGAGCGCTCATGCCGCTTATGCGCGTATAATCAATCACCCAGGAGCAAACAAATCACAACCTTCCGCACCCCCTGAAAAACACATCCATGAATATTACTCCCCCTCCATCGCTTTGCCAGTCGGCCCGTGCACTGGCACTCACCACCCTGGCGTCACTCGTCCTGAGTGCGACCGCGTTTGCCGGCGAGGCGCCTGGGGATTCTTTCGTCCTGCAGAGCGCTCGCGCCGGAGTGATCGAAAAGTCCATGAACACGGTCAATTATTCCCCGGACCTCTTCAATCTGGCGGATTTGCCGCGATACGTTCCCGAACGGCAGGTTTCCGGAGTGGTGCGGCTGTGGGGCAGTGACATGTTCGGCGGCGCCGGCCTGCGCTCCGATCTCACGAACGGCTTCCGGAAGTATCAACCGGGCGTCACGGTCGAATTCAACCTCAAGACCAACATGCTGGCCGTTTCGGGGCTTCTCCACGGGACGGCCCAGATCGGCGCGACGCACGTGCTGACATGGGAAACGCTGCTGGCCTTCCAGCGGCTGTACAATTACGACCCATTGACGATAGCCCCCAGTACGGGATGGGCGACCATGCCACCCTTCGCCATCATGGTTAATGTCGCGAACCCGCTGAACAGCCTCACGCTGAAACAACTGGACGGCATCTATGGGGCGCCGCGCTCCGGCGGATGGGTGGGGACGACCTGGCATCCCGAGTACGCCCGCGGTCCCGAGGGCAACATCCGCACGTGGGGTCAGCTCGGTCTCACCGGAGAGTGGGCGGACAAGCCGATTAATCCCTACAGTTACGCCATCCGCTGCATGTTCGGCTTCCGCTTCTCGAACACCGTTCTCCAAGGAAGCGATAAATGGAGCGAAAGAGTCCAGGAATGCTTTAACATTACCCAACCCGACGGAACCTTCATGGGGATGGACCCGCAGTTGGCCGAAAACCTGGCCAAGGATCGTTATGGCATCGCATATCTCTCGATCCTCCGCGGCAAGAGCCCCGCCATCAAGGCGCTCGCCATCGCTCCGACCGACGGCGCGGCTCCGGTCAGTCTGACCTTTCAAACCGTTCGCGATCGCACTTACCCGCTCACCGATTCGATGTATTTCTTCATCAACCGGAAACCCGGCACGCCGCTCGATCCCCCGGTGAAGGAATTCCTGCGTTTCATTCTGAGCCGGGAAGGCCAGGAGGCGTTCGTGCGGGACGGGAAGATGCTGCCGCTGACGGCTGAATTCATCCGGCAGGAGCGGCAAAAGCTCGAATAGACGTCGGCCGCCATGCGCCCCCGGATGGAAGAACGCCGCAATATTTTTTCCCCGGGCGGTCCATTGGACCTGACGCCGCGAGCGCCAATATAAGAACGGCCGGGAGAGCACATCGCTCGATCCCGGCCTTCGCGTTCAGCGCGGTGCGCCGACCGCCAGTTTGGCCTTGGCCATGTCAAGCAGATGATAGGCGCGTTCGAGGTCGTCGAAGGATTTGTGCACCCAGGAACTGCCCCAGTAGAAGTTGCAGCTGGTTTCGGCGCGCAGGATGCAGTCGAAAGCCTCGACGATCATCTGGCGCACCTCCGCCTCATCCTTCAGGGCGGCCTTGCCCTTCTCGAAGGCCCGCTGCACCTCCCGGTAATAGCGGCTCGCGTTGCGCACCTCGTCCCAGCCTTTCTTCTGCAGCAACGAGCCGGTCCATTGCATGAAGTCGCCGCCCCAGTGGTGGCCGGTGTTCCATGCCCCGCGGTGAATCTCAACCTCATCGGCGGGCGGGAAACGGTCTAGAAATTCGGGAATATGGATGGGTTGGTAGGCCAGTTTGTCCTCGCGCCGCCTCTGGAGCGTCGGGAGGTAAAAGCCGCCCCAGAAACCGGAGCTGATATCGGTGGTCCGGAACCAGCCGCCGTTGTCGCCGTCGGTCCAGGTTGTCACCAGGGCGGGGAAATCGCACCACTTGGTGCGTTGCACAACCTCATGTTCGAACCAGCCGGGATCCATCCCCGAGAGCTGGGCGTCGGATAGTTCCCGGTCGCGCGGAATGACGATGATTTCGGCGCCGCCCTGCCGCGCGATGTGAGGCCGGTAGCGCAATTCCTCCCAGCGCATCGGCCGCTTCGGCTTGATGTAGTAACAATCGACCAGCACATAGCGGAAGCCATGGCGCGCCAGCAGCGGGATCATTTCCATGCAGAACCCCATTTCGGGCGGCCAGAATCCTTGGAACCGGGCGCGACCGAGCAGATGTCGGCCCAGGCCCAGCCACATTTCCGTTTGGGCGTCCCAGTCCGCCTCCGGCGTGAGAGGATACACGGGGTGATAGAGGCCGCTGCCAACGATCTCGAAGGGTCCGTGCCGATAGCGGTCCAGCAGCTCCGCGAGGTTGACGATGTCGCCAAAGGTCTCGCGCACGACGGGATCCGCCAATTGCTTCAGTAGCGTTCCCGAGAAGCTGAAGTGCAGCCGGGCCTTGTCCGCCCATCCCTCGATCAGCCGGGTGGGACGGTCGTAGGCCAGCAGGATCTGGCGCGCCTCCCAGCGCTCCTTTTCCTGCCGGTGCAGGGCCAGCAGGTTGCCGAGCGGCTGGTGGAAGTGAAGTCCGAGGGCATGATAGATTTCCTTCATGGCGGGGGATGGGCCGCGCTGCACGCTGGCGCGGGATTGGGCGGCGGGGCTGATGCAAGCAGGGCGCCCGCCTGTTGACCACTTGTTTCTGCCGGCCTTATTCCGGGCAGGCCTCCCTGCTCAAAGAAACAACCGATAGTCCGCGTTCGGGAACGGATTATCCATGTATTCGATCGCCCGCAGCGTGTTCTCGTCGATGGTGCCGGCATCCACCGCATCGGCCAGCGCCGCAAAACGGCTCACATGGTCCTTGACCCGGCGCGTGGCGTATTGTTCGGCGGTCCCGCCATTGATGATGAAGGGCCAGTCGGAGGACTGGGCCAGCAACAACTCGCGCACGCACTGGTTGAGCGCCCGCACGACGAGCGGCGCCGGTGCGCCAGCGCCGTGCCGGGTGGCCAGCGCTTCCATGCGCGCGGCACATTCATGGCATTGCGCGATGATCCAATCCGTCTTCCGGTTCAGCCAGTATTGGAGATAGCCGCCGTGTCCCCACGTCGAACAGGCGGGAGTGGCGCGCTGGTGCACCGGGTGCCGATCGAGAAACTCCGACGGCGTGACAAGGGTGAAACTCCGCTGATCAAACGCGACCTTGCGCATGACATAGTCGAGCCACTGCGGCCCTTCGAACCACCAATGGCCGAAGAGCTCGGCATCGAATGGCGCCGTGATGATCGGGGTCGCCGGCATTGCGGAAGCCAGATAATCGATGTGCGCCGCCCGCCGGACCACGAACTCCGCCGCATGGCGCGCCGCCTTTTCGCGCGCCGCCTCCGGATGGTACGGCTGCTTCCACGGGGTTTTGCCAGTGATGCGGTGGTATTTGATGCCGGTGTCGCAGCGCACATCTCCGGGCAGGTAGGGCCGGATGTAATCCCAGTCGAGATCGTGACCGATGTCGTGATAAAACTCCCGGTAGTCCGGGTCTCCGGGGAAACCGGCCTGCGCCGACCAGACTTCCCGTGTGATCGCCTGGTCGCGGGCAAAGGCTGCGACCCCGGCGTCGGTGAACAGGGGGGCGTGCACGCCATAGGCCGGACGCACCGAGGCATTCTCCACGCCATGCGATTCGACGAAGAAATAGCGCACCCCGTGTTTGCGCAGCACTGTTTCCACGCCGGGGAAATAGCCGCATTCCGGCAGCCAGAGGCCGCGCGCCCGGAAACCCATCACCTGTTCGAAATAATCGAGCCCGATCGCCACCTGCGCTTCGACCGTCTTCGGATGGGAGGCCAGCAGCGGCAGCAGGCCGTGGGTCGCGGCGCACGTTGCCAGTTCGATCACCCTCCGCTGGTGCAAATCCCGGAAGGCGAGCGCAAGGCGGCCGCCGCAGCCTTCAAAAACAGCCTTATGCTCCGTGAAGAGCGCCCGATAATATTCCGCCAGCCATGCGAGGTGCGGGTCGTGGCGCAGGCGCTCCCGCTCCCGGCTGCTCAGCTCGATCAACCGGTCCAGGTGGTTGGCGAATCGCCACTGCAGCAGCGGATCCTCCAGCATGGCGAGCAGGCTGGGCGACAGCGACAGCGTGACCCGGAACGGCACCCCTTCGTCGACCAGTTTCCGCCAGAAGCGGAGCAGCGGGAGGTAGGTTTCGTTGATCGCTTCAAACAGCCAGCGTTCCTCGAGAAAATGTTCGTACTCGGGATGGCGCACGAACGGTAGGTGCGCGTGGAGGACAAATGCGAGATAGCCCTTGGCCATGGCGGGAGGATTACCCGGCGGGGGAGTTTGACGCCGCCTGCTGGCGGAGCGCGCACTGGTAGGCGATGAGCCACTCGGCCGCGATCGCGTCGGGGGATTTTCCGACGGAGCGAGCGGCTGCGGTGCGCCGCATTCCCTCGCTCAGCGGATGACTGAACAGCTCCTTGAGGCCCCAAGTGATCGAACCGGGGTTGTCGTAGGCCACCAATCCGTTCTGTCCGTGCTGAATGCATCCCAGGCGGGCCTGGTGGGTGGTTAGAACCGGTTTGCCGGCGGCGATGGCGGCGCGAGCCACGCCTTCGTCCTGCCAGGTGCGGGCGGGGACGGTGACAAAGTCCGCCGCGTTGATGAGTTCCTCGAATACCGGGCGCGCCACATCGCCGACAAAACGCACCCTGTGGCCCAGTCCAGCGTGATGCACGCGCGCCTCGAGTTCTCGGCGGAGCGGCCCCTCGCCCGCAAAAAGAAACTGCACCGTTGAACGTTCGCGGCAGACATGGCTGAGGGAATCGACCAGCAGGTCCGCGCCCGCCGCATGGGAGATTTCACCACAGTACAAAACCAGCGGTTGGGCTGGATTCAGCTGAAAGCGCGCCTTCGTCCGCCCGGGATCATTCGTGCGTCCCGCCTGGGCGAAGGGCGGGTCGTCCGTCACAACCACCTTTTCGGGCGGCGCACCGTACAAGTCGACCGCCACCGTGCGCGTGGCCGAATGAGGGACAAGGATCAAATCCGCCGTGACGACGGCTGCCTGCTCCCGCCGGCAGATTGCCTGGGCTTCCGCGCTTTCCGTCCGGCCTTGGGCGCGCTCATGCTCGGTTGAGTGGAGATGCAGCACCAGTGGCAGGTGCAATTCCCGTCGGGCGCGCTCACCGACTCCGGCCGAATACCAGTCATGGCAATGAACCAGATCGAAGGGATGCTGGCGGTGGGCGGCTTCCAGCCGCGCGAAGACTGCCGGCGTGCCGCGTTCGATCAATGAAGCCGGCGTCTCGTTCGCTCCCGGCGTCGCCTCGTCGCGGTTCAATCCGAAGCTGACCCCTGTCGTGCCCATCCGTCCGAGCGCTTCGCCCGTGCGGCGCAGCGCGGCGCCCAGCGGGCCGCTGAAATCCGCGGCCTCACCCCAGCCCAGATAAACTGCGGCGACGTGTAGCGGGCGCCGGGCCGGAGCGCCGGCCAGCTCCCCGCTCATCCGCTCGAACAGGCGCGCGTCGTAAAAGTTTTCAACCGGGAAAACGAGGCGGTAGTCCCGGGCGACAAACAGACCCTCCGTACGGAAATCGTGTGAAGGCCGATCGCGGTCGAAGCACACTGCCGCCGAACGCGCGAGGGCGTGAAACGCGCCGCCGCGCACCCGCAGTCCGACCTCTGCCAGCAGGCTGCGACCCAGGCGGTCGTGGTGGAGGTAGTAGTTGCCCCGCAGTCCGTCGACGCGGAGATCGAAGTGGGAATGGGCGTTCAGCCCGTCGAACAGGATGCTCGTCACATCGTAGATCCGTACAACGGCTTCGGCGTCACGGCCGGCGCTCCCAAGCTCCCGGCGCGCGGTCGCGGCGGCGGTCTCGCCGACATGCCACCACAGGAAGCCCAGGCGCGGCTGCACGAAGGTGAAATGAATCTGGTCGAACTGGAACGGCCGGGGGAATCCATGGGAGATCTGCCACGAAACGTCGCGCAATCGCTCTGGCGGGACGAGATGCGGTGGGCAGTTCATGCGATGAACTTGACGCTACCTTCCGCAGAACGGCCGTCGATGCGAAACCGGCTGCCGCCGGGTTCGTCTCACGTCGAATCGAGCAGCGCATCGTTTTTGTTGGTGCATTGCCGGTTGCGGACGTTTCTATGGTGCCCGACCCGCGCACGCCGGAGTCCATCCGTAATCATGACCTTTCCCCTAGCCGAACCTGCCGGAGAATTGCCCGATATTTGCGGAAGCGAAGCCTCCGTCGAGGCCGCGATTGCAAACCCGGCCGCCCGCCCGGTCTTTCTCGATCGCAGCCGGGTGGATTTCGGCCGCATCCGCAGCGCGGCGGCCATTGCGTTGCACATGCACCAGCCGCTGATCCCGGCCGGAGGCGGGGACCTGCGCACTGCGGCCATCATCAGCAATCTCCAGCATATGATGGAAAACCAGCACACCGGCGACAACCACAACGCCCCGGTCTTCCACTGGTGCTACAAGCGGATGGGCGAGTTCATTCCGGAACTGGTGCACGCGGGCCGGGAGCCGCGGGTCATGCTCGAATACTCCGGCACGCTCCTGCACGGATTGGTCCGCATGGGCCTGCACGATGTGATCGATGCGCTGAAAAACATCACCTGCCATCCGGATTACCGGCGTTGCGTTGAATGGCTGGGCATGCCGTGGGGGCACGCCGTCGCGCCGTCCACCCCGGTGCAGGATTTCCGGCTGCATGTGCGGGCGTTCCAGCATCACTTTGCCGCACTCTTCGGACTCGAGGCGGTGGGACGGCTGCGCGGATTCTCGCCCTCCGAGATGGCGCTGCCCAATCATCCCGATGTCGCCTACGCCTTTGTCAAAACACTGCGCGACTGCGGTTACCGCTGGGTGCTGGTGCAGGAGCACACCGTAGAGCAGCCCGACCGCGGCGGAACGCCGCCGCGCCCGCATCTGCCCCACCGCTTGGTATGCCGCAATTCCGAGGGCGAGGCCGCGGAGATCATTGCGATCATCAAGACGCAGGGCAGCGACACGAAACTCGTCGCCCAGATGCAGCCGTATTACGAAGCCAGGGGTCTGTCGCGCTTGGAGCTGGCGGGGAAGAGCGTGCCGCCGCTCGTGACCCAGATCGCCGACGGCGAGAACGGCGGCGTGATGATGAATGAATTTCCGCCCAAGTACAAAGAGGTCGTCCACCAGTCATCGCACTCGGATACGCCGCTGTTGAATGTGACCGAATATCTGGAGCACCTCGAGTCCATTGGCCTGACCGCGCGCGATTTCCCGGTTATCCAGCCCATCTTCCAGAAACACATCTGGGATCGGCTGCCGGCCGGCAGCGGGCCGGAAAAGCTCGCGCAGATCATCGAGCAATTGAAGAAGGAGGACGGCCGTTTTCACATGGAAGGCGGCTCGTGGACCAACAACATCTCATGGGTGCGGGGCTACGGCAATGTGCTCGGCCCCCTGGAGGAGGCCTCGGCGGGCTTTCACGAGAAGGTGCTGAAGCACGGCGCCCCGACGCACGAGCCGCGCTACCGCCGTGCGTTATTCCATCTCCTGTGCGCAGAAACCAGCTGCTACCGGTACTGGGGGCAGGGTCTCTGGACGGATTATGGCCGCGAGATATGCCGGCGGGCGCAGGCCATCATCGACCACGATTATTGATCGCGGCCGGCCGGCGATCACCACCCTGACCGTGGTTGGAAGTGCCGCAGGTCAAGGCTTGGAAAGGCCCGATCGAGGGACTCGCAACGGCGCAACGTCGCCTCAGTGGGAGCGCCTGCCTCAAGTTCGTCGCAGAGCCGGGCGCAACGGGACAGAAGCCCGCCGACCTGTGCAACCGCCGCTTCGCGCGCGGTCCCGGCCCGGATGAGAAACGGCCAGTCGGAGGCCTGAGCCAGCAGCAGAGTTCGCGATGCCTGGCGCAAGGTGCGCCCGGCTAGCCCCGCCGGTGCTTCGTGGCCGAAGCGGGCAAGCAGAGCCTCGAACCTCCGTGCAGTCTCGTCGAGCTGCGGGTAGAGCCAGGCCGTATCACTGTTGATCCAGTAGGAATAGTCGCCGGCCTCGCCCCAGCTCGACGGCGCAGGGCGTCCGACGTGGGCGGTGGATGCCTCCACGGCCGGCGTGACGGTTTCGGCCGCGATCCGGGGTTCGTGGGGCAGCAGGCGGAACAGCTCCTCCAGCCAGATTGGTCCTTCGAACCACCAATGGCCGAAAAGCTCGGCATCGAATGGGACGAACCAGATCCCGTGTCCCTCCGGAGCCGCACCGAGGCGCTGCAGAAAATCCTTCGCGTGTTCGCACGCCCGTCCGGCCGCCGCCGCCGGGTCGTACCAGGCCTTCTCTTGATGTGGACCGGTCACCCGCCAGTATTTGAGGCCCGTCGGCAGGCGCCGGGCTGTGCCGCCCAAACAGGCGGTCAGGGCGGCCTCGTCGACGGTATGAATCCGATCGCGATGAAACTCACGATAGTCGGGGTGCCCCGGGTAGCCCCCGGGGGCGCTCCACACGAGGCGTGACAGCTCCGTGTCCCGCCCGAGCGCCAGGATCCCGGACGGACAGCGGATCGGGGTTCGTCCACTTGACGGCGGTGGCCGGGCCCGCGTGATGCCATGGCTTTCAAGCGCGAAAGCGCGCACGCCGAAAGAAGCGAGGATGTCGTCCAATCCGGGATAGTAGCCACATTCGGGCAGCCAGAAAAAATCGGGCCGGAAACCGAAGGCTTTGAAAAAAACATCCAGACCCACTCCGATCTGGGCCCGCACCCTGGCGGGATGGGCCTGGTGGGCGGGGAGAAAGGCATGGGTTGCCGCAGTGGTTGCCAGTTCCAGCCTGCCGGCGGCATGCTGCTGGCCGAAAAAACGCAACAGGTCGCCTCCGCATTGTTGATCGAAGAACCGGCCGATTTCTTGGAAAAAGCCGGCGTGCCATTCGGCCACATGACGAAGCTGGCACTGGGCCTCCCGGGCGTCGCGGCGGGCGAGTTGCTCGGTCGCCGCCAGTCGGCGGCGGAAACGATCGCGCAGCGCAGGATCCTGCAGCATGCAAATCAGGGTCGGCGATAGGCTGAGCGTGAGGCGCACTGCGATCCCCTCGCGCTCCAACCGTTCGAGCATTCGGGCGATCGGGAGATAGCTCTCCATCAGTGCCCCGAAGAACCATGTTTCCTCGAGGCTGTCCGGTTCGTCCGGGCGGCGACAGTCGGGTAGATGCGCGTGCAACAGCAAAACAAGGTGGCGTGCTGCTGCATTCGCTTTCCGGGAAGTCATGACAGGGGAGGTGCAACGCGGCGCGGGGTGCGCTTGCGGCACCGCTCGCGACATCCCGTCAGTTTAGGGGGCGGCGGGAGTGGCGATCAAAACCAAATGGGGAAGAAACAACGCCCCCGGAGGGACGTGACGAACCACGCGAAATCGGCCAGCCGCATCGACGTTTACCCCGCGGGGCAGGTATGACCGATAGCTGGGATCAAGGAGTTCGCCCTCGATCTCAACGTATGAGTCAAGCGTCAGCACCGCGCCGGCATCCGGCAGGCGGGAGAGCAGCTCAAACGAAGGCGTCTCCTCCGTGGCGGCTTGATCCGCAAGTTGCAGCAGAATCGACCACCCGGAGGGAAAGGATTCGAGGTGGCGCTGGCAGGTGAAACCACCATCCGCCCGCAGCTCGATTTCCTGATTGCCCATGCGCAGGCGATGCCCCGGACCGACCCGTCCGCTGATGACAAGAGTCGTGCTTAACCGCATGGGGGCTCCGTTGCCATGAGCGCCCACCTGGCTCGCGAGCCGGAATGATGAGGCTCCGGAGCCGATCGCCGCTGCGGACTGTTGGCCATTAGGTGGAGATGCGACCGCTGTGTTCCGGTCAATTGAGTGTTGGCTGAGCTGCGCAGCCAGCGTCGACATCACCACACCGCGCTCATCCAGAATTGGGGTCGCGGGGACCAATCCGGGGCCAGGTGTCCGTCGCGTGGCCGTGGGGGAGGGAGAAAAGTCTGGTTCTGGCGAGAGGTCCGGGAGGCGGCAGAGCTCCGGGGCCAGCCCCTCGATCCGGACGAGGCTGCGGAGAATGGCAAATTCATCGAGCGATGGCCCGGTTGGCGTCGCCGCTGGTGGCGGCGCTGGCGCAACCGGCGGCTCGACCGGCCCAGGATCCGCGATAGCTGCGGGCTTCTCTTCGGCCGGAACCACGCATTCCTGGACCGGATCAGGAAGGGGGGGCTCCGTTGCTGGCAGTGTCGCCGGGGCTTCGGGAAGGGTTACCGACAGGGACGTGAGGAACGGGAGAAAATTGCCGTCTGCATCCTTGACGCCCAACGCCCCCGCCACGAGGCCGCCAGGTTGCCGGAGGGAGAAGAAACGTTCCTGCCAGCCGGCACCCACGGGAAAATCTTCACGGACATAAGCTTCGGGTCCGCCGGCCGGGCCCTTGTCTAAATCGAGAATACGCAGCGTCAGCCGTGCGTCCCCGGCCGCCTCCGGACACAGTGCCCGGGCGCCTTCGATTGCCTCGGGTCCCACCCACCAGCTGCAAAAAAGCCGATGAGGGTCCACCGGAATGACTTGCAGACGCAGGTCCGAAGAAGGAGACGGCGGTTTGGTGGATTCCCTACCGCTTGTGCCGCCGGCGTTTTCGGTCCTCTTGCTTGCCATTTTTTAGCCGGGGCTGGCCCGGTAGATAGTTTCAATGAATGTGTTTAAGAGGTGAGACAATGCGAAACGTCGCCCTGGCGATGTTAATTTCGTCCGGGGGAAATGCAGACTGCAGACGCGGAACATAAGACCGGCGTGGAGAATGGAAGAACGCCCTTGCACGTCGATCACCGCCACCGCTTGCGCCCGCCGTTGCGCCCCAATGCGTAGGATCGCGGCACAGACATTTGCCCGCACGTCAGGATCCCGGGGAGCGACCTCGCAGCCACTCGTTTGCCTTCGAACCAAGTCTCATCGCGAATAATCCTGGCAACTTGACAGAAAGCTGACGATGCGTGGTTGACTCAGGCGCAGGAGGCATGGCCGGAGGATGAGTGAGACATGGATCCACCGGCCAATGCGCTTTACTTGATGGTGCCAGCAGGGTTTATTGATGAAACCGTATGGCCAAGCACCCATCGCGCAAGCTCCCTCCCAAGGAGATGCCAATGCCACCTCTTTTCGGAAAGCCGCCGCCGGCCCCCCCTGACAATGCTGCCGGTGAAGAAGGCTGCGGGAAAATCGCTCGCCCAACAGGACCGGATTCGAGCGGGCGACTGTCCGCGGGAGAACCGGTTGGTCCCGCCGGCCCCGGCCATGCTTCCGCCGCACAACCGGGCGACCATAAGCGGCTCCCAATCCAGCCAGGGCCCCCAAGGGAGGCCGCGGCCCCGATGCCGCCCATCCCCGGGCCCGGACAGCTCACCCCGGCGGAACCGGGGGGGCTCGAGCGGGCCGTGGAAGCTGACTCAACGGCCGACGAGGCGGAACGGCGCAGCGAGCCAGCCCCGATTCCGGCGGACAGCCCGTCCCAGCCCGCCTCCCATCGGCAATTCCTTCGCCCGGGCATTCCACCGATGACGGTGGTGATGATCTCACCGGAACTTTCGCCGGCCGCCAAGATCGGTGGTCTGGCGGACGTGGTATTCGGACTCAGCCGGGAACTGGAGATGCGGGGCAATTCGGTCGAAATCATCCTGCCCAAATACGACTGTCTGAAATGGCAGCACATCTACGGACTGGCGCCGGTCTATCAGGACCTGTGGGTGCCGTGGGGAGGGGGCGCGATCCACTGCACGGTCTATGGCGGATTCGTGTACGGACGGAAGGGCTTCTTCATCGAACCGCATTCCCCGGACCGCTTTTTCGAGCGCGGCAAGATCTATGGCGACAACGATGATGTCCTGCGGTTTGCGTTCTTTTCTCGCGCGGCCCTGGAATACCTGTTCAAGGCCGGCAAGCATCCCGATATCATCCATTGTCACGACTGGCAGACGGCGCAGGTGCCGGTGTTTTTGTACGAGATCTACCAGTCCCTGGGGATGCGGCACCCGCGCGTGTGCTTCACGATCCATAATTTCAAGCATCAGGGGGAGTGCGGCGAACAGGTCCTGCGCGCCACCGGGTTGAACCGGCCCGCGCATTTCTTCCATCCGGACCGCCTGGGGGGAGGGCGCCCCGGCACCCTGAACCTGATGAAGGGCGGGGTGGTCTACAGCAACTTCGTCAACACCGTGTCGCCGACCTACGCCGGCGAGGCCAAGGATCGCGGCGGCGCCTTCGGGCTGGAGCCGGCCTTGCACACCCACCACCGCAAATATGGCGGCATCCTCAACGGAATCGACTACGAGGTGTGGAACCCGGAAAAGGACGGGCACATTCCGGCCCAGTACTCGACCGCCATGATCGAGCGGAAATATGACAACAAGCGCGCGCTGCGCCAGCGGCTGCTGCTGGCTGACAACGCCCGGCCCATCATCGCCTATGTCGGCCGGCTGGATGCCCAGAAGGGCCTAGACCTCGTGCGGCATGCGATCTTTTACTGCGTCAACCACGGCGCCCAGTTTGTCCTCCTCGGCAACGCCGCCGAACCACAGACCAACGACCATTTCCGCCGGATCAAACAGCAGATCAATGAGAACCCCGACTCCCATCTCGAGATCGGTTTCGATGAGGAGTTGTCGCACCTGATCTATGCCGGAGCGGACATGCTTATCGTGCCCAGCCGCTTTGAACCGTGCGGCCTCACGCAACTGATCGCGATGCGTTACGGCACCATTCCCATCGTCCGGGCGGTGGGCGGACTGGCCGACACCGTCTTCGACAAGGACTACGCGGACAAGCCGCTGTCCGGGCGCAACGGCTTCGTATTCCACCACGACGACATCAGGGGCATCGAGTCGGCGCTGTCCCGGGCCATCGCGTGCTATTACATGTACCCCGACCATTTCCGCCAGCTCATGCTCAATGCCATGCGGTGCGATTTTTCGTGGAATGTTCCCGGGCAACATTACCTGAACATTTACGATTTCATCCGGGATAAGTGATTTCGTCCCCGGGCGGCTTTCAGCACAATATCATGGCCATTCTTGTTGCGCGGGTGCGGACCCGGTGCGGAGGGCAACGAGTCGCCCGGAGCCTGGGGTCCGTTTGACCTGCTGAGCGGTGCGGCGGAGCGGGGCCTGGATTGTGTGACTGCTACAGGGAGCGGACTGCCCGCGACGAGGCAGATTGCTCTCATGGGAAGTCTGCCGTTAGCCGCGGCGGGAGGGCAGCGCGCTCTGCTATGACGCAGTGCACCCTTGGCGTCAGGTTGTTCTCGCGGTAATTAAAATCTGTCGCAGCCCGTCCGTGAAAAACTCCAGCGATCATCAGGCATTCACAGTCTCCCAAGAGGCGGAGGCTCTTTTCTGGC